>NZ_CP150664.1:1359267-2718534 GCF_038024035.1 Polaribacter pacificus
GTAATTCATCAGCAAATTAATGTACTTGCTGCGAGTATTTACTTTGAAACAGATAGCGACCACTTAAAAGAAGTTTCTTACGCTACCCTAGATGAAATTATTAGCATCATGAAAAACGACGCTATTTCAAAATTTGTAATTGAAGGACATACTGATAATACAAACAGTAATACATACAATTTGTCCCTATCACAAAAAAGAGCCAACCAAGTAAAAGCCTATTTTATAAAATCTGGAATTGACAGTAACAGATTAAAAGCTATTGGTTATGGAGAGGAAAGACCAAAATACAGCAACGAAACACAAGGTAGTAGACAGCTAAATAGAAGAGTTGAGATCAAACCTATTTCTGAAAATGATTTTAATCAATTAAACGAAATTGAAATCGAGAAGCCTAAACAGATAGCGAAAACCATTAAACCTAGTAGTAGCTCTGACTTTTCAACAAGTATTCATGAAGTTAAAAAGGGGGAAAACTTATACAGAATATCCCTAGCAAATAAAATTAGCTTAGAGAGACTATTGACTGATAATAATCTAAAAGAGGATGCTGTTATATCTGTAGGACAAAAGATTAAGATCATAAAACAGCTGTATCACACTGTTAAAAAAGGAGACACACTTTATTCTATAGCATTGCGCTACCATATCTCTGTAAATGCGCTAAAATCAATTAATCAATTAACGAATAACTCAATTTTCTTAGGGCAAAAACTTAAGATTACGAAACAATAATTTTTTTCTCCCCAATACCTAAAAAACCTGTAATTTCTTACAGGTTTTTTTCTTTAATCAACTTTAAACAAAAAGAACTAATCAACAAATGTTCCTTTTATTTCTGTATTAAATTCGATTTCAACATGCATTGGCTTATTATCTGAATTGTGCTCTCTACATAGAAATGTTACATTCTCATTATTTTTAAGACTCGAAAGAATTTGAGAAATAACTTGATCATCATCAATAGAATAACTGGTATTAATATTTTTAGAATCAAAACTTTTAAGATTGATAAAATCTGTAACAGGAGTAGATCCTATAAATATTTGCACCTTAGCAAGACACATTGCATCACCTTGAAGTTCTTTAATTTTATAACTAAACTTGGTTACTTCTAATTCTTCTAAATAAGAAGTGTTATCACTAAATATAGGAGAATTAGTAAGCGTCATATCAGAAGAATCTTCTAATATCGTTACTGGTGCTTGAGACGTTCCAGTATGTTTTAAAACTAGCGTATTGGTTATCGTATCTTGAGAGTAAAAAACTACAGAATCTTCTTGTTCTGAACACGACATTAAAAAAAGTGCAATAAAATTGCAAACAAATAAAAATTTAACTGCTCTCATAATAGGGGGGTTTTGAGATTAATATGGCAGCAATGTACTAATTATAAATCGGAAAAAAATAATTTAGTAGTAAATTTAGGGATTTCCCCTATTTATTTAATTCTAGCTTTTCTGCGAAATAATCACAAAAATCACGCATGGTTGCACTCATTTTTTGATCATCGGTAGCGCGCTCAAAACTAGCAGCCATAGAAACTAAGGTCTGGTGATAAAATTGTTTCATCTCATCTACGGGCATATCTTTTGTCCATAAATCCATTCGCAATGTATCTTTCTCTATATGATCCCAAACAGAAATCATAATAGCTTTAGAGCTTTTTGAATCTACACCTCCATCTTCTGCTTTCCATGTAATAGCCTCTGGAATTTTATTCTCATCAAGACCAATTGTAAAGTTAATTTCTGAACTGTGTTTAATTGCCATATTTAGTGGGTTTGTATTTTGATTTTGTAAAAATTTCTGAAGGTGCTAATGCTACCAAATCATGCAAAGATACATCATTCTGCTGCATAAAAGAACTCACTATTCTCTCGCCTATCCAAACTGCTATCCTACCAGGAGACTCTGAATCTTCTACTCTATAAAACTGAGAAAAAGGCGCTGTCTCTAAAAACCGATGGCTTAGTGAGTTATCATAGCTTTGTAAAAGTTGCTGTTCATTAAAATAAGTCCAAACAAAAACTTCGTTTGTTTTTGCCCATTGGAGTTGTTTTTCTGTAAACCCAATTTTTAAAGTATCTGCTAAAGTTGGGAGAAACTGATTTATCAAAAACTGCTGCTTGCCTGCTTCAATCATTTTTTCGAGAAAAGGAAATGTCTTTTTACTACTAAATTTACCTTGTACAATAGATTTGACTACATCAACTATTATATAGTCAGCTTCAAATTTCTGTTTGATATAAGTTGGAAAATTAGCATATACAGAATTGCTGCTTCCTAAATATAGATCTAAAGAAATTAAAATAGTATTATCTGAATAGAGAACACGGTTAAAATAATCCAACTTATTAACCAATGTAATAACTTCTGGATCTTGAAAATCAGGGAAAGAACCCTGAATACTATCAAATAGTATGACTAGTTGACTACTTATTCCTGTAAAATCTGCGTATTTTTTTTGGGTCTCTACAAACAAATTTTGCTCAAAAGGATCCTTCATTTTAAATATCCACACACTATCTGAAACATTTTGACTAAAAAAAAGCGGATATTTTTGTTTTACAAGCTCTAAGTTTTCTGGTTTGGATGTATAAAAATCAACTTCAAACCTCTTTAATTCAATGTCAATTGACTCAGCTATATTTACAGACTTCTTATTTGGTGTATTTACACAAGAAGTAAGGAACAAGATTAGGTAAAAAATCAAAAAAAGGTTTCGCATTATCTTTGTATATTGTTTGCCAAATAAAGAACAACAAAAGTACTAAATTGTTTATAGATGAATGCAAAAAACGTAACAGAACACATTATAAACTGGTTAAAAGACTACGCAGAGAATGCAGGAGTAAAAGGGTTTGTTATTGGGGTTTCTGGAGGAATTGATTCTGCCCTTACCTCAACTCTATGTGCTGAGACAGGTTTAAAAACGCTTTGCGTAGAGATGCCCATCCATCAAGCTGAGAGCCAAGTAAATAGAGCTTCAGAGCACATTAACCAACTTAAGAGTAGATATCCAAACGTATCAAGTGTCCAAGTAGACCTAAGTAGTACTTTTGAAAACTTTAAAACAGTAACCCCACCTGTAGCCCCTTCTGCCTCTCTAGATTTAAGCTTGGCTAATACAAGAGCTAGATTGCGAATGACAACACTTTATTACCTTGCTGGTTTACATGGCCTACTTGTAGCTGGAACTGGAAACAAAATAGAAGACTTTGGTGTTGGATTTTATACTAAATACGGTGATGGAGGTGTTGATTTAAGTCCAATTGCAGACCTATTAAAATCTGAGGTATATAAATTGGCAGCCTTTGTTGATGTTCCTAAATCAATTCAGGGAGCAGCTCCTACAGACGGCCTCTTTGGAGACAGCAGAACTGATGAAGATCAAATTGGCGCTTCATATGATGAGTTAGAATGGGCAATGGAAATGAAAGACTCAGGAAAAGAAATAAAAGACTTTTCTGGCAGAGAATTAGAAGTTTTTAAGATATACACCCGATTAAACAGGAATAATCAACATAAGATGAATCCAATTCCAGTTTGTAAAATACCAAAAAACTTAAAGTAAGTTTGCTGCAATCATCGTCTTTTTAATCTGATGATAAGACTTTTTCTTGGCTCCTTTTAAGATTGAAAAAGGTAAAACAAATAACAACTGTATCAATTTTAATATTAAAATTGTTTTTTTCATTAGTATCTTTCTTTTTTAAGCGGATGTAAATATACAAAAAAAATAAAATACAAATTATACGTATATATACTGATTTTTAGGAACTAAACAACTCTATTCAACTTTTGGAATAGTCTTTTTTTAAGCTCAGTGTAATTAGTGACAAGTTCTAAGTCAATTGAACCTGATGGATTGGCTTTTGCTTCCTCCATAATTTCAGAGACTTTTCTTTCTATTAAAACTCTTCGAAGGTTTAATATAGCATCCGTTACAAGTTTGGGAAGAATTTTTTGAATTTCTGTCACATAAATATTTTTACGCTCCCAATCACTTAAACTATATTTTTCTTCATCCATTAAAATGCTAGTAACTTCATTAGCCAAATCGGCGTTCTTATGATTGGTTAATTGATCAATATTAATGCTTTCATCTTGATTTAATTGATGAATAAGCTCATAATAGACCGATTGAAAAACAGGATGGGTAAACTCTATTTCATCTTCTTGTAGATTTAAATATAATTCTTTTGAGATTTTGCTTTTATAGGGTTCCTTTTCTACTTTAATGTTTCCTTTCTCATCTTCTACCTCAACCAAATCAACAAAATCGACCTCTTCATTACCATATAATAATAGGATTCTAATAATCTCTTTCTCTAACAAGAACAAGGTATCTACTTTAGGCTGTACAGGCTCGTCTTTTACAACCTGAAAACTAGGAGGCGGCATATTGCCTTGTCCAGATTTTAAAGCTTCCTTAGAGTCCTTCTTTAGCATTTGAGCTAACTCGCTAAATAAGACTCTTTCTGAAATTTCCATGATTCGCGCACATTCTTGCACATACACTTCTCGTTGAATATTGTCTGGAATCTTAGAAATACTAGTAACTATATCTCTAATTAATCCTGCTTTTTTTACAGGATCATTCTGAGCATCTTTTAATAAGATAGATACTTTAAAATTGATAAAATCTTGAGCATTTTCTTGTAAGTAAGCCTTTAGATCAGCATCTGAGTGACTTTTAGCAAAGCTATCAGGGTCTTCTCCTTCTGGAAAACTCACCACTTTTACGTTCATGCCTTGCTCAAGAATCAAATCGATTCCTCTAATAGAAGCTCTTAACCCTGCAGCATCTCCGTCAAATAATACGGTGATATTTTGCGTTAGTCGTCTAATAAGCCGTATCTGATCAGAAGTTAATGCAGTACCAGAAGAGGCCACCACATTTTCTATTCCGGATTGGTGAAATGAAATGACATCGGTATAGCCTTCTACTAAAAAACAATTATCTTCTTTGGCGATGGCTTTTTTTGCCTGGTATATACCGTATAAAATCTTACTCTTGTGATAGATATCACTTTCTGGCGAATTTAAATACTTAGCAGCTTTTTTATCATTGGTTAAAATACGACCACCAAAGCCCAAAATACGACCAGACATGGAATGTATCGGAAACAAAACGCGACCTTTAAAACGATCAAATTGTTTGTTGTCTTTAACGATGCTTAACCCTGTTGCAGCCAAATATTTAAGATCGTAGCCTTTTTTTAGCGCTGCTTTGGTAAAATTATCCCACTCGTCTTTACAATACCCTAGGTCAAATTTTTCAATAATATCATCTCTAAAACCACGCTCTTTAAAATAAGAAAGACCAATAGCCTTTCCTTGTTGGCTATTTTTAAGAAGATCATGAAAATATTCTTTGGCAAATTCTGAAACCAAAAACATGCTTTCACGCTCATTGAGTTGTTGCTTTTGCTCATCTGATTGCTCAGTTTCTTCTATCTCTATATTGTACTTTTTAGCCAAATACTTAATGGCTTCTGGATAGGTATAATGCTCGTGTTCCATTAAAAAAGACACTGCCGTACCTCCTTTTCCGGTACTAAAATCCTTCCAGATTTGCTTAACAGGTGACACCATAAAAGAAGGTGACTTTTCATCGGTAAAAGGACTGAGCCCTTTAAAGTTACTTCCTGCTTTTTTTAATTGCACAAACTCACCGATCACCTCTTCTACGCGAGCGATTTCAAAAACTTGATCTATGGTGTGTTTGGATATCATTTATAACAAGTTAAAAAGGAGAGCAAATATATAAAAAGATATTAGGCATTTGTATTAGTGAACTTTTAAAGTTCTTCTAATAGAAGAAAAAAGTCAGATAGGGAAATTTCAAAGTATGTACAAATTATTGAAAGAGTTGAAATTGTAACATTTGTTTTTCCTTATTCTATTCTTGCTAAATGTACACCTGTATCAATATAAAAAGCATCTAAAGTGATACCTGCATCTTCTCTAATTTTCTTTATAATTAGTGCTGTTTTTTTTAATAATACTATGTTTTTTATCTGTGCCAATACATAACACAAATTGGGAATAAGTATTATTTAAAAAACGACGTATTTGTCATTTTGAAATTTATATTATACATTAGTAAAGTTAATTAACAAAACTATAGTCGTAAATTTATGAACGACTATAAAAAAATCATATGTATTATTCATTGCAAATAAAAACATTTGCGCAAAAAATATATTATGAAAATAAAAGTAAATTTAATAAAAGAGCGTATATAATTATGTTTCTTTTTATCAGTATTCTTTCATTTAATTCTTGTAGTGAAGATGATGCTGATTATTTAGTTAAAGATGATATTAACCTATCACAATCTATACTATTAAACAAAAACGAATTAAACGATATCTCTACACAATTAGATCTTCTTAATCAAGAATATAAAGCGAACTTGATAAATCGTTTAATTTTTGAACAAAAAGCAGAAAAACTTATACAACCGATAATTAATAGCGGTAAACTATTAAAAGAACAATTTTTTACTAATATAGATTTTAGTGATTTCTCATTAGAAGAGAAAGAAAAAATTCTAAACTACACCGAAACAAATTTCACTCAATTAGTTTTTTTCTTAAGCATCACTAAGCTTCATTCAAATACTACTTACAGAAACAATAACCGATTTAATGCAAAAATAATGCCCAAATGGCTTCAGTGCCTACTTCAAGTTGTAGGTATTACAGGTGCCGCACAAGGTGTTTACAACATGACCAAAGGTCTTGCGCTTCACGCAACAGAATCTGCAGCTGTAATAACCACAAAAGAACTAGCAGTACTAATGGGTAAGCTAGGATTTCGAGCATTATCCTATATTGGTTTAGTATACACTCTTGCTGAGTATGGTATTTGAATGTATAATGATTAACGTTATAATATTATGAAAGAAAAAAGAATACAAAATATCATCAATTATGTTTTTCATCCTATTTATTTTATTGCCTTATTTTTGTTTTTATATTCAAATAAAAATGGATTAGATCTTTTTTATAACGTTTCGTATATTTTATACATAATTGCATTTTCAAGTATCTTATACTGCTTAAATCTATATTTTTATTCAGCTAACAATAATAATCGCCTTAAAATTAAATTACTGATTTATTTTATCATTAGTATTTTACCCGTTGTTGTAATTTCATTTTACAATTAATAACTAAATCAATATTAAGAAAACCCATAAAATAAAAAATATCTTTTCTAAACAATAATAACAAATGACAAAACCTTTAAAAATCATATTATATGCCGTCTTATTTTTTCCATTAATTTTTACTGGTGTAGGAATGTTGGCATTTGTACAAATCTTTTTAAGGTCAAAAGAATTTACACAAAACGATTTTTATTTTGGACTGGCTTTTGGTTTATTTTTGTGGATAACAGAAACTAACGTTGTAATTTCTTTAATAAAAGGGAATTATAAAGCATAAAAAAAGCGGTTAAATATTATTTAACCGCTTTTTTTCTTTTCTTTTATCTTATGAAGCAACACTCATCTTTTTGAGCGCTGTCTTCGTCAATTTATTCTCTGCGTATTCTTTTGTTACGGTAAACTCTTTATCATCAGAACTTGGTAACTCAAACATGGCATCGGTAAAGATTGCTTCACATAAAGAGCGTAATCCTCTTGCCCCTAGCTTATACTCTACTGCCTTCCCAACAATATAATCAAGCGCTTCATCAGCAATGGTAAATGAAATATCATCCATGCCAAACAACTTTGTATACTGCTTGATAATAGAATTCTTAGGTACTGTTAAGATTGCTCTTAGCGTTTCGGCATCCAAGGGATTCATATAACTCAACACAGGCAAACGACCTATAATTTCTGGAATCAATCCAAAAGCTTTTAGATCAGAAGGTATGATGTATTGCAATAAATTTTCTTCATCAATTTTATCTTCTGCAACCGAAGCTGAATAACCAACTGCTTGCATGTTTAGTCTTTTGCTAATAATTCTGTCGATTCCAGAAAATGCACCTCCAGCGATAAACAAGATATTTTTTGTATTTACCTCGATAAATTTTTGATCAGGATGCTTACGTCCTCCTTTTGGAGCAACATTGACTACAGAGCCTTCTAACAATTTAAGCAAAGCTTGTTGCACGCCCTCTCCAGACACATCACGTGTAATTGATGGGTTGTCTCCTTTTCTGGCAATCTTATCAATTTCGTCGATAAAAACGATTCCTCTTTCGGCTTTTTCTACATCGTAATCTGCAGCTTGCAGCAAACGACTTAAAATACTTTCTACATCTTCTCCTACATAACCAGCTTGCGTTAAAACCGTAGCATCTACGATAGAAAAAGGAACATTTAACATTTTTGCAATGGTACGAGCAATAAGTGTTTTACCAGTACCTGTTTCACCGACCAAAATAATATTACTCTTTTCGATTTCTACATCGTCTTCCTCATCCATTTTTTGCAATAAACGCTTGTAATGATTGTATACCGCAACGGACATTGATATCTTAGTTTCTGACTGACCAATGATATACTGATCTAAAAAAGCTTTAATTTCTTTTGGCTTTTTAAGCATTACATCCTTAGACAGACCTCCAACTTTTGTTTCTGCTACTTCTTCATCCAAAATTCCATTGGCTTGCTCAATACACTTATCACAAATATGTGCATCAATACCCGCAATCAATAGATTTGTTTCTGATTTTTTGCGTCCGCAAAATGAGCATTCTAAATTTTCTTCTTTCGACATGTTATCTTTCTTAATTTAATCAACATAAAGTTAACCTTGAGTTCTTTTATAAATCTCAAGGCAACTCTTGTGATAAAAATGTTTTTATTTTCTAGCCAATACTTCGTCTATCATTCCATAGGCCTTTGCTTCATCGGCTTTCATCCAATAATCTCTATCAGAATCTGTATGAACTTTTTCTATACTTTGACCAGAGTGACTAGCGATAATCTCATACAACTCATCTTTTAATTTCAAGATTTCACGAGTAGTAATTTCGATATCTGATGCTTGTCCTTGTGCTCCACCTAATGGTTGGTGGATCATCACTCTTGAGTGAGGCAAAGCAGATCTTTTTCCTTTTTGTCCTGCACACATTAAAACAGCTCCCATAGAAGCAGCCATTCCTGTACAGATCGTAGCCACATCTGGCTTGATAAACTGCATGGTATCATAGATTCCAAGACCTGCATAAACACCTCCTCCTGGAGAGTTGATGTAAATAGAAATATCTTTATTAGCATCGACACTTTCTAAAAATAATAATTGTGCCTGAATAACATTGGCTACCTGATCATTAATTCCTGTTCCTAAAAAGATAATACGATCCATCATCAAACGAGAAAAAACATCCATCTGAGTGATGTTCATTTGTCGCTCTTCCATAATGTAAGGCGTTAAACTACTAGTGATTTTATTTAAGTAGGTACTATTAATACCCTGATGTTTTGTCGCGTATTTTTCGAACTCTTTTCCGTAATCCATTTTCGTGATTATTTTATGATTGTTTGAATTGTAAATATAAGAACTATTTTCTAAGTATTTTGTTAGCGTCTAGGGCTAAAAAAACTCCTTTAATAGCTAAAGGAGTTTCTTTTTATAGGGCTTCTAATGCAACTTTTTTTACACTAGAATCTCAATTATTTATAAACTTCTTTGATGAAATCCTCGTAAGAAAGTTCTTTGGTTTTAAACGTGATGTTTTCTTTGTAAAAAGTCAACAATTTGTGAGAAACCAACTGCTCTTGCAAACGTTTTGCCTCTTCTTGATTTCCTAAAATTCTCGCAGCGATATCATCCAATTCTTTTTCTTCTGGATTCATGTTTCCAAACTGAGCCATTTGAGTTCTGATAAACCCTTTAGCGTAGTCCACTAACTCTGCATAGTCTAATTTGATATCATTGTCTTTCATTACTTGACCTTCAATCAATTGGTAACGCAATCCTTTTTCAGATTTTGCATATTCTTCGGCTGCTTGCTCTTCTGTTAATTCTTTTTCTCCTGCATTTTGCAACCATTTTTGCAAAAATGCCGATGGTAATTCAAATTTAGTATTCTCTACCAAATATTCAGTTACAGCATTTAGCAATTGTTGATCAGCTTGAGTTTGAAATTGCTTTTCTGCATCTTCCTTAATCTTTTCTTTTAATAAAGTTACAGAAGTAACACTACCGTCTGTAAACAATTTATCAAATAACTCCTGATCTAATTCTGCCAATTCTGTTTCTGTAATTTCTTCTATAGAAAACTTTACAACTATATCCAAGCCGTGAATATCATCATGTGATAAACCTAGAGCGCCCATCAACTTATGATCATCAGCAAACAAACCTTTAGTTTTTAACTCTAAAACGTCTCCTACTTTAGAGCCTACAAACTTTTTCAAATTTGTTTTCCCTTTGATATCTGCTAAGTTAATAGTAGCTTTTTTGTTAATTTCTTTTTCTTCATTGGTAAAGGTTCCTGTAATATTTGCATTTTCAGTAGCCTCTGTAATCGCTTTCATTTTACCAAAACGCGATTGTAAGTTTTCAATCTCTTTAGTAATCAAAGCATCATCTGCAACGATATTGTATTGAGTGATTTTTTTCTTTGCTGATAAATCAATTTTGATTTCTGGCGCTAAACCCAACTCAAATTCAAAAGAAAAATTATCTGTATCCCAAGAAAAGTTATCTTGAACTCTAGGTAATGGATTTCCTAAAATATCTAATTTCTCTTCGGTTAAGAATTTATTTAAAGATTCTTGTAATAGTTTATTTACCTCGTCAATCATGACAGATTTCCCGTACTGCTTTTTAACCATTCCCATAGGAACATGTCCTTTTCTAAAACCAGGGATGTCGGCTTTCTTACGATAATCTAGCAAAACTTCTTCTACTTTAGCTTTGTAGTCTTCTGCTACGATATCAACTTTTACAACTGCATTTAATGCATCTACATTTTCTTTGGTAATATTCATGGTCTCAATAATTCTAAAAAATTGGCTGCAAAATTAGTACTTTTTACGAATTCTACAAAGGTTTAACCCGTTCAATTTCAGTTAATTTCTATTTTTAAAAGCAAGTCTAGACTCTAGACTGCTTATTGTTCTTTTTTTTCTTCGAGTAAGGAAAATAAAATGGATCTAAAGATGCTGAGTAAAATACTGAAAAGCAAGGCTGTAAAGAAGCCACTAACTGCAAACCCGGTAACCAAGTTTCCTGCCAACAAAATAATTACTGCATTGATTACAAATAAAAACAAGCCCAAGCTAACAATGGTCGCGGGCAAGGTAAAAAAGATTAACAATGGCCTAACAAACATATTTAACAAAGAAATGACAACAGCTACCCAGATTGCAGTTACAGAACTATCAATTTGGATCCCTGGCAATAACATCGATAACAAAACTACCGCAATGGCAGTAAGAAGTATTTTTAAGATAAAATTCATTTTCATTATTTTAAGAATACTCATACTACAACGAAAACAATACCAGTTTTACTTTCTTGCTAAATAGTCAGTTAAGCTGCTTTTTTGTCATACTCACTAAAACAACCACGAAACAGTAAATACATTTTTATTGATGAACTTTCATAGACGAAAGTCCAGATAATATGAATAGCTTTGCAGCAAATTTGAAAAAAGCATCAATGAAACGCATAAACGAATATAAAAAGCTTTTCGAAGTAGAAGGAGCTATCAGCCTTAAAGAGTTAAAAACCACCTATAGAGGCTTGGTAAAACAATGGCACCCAGATAAGTTTCAAGACGAAGCAAAAAAGGAAGAAGCTGGCATAGTAAGTACAAAAATTATTGATGGTTATCATTTTTTAGTAAGCATCGCTCCAGAAACAAAGGAGGCTTCTCTAGAGGAGTACGCAAATACGATTACAAAAGCTCAAGTTGCTGATTTTAAACACAAAAGCATGCTGCTAGAAGTTAGCTTTACTGACGGAACCACTTATGAGTATTTTGGCGTAAACCACAAACTCTTTAACAAATTTGTCAATAGCAAGTCTATGAACAATTTTGGAAGAAGAAACATTTTCAATTCTTTTTTATATAGAAAATCAAAGAAAGCAAGTATCGAAGTATAACACAGTAGACTTTAGTTAAAAACATCTTTGAGTTTTTTAAGCTCTAAGATGTTTTTAACCAACCTGTAATACTCATTCTTGGCGCATTTGATTTGCAAACTTCATGCGCAAGCTCATTGCTTTTAAAAAAGACACATTTTTGATTTGTCGGTGAAATTATTTCGATTCCAGTATCGCAATAGAGCTTTAACTGACCTCCATCCTTCTCATCCCAGTCTTCGTTTAAATACATAATCATAGAAAAAACTCTTCGATCATCTGATTTAAATTGATCAATATGCTTTTTATAAAAAGCGCCTTGCTCATAAAGCGCATAATGAAATTCATAACTGTGGATACTGGTAAAACAAGTACTGTTTAAATACAGCACAAAAGCATCTATCAGCTTAAAAAAAGTTTGTTCATACAAGTTTGCACTCTTTTTCTCTAGCCAGAAAATTTTATCTCTTCGAATTTCTTTGTTCTTATTATACAAATGATCATTACCAACACCCGCTAAGTGAAGCGCTTCACTTTCATAAAGAATCTTTAAATTATTTTTCAATTGAGCCGCCAATTCTCCATTGAGAAACTCATTTGAAACACCTACTTGCTTTTCCAAAAAGCCAGAGATCAATTGTTCAAAATGTTCCTGCACAATTAGAAGGCAACAACACTATTTAGATAAGAATATTCCATACGCCAAAGAGTTCTAAAAACCTGTTTTGTTAAATTAAAAAAAATACCTTTTTTAACCAAGGTAAATGTAAGTTAAAATTCGATTCGACAACACTTATTATTTTTGCAAAAAAATAAAATTTGAACCCATATACATCCTTTAATACAACAAAGAAGAATCCCTTATTTTGATTGGTGAAATTTTATGTATTTTTAAAGAAAAAAAACAATGGTTGAAGAGCAAGATCATTTAGATGAATATTTAGACAATCACTATATACACAGAAGCAATTGGCTAAGAGCAGCCGTTCTTGGAGCTAATGACGGTATTTTATCAACCGCCAGTATTGCAATTGGAGTTGCTGCCGCTAGCAGCACCCGAGAGCCTATTTTACTAGCTACCTTAGCTGGATTGGTAGCTGGAGCCTTATCAATGGCAGCAGGTGAATACGTTTCTGTAAGTTCTCAAACCGATGTAGAAAAAGCAGATATAGAAAGAGAGCGGATTGAACTTGCAGAAATGCCAGACTTAGAGCTTCAGCGCTTGGCAGAAATCTACGAAAACAGAGGTCTTAAAAAAGAAACTGCACTGCTTGTGGCGCAAGAATTAACAGAACACGATGCTTTAGGTGCTCATGTTAGAGATGAGTTAGGCATCAATGAAATTAGTCAGGCCAACCCAATTCAGGCTGCATTAGCCTCAGGAGCTGCTTTTACAGCAGGTGGAATTCTTCCATTTTTAGTAACCTTATTTTTACCTTTACAAGGAATGGAATATTACCTATATGGTTTTGCGACAGTTTTTTTAATGCTCCTCGGAGGCATGGCTGCAAAAGCGGGTGGATCAGGAATTTGGAAAGCTATTTTTAGAATTACTTTCTGGGGCACCATAGCTATGGGATTGACTGCATTAGCAGGTTATATTTTTGGTGTCAACATCACCTAAAAAAACCTTTTCTTCTTAGCTTTTTAAAAAATTTTGAACTGCGGCTACAAAATCTTTAGGGTTTTCTGCATGTAACCAGTGTCCTGCATTGGCTATTACCACAATCTTTGCATTTGGAAAATGCGCGTAGATAATTGGTTCTTCATTTGCAGAGATATACCCTGAGTTCTCCCCTTTTAAGAATAGAGTATCCCCTTCAAAAATAGTAAATGACGGAAGGGCAACTCCAACCTCATCATTGTTTTCTGTTAAAGAACTCAAGTTAAAACGAAACGCCAATTGCCCTTTTTCTTTCCAGTAAACATTCTTTAGT
The DNA here is from genome assembly GCF_038024035.1 of Polaribacter pacificus. NCBI lineage: Bacteria > Pseudomonadati > Bacteroidota > Flavobacteriia > Flavobacteriales > Flavobacteriaceae > Polaribacter > Polaribacter pacificus. The sequence goes on from NZ_CP150664.1 coordinate 1,373,273, forward strand.
AAGAATTGTCGAACGCCTACTTCTGGTATAAGAGTCGCTAACTGCTCATCAACTAGTTTGCGAGAATTATGAATTGTAAAATCTATAGAATTTAGTGCTTTTAAAATATCGTGGTGGTGTGGCGGATACATTCTAGGTGAAATATCTGCCACGAGTAATTTTTGTACTAACTGAGGATACTCTACTGCAAACAGCATGGCTGTTTTACCCCCCATAGAGTGCCCTAAAAGCACAAAACTCTCTAATTTATGGTATTGGACATAGGCATACAAATCTGCAACCATCAACTCATAATCAAAATCATCTGAATGAAAACTTCTACCGTGATTTCGCTGATCAATCAAATGTACTTGATGAGTATCTGTAAAATGACCCGCAATTGATTTCCAATTATCTCCAGAGCCAAAATATCCGTGTAAGATTAAAAACGGAGTTCCTTTTCCTTCAATTTTTGAGTGCAATATTCCCATTATTTTGTCTTCTAAACAGTTTTATTTTAAACGATGCAAATACATGTTTACCACATTTTCTAAACCCAGGTATAAGGATTCTGATATGAGAGCATGACCAATCGATACTTCTGCCAAATAAGGAATGCTTTCTTTAAAAAAGGCAATGTTATCTAAACTTAAATCATGACCCGCGTTAATCCCTAAGCCTAACTCATGTGCTAAAATTGCCGCTTTTGTATATGGAACAACAGCTTTTTTATTTCCTTTTCCAAACTCAGTCGCAAAAGCCTCTGTATACAACTCTATCCGATCAGCTCCTGTTTTAGCAGCAGCTTCTATCAAAGAAAGATCCGTATCAATAAAAACTGAGGTACGAATGCCGTTCAATTTAAATTCTTGAATCATTTCTGATAAATATGTTTGGTGTGTGATGGTATCCCAACCAGCATTAGAGGTTAAGGTTTCTACGCTATCAGGAACCAAAGTCACTTGGGTAGGTTTAATAGCCAACACAAGATCCATAAATTCTGGAATTGGGTTTCCTTCTATATTGTACTCCGTCCTAACAATCTCTTTTAAATCATAAGCGTCTTGATAACGAATATGCCTTTGATCTGGTCTTGGATGAATGGTGATTCCTTGAGCTCCAAAATCTTCGATATCGGTAGCTACTTTTAATAAATTTGGCACATTACCCCCTCTTGAGTTCCTTAAGGTTGCAATTTTATTTACATTTACACTTAACTTTGTCATCTTATAAAACTAAAAGACAAAAGTACTCAATTCAATAAAATTATTCATGCTTTTAGTTTATATTCGTACGATATGAACATTTCAGAATACATCTTAAAAGATTTCAAACCGCTAACCTTACAATGCACTGTAGAACAAGCACAACATCTGTGTGAAGATCTACCAATTACCCACATTCCTATTGTAGAGCAAGACCGTCTAATTGGTTGTTTTGCGCAAAGCGATATTCAATCTATAGAAAACAGAAAGCAAACACTCTCTGAAGTAAGAGATCTATTTTACTATTTTGCAATCGACAGCAGTGCATCAATCTTAGAATTGCTCAAGATTTTTGCAGACAATGATGCCAATATTATCCCTGTACTTGAAGAGCAAACATATCAGGGCTATTATGAACTAAGCGACATCTTAGACGTATTTGCATCAAGCCCTTTTTTGGCAACTGATGGTTTTGACTTAGTAGTACAAAAAAACAACAAAGAACTCATGATGAGTGAGATATCTCAAATAGTAGAAGCCAATAACGCGCTACTTTTGGGTTGTTTTATCTCTAAAAAAGATGTAGACAACACGCAGGTGACAATGAAAATTTCATCCCAAGAAATAAATGAAATTATTCAAACTTTTAGACGTTATAACTATACGGTAGTTACCAAACACAAAGACGACAGCTATTTAGAAGAGCTAAAAAACAGAGCAGATTATCTACAAAAATACCTAAACACCTAAGCCATGAAAAAAGTAGCTATTTATGGACAATCGTATAATACCAATGCGAAAAAAGAAGTATTGATTCTGCTTGAAGCTCTAAGAAAAAAGGGTATTGTGGTTTTTTTTGAGAAAAACTTTTACCAATTGTTTCACGACAAGAAAGCACTTCCTAAAAAGTACCCTACCTTTTCTCATTTTAATGATCTAAACGATTCATTTGATTTGATGTTTACTATTGGAGGTGATGGAACAATTTTAAGAGCCGTTACTTATATAAGAGATTTAAACATTCCTATTTTAGGAATCAATACGGGTCGCTTGGGTTTTCTAGCAACCATTCCAAATGATGAAATTGAAACCGCAGTTGAACTACTCCTTGAACAAAAATACAGTATTCAAGAGCGAACATTATTAAGCGTTGAGACTTCTCCAAAAACGGATGCTTTTTCAGACCTGTATTTTGCCTTAAATGAAGTAACTGTGGCACGTAAAAATACCACATCTATGATCGGAGTAAAAACCTATTTAAACGACGAGTACTTAACAAATTATTGGGCAGATGGTTTGATTATCGCTACGCCAACAGGCTCTACCGGATATTCTTTAAGTTGTAATGGACCTGTAGTACTACCGGACTCAAACAATGTTGTGATCACCCCTATAGCTCCACACAATCTAAATGCAAGACCCTTGATTATTTCTGATACCACTAAAATAAAATTGGAAATTAGCGGAAGAGAAAATGATTTTTTAATGAGTTTGGACTCTCGGATTGCATCGGTCACTCAAGACACTATCATACACATAGAAAAAGCAGCTTTTACTATCAAAAGTGTGTTGTTAGAAAATCAATCCTTTTTAAAAACCCTTCGGACAAAATTACTGTGGGGAGAAGACACCAGAAACAAATCTGAACTCTGATTTGAACCCACAACAAAGCAGTAAAATTATTTTGAAACAAAAAAGACAAATTAATAACTTTATAAAGCGAATTGAATTCCCTATATTTGCACGCTATTTTTTAAGATGAGAAAGCAATTTTTAATACTAGTATGTGTTTGTATTACAAGTATTTCTTGGTCTCAAGTGCATGAAATAGGAATGTCTTTTGGAGGCGTTAACTATATAGGTGATGTAGGAAAAACAACCTACTTATCACCAAATGCTTTTGGAGGAGGTATTTTTTACAAGTACAATCTCAATCCCCGAGTTGCTTTAAGAGGAGGAATCAGCTATTATTCAATAGAAGCTGATGATGCAGATGCAACAAATGGAATTAGAAAAAATAGAGGATATAGTTTTAATAATGCCATCAATGAATTGGCAATTGGAGTTGAGTTTAATTTTTTTGAGTATAATATCGCTTCGACAACGAAGACATATACACCATACATCTTGTTAGAATTAGCAGGAATTATGTATAAAAGTCCTAAAACGGACTTAGGCAATGGACAATTTGCCTATCAAAATAAAAAAGCAATTTCAATTCCTTTTGGTATCGGATTTAAATCAAAACTAACCCAACGAATTGCACTAGCAATTGAATCAAAGGTTAGTTACACATTTAAAGACGATTTAGATTATACAAGTAAGGATTTTCCGTCACTTAATTTTGGCGGCAATTCAAATGATTGGTACGTATTTACAGGGATATCACTTGTATACACCTTTGGAAGACCAGCGTGTTTTGCAGAATTTAGATAAAAAAATGAATAAGATACTTAATATCAATTTACAGAAAGTGCCTCAGCATGTGGCCATCATTATGGATGGTAATGGGCGATGGGCAAAAGGTAAAGGGATGGAAAGGGTTTTTGGACATAGAAATGCACTAACATCTATTAGAGAATCCGTAGAGGCAGCTTCTGATATTGGTGTAAAAGCGGTTACTCTGTATACTTTTTCTACAGAAAACTGGAATAGACCCAAATACGAAGTAAATGCTTTAATGAGTTTACTGGTAAGCGCATTAAAAAATGAGTTACCAAATTTCCACAAAGACAATGTAAAAATTGGAGCCATCGGAGACATCAGTAACTTACCGAAGAAAGCACAAAAAATCTTAGCAACTGTTATTGAAGAAACAAAAAACAATTCAAAAATCACTTTGACTTTTGCTTTGAATTATGGTTCTCGAGAAGAAATTGTTAATACTATCAAAAACATATCTAAAAAAGTTGTTAATAACGAACTTCAAATAGAAGAAATTGACGAAAAAGTTATTAATAACCATTTATATACATTTAATTTGCCCGAAGTAGATTTAATGATACGTACAAGTGGAGAACAACGAATCAGTAATTTCTTACTTTGGCAAATGGCTTATGCAGAATTGTACTTTACAGATGTGTTATGGCCAGACTTTAGGAAAAATGACTTTTTTGACGCAATAATAGAATATCAACATAGAGAACGACGCTTTGGTAAAACTAGCGAACAAATTGAAACACCCAATGAGTAAACATACTATCTCAATACTAATTTTTATCATCTGTTTTTCAACAACACAAGCACGAGCACAAGATGCGACTGCCGTTAAAAAAACAACAAATCTTGCTCTAAAAGACACTATTCTTACGCCACTAGCTTATGAAAGAGGTAAAGAATACACTTTAGGAGGTATTTCTGTTACTGGTTTAAAAATATTTAGCGAAGAAACAGTAATGCTATATACAGGTCTTAGAAAAGGTCAGTTGCTGAGACTTCCAGGAGACAAGTTAACAAGTGCGATAAAAAAACTTTACGAAAGCAAGCAGTTTAGTGATGTAGATGTCTATCTGGCTAAGATTGACAACAACGTTATATACTTACAGTTTGATGTGGTGGAACTTCCAAAATTAAATGAGGTAACAATTTCTGGAGTTAAAAAGAGTAAAGCTAAAGAATTAAAAAAAGAAACTGAGCTAAAAAAAGGGGTGATGATTACCGACAACTTATTGGTGACCTCTAATAATTACTTCAAGAAAAAATATACCGATAAAGGTTTTTTAAAAGCGAAAGTAAATATAGATAGCAAAAAAGACACTAGTGACTTAAATGCTGTTAACCTATCTGTTTATATTGATAAAGGAAATAGAATAAAAATAAAGGACATTATTTTTAAAGGCAACAAAGCGCTTTCTTCAAAAAAACTTAGAAAAGCAATGAGCAATACCAAAGAGCGTTTCTTTGGTCGTTTTTGGAAAGCATCTAAATACATAGAAGATAGTTACCGAGCAGATTTAGAGGCAATTATTGAAAAGTATAGTCGTATGGGATACCGAGATGCTCGAATTATCTCAGATAAAATGATATGGAATGAAGACAATACAATTAATTTAGAAATTGTTATTGAAGAAGGAAGACAATATTACTTTAGTGATATTATTTATGTAGGAAACAAAACCTATCCAAGTGAAGCTTTAAACAGAATCTTAAAAATTGGAAAAGGAGACATTTACAATGGAGCTGTATTAAAAGAGCGCGTAAGTGGTGATGGAACACCTACTTCTGATGATATTCAATCATTGTACCACAATACAGGGTATTTATTCTCTAGAGTAAATGCTGTTGAAACCAAAGTAGAGAATGACTCTATAACCGTTGAAATTCGTATCCATGAAGATGAGCAGGCAACTATAAAAAATGTTACTGTTTACGGAAATGATAAAACAAACGATCATGTAATTTATCGTGAACTACGTATCAAGCCAGGTGATTTGTTTAGTCGTTCTGCAATTCTTAGATCGATTAGAGAAATTGGACAATTAGGATTTTTTGACGCACAAATAGCTCCAGACATTAAACCAGATTGGCAAAACAAAACTGCAGATATCGACTTCCCGTTACTAGAAAAAGGAGGTAGTCAAATTGAGCTACAAGGTGGTTATGGTGGTGGTGCCTTTATTGGAACACTTGGACTGTCATTTAACAACTTCTCTATTAAAAATATTTTCAAAAAAGATGCTTACAAACCGCTACCAACTGGTGACGGACAGGCCTTGTCTCTTCGTTTACAAGCAAGTAGAACCTATAGCACGTATAGTTTTTCATTTACAGAACCTTGGTTAGGAGGAAAAAAGCCACAGTCATTGTCTTTTTCAATTTACAACTCTAATCAATATCAGTATGATTACACAACAGGTGTTATTGATAGAGATCAAAATTTAAAAATTATTGGAGCCTCTGTTGGTTTAGGAAAGCGTTTACAATGGCCTGATGATTATTTTATGCTATCTCAGCAATTGAGTTATCAAAGTTTTAATTTAAATAATTATGGATTTAGAGTAGGTTCAGAATTTTTGGATAATGGAAGCTTAAACAATCTTTCATATGGAATCACCTTAAGTAGAAACTCTTCTGGTCCAACTCCAATTTTCCCAACATCTGGATCAGATTTTAGCGTAGGTCTTAAATTAACGTTTCCATATTCATTGTTTAACAATAAAGACTATTCTAGTTTAGAACTAGCTGAAAAATACAAATGGATGGAGTACTACAAGATTTCTGCAAAAGGAAAATGGTATACCCCATTTACAGAAAAACTGGTATTAATGACTAGTGCAGAAGGTGGTTACTTAGGTAGTTATAACAGTGAAGTTGGAGCAACACCTTTTGAGCGTTATTTTGTTGGAGGTGATGGATTAGCTGCCTATCAATTAGATGGTAGAGAAACGATAGGATTAAGAGGATACGAAAACAATAGACTTTCATCAACAGAAGGTGGTACTATTTATAATAAGTTTCAATTAGAGCTGCGTTATTCTATCACAGATAAGCCAACAGCATCTATTTATACCTTAGGGTTTATTGAAGCAGGTAATTCTTATGACAATTTTAGCGAGTATAATCCGTTTCAATTAAAAAGATCAGCAGGTTTAGGTATTCGTATTTTTATGCCAGCATTTGGTTTGTTAGGAATTGATTTTGCACATGGATTTGATTCATTGCCATTATACAACAACAGTCCAACGGCACCAAAATCAGGATGGCAAACACACTTTATAATTGGAAGACAATTCTAATTATAACAGAATTTTAACTTGTATGATTTTTTTTTGGCACGATTTTTCTAACTAAGAAACAAGAAGCATGAAAAAAATAACATACAGTATCATTTTACTATTAAGTATTCAATACGCAATAGGACAAAAAGCACAAACTTTTGCCTATATCGATACGGATTATATCTTAGAAAATGTACCAGAGTATAAAAAAGCGCAAGATCTGATTAATGTTAAGGCAGAAGAATGGAAAGCAAATCTTAACAAGCAAAGTAGGTTCATTGAAGTATTAAAATCTGATTTGGTTACAGAAAAAGCAATCTTAACCAAAGACATCATTAGCGATAAAGAGCAAGAAATTACGATTAAGCAAGAAGAGCTCTCTAGACTCGAAGCTTTGTATTTTGGACCAGATGGTGAATTGTTTGAGTTGAGAAAACAATTGGTAAACCCCATTCAGGACTTAATCTACAATGCGGTTCAGGATATCTCAAAAAAGAGGAAGTACGATTTTGTATTTGATAAATCTAGTGATCTAGTCATGTTATATTTCAATAAAAAATACGATATTAGCGAACTCGTTTTAGCTACAATCATTAAAAGCAAAAAAATAGCAGAGGTTGCTGAAAAAACAAATGCTAAAAAGCTAGAGATGGAAGCTAATAAGGAAGCTATCAAAAAAGCGAGACAAGAGCTAATAGACAAACAGAATAAAATCATTCAAGCTAAAAAAGAAGCTCGACTGAAAGAAATAGAAGATAAAAAGAAAAAATTACTAGAAAAGAAGAATTCTGTAATAAAAGAAAAGGAAGTAGAGAAAACAAAAAGAAATAATCAAAATTAAAACAAAAGAAATGAAAAATTTTAAAACTTTACTATTAATCGCTGTATTGACGTTGGGAATGGGTGGTGTTGCAAATGCACAAAAAATTGGGCATATAGACACAGACAAATTAATACAAAGTATGCCAGCGACTAAAGCTATGGAAGCTGAATTGCAAAAAACGCAAAAAACCTATAAAGATGAGATAGAAGCTTTAGGGAAAAAATACGAAGCTAAACTTCAAAAGTACGGTTCAGAAGAAAAATCTCAAACTGCACAAACTAACGAGCAAAGAAAAGCAGAAGTACAACAAGATGCTTTAAGAATTCAACAAGCTGAGCAGTTTGCAAATCAAGAAATGCAAAAAAAGTATGCAGAATTAATGAATCCTATCCTTGAAAAAGCTCAAAAAGCGATTAAAGATGTTGCTGCAGAGAAAGGATTGACTTATGTGTTTAATTCTTCTCCAGGAAAAGGACTTTTAGTTTTTGACAAAGGAATCGATATTTACGACGCAGTAAAAGCTAAATTAGGATTTTAAAACCCTTTAGTGTTACTCACATTCTTATAAAAAAATCCTACTTATCAAGTAGGATTTTTTATTTTTGTTTAACAATGAAATCTACAGACCTAAGACCCATAGGGATTTTTGACTCTGGTATTGGAGGCACTTCTATTCTAAGAGAAGTACAACTTCTTTTACCACAGGAGGAAACAATCTATTTATCAGACAGTGCTAACGCACCCTATGGTCAAAAATCTGTAAAAGCAATTAATGAGCTTTCTATAAAAAACACAGCTTTTTTATTAGAACAGAATTGCAAGCTTATCGTAGTAGCTTGCAATACAGCTACCACCAATGCCATTAAACATTTAAGGGCACAATATCCTATTCCTTTTATCGGTATAGAGCCAGCAATTAAACCCGCTGCCTTAAAGAGCAGAAACAAACACATTGGTATTTTAGCTACAAAAGGCACTTTAAACAGCAGCCTATTTGCAACAACAGCCAGCCAATTAGAAGAAGATATTATTATTATAGAGCAGATTGGCGAGGGATTAGTAGAACTAATAGAACATGGACAATTGCACTCAAAGCAGATGACAGCGCTACTAAAAAAACACCTTGCCCCTTTTCAAAAACATCAAGTAGATGAATTGGTTTTAGGTTGTACTCATTACCCTTACTTAATTCCTCAAATACAAGCCATTTTAGGGCCAAATGTGCACATTATTGACTCTGGCGCAGCAGTTGCCAAACAAACAAAAATGGTACTAGAACAGCACAAGCTTCTAAACACTAGTAATACTCAAGCACAACACTGGGCCTACTCAAACAAAGATGCAGAATTACTAGAACAGTTTATAGCCAAAAAAACGACTACCCAAGTATCTTTTAAAAACTTTTGATAGACACTTTTTACAAAGCCCTATCCTTTAAAATATTATTTAAAAACTTTCATGTAAATCCGTACCTTGCTACTTTAAAACTTTTAACATGAAACAAATTTTTACTTTTGCAGTAGTAACTGCTTTTTTAAGTCTAGCTGGATGCTCTAGCCTTAGCTCAAATAAAATTGAAATAGACGAGCAAGTTTTGCTTAGTAATTTAAAAGAATTGGCAAGCGATTCTTATGAAGGGAGAGGCTTCTCTAAACCTGGAAATTACAGAGCACAAGAGTTTATTGCTTCACAATTTGAACTTCTAGACCTTGAACCTTTTTTTAGCGAGGGATATATCCAAAAGTTCCCTTACACTTTTAGCGGAAAAAGAAGACAACGTATGTTCCCTATAGCCAACCCTGACAAGGATCTTAAAAATGTTCCAGACACTACTGTTGTAGGAGGTAACGTTCTGGTTCAAATAAAAGGGAAAACGGATAAGATTATCATCATTACAGGACATTTAGACCATCTAGGTATTAGAAACGGAAAGATCTACAACGGAGCAGATGATGACGCATCAGGAACAGCTGCTCTTATTAGTATGGCTGCCTATTTTAAAAAGAATCAACCCAATCACACTTTAGTTTTTGCTGCAGTAGATGCAGAAGAAATAGGTTCATTAGGAGCTGATTATTTGGTTAAAAACTTCCCTACAGACCTGAGCAAGGTTGTTTTAAATATAAATATGGACATGATCGCTCATAGTGAATCTGAGTTGTATGCGTCTGGTTTGTACCATTACCCACAGTTAAAAAAATCTTTAGAAGGTATTGAAACTCCACTAACATTACTTTTTGGGCACGATGAGCCAAAGAACAAAGAGTTAGACGACTGGACCAATTCTTCTGATCACAGGATTTTTCACAATCAAAAAATACCATTTGTGTATTTTGGCGTAGAAGATCATAAAGACTATCACAAAGACACTGATACTTTTGAAAACATCAATCAAGAATTTTATGTAAATGCAGTAAAGTTGATTACCAAGGCTATACAAAATTTTGATACAGACTTAAAGTAAACTAGTTTACACATAAAATCATTGCTTGTTAAAGCAAAGAAACTCCATCTCTATAAGAGGTGGAGTTTTTTATTGGGAACAAAATTAGCAAAAGAGAATCTTGATTGCTGCTCTTTCTAGACACATTAAATGATCACTTCTTTAAAAATAAATTAATTAGAGAGTGGTTTTCTTTTTCGTATTGGCATATTTATTGTCATTCTTAAATAGCTAGCATAGATAAATTTTGATATTTAAAAAGTAATTATGAAGAAAAGCATAGCTCTGTATTATATCTTACTTGTAGTTTTCACAAGTTGCAATATTCAAAACAAGAAATTGATAAACAATTCTTTGACCAAAAAAGACACCATTTTTATTCTATTTGACGAGAGTTTAAATAAAATGAAAAAACAAAGGAGTTTTCAATATAAAGACCAAAACCCCAAGTATTATAGAATAACATATGATATTCCAATTTATTGGAAACAGGAAATCAGCAAAGAGCAAGCTATTGATGTATATGGAAAAGAATATATTTCTAAAAACGGAGTTTTAGAAAAAGATTTTTTCTTATTTGACGATTATTATACCTATCGCTTTTGGTTTGGAACTTATCTAACTTTAGAAGAATATTCAGAGTTTGATGATTCTTTAATCTTTGGAAACTCTACAATAATAAAAAAGCACAAATCATTTTTAAAAACACATAAAAATAAAATTATTGATTACAATTGGTTAAAAAAACAAACCCCTCCAAAAGTATGGGATATATTTAATTTTCAACAAAAGAATAAACCAATCCTTTTTATTATTGATAAAGATGAATTTACAAAAGATAGTATTGTATTACGAAATGTAATGTATCATGGTGAAGTAATTGAATAGTTTTTATATTGTAAGATTTTAAGTCATTTTAATTTTACTCTTATTCAAAAAGAAAGAAAAGCACCTCATCAGACTATTATATAAAACAAAAATTAGTTAATGATAACACAAAATTTAAAAACGATGATAGTAATTAACAATTTTAAATATAAGTCTATATTATATATACTTATGATATTTTTGTTGTTTTCATGTAAGGATAACAATGATGATGAATTAACTAAAGAAAATACGTATCAAGTCATCAACTTCTTATCACAATCATTAATAGAAAACACTATTAATGCACCAACATTCCCACCACCTCCGAACGGAAAAACTTATACATTTACAATAGAAGATAGTTTACGTGTTTATAAAAAATTTTACATGGATTTTCGCAAGAAAAAAACAGTAGCTATAAATTCCATACTATTTTTAAATAAAAAAAGAAAACAATTTAATAACGGTTGCTCAATAGATAATAAATTACTGGATGATTACTTTTCTATGGATGTTGAAACTAAAATTAATGTAAACAAACTGAGTTTAAGCAAAAACAACAATGTTTTACCATACGATGATATGCCTAAGAACATTTTCAAAAATAAATTTGAAGAGATTGATTTAATTCTAAATTTTTCTAAAATTAAATTTAATAAAAAATACAATAAAGCCATCATAACAGTCGCAGCAACAAGGGATAAGTTAAATGGCTTTACTGCACTTATTTATTTAGAAAAAGAAAATTACCATTGGGCAATAAAGTGTGAAAAAGTTTTTGAAATTTCATAAATAAAATGAATACTGTACTTGATAACTCAAATTTAAAAAATCTATGCAACTAATCGAAATAAAGTATTTAGCTTTCTTATTATTGTTTTTTACCCTCATTTCGTGTAGTAAAATGCCGAAAAATGATTCATTCTTAGACACTACAGAAATAATCTCTCTGCTTTACAATAAAATTAGTGAGCAAGAGGCTAAATTCTCTGCTTTTCCTCCAGAACCCCCAGTTTTTCCTATTAAAAAAAAATTAGATTTTGACATAAAAATAGATACTAATAAAATTTTAAATGCTCTGCTAAGGAAAAGAGGAAAATCTATCGTGGCTATTGACACTGTTTTAAAAGGAGCTCAACTTGACAATACCTTAGACATTAAAGATATTGAATATGCAGATATATTAAAAAAACTCATATCAACTGATAATATTGAAAATATTGACCCCTTAAAAATCAAGGCCAGCAAGTACTCTTTAATTATACCATTTACAGGAGATTCTAGACAACTTCGAAATAAAGAAACAAAAAAAAAAACTTTTTTTCTTAGATTTTCTAAAATTGCATACAATGAAGAGCTAAATAAGGCAATCGTCAAAATGAGTGTTAGCTTTAGTAAATTAAATGGTTTCTCATCACTTTTTTTCATGAAAAAAGAGAATGACAAATGGGTGATTAAACATGAAAAAAACTTAACTATAATCTAATTAATTGAAAAAATCATAAGTTATTATAAAACTTCAAAATGAAACTAAATTAATATAAATGGACAAGATGAACATTAACAATCCTAATCAATTTTTTAACTTACATTAAGCTTACTAACCTCCTCAGTAACTTTTTTTTGAATCACTTCTGTTTAATGGCTTTAATAAACCAACTAGAGTTAAACTGTTTGGATTCTGGATTCATTTTTTGTTCCAAAAAAATGAATCAGAACGACAAACTAAAAAAATCTATCACAATCATTTAACCAACCTGGATTCATTTTGCTACTCCGTAGCAAAATTGGCCAGAAATTGACTTTTAAGTAACAAACCGTAATTTATTTATACTCTGGATTCATTTTTTTGTGCCAAAAAAATGGCAAAATCAGATTACCCGCTGAATGAAGAATTAGCCACAACTATTATTATACGCTAATATTAAAAATCAAAGATTACACATTGCTGGATTCATTTTTTTGTACCAAAAAAATGAATCAGAACGACAAACTAAAAAAAATTATCACAATCATTTAACCAACCTGGATTCATTTTGCTACTCCGTAGCAAAATGGGCCAGAACGGAGGTAGCTTTACAACAAACCAGATTTGCTTCACAAATCTTTATTTTTTTTGTTCCAAAAATTTTTTGAAGCGAGCTCCCAAATTTTTGAAACAAAAAAACCAGATACTTTCGTATCTGGTTTGTTGTAGCGGGAACTGGACTCGAACCAGTGACCTTCGGGTTATGAGCCCGACGAGCTACCTACTGCTCTATCCCGCGATTTGGACTGCAAAGATACGAATATTTTATTCTTCTTTCCAAAAGAAATACTTTTTTTATTATTTTATTTTTTAAAGTTTTTATTAACCTTCAGCAAGACAATATCATACCTAATAAATACCTAAAACAAAAAAACAAACTATCTTTGCAAGATGACACATAAAGCAGGTTTTGTTAATATAATCGGAAATCCCAACGTTGGGAAATCGACCCTAATGAATGCATTTGTTGGTGAAAAGCTATCCATTATCACCCCAAAAGCACAAACAACTAGACATCGAATTTTAGGAATCGTTAATGATGAAGACTATCAAATTGTCTTTTCTGACACACCTGGGATCATTCAGCCCGCTTATGGTTTACAAGAATCTATGATGGATTTTGTAAAATCGGCATTTGACGATGCAGATGTCCTAGTCTTTATGGTTGAAGTGGGTGAAAAAGAATTGAAAAACGAAGCCTTCTTTAACAAAATAATACACAGCGAAATCCCTGTTATTTTACTACTTAATAAAATAGATACCTCATCACAAGAGGTGGTAGAAGAGAAACTAAAATATTGGAAAGAAAAAGTTCCAAATGCTTCTATTTTTATTATTTCTGCCTTAGAAAAATTTAATGTAGACAATGTCTTACAACGCATTATTGAACTTTTACCAGAAAGCCCTCCTTTTTACCCTAAGGATCAACTAACGGATAAACCAGAGCGCTTTTTTGTAAACGAAAAAATCCGTGAAAAGATTTTAATGCATTACAAAAAAGAGATTCCGTATTCTGTAGAAGTAGAAACTGAGAGCTTTATAGAAGAAGAAGATATTATAAAAATTCGATCGATCATTATGGTCGAAAGAGATACGCAAAAAGGAATCATTATTGGTCATAAAGGATCTGCAATCAAAAGGGTTGGCTCAGAAGCAAGAAAAGATCTTGAACTGTTTTTTGACAAGAAAGTATTTATGGAACTCTTTGTAAAGGTCAATAAAAACTGGCGTAGCGACAGCAACCAGCTTAAGCGTTTTGGTTATAAGGATTAAGCCTTTTCTATAATTTTAATCAATAATTGATGTAGATCTTCCATTTGTGGTTGCCCTGTGCCCTTTCCTATCCTTCCTAAAAAGTACAGCAAAATCCAAAGCAATGGAATAAAGATAAGTAGCATTAGAGGCATTATATAAGCCTCACCCAATCGAACACGAACATATAAAACTACTGCAAAACACAAAAAGAGGAATCCGAGCACAAAATGCACAAACATAAACAAAGTCCACACTTGGGGTTTGGGACCAAATAACCCTTTGATAAGGCAGCTTGAATCTGTAACAGAAATGACCTCTACATTAAGCTGTGGAGACCAAAAATGAGCTTGTTTAACAGGGACATCAATAGCCACGTGTCCATCAGAAAACTTGCTTGGATACTCACATGACTTTTCCTTTAAAACCTTGCTAAACTCTTCTAAAACAACTGTAGAAGACTGTGCAATCTCTAGCTGAAACCTCGGTCTTAAAAAAATTGCTGAATTTTGTACCTCTTCCACAAGAACTAATCTACTTTATAGGTTAACTTCATCGTTATAGAGGCCGTTTTTTCTTTGGATGATGTGTTAAAAGTACCTCCCCAAGAATAATCTTCTCTAGAGTTTAACCCAGTTATCTGAAAAACACCCATTTGAGCAGAAATTAATTTCCCCAAACCTCCTCCAGAGTTGCTAGCGATATTTTCTGCACGCAACTTGGCATCGGCAGTGGCTTTAGAAATCATTTCAATTTTTAAATCAGCTAATTTGGTGTAATAATATCGTGGTGGTTGAGAATAAAACTGAATCCCTTTGTTAAGAAGTTCAGTAATTTCTCTTGAAACCTTTTCTACTCTTTCTACATTTTTAGAATCAATCTGCATGGACTGAGTGAGTACATATCCCAAAAATTTATCTCCCATATATTTCCCTTCATTGCTGTACAAAGCTTTATTTTTAGTTCTACTCTGAACTGCATTAAAAACAAATTCATCCGCTTTTATTCCTTTAGAAAGCAAATAATCATTAATAATTTTCTTGTCTTTTTCTAATTCTGAATACGCATTTTTAAGACTTGCGCTTTCTTTAGAAAAATTACCCTCCCAAACAATCAAATCTGACGTGAAGTTTGCTACTCCAGAACCTGTTACAGAAATAGTGCTCTCTAGGTTGTTCCTGTTAACGATTGCATTAGCAAAGACATAGGCCGCCAAAACAATGGCAATTGAGAAAATAATTGAGTTGAAATTCTTTTTCATATTGAAAATTTTTAATCTCATTAAAATTAAACAAAATTCATTACCTAATGACTATCTTTGCAAAAAATTTCATAAGAGATGAATACGAGTATAGTAGCCATAGTAGGAAGGCCAAATGTAGGAAAATCCACCTTATTTAATAGGTTGGTTCAACGCAGAGATGCCATTGTAGACTCTGTAAGTGGAGTCACTCGTGACAGACATTACGGAAAATCAGACTGGAACGGTAAAGAATTTTCTGTAATTGATACCGGTGGTTATGCCATTGGCTCTGATGATATTTTTGAAGAAGAAATTAGAAAGCAAGTTGAGCTAGCTCTTGAAGAAGCTGATTTAATAGTCTTTGTTGTTGATGTGGAACAAGGAATTACTCCGATGGACACAGAGGTTGCTAAATTGTTGCGTAAAGTTAAAAAACCTATTTTCTTAGTTGTAAATAAAGTTGATAATGCCATGCGTGAAAATGATGCATTAGAATTTTTTAACTTAGGACTTGGTGAGTATTACACCATTTCTTCTATCAATGGTAGTGGAACTGGAGAGTTACTAGATGCCATGGCTATAAAAATGCCAGAACCAGAAGAAACAGATTTAGAAAGTGAAGAATTACCAAGATTTGCTATCGTTGGAAGACCTAACGCAGGAAAATCATCTTTTATCAATGCTCTGATAGGCAAAGACAGAAATATAGTGACAGATATCGCTGGGACCACCAGAGATTCTATCGACACCAAATACAATCGATTTGGTTTTGATTTTAACTTGGTAGATACAGCAGGTATCCGTAAAAAATCAAAAGTAAAAGAAGACTTAGAGTTTTATTCTGTAATGAGAGCTGTAAGAACTATTGAATATTCTGATGTCATAGTTTTAATGGTTGATGCTTCTAGAGGTTTTGAGAGTCAGGATCAAAACATTTTTTGGCTGGCAGAAAAAAATAAAAAAGGAGTTGTAATACTAATTAACAAATGGGACTTGGTAGAAAAAGAAACCAATACCATGAGAGATTATGAAGCTGCAGTTAGAAAAGAAATTGCACCTTTTACTGATGTGCCTATTATTTTTACTTCTGTGCTTACAAAGCAACGAATCTTTAAAGCGATCGAAACTGCAGTAGCGGTCTTTGAGAGTAGAAAGAAAAGAATTCCTACTAGCAAGTTAAATGATACCATGTTGGAGATTATTCAACAGAACCCACCACCTGCAATTAAAGGGAAATACGTAAAGATTAAATACTGTATGCAATTGCCAACCCCTACACCTCAGTTTGCGTTTTTTGCCAATTTACCTCAGTATGTAAAAGACCCTTACAAACGTTTTTTAGAGAATAAATTACGAGACATTTTTGATTTTAATGGAGTGCCAATTATTATTTATTTCCGTCAAAAATAAAAAAAGTTGTTTTTTAAACTGTTAGGCTAACTGTAAAAGAACGACTATCTTTAAGAATTCGTATCTTTACAAGGCTTGATGATATCTCATGAAAATACTACACACTAGTAAAATAGAGGAACTTGAATTACCTATGCAACTCAAAATTAGTTTTGAGAATGTATACATGATGTATAAAAAATATGCATCAACGGCTCAAGAAAAGCACCCCTATCACGGTGCTGCAAAAAACATCATCGCCGAATTTAAAAAACACCCAATCCTTAGAGAAGGATTTACAGATACTAGCTTGCTAGACACCTATAGTGAACAAATTGAAAAGATATTAGACCCT
The DNA here is from genome assembly GCF_038024035.1 of Polaribacter pacificus. Classification (NCBI taxonomy): domain Bacteria; kingdom Pseudomonadati; phylum Bacteroidota; class Flavobacteriia; order Flavobacteriales; family Flavobacteriaceae; genus Polaribacter; species Polaribacter pacificus. Next base: position 1,390,577 of record NZ_CP150664.1, read on the forward strand.
TTGTTTCCGGAAGCTTTGCAGTTAAACGAAATTAAAGCTGCTAGCATCCCTTTTTCTTTTACATCATTCAAATTTTCTGAGCGTTTTAGAAATATTATTGACAATGCAGGGGACTCTTATGAGTTAAGTGTCCGTAATTTTGAAGACAATCTTTTTTATATTCACGCCTGTACAATGATCTTGCATCAGATGTATGGCTATGAAGTTGATCTTAAAAGGCCTTTCTTTTTTGATATTCCAAATGAGAAAACTGGTACACTAAAACATTATAGAGCTGCGTTTAATGGTGATTTCGGAAAGATTGAACCAACCAAAGATGCTCCAAAAATAAGCTTAGAAGATTATCATTTATTGCTAAATAATTTTGATAATGTAGCCATCTGGAAAGAAAAATTCCCACCTAATAGCTATGTTTTTAAAGGCTTTGGAATCATAAACTTATTTGATGTGACTACCGATGAAATTATTTCTGATATCAGAACCAATTTATTGCGTAGTGATGAGAATTTAATTTTAGACTTACAGGATAATATCAGAAAATTCTACAACATCCCAGATCTAAAATTAGGCTATTCTATTTTTGACAATTTTAATACCAAGATTTGTGAGACGGCTACCAACAAATCAAACAGTATTGTTTTACATAAGCAAAGTGAAATAGCATGTAACAATTATTTTTGTGAATCAATCATGAAAACAGTTTTTCAGAAAAAAGAGGCTATTGCTATTTCTGATGTAAAAAACTATGGTATCAACACCAATGAAAATTCATTTTTTAAAAACTTGTCGAGCCAAGGCATACAAAGCATTGCTTTAATACCTATCAAAGCAACAGGGAACAATGATCTAGCCTTGCTTGAGATTGCTTCTCCAAGACCTTATGAATTGAATTCTGTTAATTTAAACAAACTAAAAGACATTATTCCTGTATTTGAAGTCGCTGTAAAAAGAGCTTCAGAAGAGTATCAGAATGTATTAGAAGCAACCATCCAAGAGCATTATACATCTATACATCCGGCTGTTAAATGGCGATTTAACACGGCTGCAAATAACTATCAAAACCAGCTGCTTCAAAATGTAGAGAATCCTAGTTTGGATGCTATCGTCTTCCAAGATGTATACCCTCTTTTTGGGCAAACAGATATTAAAGGCTCCTCTATCGCTAGAAATACCGCTATCCAACAAGATTTAACTACCCAGTTAAATTTGGCTATTGACATATTAAATCAGGCATTTTCACAGCATAAATTGCCTATTTATGAAGAATTAATTTTTAGAGTCACATCGTATTTATCCAATTTAACAAAAGGACTTAAAGCCGGGGATGAAATTGGTATGATTGACTTTTTAAAACGAGACATCTATCCAGTGTTTAACCACTTAAAGGAAGGTGAATCCGTAGCAAATAAACAGATTACTGCATATATTGATCGACTTGACCCTAAACTCCAAGTAATTTATGAAAAGAGAAAGGATTATGAGAACAGTGTAACCCTACTTAACGATTCGCTATCTGCCTTATTAGATCAAAAACAAGAAGAGGCACAAGAGATGTTTCCTCACTATTTTGAACGTTACAAGACAGACGGAATAGAGTTTAACATGTATATTGGTCAAGCCTTGGTTCAAAACAAGCGCTTTGATGAACTGTACTTATACAACCTAAGACTTTGGCAATTACAAGTAATGTATGAGTTAGAGAATTTAGCACATCAGGCTCGAACTGAGATGAGACATGACCTAAGAGTTGCCTCATTAATTTTAGTGCACAGCACCCCATTGTCCATTCAATTTAGGATGGATGAGAAACAATTTGATGTTGATGGTGCCTATAATATTCGTTATGAAATTATCAAAAAACGCATTGACAAAGCCCATCTTAAAGGGACTAAAAAACGCCTAACTAGTCCTGGGAAAATTGCCATCGTGTACTCTCAAGACAAAGACGCTAGAGAATACCTAAAGTACATTACTTTCTTGCAATCAAAAAAGATGTTAGGATCTTATGAATTAGTAGAGATAGAAGACTTACAAGGGGTTTCTGGTTTAAAGGCGATCCGTGTAGATTTGGTGTACAACAAAAACTACCATCAAGATGAGCGAATTTCATTTGAAGATCTTGTCAAAGAAATTTCTTCTTAAGCAACAAGATGTGTTTGCCATTGGAGTGCAAAACCAAATGCAAGTACAGAGATCACCAAACCGATAATAAAAATCAAATAGGTAACTCGAAGGATTTTATATTTCCGATCCAACACTTTTCCTAAAAAATACAAATCTTTGGTTAACGAGCTGTAGAGATAATCCTTGTCTTTCATTACTTCTCCAATCGCCCATTCAAAATCTTCCAAACTCATTTTGTGAAAATTACCAAAAAACAACAGATTAACCTTTTTATTTTTAACATCCATCTTGGTAAACTTACCACTGGTAATATTTGGTCTTGTTGCAAGTACAGATAAAATTATGGTGATGATGGTAAAAACAACAAAAATGATCGTCGGAATAATTAAATAATAGTTTGAAGCTTTGTCTAATTTCGGTAAGAGATTAGAAAGTGCAAGCGAAACAATTATGGCATTAACAGATAATAAAATATTTGCTTTTGTATCTGCAATATCACTCAAAGTAATATGATTTCTCAGTGTTACCCGGAACATCGTTTCAATACCCCGTTCTGGACTATTTGCCTTTAATTTTTTAAGATCTAATTCTTCTTTTTTAGCGAGCTCTTTTTGTGTCTCTTGCTGTAATTTTTTTAATTTCTTAAACAGTAAAGCAATATTACTATCTTTTCCTAGCTGCCAATTTAATTGCGCATAGCTGCTATAAAAATGGTGCTTTTTAGTTAAAAATTGAATGTTTTCTCGTACCCATTCTTCATCAGAAAAAGTTATATCAAGGGTTGTTTTTAACTCTTCACGCAACAAATCGCTTACATCAAAATAATTTTTAAGACAGACGTGATAACAATCTGCATCTATCATTATTTTTTCGAGCGTCTTTTGAGGTTGATACCCTTTTTTTGTCGCCAAAATTAATTGACTAACTTGATCGATAATAGACTCATCGATATTGTACTCTGCTAAGAAATTTCTTGCAATTTTTACACTTTCCTTTTCGTGATTATCGGCTCCATTTAAATAGCCAACATCGTGAAACCAAGCAGCTAAGAGTAAAATATTTGCATCTACCTCTGAAACCTGCTCACCAACAATTAACTCTTTTGCTGCCTGAACTACTCTTTGAGTATGACTTATAGAATGATATAAATATCCATCAGCCATATCTTTTGTTAAGAGGCCAAAAACATATTTCTCGGCATTGAGCAGTAAAGTTTCCATAAAAGAATTATTTTTACTAAAGTAAAAAAAAATCAATGAACACTCTAAAGTATTGCTTTATTATTCTACTGTTCTTATTAGTGAGTAACTGCGCAAGTTATAAAGCTCAATACAAAGAAAAAGAACTGACTTTTAAAGAAACTACAAATAAGAGTGACATTGAACATTCTTTCTATTTAGTTGGGGATGGCGGCAACTCACCTATTGGCTCTGAAACAGCAACCTTAAAGCTTCTAAAGACAAAACTAGCCAAGGCTTCTAAGAACAGTACTCTTTTATTTCTTGGGGATAATATTTACCCTGCTGGCATGCCTAAAGAGGAAAAAAAAAGCAGAGCATTTGCAGAACATCAGCTAAACATCCAAACAGCTGTTGCAAAGGATTTTAAGGGCAATACTATTTTTATCCCAGGAAATCACGATTGGTACTCAAATGGCTTAAAAGGATTAAAAAGACAAGAAGATTATATCAAAAATATTTTAGGGAAAAACAGTTTTTTACCCAAAAATGGCTGTCCGATAGAAAAAGAAAAAATAAGTGAAAATATCGTCCTAATCCTGATTGATACAGAATGGTTTTTAACTGATTGGGACAAGCATCCAACGCTTAATGATGATTGTGACATTAAAACCAGAGAAGCCTTTTTTGAAGCCTATGAAGGAATGATTAAAAAAGCTCGTGGAAAGACAGTTATTGTAGCCATGCATCACCCTATGTTTACCAATGGACCACATGGTGGTCAGTTTTCTTTAAAACAGCAGCTCTATCCGATTGGAGGAAGCATTCCTTTGCCTGTTATTGGAACTTTTCTCAATCTGATTAGAAAGACAAGTGGAGTGAGTAATACCGATTTGCAACACAAGCGATATACGGCATTAAAAAAGAGAATGGTAACCTTATCACAAGAAAACGAACAGGTTATTTTTGTGTCTGGTCATGAACATAGTTTGCAATACTTAAAACAGGACAACCTACCACAAATAATTAGTGGCTCTGGCTCTAAAACTTCTGCTACTAGAAATACTGGAGCTGGGCTTTTCTCTTATGGAGAAGAGGGCTATGCTCGTTTAGACATACTTGTTGATGGTAGCGCAAATGTAACTTTTGTTGCAAGTAAAAAAGACCAAATCGTATATCAAACCAAGGTTCTTGAACCTCTTATAAAGCCAATTTCAACATATCCAAAAAACACTGACCCCATGACCACTGCTTCTGTATATTCTAAAGAAGAAGTAACAAAGGGCGGTTTTTATAAATTTTTATGGGGAGAGCGATTTCGAAAATATTACGGTACAAAAATTACAGTAAATAATGTTAAGTTAGATACGCTATTTGGCGGGCTGACCCCCATTCGTAAAGGAGGAGGACATCAATCTAAATCTTTAAGATTAGAAGATGCTCAAGGAAGAGAGTACGTAATGAGAGCTCTTAAAAAAAATGCGGTACAGTATTTACAAGCAGTGGCCTTTAAAGATCAATTTATCGCTGGTCAGTTTGACGCAACTTACCCAGAAGCTTTACTTTTAGACATCTTTACCGGCTCGCATCCATATGCTCCTTTTGCCATTGCAGAATTGGCAGAGGCTATTAATGTTCTGCATACAAAGCCTCTTTTAGTCTATGTCCCTAAACAGACTGCTTTAAAAGAGTTTAATCTAGAATTTGGTGATGCCTTATACATGATTGAAGAAAGAGTTAGCTCTGGTCATGGAGAGAAAGCTAATTTTGATCATTCAAACACAGTGATAAGTACCCTTGATTTACTAAAGGAACTTCGTAAAAACGAAAAATCCACCATTGATGAACGCGCTTATATTAGAGCTCGTTTGTTTGACATGTTAATCGGAGATTGGGATCGTCATGAAGATCAATGGCGCTGGGCAGCTTTTGAAAAAAATAACAAAACAGTTTACAAAGCTTTCCCAAGAGATCGAGATCAAGCCTTTTCTAAAATGGCCGATGGCGCCTTGCTTAATTATCTTACCAAATCTGTTCCTGCATTAAGGTTGATGCAATCATTTGATACAGATATAAAAAACGTCAAGTGGTTTAATTTAGAAGCCTATCCTTTAGATAAGGCCCTCATTAATCAGGCGACAAATACAGATTGGATAGAAGAAGCTCGTTTTATTCAAGAAAATATCACTGAGAACCGGATAGAAAAGGCCTTTAGCAAGCTTCCAGCAGAAGTACAAGGTCAAGACCTTGAACTACTTAAGAAACAGCTTAAAATACGTTTGCAAAATTTACAGAAAATCGCCACTAGTTATGCAGAATATTTGTCTGCATATGCAATTGTAACGGGCACAGATAAGGACGATCTTTTTGAAATTGAACGATTGACCAATGGAGATACAAAAATTGCTATTTACAGAATCGAAAAAGGCAAAAAAGGAACCTTAATTCACAGCAAACAATACGCTAAAAATGATACAAAAGAAATTTGGGTGTACGGTTTAGATGATGAAGATGTTTTCCGTGTATTTGGCAAAGGAACCCAAGCCATAGAACTTATAATAATCGGAGGTCAAAACAATGATCAGTACCACGTTGAGAACAAAAAAAAGCTAGATATTTATGATTATAAGAGCAAAAAAAACACCTTTGTAGGCAAAAATCTTCCTGTACATTTAAGTGATACTTATGAAACCAATGTTTACAATTACAACAAAATAAAAAGCACTCAAAACGAAGTATACCCAAATGCAAGTTTCAACCCAGATGACGGTATTAGCCTAGGATTACTTTATTCTTTTACACAAAACGGTTTTAAACGGAATCCTTTTTCTTCTTATTATGAAGTTTCTGCAGCTAGTTATTTACTAACCGGAGGGTATGAGCTAGGTTTTGCAATGGAATTTGCAAACCATGTGAGTTCATGGAATATTGGAGTAGAAGGTGTTATTACCAGTCCAAACTACAGCGTTAATTTCTTTGGTTACGGAAATGAAACAACCAACCCTAATTTTATAGATGAAGATCAATTTGAAGAAGATTTTAACAGGGTTCGGATTCGAATGCTAAAACTACAACCTTACTTTAATTGGAGAGGTGCTCTTGGCGCTAACTTTAAACTTGGCCTTTCGTTTGAAAATTACCAAGTAGAAAAAACACCTAACAGAGCAATAGAAGATTTTTATAACAATAACCAAAGAGATTACAGGCAAAGTTTTGTAGGGCTTAAAGCCAATTATCACTATAAAAATCAAGACAACAATGCATTCCCAACCTTAGGAATGGAGATTGATCTTACTGCTGGCTTTACCTCAAATATTAATAATTCTAATCAGTTTGCCTATTTAATTCCAGCGTTAAGCTTTGATTATAAATTAAATGCAAGCGGCCTTTTGGTCTTGGCTACAAAAATGAAAGCGCATTTAAATTTTAGCAATGGCTATGAATTTTATCAAGCAGCTACTATAGGAGGAGAAGACGGAGTTAGAGGATATAGAAACCAACGTTTTACAGGGAAAAACTCTTGGATCCAAAACACGGATATCCGATTAAGCATGTATCAAGTTAAAACTAGTTTGATCCCACTTCATTTAGGCTTGTTTACTGGTATCGATTATGGGAAAGTTTGGTTAGACACAGAGAACTCTTCTGCATGGAGATCTTCTTTTGGAGGAGGTATTTTTGTAAATGGAGCCCAAATGATTTCGGCAAATATTGGAGTTTTTAAAGGTACAGAATCCGCAAGGGTATTATTTTCAATGGGCTTTCGTTTTTAAAGGATAAAAACTGATGAATGAAGATTGTTAAAAAAATATTTTTAACATAGATTTAATAAAATTTAGAAGATGTTTTCGTTTTTTCGTTAAAAAAATTTGAGCGCTATCAAACACTTTATTTTATTTCTATTCCTAATCTCATCATCGATTCTTATTGCTCAAAACAAAAGTTATCGAATCGAAGGAATCATTGTTGACAAAACAGATAAAACACCTCTTGAATCCGCTACCGTTTATCTACAAGGCATTAAAGACTCAACTGTTATTTCTTATACAACTGCCAATGCAAAGGGTGATTTTTCTTTAACTGGTAAAACTAAGGAAGAAGAGATCTTCCTCTATGTTTCATTTATTGGCTATAAAAATTATTCAAAAAAAATAAGTCATACAGACAAACTCATTCAATTGGACACCCTCTTTTTAGAATCAGCTGATAACCTTCTTAATGAGGTGGTCATCAAATCGAATGCTCCAATTCTCGTTAAAAAAGACACTATTGAGTTTAATCCCAACTCTTTTCAGACAAAAAAAGACGCAACTGTCGAAGATTTTTTAAAAAAATTACCCGGAGTAGAAGTTAGTACAGAGGGCGCAATTACCATCAATGGCGTTAGTGTGGATAAAATTTTGGTTAATGGAAAACCCTTTTTTGGTGATGATCCTAAAATTGCTTTAGAGAATCTCACCAAAGACATGATTAATAAGATCCAAGTAACAGATACCAAAACAAAATCTGAAGCTTTTACAGGAGAAGCAGGAGAGAAAACCAATAAGACCATTAATATTACTATTAAAAAGGAGCACAATCGTGGATTGTTTGGACGAGTATCCGCAGGAAAAGGAACTCAGAATAGGCAAAACTATAATACCAATGTCAACCTTTTTGACAATATTAGCAACTTGAGTTTTATTGCAAGCGGAAACAATAGAAATCAAAAAGAACTGAGCAATGGTTTAAAAAACAACAGTAGCAATAACCGTGTAGGCGCAAATTTTTCTACCAAGTATAAAAAACTTGTTGATTTTCAAGGGAGTTATTCTTTAAACACATCTGATTCTGAAAGAGGCTCTATTATCGATAGAGAAAATATTTTACCTGACTTTCATTATTTCTCAAAAATACAGAGCAATTCTGGTAATGAGAGCAAGCGACATCGAATGGGTATAGATACTGATTTTCATTTTGGAAAAAACATCTTGCTAACCTTTAACCCTACTTTTAATTTTAACAATTCAACCAATCACTCAACAAGGGAAGAAATCTCTACAGATGAGAATGGAGCTTTAATCAACTCATCAAATGCTTCAAATCGATCAAATTCTGAATCAAAAAATGTAAATACGCGCATCACCATGACAAAGAAAATCGGTACGGATGGCGGTTATTTAAGAATTCGATTTACAAATACCATCAACCAATCTGATGGGGACAACTTTACCAATTCTGAAACAAGAATTTTTGGGAACAACCCATCCAATATTGATAGAAATCAATTGTCTAAAAACAAGACCGAATCAAATTCTATCAATACAAATATTAGTTACAGACTGCCTCTTTTATCAAAAAAACTGTTTCTAAACCTGGGCTACGGCTACTCTCAAAGTAAAAACAAAAACGAGAGGAACACCTATGATTTTGATGCAATCACTGATGAGTTTAATCAGTTTAACACAGATTTAAGTACCCAGGCAGACACCTACAACAAAAGCAATTGGTCTAATGTGCAAATTACCTATCGATTAAATAAATGGTATACCAAAATTGCCGCGACTTACAGAATGACCTCAAGAGAAAACAATGATTTTTTAAGACCTCAATACAACCTTAAAGACAATTTTAATGCGCTTGATTACAATGCCAATATTCGTTATAATCCAAGTAAAAAATCGAATATTTCTTTGTCCTATAATTTAAGAAACAGCAATCCGTCATTAAGTCAGTTAAATCCATTTCAAGACATCTCTAACCCGTTAAATATCGTTTCTGGAAACCCTGATTTAGCGACAGCCAAAAACCATTCATTCCGCTTAAATTTTAACAGCTATAACACTCAGAAGAAGACTAGTTTTTACAGCAATGCGAGTTTTAATTTTCAAGAAAACAGAGTGGTCTCTAAAACCAGTATTTTGGATGATTTTGTTCGCTACACCTCTTATACAAATGTGAATGGAAATTTTCAAGTAAGTGCATATACAGGCTTTAACAAAACCTATAAATTTAATACCAATACCACACTTAGGTACAATATTAACCTATCTACCAATTATAACAAATCGATTAACTATAGCAATGGGAATTTATACAATTCTAAAAACACATCGCTTTCTCCCAATTTTGGAATAACCTTTACATGGAAAGATGTGATAGACATAAGCCCAAGGTATCGCGTTTCTATGAACACAACAACCTTTGACCTTGCTAGTTTTACCGACAAAGACTTTGTAAATCATTCTGCAAGCTTGCGTACCCGAGTTAAGTATCCAGAAAAATTAGAATGGTCTAATAACATTAGTTACCTCTATAACTCTGCTATTACTGGTGATCTACCAAAAGCAACTTGGACCTGGGATACCACAATTTCATATAGCATTTTAAAAGACCAGGGCTTGATTTCTTTAACCGCTAGAGATTTATTAAATCAGAATAACAACATCAACAGAACAGCTACAGATAATTATATACAGTATTCTCAAAGTCCTACAAATACTCAAAATATTACACTGAGTTTCCGTTGGAAATTTAACAGTCGGAAAAAGAATAAGGCCTAGTTTACCAGCTACCGCCAGCTCCACCTCCACTAAATCCACCGCCGCCAAAGCCGCCACCGAATCCACCTGAAGATCCACCGCCAAAACCACCACTACTTCCGCCACCAAAACCGCGTCCTGCACTACTTAAAATAAGCACATCTAACAAAGTACCTGCGATGTTTCGTTTTGTTCCACCTCTACCGCCTCGGTTATTCTTATTTGATAAAATAATAAAGAGGATGATAAAAAATATAATTGGAATCAATTTAAAAAAAGTAGGAGTATCACTGTTATTGGAACCTTTTCTGCTTCCTTTATACGTCCCTTTTAACACACTAAAGATGGCATCAGCTCCTTTGTCTAATCCACTGTAATAATCGCCATTTTTAAACTCTGGAATAATGACGTTTCTAGTTAGCTCTCCAGTAATTCCGGCCGTAAGGAGATGCTCTACTCCATACCCAGGTGCTATCCAAATTTCGCGATCCTTTAAGGCCAACAAAATAAAGACTCCATTATCTTCTTTGGCTTGACCGACACCCCATTCTTGACCCCATTTAGGAGCTAAAATACCTATACTCTCACCATTGGTGCTATCAATAATAGCCACCACAATTTGCGTAGAGGTTGTATCAGAATATTGAACTAACTTCGTTTCTAAGGCTTGTTTCTGACTTGCACTCAAGATTTTTGTATAGTCATAAACACTTGTTTGAACCTTGGGTTTTGCTGGGATGCTAAATTGCCCAAACGCAGCCTGAACAAAAAACATGCTCACAAAAAATAATAAATACCTGCTATGGCTTAAAAATTGTGCTTTTTTACTAAAAATCATCCTTTAGAGAGTTCATTTGAAAGTTCATTTGTATCGTCTTTTTGCCAAGGAAAAAATTGCTTTAACTGGTGGCCGGCATGTAAAATTCCTGCAACAAGACCTTCTTTAAAATGCCCTTGTTTAAAATGGGTAGCAATTTCATCACGGGTAGTATCCCAAAAATCATCAGAAACCACTGCATCAATCCCCTGGTCTCCACAAATAACAAATTGACGATCTTCTGTTGCCACATAGATTAAAACCCCATTGCGCTGTTCTGTTTTAAACATTTCTAATTGTTCAAAAAGTTCCAGCGCTCTATCATAATGTTTTAATGTAGTCGATTTTTCTATATGTACACGAATCTCACCAGAAGTATTTGCTTCGGCAGTTTTAATTGCAGCGACAACTTCTAACTCTTCCTCTTTAGAAAGTATTGATATTGAATTGCTCATTGAGACCTTATTAAAACTTTACTTCTACAGGTTTATCAGCTCCTTCAACAGCAGAGAAATAAGGTTTGTCTTCAAAACCGAACCATCCTGCAAAAATCGTATTTGGAAAGGTTTTAATATGAGTATTATATACTTTAGCCCCTTCATTAAAACGAGTTCTCGCTGTTAAGATTTGGTTTTCTGTACTTGCCAACTCATCTTGTAATTTTAAAAAACTTTGATTTGCTTTTAAATCAGGATAACGCTCTACGGTAACCAGTAAACTTTTTAAGGCTCCACTTAAACCTCCTTGCACCTTGTTAAACTCTGCTAATTGAGCTGGTGTAATTTTAGAAGGATCTATATTCATAGAAGTTGCTTTTGCACGAGCTTCAACAACTGCTGTTAATGTGCTTTTTTCAAAATCTGCAGCACCTTTTACTGTATTCACTAAATTACCAATCAGGTCATTTCTACGTTGGTAAGAAGTCTCTACGTTACCCCAAGCTTCTTCTACGTTTTCTTGTAACTTAACTGCTGTATTATTAAACCCTACAACCATTCTATATCCTATAAACACAAGGACAACTATCACTATTAACGGCAACCATTTTTTCATAATTTCTATTTTTTTATTGTTTATTCTAATTGATTTTTAATTTTTAATAAGGCCGCTTTTACGCCTTCTAATCTACTAATTATTTCGTGATTCTTAATCGTTTTTTCTGGGTGTTGCTTTAGCTGATTTTTTGCCCCTTCTAAGGTAAATCCTCGCTCTTTAACTAAATTGTATATCAGTTTAAAATTGGCAATATCTTGCGGAGTAAACAGTCTATTTCCTTTGGCATTTTTTTTGGGTTTGATTACGTCAAACTCTGACTCCCAAAATCGGATTAATGAAGTGTTTACGTCAAAAGCCTTGGCTACTTCACCTATTTTATAATACCTTTTTTCTGGTAGATCTACATGCATGAGTGCCTGTTGTATTAATCATAAGACTGTCCTTCTAGTTCTGCAATTTTCAACATCGCATTAAACTCTTCAGGGGTTAAACTACCGTAGTAAAAATTAATTGGATTAATAGCTTGTCCATTTTTTCGAACTTCATAGTGCAAATGTGGTGCTTTTGATCTTCCTGTACTACCTACGTATCCAATTAAATCACCTCTTTTTATTTTTTGTCTTCTTTTGACCACATATTTTGTCATATGCCCATACAAGGTAATATAACCAAAACCGTGATCTATACGAACGTGTTTTCCATAGCCTGTTGCATTTGCATCTGCTCTTAATACAACTCCATCACCCGTAGCGTAAACTGGGGTACCTTGTGGAGCCGTAAAATCCATTCCTTTATGAAACTTTCTAGCTTTTGTAAATGGGTCATTTCTCCACCCATAACCCGATGCCATTCTAGTAAGATACTCATTACTTACTGGCTGAATCGCCGGCAAAGAAGCTAGCATTTTTTCTTTTTCTTTTGCTAAAGAGACAATTTCATCTAATGATTTGGATTGCACAACCAACTGCTTGGACAATACATCAATATCTTTAGTTGCTTTTTGAATCATAGCAGAATTGTCAAAACCTTCTAAAGATTTGTATCGATTAACTCCTCCAAAACCAGCAGTACGCTGTTCTTCTGGAATTGGATTGGCCTCAAAAAAAACTCTGTAAATATTATTATCTCTTTGCTGAATCTCTGTAAGAATGTTTGATGTTTCTTCTATTCGTTTGCTCAACAAGTCATAGTGCAATTTTAAATTATCTAACTCCCTCTTTTGAGCGCGTTCATTGGGCGACATCAAAAACTGACTAAAGACAATAAATCCAAAAAAAGCAATTAATCCCATCGCCAAAAAGAGAAGAATCCCTTTTCGGTAAACTTCCGTTTTTTTACGCTCAATCTTTCTGTAAGAGAGGGTGTCAGCGTCGTAATAATATTTTACCTTTGCCATAAGTTGAAATATGCTATTTTTGTATTCTTTAAGCAGGCTGATTTTTTAAAAACCTCCTTAAAAACAGACAAATTTACGAAATGTTTTTTAACTCGCTTTTTCTGCTTGATTTTTAAACAAAATTTAACACGATTGATGTGTAATTAAACTGTTATCACTACTATAAGTAGTTGATTCCACATAATTGTTACAAACATTATTATAGAATTTGATTCTTATGAAGTCACAAGACATACGAACTACTTTTTTAGATTTCTTTTCAAAGAAACAACACCAGATTGTACCTTCATCACCGATGGTATTAAAAAATGACCCCACCCTAATGTTTACCAATTCTGGGATGGCACCATTTAAGGAATATTTTTTAGGAAATGCCATACCTAAGAGCAGTAGAATTTCTGATTCTCAAAAATGCTTACGTGTTTCTGGAAAACACAATGATTTAGAAGAAGTAGGTTATGACACTTACCACCATACCATGTTTGAAATGCTTGGCAACTGGAGCTTTGGAGATTACTTTAAAAAAGAAGCTATTGCTTGGGCATGGGAACTTTTAACTGAGGTATATAAAATTGACAAAAGCATTTTATATGTTACCGTATTTGAAGGTAGTGATGATAAAGATCAACTTTCTTTAGACCAAGAAGCTTACGATTATTGGAAGCAAATTATTCCTGAGGATCGAATATTGATGGGGAATAAAAAGGATAATTTTTGGGAAATGGGAGAGCAAGGACCTTGTGGACCCTGTTCAGAAATTCATGTTGACATAAGAACTCCTGAAGAGAAAAAAGCGGTTGATGGAAAAACATTAGTCAACCAAGATCATCCACAAGTTGTTGAGATATGGAACTTGGTTTTTATGCAGTACAACAGAAAAGCGAATGGCACCTTAGAAGACCTCCCTGCAAAGCATATTGATACAGGAATGGGGTTTGAACGCTTGTGTATGGTATTGCAATCGGTTAGTTCTAATTATGATACAGATGTATTTACTCCATTAATTAGAGAAGTAGAAACCATTACAAGTGCACGTTATGGCAAAGATCAAAAAACAGACATCGCAATCCGAGTTATTGTAGATCACGTTCGTGCTGTTGCTTTTTCTATTGCTGATGGACAACTACCTAGCAATACTGGAGCTGGATATGTAATTAGACGAATTCTACGAAGAGCAATTCGTTATGGATTTACTTTCTTAGATCAAAAGGAGCCATTTATTTTTAAATTGGCTGATGCTTTAAGCGATCAAATGGGAGATGCTTTTCCTGAGATTAGAAAACAGGCTAGCCTAGTTCACAATGTTATAAAAGAAGAAGAACAATCGTTTTTAAGAACATTAGATCAGGGTTTAATCTTATTAGAACGTGTGATCGAAACCACTAAAGACAAAACAATTTCAGGATCAAAGGCCTTTGAATTGTACGACACTTATGGCTTCCCTCTAGATTTAACTCAATTGATAGCCCGAGAAAAAGGAATGCAAGTAGACAGCGTTGCTTTTGCTAAAGAAATGGAGAAACAAAAACTGCGTTCACGTTCTGCATCAGCCTCTGAAACAAGTGATTGGACTACCCTTGTAGAAGATGAAGTAGAAGAATTTGTAGGCTATGATACACTAGAAACACAAGTAAAAATAACACGATACAGAAAAGTAATCTCTAAAAAAGATGGAGAACAATATCAGTTGGTTTTTAACCTAACTCCTTTTTATCCAGAAGGTGGAGGTCAAGTAGGTGATAAAGGCTATTTAGAATCAGCAAATGGTGATGTGATTTATATTACAGACACTAAAAAAGAAAACAACCTGATTATCCATTTTGCAAAAAATTTACCAAAACACCCATCAGAAACCCTTAAGGCAATTGTAAACAAAGAAAGTAGATCCTTATCTGCAAGCAATCATTCTGCCACCCACCTTTTGCATCAAGCATTGCGAACCATCCTAGGGACGCACGTAGAGCAAAAAGGATCTTTGGTAAGTCCGGATTATTTACGCTTTGATTTCTCACATTTTTCTAAGGTAAATGCAGATCAAATTCAAGAAATTGAAGATTTTGTCAACGCTAGAATTAGAGAAAATATTCCATTACAGGAGCAACGTAATATTCCTATGCAAAAAGCAATTGACGAAGGTGCTATGGCTTTGTTTGGAGAAAAATATGGAGATACGGTTAGAGCAATCCGTTTTGGAAAATCCATAGAACTATGTGGAGGAATTCACGTAACCAATACAAGCGACATTTGGCATTTTAAAATTAAATCTGAAGGAGCTGTAGCTTCTGGAATCCGAAGAATTGAAGCCATCACAAACCGTGCAGTGGGGAGCTATTTTGAAGAGCTTGACAAAAACTTTAATGATATTAAAGCCCTTTTAAAGAACCCTGCACAACCCGTAAAAGCAATTAGTAGCTTACAAGATGAAAATGCTGCATTAAAAAAAGAAGTGGAACTTTTATTAAAAGAAAAAGCACAAAATTTACTTGGAGAGTACAATCAACAATTAAAAGAAATAAACGGAGTCCTCTTTTTAGCAAGCACTACAGATCTTGATGCAAACGGGATTAAAAATGT
Organism: Polaribacter pacificus; assembly: GCF_038024035.1. Classification (NCBI taxonomy): domain Bacteria; kingdom Pseudomonadati; phylum Bacteroidota; class Flavobacteriia; order Flavobacteriales; family Flavobacteriaceae; genus Polaribacter; species Polaribacter pacificus. The sequence continues at coordinate 1,406,183 of NZ_CP150664.1, forward strand.
TTCTTTTGAATTGGGGAACAAGCACAAAAATTTATTCCTTGTTTTTGGTAGCTCAGCAAATAACAAGGCCTTACTAACCTGTTATATTTCTAAAGAATTGGTAGATGAGAAAAACTTAGATGCAGGCAAAGTTGTCAGAGAACTCGGTACCTTTATTAATGGTGGCGGTGGAGGTCAAAAATTTTATGCCACTGCAGGTGGTAAAAATCCTGGTGGGTTAAAAGACGCTCTTAACAAAGCGAAAGATTACCTGCTTTAATAATTAAAGCATTTATATACAGCTAAAAGGTTCAATATTTTTAATACTATTGGACCTTTTATTTTTTATATATTGAACCTTCGAAATTGAACAACTATGAAACTTCAAACAACTTTAAGATTAAAGAAGGAGCCTTTAAACACCATAGACTATAGCGCTACTATTTTAATGTTAGGTTCTTGTTTTTCAGAAAACATCGGTAAAAAATTAACTTATTTTAAGTTTCAAACAAAGGTAAACCCCTTTGGAATTCTGTTTCACCCGCAAGCAATAGAAACGTTTATCACCCATAGCATTAACAACAAAAAGTACACAGAAGAAGATCTATTTTTCTACCAAGAGCGATGGCATAGTTTTGATGCCCACTCTAGTTTTAGCAATCCCGACAAATCTGCCTTATTAGAAAACTTAAACACTGCCATTCAAAACACTCATAAAGATCTACGTGAGGCAAGTCATTTAGTATTAACACTAGGAACTGCCTGGGTATATAGACATGTAGCCGATGATCAAATTGTTGCGAACTGTCATAAAGTTGAACAGAAAAAATTCTTAAAAGAGCTCTTAAGCCCTATTGAGATTGAGCAAAGCCTAGAGGCTATTATAGCTCTTATAAAAAGTATCAATCCGACAATTACCATACTTTTAACCATCTCACCTGTTCGACATCTAAAGGATGGGTTTATTGAGAACACCCAAAGCAAATCACACTTAATTGCTGCAGTTCACAATGTGACTGCCCCTAATAACAAGGTCTATTATTTCCCAAGCTATGAACTCATGATGGATGAGTTAAGGGATTATCGTTTTTACTCCGAAGACCTCGTACACCCAAACAAAACGGCTATTGACTATATTTGGGAAAAGTTTTGTACAACTTGGATGGCTTCTGATACTGAAAACACCATGAAAATAATCGATGGAATCCAACGGGATCTTGCTCACAGACCTTTCTACGAACAATCAGAACAGCATCAACAGTTTTTAAAAAAATTGGCTGCAAAGAAAGAACGCATCCTAAAAGAGTTCCCAAATATTCAATTCTAAGTACGACAAATGCCGTATTGCATTTTTTAAAGAATTTTAAGATTTTTACCGAACAAATTTTGTAAAGATGTTAAAATCAATTTTTTACCCAACAACCCAGACTGCTTTTGTTTGGATCAGCGCTCTGTATCTTATTTTCTTATTGATTATAGGAAAGGCAGATGCCATGACCATCCTTTTTGTGTATTTTGTAGAAACGCTAATTATTGGAGTTTTTAATGCCCTAAAAATGTACAAGACCATTGCATTTAGAAAAAAGGAGGATGGAAAAATTAGCTTTGTGTTGATTCCATTTTTTATATTTCACTATGGTTTTTTTGTCGCGATACAATCTATTTTTGGATTCGCTTTGTTTGGCATGGAGGCTACAAATTTTATTAAAGAACCTTTTCATATTATTGAAAACTATGGACTTATTTTCCAATTAGAAGGCATCCAATACGCACTTCCTGCAATTGTCTTTAATCACTTAGGGAATTTTTTCTTTGACTTTATAAAAAACAAAAAGTACACAAAATTTGAAGCTCATGAAATCATGTTCAAACCTTATGTTCGAATAATTATTCAACAGTTTGTGGTGATACTTTCCTTCTTTTTTATTGCTTTCGGAAATGCTGGCCTGATTGCAGCGCTAATCCTTATAGCTCTTCGTCTTTGTATAGATTTAGGCTTAAACGCCATTAAAGAAGATTCTGAAATCTTGGACTATTTATCTAGCAAACTAGCCAACCAGAAGGCTAGCAAAGAAGAAATAAAAAAACAACTCCTCAATTTTACCGAGTAAAAACAAAAATACGAAAAACTCCCTATTGCATTAATTTTCAGGTTTTTAGATTTTTGAAATCTATTATAGTTTAAAAATTATTAAACGATAAAAAAACCATGTGATGGAAGAAAAGCTATTAATCCATTGGAAATACACTGACAAAGAGTGGGAAAATTATGTAGAAAAAGAAAAATCAAATAAAGTAGAAGACAATATTTATATGGGCATAGCCATCTTTGTTTTTGGAACCATTGTTTTAATGCTCTCCAGAGACACCTCACTGCTAACAGGCTTGTTTTTTTCAATACCATTTGCAATATTGATTCCTTTTTTAAGGATAAAATTAAGTTACAGACATCTAAAAAAAGGAGTTAAGAATCCTGAAATAAAAGTCTTTACAAACTCATTATTAATAAACAACCATAAAATTGTCCTCTTTGCAGATAAAAGGCATGTAAGGCAGCTTAGCATTGTTGATACAGAAGACAATCTACAACTCTTAGAATTTGATGTTGAATGGTCTACTAGAAATGGTCCTACCAATGATGAATTTAGGATTCCCATCCCCATAGACAAAATGGAAGAAGCTCAAAACTTTGTTAAAAAGCACCAGTTTTAACTTGCCTTTTCATTAAAAATAAGGCATTTGCCGTATTTCACCAGAGCTTAAAAAACAAGACTTTTGACCTGTTTAATACTAAATAGTTTGTTTTTAGGGTGATTGATGGTTGCTCCCCCCAGCCATCATGTCTCTAATACTAATAAAATAACAATATGAAAAAAATAATCTTACACCTTACAGCGCTTCTTCTATTCTCTTTTACTGGATTCTCACAAGCTGATGAATATAATTTAAAAACTGAAAATCTTCACAAAAAAGTAAAGAAAACACGTACTCATTATTATATGTACCATGGAAAGAGCAAAGGCTTTGTTAAACTCTCAGTTACAGAAAACACCTACAACGATGACGGTAATTTAATCGAAAGGTTTTATGACTACACTAGTTCTTATGACGGAACAAAATCTACGAGTTCAACCCTTTACAATTACAATTCAAAGGGGCAGTTAATAAGCACACAAGATGTTAGCGCAAAAAAGAGCAAATACTCTAGCTACTACCGTTTTTTTTATGACGGCAATGGAAATCCAACAAAAAAGGAAGTACATTATACGGATGGTTCCATTGCAACTGTTGTTTATACGTATGACTCTAAAAACAGAAGAATATCTATGGAAAACAACTCTTCAAGCGGAGTAATGACCAGCCGTACAAGATATGAGTACAATGGAGACAAAAAAACAGAAATAAGACAAAGCTTTAACATAAAAGACGGAAGCATCTCAGGTACATACACGACAGTTTATAAGGATGATTTAAGAATTTCATACAAATCAGATACGACTTACGGAAAAAGTGGCTTTACTTATAAATATGACAAAAATGACAATATCATTGCCACTACATACGAAGAAGATCCTAATTCTGGCACCAGCTATAACTATGCTTATGATTCTAAAGGAAATTGGACCAAAAAGCATTATAAATCAGGAAACAATCACTATTTCTACTTTAGAGAAGTACAATTTAAAAATGGAGATAAAAGCGGTAGTTCAAATTTCGATGCAAATTTTGTGAATCAACATCAAGGTATTAACAATAGTGCTGTTGTTCCGTTGACACCAACAAAAGTAACAAACACGACAGCAGATGTAATGCCTGTATTTACATCAAAGAACTGGGCGTTTAACTATGTAAATTTAGACAATACAGTTTCTGCCTTAAAGGGAGATGTTAAATTACAGGTGCTTGACAACTCAAAAATGGCCATTGGCACCACTGTAAAAATCACTTACTCTTTTGGTGGAAAAGATTATATGGACAGGTATAATGTCACCTCGTTTGATGACACCAGTGAATATTCTTTTTGGACCTTAAAATCTTTAGTTAAAGAAACCACATTAAGTATTACCCTATACAAGCAAAAACAATATGTTGAAACTAGAGATTTGTACTTAGCGGGTGTGGTTATGTTTAGTTTTAACAATAAAAAAACTTCTTTTTATTTAGAATAATGATGGCACAACTCTTAGACCATAGTTTACTCTTATATAGTATTGGAACAATTATTTTTATGTTAGTTACATATCTTTTCATTACTTTTAATCAGTTTAAAGTAACTGCTAGTCAATCTATCAGTGAACTAAAAAATGAGCTATTAAAAGAAAAAATTGTTCGCTATCATTATCAAAAGTATACTAAAGAGCTAGAAAATTTGGAAGAATCAACCCAAATTAAATTTCAAAATATACGACTGAAAATCATGAATATGGATTTTACTTTGAGTGAGCTTTTTAAAAATTTATCTTAAATATGAATCATTCATTCGTAAAAAAACCAACAACTTATTTAGCACTATTATTTCTTTTTCTAGTTGGAGGACTGTCTGTATATGGGCAACAAGAAAAAATAGACCAGTTAAAAAAGGACTTATTAAAAAACAACTTAACAGATTCTGCAAAAATAAAGGTCTTTGGTGATTTGGGTTGGTATTATGGAAACATCAATATCGATTCTTCCTTTTTCTTTACAAAAAAAGGATTGGAGCTATCAATAGAAACAAAAAATCAGCAAGGTTTAGGGCAATCCTACAATGATTTGGGCATCATTTTTTACAGAACATCTCAATACGATGATGCCATTATAAATTACAAAAAATCTTTAAACTTCAGAAAAAAACTCAATGATTCTGTAGGGGTTGCTGGCTTGTACTCTAAAATCGCCATAACCTTTCAACAAATGGATGTATTGGATTCAGCTTTGTTTTACAACAAGAAAGCAACAACAATATATGAGGCCTTAAAAATGGATCGATTTGTAGACACTAACTTAAGTAACGCTGCAAACATCTATCTAAATTTACAGCATTATCCGAAGGCCCTAGAAATCCAATTAGAAGTTTTAGAAAAAAGAAAGAAGAGAAACAATGTATTAGAATTGGCTGAATCTCATGTGAATATTGGAAACATTTATCAAAAGCTACTAGACTTTGAAAATTGTAAAAAATATTATGATATCGCAGAAAAACTTGGAGAAGAAAATAATTTAATTCGCCTTTTATCGCCTTTATATAACAATTATGGAAATATTTATAGAAGTGAAGGCAACATAAAAGAAGCCCTTAAATACTACGAGAAAGCCTATGCGATTCGAAAAACATTAGATGACGAACATGGAATTGCAAGTGTTACCGGAAACCTAGCTGTTTTATATTTAGAAGAAGGAAAAATTAATCTTGCTAGTTTTTATTTTTATACTTCAATTGCAAAAGCAAAGAAGGTAAAAGCTAAAAAAATTGAATCAAATGCCTATAAAAGTTTAGCCATTTTAAAAAGCTATCAAAAAGAATTGGATAGTGCTTTTTGGTATCAAACAAAATTTAATGAGCTAGAAACAGAACTAAACAGTGAAAAAGTAATCAAACAGATAGCCGAAATTGAAACCAAGTATGAAACTGAAAAGAAAGAAAAAGAGATTGCTGTTCAAAAGGAACAATTGTTAAAAAATGAACTGCTCATTAAAAACAAAAATTTATACGCAATTTTAATTACCTCAGCTTTATTAATTCTAGGCATTATTTCTTTTGGTTATTACAAAAGGAATCAATTTAAGAAGAAACAATTACAAAAAGAGATTGACCTTAAAGATGCGCTTTCAGCCATTAAAACTCAAAACAGACTGCAAGAACAACGCTTGCGAATTTCTAGAGATTTACATGACAATATTGGGTCACAGCTTACTTTTATTATATCTTCTATTGACAATTTAAAATATGTTTCAAAAGACATTGGCGAAAAACTTAGCACGAAGCTTTCTGAGATTAGCCTCTTTACTTCTGATACTATATTCCAATTGCGGGATACCATTTGGGCAATGAACAAAAATGAAATCACTTTTGATGACATTCATACTCGTGTATTATCTTTTGTCGAGAAAGCAAAAACTGCCGCACCGAATACAAGTTTTAATGTCGACAATAAAGTTGATCGTGAATTCTCATTTACTTCTATAGCTGGGATCAACGTATTTAGAGTGCTGCAAGAAGCCATCAACAATGCCATTAAGTACGCAGAGGCAACTGAAATAAACATACTATTAACAACAAAGAATGATCACTTCTGTATTGAGATTTGTGACAATGGTAAGGGCTTTGACATCAAAACGGTCACTTTAGGCAATGGACTGAGTAATATGGAAAAAAGAATGCAAGAGATTGATGGCACTATACAAATAGACGCTACAGAAAACAAAGGCACTTGCATTGAGCTGTTATTAAATAAGTAAAACAGCTTATTGAGTTGCGAAAACAAAAAGAGTACATTTGAATGAATCAACAAAGTAAGTTTCTATGAGTATTAAGATTTGTATAGCAGAAGACAACTATTTTTTAGCAAAAGCCATTCGTGAAAAAATTTTATTTTTTGATGATATCTCATTTAAATTTACTGCCGTAAACGGAGCAGAGTTAATCGGAAAACTTGAAGAAAACCACAATATTGATGTTATTCTGATGGATATTCAGATGCCAGAAATGGATGGCATTAAAGCCACAGAGATAGTAAAATCAAAGTACCCACATATAAAGGTTATCATGCTTACCGTAGTTGATGATGACGATTATGTGTTTAATGCCATCAAGGCTGGAGCAAATGGATACCTGCTAAAAGAGATAAATCCAGAAAAATTACACCAATGTATTTTAGAAGTCATGCAAGGGGGCGCACCTATGACTCCAAGTATTGCCTTAAAAACTTTAAATTTATTAAGAAACCCTATTTCTGATCAAGCTAAAAAAACAACAACTGAAAATATTAGTTTAAGCAATCGCGAAATTGAAATTTTAGAGCACTTAAGTAAAGGTTTAAAATACAACGATATAGCTGATAATTTAATCATTTCACCTGCGACTGTAAGAAAACACATCGAAAATATTTACAAAAAACTACAAGTACATAATAAAATTGAAGCACTGTTAAAAGCACAACAACACAAATTAATTTAAATTAATTCGTTTTTTTTTATTAAATTTATCCCAGTAATCATAATTCCCCTCAATACAAATGTTTAAAAAAGCACTTTTAGGAATATTTATTGGAAGCTTGATTGGAGTCTTTACGACTTCTTTCTTCTTACCTACTGGTACCGCGATAAATGAATTATTCCTTACAAAAATTACTGCCACATCAATAATTACAGGGTTATTTAGCGGAATCTATGCTCACCTATCAAAATCGAAATTGCAAATATTTTTGATTTCCATTTTAATTGGAATGCTTGTCTTCTACACAAAATACCTGATTACAGGGCATAATTTTGACCCGCTAACTATGGGGGCTTTTACCGGCGCCTTATTGGGTGGTATTTTTGCTACTATTAGAAAAATTGAAGTATCGCTTACAGTGATGCGTCGATTACGAAGACATCGAGAAGCTGGCTTTAACAAATATGGCTATTAAAGATATTGGTCTACATTTTGCCAAGGTCCTCCATTAATAACATCCAAACCTTCTTTGGTTAAAAACTGAGTTGCTTGGGCGCTTCTCCCTCCACTTTTACAAACAGCGATTACAGGTTTTTTTAAGGCTTTAAGCTCATCTATTTTTAAGGGAATTAAATTTAATACGATATGCATTGCTCCATCGCTGTGCCCTTCATCCCATTCCATTTTTGTTCTTACGTCTAGAACGACTGCTCCTCTTTCTAAATAATTTTTAATTTCTGAACTCATATCTTTTCTTTTAAATATATCTAATATTCCCATTTAATTTATTTTTTAACTTTTACACAAGTTTAATCCGTTAACAACAAGAGTCTTGTACTCTTCTTCTTGTGCTAATTTCTCTAAATAGTCTTTTAATTGATTTTCTATGGCATAGCCTCGCTGTTTTGATAGCTCATAAAGCTCTAATGGCAATAGCCAATCTTTTGGATACACTTGTTTAAGAGTGTCAAAAACAGAAGCTAGTTGCTGCTCATCACCTAAATCATGAGTTCTATAATCTCGTACTTGACCGTACAATTTATATAGTGCCTTTTCTTGATCTGTATAGCTTAATTTATGCGTTTTAGTTTCTGACAACTTACTGGTGTTTTCAAATGAATTAGGGTCTGCCGGACCTGCATAGGCCGAAACAACTTTTTTGCCGACTGCCATATCATATATACCCCACGCAGGATCAAATAAAATTTCATCCTGAAAACTAACCGTACAGTTTTTAAAAGAAATTAATAAAATCTCTCCTTTAAGGTTACGGGTTCCTGTAATTACTTCACCCACTACTTTGACACCTCCTTCAAACTCTAAAACAGTTTGCTTGCCTTCATAGATTCCATAGACCTCTAAATCTCTTGGACTCATATCCTCTATTGGAATATTGATACCTTTTAATTTACCTACGGGACTTCCAAAACCTTCTGCATGGTATGAAACGCCATGTCCTATTAACTCTTTATCTTTACAAGACAAGGCAGTAGGCCCAGTAGTTTGAACGTACACAACGCTTTTATCATTTGCAATTACCCTGATAAAATGACCAGACACCTGAATTCCGGTACTCAATTCAATGGTACCTAAGTTTTCAGAATCAATGAGTTTTTGCACACCAGACAAACCTCCAGTTCTTAATCCCATGGTACTTGCAAACTGTTCAAGAACCAAACTTAATTTTGCAAAATCTGGGGTAACAAAAAGCTGGGGTTGTGGTTTGGTAATATCAAAACTAACTTTTGCGGCTTCTATAGAATAAGCTCTTTTTTCTACCTGATCAGTAAGACACCAAGCGCTTTCTCCAATAGAAGATAATAGCCCTGCTCCATAAATCTTTGGTTGCTCAAGACTACCAATCAAACCATATTCTACAGTCCACCAATGCAAGTTCCTTATCTGAGCCATTTCTGATAATTCGCCCATCGTATTTTGTGCAAGCTCTACTGCATCTTGTGCTTTTTTAATTTCATCTTCTGTAGAATTTGGATCCTCTTTTAAAATAGACAACAGTCTAATTGCTTCGTAAATTTCATGATCCTTAGCAGAAGAAATGGCTTTGCTTCCAATTTCTCCAAACCGTCTTAAATATTCTGCGTACTCAGGATTTGCAATAATGGGTGCATGACCTGCAGCCTCGTGAATAATGTCAGGAGCTGGTGTATATTCTATATGATTGATCGTTCGCATATCAGATGCGATGACCAAGACATTATAAGCTTGAAACTCCATAAATGCATTAGGCGGAATAAAGCCATCAACAGAGACAGCTGCCCATCCTATGTCCTTTAAAATTCGATTCATTCCTTCCATTTGCGGAATCGATGAAACAGAAATACCTGTTTTTTGTAAACCTTCTATATAAGACTCATGTGCTACTTTGCTAAGAAAATCAATATTCATACGCATTACATAACGCCAAACTGCCTGATTCTGTGCTGTATATTCATCATAAGGTTGCTTAACAATGAATTTATGCAAGTGTTTAGGGAGTTTCCTTGTAATCTCATTCCAAATAATAGGACTGTCTTTTGTCATAAAAGTGAACACTTAATTTACTTGATTTCTACTCCGTAAAGTTAATCATTTTGGTTTGGTTTTCAAGTTTTCTTTATAAAAAGCGCTATTTTAGTATCTTAGCAAAACCTAATTAAAAAATTTAATTGAAAACTACTTCTCTTTACCGGTACACTCTAATTTTTTTGATTTTTTTTTGCTGGAATTGCCAACAAAAAAGCACCATCTCTATAGACCTTTCAAATAAAATTGTAACTCCCAAAACCTATGTTGTTCACAAGACATCGTCTAACATGATTATTGATGGAAAAGCAGAGGAAGAGAGTTGGAAAACCGCTTTATTTACAGATGAATTTATAGACATTGAAGGTATTAAAACACCCAGTCAGAAGACACAAGTTAAAATGCTTTGGGATGAGGATTATTTATATGTCTATGCCAAACTTTATGAAGCACATATTTGGGGTGATATTACCAAGCGAGATGCCGTAATCTACTACAACAATGATTTTGAAGTCTTTATAGACCCCTCTAACACAACTCATAATTATGGAGAAATAGAGATTAATGCATTGGGCACTGTTTGGGATTTAAACTTAAATAAGCCCTATTACTTAGGAGGTAAAGCAAAAAACAGCTGGCATTTAGAAAATCTTAAATCTGCAATTTATATTGATGGAACCATAAACAACCCTGATGATTTAGACAATTTTTGGTCTGTAGAAATTGCCATTCCTTTAGCTAATATTTATGAGTTGAAAGCTGGAAGAAAAGGAGTTCCAAAAAACGAAGAACAGTGGCGCATAAATTTCTCAAGAGTTCAATGGGACTATGATCTAAAAAACAAACGCTATTCTAGAAAAAAGGAAGCTGGTAAATTTTTACCAGAATACAACTGGGTTTGGTCAAATCAGGGAGCTATTAACATGCATTTACCAGAGAACTGGGGCTATCTTCAATTTTCGGATCAAACGGCTTCAAAAAAAATTAAATTTAAACAGCAAACAGATCATCTATCCGAGCAATTGAGCTATGCCTTGTTTCGTGAAATCGCTTTCAAAAGCCTTCAAAACTTAAAGACTGTAAAGCCTGGAACAGCAATTAATTTTGCAACAATTATTTATAAAGATTGCCAACTTGAAGCAAGTTTCTTAAAAACCTATGCCGGTTTTACAATCAAAACGACAAACACAAAAACAGGGACTTCTTACATCATTAAAGAAGACGGAGCTCTCTTAAGAAAAACATCCTAATCATTTTAGTATCATGAAACAAATCATCCTTTTTATACTGCTTTCTGTTTTGTTTTCTTGTAAAACAAACACCTCCAAAGAACCTTCTAAAAAAAAGACATTTACTTTTAGCTCCTGGGGTTCAGCGGGTGCTAATTTTAAAGAACAAGACTGGGAAAAGAAACTAACCTATTATGATTCTTTGGGGATTAGTGAGCTTTTAATAGGAGCTTCTCCTGCGATTTTAGCAAAGTTAGTTCCGATGGCCGCTAAAAAAAACATTAAAATTCACGGCTGGATGTGGACACTTAACAGACCCGGTGACACTGTGGCTAAAAAACATCCCGAATGGTATGCAGTAAACAGAAAGGGTCAAAACTCATTAGACTACAGAGCGTATGTAGATTATTATCAATGGCTTAGCCCTTTTCATCCAGGTGCTAGAAATCACATTATTAACAATGCCAAAAAGCTAATGGAAGTAAAGGGATTGGCTTCTGTTCATTTGGATTATGTTAGATACCCTGACGTTATTTTGGGAGCCGACTTACAACCCAAATACAATTTAGTCCAAGAGACAGAAATGCCAGAATACGATTACGATTACCATCCAATAGCAAGAGCGGAATTCAAAAAAATCTTTGACAAAGACCCACTAAATTTTAAACACCCTGAACTATCTACAGAGTGGCGTCAATTTCGACTAAATGCAATCACGAGTTTAGTGAATGAAATTAGTGACCTAGCACATGCAAAAAAATTAAAAGTAACGGCTGCTGTATTCCCTTTTCCAGAAATGTCTCGCCAAATGGTTCGTCAAGCATGGAATGATTGGAATCTAGACACCGCTTACCCAATGCTATATCAAAACTTCTACAGAGAAAACATCAACTGGATTGGTTTTGCTACCAAACAAGGTGTCTCTGACGTCAGTTTTCCTGTGATTTCTGGGCTATATGCTCCTGGGTTAAAAGACCCAGCTGATTTAGAAAAAGCAATTAGAATTGCTAAAAAAAATGGTGCCTCTGGTATTTCTATATTTACAGCGGATGGTCTTTCAAAAGAACAAAAGGCTGTTTTTGTAAAATTAAAAAAAGAATGGGGCATCAAATGATCAATTTGACCTACTAAAAAAAGCCTACTCCTAAAAAACTTTTGTATTTTTACACTTTATTTTTTAGGATGAACAAAAAAGTACTTTTACTCATATTAGATGGCTGGGGGATTACTCAAAACCCAAAAGTATCGGCAATTTTTAATGCCAAAACACCTTTTATCAACTCTTTGTCAGAAAACTTTCCTACTGCTTCTTTAAGAACAGATGGTGAGCATGTTGGCTTGCCAAAAGGACAAATGGGTAATTCTGAAGTTGGTCATATGAACTTAGGAGCTGGTAGAATTGTTTACCAAAACTTAGCGCGTATTAACAAAGCCATCGATGAAGGTACTTTAGCAAAAGAAGAAACCCTGATAGCTGCGTTTGATCATGCTAAAAAGCACAATAAAAAATTACACTTTGTAGGCCTTGTTTCTGACGGTGGAATTCACTCTCATATTGAACATCTCAAAGGCTTATTAACTGCTGCTCATCAAAACCAAGTACAAAATGTATTTTTACACGCTTTTACAGATGGTAGAGATTGTGACCCTAAATCAGGGAAGCAGTTTATTAAGAATATAGAAGAGCATATGCAGCAGACCACAGGAAGCCTAGCTACTGTCTCTGGGAGATACTATGCTATGGACAGAGATCATCGCTGGGAACGCATAAAACTTACGTATGATGCTCTTGTAAATGGTCGTGGTGAAATGTCAAACAACGCCTTAGACAGCATCCAAGAATCCTATAACAACGATATTACAGATGAGTTTATCAAACCCCTTGTATTAACAGACGAAACGGGAGCTCCCAAAGCGAAAATTGAGAAAGATGATGTGGTCATTTTTTTTAATTTCAGAACGGATAGAGGAAGACAACTAACAAGTGCTTTAACTCAAGAAGATTATCCAGATTATCAAATGAAAAAATTGCCATTGTACTTTGTTACACTAACAAATTACGATGATCGATTTAAGGATATCAAAGTTATTTACAACAGTGATAATTTAGACAACACTTTAGGAGAAGTATTAGAAAAAGCAGGAAAAAAACAAATTAGGATTGCAGAAACAGAAAAATACCCACACGTTACTTTTTTCTTTTCTGGAGGTAGAGAAAAAGAATTTATTGGAGAAAAACGCTTATTGTGCCCTTCTCCTAAGGTAGCTACTTATGATTTGAAACCAGAAATGAGCGCCTATGAAATTACAGACGCTATCATCCCTGAGTTAGAAAAAGAAGAGGTAGATTTTATCTGTTTAAACTTTGCGAATGGCGACATGGTTGGTCATACGGGTAATTTTGACGCAGCGGTAAAAGCATGTGAAGCTGTAGATATTTGCACTAAAAAAGTAGTGACAACAGCATTGGATCATGGATATACTACACTTTTAATTGCAGACCACGGAAATTGCGAAACAATGATGAATCCAGATGGTAGTCCAAATACATCGCACACAACAAATCCTGTGCCCATCATTTTAATAGACAACCAACTAAAATCAATAAAAAATGGTATCTTGGGCGATATTTCCCCTACCATTTTAAACTTAATGGGTCTTAAAAAGCCCAAAGAAATGACACAAAATTCGCTTGTTTAAAAGCATAATACCCCTATGAGAAACATTTATTTATTTTGCATAATACTACTTATGGGCTGCAATACGCAGGCACAAAAAAAGGCTGTAAAAAATTCAGTTGGAGATTTGGTTGGAATTACGCACAGATCTGATTTCAAGCAAGCGCCGTACAACAGCTGGTTTGATGCTAATTACATAGCTTACACAGTCGATCAAAAATCTATTTCGGTTTTAAAAGATGCTTTTAAAGATGTTCAAGTGAAAGTTTTTATGGGTACTTGGTGCGGAGACAGCAGAAGAGAAACTCCTCGTTTTTATAAATTGCTAGACGCTATCAATTTTGATGAAAAGAATCTAGAAATGATCACCGTTAACCGAAGTAAAAAAACACCTAAAAACTTAGAAAAAAACCTAAATATTATTAGGGTTCCAACTTTTATTTTTTACAAAAAAGATCCAAAAACAAACGAGAAAAAAGAAATAGGAAGGTATGTAGAATACGCTAGAGAGTCTTTAGAAAAAGACATTTTAAAAATCCTTAGCGGAAAAGCCTATAAACACTCTTATCAAAATTAATTACTATGATCCCTAAAGATTGTTTAATAATAGCCGTTGACTTTGACGGAACCATTGTAGAAGATGCGTACCCAAAAATTGGAAAGCCAATGCTTTTTGCATTTGAAACATTAAAAAAACTTCAAGAAGAAGGTCATCGTTTAATCTTATGGACCTACCGATCTGGAAAAGCATTAGAGGAAGCTGTGATTTTTTGTAAAGAAAAAGGCATTGATTTTTACGCAATCAACAAAAGTTATCCCGCAGAAGAAATCGATGATACTATCAGCAGAAAAATACATGCAGATTTGTTTATTGACGATCGAAATGTAGGTGGTTTTAAAGGCTGGCCTGACGTCTATCAACAAATTTTTAACTACACACCAGATATTCCTAAAAAGAAAAAAGGCTTTTTCTCAAGACTGATGTAACGTAAAATTAGATTTCTTTTTATTTTACAAAAAAACATTTTAAATATACTTTTAAAGAAGTCTCTAGTATCTGTGTAAAGTACTAAGGACATATTTATTTTTTAAAGTATCTTTGCCCTTTAATTTTTTGAACATGATTCATATAAAGACACTCGAAGAAATAGAATTGATGCGAGAAAGTGCATTAATTGTTTCTAAAACCTTAGGAATGCTTGCAAAAGAAGTAAAGCCTGGAGTTAGCACCCTTCAATTGGATAAATTAGCAGAAGATTTTATTCGATCAGAAGGTGCCATACCTGGTTTCTTAGGTTTATACGACTTTCCAAACACTTTGTGTATGAGCCCAAATGCTCAAGTGGTACATGGATTTCCTACTGATGAGCCTTTGGTTGATGGAGATATTATTTCTATTGACTGTGGAGCTTTAAAAAATGGTTTTTATGGAGATCATGCCTATACTTTTGAAGTTGGAGAAGTAGATCCAGAAACAAAAAAATTACTAGACGTTACCAAACAAAGTTTGTACGAAGGAATTCGAGAATTTAAAGCCGGAAACCGAGTTGGTGATGTTGGCTTTGCTATCCAACAATATGCTGAAAAGCATGGTTATGGTGTGGTTAGAGAACTTGTAGGTCATGGCTTGGGAAGAAAAATGCACGAAGACCCAGAAATGCCTAATTATGGCAAACGCGGGAGAGGAAAGAAATTTGCTAACGGAATGGTGGTTGCAATAGAACCAATGATTAACATGGGAACTCATCAAATTAATCAGCTTAAAGATGGCTGGACAATTTTAACCAGAGACGGAAAACCATCTGCGCATTTTGAGCATGATGTAGCCATAGTCAACGGGAAACCAGAGTTACTCTCTACCTTTCAATATATCTATGAGGCTTTAGGAATTAGCTCAAACGAAGAAGACGAATTTAGAGCCAAGTAATTTGGGACTTTTTAAAAGCATACTCAATACCGTTCCAAGGCCTTTGCTTATTAAAGCAAGTTATTTTGTAAAACCTTTTATTGCATTCTATTTAAAAGGATCAAATTTTACAGACCCAATCGATGGTAAAAGTTTTCGCAAATTTTTGCCTTACGGATATGGAAACCAACGAGAAAATGCTTTATCTCCAAGCACACTTTCACTTGAAAGACACCGATTGCTATGGTTGTTTCTTAAAGAGGATACTGATTTCTTTAAACCAGCAAACAACCAAGAACTATCTTTTAATTTAAGGGGGCCTTCTGACAAGGCAAAATTGCGTGTTTTGCATATGGCTCCAGAACAATGTTTTTTAAAGCGTTTTAAGCAGCAAAAAAACATTGATTATACCACTGCAGATTTATACTCACCCATAGCAGATGTCAAAGCAGACATTTGTGATCTTCCCTTTGAAGAAAATTCTTTTGATGTGGTTTTTTGCAATCATGTTTTAGAACATATTTCAGATGACACCAAAGCGATGCAAGAATTGTATCGAGTTTTAAAACCCGGAGGTTTAGGTATTTTTCAAATACCTCAAGACTTAAGCAGAACTGTTACTTTTGAAGACGATTCAATTACTGACCCTAAAGAACGAGCAAAACTGTTTGGTCAATACGATCATGTTCGAGTGTATGGCCGTGATTATTTTGACAAATTACGCAAAGTTGGTTTTGTTGTTAATGAGCTTGATTATACAAAAAAAATCGCTCCAGAATTGGTAAAGCGATTTTGTTTAACTCCAGGAGAAATACTCCCTGTATGTTCAAAAGGATAAAATTACTCTTGCTTTACAACATATGGGTTTTCTTTGATAAAATCATCTAGTAAGACCAATTTCTTATCTCCTAAAATAAGATACTTTTTACCGTCAATCTCTGTCTGAATTTGATAACCATTTTCTAATTTAACTAGCTTTGAACTACCCGAATAAGTAAATTCTTGATTGATTTTAGCTTCTATTTCTGTACCGTTTTGATTGATCCATTTAGTACCTTCTGCATTAGTAACCTCTGCACTTTCATTGTAAAAAGCTCCTATGTGATTGTACTGATCTGCAGCCAATACCTTGCCGTCGATTCCACACAAATAACCAAACATACTGTAATCATCATTAAATAACGGATAGATTCCTCCACCTAAATGCCCTCCAAAGTGATACCATTCTCCTCCAATTCTAACTTGACCATCAGAATTGTATTTTTCTATCTTATCTGTGCGTTTTAACTCTTTAAAAATATTTTTTTCATTGGTAAATGGCTCTAACTTATTCTCTGCTAAATTAAAGACCATCACCTTTAAAGAATTGTTAGGATAGGCTATAACCTTGCCGTTTCCTCTGGGCAACATCACTGTCCCATAATTAGTAGAAAGCGGGTTAAACCCATTAATATCTGGAAGCAGTAAACCTTCTTTTTGCGCTGTATTATAGGCGTATAATTGGGTTGGATTGTTTTTTTGATTCATCAAAAGTACATAGCCTTCATAAGCTCTAGCATCTTTGTATACGTCAGCACTTAATAAAACAGTTCCTTTATCATCAATTAAACCAAAAAACTCACCCTGTTGAAATACCGCAACACCGTTGTTATCAAAAGGAGCAATATGACTGTATCCTAATAGAAAATCAGCTGATTGATCTTCCCAAACAGTTTTTAAAGAGTCGTTCCATTGTTTTGCATTCTCTTGAGCAATTCTAAGCTTTTCCTTTTCTAAAAAAGCCAAATCCTCTTTTTCTATAAACTCCTGAAGAGTTACATATAGTTCTAAAAGTTGCTGGTATTCGCTAGTTTTCTTATTCTTTTCGAGAAGAAAGTATTGCTTTGCATAACTTCTAGACTTTTTGTAATTCTTAAGACCAAACTCAATTAATGTACCCAATTTTGCGACAGAAGCACTTTTTATAGTATCTAAAAGCTTCATCGCTTTGTTAAAATCAGTCTGGGCTTCTACAATCTTTGAATTGTTAAAATTATCTTTAGATTTAGAGATGTAAACTCCTGCTATTTCCTCATTAGTTTGTGCATTTGCATATACAAATGAACACATCATACACATAATCAACAAGCTCTTTTTCATATTCTATATTTAAATTATCCCTTTGTAATTAGGGCCGCAAGATAGCCAAAAAATAATAATTAAAAAACACAAAGTCTTCTACTCCCTTGCTAATTAGCATACTCAGCAATATTCCCATCAACATCCAAATACATAAAAAACACCTTAAACTTAGTTTGGCTTTCCACTAATTCACGTGCTTTTTCAAAACCCATTGCCATAAAAGCAGTTGCATAAGCATCTACATCAGCGCAATCTGAATTGGAAATTACTGAGGCACTGAGCAAATTGCTCTCTTTTGCGAATCCTGTTTTTGGGTTTACAGTATGTACGTACTTTTTACCCTCTTTTGAAATTCTAAACTTTCTATAATTACCCGATGTTGCCATGGATTGGTTTTTAAGGCTAATTACTGTTTCAAAAGATTGAGAACCGTCTGTGTTTGGTTTTTCGATAGCTACTTTCCAATACTGATCTTTAGCATTGGTTCCTCTAGCTCTGATTTCTCCTCCTATCTCTACCAAATAATTTGAAATCTGTTTGCCTTCTAAAAAACGAGCAATGACATCAACTCCATAGCCTTTGGCGATAGAATTAAAATCAAGATAAATTCTTGGATCTTTCTTTTTGATTCGATTGTCAATTAATTGAATCTTATCCAAGCCCACAAAAGCCATCATCTCTTCTACTTTAGAGCTATCTAAGGGGTTGTTTTGCTTTTCTGGCCCAAATCCCCAGGCGTTTACTAACATCCCTATGGTTGGGTCAAAATACCCATCTGTGTCCTTGTAAATTTCTTTTGATTTCTGAAAAACTTCAGTAAAAAAAGGATCAACAACAACAGTAGAGTCACCTTTGTTAATTTTAGAAATATCAGAGGTAGGTATATAGGTTGAAAGTGATTTATTTACCAAAGCAAACAAACTATCAATCTCTGATTGAAAACTACTTTTTGTGCTTGCGAGATAGCTAATATGGTAGGTAGTTCCAAAAACTAGTCCCTCTAACTTAACCAGTTTGTGCTCTTCTTGAATTGTACAAGTAATAAAAAGTAGAGACAGGGCTATAGTATAAAAACGTTTCATTGTTTATTTATTAAGAAAGACAAAGATAAAATATAAAAAATTCATAAAATCATCACAAAACCATTATTTATGCTCTTTTTTGCAAGCAAATTTCATACTTTTGTAGAAATTAAAATCACTATTCTAAAATGAAAAAAATATTTTTACTAGTATTGGTAGCAACCCTGATTTCTTCTTGTGTTTCTAAGAAAGACTACCTTAGTTTAGAGGCTTCTCACTTACAAACCCAAAATGATTTAAAAGTTGCAAAAGCAACTTTAACTGATTGCTTAATTGACAAAGAAAAAAATCAATCGCTATTGGATGGAAACAAAGATAAAATCTCTGATTTAGAAGCAACCATTTTAGAATTGAAAAAAGACAAGCAAAAAACTTTAGAATTTGTTGATAATTTAACTGTACTTACCCAAGGTGCTAATGACAATATTAAAGAGACTTTAATTCAGTTAAGCAAAAAAGACCAGTACATTAAGTATATCAGAAAAGCCATGACCAAAAAGGATTCATTGAATTTGGCAATTTCTTATCACTTGACAAAAGAGTTAAAAGATGGTCTAAACGACAAAGACATTATAATTGACGTAGAAAAAACAGTTGTATTTATCTCTATTTCGGATAAGTTATTATTTAAAAGCGGAAGTTACGACGTAAACAGTAGTGCTTATAAAGTATTAGAAAAAGTTGCCACAGTAATCAACGGACAGCCAGAAATGGACGTGATGATTGAAGGGCATACAGATTCTAAATCAATTAAAACTGAATTCTTAGAAGACAACTGGGATTTATCAGCAAAAAGAGCAACTTCTATTGTGAGACTTTTACAAAGCAAATTCCAAGTGAATCCAGGTCGTTTGATCGCTGCTGGTAGAAGTAGTTATGTTCCATTAGCTCCGAATGATACAGAAGCTAACAGAGCAAAAAACAGAAGAACAAAAATTATCATCATGCCAAGATTGGATCAATTCTTTGAGTTATTAGAAGAAGACAATGAATAAGCATTGTGTATGCATAAAAAAAGCCTGACTCTTTAGTCAGGCTTTTTTTTGTGTTTAATCTAAAATTTTTATAAAATCTTCAAATGCAAAATAATAAGGCTGGTTTTTAAACACTGGTGCCTCTACACTGTGTGCATTAGCGATTCCAATCCCAGCATACCAAACTTGAGCATTCTGCTTTTTTGCATGCTCTTTAAAGGTTTCCATCCAAAGTACATCATAGCTTTCTGGGTTTTGAATATTGTTAGAGGTCTTCACCAAAACAAAAATAGTTGGCTCACCTTTTTTAAACAATACAAACTGTGGATGCTTTTTTAATTGACTGTTGATGGCTACAAATTCATAGCCCATTTCTTGTAGTTTTTTTCCGATAAAATTCATTCCTAAATTATGAATCTCTTGATCGTTTAAAGCTTCCATAGTTATTCTTATATTTAACTACAAAAGTACTGTTTTTGAATAAAAAAAAGAACTTGTTAAGTAAAGTGAACTGTCAAAAATTTTGATTGTCTACAACAATATAAAAATAAGAGTCCATGCCAGAAGTGCAACCATGGTACTCAAGAGTATTTCCCATTTAGAAATCCTATGGCGAGTACTAAAATATTTGCATTTGCAGTCTACACATTGGTATCTGGTACCTTTTAAAAAGTACCTTTCAAAGAAGGTTCTTCTAATCCTATTCTTAGCTTTTGATTGACATTTTGGGCAGCACATAGTTTTTGTTTATATCTAGTATAAATTATGCGAAGCAAAATTAGGCTTCTCACCATAGTGTACCCAGCTATCTGTAATATGGGGGTATACATAGCTTGTTCAAATGTACAGGTAACTAAGCAAAAAAAAACCAGTATAAATACTGGTTTTCATATAATGAGAGTTATAAGTCTCCTTCATTTATACCAACTAACTGGTTTTTAAATGCAAATACAACCAGTCCTGCAAAATTTTTCGACTGCGTTTTAATAAGTAAATTATTACGGTGCCACTCTACGGTTCGTTTGCTTAAAAATAGCTGTTCTGCAATTTCTTTAGTACTGTGTTGCTGGCAAATTAAGCTTAATATTTCAAGTTCTCTTTCTGTTAAAAAATCAGCATCTAAAACGGTCTTTATAGCCGTAGGTGGCTTTTCTTTAAGACACTTTAATATCTCAGCATCATAATAAAATCCCTTGTCCATAATTTCATGAATCACCAGTAAAACATCTTTTGGGTTTGATGTCTTTACCAAATAAGAAGCTGCTCCTACATCAATGACATTGGCGATAAAAGAAGGTGAATTATAACTAGTCAATGCCACAATTTTAATCTCTGGATATCGATGTGAAATTTGTTTTGTGGCCTCTATACCGTTTAACAAAGGCATTTTTAAATCCATTAAAATAATATCTGGATATTTGCTAGTGCTCTCTAGATAATCTAGTAATTCACGTCCATTATTTGCTTCAAAAACAACAGAAATATCAGTTTGTTTTTCCAATAAAAAAGCCATGCCTTTTCTAAACAAGACTTCGTCATCTGCTAGTGCAATATGTATTTTTTTTAGGGTCATATTTAAAAATTAAAAGTGTATTGAAATCCCTTACCAACCTGAGAAGAAAAATAATAGCTTCCATTTAAAAAGAGAATTCTATTCTCTAAACTAATCATTCCTAAGCCCTTATATTGTATTTTTTCTACATTAAAACCAACTCCGTTATCACTATAATAACAAGTTCTTTTTCCCGTTAGGGTTTTAAAATCAATTTGAATTTTTGTTGATTTACCGTGTTTGATTGAATTGTTTATCAATTCCTGTAGAATTCTAAATACATGCAACTGACTGTTGTCGTTTAACGAGGTGAAATCCAATGAATTTGTATAATGAATAGCGACTGCTTTGGTATTATTAACATCTAAAACCAATTCTTTAATCGCTTCATGCAGGCCAAATTCAGACAGTATTGGTGGCAATAGGTTATGAGCTAAATTTCTTGAGCTTTCTGCTGTTTTTTTAATGGTGACAAGTAATGTGTCTACCATTTCTTTGGTTTCTTCTATTGTTAATTTTTCTGAAATCAAAGCGTAGGCTTGCAGTGAAACCACATTTAATTTAGCACTAATATCATCATGTAGTTCTTGGGCAATCCTTGAACGTTCCTTTTCTTGTGCAATGATAGACGCTTGTAATATTTTCTTTTGAAATTGTATTTCTAACTCTTTCTTCTCTACTTCTTTTTGAAGGATTTTTTTTCTAGATTTCCAAACAAAAATTATAATTGCAATGGTAACTATGGCAAAAAATATGATACCATAACTTATAAGGAGTAGTAATTGGTCGTTTTTAAACACCTGCTTTGTATTTTTTACGAATATAGTTCCACTCGGTAAAAATTAAGGCCTGATAAACAATATAAAAAATAGAGTTAAAAATCCAAATATCTATATAGGGATCTTCAATAAAGACCAATTCATAATTTCCAGACAAAAATATCAGACAGCTACAAATCAAATACATGATTAAGCCTGTCATTAAATACATATATTGTTTTTCTTCACCTAAGGTTTTGTAAAGGTGTCTCAATGCGTATATAACTAACAACAAAGAGGTTGATACAATTTCAAACAAGTTAAACTCCCAAAATAACTCAGGTTTTTTTATATATGAAAAAATGATCAGTACAAAAACTAAAGATGAACTTATCAGTACTATATTTTTAGCCTTCTTATCTTTAAAAAGTCGATAAAAAACCAAACTTAATAGCAAAAACTGGGCGTTGAAATAAAAATGGGAAAGAAATAAATTATTACCAGGGTTGGCATAACCTATTAGGTTGCAAAAAAATTCTACGACAAACAAGCCTGTTAAATAACAGGCAACAATTGTATAGATTTTGTTTTTAAAGGTTTTTACCTTGGTTAAAAACAATACTGCATTTAAAAACAAAAGCAGTAAGCTAAAAACACTTACGAGAAAACCCAATAAGTAGGGGTCATTATTGGACATTTAGTTTATCGTATAAAATGTCCTTAAAAATACAAAATTAAAAAACAATTAGCAAAAACTAGACTCATTGGTTGCTGTTTCTATCTTTTATTTCTCTTATTGTAGTTTTTATCCCCTCTTGTTTTTGGCTTTTTATATTTCTTAGCAATTTCTCTTCGGTAACTTCCTCCTTGGTTAGTTTTGCTGTTTTTTTCACTTTTTTCATGAAAAGCAGGTCCAGGAGCAAACTCATCCTTTTGGGTTTTAAGAGGATTGTAAATTTCTAGCTCTTCGGGTCTCTCTTCTGGTGTTAATTGATCCGAAATTTCAACTTCTGACGGAAATTCAATTTCTGGAATTTCGTAGTTCATCAATGTTTCAATATCAGCCTTATTTTCTTCCTCTGCTGGGGTTACAAACAACATACTTTGACCTTCATGAGCAGCCCTTCCTGTTCTTCCAATTCTATGCATGTAGTTTTCAGGAAAACTAGGAGTATCAAAATTAATTACGTGGCTAATTTCATCCAAATCCAATCCACGAGCCATCACATCAGTGGCAACTAAAATGCGATTCATTCCATCATCAAACTGACGAATTGAGCGCTCTCTATAGTTTTGAGTCTTATTTGAATGGATTACACATATTTCATCAGCATACGATTCATCTAGAGCAGCAAACAATCTATCTGCACTTCTTTTGTTTCCGACAAACACCAATACTTTGGTAAACGTTTCTTTGTCTTTTAGCAAGAAATTTAGCAGGTTTACTTTTGTGTAAAAATTAGGCACATTATAATAACATTGTGCGATATTGTCTAGGGGAGTTCCACTCACCGCAATAGACACTTTTTCTGGTGCTTTAAAAAAATCGGTGATTAAGGCATCTACATCTTGAGTCATGGTTGCAGAAAACATAATATTTTGTCTGCGTTCTGGGAGTATGTCAAAAATATTTAAGAGCTGAAAACGAAAGCCTAAATCTAACATTACATCAACCTCATCAATAACTAATTTCTGAATAGATTTCATGTTTAGCGCCTTGCTTAAGGCTAAATCATACAGTCTTCCGGGAGTGGCTACAATAATATCTTGACCTTGTAAAATTGCTCTTTTTTGCACGTTGATGTTTGCTCCACCATAGACACCTAATACACGCAAAGTAATATAGTTGGCTAACTTTTCTATCTCTTCAACTACTTGTGTAACAAGTTCTCTGGTAGGAACCAAAACTAAAATTCTTGGGTGTTTTTGTTCTGTAAATTTTAAATCTCTAAGAATAGGCATCATATAGGCAAAGGTTTTACCCGTACCTGTTTGTGCGATCCCAACAATGTCTTTACCTGATCTTACCACAGAAAAAGCCTGCTCTTGAATAGGAGTTGGATGTGTAAATCCTAAATCTTCTATGGCATTTAAAAGCTGCGTAGATAAATTTAAATCGTGAAAAGTAGTTTGCATTACAAATATATTATGCTGCAAAGATACATTTTATATACCGCACTTTTTAGTAAAAGACCTGTCTTAAAAACTAATACACATTTCTATAGACCAAATTGAATACACACAAAAAAGCACCCAAATTTCTTCGGATGCTTTTTTAATAAATACTTTTTTTATTAGTCCTATTTTACTATCTCTTTATAAACTTCTTCATCGTACTAGTAGTATCACTTTCTATTTTTAACAAATACATCCCTGATTTTAAACTACTGATATTTAAGATTTCTTTTGAAGTATAGTCTTGTACCTCTAGAAGTTGTTTTCCGGTGATGCTATATATCTTGATGCGAGCTTTGTCTAAAGTATCTAAATCTACACGTATAAAATTAGTTGCTGGATTTGGATATACTTGAACAGCTTCTGATAACAAAATATCTTGGTCTTCTCCAAATTGAATAATGGTTAGAACTTGAACAACATCAGGGGCAGCTTCGTAATTTGCATCTCCTGCTTGTTGGGCTGTAATATTAGTTGTGCCTACTGATAAAACTGTTACCGTATTCCCCAAAATTGTTGCTACATTCGTATTAGAACTTGTGTACGTAATTGCCAATCCTGATGAACTGGTAGCTGTAAAATCAAAAACATCTTGAACGTGTGTTAATGTTTCAAATGTAATGGTTTGGGTAGCTTTTGCAATGGTTAAGTTATTAGAGACAAAAGTGATACTGTAGTTTACATTCGCTAGGGTTGAACCAATCTCATAAGTTCCAACATTCTCTCCTGCTATTCTTGTTAAACTGCCTGTCAACACATCGCCTTTTTCTAAACCACCCGTTGTAATCTGATAGGTTAAACTTGGATCTGTAGCCCCATACACCTTGTTCTTAGCATCGGCTGTAATAGTGATGGGTTTTTTAACAATGGTCAATTCTTTTGATACAAACGTGATGCCGTAATTTGTATTGGCTAAGGTTGAACTGATCGCATAGGCTCCAACATCCTCTCCTGCTACTCTTTTTAAACTGCCTGTCAACACATCACCTGTTTCTAAAACACCCGTTGTAATCTGATAGGTTAAACTTGGATCTGTAGCCCCATACACCTTGCTCTTAGCATCGGCTGTAATGGTGATGCCTTTTTTAACAATGGTCAAATCTTTTGACACAAACGTGATGCCGTAATTTGTATTGGCTAAGGTTGAACTGATCGCATAGGCTCCAACATCCTCTCCTGCTACTCTTTTTAAACTGCCTGTCAACACATCACCTGTTTCTAAAACACCCGTTGTAATCTGATAGGTTAAACTTGGATCTGTAGCCCCATACACCTTGCTCTTAGCATCGGCTGTAATGGTGATGCCTTTTTTAACAATGGTCAAATCTTTTGACACAAACGTAATGTCGTAATTTGTATTGGCTAAGGTTGAACCGAGTGCATAGACTCCAACATCCTCTCCTGCTATTCTTGTTAAACCTCCTGTTAACACATCACCTGTTTCTAAACTACCTGTTGTAATCTGATAAGTTAAACTTGGATCTGTAGCCCCATACACCTTGCTCTTAGCATCGGCTGTAATGGTGATGCCTTTTTTAACAATGGTCAAATCTTTTGACACAAACGTGATGCCGTAATTTGTATTGGCTAAGGTTGAACTGATCGCATAGGCTCCAACATCCTCTCCTGCTACTCTTTTTAAACTGCCTGTCAACACATCACCTGTTTCTAAAACACCCGTTGTAATCTGATAGGTTAAACTTGGATCTGTAGCCCCATACACCTTGCTCTTAGCATCGGCTGTAATGGTGATGCCTTTTTTAACAATGGTCAAATCTTTTGACACAAACGTAATGTCGTAATTTGTATTGGCTAAGGTTGAACCGAGTGCATAGACTCCAACATCCTCTCCTGCTATTCTTGTTAAACCTCCTGTTAACACATCACCTGTTTCTAAACTACCTGTTGTAATCTGATAGGTTAAACTTGGATCTGAATCGCCATACACCTTGCTCTTTGCATCGGCTGTAATGGTGATGGCTTTTTTAGCAATGGTCAATTTTTTTGACACAAACGTAATGTCATAATTTGTATTGGCTAAGGTTGAACTGATCGCATAGGCTCCAACATCCTCTCCTGCTACTCTTGTTAAACCTCCTGTTAACACATCACCTGTTTCTAAACTACCTGTTGTAATCTGATAGGTTAGACTTGGGTCTGTAGCACCATACACCTTGCTCTTTGCATCAGCAGTAATGGTGATGGGTTTTTTAACAATGGTCAATTCTTTTGATACAAAGGTGATGCTGTAATTTGTATTGGCTAAGGTTGAACCGATCGTGTAGGCTCCAACATCCTCTCCTGCTATTCTTGTTAAACTTCCCGTTAACACATCAACTGTTTCTAAACTACCTGCTGTAATTTGATAGGTTAAACTTGGATCTATAGCACCATACACCTTGCTCTTTGCATCGGCTGTAATAGTGATGGCTTTTTTAGCAATGGTCAATTCTTTTGATACAAAGGTGATGCTGTAATTTGTATTGGCTAAGGTTGAACCGATCGTGTAGGCTCCAACATCCTCTCCTGCTATTCTTGTTAAACTTCCTGTCAACACATCGCCTGTTTCTAAACTACCCGTTGTAATTTGATAGGTTAAACTTGGATCTGTAGCCCCGTACACCTTGCTCTTTGCATCGGCTGTAATAGTGATGGCTTTTTTAGCAATGGTCAAATCTTTTGATACAAACGTAATGTCGTAATTCGCATTGGCTAAGGTTGAACCAATCGCATAGGTTCCAAAATCTTCTCCTGCTATTCTTGTTAAACTTCCTGTCAACACATCACCTGTTTCTAAACTACCTGTTGTAATCTGATAGGTTAAACTTGGGTCTGTAGCGCCATACACCTTGCTCTTAGCATCGGCTGTAATAGTGATGGCTTTTTTAGTGATGGTAAGGGTAATCTCTTTTTCTGTTTGTAAATAGTTGGCATCTGTAACCTGTGTTGCTTTAATTTTTACAGTACCAACATTACCAGGGATAAGTGTTGCATTGTTGGTGCCAGATAAAGTAGCTGTACCTGAACCACCTGTAACAATATTGTAACTAATGGATCCTGTTGAATTTGATGTTGCAGCTAATGTAACAGCTGTATCTCCATAAGTTTTTGTAAAATCTTCAAAAGTAATTGTTGGTGTTGTTTTTAACTCTGTTGCAAAACTAAAGGTTGTTTTGTCTAAGATTCCGGCAAAATAATTACTGGATGCATCTTTAAATGCTGTATTGGCAATTTGTATATAATAATTTTTACTTTTTAATAGGTCTGCTGTTGGATTTATCGTTACTATATGATTACTAATAGAAACATGACTACTCGTTACTGCAATCGTTTCTACAGCGGTATCATTAGAAGCATCATAAATTACTATATTTCCTGTCCCTTTATTAATATTCTCTGAAAAAGTTAATTTTATGTTTTGACTTAGAAGAACACCAATAGCATTGTCTGTTGGTACAGATGAGTTTAAAACAGGTGCCAATGCATCTACCAAAACACCATTTGTTGCTCCAACACTATTTAAGGTTAAGTTTGCGTCATTAGAAACACTATCCTGAAAAGTTCCTCCATTAGCAGCTAAAGTCCCCACTGTTATTCCATCAGTATCTAAATCACCCGCTAGAATGGCATATCTAAATACTATTGCGCCAGATCCACTACCACTTTGGTATACAGCTTGACGAACTGTAGCTCCAATTGTAATAGCTAGTTGTGGTATACCTCCTGTTGTATTAACAGTAATATTTTTATTAAAATTAACTGTAAAAACTAAATCCTGACCAGTAACATAAGTGGTAGCTGTTGGCACAGTAACACTAGTAACCTCTGGTCTAATAACATTTTTAACGCCAGGACTTGCCGTAATAGGTACTCCATTAACAGTTATTCCTAGATTATTTATTGATGCCCGCCAATTAGTTCCGTCATTATTGTCTGAACTAATGTCGTACAAAACGATTGAAGCCCCTCCACCGTCTGGCTTTCCTGAAGTACTACCAGTGGGCCAAGGAGTACTATCATCATAATTTACATAATCTACCTGATTTCCAAGAGAATTTTTAAGCTCAATAACTTCTCCTCCATTAGACAAATCTCCTGATGTCCATTGAGCATCTGCACTTGAACCATATGTAGCCGCGAAACTCACCAAGTTTGTTGTTAATACATAATAATCTCCTGCATTAATAGTCACATTTCCAAAAGTATACACAACTGCATCTTGGATAGAATACCCAACCATATTAACGGGAGTAGATCCTGCATTATAAAACTCAATAAATTCAGCTGTATCTACCCCAGATTCAGGTGAATTATACATGATTTCTGTAATCACTATCTGTGCGGTAGTCGTCACATCAATTTTAGTAACCGCAGCCTGAAGATTTGGAGTGCTTACATCATCTTGAGCAACCACATACACATCATAAGCCGTATTTGCTGTTAAACCTGCAACACTAAAATCATTGGTAAAACCACCTGCGCTTACCGCTGCGTTACCATGGGTTATAGCTGATCCTCCTCCTGAGGCTGTGCCTGCTTTTACTTCTGCAGCTGTTGGTGCTGTTGCTCCATCTGAAACGACTACGTAATAAATGGTTCCTGCTCCGTCTATATCTGTGTTTAAAGTAAAACTTGTTTGCGCTACCGAAGATGCGTTAGGGGTACTGTTCTCAAATACAGGTGGAGTTGTATCTACAACAGTTATGGAAAAAGATTGTTGCATGGTACCTCCATTGCCATCAGAAACCTCTAAAACTACACTGTGCGGCCCTACATTTGCCGAAGTTGGTGTTCCTGTAAGTACGGTTTTTTGTATTACCTTTCTGATACTAGAATTATAAGAATCTGCCACATACACAGTCCCTGAGCTATCTGCTGCTAGTCCATAAGGATACTTAAATCTAGCTACTGTTCCTTCACCAGATGTACTTCCTGAAACTCCATTTTCATTTCCTGCCAAAGTACTTACTACGCCGTCTGGACTTATCTTTCGGATGCGATGTTTATTATAATCTGTCACATACACGGTCCCTGAGTCATCTACAGCTACTCCATAAGGAGTATTTAATTGAGATGCCAAAGTACTAACTACACCTGCTGGGCTTATCTTTCGAATAAGATTGTTATTAGTATCAGCTACATACAAAGTTCCTGAGCCATCTACAGCAACTCCATAAGGTTTACTAAATTGAGCTGCTGTTCCTGTACCGTCTGAACTACCTGAAGTTAATGAACCTGCAAAAGTACTTACTACTCCTTGTGGGCTTATTTTTCGAATAAGATTATTATTAGAATCTGCCACATACACAGTGCCTGACCCATCTACGGCTAAGTCTTTAGGACCAGAAAACTGAGCTGCGGTTCCTGTGCCATCTGCATAACCAGATGTACTTCCTGCAAAAGTACTTACCACGCCTTCTGGGCTGATCTTTCGAATACGATTTCCACTATATTCTGCCACATACACAGTACCTGAGCCATCTACAGCCAATCCATAAGGATGCATAAATTTAGCTGCGGTTCCTGTGCCGTTTGCAAAACCATATCCATTTCCTGCTAAAGTACTTACTACGCCTTCTGGGCTTATCTTTCGAATAAGATTATTATTATAATCTGCTACATACACATTTCCTGAGTCATCTACAGCTACTCCAGAAGGATACTTAAATTTAGCTGCGGTTCCTGTCCCGTCTGTATTCCCCCATGAACCTCCAGCAAAAGTACTTACTGTTACTGTATTTGTTAGTGTTAACCAGCTAGGTAGCGTAGTTGCAGAAATTGTTTGGTTATCACCATCTGCATCTGTGCTAGTTATGATATACGAATATGCTGTGTTTTCATCTACCGTAGTGATCGCTGTAGAGGTAAATGTTGGAGAGTTATTGGTTTGTCCTTGTAACGTTGCAAATAAACTGCTAAACATTAATAAGAAAAATAAGTAGTGTTTTTTCATAAGATGACTGTTTAATAAATCTGTAATTTTATTTGTTATTATTTAATTAATTCCTTGAAGTTATTATCCATTTCTAATAATTGACTTTCTAGATAAGATCAAATCAATAAAACCCTAGGAGTAAAATCACAAAACTTTTATGTCTCTTATTTCTCAGGGGGATTAAGGCTAATATTGGTGAAAAATTGAAAAGAATTGATAAGAAAAGCGTTACAAAAGCGTTACAATTTATACTTCATAAAAAAAGCCTACGCAGTACTGCGTAGGCTTTTTAATCACTATTTATCAATTGGTTATACGTTTCTAATAAGCTATCTCTTTATAAACTTCTTCATCGTACTAGTAGTATCACTTTCTATTTTTAATAAATACATCCCTGGTTTTAAACTACTGATGTTTAAAACCCCTTTTGAAGTATAGTCTTGTACCTCTAGAAGCTGTTTTCCGGTGATGCTATAGATCTTGATATGGGCTTTGTTTATATTCCCTAAATCTACATGTATAAAATTAGTTGCCGGGTTTGGATATACCTGAACTGTCTTAGACAATAAGACGTCTTCATCTACGCCTAATCGAATAACCGTTAACACCTGAACAACTGCTGTGGCTGGATGGTAATTTGCATCTCCAACTTGCGTAGCTGTAATGTTGGTCACACCTCCTGAAAGCACTGTTACTGTTTTACCAGAAATAGTTGCAACAGCTGTGTTTGAACTGCTATAATCTACGGCCAATCCTGATGAACTGGTCGCTGTTAAATCAAAAATATCTTGTGTATGGCTCAACGCTCCAAAGCTAATTGTTTGCGTGGCTTTGGTGATGGTGAAATCTTTAGAAACAAAGGCAATGCTGTAATTAGAATCTAATGCTCCAGATGGTGTAATGACATAGGTACCTGCATTCTCTCCTGCTGCTCTAGAGATACTCACTCCTGTATCTAAACTGGCTTCGGAATCTTCATTAACAAATCCAGTAATGGTATAGGTTAAAGTAGGCTCTGTTGTTCCATACACTTTGCTCTGTGCATTTGCTGTTACCGTTAAAGATCCTTTGTTTATTGTAAGTGTAATCTCTTTTGCTGCAGCTTCATAATTGGCATTTGCTGCAACACTTGCTTTGATTTTTACAGTACCTGCTTTTGTGATGGTCACATTTTTCCCTGATAAAGTAACTGCTCCTGTACCTCCTGCAACAACACTATAGCTAATGCTTGCTGATGAACTTGTGGTTGCCGTTAAATCAAAGGCTGCATCACCGTAAGTTTTTGATAAATTTGAAAACGTAATGGTTGGTGTTGCTTTTAGCTCAGTAGCAAAATTAAAACTTGTCTTGTCTAAAATACCTGCAAACGCATTGCCTGATGCATCCTTCAATGCAGTATTTGCAACTTGAACATAGTAATTCTTGCTTTTTAATAAATCTGCTGTTGGATTAATTGTAACCACCTTGTCTGTAATGCTAACTTGATCACTTGTAACTGCAATGGTTGCTACAACAGCATCATCTAAAGCATCATCTAAAGCATCATCTAAAGCATCATAAATTACAATGTTTCCTGTGCCTTTTGCCATGTTCTCACTAAAGGTAAGTGTTAAATTACTACCTACAGCAACTCCCGTAGCATCATCTGATGGGCTTGTACTAACAAGCGTTGGTACAGTTGTATCTAAAATAAGTTTATAAACACGTACCTGACCTGAATTATTTCCATTCACTCCTGCGTTATAAGGAGCTCCAATGGCAACCGTAGTTCCATCTGCACTCAAACTAACGGAATAGCCTGATTTATCATACTCAGTCTCCCCATCAATATCTGCTCCTACTTGTTTCCATGTATTATTAGTAAACCTATAAATGCGTACATGACCTGAATCAGTTCCATTTTCATCGTTTTGATATGCTCCAATGGCAACAGTTTTGCCATCAGCACTCAAACTCACTGAATATCCTGAGTGATCACCTGCAGCCTCTCCATCGATATCAGTTCCTACTTGCGTCCATACACTGTTAGCATAGGTATAAACGCGAACCTGACCTGAATCAGATCCATTTCCGTCATTTCCATTAGCTCCAATGGCAACCGTTTTTCCATCTGAACTCAAACTCACTGAAACACCTGAGTAATCACTTGCAGCCTCTCCATCAATATCGCTTCCTACTTGTACCCATGCACTGCCATTGTAAGTATAAATACGTACATGACCCGAATATGATCCATTTCCGCCATTTTGATTTGCTCCAATGGCAATGGTTTTCCCATCTGAACTCAAACTCACTGAACGCCCTAAGTTATCATATGAAGCCTCTCCATCAATATCAGTTCCTAACTGGGTCCAGGCACTCCCGTTATAAGCATAAATACGTACATGACCCGAATATGATCCATTTCCGCCATTTCCAATAGCTCCAATGGCAACCGTTTTTCCATCTGAACTCAAACTAACGGACCAACCTGAAAGATCATTTGCAGCCTCTCCATCAATATCGCTTCCTAACTGAGTCCAGGCACTGCCATTGTAGGTATAAACACGCACCTGACCTGATTTAGACCCATTTGCATCATTATAACGAGCGCCAATGGCCACGGTTTTTCCATCTGAACTCAAACTCACTGAAGTCCCTGAGTTATCTTCAGAAGCCTCTCCATCAATATCGCCACCTAACTGAGTCCAACTGCTATTCTTGTAACTATAGATACGAACGTGTCCAGCTCTAGAGCCATTTCCGTTGTTATAATAAGCACCTATAGCAACGGTTTTGCCATCGGCACTAAAACTCACTGAATACCCAGAGTTGTCGCCTAATGCCTCTCCATCAATATCACCGCCTACTTGTTGGACAATTTCTGTTCCTGTGAGTCCATTTTTTGGAAACACATAAACTGTAATATCTTGATCTTTTGTCTTGCTTAAATGATTAGTTGCTGTAACTTTAAAACTATATATATTGTTTGTATCTGCATCTGCAGGATTGCTCCAATCTGGAATTGCTGCAAAAGCAATTGCACCAGAATTTGCATCTATAGTAAAATCAGATGCATCTGTACCACTTAACGCATAGGTTACATTGGTATCAGCGCTTCCGCCTTTACCATCTGTTGCATTGACATCTAAAATGGTGCTTGTGGTAGCAATACCTTCTTCTTGTGTTACTGAATTTGATGATTCAAAAACTGGAGATGGTACAATTAATTTATAAATGCGTACATGACCTGAATTAGTTCCATTTCCACCATTTAAATAAGCACTAATGGCAACCGTTTTTCCATCGGCACTCAAACTCACGGAATTGCCTGTTCGATCACCTGCAGCCTCTCCATCAATATCTGCTCCTACTTGTACCCATGTACTACTTGTAAACCTATAAATGCGTACATGACCTGAATCAGTTCCATTTCCATCATTTACAGAAGCACCAATGGCAACCGTTTTGCCATCAGCACTTAAACTCACTGAATATCCTGATAGATCACCTGCAGCCTCTCCATCGATATCAGTTCCTACTTGCGTCCATACACTGTTAGCATAGGTATAAACGCGCACCTGACCCGAATATGATCCATTTCCGCCGTTTTGACTTGCTCCAATGGCAACGGTTTTCCCATTTGAACTCAAACTCACTGAAATACCTGAGTAATCACCTGCAGCCTCCCCATCAATATCGCTTCCTACTTGTACCCATGCACTGCCATTGTAAGTATAAATGCGTACCTGACCTGAATCAGATCCATTTCCGTCGTTATAATAAGCACCAATGGCAACGGTTTTCCCATCTGAGCTCAAACTCACTGAACGCCCTAAGTTATCATACGAAGCCTCTCCATCAATATCAGTTCCTAACTGGGCCCAGGCACTCCCATTATAAGCATAAATACGTACATGACCCGAATATGATCCATTTCCGCCGTTTCCATTAGCTCCAATGGCAACCGTTTTTCCATCTGAACTCAAACTCACTGACCTACCTGATCGATCACCTGCAGCTTCTCCATCAATATCGCTTCCTAACTGTATCCAGGCACTGCCATTGTAAGTATAAACACGAACCTGACCTGAATCAGGTCCATTTCCATCATTATTAGTAGCTCCAATTGCCACAGTTTTTCCATCGGCACTCAAACTCACTGAAGTCCCTGAGTAATCACCAGCAGCCTCTCCATCAATATCAGTTCCTAACTGGGTCCAGGCACTGCCATTGTAATTATAAATGCGTACATGACCTGATTCAGCCCCATTTCCGTCGTTATAATAAGCACCAATGGCAACGGTTTTACCATCGGCACTAAAACTAACTGATGCCCCTGAATAATCATAAGAAGCCTCACCATCAATATCACCGCCTACTTGTTGGGCAATTTCTGTTCCTGTGAGTCCATTTTTTGGAAACACATAAACTGTAATATCTTGATCTTTTGTCTTGCTTAAATGATTAGTTGCTGTAACTTTAAAACTATATATATTGTTTGTATCTGCATCTGCCGGATTGCTCCAATCTGGAATTGCTGCAAAAGCAATTGCACCCGAATTTGCATCTATAGTAAAATCAGATGCATCTGTACCACTTAACGCATAGGTTACATTGGTGTCAGTGCTTCCGCCACTACCATCTGTTGCATTGACATCCAAAATGGTGGTTGCAATTGCTGTCCCTTCTTCTTGTACTACTGAATTTGAGGATTCAAAAACTGGTGTCGGTACAATTAATTTATAAATGCGTACATGACCTGAATTAGTTCCATTCACTCCTGCGTTATAGGGAGCTCCGATGGCAACCGTAGTTCCATCAGCACTTAAACTCACTGAACGTCCTGATTGATCACTTGCAGCCTCTCCATCAATATCTGCTCCTACTTGTGTCCATGTATTACTTGTTAACCTATAAATGCGTACATGACCTGAACCTGACCCATTCACTCCTGCGTTAGAGCGAGCTCCAATGGCAACCGTAGTTCCATCTGAACTTAAGCTTACTGAATACCCTAATTCATCATTTGCAGCTTCACCATCAATATCAGTTCCTAACTGGGTCCAGGCACTGCCATTGTAAGCATAAACGCGCACGTGCCCAGAATTAGATCCATTCACTCCTGCGTTATTAGTAGCTCCAATGGCAACCGTTTTACCATCGGCACTTAAACTCACTGAGTATCCTAAGTAATCACCAGCAGCCTCTCCATCAATATCCCCACCTAACTGTACCCATGCACTGCCATTGTAATTATAAATCTGTACATGACCTGAATCAGATCCATTTCCATCGTTTTTACGTGCTCCAATAGCAACCGTTTTACCATCAGTACTTATGCTTACTGAATACCCTAACTCATCATTTGCAGCCTCTCCATCAATATCAGTTCCTAACTGAGTCCAGGCACTGCCATTGTAGGCATAAACGCGCACGTGTCCTGAATTAGATCCATTCACTCCTGCGTTAGGGTGAGCTCCAATAGCAACCGTTTTGCCATCTGAACTTAAACTAACGGAATAGCCTGCTTTATCACTCGCAGCCTCTCCATCAATATCCCCGCCTAACTGAGTCCAGTCACTACCATTATACCAATAAACACGCACCTGACCTGAATTAGATCCATTTCCATCGTTTTGAGTTGCTCCAATGGCAACCGTTTTGCCATCAGCACTCAAACTCACTGAAGTCCCTGAGTAATCACCAGCAGTCTCTCCATCAATATCCGTTCCTAACTGGGTCCAAACACTGCCATTGTAAGCATAAACGCGCACGTGCCCTGAAGCAGATCCATTCACTCCTGCGTTAAGGTGAGCTCCAATGGCAACGGTTTTGCCATCTGAACTAAAACTCAATGATTTCCCAGATAGATTACCTGCAGCCTCTCCATCAATATCTCCGCCTACTTGTTGGGCTATTTCTGTTCCTGTGAGCCCATTTTTTGGAAACACATAAACTGTAATATCTTGATCTTTTGTTGTGCTTAAATTATTAGTTGCTGTAACTTTAAAACTATATATATTGTTTGTATCTGCATCTGCAGGATTGCTCCAATCTGGAATTGCTGCAAAAGTAATTACACCAGAATTTGCATCTATAGTAAAATCAGATGCATCTGTGCCACTTAACGCATAGGTTACATTGGCATCAGTGCTTCCGCCACTACCATCTGTTGCATTGACATCTAAAATGGTGGTTGTGGTAGCAACACCTTCTTCTTGTACTACTGAATTTGAGGATTCAAAAACCGGTGAAGCACTTTTTGCTCCTCCAAATTTTCTAGTATCTATTTTAGGTTCTTTATGAATATCCGTATCAGAAACAGATACAGTTTCATCTATATTTACTATTGGTGCAAACTCCATAATACCAGGATTAGGACTTTGCCCAAAAATAAGACTATTGACAAATAGCATTAAAAAAAGAAAAGAGAAAGAATAAGTAGTTTTAGTCATGGTACAATTCTTTAATATTGATTTAGTTGATTTTGAAATAACTTTTATAAAATTATATGCATCGAGATAAAAAACAAAAGAGATGAATTCTCAAAAGAGCATCCCTTTTTCTTAATTAAAGGCTAAGATTGATAAAAAAATGAAAAAAACCGGTAAGAAAAGCGTTACAAAAGCGTTACAATTTATACTTCATAAAAAAAGCCTACGCAGTATTGCGTAGGCTTTTTAACTATTGAATATCAGACAATTAATTATTATTTTTTTATAAACTTCTTCATCGTACTAGCAGTATCACTTTCTATTTTTAACAAATACATCCCTGATTGTAAGCTTGCGATGTTTAAAACCTCTTTTGAAGTATAGTCTTGTACCTCTAGAAGCTGTTTTCCGGTGATGCTATAGATCTTGATATGGGCTTTGTTTATATTCCCTAAATCTACACGGATAAAATTAGTTGCTGGGTTTGGATATACCTGAACTGTCTTAGACAATAAGACATCTTCATCAACGCCTAATCGAATAACCGTTAGCACCTGAACAACTGCTGTGGCTGGATGGTAATTTGCATCTCCAGATTGCGTAGCTGTAATGTTGGTCACACCTCCCGAAAGCACTGTTACTGTTTTACCAGATATGGTTGCAACAGCTGTGTTTGAACTGCTATAATCTACGGCCAATCCTGATGAACTGGTCGCTGTTAAATCAAAAACATCTTGTGTATGGCTCAACGCTCCAAAAGTAATTGTTTGCGTGGCTTTGGTGATCGTAAAATCTTTAGAAACAAACGCAATGTTGTAATTTGAACCTGAAGCACCAGATGGTGTTATGGTATACGTACCTGCATTTTCTCCTGCTACTCTAGAGATACTCACTCCTGTATCTAAACTGGATTCGGCATCTTCATTAACAAATCCAGTAATGGTATAGGTTAAAGTAGGCTCTGTTGCTCCATACACTTTGCTCTGTGCATCTGCTGTTACTGTTAAAGCTGCTTTGGTGATGGTGAAATCTTTAGAAACAAAGGCAATGTTGTAATTTGAACCTGAAGCTCCAGATGGTGTAATGGTATACGTACCTGCATTTTCTCCTGCTACCCTAGAGATACTTACTTCTGTATCTAAATTGGCTTCGGTATCTCCATTAACAAACCCAGTAATGGTATAGGTTAATATAGGTTCTGTTCCTCCATATACTTTGCTCTGTACATCTGCTGTTACAGTTAATGCTACTTTGGTGATGGTAAGCGTAATCTCTTTTGCTGCAGCTTCATAATTGGCATTTGCTGCAACACTTGCTTTGAATTTTACAGTACCTGCTTTTGTGATGGTCACATTTTTTCCTGATAAAGTAACTGCTCCTGTACCTCCTGTAACAACGCTAAAGGTAACTGGTGCTGATGAAGTTGAGGTTGCCGTTAAATCAAAGGCTGCATCTCCGTAAGTTTTTGATAAATTTGAAAACGTAATGGTTGGTGTTGCTTTTACAACCACTGTTACCGCAACTCTATTGGTAGTATAATTTGGGGTACCTGTTATAATTAGCTCTGCATAATAAGTAGCTGTAGTTAAAACTACTGTGTTCTCTAAAGCAGTACCGCCTGTAGCAGCAGTATACCATTTTACAGTTGCTCCTGAACCTGGTGTTGCAACTAAATTAGCTACCGTTGGGTTGGCACTACTTAAAAAACTTTGGCTTGATTCACTGACTTTTTTGGCAGTTACAGCAAATCTTGCTGTACTTTCTGATCCGTTTACCGTCTGACTTGCATAATAAACAGTGTCATTTATTAATGTTGTAGTACCTTCTATAGCAACTCCTCCTGTTGCTGCCGCGTACCATTTTATGGTGCTACCTGTTGCTACTAAACTACTAACGGTTGCTGAACCTGCATAACTTTGTGTAGCCTCGCCGGTTGGTGCTTCTGGGATTGGCTCTGCTTGTAACTCATACGCTCCTAAATCAAGAACATCAGTAGTTGCAACTCCATCAAACAAACGTGTCTTACCTGCTGCATCTTTTTCTGAAGCAATAGTACCTGTATAAAAGGTATTATCTCCTCCATTAATTGCTGGGTTTAGCACACTTGTGTTTAAACTGTAATCGCCGTTGCTAGAATCTTTAAATATCTTTTCTTGAGTTAATCCTGTTGTTGTTTCTGTTCCGCTTTGATCATATAACTTGCCTTGTACAATGGTCTTTTTTAGAGTATATGAACCTGTTCCGTAACTTGTAATTTCATTCCAAACAATACTATTATATATTGATGCTGTTGAGGTATGTATATAGATTCCTGCGCCAGCTGCAGTCGCAGAATTACCAACAATCGTTGAGTTGATAATTTTTGATCCAGAACTTGCACTATCGTAAATAGCGCCTCCATATTCATGAGCATTATTTCCTGTAAAAAAACTACTGGTGATAACAGGCTTAGAACTGTTATAATTATAGATAGCAGCTCCACATGAACCAACTTTATTATCTTTAAAAATACTCGCCGTTACCTTTGGTGATGAAGAATGATTATTAAAAATTCCACTTCCATAATCACTTGAATAATTATTGATAAAAGTACTGTTCTCAATAGTAGGTGAAGAGGCGTCTAAATACATTCCACCTCCATAATTTCTTAAAAATGATTTGGTGTTGACAAGTATGGTCCCGGATCCGGATGCATTTGCTCCGATAATTGTAAAGCCATCCAAACGCGCAGTACCCACATCATCAGCACTTATAACAATATGATATGCATTGTCTGTGTTATTGCCAATACTCAAGGTGCTTGCTGACCCTGAAACCGAATCATCATCATTAAAATCACCACTCAAAGTTGTTTTATTTGCCGTAAGACTTAAATCTCTTTCTGCTAAAGTGGTTTCTGCGCCTGCAAAACCGCCGTAGAGCTGAACATTTTTAACCATTAAAAATGAATTGTCTTTTGCATCAGTTCCTACAGCAAAATTTTTGCCATCTTCTGGCGTATATTTTGGTTTGTAGGTGCCTTTTGCAACCCAAATCTGTAAAGGTGTTGTGCTAAAATTTGCTTTTTTAGCATTTGCCCAAACCAAGGCATCTGCTAATTCTGGAACTGCGTTTGCCCAAGAATCTCCCTTGTTATTTCCCGTCGCTCCCTTTTTCACATACAGTACATTGTTTGTATCAGTTAACAATGAAAAAGATTTTTCTTGCAACTCATAAGCTCCTAAATCTATTATATCTGTAGCAAGATCACCATCATACAAACGGGTCTTGTCTGCAAAATCCTTGTCTGAAGCTAATGTACCTGTGTATAAAGAATTATTTCCGGCATTGACCGCTAGACTGTATTTGTGTAAGGTGTAATCACCATTAGCTGCATCCTTAAAAACAGCTTCCGGAGCTAGCCCTGTAACATCAATGTTTCCATTGGTGGTATCAGTTCGTTCTTTTATAATGCTATTTTTACTGATTAATGTCGAATAACTAAAAATGGTACCCCAAACAATCGTATTGTAAATATTTAGTGTAGATGAACCATTAAACAATTCATCTCCAGAACTATTCGCGGCATTTCCGGTTAGAGTGCTGTTTATAATCGTTGTATTAGAACTGGATGAGTTTGATAATCCACCTCCATATCTCTGAGCTCTATTACCCTTAAACACACTGTTTATAATTTTAGGTAACCCTTTAGTATTAGACATTCCACCACCATAGCCATTTGTATCAGATGCCGTATTTCCTGTAAAAAGACAGTTAATAATCGTAGGTGAAGCACTGTTATTATTGTCCATTCCGCCACCAACTCGAGCATTATTAGCACTAAAAGTGCAATTGACAATGGTAGGAGATGAAGCGTAATTATACATTCCTCCCCCATATCCTTTCCAAGTTACTTTTTCGTTTACAGTAACTAATTTATTAATACTAGCATTACCTCCAGTAATCGTAAAACCATCCAAACGTCCGGCCCCTACATCACCGGCACTCAAAACCACTTGATATGCATTTTCTGAATTGTTTGTAATACTTAAAGTACTTCCAGATCCCGTTATCAGATCATCGCCATTAAAATCACCACTTAAAATAGTTTTGTTTGTTGCTATACTTAAATCTCTTTCCGATAACAAAGTTTCTGTACCTGCAAAACCGCCGTAAAGCTGTACATTTTTAACCATCAAAAAAGTATTATTCTTGCCATCACTTAACATATTTTTACCATCTTCTGGACTGTGCTTTGGTTGATACGTGCCGCCTGCTACCCATATTTGCAAAGTTGAATTTGTGAATTTTGACTTATAAAGATGGGCCCAAGCCAAGGCCTCTGCTAATTCTGGGACTGCGTTTGCCCAAGAGCTTCCGTTTCCATTACCACCACTTACATTTTTCTTAACGTAGAGAATATTGTTTGTTGGTAACATTTCATAAGCCTCTGACTGCAATTCATAAGCACCTATATCAATGTTGTCTAAATTTTGTTCACCTGCAAACAAACGTGTATTGCCTGCTATATCTTTGTCGGTTGATAGCGTACCTGTATATAAATCATTGTTTCCGCTATTTACCGCTAATCCTTTTTTATTTAAACTAAAATCGCCATTAGCCGGGTCTTTAAATAGCTCTTCTTTTGTTGTTGTGTTGCTAGTTGCAGTATTGTCTTTATTATAAAGTGTACCTTGGTATATGCTATTTTTAAAAGTAATATTGCTCCCACTAGCTCCTAAAACTGAATTCCAAACTATGCTGTTAACCAATGTAATATCATTGGAACCTCCTTTAATAGCATTATTTGAACTTGTTGTATTGGCATTAAATGTAGAATTTATTATGGTAATATTTGAAGTTGTAAAGAGAGCACCCCCTAAATCTGAAAAATTATCTATAAAGACATTATTTATAATGGTAGGGGTTGAACCGGCAAAGGTTAACCCTCCTCCATAACTTGTTGTACTACCAGAACTAATGGCGCTATTTTTAGTAAAAAAAGAATTGCTAATTTTTTGGGAGGTACTGCCATCACTAAACAATCCTCCTCCGGTAACTGCTATATTCTCGCTAAAAACAACATTGGTAATTGATGGAGATCCTCCTTTATTATGTATTCCACCACCGCTATGTTCTGATTTATTTCGACTAAAGGTACTATTGGCAATGGCAGGAGAAGAATTTTCATTGAAAAGACCTCCACCGTATCCAGTATTAGTCCGAACTGTATTTACATACATATAAGTTGCGTAAGTAGCATTCCCTCCAGAAACAGTAAAACCATCTAATCGAGCAGTCCCTACATTACCTACACTATATACAACATGGTAGGCATTTTCTGTATTATTACCAATACTTAAAGTACTACCAGAGCCTGTAATGGTGTCATCTCCATTAAAATCACCACTTAAAATAGTTTTATTTGCCGTATTGCTTAAATCTCTATTGGCAACGGCTGTCTCAGTCCCTGCAAAACCACCATACAGCGCTACATTATTAATTAATAGAAAGGCGTTTTTTCGTCCTGAATCTACAAAGTTCTTACCATCTTCTGGACTATACATTGGTTTATAGGTCCCTTTTGCGACCCATATTTGTAAAGACGTTGTTGTAAAATCAGCTTTATTTTCATGTGCCCATAAAAGTGCATCTGCTAATTCTGGAATGGCGTTTGCCCAAGAATCTCCTGTTTTATTACCTGTTGCTGTTTTGTTTACATATAAAATACCATTTGTAGGGGTAATTTTTAAAGGTTCTGCCTGAAATTCATAAGCACCAAGATCTATAACATCTGGGTCTGGTATTCCTGCAAATAAACGGGCATTACCCGCTAAATCTTTGTCTGTAGCAATTGTACCTGTGTATAAAGTATTATCTCCTGCATTGATTGCTGGACTAAAAGCATTTAAACTGTAATCCCCGTTTGCGGAGTCTTTAAAAAGGTCTGTAGCTGTTAAATTTGTAGTAGTTGCAGTACCAGTATTGTCATAACTTTTGTCTGCTATGATACTGTTTTTATATACTGGAGAAGAACTAGCATCATAAACAGTTCCTGTAATGATGGAATTGTAAACTTTTGTTGAAAAAGTATCATTATACATACCCCCACCATCATTTGTAGCAGTATTTCCGCTAAAAGTAGAATTGGTGATTGTTGGTGAAGAGTTATTCTTATTATACATCCCTCCACCACTTTTAGCTGAAGTATTTCCGATAAAAGTGGTATTGGTAATTGTTGGAGAAGAGTTATTATCGTTATACATACCCCCACCATAATTTGTAGCAGTATTTCCGCTAAAAGTAGAATTGGTGATTGTTGGAGAAGAGTTGTTATTATACATCCCTCCACCTCTAATTTTAAGAACATATTGAGTATTGACTGTTAAATTCGAACTTCCACCTGCACCCCCCCCAGTAATGGTAAATCCATCTAAACGAGCGGTACCAACAGCGTCAGTGCTAATTACTACGTGGTAGGTATTATCTGCAGTATCATTAACTGTACCTATATCTCCGCTTAAAATTGTTTTATTAACGCTTAAACTTAAATCTCTATCTGTTAACAAAGTTTCTGTACCTGCAAAACCACCGTACAATTGCACGTTGTTTACCATTAAAAAGGCATTGTCTCTAGTTTGGTCTGTACCAAAATTAGCCCCATTTTCTGGGCTGTATAGTGGTTTATATGTCCCTTTTGCTACCCAAATTTGTAAGGGCGTTGTGGTAAAATTTGCTTTGTTTTTGTTTGCCCAAACCAATGCATCTGCTAATTCTGGAATGGCGTTTGCCCAAGAGCTTCCGTTTCCATTACCACCACTTATATTTTTCTTAACGTAGAGAATGTTGTTTGTTGGTAACAATGTTAATGTTGTAACTTCTATTTTTGTTGGATTCGTCTGCAAATTAGGAGTTCCTTCATCATCTTGTGCAACCACATACACATCATAAGCTGTGCCTTCTGTTAAACCTGTAACACTAAAATTATGGGTAAAACCTCCTGAAGTTACAGTTGTATTGCCACTAGCAACTACACTTGCACCACCATTACCTGTTCCAGCTTTTACTTCTGCTGCTGTTGGTGCAGTTGCGCCATCTGCCAAAACTACATAATAAATAGTACCTGCTTCATCTATATCTGTTTCTAACGTAAAACCTGTTGTTGTTATGGATGCTGTTGCTGGCTTGCTGGTTTCAAAAACGGGTGCAATAATATCAAAATTTGCAGCTAAACCTGGTGTGCCTCTTATTGGCAAATTATTAAGATAAGCAGGACCTGGTATACTTGTTCTAAAATCTCTTACATCGTTAGAAGCTGACCAATTAGCTCCAACATTATTATCTGATGTTATATCACGTAATTCCATGGACGGTCCATCACCATTAACGCCTGTCGGCCAAGGAGAGCTATTATCATAATGTACATAATCTACAATGCGATTTACATCATCTACTAATTCAATTTCTTCTCCTCCATTGCTTAAACTTTGAGAACCCACCAAACTTGCATCGGCTGTACCAGCTCCAAACGCGGCCTCGAATGAAGCTACCTTAACTGCAATTACAAAATAGGCTCCTGCAGCAATTGAACCTGTTGTAAATGTGTGTGTAACACCTTTAGAAAAAGAATATCCTGTAAGATCTACTGTAGCAGTTCCTGCATTATACAACTCTATATATTCATTTTCATCTCCACCTGATTCTGGTGGATTGTACATTATTTCACTAATTACAATCTTTGCTAAAGGCTTAAATGTTTTTACAG
Source organism: Polaribacter pacificus (assembly GCF_038024035.1). Classification (NCBI taxonomy): domain Bacteria; kingdom Pseudomonadati; phylum Bacteroidota; class Flavobacteriia; order Flavobacteriales; family Flavobacteriaceae; genus Polaribacter; species Polaribacter pacificus. Next base: position 1,450,390 of record NZ_CP150664.1, read on the forward strand.
AAACCAATGTTGCACTTGCTTGTAAAAGCGGTGTAGTTTCATCATCTTCTGCTACAACATATACATTATAGGTTGTATTTTCTGTTAAGCCTGTAATATTAAAATCATTTGTAAAATCTCCTGAAGTTACGGCTGTATTACCACTGCTAATTGCACTTGCACCCCCATTACCTGTACCTGCTTTTACTTCTGCTGCTGTTGGTGCAGTTGCGCCGTCTGCTAATACTACATAGTAAATTGTTCCTGCTTCATCGATGTCTGTTTCTAACTTAAAACTTGTTGATGTTATTGAAGTTGTTGCTGGTGTACTGTTTTCAAATACTGGTGGCGCTGAAGCCTCTGCAGTAAAGATAGAAGTAGTTTTGTTTGTAACCCCTACAGAATTATTGCGCTGTACTTGAAATTGACTATTAACTTGCGGTGTAAGGCTGGTAGGTTGCAAATTGACCGGCATCCTTTCAGGATTATGGATAAATTGTGCCTGTAATGTCGAAAAAATGCTTACGAGAGTAAACAAAACTAAAAAGTAATTTTTTTTCATGAGATACATAATTAATAAGTATTTAATGATGCCACTATATTTTATTAAGTTCCTTAATGCTATTGTCTATTTGTGTTAGTTGGGTTTCATAAAAACACCAAACCAACATAAGCAGCAATAGCCCAAATAACAGAATGAAAAGAATTCCTCTCTTCTTTAATTTATTTTTTAGTAGCATAGGGCAAAGTTTTATAAAAAAACCTACATATCTATTAAATTAAGCGTTACAAAAGCGTTACAATATCAAGAGCCTATTAAACAATTATTTAAACACTTTTTTGAGCAAAAAAGACTGACATTAAAGGGTTTAAGATGTAAAAAAAAGATAAAAACCCTTGTAAGAATAGATTCTTAAGAGAGATTCTGCGTTTTATAATGAAGTAAAGACATAAAAAAACCGACACAATTCTGTGTCGGTTTCTTACTAACTATTTTAATATTGGATTATCCTCCAAAGTCATCAAATCTGATGTTCTCATCGGCAAGACCAAAATCTTCACCCATTTTCTGAACAGCTTGATTCATTAAAGGAGGTCCACAGAAGTACAATTCTAAATCTTCTGGAGTTTCATGATGACTTAAGTAGTTATCGATTACACAATTGTGTATAAATCCTAAAAACCCGTCACCTTCTGTATCATTAATGTCTTTCTTTACCTTCCAATTATCTGATTCTAATGGATCAGACAAAGCGATATAGAATTTGAAATTTGGAAAATCTTTTTCCAAAGCTCTAAAGTGTTCTATATAAAACAATTCAGCCTTAGAACGTCCTCCATACCAATACGTAACTTTTCTACCTGTCTTTAAGGTTCTGAATAAGTGATACAAATGCGATCGCATAGGTGCCATTCCAGCTCCTCCACCAACATATAACATTTCTGCATCAGACTCATTGATAAAGAACTCACCATAAGGACCAGAAATTGTACATTTATCACCTTTCTTTAGGTTAAAGATATACGAAGATGCAATCCCAGGATTGACATCCATCCATCCGCCTTTTACTCTATCAAAAGGAGGTGTAGCAATACGTACATTTAACATAATTTCTCTTCCTTCTGCAGGGTAAGAAGCCATAGAATAAGCTCTTTCTACAACTTCTGAGTTTTTCATAACTAATGGTCTTAAATTAAATTTATCCCATTCAGCTTCAAACTTATCTGGCGCATCGTGCTCTTCTGGATGCGCTGTGATATCCATATCAGAATATTTGATTTCACAAGGTGGAATTTCAATTTGAATATACCCTCCTGCTTTGTAACCCATATCTTCTGGAATCTCTACAACAAACTCTTTAATAAAAGTAGCAACATTGTAATTTCTAACTACAACTGCATCCCATTTCTTGATTCCAAAAATTTCTTCTGGAATAGAAATATCCATGTCTTGTTTTACTTTTACCTGACAAGCCAAACGAGCACCATGTGCTAATTCTTTACGAGTAAAGTGAGGTGTTTCTGTTGGCAAGGCTTCACCTCCACCAGAGTTTACATGACACTCACATTGAATACAAGTACCTCCTCCACCACAGGCAGATGGTAAAAATATTTTTTCGTTTCCTAAAGTAGACAAAAGAGATCCTCCTGAACCTACTTCGATAACGCGTTCTCCATTGATCGTGATTTTTACAGGCCCTGACGGAGATAATTTTTGTTTTACAAATAATAACAATGCAACCAATAACAAAGTTATTACTAAGAATGCAGCTACTGTAGCCGCTATTGTTCCTAATGTACTTGCTGCTAATATCATTATTTTAGTATTTCTTTAGTGTTGTTCGCTAATTCTTTTTTCTTCATCTCTTCTTTAGCTTTTACCTGGTCTTTGTTGACTTGTACAGCTTCTGTTTTTGGAGTTTCTTTCGCTTCTTCATCGCCTCCGGTTAACATCCCTCCAAAACTCATAAATCCAATAGCCATCAAACCTGTTACAATAAAAGTAATTCCCAATCCTCTTAAAGGTGCTGGAATGCTTGAGTATCTAATTTTTTCTCTAATTGCCGCAATCGCTAAAATGGCTAAAAACCATCCAATACCAGATCCAATTCCATAGGTAGTTGCTAAACCTAAAGTAGCGATCTCACGAGATTGCATAAATAAAGATCCTCCTAAAATTGCACAGTTTACAGCAATTAAGGGTAAGAAAATACCCAAAGAGTTGTATAGTGAAGGAGAAAATTTTTCTACAATAATTTCTACCAATTGTACCATGGTTGCAATGGTTGCAATAAACAGGATAAATGATAAGAAACTTAAATCATATTCTGCATATTCTGGACCTAACCAAACCAATGCGCCTTCTTTTAATATATATTGATCTAACAACCAGTTTAAGGGTACAGTAACGGCTAATACAAATATAACCGCAGCTCCTAAACCAACCGCTGTAGATACCTTTTTAGAAACAGCTAGGTATGAACACATTCCTAAGAAGGTTGCAAACACCATGTTGTCTATAAATATCGATTTGAAAAATAATTCTATATGTTCCATATTATTTCAATTTTCAGTTATCAATTATCAGTTATCAATTTTAAACATTGAGTTTTGATAATTGCTTACTGTTTATTCTTCTATTAATGCTTCGTTTCTACTACGTTGGATCCAGATGATAATTCCTACAACAATCAATGCCATTGGCGCTAACAACATAAAACCGTTGTTTTCATATCCAAAAGCATACAAGCCTGTTTTTTCAATAGGGTCTCCTAATACTTTAAACCCTAATAAGGTTCCAGAACCAAGTAATTCTCTAAAGAAACCAACAATGATTAAGATAACTCCATATCCTAATGCATTTCCGATTCCATCTAAGAAAGATCTCCAAGGACCGTTGGCCAAAGCAAAAGCTTCAAAACGTCCCATAATAATACAGTTGGTAATAATCAAACCAATAAATGCACCTAAAGTTTTACTTAGTTCATAAGCAAAAGCTTTTAATACTTGATCAACAATAATCACCAAGGTTGCAACAACAATAAGTTGTACAATAATTCTAATTTTTGAAGGAATGATATTTCTCATTAAAGAAATAACCACGTTTCCTACACCTAACACAAACAATACAGATACCGCCATTACAATAGAAGCTTTAAGCTCTGCTGTAATTGCCAATGCAGAACAGATTCCTAAAACTTGAATCGTAATTGGATTATTATCTGCAAATGGATCTGTGATTAATGCTGCGTCTTTTTTTGATAAAAGTCCCATATTAATTTGTTTTTAAAGTGTTAAAGAATGATACATATTTTTTCAACTCAGATTTGATCATTGCTGAAACACCGTCACCAGTAATAGTGGCACCTGCTATTGCATCTACTTCGTTATCTGTTTTATCTTCGTTCTTTGGATCGTTGTTTGATTTTGAAATGTTGATTCCTTTAAAACTATCATCTTTCAATAGGTGTTCGCCAATAAAATCATCCATAAAGAAACGTTGCTTGATGTTTGCTCCCAAACCTGCTGTTTCTCCTTTATGATCAAAATATGCTCCTTGAACAACCATATTCTCATCCATTCCAACATAAGCCCAAACGGCATCCCAAAGACCTTTCCCTCTAATTGGAGCGATGTAAAATTTCTTTCCATCTTTCTCTCCAATAAATAGAGGCAATCTTCTTTCTTTACCTTCTTTTTCTGCAGTTTGTTCTTTTTTAATATCGATCAAATACGCTTTAGGGTCTTCAGTGATTTTATCTCCTTGAATAACCAATTGCTTTGTGATGTATTTTGAAAAAACTTCAGCTACTTTATCTTTAGAAATAAAAATAGCATTGGTTTCATCATTTTCATTTACGCCCATGGCGTATAATATATTTTGCTGCTTTTCAATACGCTTGTTTTCATCGATTGTTGGTTTCAACGCCGATGCAAAAAACGCTAATAAGGCCCCTACTATCAACACCATTCCGGCTGCAAATAATACTGTATATAAATTACTATCTGTTTTTTTAGACATAACTATGCAGTTTTAGCTTTTAAACGTTTCTTTCTTCTTTTTACATTTCCTTGAACCACATAATGGTCAATTGTTGGAGCAAACACATTCATTAATAGAATTGCTAACATAACTCCTTCTGGATATGCTGGATTAAACACACGTATCATGATTGAAATAAAACCAATCAAGAAACCGTAAATCCATTTTCCTTTGTTTGTTTGTGATGCAGTTACTGGATCAGTAGCCATATACACGGCTCCAAAAGCAAAACCACCAATTAATAAGTGATGCCAAAAAGGAGTGGTCATTAAGCTGTAAAACTTACTGCTTTCTCCAATCCATCCTTGATCAACAACAGCATTAAAAATTAATCCCATTGCCAAGGCACCTAAAGTTGCACTAAGCATGATTCTCCAGCTTCCTATTTTTGCAAAAATCAAAAACAGTGCGCCAAGAAGGATCATCAATGTAGAAGTTTCTCCGACTGATCCCGGAATAAATCCTGCAAACATATCCCAAGCAGAATACACAACTTCTTTTCCTTGTGCCAAACTTCCTAGAATAGTTTCTCCAGAAATCGCATCAGGCGTTCCTGCATTTTCTACAGCTCCGGTTACCCAAACTTTATCTCCTGACATCCATGTTGGATAAGCAAAAAATAAAAAGGCTCTAATGGTTAAGGCTGGATTTAAAATATTCATTCCTGTTCCTCCAAAAACTTCTTTTCCGATAACAACACCAAAAACGACAGCTACTGCTAACATCCAAAGTGGAATATCAATAGGAACAATTAAAGGCACTAACATTCCTGTTACTAAATAGCCTTCTTCAACTTCATGCCCTTTAATCACCGCAAAAATAAATTCAACCAAAAGTCCAATTCCGTAAGAAACGACTACCAATGGTAAAATCTTAATTGCACCAATAAAAAAGTTATCTAAATTCCAAAAGTCTCCACTAAAGAAAGACATTCCAGAAGTAAAGTTTCCATTAACAGCAATATTGTGTTGAAAACCTGCATTAAACATACCGAAAAGTAAACATGGAATTAATGCCATAATTACTATATTCATCGTACGTTTTAAATCATCAGCCGCTTTAATATGAGTTCCTCCGTGAGTCGTCTCATTTGGCAAATACAAAAAGGTATGGATTGCATTAAATGCAGGAGCCATTTTTGTCCCTTTATATTTTTCTTTTAAATTATGTAAATTTTGTTTTAAGCCCATAATCTTATCCTAATTCTTCTCTCATTAAATCCAACCCTTCACGAACAATTTTCTGATGAGGTTGTTTTGATACACAAATAAATTCTGTCAAAGCAAAATCTTCTGGCGCAATCTCATAAGCACCTAAAGCTTCCAATTCATCTAGATCTTTATACATACATGCTTTTAACAATTGCATTGGATATATATCTAACGGAAAAACTTCTTCATAAGAACCTGTAACTACAAATGCTCTATGCTCACCGTTTGTATTGGTATTCAAATCGTATTTTTTCTTTGGATTTAACCAAGAAAAAGTTAATGCTCTAGAAGTAGACACTTTATTAAAGACAGGTTTGTTCCATCCAAAAAGTTCGTAATCATCTCCTTCTGGGATTGCAGTAATCTCGGCATCGTAATACCCTAATGCATCCTCTAAAGAAACTTGAGTTCCTGAAAGTACATTTCCGCTAATAATACGTGTATTATCTGCATCCAAATTATCTTTTACAACATCTTGAATCATAGCACCTGGATAGGCAGTAACATAAGATGGTTTGTTAAATTTAGACCCTGCTAAAGCGATGGTTCTTTTTGGATTAAATTTCCCTGTTAACAACAACTCTCCAATAACCAAAAGGTCTTGAGGTGTTATTGTCCAAACCACTTCTCCTTTGTTGATTGGATTTATTTGAGCGATCTGCGTGCTTATGTTTCCAACCGGGTGAGGCCCGTATAGCTTGTGCAACTCAAATCCTTTTAACTCATTAAATGGTGATAAGGTTGAATTTTTAGAAACAGAAACATGAACCTTTCCTTCTGTTAGCTTCCCAACAGCAGTAAGTGCAGCTTGCAACTCAGCTTGTTTACCTTTTAAAATGAAGTCGTAATCAGCAGCAATAGGTGCACTTGCATATCCCGAAATAAAAATCGCTTTTGGCGTTTGATTGGGATTTGCAATTACGTCATACGGACGTTGTTTTACAAAGGGCCAACATCCTGAGGCTAGCAAATGTGCTTTTACCTCTTCTGAAGACATGCTTGAAGCATCTTTTGATCCAAAGTCTTTGTGTTCATTTTTTGAATTCGCAAGTATTTTAATTGCTAATACTTTACGTCGTTCGCCACGAACTATTTCTTCTATCGTACCACTTACCGGAGATGGGAAGATCATGCGTTCATCACTTTTTGAATAAAAAAGCGAATCTCCTGCTTTGACTTCTGCACCGACTTTTGCTACAAGTTTAGGAATAATTCCGTGAAAATTCTTTGGCTGTATCGCATAAACCCCACCAATTGGTAACTCAGTGGTCGTTTGTTCTGCTTCGCCAACAAGTTTGATATCCAAACCTTTTTTTATACGGATGTCTTTTGACATAGTAAATATGACTTTTAATTATCTTAAAAAAACATGCAAATTTAAAAATTTTGCAAACCTTACTCGAATAAAACAACTGATATCTTTTTAAGATTCACTTATTTATAATTATTCTAAATAAAATAAAATTTTCTTTTTATTTTATTTAGTAGGTTTGCAATCAATACTACTAAAAACTCCCTCAAAAATAGCCGTAGATTTGTATGAGAAAAACACCTATTTGTTTCGTTGCTTTTATTTTTTTTACAGGGATTTCTTTTGCTCAAAAGGAACAAGCCTCCTATATTAAATCAGCTGCTTTTGAAGGTACTAACAAAGCCCTAAACACAACATTTGTTCCATTAGGCACTCCATTGGTTTTTAGCTTTGATGACCTAGAAGCCGATCAAAAAACGTATGAATACAAAATTGAGCATATGAGCTTTGATTGGAAACCCAGCTCACTTTTCTCGAATGAATACATTGATGGCTTCCAACAACAAACAATCCAAGAATATGAAAACTCATTTAACACCCTTCAGGATTACACACATTACAAAATAGAAATACCAAACAGCACCTTAAAAATTAAAAAAAGCGGAAATTATCAAATCTCTATCATTGACCCTCTTGGAAACATTGTCTTAAAGAGGCGTTTTACCTATTACGAAAACCTTGTGCAAATAGCAGCCAAGGCCCTAAGGAGTAAAATTTCAGGTCAGAGTTTAACAGATCAGGCCGTAGAGTTTACCATTAACCACCCACAACTTCGCTTTAACAATCCAAGCGAAGAACTTAAAATAGCCTTAGTCCAAAACAATAATTGGCAAACAGTAATTACCCAATTTGATGAACCTTATTACAAGAGAAATCAATTAGTTTACAATGCAAACTCTGGCGGCAACTTTAAAGGGGGAAACGAATTTTTAAATTTTGACAACAAGGCAATTTCTGCCACCAACTTAAAAATTCAAAAAGTAGAAAAAAAACAAATCTATCATCATATTTTACACCAAGATGAGCCAAGAGCTAACAAGCCCTACACCTACAGTCCAGACATTAATGGAGCCTTTTTAGTTAGAGCCTTAAACAGCAGCAGCGCTACAGAAGCAGATTATGCACGCATCTATTTCTCTTTAAAAACCCAAGACTTAAAAGATCAAAAGATATATGTATATGGTGCTTTTAACAATTATGCAACAGGCCTAGAAAATGAAATGCACTACAACAAAGAAACGGATAGTTATACCGCAAGCTTGTTACTTAAACAAGGATTTTACAACTATAACTACATCAGCCTTGACAATAAAAACAAGCCCAATCTAACAGCGTTTAGCGGCTCTTTCTACCAAACCGAAAACAGTTATACCTTACTAGTTTACTACCGCCCAATGAACTCAGATTTTGACAGAGTCATAGGCGGGCAGACATTTTTTTTTAAACAAACTCAATAAAAATTAGAGCAAGCTTTCTTATTTCTTAGGAAAGTTGTTATATTTGAGTACACAAGCTGACCCAAAATTGCATGGTACAAAAAATTACAAAAGGTATTAAAATCGCTGTAAAAACAACCTATGATGGTACTGTTTACAGAAACAATGCATTGCATCATGCCTTTAGTTATTATATATCGATAGAAAACACCACCAAAGAAACGGTTCAGCTACTCGATCGTTTTTGGGAAATTTCAGATGCTTTAAACACTACAGAGTATGTAGAGGGCGAAGGTGTTGTTGGACAAAAACCAACACTAAAACCAGATGAAGTCTACACCTACAGATCACATTGTTTACTCATTGGGTCTACTGGCGCTATGAAAGGCAGCTTTACCATGCTGCAATTAAATACTTCACAAAAATTTAAAGTAAGTATTCCTTCCTTTCAACTAACAGCCGCACCAGTTTTAAATTAATGAGAAAGAGTAAGAAAGTAAATATCGTTAGAGAGCCATCCTGTTTAAATTGTGGCTATCCTTTTCAGAATGATGAAAAATTTTGCCCAGAATGTGGCCAATCTAACAAGGACAAACAAGTTACATTTAAGGAATTTATTTATGAAATCTTTAATGGTTTCTTTTCTTGGGATGCCAAATTTTGGAACACGATTGTTCCATTATTAACAAAACCAGGCAAAGTATCTAAGGATTATATTGAAGGAAAAAGAGAGCGCTACACAAATCCTTTTCGGTTTTACCTAACCATCTCAATCTTGTTTTTTGTAATGCTTGGAGTAACTGATAGCTACGAGCGTTTTAATGATTTTAGAGACGGGAGTCAAAAGAAATCGATTAGCGATAATTTAAAAGGTATTTCTATTGACAGCATTCAAGAAGAGGCCACAAAGAACATGGAAAGTGCACTAAAGGACACTGATTCTACCCAAAAAAAAGAATTGTTTAATGTGATTCAAATTGCTAGTGACTCATTAAAGGCCAGAAGCAACACAGGACCCACCTTTCAATTAGGAGACCTAAAACTAAACCGGTTTATGGACTTTCAAGAAAAACATCCTTACATGCCCATTGATGAAGCATTGGATAGTTTAGGTACTGAGAAAACCTTTTTTAATCGTTTTGCCTATGATAGGTCTGAAAAAATTTCAGCAATTTTTAAAAAGGACGATGGATTAAACGACTTCCTAAAACAACTACTTTCTTACGCATCCATCTCACTTTTTGTGCTTTTACCTTTTTTTACTTTATTTTTAAAATTCTTTTACATCCGTAGAGAATACACCTATGTAGAGCATTTGGTTTTTGTTTTTCATACGCAAACCGTTTTCTTTTTATTATTAACGCTGTTTTACCTGGTCAATTTCATACTCCATCCTGGATTTGTAATTCCTATTTTTATCCTCTTGTTTTTAATCTATTTATTCTTAGCAATGAAACATTTTTACCAACAAGGAACCGTGAAGACTTTTATCAAATTCTGCATGCTTAATACGGTCTATTTTATTTTAGGCTCTATCGGTATCATGCTTACCTCAGTCGCAGCATTTTTATTGTACTAAGGTCAGTGTTTACTGATGAGAAAATCAAGGTAAATAATCCAGGTACTTCATTGCCGCTTTTGGACCTTTTTTTAGAACAGATGTAGTACTAACTGTTTCAACAAAATTGCGTTTCATTTTTATGGAAACTTCTGGAGATCCTATTTGGGTACTTTGATGAAAGTCTAGTATTTGTGCTTGAGTATACTCTTTATGTGCTGACAACCAATTAGCAAACCATGTTTTTCTAAGTAATTTTTCTTCTTCATTATACAAGGTTGATGAAGACCAAATAGCTGGCTCTTGAGCTAATTTTTTAAAGTGTTTTTGACTTCCATCCCAAACCAACTCAAAAACCTGAAGTGTTTTTTGCCAATCGATAAGTACAATGGTAAAGGGCTCTACACCCTCTAAATCATAGCTTTTAATAGAGGAAGTAAAGTTACTAGTACTCAACAATTCTTTGACGATGACCCCTCGGCTCATGCGATAAGTTGCCGCTCTTTTATAACTTGTAAAACCTCCATTTAACAAACAGATTAATCTTTTTTGCTCGCTTAAACCAATCCAAGTACCCCCAGCCAATTGATCTTTAGGATAGGTTAAGGCAACGCCATTTTCTAAGTATTTTTTAGGCTGAAGTGTTTTTCGCAAAGGACTTTCATCGCGATTAGACGTTAAAATAAAATCCTCATTTCCCAAAGGTAGATAGGTGACTGTACACATAAATTGATTCGTATAGTTTGTAATGAGTTTTGATGCGAAGCAAGCTTTGTTTCTATTAAAAAATTGTAACTTTGCACTTCAAAATTAGTCGATTAAAATTTAAAAACACAACAAAATGGCAAGAGGATTTTTTAATGTTCCAGTAGCAGTTAATGAACCAGTGAAAGGATACGCTCCTAATTCACCTGAAAGAGAAGCTGTAATAAAAGCATATAAAGAAATGTATAATAGTACGATTGATGTACCTATGTACATTAATGGAAAAGACGTAACAACGGGTAATACCAGAACCATGTCTCCCCCTCATGACCACAAACATATTGTAGGGACTTATCACCTTGCAGAAAAATCGCATGTAGAAGAAGCAATTGCTACTGCTTTAGAAGCAAGAAAATCATGGTCTCAAATGCCATGGGAACAACGTGCGGGTATCTTTTTAAAAGCTGCAGAGTTGATTGCAGGACCTTACAGAGCAAAAATCAATGCTGCTACCATGATGGCGCAGTCAAAAACAGTGCACCAAGCAGAAATAGATGCAGCCTGTGAATTGATTGATTTCTTGCGTTTTAATGTTCAGTTTATGACAGACATTTATATGGAGCAACCAGAAAGCACTAGTGATGCTTGGAACCGAGTAGAATACAGACCTTTAGAAGGGTTTACCTACGCAGTGACTCCGTTTAACTTTACTGCAATTGCAGGAAACTTACCTTCTTGTATGGCTTTAATGGGTAATGTTGTTGTTTGGAAACCAAGTAACAACCAAATCTATTCTGCAAAAGTCATTATGGATGTATTTAAAGAAGCAGGAGTTCCTGATGGTGTTATCAATGTTGTATTTGGAAATGCAGGAATGATTACTGATACTATTATGGCTGATCCTAATTTTGCAGGATTACACTATACTGGATCTACACCTGTTTTTCAGAGCTTGTGGAAACAAATTGCAAACAACATAGAAAACTACAGAACATATCCAAGAATTGTTGGTGAAACTGGAGGTAAAGATTTTATTGTTGCTCATAAATCTGCAGTTGCAGAACAAGTTGCTACTGCCATTTCTAGAGGAGCATTTGAGTTCCAAGGACAAAAATGTTCAGCGGCATCTAGAGCTTATGTTCCTACTAACCTTTGGGAAGATGTAAAAAACCATGTAATTAAAGATGTAAAATCTTTCAAAATGGGATCTCCAGAAGATACTAACAATTTTATTACTGCAGTGATTAACGAAGGTTCTTTTGATAAGTTAGCTACTTATATAGAAGCAGCGAAGAAAGATGCTGATGCAGAAATTATTGTTGGTGGAGGATATGATAAATCGAAAGGATATTTTATTGAGCCAACAATTATTGTAACAAGCAATCCAAAATACAGCACCATGTGTACTGAATTATTTGGACCTGTAATGACAATCTTTGTATACGATGAAAACAAGTTTTCTGAAACTTTAAAATTAGTTGATGAAACAAGTGAATATGCATTAACTGGAGCTGTATTATCTACCTGTCGTTATGCTATTGAAGAAGCGACTAGAGTTTTAGAAAATGCTGCTGGAAACTTCTATGTAAACGACAAACCTACAGGTGCTGTTGTTGGACAACAACCATTTGGTGGAGCAAGAGCTTCTGGAACTAATGACAAAGCTGGATCTGCACAAAACTTAATGCGTTGGGTATCTCCAAGAATGATCAAAGAAACTTTTGTAACTCCAGTAGATTACAGATATCCTTTTTTAGGATAAATTAAAGTTTAACATACTAAAAAGCCTCATCATTTTTTGATGAGGCTTTTTTATTGCCCAAAGAAATTGAAAAAATAAACAGCATTAACTGTAACATAAATACAAAAATGACAGTCATTAATTTGTATATTTATCCTTTTAAAGCTTACAAACAGCAATTTAATTTTTATACAATGACTAAAAGACTTTACATTTTTGCTTTTATTTTTTCCATTATTTCATGTCAAACCAATAAAGAGAGTACGCTTGAGGTTCCGTTTAAAAAGATCGTTTTAGACAATGGACTCGAAGTAGTTTTCCATGTAGACAAGTCTGATCCAGTGGTTGCCGTTGAGTTAATGGCGCATGTTGGTTCTGCAAGAGAAATTTCTGGAAGAACAGGTTTTGCTCACCTTTTTGAACACTTATTGTTTTTAGAATCTGAAAATTTAGGAAAGGGAGGATTGGATAAAATGAGCGCACGTATTGGAGGATCTGGTGCTAATGGATCAACCTCTAGAGATCGAACCAACTATTTACAGACCGTTCCAAGTGATGCTTTAGAAAAAATGATTTGGGCTGAGGCAGACAAACTGGGCTGGTTTATCAACACCGTAACAGAACCAGTTTTAGCAAAAGAAAAAGAAGTTGTTAAAAATGAAAAAAGACAGCGTGTAGACAATGCTCCTTACGGGTTTAATCAGCAGATTATTGACCGTAATCTCTATCCAAAAGACCATCCATATAACTGGCAAGTAATTGGTTCTTTAGAAGATTTACAAAATGCAACCCTTAATGATGTAAAGAACTTTTTTAAGAAATGGTATGTTCCTAACAATGCCACTTTGGTACTATCGGGAGATTTTGATATCGACCAAGCTACAAAATGGGTAAAAAAGTATTTTGATGAAATCCCTAGAGGAGAAGAAATTACTCCTTTAGAAAAAAGACCAGGCGTAGTAAAAGAAACAAAATTTTTATACTACGAAGACAATTTTGCTAGATTACCAATGCTTACATTGGCCTGGCCATCAGTAGAGTTATACCACAAAGATTCATACGCTTTGGATATTTTAACCCAATATTTATCTAGTGGTAAAAATGCACCACTTAACAAAGTACTGGTAGATCAATTAAAATTAGCTCCGGGCGCAGGTATGTATAACCGCTCATCAGAATTGGCTGGACAGGTACAGTTGGGTGTAAGAAGTTATGCCAACATTAACTTAAACGAAGTGTTCTCTGGAGTTCAACAAGCTTTTAAAATGTTTGAAAAAGAAGGTATTTCTAGCAAAGATTTAAACAGAATAAAAGCAGGAATTGAAACACAATTTTACAATGGACTCTCAAGCGTTTTAGGAAAGGGAACCAATCTAGCCTCTTACAATACCTATGCGGGTGATCCTGGTTTCATTAACAAAGAAAGTCAATACATGCTTAATGTTACCAAAGAAGATGTTATGCGCGTATACAACGCATATATAAAAGACAAAAACTTTATCGCTACCAGTTTTGTGCCAAAAGGCATGTCTGATCTTGCTTTAGCAAATTCTACTGAGGCCATCATCAAAGAAGAGTTGATTGTTCAAGGAGCCGAAAAGAGTTTTGACCCAAAAATTGCAGCTAGCTATACAAAAACACCTTCTACTTTTGACAGATCTGTAGAGCCTCCATACGGCAAAGCTCCAGAATTAGCTGTGCCTAAAGTATGGGAAGATGAACTGTCTAACGGTATTAAAGTTTACGGAATCAAAAATGACGAAGTGCCTTTAGTTCGATTCAATTTAGTAATAGAAGGAGGTCAATTGTTAGAAAAAATGAACAAGTTAGGTGTTGCTAATTTAACGGCTAGATTGATGAATCGAGGAACTAAAAACAAAACGACTGCAGAACTAGAAGAAGCAATTCAAGATTTAGGAGCTTCTATATATGTATCTGCTTCTAAAGAAAATATTACTATTAGTGGTAATACGCTAACAAAAAACTACACAAAAACCTTAAAGCTGGTAGAAGAAATTCTTTTAGAGCCTCGTTGGGATGAAAGTGAATTTGAATTGTTAAAAAAATCGACCATCAATAGTTTGCGTCAGCAGGAAGCAAATCCAAATGCTATTGCTCAAAACGCTTATAGACAGTTGATTTATGGAAAGGACAATATCTATGCTAAAAACACACTCGGAACCATGAGTTCTGTGAGCGATATTAGCTTAGCTGATTTAAAAGAATATTATGCTAATTTCATTTCACCATCCATCACTAAAATGCATGTAGTTGGTAGTATTGATCAAGCATCCGTAATTTCATCGCTGCAAGACATCAATACAAATTGGGCTTCAAAAGAAGTTGTTATTCCAACTTTTGAAACTCCAAAAGCCCCAACAGAGCCAGCAGTATATTTTTATGATGTGCCAAAAGCAAAACAATCTGTTATTAATTTTGGAGCTGCGGCTTTAGCGGCTACAGATAAAGATTTTTACCCTGCTAATGTGATGAATTATATTCTAGGTGGTGGTGGATTTGCTTCTCAATTAACTCAAGAATTAAGAGAAGGTAAAGGATACACTTACGGAATATCTTCACGATTCTCAGGATCAAAAGCAGTTGGGACCTTTACCATATCAAGTCAAGTAAGAACCAATGTTACGCTAGAGTCTGCTCTATTGGTAAAAAAGATTCTTAATGAGTATCCAAAAAATTATTCCGAAAAAGATTTGGCAACAACCAAAGGCTTTTTAATTAAGAGTAATGCAAGAGCTTTTGAAACCATGGGAGCTAAACTAAACATGTTACAAAGTATTAGCGCCTATAACTTAAAAGCTGATTATATTAAAGATCGCGAGAAAATCGTCAATGAAATGACAGTAGAAAAGATCCAAGAATTGGCTAATAAATACGCTGACCCTACCAAAATGATTTGGTTATTTGTGGGAGATGCAGAAACGCAATTAGATCGATTAAATGAATTGGGTTACGGAAAACCTACTTTATTAAACAATACCAGAGTAAAAATCAAAAACTAAAACTATGAATGGCTTTATCAAAAAATTTGTTCTTGTAGC
Organism: Polaribacter pacificus; assembly: GCF_038024035.1. Classification (NCBI taxonomy): domain Bacteria; kingdom Pseudomonadati; phylum Bacteroidota; class Flavobacteriia; order Flavobacteriales; family Flavobacteriaceae; genus Polaribacter; species Polaribacter pacificus. The sequence continues at coordinate 1,465,934 of NZ_CP150664.1, forward strand.
TTTATTCTTTGCTACAATAACTAGTATTGCACAAGAAACCCGCTTATTAAGGCAACCAACCATTAGCAAAACTCATGTTGCTTTTACTTACGGTAGTGATATTTGGGCAACCAACTTAAGCACTAACAAAACTGTAAGAATAACAAGTACGGCAGCGGTAGAAAGTGACCCACATTTTTCTCCAGATGGAAAATGGATTGCATTTACCTCTAACAGAACCGGAAGCCCTGCAGTGTATGTAGTTTCTGCAAATGGTGGAGAAGCTAAAAGACTAACTTGGCACCCTAGTTCATCAGAAGCTAGAGGATGGACCAATGACGGAAAATCTGTTTTATTTGCTTCAAGCAGAGACACGGCTCCAAGCGCTTTTAATCGTTTGTATACGGTTTCTGTAAACGGAGGCCCTGCTACAAAACTTTTTGAGCAATGGGCAAATGCTGGCTCTTATTCACCAAATGGTAATGAAATGGTGATTGATAAAATGAGACGCTGGGATGTAGAATGGAGAGATTATAGAGGTGGTCAAAACACCCCATTAATTATAATCAACTTAAAAACACTAGAAGAAACACTGTTGCCAAATAACAAAACTACAGACAAACATCCTGTCTGGATTGGCAATACCGTTTATTTCTTATCTGATAGTACACATACATCAAACGTTTGGTCATACAACACCAAAACAAAAGCATTAAAACAAGTTACTAAGTTTAAAGGAACTGCGGTAAAATCATTGAGTGGAAACAACAATACCCTGATTTTTGAGCAGGACGGGTATTTACACACTTTAGACCTTAACAATAACAAAACCAAACAACTAAAAATATCAGTTGTTGGAGATTTTCCTTGGACTGCTACCAAATGGGAAAATGTAACCAACAACGTTCGCACAGCAAGCATCTCTCCTAACGGAAAAAGAGTTGTTATGGGATCACGTGGTGATATCTTTACGGCTCCAGTAGAATTTGGAGATTCTAGAAACCTAACTCAAAGTTCTGGAGTTGCAGATAGAGAACCTATTTGGTCTCCAAATGGTGATCAGATTGCTTGGTTTTCTGACGCCAATGGTAAAGGGTATGCTTTGCATTTAACCAATCAAGACGCTACAGCTAAAACTCAAGTAATTTCTATAGGTGTTTCTAAAATGGCTTGGGAGCCAACTTGGTCTCCAGACGGAAAACACATTGCTTTTGTTGATGATGACACTCGAATTAGAGTGGTAAACTTGGCTAAAAAAAGCATACAAACGGTAGACAATGCTGGTACTAATTTAGAAAGAGGGCGTATGGGAATTACCTGGTCTCCTGATTCTAAATGGTTGGCCTACACCAAATCTGGTGACAACAGTATGAAACAAATTAAAGTGTGGTCATTGGATACAAATAGCGTAACTGCAATCACAGATCCGTTTGCTGATTCTTTTTCTCCTGCATGGGATTTAGACCATAAACACTTATACTTTTTAGCAAGTACCGATGTTGCCTTAGGATCAGGTTGGGCAAACACCAGCTCTATGACTTCGAGTCCAAATTATGCGGCTTATGTGATCAATTTATCAAAAGATGATGAGTCTCCATTTAAGCTTAAAAGTGATGAAGAACCTATCAAAGAAGATAAAAAAGAGGACAAAAGCAAAGACAAGAAACCTGCTGCCAAAAAAGATAAAGCTGTTAAAATAGATTTTAATGGTTTAAATCGAAGAATTATGGCCTTGCCAATTAGAGGTGCATTTAGAAGCATGGTATCAGGGCCTGAAGGATCTGTTTTTATTAGCGATGGAGGTACCTTGAAAAAATTTGACTTAAAGAAAATGAAAGCTGTAGAGTTTGGAAAAGGAATGAGCATCGCTGCAATTTCTTCAAACGGCAAACACTTGCTATTAAGAGCCGGAAGAGCTTGGAAGGTAGGTAGTGCAGCCGCTCCAAATGCAAAGGCAGCAAAAACCTTGAAAATTGATTTCAACATGAAACTAGATAGAATTAGTGAATGGAATCAAATGTTTGAAGAAGCGTGGCGTTATGAACGCGACTACTTTTACGATCCAAACTTGCATGGAAGAGACTGGGATAAAGTATACAAACGCTATGCTCCTTTAATTCCATTCGTTAAGCACAGAGCTGATTTAAATTATATTTTAGATCAAGTTAACGGAGAGTTATCTGTTGGACACAGCTTTGTTAGAGGTGGTGATTTTCCAAGTATAGATCGATCTTCTGGAGGTTTGCTTGGGGCTGATTTTACAGCGAGACAAGGAAGATGGCAAATTCAACGAATTTACACTTCTGAAAGCTGGAACCCTGGATTAGACGGACCTTTAGATCAACCTGGAATGAAAATTAAAACAGGTTATTATTTGGTTGGTATTAACAATGAAGAAATCACTGATAAAGACAATATTTACAAGCACTTAGACGGCACAGCTGGAAAGCAAACTGTTTTACACATCAATTCTTCTCCAAGCTTTAAAGGAGCCTGGAAAGAAGTAGTATCACCTATCCGCAGTGAAAACTCTTTAAGACAACGCACTTGGGTAGAAGACAACAGAAGAATGGTCGATAAATTATCAGGTGGTAAACTTGGATATATTTGGGTACCCAACACAAGTGGCCCTGGTTTTGTCTCGTTTAATAGATACTACTTTGCACAACAAGACAAAGAAGGTGCTGTGATTGATGAACGTTTTAATGGCGGTGGATTATTAGATGATTATATGGTTGATTTGATGACCAGAAAACCTAGAGCAGCTTTAACCAATGAGGTTCCAAATGGAAAACCATTGCGTTTACCTGCCGGAATCATGGGCCCTAAAGTTTTACTGATTAATGAGCTTGCTGGATCTGGGGGAGATTTTTTCCCTTGGGTGTTTAGACAGCAAAAGGCTGGTCTCCTAATCGGAGCAACTACCTGGGGAGGTTTGGTAAAATCTTCTACGCACTATTCATTAATTGACGGTGGATCATTAACTGCTCCAGACAATGCCGTGTTTGATCCTGCAACCAATACCTGGGTAGCAGAAAATAAAGGTGTTGCACCAGATATTGCTGTAAGGCAAGATGCAAAAGCTTTGGAAATGGGTAGAGACCCTCAACTAGAAAGAGCTGTTCAAGAGCTTTTAAAACAATTAAAAAGCATAAAAGTACAAGCCATTAAGCCACCGGCTTTTCCTAGACCAACAAAAGGCAATTAACAAGAACCCTAAATAAGAATTCAATGAAAACTAAATCTGTATTAATTGTATGTTTATGTTTTTTCTTTATAAGCGTAAATGCACAAACAAACACACAAGAAACAGCAGATGCTGTGATGAGCAAAGCCTATGCACAGGCTAAAAAAGAAAATAAAAAAGTACTCCTAATGTTTCATGCTTCGTGGTGTGGATGGTGTAAAAGGATGGATGCTAATATGGAAAAACCTGAGGTCAAACCATATTTTGATAAAAATTTTGTCATTACCCATTTAACCGTTCTAGAAGCTAAGGATAAAAAGCACCTAGAGAATCCTGGTGCTATGCAAATGATGGAAAAATATAAAGGAGGGAATTCTGGAATACCGTATTGGCTTATCTTTAATAGCAAAGGCAAATTACTTGCTGATTCTAGAGATGATGCTGGTCAAAACTTAGGTTGCCCTGCTAGTGAAAAAGAGGTTAGCGCATTCTTAAAAAAATTAAGAAAAACCACAAGAATTTCTGCCAAAGAACGTGCAGCGGTCTCCAAAGCTTTTATAATTAAAGAATAACTAAAAAAACCTGTATAGACTTCTTTACAGGTTTTTTTTATAATATATGTATTCTTCTTAAAGCCTGAATACTACCCCTTGTATTTCATAGGAAGGTGAACCACTTTTTTGGTTTCAAAAAAGTCTTCTTCAAAATAATTGGGTAAATCATAAATTTTAGCAGAAGTGTACAAGGCCAATTCTTCTGTAAGATCACCTCCTTTTAAATATAAGATGCCATTTTTAATTGGGTGATTTTGCGTTTTCGCAATTTTCCCTTTGGTCCAATGAACAAAGGTTTCCATTTGGGCTACTGCTCTACTGACGATAAAATCATAGGTATCTTTAACTTCTTCTACTCTACCATGTGTGGTCTTTACATTTTGTAAACCCAAGCCCTGAGCAACTTCATTAACAACTTTTATTTTTTTTCCGATGCTATCCACCAAATGAAACTGGGTTTCTGGAAATAAGATTGCCAATGGAATTCCTGGGAAACCACCACCTGTTCCAACATCCATCACTTTAGATCCAGGCACAAACTGAATCACTTTTGCAATTCCTAATGAATGAAGCACATGTCTAAGATATAACTCATCGATATCTTTTCTAGAAACAACATTAATTTTTAAATTCCAATCGTGGTATAGTTCTTGTAATTTAGCAAACTGAGTAAGCTGTTGGTCAGTTAGGTTTTGAAAATATTTTTGTATTAACTCCATAATCATCTTAATGAGTTGCAAAAATAGTTAAATGTTTAGAAACAATTCTTAACAAAAACTGACGTTTATTGTATAAACCAAAAACAAAAAGTATATTTTTGTAACATCAGAACGATATTAGTATATATGAAGACCATAAATTTTTCAAGAATAGATAAAGCAAAGTTTTTCAAGACTTTAAACAAACGCGTTAATTCGTATTTTAAAGAAAATAATTTAAAGAAAACAGGTAACTGGAAACTCTACACCAAGGCAATTATAATGTTTGGGTTATTTTTAGTTCCTTTTATTTTGATTTTAACCATAGCTATGCCTCAATGGGTCATGGCTCTTTTAATGGTCGTAACAGGTATTGGCATGGCTGGTGTTGGTATGAATGTTATGCACGATAGTAATCACGAATCTTTTTCAAGTAAAAAGTGGGTGAACAAACTAATGGGTAGTAGCATCTATATCTTAGCAGGAAATGTGTATAACTGGAAAGTACAGCACAATGTATTGCACCATACCTTTACCAATGTAAAAGACCATGATGAAGATATTGATGCCGGTAGAATCATTCGTTTCTCAAAACACGCTAAGTGGCTAAAAGTTCATCAGTTTCAAAAATATTATTCAATATTTTTATATGGTCTTTTAACCATCAACTGGGCTATTACCACAGATATTAAACAAATGCACAACTATTTGAAAAGAAAATTATCGTACGGTAAGTTTCCTAACCCAAAAGTTGAATGGACTAAATTAATTATTTCTAAAATAGTGTATTACGCGCTTTGGATCGTATTGCCTATTTTAGTATTAGACATTGCATGGTGGAAGGTTTTTATCGGCTTTTTTGTAATGCACTATACCGCAGGAATGATTTTAAGTTTGGTATTTCAATTGGCACATATTGTTCCAAAAACAACCATGCCTATTCCTGATAAGGACGGTAACTTAGAGCATACTTGGGCGGTACATCAACTGTATACCACTTCTAATTTTGCTCCTACAAACTGGATCGTAAACTTTTATACCGGTGGTTTAAACCATCAAGTAGAACACCATATTTTTCCACATGTTTCTCATGTACACTATAACAAATTAGCTAAAATTGTAAAAGAAACTGCTCAAGAGTTTAATTTGCCATACAATGAGTATGAAACCACAAGGCGTGCAATCATAGAACACTTTAGGCATTTAGGAAACCTTGGAAAACACCCAAATTTAGCTTCATAAAACCGCTATAAAAAAAGATAAAGTACCTATACAATGTCATATCCATTATCAGACAGAATAAACAGTTTGCCAGTTTCGGAAACTTTGGCAATGGCTGCAAAAGCAAGAGAATTAAAATTAGCTGGAAAAGATATCATTAGTTTAAGTTTGGGAGAGCCAGACTTTAATACGCCTGATTTTATCAAAGACGCTGCAATTGAAGCGATCAACCAAAATTACAGCTCATACACACCCGTTGATGGTTATTTAGAATTAAAAGAAGCCATCTGCACCAAGTTTAAACGAGATAACAACTTAGATTATAAGCCCAATCAAATTGTAGTTTCTACAGGAGCTAAACAATCTATTGCAAACATAGCACAAGTACTCTTAAACCCTGGAGACGAAGTCTTATTACCAGCTCCATATTGGGTTAGTTATTCTGCGATCGCTACCTTGTGTGAAGCTACTTTTAAAGAAATTCCTTCGACTATCGAAACGGATTTTAAAATTAGCCCAGCTCAATTAGAAGCTGCAATCACTCCAAAGACCAAAATGGTGTTTTTCAATTCTCCGAACAACCCAAGCGGAACTATGTACAGTGAGGCAGAATACAGAGCTTTGGCAGTAGTTTTAGAAAAATACCCGAATATTTTTATACTCTCTGATGAAATTTACGAGCATATTAACTATGGTGAAACTCCATTTAGTTTTGCTGCCATTGAGAGTATGTATGACAGAACCATTACGGTAAATGGGCTTGCAAAAGCATTTGCCATGACAGGTTGGAGAATCGGTTATCTTGGAGGCCCAGAGTGGATCGCTAAAGCCTGTACAAAGATGCAAGGTCAGATTACCTCCGGAACAAACAGCATTGCTCAAAGAGCAGCTATAACAGCTGTATTGGCCGACCCAAGTAGTGTAAAATATATGGTCGATGAATTTAAGGCTCGTAGAGATATGGTCTTAAACTTACTAAAAGAAATTGATGGCTTTAAACTAAACACCCCAGATGGAGCTTTTTATGTTTTTCCGGATGTTTCTGCATTTTTCGGCAAAACCATAAAAGGCAAAAAAATTGAAGACGCAAATGATTTCTCTATGTTTTTATTAGAAGAAGCCAATGTAGCAACAGTAACAGGTGCAGCCTTTGGCGCTCCAAACTGTATCCGTTTGTCTTACGCAGCTTCTAGAGAGCAATTAACAGAAGCGATAAAAAGAATTAAAGAAGCATTGGTGTAAGGATGTAAATCCGTTTTAAGTAAAAAGGAACACCCAACAGTAAAACCTCATTTGAATGCTGATATTTTCAGAATCAATGAGGTTTTTTGTTAGAAAAGAATTAGTAGTAGAGCAATGATAAAAATTGAAACTTTTAATACAGCTCCAACGGAACAACACAATTGATCGTGATTTCTAAATGCGCGTTCTTTTGACTTAAAAATTGACTTATTTCTTAAATGTCTAAAACTATAAGCGATATCTTCTTTATATGCTGAATTTAGCAATCCTCTACTAAATAAACTACTTGGTTTTGATGTTGTTATTTCCATGATTTCTTTTGTTTTGTGTATACTATATAGACGAGCAATACAAAAAGATGTTACATCAACCTCTTGGAATTCAAAAATTTATAATTGCATAAAAATATAGTGAACACCTAATAAATTCTAGGGGTTTCAATTAAAAAAACACAGCGAAAAAAACTTAAAAAAGATCCTTAAAAAGGCACTGAATTTGATTCATCATCAAAAATCAAGGCGCTATTTTTATTCTTTTTCTTTGGCTTTTTTAAATACAAAACTAGCTTGTCATAATCAATAATTGCCTTGCCTTTTTCTAAAACATCTGCCCCAATAATACCGTGAACTTCTTGCTCATCATGTTGGGTTAAAGCTGTATTAACATGCGTAAGATCAAACAAGACTAAATGACTTTCTTTTGTATGCCACCTACCAATTTGTAAGATATTGTTATCAGACTTTTGCGTTTCCATATCTGTGGCTCCTGCTCCTGCTGCTTTGGCTTCTGAATCTTCTGCAGTCAAAATAAAATGATCTATCAAATTAAGACCTACGCATGAGTTTGATGCGCCAGTATCCAAAATAAAACGCCCACTTACACCATTAATTTTAGCCTTTAACTCCAAATGATTGGTGATCATTTTTTTTAACTTAATGCGGATATATTTCTTTTTAGTCAATACTTTTTTAAGACTGGTCATTTAATGTATTTTTGTAATAGCTAAAATACAATGTTTTCATATAGCAATGAATTAAGGTTTTTAAAAGCAGCTAAATAAATTAGAAACAGAATGATTACAGATACACATACGCATTTATACTCAGAGCAATTTAAAGACGATCAAGCCCAAATGATGCAACGAGCAAAGGAAGCGGGTGTAACTCGTTTTTTTATTCCTGCAATAGACAGCAGTTATACAGAAGCAATGCTAGACTTGGAGAAAGCATATCCAAATGATGTGTATTTAATGATGGGCTTACATCCAACATCTGTAAAAGAAAATTATAAAGAAGAGCTGGCTGCCGTTAAAAATTGGATTGATCAACGTCCCTTTTATGCAATCGGTGAAATAGGGATTGATTTGTATTGGGATCGCAGCTTTTTAAAACAACAGCAAGAAGCCTTTAGAACTCAAATTCAATGGGCCAAAGAAAAAAAACTACCCATCGTAATTCATTGTCGAGATGCTTTTGATGAAATTTTTGAAATTTTAGAAACAGAAAAAGGACCTGATTTGTATGGCATTTTTCACTGTTTTACTGGAACCTTAGACCAAGCCCAAAAAGCGATTTCATACAATATGAAATTAGGAATTGGAGGTGTAGCAACCTTTAAAAATGGAAAAATTGATCAGTTTTTAGATCAAATAGAACTTCAACACATCGTTTTAGAGACAGATGCACCATATTTGGCTCCTACTCCTTATAGAGGAAAGCGAAATGAAAGTAGTTATATTACAAATGTAATTGATAAATTGGTTGACATCTATAAGGTTTCATTCAAAGAAATTGCCGAAATTACAACTCAAAATTCTAAAGAAATATTTGGTGCTTAAAGAAGCTGTTGCATATTATAAATCACCCATTGGTTTTGCTAAAATTACTGGTAGCACTCAAGGAATTGAATCAGTTAGCATTTTAGACGAAGCTGCTTCTACCTCAATAGAAAACAATACTGAGATTGCTCCCTATTTAAAACCTTGTATTACTCAACTTAACGAATACTTTGAAGGTACAAGAAAAACCTTCGATTTACAATTCAATTTAAAAGGCACCGATTTTCAAAAAAAAGTTTGGAAATCCTTACTAGAAATTCCATTTGGAAAAACGCGCAGTTATTTAGAACAGGCTAAAGTTTTAGGGGATGTAAAAGCCATTAGAGCTGTGGCTTCTGCCAACGGAAAAAACCCTCTTTGGATCTTGATTCCTTGTCATCGGGTCATCGGTACTGACGGATCATTAACTGGTTATGCTGGAGGTTTGTGGCGTAAAAAGTGGCTATTAGCTCATGAAAACCCCGTAAAACAAGGATCGCTCTTTTAAACTATTTTCATGTTTTTTGCGTTCGTACTTATATGATTAAAAAAGTGCTCTTAGGGTTCTGTCTGTTCTTGGGATTTATCGCCCAAGCACAAATCAATTCAAAAGAGTTTCGCAGTAAAAAAATTCAGCTAAAAAAAGACACCATATACTTAGAAAAAGAGGCTATCAATCCGCTGCGTTTTAAAATCTTAGACAGTAGCGGTGTACAAATACCTAAATCTGCCTACCAGATTGACTTTAGCAAAGCTCTACTAATTATAAGTGCAAAAAAGTACCCAATAATACAGCTTCGTTATTTTATATTCCCTGAATTTATTACAAAAACCTACCAATCGTATAATGACAGTGTTGTTGTACCCAACACAAATAACACACAAAAATTATATAGCTTAACGTCTAATAAAAACAAGACCAATCAACCTATTTTTGATGGACTGACTACAAATGGATCTATTAATAGAGGTCTGACTATCGGAAACAATCAAAACTCCGTAGTCAACTCATCCTTAGATTTGAATATTGAAGGCTATTTATCAAAAGAAGTGAAAATTAGGGCCAATATTTTTGACACAAACATCCCTCTACAAGACAATGGCTACTCACAAAATATTACCGATTTTGATCGGATTTTTATAGAGTTAACCCATAAAAACTGGCGTGTAAAAGCCGGTGATTTAGATCTCAAAAACACCGATAGTTATTTTTTAAAATTTTCAAAAAAAGTAAGTGGTCTTGAGCTTGAAGCCAAAAACGAAAACCTTAACGTTCTTGCTTCTGGCGCCATTGTTAGAGGTCGGTTTTCTGTTTTTAATTTTAATGGTCGCGAAGGAAATCAAGGGCCTTATAAAATTACAGGGCCAAATTCAGAATCATTTCTAATCATCGTTGGAGGTTCTGATGCTTTGTTTATGAATGGCCAACTTTTAACACGAGGTGAAGACAAAGATTATACAATAGACTACAATACAGCAGAAATTAGATTTAATACGAGTTTCCCTATTAATAGCGATATGCGTTTCCGTTTAGAGTTTCAATATTCAGAGAGAAATTACACCCGGTTTGTAAGCTATAACAAGGCCAAATACAGCACTGAAAACTGGTATATTCAAAGTTTCTTTTATAATGAAATCGATGCGAAAAATCAACCTCTACAGCAAGACCTTAGTGATGCACAGAAACTAATCTTGTCAGAAGCTGGAAATAATCCAGATAAAATGATCAGTGAAAGTGCCTATAGAGAAGCCTATTCTGACAGTAAAATTCTTTATAAAAAAACCCTAAACAGCACTAGCGAAATCTTTGAATACTCAGAAGATCCAACTGATGAATTGTATTATGTAAGTTTTAGTTTGGTAGGTAATTTACAAGGAGCATATAGACTAAGCAAAACAACTGCCTTGGGAAATATCTATGAATATGTTGGTTTAAATGCAGGAGATTATAGCCCAGTTATTCGGTTGATTGCACCGAGTAAATCTCAAATTTTTGCAATCAACACCGCCTATCACCCCAGTAAAAAAACACAGGTTTTTGCAGAATGGGCAATGAGTAACAACGATTTGAATCTGTTCTCTAGTATTGACAATCAGCAAAACAAAGGAGTCGCAAGCAAAATCGATTGGACCCAATTGCTCGTAGATTCTAATTGGCGCATCGCTTCAGAAGTAAGTTATGAGTTTGTACAACAAAACTTTAAAATGGAGCAGCGTTTTGAAACAGTAGAATTTCAGCGGGATTGGAACTTGTCCAATCCTATTGGCGATAAGCAGCAAATAGGCATTGGACTACAGTTTAAAAAAGCAAAAAACATTACAGTTGATTATGGTTTTCAACAATTGTCTTATGGCCAAGACTACAAAGGCTATAAACAACTTTTAAAAGCCAATAGTCTTATTAATAAAACTGCTCTTGCTTTGGATGCAAGCTATTTAAACAGCACAAGCTCTCTTGAAAAGAACTCATTTATTAGAACCAAAGCCAAACTAGAGCAATCGTTTACAAAAAAATGGATAGGAGCATTTGCTGATTTTGAAAGCAATCAAAAGAGAGATCTCCAAAACAATCAATTGCAAAAATTAAGTCATCGTTACAGTGCCTTTGACACCTATATTGGAGCTGGAGATAGTACCAAAGTGTATGTGAAATTTGGGGTAAACTACCGAGTAAACGACAGTGTTAGAAATGCTGAATTTGCTAAAATTAATACTAGGAGTACATTTTACCTGGAAAGCAAATTGATTGAAAACAGCAAGACAAATCTTGCAGTTTTTGCAAATTATATGAACAGTAAAAATAGCTTTGTAGCCAATGAAAAATCGTTGAATGCCAAAGTAGTATACAACCAAAAACTCTTTGGAAATTTTATCAATAGCGCTACAGTATACGAAACCTCATCAGGAAATGTACCTCGACAGGAATATATTTACGTTCAAACAGAACCTGGCTTAGGCTATTATACTTGGATAGATTACAATAACAATGGCATCAAAGAATTTAATGAGTTTGAAATTGCAATCTTTCAAGATCAGGCAAACTACCTTAGGATTGCCCTGCCAAATATCAATTATGTAAATACCCAAAGAGCCAAATGGTCTCAATCAATCCAATTAAATCCATCAGCTTGGTCAACTAAAAAAGGGCTTAGAAAAATTATTTCTCACTTTTACAATCAATCGGCTTTTCTCATAGACAATGAGCAAGAAAGAAGTGGTTCTCTTTTTAACCTCAACCCTTTTCACCTTGATGAAACCAAATTAATAGGACTTAATTTGAGTCTTAGAAATCAGTTTTACTTTAATAAAAACAACCAACACTATAGTTTTATCTATACCTATCAAGATTCTAAAATAAAGCAGTTTTACAGCATCGGAAATCAAGAAAGTAAGAATACCCTACATCAACTAGATTTTGAGCATATGCTTACTAAGTTTTGGTTATTAGAGCTAAAGACCAGCTTCCTAAAAGAAGAAGTGAATACTGAAAATTTTTCAAATCGAAATTACCTACTAAACAACAAAGAGTTTGGTCCGAAATTTACTTTTTTATACAATAAAAATCATCGCTTTTCTCTAAGCTATCTTTATAAGGATAAAAAAAATACAGTTCAAGATTTTGAAAAAATGGAACAGCAAAATATAGGAGCCTCTTATCTGTATAGCAGCAAAAAAAACAATCAATTAAGCGTTGATCTTAATTTGTATTCTAATAATTTTTCAGGGAACGCAAACAGTCCAGTCGCTTATCAAATGTTAGAAGGTCTTCAGGTGGGGAAAAACTATACTTGGAGCCTATTGTATCAACAAAAACTCAATTCATTTTTAAACTTAAACATTAATTATCTAGGAAGAAAAAGTGAAAGATCTTCTGTAATTCATACGGGATCAATTCAACTTAGAGCAGATTTTTAAGGCTTTTTTGACTTATTAACTCTAAAAATTGCTGTAAGTTTGTATGAAGTTGAATTAGAATATAAAAAACTATTGCATATTAATTAAGATTCTTATTATGAAAAAACTATTGTTAGCCGGAGCCATTCTTATTAGCTCATTTGCAAATGCACAAGATGAACTTAAATTGGATATTTTTGATGCACTTGCATTAAAAACTGTCGAAGTGTCTTATGAGCACTATTTGAATGAGCAATCATCTGTAGGAGTCTCTGCTCTATTTAATTTTGAAAAGCAAAGTGCCGATTTTAGATACAATGAAAAAAGAAGTCTTACACCGTATTTTCGTCATTATTTTACAACAGAATACAATTGGAATTTCTTTGGAGAAGCTTTTTTTAGTTTAAACTATGGCGAAAAAGATGTAATTGCTTATGGTGGTGGAGGTCCATTAACTGTAGATTATACCGATGGGGCACTAGGTGTTGCCGTTGGATTAAAATACACAACAGACAATGGTTTTGTAATTGACATCTATGGAGGAGCTGGAAGAAATTTATTTACAGAAGACTCTCCTGTAATTGTACCACGTACTGGAGTTAATTTGGGTTGGCGATTTTAATTTACCGAAAAAACCGTATCTTGCTGTTTAATAAGTCATTACAAACAACCAAATTTAATTAAATTTTAGCGTATGAAAAAAAATATGGGATCTACAGATAAAATGATCAGAGTCTTAATTGCTGCTTTGATCGCTGTTTTATATTATACAGAAATCATTAGTGGTACGGTAGCAATTGTATTGATGGTATTAGGGATTATTTTTTTACTGACAAGTTTGGTAAGTTTTTGTCCATTATACAAACCTTTTGGTTTTAATACCTGCGCTGTAAAAAAAGAAAAAGAATAACGTACTGTAAAGACCTGTCTATACACCACTTTAAATACTTTTATTTTATTAAAAAAGCCTCATCAAAATTGATGAGGCTTTTTTTAGTTGATTATATTTTTTGCAACCAAGTTTTCATATCGACTGCAGCTCTTATAAGCTCTTTAAGTTCTGAAATTGCAACTCTCTTTTGCTCCATGGTATCTCTATCTCTAACAGTAACACTGTGGTCTGTTAAGGTTTCGTGATCTACAGTAATACAAAATGGAGTTCCCGCTGCATCCTGTCTTCTATAACGTTTTCCAACCGCATCTTTTTCATCGTAAAATACATTGAAATCCCATTTTAGATCATCCATAATCTCACGGGCAATTTCTGGCAAACCATCTTTTTTAACCAATGGTAAGATAGCTGCTTTGTATGGTGCTAAAACTGCTGGCAATTTTAAAACTGTTCTGGTCGTGTTATTGTCTAACTCTTCTTCTTGCAAAGCTCTAGAAAATACAGCTAAAAACATTCTGTCCAAACCTATGGATGTTTCTACCACATAAGGAACATAGCTTTTATTTTCTTCGTGATCAAAATACTGAAGCTTCTTTCCAGAAAATTCTTCATGCGCTTTTAAATCAAAATCAGTTCTAGAGTGTATCCCCTCTAATTCTTTAAATCCAAATGGAAACTTAAACTCTATATCAGAAGCTGCATCTGCATAATGAGCCAATTTTTCATGATCGTGGAAACGATAGTTTTCTGCTCCCATACCCAAAGACAAATGCCATCTCATACGGGTTTCTTTCCATTTTTCGTACCATTCTTTTTGAGTTCCTGGTTTTACAAAAAACTGCATCTCCATCTGCTCAAACTCTCTCATTCTAAAAATAAATTGTCTAGCAACAATCTCATTTCTAAACGCTTTACCAGTTTGTGCAATCCCAAATGGAATTTTCATACGTCCTGTTTTTTGCACATTTAGAAAGTTCACAAAAATACCTTGAGCTGTTTCAGGTCTAAGATATACTTGCATAGAATTTTCTGCAGAAGCACCGATTTGTGTACCAAACATTAAATTAAATTGCTTGACATCAGTCCAGTTTTTAGATCCAGTTAATGGATCGGCAATTTCTAGCTCTTCTATCAAGGCCTTAACATCAGCAAGATCTTCATTTTCTAAAGATTTTGCCATTCTAGTTAAGATACTTTTAATTTTCTCGTGGTACCCAAGCACTCTTGGGTTGGTGCTTACAAACTCTTCTTTGTTAAAAGCTTCACCAAAACGCTTCTCAGCTTTGGCTACTTCTTTATCTATTTTTGCTTCTATTTTAGCACAGTAGTCTTCTACCAAGACATCTGCTCTATAGCGCTTTTTTGAATCTTTATTATCAATTAATGGATCATTAAATGCATCAACATGACCAGAGGCCTTCCAAGTGGTTGGGTGCATTAAAATAGAGGCGTCAATACCGACAATGTTTTCATGCATCTGCACCATTGCTTTCCACCAATATTCTCTAATATTTTTTTTAAGCTCAACTCCGTTTTGAGCATAATCATACACTGCGCTTAGACCGTCATAGATTTCACTTGACTGAAATACATATCCGTATTCTTTAGCGTGCGAGAGTACTTTTTTAAATTGATCTTCTTGTTTTGCCATAATGACTACAAAGATACATCAAACTAAAAAGTGAACAAGAAAAACTTAAGCTAGTTTTTTACATCGATACACAAAAGCAGGTGGAAAATTTAAAGCTTCAAAAGTTAGTGATATGTCTTTGTGAAACACCGCTTTTAATTTTTTAAAATAACTTAAACTGTATTGGTATTGAATAAAATCTCCATTGACAGCCAAGACTTTATATGAGTTCTCTAAGATTGCCTTTGTAACCTCGTTTGGAATAATGGTTAGTGGCAGGCTAGAAATAATATGACAGGCCTTAGAAATTTTTAACTTTTCTAACTCCTCACAAATATTTTCTGCCGAGGTATTTAAAAGCGTTAATTGCGGATGTGAAATTCGTTGCATTTGTTTGTGAAAATTTTCATTAATTTCAAAACAAATTAACTGGGTGTTGGGTTGAATGTTTTTTAAGATATACTTTGTGATGGCTCCATTTCCTGGTCCAAGCTCTACAATAACGTCTGCATTTTTAAAATCGATACTTTTTAACATCCTGGCTGCTAAGAATCGTGAACTCGGGATCAAGGTCCCAGAAGTCTTATAAGTTTTAACCGCCTCTTTTAAAAAATCAATTTTCGTATGCATAATCCTATTTTAATTTATGTATCTTAACTTCAAATTGTTAAGAAATATAGTATGAAAAAATCTCTAAAAGGGTTTTTCCAGTTGTTTTACCCTAATTTATGTGTTTGTTGTCAATTAGAACTATTTAACAACGAACAAATACTTTGTTCTACTTGTAGACATGATTTACCCATTATTTGTTACAAAGATTTTAAAAAAAATAAAATCACTAATGTTTTTGCTGGGAAAATTCCTTTAGAAATGGCTATCTCATTTTTATATTTTCACAAAGATGGCAAATCTCAACAATTAATACATCATTTAAAATATAAAGATCGTCAAGAAATTGGAAGTTTTATTGGAGAATGGTTTGGCTCACAACTAAAAGCTTCAAATCAATTAGATACAATTGATTGCATTGTGCCAGTTCCACTACATCCAAAAAAAAGAAAACAACGCGGCTACAACCAATTGACAAAATTTGGATTAGCACTAGAAAAACAACTAAATATCCCTTATACACCTGATATTTTAATAAGGACATCATCAAGAAAAACCCAAACGTTTAAAGAGCGTTTTGAACGTTTTGAAAACACCCATACCATTTTTAAATTAAAGAACACCACAAGCTTTAAAAACAAGCATGTTCTTTTAATAGATGATGTATTAACAACAGGAGCTACCTTAGAATCTTGTTGCAAGGCACTGTTAAAAAGTGAAAACATCAAAATTAGTATTGCAACCATTGCATTTACAGAATAATTAACGTCAAATCTTGATTGGTTCAGTTAAAATTTTTGTTATTTTGCATTTAAAATAGACATTCTTGAGACATACGGGTACGCTTTTGTTTGTAATTATTCTTCTTATTTTTTTAACAAGTAATTGTGCAAAAAAAGGAAGACCTAGTGGGGGTAAAAAAGACAGCATAGCCCCTATGATGGTTACTGCAAACCCACCTTATAAAACCTTAAATTTTAAAGAGAATAAAATTAAAATTTACTTCGATGAGTTTATTATTCTCAAAGATGTAAACAAGCAATTTATTGTTTCTCCTCCTTTAAAATACACACCAACTATAGAGCCTCAAGGAGCTGCAAGTAAATCTATTACTATTAAATTTAAAGACACCTTACAAGCAAACACCACCTACACGATTAATTTTGGGAACAGTATAGAAGACAATAATGAGAACAATCCTTTAAAGGGCTTTCACTATATTTTTTCTACAGGAAACTACATCGATTCATTATATACATCAGGATCTGTAAAAGATGCCTATGAGAGTACAACAAGTAAAAATATCAACATTTTGCTGTATAAAATTGACAGTAGCTATCAAGATTCTATCGTTTATCTTAAGAAACCCAACTACGTTACAAATACGCTAGATTCATCTCTTTTTAGGTTAAATAATTTAGAAAAAGGAAGCTATAAGTTAATTGCCATGAAGGATGCTGCCAACAATTACCTTTTTAACCCTAAAAGTGATAAAATTGGTTTTGTAGAGCAACCTCTTAGCTTGCCTAGAGACAGCGTACTACTTAAATCAATAGTACTCTTTAAAGAAATACCGCCTTTCCGACTTTTAAGCCCTAAAGAAGTGAGCAAAGGTCATTTGCTCTTTCCTTTTGAAGGCGAAGCAGAAGGCTTGTCTATAGAACCTCTATTGGCAGGTAATTCTGATTTTAAAAGTTTTTCAAGGTTTGAAACCGGTAAGGATTCTTTAAATTTTTGGTTTTCGAATTACAGCAGTGACTCAATTCAATTAAAAATTACTGCTAAAAAATTTAGCGACACACTTACACTTCCATTAAGAAAGAAAGTAATCGACTCATTAAAAATAAACTCAAATACTAGTAGAACACTTGAGTTAAAAGACACGTTAACCCTAACCAGCAACAACCCAATTGTAACTTTAGATCTTACTAAAATTAAGCTAAGCACACAAGATTCAGTTGCAGTTGAATTTACTCCTGTGTTGTCTAAAGACTCAAATAAACTTCAGTTTTTATTTGAAAAAACACCTACCAGTTCTTATCGTCTAGAGCTCTTACCAAAAGCATTGACAGATGTTTTTAACACTCACAATGACAGTCTTAGGTATCGCTTCTCTACTAAAGAAACCTCTGATTACGGAAGTATAGAACTTGCTGTTAAAGGAAGTAATTTTCCAGCAATAATCGAGCTATTGACAGAAAAGGGAAAACTTGTTCAAAGATATTTTGTTTCTAAACAAACAAATCTTAGTTTTGCACTTTTAAAGCCGGGAAAATATAAACTTAGAGCTATTATTGACAGCAACAACAACAAGCGTTGGGATACTGGAAACTATCTAAAAAAATTACAACCCGAAAAAATTATATACTCCCCCAAAATTTTTCCTATTAAGGAAAATTTCCAATTTTCTGAAACATTTATCCTCCAATGATTAAGAACAATTGATTTTTTTTAAACATCTATTAATTATTGAAGTATTCGATTATGAAATTTTTTACAACACTTTTTTTTATTTGTGTTTTTAGTATTTCTGTAAAAGCCCAAGAGGCCATACATGAAGTCGGTGTTTTTCTCGGGACAGGAGCAATACAAACAGATTTTGGACAACGAAATGATTTTTTTAGCAGTTATGGAAATAACGTAATTTCTTTTAGTGCCACTCATTACATCCAATTTTACAGCCAAGAACTTAAAGTGAGTGATCGCTACCATTGGAAAAAGCATTTTATGCTAAAGTCTGAAATCAATATTTTTACGAGAGCAAATTTTGAGCATTTTGGAAAATATACAGAAGGAAGTAGTGTATCAGCACAAAAATTAAGTGCTATGAAAGGGCATGCTTCTGTTATGAGTATAGGTGTTTCTGCCGAATACTACCTTAGAAGCTTGTACAATGATGTGCTCTGGAATCCATTTGTAACTCTAGGTTTTAAATATTCTTGGTACAATAATGGTTTGGAATCAGATCTTGGTGATTGGAGAACAGATATCACTGTACTCCCTGGTAAATACCAAACCCCAAACGCTCTTAATGTTGGAAGGGGAAGCACACCTACAATTGCCTTAGGTGCTGGAACTAGGCTTCGATTAACAAGTCGCCTAGACCTAGCAGGTATTTTTAACTGGCATATTTACTTTTCAGACACTGTAGATGGATTACAAGCCGATGTTCCGGAAAATAGAAATGATGAGTGGATGACAAACATCCAAGTTGGGTTGATTTACGATCTAAGATCAAGCGCTAAAAGCAAGGCCTACTGTTTTTAAGGACTATTGAGAAAGTGCAGAATCAAGATCTTCAATTAGGTCTTCAATATCTTCAATACCTACACTTAACCGGATTAAAGAATCTGTAATACCAATCTTTAATCTTTCAGCTTCTGGGATACTTGCATGACTCATGGTTACTGGGTGATTTACCAAACTTTCTACACCCCCTAAAGATTCTGCTAAAGCAAAAACCTTCGTGTTTTCTAAAAACAAAAAAGCTGCAGCTTTGCTTTGATCTTTTAACTTAAAAGAAACCATTCCTCCAAAATCATCCATTTGTTTTTTTGCAATTGAATAATTAGGATGACTTTCCAAGCCTGGATAATAAACCGTTTCAACTTTAGGATGACTGGATAAAAATGCTGCAACTGCTTTTCCATTTTCACAATGGCGTTGCATCCTTAAATGCAATGTTTTAACACCTCTTAAAGCCAAAAAAGAATCCATCGGGCCCGCAATAGCACCTGCTGCAAACTGAATAAAATGCAATTCTTCTGCTAAACTTGCGTCTTTCACCATAAGAGCTCCCATTATAAGATCTGAGTGACCACCTAAATACTTTGTAGCAGAATGCATTACAATATCTGCTCCTAAATCAAGAGGTCTTTGCAAATAAGGCGTAGCGAACGTATTGTCAACAGCAATTGTAATGGCTGAGTTAATTGCTTTTGTAGCCTTGCAAATTTCTTTAATATCAGCAATCTTCATCAACGGATTTGTAGGCGTTTCTATCCAAATTAATTGGGTCTTCTCTGTGATTGCTTTACGAACATTGTCTGTAGAATCCATGTCTACAAATTGAAATTTCAATCCGTATTTTTCAAACAATTGTTTAAACATTCTATACGTACCTCCATAGAGATCATCACCTGCAATAACATGATCCCCAGGTTTCAATCTTCTCAATACACAATCAATAGCAGACATACCAGAAGAAAAAGCAAAACCATGAGTTCCATTTTCGATGGCAGCAAAACTATCCTCTAATGCTGTTCTTGTTGGGTTAGCAGATCTAGAATACCCATAGCCTTTATGCTGACCTGGACTAGCCTGTGCATAGGTAGACGTTTGAAATATCGGCGGCATTATTGCCCCTGTTGAAGCTTCGTGCTTTTGCCCACCGTGTATGGTTTTGGTATTAAACTTCACTGCTGGTCTGTTTTTATTAAACTAGTTTCTTTAATGCCTTGATGATTCCTAAGTGCATTCCTTCATGAAAGTTATTAAATGTAATTGCATCATCAAGTGAATTTAGAACAAAACCAGTACTGGTTGTATAACTTTCATAATTATCAAAAATCCCAGCTTCGTAATCTTCAACTAAAGTGTCTGGCAATCCAATTAGTAAATCTTTTACCTCATCAAACTCTTCATCAGAAAAAGGAGTCGTAGGAAAAGTGCCCTTTCTATAATTTGCAATTAATTCTTCTGGCACTAAACAGTTAACTCCTGATAATTTATAATGAAGCAATTGTTGAGTAACCACCAGATGTGCAACATTCCAAGTAATGTTATTTTTAAAACCAGTTGGAATATGGTTTAATTGTTCTATACTTAATCCGTCTATTTCCTTTTCTACCAAGGTTCTTGATACGGATAATATTTCAAATTGGGTTTTCATAAATTGAGTTTTATACTGTTCTATGCCAAATTTTGGTCACAGTTATTTTTTGTAAAAATAGCAAAGACTATTGATTTTTACTTTCTTTGTAATATAAATCTTCATCAGCATGCAAAAAGTATATTATTTACAAACTTGTGACACCTGCAGACGCATTTTAAAAGAAATCAACTTGGCTGGATTCGAAAAACAAGAAATAAAAGCCAACCCTATCTCGGTCAAACAACTTGAAGAACTGCATCAGTTATCAAAATCGTATGAAGCCTTGTTTAACAAAAGAGCGAAGCTATACAAATCTATGGATTTGAAAAATCAAGATCTAACCGAAACTGATTACAGACAGTATCTATTAGATGAATATACCTTTTTAAAAAGACCTGTTTTTGTTGTAGATGATACAATTTTTATTGGCAATAGTCCTAAGGAAATTGAGCTTCTAAAAGCAAAACTCGGCCAATGACATAGCATTTAATTAATGCTTCTCTTTTTATGATTCTTTGTAGTCTTCGTATGATTTTTCTTCTACCAAGGCTGAACCCGTATACTCATTGATTTCTTTTTTCACAACAGAGCGATCATCGTTGGTGTAATATACGGCTCTAGCCAACGCAATAAAAGTCTCTCCAAAATCTTTAGCCAACTCACACTCTCGAATATCGTCTTCTATTTTCCAGAGTTTTTTATTAACAGTCAACAAATTAGCATACAATTTTTTTAAAACTTCTTGGTCTTTTGCCTCTTTATAAATTTGCTCAACTACTGGGGTTAAAGATTGGTATTCATTTTGAATATTGATACGTTTTTTTGCATCTGCTATTTTAACCAATTTTATCTCTAAAATGCTGTACTTATCTAAAATTTCTCCATTGGATACTTCTATTTTCATCTAGTAGGTTTTTAATCGTTAAAAGTTCGTTCTACGATCTCCATAAAACGGGTTTCATACTCTTCTTTATCGGTCCAATCGTAATCTGGTTTGACCATCTTATTAACAAACTTCTTAGCTTCTTTTTGTGTTTTTACTGTATTTAATTGAGAAATAACCCTGTTAAAATCTTCTTGACTCCCAGCAAAAAGGTGTTTTACAAAAGCAATTCGATCATTTAATCCAATTTGTAAAGCTGGGCTCGTTTGAGGTGCAGACGGGTTGACTTCTGTTGGTTTTCCAAACAAGTCCGCTGCAACGTCAATAGAAATCGTATCTGATAATTCTTCATCTAAGGTAGGAATCTTCTTTTCGACCTTTTCTTCTTCTACCTTCTGCTCATCTTCCTTTTCTTCCTCTAGATTGGTTACTTCTAGTTCTGGAACCTCATCAAACAAGGCTTCTAACTCATCAAAAGGCTGTTCTAGAACTGTCTCTTCTATCTCTAATTGTATTTCTGTTTCCTGCTCCTCTTCCTCAACCTCTATTTCTACCTCCAAATTAGTATTCTCTATCTCTAGAGTGACTTCATTTTCCTCTAGTACAACTTCTGACTCTTCTTCTATAACTGAAGTAATCAATTTTTCTTTTGCAGCTTCTTCTATTTTAGCAATCAGTTCTTCTTTCGATTCAGTTGCGTTTGGTGTTGTATTGATGTATTCTTCTACATAAGCAAGAAGTGCAAGTTTTTCATAAACTTGATATGCTTTTTGTTTTAAAACAAAAATATCATCTTTATTTTTAAGCTGTAAGATACTGTGTGCTATACTGGTTAAGTCTGCTGCTAATTTTTTGTGCATAAGATTGATTGATTAAATAATGAAACGCATCTTTTTTTTAATAAATTTGTTCGAATTGAATTATCAGTCAAATTTGTATTGATGATTTTCAAGTTTTAAAATTACAAAATGTTTCTCGAAAATACAGTAAATCATACAGAACAATTTGGTTGGATAGAAGTTATTTGTGGGTCGATGTTCTCTGGTAAAACTGAAGAGCTTATCCGCAGACTTAAACGAGCAAAATTCGCAAAACAACGGGTAGAAATTTTTAAACCTACCGTAGACACGCGCTACGATGATGAAATGGTGGTATCCCATGATTCCAACGAAATAAGATCTACACCTGTACCAGCCGCCGCAAATATTCGATTGCTTGCAAACGATGTTGATGTTATAGGGATTGATGAAGCTCAATTTTTTGACGATGAGATTGTCTCAGTTTGTAATGATTTAGCCAATCGAGGCATTCGAGTAATTATTGCAGGATTAGACATGGATTTTAAGGGCAATCCTTTTGGACCGATGCCTGCTTTAATGGCCACTGCAGAATATGTAACCAAAGTACATGCAGTTTGTACCCACACAGGAAATCTAGCACATTATAGTTTTAGAAAAGCAAACAATGACAGGCTAGTATTATTGGGTGAAGTTGAGCAATATGAACCATTAAGCCGTGCAGCTTATTACAAAGCTCTTAGAAAACAACAAGAAGAAAAAGGACTCCCAAATCCATCAAAAGAAGATGAATAATCATGTAACTGTTTTAGAGATTGATAAAAGTGCCCTACGTTATAATTTGTCTTTTTTTAAACACAAATTACTTCCTACCACAAAAATATTAGTCGTCGTAAAGGCCTTTGGGTATGGTAGTGATGCTGTTAAAATTGCGGGCAGCATAGAAAAGGAGGTCGATTATTTTGCCGTAGCCTATACTGATGAGGGGATCAATTTAAGAGAATCAGGCATTACAAAACCCATCTTGATCTTACATCCACAAATTCAAAATTTAAAAAAAGTTCAAGAGTATCAACTAGAACCTAATCTTTATAATTTTAAAATATTCGATGCTTTTGTTGCCCTTTGCAAGCAGCAGAACCTTACCAAATATCCAATCCATTTAAAGTTTAATACAGGATTAAACCGAATCGGTTTTTGGCATACAGACATTCCTGTTTTACTTTCAAAAATTAAAGAAACAGCTAGTTTGAAAATTACTTCGATCTTCTCTCATTTGGCTGCAAGTGAAGATCTGCAAGAAAAGGAGTTTACTAAAAATCAGATCAATGATTTTAAATCTATCGCCAAACAACTAAAAGAAAACTTAACAGACAGCCCTTTTTTACACCTCCTCAACACCTCTGGAATCATAAATTATCCTGAGGCACAATTTGATATGGTGCGACTGGGAATTGGCTTATATGGCTTTGCTAACGACACTGAAACAACCCGACAGCTTAAAAATGTTTTAACATTAAAATCTGTTATTTCTCAAATTCATCTAATTGAGCCAGATGAATCTGTAGGATACAACAGAGCTTATATCGCGACCAAGCCAATGAGAACTGCAACCATACCAATTGGACATGCTGATGGTTTCCCTAGAACTTTTGGCAATGGGGTTGGCGGGATTTATATTAACAAGGAATATGCTCCGGTTGTCGGAAACGTTTGTATGGATATGATTATGGTTGATGTGACTCATATTGAGTGTAATGAAGGTGATGAAATTGTCGTTTTTGATTCTCAAGAAAAACTAGAAGAACTGGCTCAAAAAACCAATACAATCTCTTATGAGCTTCTCACAAATCTGTCTCCAAGAATAAAAAGATTGCTCAAATGTTAAAATTTTCTTAAATTTACAACCAATTAACTATTAAACAGATACAGTAATGGGAATGCTAAAAGAATTTAAAGAGTTTGCAATGAAGGGAAACCTTGTTGATATTGCAGTTGGTTTTGTTATGGGTGCCGCTTTTAAACAAGTAGTAACTTCATTTACCGGAGGAATTGTTTCTCCTTTAATTGGATTAATCTTTAAAGCTGATTTCAGAGATTTAAAATATGTCCTTACAGAAGGTGTTGCTGATGCAACAGGGAAAGTAACTGGTGAAGTTGCCATACTATATGGTGATTTTTTAACCAACGTAATCGACTTTATTATTGTTGCCTTTGTGATGTTCATGATCATAAAAGGAATCAATTCAACTAAGAAAAAAGAAGAGCCAGCAGCTCCAGCAGCTCCGGCAGGGCCAAGTCAAGAAGATTTATTGGCAGAAATTAGAGATTTATTAGCTAAGAAATAAAATTTCTTTTTTAAAGAATTCAGAAAACCGAAGCAAATTGCTTCGGTTTTTTTATATTTATAAAAACATGTAAATGAAAAGCTTACTCACAACTAAAAAATTGACAATTATAAATTTTATGATTGTGCTGTATTTTGCTCTAATTTTTCTGATTAATTACTACAAAATAGATCTTGTAATCCTTGGCGTTTTCAGAGAAATGCTCACCATTCCATTTCTGATTGCGCAAGTGGTGTTTTTAGTAATTGGAATAAAATTCACCTTAAAGAATTCCAAGAATTTCTTACTGCTATTTAGCCTTCTGGCATTAGGAATTTGCGCTGTTATTACGATTGGAAGTTTCTTTTAAATGAGTAGCTACTAAAATTAATAAAAAAAATGTCCTCTTTTTGGTTTTAACAAACGTCTTATAATAAATAACTTAAAACTTTAAATTATGAAAAATTTTATGATGATTTTTATCGGTGCTGATTATGCAGACTTAGGGCTTTCTCAAGAAGAAATGCAAGGCCGTATGGAAAAATGGTTTGCTTGGGGCAATAAGATGGAACAAGCTGGTGTTTTAAAAGGAGGCGAAGCTTTAACTCCACAAATAAGACGTATTGTAGGACAAAACAGGACGGTAACAGATCTTAGCTCGGCTGAAGTTAAAGAAATTGTAGGCGGGTATTATTTAGTTGAAGCCATTGATTTTGATGCTGTACAAGAAATAGCACAAGATTTTCCTGACTATGATCTAGGAGGCACAGTTGAAATTCGTGAAATTATGGTTTTTGATCACTGATGAACTCTAAAAACTTAGACCATCTTTTTAGACACCATCACGGAAAGATGGTCTCTGTTTTAACACGAATTTTTGGACTATCTAATCTAGAAATTATTGAAGATGCAGTTCAAGACACCTTTCTGAAGGCTAGTATAAACTGGAGAAAAAAACAACCCGACAATCCAGAGGCTTGGTTAACAAAAGCAGCAAAAAATAGAGTTCTAGATATTTTTAGAAAAATTCAAGCAGAGAAAAAACATTTGCCGGAACTCAAAAGCGGACTTGAATCCATAGCTGTTAATGAGCTCTTTTTGGATGCCGAAATAGAAGATGCTCAATTGCGAATGATATTTACGGCTTGTCATCCAAAACTTAATCCAAAAGACCGCATCTCTTTTGCCTTAAGAACCATATCTGGATTTAGCTCTAAAGAAATTGCATCTGCTTTACTTACCAAAGAAGAAACTATTAAAAAAAGGCTTTTTAGAGCTAGGAAATTCATTCAGGAATCTGATTTAGCGTTTAAAATTCCTCAAGGACAAGAATTACCCCATCGTATCGAAAGTGTTTTAGAGGTGATATACCTTATTTTTAACGAAGGGTTTCACTCAAACAAAAAAGAAGTCTTGATACAAAAAGAGCTTTGCGGAGAAGCAATGCGATTGTGTAAATACCTTCTAAAAAATAAGCACACAAACATTCCAGCAAGTTATGCTTTATTTGCCCTAATGTGTTTCCATGCAGCCAGGTTGGATGCCAAAATAAATACAGAAAACGAACTCATGGATTTAAAAAATCAAGATCGAAACAAATGGTCTTTTCCTTTAATTCAGATGGGAAACACAATGATGAATAAAGCTGTAGAAAATAATGAATTTTCTACTTATCACTATGAGGCTGCAATTATAGCCGAACATATAAAAGCTCCTAGTTTTGAGCAAACCAATTGGAAAAAGATACTAACTTGGTATGAGTGTTTACACAAACTACAACCAACTGCTTCTCATTTGTTAATTATGGGCGTCGTTTGTTTACAAAGTAAAAATTACATAAAAGCAAACTATTATTTTGAGCAGTTAAACCCAGAAGATTTAGAACAACGTTCGTATTTATTTTACAGTGCAAAAGCAGATTACTTTGTTGCCACAAACAACAAAAAGGAGGCAATCATTCAACTAAATATTGCTTTAGAAAAAGTAACTAACCGTTTAGAAAAGGAATTTTTAGAAAAAAAGAAGCTCACGATTAATTGATTCCTTTTTCTATTTTCTTTGCCTGATAAACCTCTGCAATTGTTGGGTTTTCAGGACAGCTTTTAATTTGCTCGAACACTTCTCCAGATTTTACAAGACCTGTTTGTAGTACTTTAAAATAGACACCACACATGCTTGTATTCCAAAATTGTTTTACTATGCTCATATCGTTAAAACGAACTCCTAGTTTCATACAGGGATTTCGAGCCTTTGTCACCTCTAACATCGCAGCTCCTACTTTAAAAACGTCGCCAACATGAGTCTTCGTTTCATCAAGATCATCAATGGTTAAATTTTCTCCAAACATACCAAACTGCCAATCTAAATTAGGATATTTTGTCTTCCAATACTCGTAGTGTTTTAAAGAATACCCATAAATTGCCTGATCAATTCCTCCGTGATTTTCTCGATTACAAATAGCATCTCCTCTAACATCTTCTAGATCTAGAAAAATGGGTTCATCAACAGAAAATTTAAAAATCCCGGTAGTTACCTGTTTTCCTTTCCACTCGATCTCTCGTTGTTCTCCTGTATTTGTTGAAATGATTTTCATCTATTTGTTTACTAAAATT
Organism: Polaribacter pacificus; assembly: GCF_038024035.1. Classification (NCBI taxonomy): domain Bacteria; kingdom Pseudomonadati; phylum Bacteroidota; class Flavobacteriia; order Flavobacteriales; family Flavobacteriaceae; genus Polaribacter; species Polaribacter pacificus. The sequence goes on from NZ_CP150664.1 coordinate 1,493,148, forward strand.
TAAGGTAAATAAAGAAGTTCTTTTAAGCTATTTATTCAATTAAGAAATTTTGTAAAACATCTGCTATTTTACGGTTATCAGACAATTGTGGAATCTTATTTTGCCCTCCAAACTTACCTATCGATTTCATATACTCATGAAACCCACCTTTCTTAACCTTTCTAATAACCAGCGTTCGCAAGACTTTACCTGCAATTAAATCTTGATAATAAATGTTTTGTGCTTGCATAGAGTCATCAACTTTTTGGGTAAAATCATCTAAATTTTCAGGTTCATTTTCAAACTCGATAAACCATTCATGATAGGGCAAACCACTCTCTGGATTCACCTGAGGAGCAACAGTAAATTCACTAATGTTTATAGCGGTATCTTTTATTGAATCTTTTAAAGCTTTTTCTACTTCTTTTCCAATTACGTGCTCTCCAAAGGCAGAGATAAAATGCTTGATTCTTCCAGTAACCTTAATTCGGTAAGGTTGTAATGAAGTAAATTCAACAGTGTCACCAATATTATAGCCCCAAAGACCAGCATTGGTGTTTAAAATAATCACATAATTTACACCTAACCGTACCTCTTTTATAGAAATCCTTGTTGGGTTTTCATCATAAAACTCTGTTGCAGGTATAAACTCATAAAAAATTCCAGAGTTTAATTGCAACAACATGCCAGGTGCTGTTTGAGAATCTTGATAAGCAATAAATCCTTCAGAAGCAGGATACAGCTCTACATAATCAATCTTTTTACCGATAAGACTTTCAAACTTGTTTTTATAGGGTTCAAAATTGACACCCCCATACACAAAGAAATTAAAGTTTGGGAAAATCTCGGCAATAGGCTTCCCTGTTTTAGCGATGAGCTTTTCAAAATACATTTGCACCCAAGATGGAATACCGCTAATTACGGTCATGTTCTCATCTATGGTTTCATCTACAATGGCATTGACTTTGGTATCCCAGTCTTCTATGCAGTTGGTCTCCCAGCTTGGCAATCTATTCTTAAGCAAGTAATTTGGAACAAAATGAGCTACGATTCCGCTAAGTCTACCTAGCTGAATACCATTTTTATCTTCTAAAACTGGGTTCCCTTGTAAGAAAATCATCTTACCATCTACAAAGCTTGCATCCTTTTTTTCTAAGATGTAAAACAACAAGGCATTTCTTGCAGCTTTGATATGTGTAGGCATCGATTCTTTGGTAATCGGAATGTATTTAGCTCCAGAAGTCGTTCCAGAAGTTTTTGCAAAATACAAAGGTTTTCCTGGCCATAACACATCCTGTTCTCCTAAAACAATTCGATCCACATAGGGCTTTAAGCCCTCATAATCAGAAACTTTAACGCGTTTCTTAAAATCTTCGTAGGTTTTTATATTTTCAAAATCATGGTCCTTTCCAAAGGCTGTTTGTTTTGCATCAGCGATTAGTTTTTGAAAAACTTTTTCTTGAGTTTGAAAGGGCTTATTAGCCCATTTATAGACTTTTTTGGTAGCCAACTTTGCAAAGGGAATGGCAAAAATAGATTTTAGGCTCATTATTGAAAATCAATATAATTAGACGGATTTACAGGATAACCATTATACCATAATTCAAAATGTAAATGAGGACCTGTACTTAACTCACCTGTAGAACCAACACTAGAAATGGCTTCTCCTGATTTCACAAAATCACCCTGTTGTTTTAGCAAAGCTCCATTGTGTTTATAAACAGAAATAAAACCATTAGAATGATCGACTATAATTACATAACCGGTTTCTGCTGTCCACTCGGAGAAGACAACAGTTCCGTCTTCTATCACTTTTACTGGGGTTCCAGTTTCTGCTACAATATCAATTGCAAAATGCTTATTATCTAGATCAAATCCTTGGGTTACGTTTCCAGTAATGGGCGCAAAAAAAACGACATCAATTTTAGTGGAAGCCTTATCAAATAAAGGAAATCTGTCTTTGCTCTCAATCTTTTCTCTAAACAGAGAATCCTCTTTGGTTGCATTTAGTTTTTTAAGATCAAAAGTACTTGGAACTGGATTCTGTTTAATAGAATCAAAATTAACGTCTTCTACTGTTTGATCTCCTTTTAAAACAGGAATAATTGATTGGGTGTATTTTTCTATAATTTGCAAACGCATTTTTAATGAATCTGCCTCATAAAGTAAATCCGAAGCTTCTTTTTTAAGCTGGCTAGAAGAGTATCCTGGGATGTATTCTCTAATAGGAGTGTAAGCAATAAGAACTGTTGTTCCTGCAATTAATAAGATAGAGAAAAAACCACTGATTACAAAAATATTTAGCCGTGATAATTTTATAGAAAATCGTTCTTCAAACGTTTCTTCGTTTAAAACAACCATCCTGTATTTGTTGGTTATTTTCTGTCTGAAGTTTCCTTTTTTCTTCGGTTTTTTTGCCACAGTTCAACTATTAGAATTACACAAATATACAACGAAATATTACTGAATCTATTTTCTGTAAAAATTCATTTGATCTATATAGCTCCATACCGACTCTGTTAAAAGCGGTTGTACATTTTTTTGTTCGCGAATTCCTTTGCGTATCGATGTAGATGAAATTTCAATAATTGGAGCGTCTACTTTAAAAATTTTTGGATGACTTAACAATGAAGACTCTAAACTTCCATTTGAAATTCTTGGATACACATACACATTATGGTGCGCTAGAATTGTATCATAGTTTTTCCATTTGTGAAAACTCTTCAGGTTGTCTTCACCCATAATCAAGCAAAATTCATGCTGAGGATAGAGTTCAGTAAGATGAGCTAGGGTGTGAACCGTGTAATTAGGCTGTTCCAGCTTAAACTCGATATCAGAAGGCTTTAAATGCGGATACTTTTCTGTAGCGCGAAACACCAACTCATAACGATGATGATTGTCTAATAAGGTTTTTTTCTTTTTAAAGGGATTATGAGGAGTCACAACCATCCAAACCTCTTCAAGATCAGAGTATTCAACCATGTGATTAGCAATAATCAAATGCCCGACATGAATAGGGTTAAAACTACCAAAATACAATCCAACTTTCATACTTAGTCCTTATTTAAAAAATCTCCAACAAGCTGCTCTGCTTCTTTCAAAGCAACGTCTAGATCGTAGTTTTTTATAATCTTATCAAACTGCGGAGCGGTTGCCAACTCAACAGAAGCCTTAGCTATCCGCATGTTTATTTTTTCTTCACTCTCTGTTTTTCGTTTTTTTAAACGAATTTTCAACTCATCAATACTAGGTGGTTTTACAAAAACAGCCAAGGTTTGATCTGGGAATTTCTTTTTGATTCGCAGGCCTCCAGCTACGTCAATATCAAAAATTACGTGTTTTCCTTGGGCCCAAATACGCGCTACTTCACTTTTTAAGGTTCCGTAAAAATTATCGCGATATACTTCTTCCCACTCTAAAAAATCATCATTCTTAATATGATTTTTAAACTCTGGTAAGCTGATAAAATAATAGTCTTTTCCATCAATTTCTTCTCCTCTAGGTTCTCTAGAAGTTGCAGAAATAGAAAACTCTAACTGAAACTGTTCTTGTTGTAATAAATGGCGAACTATGGTTGTTTTACCCGATCCAGAAGGTGCAGAAAAAACAAACAATTTTCCTTTAAAATCTTTCATATACTTTAATTTAGACAGTCAAAACTGTCTTTTACTTTTTGTTGTTTCTTCTTACAATACGTTAAGTATTTGCTCTTTAATCTGCTCTAATTCGTTCTTCATTTGAATTACGGCCTTTTGCATAGGAGCATAATTTGCTTTTGACCCTGTGGTATTGATCTCACGACCCATTTCTTGAACGATAAAACCTAGTTTTTTGCCATTAGAAGTTGTACCATCAAGCTCTTTTAGAAAATAATCTAAATGATTTGCCAAACGCACTTTTTCTTCATTAATGTCTAACTTTTCTAAGTAATAGATTAACTCTTGTTCAAAACGATTTTCATCAAGCTCAACCTTTAAATCTGAAATGGCTTTTTGCAAACGCTGCTTTACGTGCTCTATTCGCTCTTCATCCAATGCTTTTACTTCTTCTAGATAGCTGTAAATATTTTGGATTCTCGTTCTAAAATCAACTTCTAAAGAGGCTGCTTCATCAGTTCTATATTGGGTGATCTCTTTAAGTGCTTCATTAATACCTGCATCAATTAACTGCCATTCTGATTCATCCAACTCTTCACGTTCAGTTTTTAATGCATCAGGCATTTTAACTGCCATCTTTAGCAATTCAATTTCTGAAAGTTCATTGGTTGGCAAAACACTTCGCAGGTCATCCATGTATTGTTTAACGATACGGCCATTAACTTTGGTACTGGTTTCATCAGAAGTCATTTCTACATAGATAGAAAAATCAACCTTCCCGCGAACCAAACTCGCCGCAATTCTTTTTCGAACATCAAGCTCCTTCTCCTTGTAATAAGAAGGGATTCGAACATTTAAATCTAAGCTTTTGCTATTCAAAGATTTTACTTCTATGCTTACTTTTTTAGTTGGTAATTGCAAAACTGCTTTACCGTATCCCGTCATGGATTGTATCATTCTCAATATTTTATAAAGCAACAAAGGTACATATTATTTGCTGATTTTCTCTTTTGAAGCCTTTAGAATCCTACGTCATTCGTCTTAAAGAAATTCTTATTTTTACAATCTGTAAAACAGTTATATTTTGAACAAAACAAAGCATATTGTAGTGATACGTCTTTCGGCCATGGGAGATGTAGCCATGACTGTCCCTGTATTAAGAGCCCTAATTGATCAGCACCCTGATGCACAAATTACCATGATCTCAAAAGGCCACCTTGCTCCTGTTTTTGAATCATTAAAAACGGTCCGGTTTTTTGAGGTTGATGTAAAGCACAAACACAAAGGCATTCTTGGGCTATGGAGACTGTTTAGACAACTCCAAAAAGAAGAAATAACACATGTTGCTGACTTACACAATGTTTTACGCTCAAAAATCCTTCGTTTATTTTTCCGCTTCTCTCTAAAAAAAGTTGCTGCTATTGACAAAGGAAGAGCAGAAAAAAAAGCATTGACGAGGTCTAAAAATAAAATTTTTAAGCAACTAAAAAGCACTCACCAACGCTATGCGGATGTGTTTAAGCAATTGGGATTTCTTGTTGATATTTCGAATCCTACACAGTTAAAAAAACCTATTTTATCAAAAAATATTACAACTATTACAGGCATTAAAGATTCAAAAAAATGGATCGGTATTGCGCCTTTTGCCCAGTACGCATCAAAAACTTACCCCTTAGACTTCATGGAAAAGGTGATTGAAAAACTAAGTGAACATTATCACTTATTTTTGTTTGGAGGCGGGCAAAAAGAAATTGAAATCTTAACCAGTCTAGAAAAAAAACACCCACAAACCATCTGTGTTGCGGGCCGACTAAAACTAAAAGAAGAGTTAGATCTAATTTCTCATTTAGACTTGATGCTCGCTATGGATTCTGGAAATGCACATTTTGCATCCATGCAGCAAATTAAAACCATTACTCTTTGGGGAGTTACCCACCCTTTTGCAGGATTTGCACCTTTTGGTCAACCTGTAGATTATTGCATTTTACCCGATTTAAAAAAATATCCAAACATTCCATGCTCTGTATATGGCAATAAAGTTTGCGAGGGTTATGAAGAAGTAATGTACAGCATAAAGCCAAATACTATCACCAAAAAAATCGTATCGGTTTTAAACTAAAAAAAGTACCTTTAATAAAAATTTTCTCCATCATGACTGTTCATCATATTGCCCAAAACAACTCGATACTAAATAAATTTATTGCAGAAATTAGAGATGTGAAAATTCAAAAAGACTCTCTGCGTTTCAGAAGAAATATTGAAAGAATTGGCGAGATATTAAGTTATGAGCTAAGTAAGCAACTTTTGTATAAAACCTCAAGCACCACAACTCCTCTAGGCATTAAAGAAACTTCTTTTATCAAAGACAATTTAGTAATCGCATCAGTTTTAAGAGCTGGATTGCCTTTGCATCAAGGTTTATTAAATTATTTTGACGATGCAGAAAATGCATTTATCTCTGCTTATAGACATCATCCAAACAAAGATGAAAACTTTGAAATTGTCGTGGAGTATTTTGCAGCCCCTGCACTCGAAAATAAAATAGTTTTACTTGCAGACCCGATGTTGGCAACTGGACAATCATTGGTAGCTGTATACGAGGCTTTAAAAAAGCATGGGCTTCCAAGAGAAATTCACATTGTCGCAGTGATAGGATCACAGGAAGGAATTGATTATATAGGTGAAAATTTTCCTGAAAATACTCATTTATGGATCGCCACCATTGACCCTTCACTAAACGATAAAGGGTATATCGTGCCAGGATTAGGAGACGCTGGTGATTTGGCTTATGGCACTAAACTATAAAATGAATCGCAATAGAGTAACCCAAAAATAAAAGCAGTATTAAATCTACAAACAGTTTTTTCTTTAAGAACTGTAACCAGTTTGCTATAATGATGCTCATCGGAATAAAAACAGCGATTAACTCAGAACCATCTCTTTGTTTTATCAGTAAAACAAAAGCCAATGCCACAGCTAAATGAAATAACAGCAAGAACCAGCTTCTTCTAAACTTATTGTTAACAGAAAAAACACGTGGTGTCCTAGATATAATAGCAACAAAAAGCGCTCCAAAAAACAAGAAAAAACTTGTTGAATAGAAAACAGAATCATAACTGCTAAAATCATAAGTAGTGGTAAACGTAAACAAGCTGTAAAAAATATCGGTTTGATCTACAAAAAAAAGATAGGTAAAAAACAAAAACAGTGGAGAACAAAAACCTAAAATAGGTATCAGTAAAGTTTTGACAGAAACTTCATAAAACAGAACGACTGCTGCATAGATCATCAACAAAAAGACTATAGAGAATGGCTCTAGTAAGAAGGCAACACCCAACCACAGACCACTATCAAAAAGTTTTGACAAGACATTATTGAGTTTTCGGATGCTATATACTTTTCTTAGGGTCAATAAAATTAAAACCTGAACCAATAAATTATTAAGATTGACCAAACTATTACTCACTGTACCTAAGAAAATTACTAAAAGCAAAAAAGCATACAGATTATCTCTTGTTAATTTATTTTTTACAATGATAAAATTAAACAAGAACAGAAAAAGTCCAAAAAGCATCAAAAGCCCCAACTTAGGGAGTAAAAAACCTTCTGTTTCTGCTGGTTTTATGACCGTCAATTGTGTCATAAGAAAATAGATAAGGAAAACCCCGGCTATAATTATAAAATTAACTGGTTTTGATTTGCCGAAAAAATTGGCTAACATCATTTGTTTTTATATTTTTGCACTGTAAATATACTTAAGTTATGATAGCAAGCAATATTTTTAGACTCATTGGAGACTTTTTTACATGGGCTTTTGGTCCTTTTCAAGCCTTACGCTTAGGTGATTTTGGATGGTGGGCTTCGAATATAGTAAACTGGCTGTTTATTTTAGTTGGTTTTGTTCTATTTGCTTATTGGATGAAAGAATCAAAACGTTTTCAAAAAGAAGGCATCGAAGATTCTGCTGAATAATATAGAACTTGGGAAGTAAAAACAAACTTAAACGTTTTAATGAAAATGAAACGTTTTCAAATGTTATTCAACCAAAAAGAGAAGAACTTTTAAACGGGTTTCATCTTAAAGGTGAATGGCATACTTTTTTTAAAAACGATCATCCGATTGTTTTAGAATTAGGCTGCGGTAAAGGTGAATACACTATTGCTTTGGCTCAAAAAAATCCAGAAAAAAACTTTATTGGAATCGATATTAAAGGTGCTCGCTTTTGGCGTGGTGCAAAAACTGCACTTGAAGAAGACTTGCCTAATGTTGCCTTTATTCGAACTCAAATAGAACTGGTTGATTTGATTTTTGCTGAGGGAGAAGTTGATGAGATCTGGATTACCTTTCCCGATCCACAGATTAAATACAAACGCACCAAGCATCGACTTACAAATTCTGAGTTTTTAAAAAAATACCACCACATCTTAAAAAAAGACGGCTGTGTTAATTTAAAAACGGACAGCGAATTTATGCACGGGTACACCTTGGGCTTATTACATGGTGAAGGGCATGAAATATTGCACTCAAACCACGACGTCTACAAAAACGTTTACAGTCCTGAAGAAGTTACAGGTACACAAACATTTTACGAAAAACAATACTTAGAAAAAGGAAAACCCATAACTTACGTTAAATTTAGAATCAACTATAAATAAACGTGATGGTTTTGCTGACTTTAATAATAGGCCTTATTACTTCATACCTAGGTTCTATTACACCCAGCATGCTTAATATTACAGCCATTAAATTACGTTTAGAAAACGGCAAAAAAAACGCCATTCAATTTGCCTTTGGAGTCGCCTTTATTGTAATTTTCCAAGCCTATATAGGCCTATATATCTTAACTATTCTCAATCAATACCCTTCTATTTTAGATCAACTCCAAATTGTAATTGTCATCGTTTTCGCAGCCTTATCGATCTTTTTTTACCTAAAATCAAGAAAAGATCGTCAAGAAGATTTAGCAATTGACACTCCAAAAAAAATAAAAAATGGCTTCTTAATTGGTGTCAGCCTTTCGAGTATTAACATGTTTGCGATTCCTTTTTTTTGTGGCGTTGGAGCAATGCTTAATCTTTACGATTGGTTCCTTTTAGAACCCATATCAATGCTTGCCTTTTCTTTGGGTTCTAGTATTGGTGCATTTTTTATTTTGTACCACTATATACTTTTGGCAGAAAAAATAAGACCTCGTTTGCAAAGCTACACCCAACATTTTAACATGGCCCTAGCTGTTCTGACTGGATTTCTAGCTCTTTTTACTTTTTTTAAATTATTGTAACTTGTTTCCATGAAAAGCTCAGATAATTTTTTCGAAAAATGCTATCAAGTGGCACGATTGATCCCTTATGGTAGAGTAACCAGTTACGGGGCAATTGCAACTTATTTAGGGGCTGCAAGATCTGCAAGAATGGTTGGTTGGGCAATGAACAACTCACACAATCAAACGGATGAAGTTCCTGCTCATCGTGTTGTTAACAGAAAAGGATTACTTACTGGGAAACAGCATTTTGAAGGCACCAACCTTATGCAACAACTTTTAGAAAGCGAAGGAATTGTGGTCTTAGACAATCAGATTCAAAACTTTGATCAGGTTTTTTGGAACCCCAGTGAAGAATTGCTATAAATTAAGCATAATTTTCTTCTATAGACCCATCAATAAACATCATCTATCTGCTTTAATATCTGAACTGTAAATACTATCTTTGTTCTTTAGATTAAAACTAATTAAAAACTACTTTAAGAGTTAGAACAGAGTTTAAACTTGCGCACAAAAACAAGTTAAACAGGTTCAAGTTTACAGATATACCATCATGAGTTTTACCAAGCAAGATATATACACCGCATTAGAAAGCATCACTGCTCCAGGAGAAGGAAAGAGTCTAGTAGAAAATAAAAACATCAGCAATATTGTTGCTTTTGGCAATGAAGTTGTAGTAGATGTTCGCATTAACAACCCTACATTACAAGCAAAAAAACGCGTTGAAAGCGACATTAAAAAAGCAATTCATCAACATGTTGGTGATAGCATCGACGTAAAGGTGAATGTTAAAGTAGAAGCTGCTTCTAAAGAAAATCCAAATCAGATTAAAGGAAAAGAAATTCCAAATATAAAAAACATCATTGCCATCGCTTCTGGTAAAGGAGGAGTTGGTAAATCTACCATCACAGCAAATACAGCTGTTTCATTAGCTAAAATGGGATTTAGTGTAGGTGTTTTAGATGCCGATATTTACGGCCCATCGATGCATTTAATGTTTGATGTAGAAAAAGAAAAACCAGTCTCGGTTACTGTAGATGGAAGATCTAAAATGAAACCTATTGAAAGTTATGGCGTAAAATTACTGTCTTTAGGCTTTTTTACCAATCCAAACCAGGCAGTTATTTGGCGTGGACCCATGGCTTCTAAAGCTTTAAATCAATTGATTTTTGATGCAGATTGGGGTGAGTTAGACTTCTTACTAATTGATTTGCCTCCAGGAACAGGAGATGTACATTTATCCATAGTTCAGGCCCTTCCTATTAACGGAGCTGTGGTAGTAAGCACGCCACAAAACATTGCTTTAGCTGATGCCAAAAAAGGAGTTGCCATGTTTCAACAAGAAAGTATCAATGTTCCTGTATTGGGAATCGTAGAAAACATGTCTTATTTTACTCCAGAAGAGTTACCAGACAATAAATATTATATCTTTGGAAAAGATGGAGCTAAAAATTTAGCCGAGGATATACAAACTCAATTTTTGGGAGAGGTTCCCTTAGTGCAAAGTATTCGAGAAGCAGGAGATGTTGGACATCCAGTTGCCTTACAAGAGAACACGCCTCTAGAAAAAGCTTTTGCTGACATCACCAAAGAAATGCTTTCTCAATTATTAAAAAGAAATGCAAATTTACCACCTACAGAAGTTGTTAGAATTACAACGATGAGTGGATGTAGTACTAAATAAATAAACTATGACTGTACAAGAAACAACAGACAATGTAGAAAAGGCACTAGAAGAAATTCGTCCTTTTTTAATTAGTGATGGTGGCAATATAAAACTGCTATCAATCGAAAATAATATTGTAAAAGTTCAATTAGAAGGCGCTTGTACAGGCTGTTCCGTTAATCAAATGACCTTGAAAAACGGCGTAGAAGCTACCATCAAAAAATATGCACCCCAAATAGAAGAAGTTATTAATGTTGCTTAACTGATAAAAATCAGCTTTTATCTTTTAAACAGCACGTATCTTTACTTGAATTTTTTTTGCAAATGATAACCACAGACATACTCATCATAGGCGCTGGCCCTACAGGATTATTCACTGTTTTTGAAGCAGGATTACTAAAACTAAGATGTCATTTAATTGACGCACTACCTCAGGCAGGTGGTCAATGTTCTGAAATTTATCCAAAAAAACCCATTTATGATATCCCTGCATATCCAGAAATTTTAGCCGGTGACCTTACCGATAAACTACTAGAGCAGATAAAGCAATTTGAACCTGGGTTTACCTTAGGAGAACGCGCTGAAACCATAGAAAAGCAAGAAGATGGTAGCTTTGTAGTAACCACCAATAAAGGAACTCAGCACAAAGCACCAATTGTTGCAATTGCTGGAGGATTAGGAAGTTTTGAACCTCGTAAACCTCCCATTCCTCAAATTGAAAAATTTGAAGACAAAGGTGTTGAATACATGATCCGAGAGCCAGAATTGTACCGCGATAAAGATGTTGTTATTTCTGGAGGAGGAGACTCTGCTTTGGATTGGTCAATCTTTTTAACGGATGTTGCAAAAAGTGTTACCCTAATCCATAGAAGAAATGAGTTTAGAGGAGCACTTGATTCTGTAGAAAAAGTTCAAGAATTAAAAAACTCAGGAAAAATCAATTTGATTACTCCCGCAGAAGTGGTAGACATCGTTGGTGAATCAAAGCTAACGGGCGTGGTCGTAAAACAGAAAGACAAAGAAAACTTTATTTTAGAAGCGGATCATTTTATCCCGCTATTTGGCTTGTCTCCAAAACTTGGACCCATCGCAAATTGGGGCTTAGAAATAGAAAAAAATGCCATTAAGGTAAACAACGCCTTGGACTATCAAACCAACATTCCTGGCATCTATGCCATTGGTGATGTAAATACCTATCCAGGAAAATTAAAATTAATTTTGTGTGGATTTCACGAGGCAACCTTGATGTGTCAAAGTGCATATCAACGAATCTTCCCAAACAAAAAATACGTAATGAAATACACCACAGTTGGTGGTGTTGATGGTTTTGATGGGACCCGAAAAGAGGCTCCAAAAGCAGTTATAAAAAGTATCGATTAATAGTACACACTTAAAACGAAAACTTTGGAACAAGACATTACCCTAAAAATAAAAGACAGAGAAGGTGTTCTACACGAAATTTTAGCTCCCACAGACATGGCAATGAACCTGATGGAAGTAGTTAGATCTTATGAGCTTGCTCCAGAAGGAACCATCGGCATTTGTGGAGGAATGGCCATGTGTGCTTCATGTCAATGCTATGTAGAGTCTGATCATGAATTACCAGAAATGGGGCCTGATGAAGACATGATGCTTGCAGAGGCTTTTCACGTAAAAGAAAACAGTCGTTTGGGCTGTCAAATTCAAATCACTCCAGAGATGGATGGTCTAGAGATAGAATTAGCTCCAGAATCTTAAAAATCCTTTTGTTAGTTTTTGTATATTTGTGAAGCAGATGCTTAAAATGCTTACCTATGAGCTGGTTAGACCTATTAATATTGTTAAAATTCTTAATCAAGAGAAACCCAGAATGATTGACTGATGTAGCTGTATTTCAATGAAGTGCAATCGAGAGCCTTAAAACGCTGTTGCACAATTATTAACTTATAAAACTATATCAAAGATGCCTTTTTATCATCATTTAGGAAAAATACCACCCAAACGTCATACTCAATTTAGAAAACCAAATGGCGATTTGTACTACGAACAATTGTTTGGTACTATTGGATTTGACGGAATGTCTACCAACTCGTATCACGAGCAAAGACCAACCATGGTCAAAGAAATCAGAAAACAATATTCTGTAAAGCCAAAAATTGCGAAAGCAAATAACATACAATCTTACCGTCTTAGAGGTTTTCAGGTAGCACCGGAAAACGATTATCTTGATAGTAGAAAAGTAATGTTAACCAACGCTGATTGTAACATTATTTTAGCCGCACCAAAAGAATCTACCAAAGATTATTTTTACAAAAATACCGATGCAGACGAAGTATTGTTTATCCATAAGGGTAGCGGAAAACTAAGAACTCATTTAGGAAATATTGATTTTAAATACGGAGACTATTTAGTGATTCCAAGAGGAATCATTTACAAATTAGACTTTGATACTCAAGACAATCGTCTTTTTATTGTAGAGTCCTACCAACCTGTTTATACTCCAAAAAGATACCGCAACTGGTTTGGTCAGCTTTTAGAGCATGCACCATTCTGTGAGCGAGACATTAGAAGGCCTTCTGAACTTGAAACCCATAATGAAACTGGAGAGTTTATTATGAAAGTAAAAAAGCAAGGCGACATTATAGAAATGGTCTATGCAAGTCATCCTTTTGATGTGGTAGGCTATGATGGATTTAATTATCCGTATGCATTTTCTATTCATGATTTTGAACCCATTACAGGTCGCATACATCAACCGCCTCCAGTACATCAAACATTTGAAACCAGTGCTTTTGTAATCTGTAGTTTTGTACCAAGACTCTATGATTACCACCCAGATTCTATCCCTGCGCCATACAATCACAGCAATATAGATTCTGATGAAGTTCTCTACTATGTTGATGGTGAGTTTATGAGTAGAAACGATATTGCTCCTGGACATATTTCATTACACCCTGCGGGAATCCCACATGGTCCCCACCCTGGAGCGACAGAAAGAAGTATTGGTCAAACCAAAACAGAAGAATTGGCCGTTATGGTAGATACTTTTAAGCCTTTACAAGTAACAGAAGAAGCTATGAAAATAGCCGACGACGATTATTATAAATCTTGGCTTGAGTAGGTCAATTTAACAATAAAACAATTTGAAAATGTATCAATTTAATTTTTAATTAAATTAGGAGAGAGAGAATAGAAAACAGAGAAGAGAGAAGAGAGAAGAGAGATGAAAAGACATAATTACAAAAACCTTAAAATTTGGAATTTAGGTATTGAAATTGTAGATGATGTTTTTAAAATAACTGATTCATTTCCAATAGAAGAAAAGTTTGGGTTAATTTCACAAATCAATAGATGTTCTATTTCTATTCCAAGTAATATTGCAGAAGGATCATCTAGAACAAGTAAATCTTTCTCTCACTTTATCGATGTCTCTTTAGGTTCTTCGTTTGAACTTGAAACACAATTAATAATAGCATATAAAAGAAAATATATTACAGAAAAACAATTAAAAACATTTGAAGAAAAACTAGCAGAGTTCCAAATGATGACTATGAGTTTTCAAAACAAACTATAGTTGTCTCTTTTCTCTACTCTTTTTTCTTTATTCTAATACAGAGTATAATGAGTAAAAAAGAAATAAAATCAGTAAACTACGGTTTAGAAAAAATATTTGAAGGGGCACAAGACTTTTTGCCTTTATTAGGAACAGACTATGTAGAATTTTATGTAGGGAATGCAAAACAAGCTGCACACTTTTATAAGACTGCTTTTGGATTTCAATCTCTAGCCTACAAAGGTCTAGAAACAGGATCAAAAGACAGTGTAAGTTATGTGTTAGTGCAAGATAAGATTCGCTTAATGCTAACCACACCGTTAAATAGCAAATCACCTATTAATGATCATATCGTCAAGCATGGTGATGGTGTAAAAATAATTGCTCTTTGGGTAGAAGATGCCAGAAGTGCCTACGAAGAAACTACCAAACGCGGTGCAAAATCATATTTAGAGCCTACTGTTGAGTCGGATGAATTTGGTGAAGTTGTTAAGGCTGGAATCTATACCTATGGAGAAACAGTTCATATGTTTGTTGAGCGCAAGAACTACACAGGAACTTTTATGCCTGGATTTAAAAAATGGGAATCAGACTACAACCCTACACCAGTTGGGTTAAAATACATTGACCATATGGTTGGGAACGTAGGTTGGAACCAAATGGATGTTTGGGTTAAATGGTATGAAGATGTAATGGGGTTTGAAAACTTTTTATCTTTTGATGACAAGCAAATTCACACGGAGTATTCTGCCTTAATGAGTAAGGTAATGAGCAACGGTAATGGCAGTATTAAATTTCCAATTAATGAACCTGCCAAAGCTGCAAAACGTTCTCAAATTGAAGAATATTTAGATTTTTACGAAGGTTCTGGTGTTCAACACATTGCAGTAGCAACTGATGATATTATAGAAACCGTAAGTCAATTAAAAGCTCGTGGAATTGAATTTTTACCTCCACCGCCTCAAGCATATTACGATGATATTCCAAATCGTTTAGGAGAGCACAGAGACATGATGAAAGAAGATATTGGCGAATTGCAGAAATTATCAATTATGATTGATGCAGATGAAGAAGGCTATCTATTACAAATCTTCACTAAGCCTGTAGAAGACAGACCTACACTTTTCTTTGAGATCATTCAAAGAATGGGTGCTCGTGGTTTTGGCGCCGGTAATTTTAAAGCTTTATTTGAGTCTATAGAAAGAGAACAAGAAAAAAGAGGTACTTTATAATAAACATTTCAAAAAGAGCCAAGCTAAAAGCAAAACAGTTTTAAACTTGGCTCTTTTTTAATGCATAACAGAAACATGGAAAAAGAAGAATTACTAAAGGCTTTAGAAGCAAAATACGAGAAACTGGGCGTTCCTTTAAACAGCATGCTTGAAGGCTTATTGTGGAGCACCCCAATTACGTATTGGGATTATATTCAAACCGACGCCTTACTAGGTCTTCAGATTCCGAGAACAACTGAAAAAGACGAAATGGTCTTTATCATGTACCACCAAGTAAACGAGTTGCTTTTTAAAATGGTTTTATGGGAGATTGATCAAATTTCACTTTCTAAAGAAACTGTTTCTGCAGAGAAATTCTCAAAACACCTAATGAGAATTAGCAGGTATTTTGACATGCTTTGCAATTCTTTTGAAGTAATGGCAGAGGGTATGGATGTGGATCAATACTTAAAGTTTAGAAACACTCTAACACCTGCAAGTGGTTTTCAGAGTGCTCAATACAGAAAAATAGAATTTGCTTCTACGGAGCTTATCAACTTGATTGATGTGCGTTACCGAGATAGCATCGATAGAAATTCATCTTTTAAAAATGCCTTTGACCACTTGTATTGGCAGGCTGCAGGCAAAGACCATAAAACTGGGAAAAAATCGACGCTAATCAACTTGTTTGAAAAAAAGTATATGGGCGATTTTATTGATTTTATGGAAGATTACAACGAGTGCAATCTCTCTAAAAAATTTAAACAACTTCCAGAAGAATTTCAAAAAGATCCAAATCTAATTAAAGCCATGAGGCATTACGATTATACCGTCAATGTAAAGTGGGTGATGGCACACTACAATGCTGCAGGAAAATATCTGGGTGGAGGAGATAAAGATCTTGAAGCAACCGGTGGAAGTAGCTGGCGAAAATACATGCATCCCAAATTCCAACGAAGAATCTTTTTTCCATATTTATGGAGTAATGATGAACTAAAAAATTGGGGAACATTCTAAGTCCTTTCAAAACCTTTTGGAATAGCAATTCTAAAAGGTTTTTAATTTTGGAACAGATTTTGTCATCCTTTTTTTATATGTTTGATTTAATGAAAAAAAATATCCTCCTCTTTCTCGCTTTATTATATATAGGTTTTGGACACGCTCAAGAAACAACAACTGTTTTTAAAAAAGGTGAATGGCTACGATTTAAAATGAGCTATAGCGGTTTTTTAAGAGCTGGTAGCGCAACTCTTAGTGTGGATGAAGCAATTATTAATGACAAAGAAGTATTTCATGTTACAGGAAAAGGATGGACTTCTGGTGTAATCAAATGGTTTTTTAAGGTAGATGACACGTACGAGTCCTTTTTTAACAAAGAAACCATTCAACCTTATGTGTTTATAAGAAACATCAATGAGGGAGGTTATATTATTAATCGTAAAATAAATTTTGATTACTCTAACAATATAGCCACAACTCAAGATTTTAAATCAGGAACAACTTCATCTGCAAGCATTGAAGACATCCAAGATATGCTCTCAGCTTTTTATTACTTAAGGACTCAAAATTTAGAGAATTTAAACGAAGGAGATGAGATAGGACTTAATATGTTTATAGACGGAGAAACCTTTCCTTTTAAATTGCGCTTTTTAGGTACTGAGTTTTTAAAGACCTCTTTTGGCAAGGTTAAAACTCTGCTATTTAGACCCATGGTTCAGGCTGGTAGGATTTTTAAAGCCAATGAAAGTGTTACCATCTGGATAACTGCTGATGCGAATAAAATTCCTATCAAGTTAAAAGCATCTTTAGCAGTAGGTTCTTTACGCGCAGAATTAGAAGCCTATAAAGGTCTTGCAAATTCTTTTGAAATTATATACGATTAAATTGTATTTTTACGTTTTAAAAACATAAAAAATACTCGTTTGAAAAATTTATTGTCCATCTTTTCAATTGTTTTTCTATTGGTTTCTTGTAAATCAGAAATTACACCACCACAAAATGAACTTAGCGCAACTGTAAAAGTGCCAAAAATTGTTCAGAAATACGGATTTAAACTGGATGATTACACAGTGTTTCATGACACTATCAAACAGGGAGAAAGTTTTGGCGTTATTTTAGATCGTTATCATGTGGATTACCCAATTATCAATAAAATTGCAACAAAAGTTAAAGACACTTTTGATGTTCGTATGGTAAGAGCCGGAAAACCATATATAATTTTAGCCTCAAAAGATTCAACTCAAAAAGCTCAAGTATTTATCTATAAAAACACTAAGTCAATTGCAACTGTTGTAGAGTTTAATGACTCGATTATACACAGCTACAAATATCGTAAAGAGATTAAAACTGTAGAAAAAGAAGCCATTGGTCATATTTATTCTAGCTTTTCAGAATCAATGGATAGTTTGGGGATTAATTCAAATTTAATGAATGAAGTTGCAGACATTTACGCTTGGACTTTAGATTTCTTAAAGCTTCAAAAAGGAGATAGTTTTAAGATTGTTTACGAAGCACAATATATAGATGATGATACTTTTGTTGGCTACGGAAAAATCAAAGCCGCTGTTTTTAACCATAAAGGTAAAGATTTGTATGCCTATCGTTTTGTTCCTGACCCTAAAAAAGGCATTGTAGAATATTATGATGAAGACGGAAACATGCTACGAAGTCAATTCTTAAAATCACCTATTAAGTTTCAATATAGAATTTCATCTCGATACAACTTAACCCGAAAAATTGCCCTTTACAACAACAAGGTAAAGCCACATAAAGGTACTGATTTCGCGGCCAATTACGGTACTCCAATCATGGCAACTGCCAGCGGAGTTGTAACTGAATCAGCCTACAGAAAAACCGGAAATGGGCATTATGTTAAGGTTAAACACAACAGCACATACACTACTCAGTATTTACATATGAGTAGAAGAAATGTAAAACGAGGGCAGTACGTAAAACAAGGTGACATTATTGGTTTTGTAGGCTCTACTGGAAGCAGCAGCGGAAACCATGTGTGCTATCGCTTCTGGAAAAATGGACGCCAAGTAGATCCACTTAAAGAGAAACTACCTGCCGCTGAACCCCTTAAAAAGGAAAAAAGACCTACCTTTTTCACCCACATTAAACCTCTAAAAACACAATTAGACAACATTACTTATAAAAAAGAAATAGAAGAGTTGATATTGCCTACAACAAACATTGTCGCTTTTCAAAACTAATCAAAAATGGCTTTAAAAAACATTGATCCAACAACTACAATTGCCTGGAAAAAACTGAATGAGCATTTTCTGGAAATACAAGAAAAACACCTCATCAATTTTTTTAAAGACCACCCCAACAGAGCAACAGACTTTACTATTGATTTTGAAGATTTCTTTTTTGATTATTCTAAAAACAGACTCAATCAAGAAGTCCTTGACCTTTTAACTGAGTTAACTGAAGAAGTAGCCTTACCTAATGCAATAGCAAGTTATTTTAATGGCGATATTATTAATAGCACAGAACAAAGGGCCGTATTACACACAGCCTTAAGATCAAATTCAGAAGTTCCTTTATGGGTTGACGGAAAAAACATTCGCTTAGAAATAGCAGCTGCTTTAAAGCAAATGGAAAGCCTAACAAATGACGTGGTTTCTGGCAAATGGAAAGGAGCTACTGGCAAAGCAATTACAGACATCGTAAATATTGGTATTGGCGGGTCTCATTTGGGACCACAAATGGTTGTGACTGCCTTGCAAGAATACTCCAATCATTTAAACACGCATTTTATATCAAATGTTGATGGCGATCATTTGGAGTCTGTTTTAGCAAAATTAAATAGAGAAACTACCTTGTTTGTGATCGTCTCAAAAACTTTTAGCACTCAAGAAACATTGTCCAATGCAACAAGTGCTAAAGAATGGTTTTTAAAATCTGCAACTAAAAAAGACATCGCCAAACATTTTATAGCAGTCTCTACAAATACAAAAGCTGTTACAGCATTTGGTGTGGCTCCAAAAAATATCCTACCGATGTGGGATTGGGTTGGTGGTCGTTTTTCACTTTGGAGTCCCGTGGGAATTACAATTTCCTTGTCTCTAGGTTTTGAGCATTTTAAACAACTCTTAGCAGGCGCCAATGAAATGGATGAACATTTTAAAAGTACCCCTTTTAATAAAAACATCCCTGTACTTATGGCTTTAATAGGTATTTGGTACACTAATTTTTTTGATTGTGAAACGGAACTTGTCTTGACTTATGCGCAGGCCTTAGAAAATCTGGTCCCTTATTTGCAGCAAGCTTCTATGGAAAGCAATGGGAAAAGCGTAGATAGAGCTGGTAAAAAAATAGGCTACCAAACTGGAAGTATTCTTTGGGGAGGTATTGGAACCAATGTACAACACTCATTCATGCAATTGGTTCATCAAGGCACCAAACTAATACCTGCAGATTTCATTGGCTTTAAAGAATCTTGCAGCGGAAGAAAAGATCAGCACAAAAAACTAATGGCCAATTACCAAGGACAAATTACCGCATTGGCTTTTGGAAAAAGCATTCAAGACGCACACTTAGAACTTAAATTTCAAGGAAAAGTTAACCAAATCTCAGAGCTACTTCCTTACAAAGTCTTTGAGGGAAACAAACCTAGTAATTCACTAATTATCAAAAAAAGAACTCCAGAATCTATAGGCAAATTAATTGCACTTTACGAGCATAAAATCTTTACTCAGGGCATTATTTGGAATATTTATAGTTTTGATCAATTTGGTGTAGAATTAGGAAAAGAATTGGCTAATACTTATTTAA
Organism: Polaribacter pacificus; assembly: GCF_038024035.1. Classification (NCBI taxonomy): domain Bacteria; kingdom Pseudomonadati; phylum Bacteroidota; class Flavobacteriia; order Flavobacteriales; family Flavobacteriaceae; genus Polaribacter; species Polaribacter pacificus. The sequence goes on from NZ_CP150664.1 coordinate 1,513,174, forward strand.
ATCAATAAAAAAATTGTCTGTTTTTTTATTTCTCGTTAAAATTTTAACTTTTAATATTCATTTGTTAACAACCCTGTTAATATTTAATTCTCTGATAAACAGAATTTAACCCTAAAAAAGCTAAATTTATATTTCTTAATTTTATGTTAATAATTAACATTAACTTAACATTGGGAAGTGTAAAAAGAGGGATTTTTGCATAACATTTAATAACGTAAAATTTAAAAATGAAAAATTTTAAAAATTTATTAGTAGTTGCATTGTTTTTTACAGTTGCTACAGTTTTTGGACAATCAAAAATCACTGGTAAAGTTGTTGACGAATCTGGTCAACCATTACCAAGTGCGAGTGTTCAAGTAAAAGGAACCTCAAATGGAACATCATCAGACTTTGATGGGAAATTTGTTTTAAACGCAAACACCGACTCTGGTGTCGTATTGATTTCGTTTATTGGATACCTAACTAAAGAAGTAGCATTTACTTCATCAAAAAGTAATTTAGGGACTATTCAATTAACTGAAGACTCTAACACTTTAGAGGAAGTTGTTATCCAAGGTGTAATTGATGTTGCCAAAGACAGAAAAACTCCTGTAGCGGTTTCAACGATTAAAGCAAATGAAATAGAAGAAAAATTAGGGTCTCAGGAATTTCCTGAAATTTTAAAATCTACTCCTTCTGTATACGCTACCAAATCTGGTGGTGGATTTGGAGATGCTAGAATTAATATTAGAGGATTTAGTCAAGAGAACATTGCTGTATTGATTAATGGTGTTCCAGTAAATGACATGGAAAATGGTTCTATTTATTGGTCTAACTGGGCTGGACTTTCTGATGTAACTTCTGCAATGCAAGTACAAAGAGGTTTAGGTTCTTCTAAATTGGCAATTTCGTCTGTTGGAGGTACTGTAAACGTTATTACAAAGACTTCTGAACAAAAACAAGGAGGAAATGTAACTGCTAGTTTTGGAAATGACGGATATATGAAATATTTGGCTTCTTATTCTACAGGTAAATTAGACAACGGATTATCTGCTTCTTTTTTATTAAGCAGAACTCAAGGAGATGGTTATGTTGATGGTACTAAATTTTTAGGACACAACTATTTTATTGGTCTTGGTTACACATTTAATGATGAGCACTCAATTGAGTTTACATTTACTGGTGCACCACAATGGCATCACCAACGTAGTTATGCTGAAAAACTATCATTATACCAACAGTTTGGAACTGCAGATGAACCTAGCAGAAAATTCAATCCAGCTTGGGGAATGTATAATGGAGAAGAATTTTCTTTAAGAAGAAACTTTTACCACAAACCAGTTATGTCTTTAAACTATGACTGGAAAATTTCTGACGATGCAAGTTTATCAACTGTTCTTTACGCTTCATGGGGACGTGGAGGTGGATCAGGTCCAATTGGAAATGTAAACGGTATCCGTGATTATGATTTTAGATTAAGAGATGCAGCTGGTCAAGTTCGTTTTGACGATATCGCAAAGTGGAATGCAGGTGGTACTGTAGCTGATTTTGGAGCAGATAGAGTTAGTACAGTTAATGATAGAAATAACGGTTTAACACGTAGAGCTTCTATGAACTCTCATAACTGGTATGGTCTTATTGCTAACTTCCATAAAGAAGCAAACGAAAACTTAAGCTGGGACTTAGGTATAGATGCAAGAACTTACCAAGGAATTCACTACAGAGTTGTTTCTAATCTTTTAGGAGCTACAGGATATACTGACAACAGAGATGTAAACAATCCTAACAGAAATATTACAAGTTTTGTAGATCCTTCTCCAAGTTTTAATCCTTGGGCTAATATTACCAATCAACAAAAAATTGAGTACTATAATGATGGTAACGTTCGTTGGTTAGGAGCTTTTGGACAAGTTGAATATTCTAAAGATAATATTTCTGCTTTTGTACAAGCTGGTGTTTCTCAACAAGCATTCCAAAGAGTTGATTATTTCAACTTGCTAGTTGGTAGTCAAAAATCAAGCTTTGAAAGCTTATTAGGAGGAAACATAAAAGGGGGAATGAACTGGAACATTAATGAAGAGCATAATGTTTTTGGAAATGCAGGTTACTATTCTAAACAACCTTTCTTTGACGCTGTTTACCCAAACTATAACAACAACGACATCAATACTGGGTTAACAAACGAAAAAATCGTAGGATTGGAGTTAGGTTATGGTTTTAGAAATGAAAACTACAATGTAAAAGTAAATGCATATAGAACTTCATGGAAAGACAGATACCAAAGATCAGGTGGTTCTGCACCAGGAAATTTTGTTGATTTCTCAGGAATTGAACAAGTTCACACTGGATTAGAATTTGAAGCAAATGCATATTATGGAAAATTCACTATTGATGGAATGCTTTCTTTAGGTAATTTCCAATATGTAGGTAATGTAACTGGTACAGAATATGACCAAAACAATAATGTTGTTGGAGCTAGTGGAACAACTTTTTATTTAGATGGAGTTAAAGTTGGTGATGCTGCTCAAACTACAGCAAGAATTGGAGTTACATATAGAGCTACAGATGACTTAAAATTTGATATTAGCAATTTTTACGCAACAAATTTATACCCAACAATTAGCGCTTCTTCTTTTACCTCACAAGCTGATAATGATGCTGGATCTTTAAAACTTCCTAGTCATTCTTTATTAGATGCAGGAGTATCATACAAATTTAACTTTGGAGAAAAAGTTAATGCTCGTTTCAGACTTAACGTAAACAACGTTTTAGACACGAGATATATTTCTGATGGTTACACAAACATCCATGCAACTGCAGGTAGCACAACCTATGATGGTATAGATGTAAACAACAGAGTATACTTTGGTTACGGAAGAACTTGGAATGCTTCTTTTAAGTTTTCTTTCTAAGAAATTAAAACTATACATTTTTAAAACCACCTCTTTTGAGGTGGTTTTTTTATGACTAAAATTCTGTATATTTACTCCTTTAAAAAATAAAACCAAGATCATGAAAGAAATACATTCTTATTGGGCCTATTTAGTGGTGCTTTTTTTAGCCTTCGCAGTTATTAATGCACTCTTAGCACTTCAAAAAAAAAGAGCCTTTACCGATAAAGATTTACGCATAGGTTTGTTTACCTTAATCGTATCACATATTCAATTATTAATCGGATTGGGTTGGTATTTTATGAGTCCTTGGTACAAAGCAATGAAAGCTGATAGCACTGCTGTAATGGGTAACTCAGAAAGTAGATTGTTAGCTCTAGAGCATCCTCTAATGATGATCATAGCTATTGTCTTAATTACTATTGGTTGGTCTAAACACAAAAAGAAAACAACTGACACTGCTAAATTTAAAACCTTTGCCATTTTCTATGGCATCGCTTTCTTGTTGATATTAGCAAGAATTCCCTGGAATCAATGGTTTAAATAAGAACACTCACATCCTAAGTTTTTCTTAGGATTTTTTTAAATATAAAAATGAAAATTTTAAGTTATATAATATCTCCAATATTTATCCTTGTCTTTTTTCTGTTGTTAGTGATTTTTCACCCGCTACAATGGATAAGCTTAAATGTTTTTGGCCATAAAGCACATGATAAAGTTGTGGCAGCACTAAACTTTTTTTTGGTTAAGTCTTTACTAATCTTGGGGATTCCTATCCGATTGATCAACAAACACACATTACCAGAAGATACCAGCTTAATATTTGTATCAAACCACCAAAGTACTTTTGACATCCCTCCAATTGGTTGGTTTTTTAGAAAGCATCACCCAAAATTTGTTGCCAAAATCGAGTTGGGTAAAGGCATACCAAGTGTTTCATACAATTTAAGACACGGAGGCGCGGCTCTTATCAACAGGAAAGATGCAAAACAAGCACTTACTGAGCTTGGACGATTTTCTAAAAGAATCCGCGAAAAAAAATGGGGGGCAATTATCTTCCCAGAAGGTACCAGAAGTAGAACGGGGAAGCCAAAGCCTTTTTCTACAAATGGATTAAAAATGATAACCAAATACAATCCTGACGGATATATTGTACCTTTGACCATTAACAATTCGTGGAAAGTATTTAAATATGGCAAATTTCCTTTGGGTTTAGGAAGTCCTATTAGCATTACTACACACAAACCTATAAAAATAGATTCATTACCGTTTGATGAATTAATGAAAGAAGTAGAAACAGCGGTCACCAATCATATCCAATAAATATGTCTGTACACAACATAAGAAAAGAGGTGATGTTAACCTTAGAAAAAAACATCGATACATTTGTAGATAAGTTTTTAATCACGCCTGAAAAAATTTGGCAGCCAACTGATTTTTTGCCTAATTCTCAAAAAGATAGCTTCATTGATGAAGTAAGAGAAATTCAAGAAATCTCGAAAGAATTGGATGACGACTTTTGGGTAGTTTTAGTAGGTGATACTATTACCGAAGAGGCTTTACCTACTTATGAGTCTTGGCTATTAGACCTTGATGGAGTTAGTCAACATCCAGATAACGGTTGGGCAAAATGGGTAAGAGCATGGACCTCAGAAGAAAATCGTCACGGTGATGTTTTAAATAAGTATTTGTATTTGTCTGGACGTGTAAACATGCGTGAGGTAGAAATTACCACCCAACATTTAATTGCTGATGGTTTTGACATCGGTACTGCATCTGATCCGTATAAGAATTTTGTTTACACTAGTTTTCAAGAACTTGCAACCTATATTTCTCATAATAACGTAGCAAAAATCGCCAAAAGCAAAGGGCACAAGGCCTTGGCTAAAATGTCTAAAATTATTGCTGGTGATGAAATGCGCCATCATATAGCCTATGCAGAGTTTGTTAAAGAAATCTTTAAAATAGATCCAAACGAAATGATGCTAGCTTTTCAACATATGATGAAGCATAAGATTGTCATGCCTGCAGTACACCTGAGAGAATCGTTTAACAACAAAGGAACCTTGTTTGATCAATTTTCTACTGTCGCACAACGCGTAGGGGTTTATACTGGTTTTGACTATGTAGACATCCTTAAAAAGCTAAATACCACTTGGGAAATTGACAAATTAACCAACCTAAGTCCTGAAGCAGAAAAAGCAAGAGATTATTTGTTAAAGCTTCCAGATCGTATGTATAGAATCACAGAAAGAATTGTGGTTCCAGATACCAAATATGATTTTAAATGGATGAATCCTATCGTTTAAAATAAACACAGATATAAAAAAGCCGTCAATCTAAGATTGACGGCTTTTTTATTATACAGTAATTAGTCTACTACAAAACTATCTCGATCATTTAAAAATCCTAATTTTTGTCGGGTAGCCATCATCGGTTCTTTTAAAAGTGTTGTGATAAGCACTGCTGCTTTATGCTCGCAAACCTCCGTTAAAGGAGATCCTAGATAATCTATAGCAATAGAATTTCCTGAATATTCATAGCCATTGGCATCAACTCCAATTCTATTGACCCCAACACAATAACTCATGTTTTCTATAGCTCTTGCTTTTAGTAAAGTGTTCCATGCATTTATTCTCGGAACGGGCCAATTGGCAACATAAATTAAGAGATCATAATCAACTGTATTACGAGCCCAAACCGGAAAGCGCAAATCATAACAAATAAGCGGGCAAATCCTCCAGCCTTTATAGTGTACCAACTGCCTTGAAACTCCAGGTGTGTATACCTTATCTTCTCCTGCCAAACTAAATCCGTGTTTTTTATCATAACTAGTTATTGCTCCAGTGGGCTCTACAAATAACAGTCGATTAAAAAACTGCTCCTGATCTTTAATAATAAGACTACCCATAACCGCCGCTGCCTTTTGCTTGGCTAGTTCCTGCATCCACTTAACAGTAGGTCCATCCATAGTTTCATACAGTTTTGTTGGCTCCATAGAAAACCCAGTAGTAAACATCTCTGGTAAGACAATTAAATCTACAGTATTAGGAAGCTCAGCAAGTTGAACTGTTAATTGGTTGCAATTCTCTTTGGGGGATTCCCAAAACAAATCGGTTTGCACTAAAGCAATCTGCAAGGTTAAACTCATAAAAATTATTTTTTAACAAAGTAAGTAAAAGAACTCGGCTTTTTGTACATTGTTTGTTCAAATTATCAGTTGGCAATCCATGCAATCATTCATTTCTGAAACCTTAGACGACATCCTAAAAAGTCAAAATACTTTTGAAAATAGTATTTTTATACTTCCATCACAAAGAGCTGGTGTCTTTTTAAAAAAAGCCATTCAGGATAAAATAAGCAGTGGTTTTTTGCCAGAAATTTTAAATATTGAAACCTTTATTTCACGTGTTTCTCATATCAACAAGGTCGAAGCAGTTCCTTTACTTTTTCATTTTTACCACTGCTATCAGAAGAAGACAGCAAAACCAGAGTCTTTTGATATATTTGCTTCTTGGGCGGTTACTGCACTTCAAGATTTTAATGAAATTGATCAACACTTAGTTGACCCAAAAGGTATTTTTAATTACTTAAAAGACATCCAACGCATTAAAAATTGGGATCTTAAAACTCCTATGCAAAGTACTCCTCTAATGAAAAGTCATTTTTCTTTTATGGAAAAACTTGGAGAATATTATACAGAATTGTACCAATATTTACTAGAGAAAAATTGGGGTTATCAAGGATTAATGTACAGAGAGGCTGCTAAAAAAATCGATTCCTTTTGTAAAATGAATCCAGAAAAAAAATTGATTTTTTTAGGCTTTAATGCCTTAAACAAAGCAGAAGAATTGATTTTTCAAACCGTCTTGGCTACAGAACAGGCAAAGGTCTATTGGGATATTGATAGCGCTTTTTTAAAGGATAAACATCAGGCAGGGCATTTTATTAGACAGTACAAAAAGAGCTGGAAATATTATGAAAAGAATGAACTAAAAACTGTTACAAATTCTTTTGATACTCCAAAAAATATTCAAGTAATTGGGGCTTCAAAAAATAGCAGTCAATTTAAATATATTGGCGAACTCTTAGATTCTTTTGAATCTTTTCAGAAAACAGCAGTCGTCTTAGCTGATGAAAGCCTATTGCCCCTGGCACTGAACGCATTGCCAAAAAAGATAGAAGGCATTAATATTACCATGGGATATCCTTTAAAAGACCTGCCCTCTACCCTTTTATTTTCATTGATTTTTAAGGTGTTTTTATCCCAAGAAAGCTTACAAAAGAAAGTATCAAATGGATTCTATTACAAAGATGTCATCGACCTTTTAAAACACCCATTGCTTTTTAATACCTTAAATATTCCTAGTGGAAATCTTAGTTTAGTCATTGCCACTCGCATTGCAAAAAATAATGAGGTTTTTATCAGTCAAGCATATATTGCTAATTGTCTAGACCCACTTGAGCCTAAGAAAAAAGAGATAATATTAGCTATTTTTGATCCACTAACAAGTATAGAACACTTTTTTGATCGCTTACTTTTACTTATTCAGTTTTTAAAAGAAGAGGTAAGTGCTATAGAAAAAGAATACTTATTTAGATATTATAAAATTTTTACACAATTACAAGAACTTCAGAGCAGCTATAAATATCTGCAAAGTTTAAAAGGTTTACAGCAGTTATTTAACCAGCTCATTGCTAGCGAAAGCCTGTCTTTTGAAGGTGAACCTTTAAAGGGTTTGCAATTAATGGGCATGTTAGAAACACGTGTTCTAGACTTTGAAAACCTAATCATTAGCTCAGTAAATGAAGGAGTCCTCCCTGCTGGAAACAAGCAAAACTCTTTTATTCCTTTTGATGTCAAAGTGGCTTATGGGCTTCCTACTTTTAAAGAAAAAGATGCAATTTTTTCTTACCATTTTTTTAGATTGTTACAGCGAGCAAAAAACATCTTCCTACTCTATAATTCAGAAAGTGATAGCTTTGGAGCTGGAGAAAAAAGTAGGTTTATAGCACAACTAAATCAATTAAAACCAGCCCTAACTACTGTTCAGATAAGTCCAGAGGTACGAACAGAAAAGACGAATTTAAAACGCATAGAAAAATCAGAATTTGTGATGGCTAAGCTTAAAGAGCTAGCAAAAAAGGGTATTTCGCCATCATCACTAACTAGTTACCTTAGAAACCCATTAGATTTTTATCAGCAAAAAGTACTTGCTATTAAAGAGCTAGACGCGGTAGAAGAAACGGTGGCTGCAAACACCCTTGGAACGATAGTCCACGAAACGCTTGAAGCACTTTACAAACCTTATATTGGCAGTTTATTAAGCACTGACCATTTTAGTAGTATGGAGACAAAAATTGATGAGTCCATACATTTTTATTTTAAAAAACATTTTCATCAAAGTGCAGTTCTTACCGGAAAAAACAAGCTAATTTTTGAAGTTGCCAAACAATTTGTAAAACGATTTATCAAAAACGAAAAGAAACTAGTTGCTCAGGGAAATAAACTAAAAATCATTGCTACCGAACAAACTTTAGATACGACAATACAGGTAAAAGGCATTCCTTTCCCGATTAAACTACACGGAAATGTAGATCGAATAGATCAACTAAATGATGTTTTGAGAATTATTGATTACAAAACAGGAAAAGTAACGGCAAGCAATCTAAAAATCAGCGATGTATCGACTATTAACGATGACAAATATAGCAAGGCTATCCAGGTACTTCTCTACGCTTTTTTATACAGCAAGTCTCCAAACTACAACCCTGAAAAACCATTCGAAGCAGGGATTGTTTCTTTTAAAAATTTAAATGAAGGCTTTATAAAAGTAAATTTTGCAGAAGGTAGAAAACCAGCAGAGGTAATAATTACACCAGAAAAGTTAGCAGAATTTGTACATGCAATGGAAACTCTAATTTTAGAAATCTACAATCCAGAAATTCCTTTCGAAGAAAAATTGATAAAAAAAATGACCCCGTAGGGTCATTATTTTGTGGAGAAGATGGGATTCGAACCCACGACCTCTTGACTGCCAGTCAAGCACTCTAGCCAACTGAGCTACATCCCCAGCTATACTTATTTTTTCTTTTCGCCTAAGACCAATAATGGAATACTACAGTGAAATTCTTTTTTTAGGATGGTATTCTTCTCCCATAATTTTGTGAAAAACCCTCGCTTTCTTCTAAAAACACACAATAAATCAGGATTATTTGCCTGAAAATGTTCTAAAACACCTTGAAATGTAGTGGCATTTTCTGTAACAGTTAATGATGATTTTACAGCTTCTAGCTGGCTATCTAAAACCAAATCCTCATCTGAATACCCTGGAGTTTTAACCAACAATAAATTTACAACAGGATTAAAAGTTTTCATTAAAAACTGCAAAGGTTCTAAAACGTTTTTCTCTGTAACAACCCCAGACTTAAATGCTGTTAACACAGATTCAAAAGGTTTAAACACATAGCCTTCTGGAACAATTAAAGCGGGGATACTAGATTGTTTTACTACACTACCTGAAGTACCTCCTAAGAAAACTTCTTCTTTAATTGAGTTGCTCTTTGGTCCCATCACAATTAAATCGATTCCTATTTTTTTATCAACAGAAGTTATTGAATCTAATACATTACTATTGGCAGAAATCAATTTGATATCTAATCCCCTTCGGTTGGTTGAATTGATAACAGATTTTAAATACAAATTAGTTTCTCTTTCTAAAATTGCGTCTACATCAACCATCGTTCCAGCTTTAGAAAAGGCTTTATATGCCCTAAGCACATAGATATTAGCACCAATAGTGCTAGCAAAATCTATTGCATATTGAAGGGTATTGATGGAATTTTCACTAGAACCGATAGGAACAAGAATATTTTTCATGAATTGTTTTTTTTGAGAAAAGGAAATTACATAATTTTAATGAATTGCAAAAGTAATCAACCTAAATATAACATTTGTTAAAATTTAGTTGGTTTCAATGGCTTTTTTTACCCTATGAACAAAACCCCTATCGACTTTAAAAGTATCAACAAATTAGCGATACCAGCGCTCATTGCCGGTGTTGCAGAACCCTTATTGTCTATAACAGACACAGCCATTATTGGAAACATTGAATACAATGCTGTTGAATCTTTAGCAGCAGTTGGAATCGTTGGTGCCTTTATATCTATGCTGATTTGGGTTTTTGGACAAACTCGAAGTGCTATTTCTGCAATCGTATCTCAGTATTTAGGAGCTGATAAATTGGATGAAATAAAAAACCTACCCAGTCAGGCCATCTTAATTATCGTGCTTTTAAGCCTTATAATTCTAGGTATTAGTTATCCTTTTGCTAGCAGTATATTTCGTTTTTACAATGCTGATAACCTCATTTTACAGTACTGTATAGAGTATTACCAAATTAGAGTTTTTGGGTTTCCTTTTTCTTTGTTCACCTTTGCTATCTTTGGAGCTTTTAGAGGTTTACAAAACACCTACTATCCAATGATCGTTGCCATTATTGGAGCTTTGCTAAACATTGTTTTGGACATTATTTTAGTTTATGGAATTGAAGGCTGGATCCCCGCCATGGATATTAAAGGAGCTGCCTACGCCAGTGTGTTTGCCCAAATAGTAATGGCTGTAATTTCTGCTATTTTACTCGTAAAAAAAACAAGCATTCCTTTGCGTGTGAGCTTACCTTTTCATCCAGAAATAAAAAGACTTCTTTATATGATTTGGAACCTTTTTATTAGAACCCTTGCGCTGAACACTGCTTTGTATTTTGGTACAGCTTATGCAACAGGATATGGCAAAGAATACATAGCAGCCTATACAATCGGGTTAAATTTGTGGTTGTTAGGCGCCTTTATGATTGATGGCTACTCGAGTGCTGGAAACATCCTTTCCGGAAAATTATATGGGCAAAAATCATACAACAGCTTGTGGCTACTCAATAAGAAACTACTGCGTTACGCAGCAATTCTCGGTCTTATTTTTATAGTGATGGGAAGTGTGTTTTACAACCAAATTGGATTAATTTTCACAAAAGACCCTCTAGTATTAAAAGAATTTTATACTGTTTTTTGGGTTATTCTACTCATGCAACCACTCTGTGCTATGACCTTTATTTTTGATGGAACTTTTAAAGGTTTGGGACAAATGAAATACCTTAGAAATGTACTGCTTATTGCAACTGGTTTTGGGTTTATCCCTACCTTATTATTTTTTGATTGGCTTGACTGGAAACTCTACGCTATTTGGATTGCATTTACCGTTTGGATCTTTTTTAGAGGAATCTTTTTATATTTTAAATTTAGAAGAATGTTTTTACCCCTAATTCAAAAGCCTTAAATTTGACCAAAGATTAATCCATGAGCACAACCAATAGAATCGAAGGGAGTTTGTATACTCGTATTCAAAATAAGGTGGCAACCCTAGAGTTTGGGCACCCTGCAAGCAATTCATTTCCAAGTGGTTTATTGGCCAGATTGACGGCAGAAATTAACCTGCTTTCTAAGAACGAAGAAGTAGCGGTAATTGTCTTAAAATCTGAAGGAGAAAAAGCCTTTTGTGCTGGTGCTTCTTTTGATGAATTAGTGGCCATTACTAATTTAGAAGATGGGCAAAAATTCTTTGCTGGTTTTGCAAATGTTATCAATGCCATGAGAACCTGCTCAAAATTAATTATTGGTGCTGTACAAGGAAAAACTGTTGGTGGAGGTGTAGGGCTTGCAGCTGCCTGTGATTATACCTTGGCCACTGAAGCAGCAGCAATTAAATTGTCTGAACTTAGCATCGGTATTGGCCCCTTTGTAATTGCTCCTGCAGTAGAAAGAAAAATGGGTTTGGCTGGTTTAACAGAGCTAAGTCTTGCAGCTACCGAATGGAAAAATGCTTATTGGGCCAAAGAAAAAGGTTTGTATGCTAAGGTTTTTGAAACTCAAGAAGAGCTCTATAAAGAAGTAGACATCCTTAGCCAACAATTGGCCAACTATAATTTAGAAGCCTTAGCTGAAATGAAAAAAATCTTATGGAAAAACACAGAAAATTGGGATACGTTATTAATAGAGCGAGCACAAATTTCTGGCAAATTGGTTTTATCCGATTTTACAAAAAAAGCATTGGCAAAATTTAAAAAATAACAACTCACAAAAACATTAAATATGGGTCCAGATTATTTATTTTTAGGATTGGCTGTGGTTTTAGCAATCATGTATTTTTACAATAAATTTAAAGCAAAAAAATAAGCTTATGGGTACTATCCGAATCACCAAGCAGTTTAACTTTGAAACAGGTCATGCCCTTTATGGCTACGACGGAAAGTGTAAAAATGTCCACGGGCACAGTTATAAGCTATCTGTTACTGTTATTGGGAAACCCATTTCAGACTCCACCCAAGTAAAATATGGTATGGTGATTGATTTTACAGACCTAAAAAAAATTGTAAAAGAAGAAATTGTCGATGTGTTTGATCATGCAACAGTCTTTAATAAAAACACACCTCATATAGAGTTGGCAAAAGAATTACAAGACAGAGATCATCATGTAATTTTGGTTGATTATCAACCCACCAGCGAAATGATGGTGATTGATTTTGCTAAAAAAATCAAGGGACGCCTACCTCAAAACATTCAATTGTTTTCTGTAAGACTTCAAGAGACAGAAACCAGCTTTGCAGAATGGTATGCTTCTGACAATCAGTAATTTAGAAAACAATTATTTTAAATATTATCGCCTTTTCCGTTAAAGGTGTTCATGGTATTGGCTAAACCTGCGGTACCAAAAGATAAAATGGCTTTACAAGAGGCAGGAATTCGTTCTATTAACATGCTTGTTTCTTCTTTATCCCATTGACTAAGGACAAAATCAACCTGACGCCCTCTAGAATAATTAGCTCCGACACCAAAACGAAATCGTGGATAGTTTGTTGTATTTAATTTTTCTTGAATATCTTTTAAACCATTGTGTCCTCCAGCACTTCCTTTTGCTTTAATTCTGATGGTTCCAAAATCAATATTTAAATCATCCGTAACCACAAGTAGTTGTTCTATGGCTATCCTTTCTTGATCCATCCAATACTTAACAGCCTTACCACTTAAGTTCATATAAGTGCTTGGTTTTAACAAGATAAAAGTTCTTCCTTTAAAACGAAACTCTGCCCGATCTCCTAACTTTTCAGTAACAAAATCAGCACCTTCATCTTTGGCAAGTGCATCTAATATTTGAAAACCAATATTGTGTCTTGTATTGGTATACTTTTCACCAATATTACCTAAACCAACAATTAAAAATTTTTTCATTAAGTCTTTCCTTAGTCTATTGCAAAAATAAAAAAAAGCGTTACATAACTGTAACGCTTTTTGCTATTATAAATAGAATGAATTTTATTCTTCTTCTGTTTCAGCAGCTACTTTAGTTGCGTTACGAGACATTCTTACTTGAGCAACCACAGTATTTTCTGGATGCATAATTGTGTATTTGTCATTCTGTAAAGAACGAACAACCAATTTGTTTCCAATTTGTAATTCTGTGATGTCTGCTTCAATAACATCTGGTAAGTTAGCTGGTAAAGCTTTTACTTTTAATTTACGTAAGTTGTGACGTAATGCACCTCCAGTAGCAACACCTTTCGATTTTCCAACTAATTTTACTGGAATGTTCATCGAAATTTCTTTGTCCTCAAACAATTGATAAAAATCTACGTGTAAGATTTTATCTGTTACAGGGTGAAACTGAATGTCTTGTAATGTAGTGATGATTTTCTCTCCTCCTAATTCAATCGTTGCTGTATAAACGTTTGGAGTGTACACTAATTTTTTAAATGCTAATTCTTCTGCTGAAAAATGCATAGGCTTGTCTCCTCCGTATATAACGCAAGGTACCTGACCAGCATTACGTAAGGCTTTAGTAGCTACTTTACCCACGCTTTCTCTTTGAGATCCTTTGATTGTAATTGACTTCATTACTTGTTTTAATTATGGTTATTTATTTACATTAAAAATTGTCCACTAATGGATGTGTTGGACTGAACCTTGTGCATCACATCAGCGAATAAAGGGGCGCAAGATACAACTTTTATTTTAGAACTTTCTCTTTTTAAAGGAATTGTATCAGAAACAATTAACTCAACCAAGCTAGAGTTTTCTATACGCTCAATTGCGGTCCCAGATAAGATTGGATGTGTACAAATTGCACGGACACTTAAAGCACCTTTCTCCATCATTAAATCTGCCGCTTTTGTAAGAGTTCCTCCTGTATCTATCATATCATCAACCAAGATAACATGTTTTCCTGTTACTTCGCCGATGAGCTCCATATGAGAAATGACATTCGCTTTTTTACGTTGCTTATAACAAATCACTACATCACAATCTAAGTACTTAGAGTATGCATAGGCTCTTTTAGACCCACCCATATCTGGCGATGCAATCATTAGGTTATCTAACTTTAACGATTTTACATACGGCAAAAAGATGGTTGAAGCGAATAAATGATCCACTGGCTTTTCAAAAAATCCTTGAATTTGATCTGCATGCAGATCCATGGTCATGATTCTTGTAGCTCCTGCAGCTTGTAATAAATTAGCAACCAATTTTGCACCAATAGCAACTCTTGGTTTGTCTTTTCTGTCTTGTCTTGCCCATCCAAAATAAGGCATTACAGCTGTTACGTGTCTTGCTGATGCTCTTTTAGCAGCATCAATCATTAACAACATTTCCATTAAATTATCTGCTGTTGGAAACGTAGAACCAATAATAAAAATTCTTCTTCCTCTAATTGATTCTTCAAATGCAGGTTGAAATTCTCCGTCGCTAAAATGAGTTACTGTAACCTCCCCTAGTGGACTTCCGTATTCTTTGGCAATTTTCTCAGCCAATTCTACACTTTGTGAGCAAGCAAAAATTTTTGGTTCAAGTTGATTTGTAGGCATTTAGTTGGGTTTTGTTATTAGTTTGTGTGTTGTGAATGACAAAAATAAAAATATTTAGTGAGATGAGTGTTTTTTATGCTGATAAACTAAAAATATTTTTTAAATTTGCAGTCCAATTTAAGAATTGCTCGAGTGGCGGAATTGGTAGACGCGCTGGATTCAAAATCCAGTTCTTTCGGGAGTGTGGGTTCGATTCCCACCTCGAGTACAAAAAAACCTGACAATTAGTTAATTGTCAGGTTTTTTTATCTACTATAATAGTATGCTATATATTATTTTTATCAAATAAATCGATTAATTTAGAGTCAGATGGCTTTGGTGCATTAGCCGAAACCACCTTACCTCTTGTATCTAATAATATAAATCTTGGAATGGTATTAACCCTAAAAACCTTTTTAATAATATTGTGAGCAACACTATCTGCATATAGTTGTGTGCCTTTAAGTGATTTATCTTTAACAAATTTTTTCCACTTCTCTTTATCTTTTTCAGAATCAACAGACACACTGACAAAGCGTATATTCTTGCCGTGATATGCTTTTTCAACCTTTTGAAGATATGGGATCTCTTTTATACAAGGACCACACCAAGTAGCCCATAAATCTATATACACATATTGATTCTGAAGATCATTCAACGCCACCTTACCTCCATTGGTATCTTCAAATAAAATGTTAGGCACTTGACTTCCCTCTAACATACCTTCTGAATCTTTATACTTTATTCTTACAGCTTTAGCCATTTCTGGGTAAGGACTATTACTATCAAAATGATCATATACTTTTTTCGAAAAATCACCTGGTAAAGCATAGGCCATGTATTCATATCTATTCTTTTCAGATAGCTCAGTTTCTAACCAATCGTAAAATTCAGGGATTTCTTTATTTGAAGATTTCTCAAAATCATACTTCTTTTTTAAGTAGGTTCTTAAATTATAAAAATAACCAGTACCGTGCTTACTTATACTTCCGTCTAATTTAACTGTTTCTAAAAAATTATAATAATCTTCTGGAAGAACTGTTTCTTCTTTATTAGTATAACTAGCATGCATTGCTGGATAATTAATTTTTGAACCAACATTTGTTGCCTTATAATCTGCTTTATAAAAAGCAATTAAATCATCACTTAACTTATGAGAACTCGAAAAGTCATCTAAAAATGCTAATTTATTCTGATATAACTCATCAGCTATTTGCTTATACTCATCAGGCCCTCTGTTTACCAAATTATAATAGTTCCTTAAAAATTTACTTTTATAATTGTTAAAACGATACTCTTCTTGATTTACAAATATACTTTGAGCTGCATTTTCTCCCGTAAAATTATATGTGTTTTTTATATCATTTACATCAACAGTTAAGTGTAAACTATCTCCAGGTTGTAAATAAAGATAAATCATTCTAAAATCGTAAGTCTCCGTTTTCATTATTGTGTCTTTATTCTTAACAGTTTTAAGCTGAAACACTTCAGTTATTGGAACCTTACCAAAGGAAAACCACCCTTTTAAAGCTGCTGTTTTTTCCATTTTCATTTTAAAAGAACCGTCACTATCAAATTTAACTTCTTGGCGAGCAAGGTCTTTTAAAAAATCATATTCATAATAGGAAAAAACAATTGTAGTATCCTTCAGGTTTTCAACTTTTCCAGTCACCACTATTTTAGTATCATCTTTATCTACCGATTTATTATCACAAGAAATAAATAATTGTAATACTGAAAAAATAGCTGTAAAATATTTTATTTTATTTTTCATTCTAAGTTAGTTATTAGGATTATAAGAACTTGTCTACTCTTTTTCTTTCTCTAAGCTTTACACTCATCTTATTTAATTTTGTCTGTAACAGACAGTAACAAAAATAGGATAAAAAAACTACAAAAAATAAACAACAAGATAGCGCTGGATTCAAAATCCAGTTCTTTCGGGAGTGTGGGTTCGATTCCCACCTCGAGTACTAAAAACCTCAACATTCTGTTGAGGTTTTTTACTTTAATACCCACCCTTAATCTAAAGAAAACCTAAAAAACTATGCAGTTTTGAATTCTTTTCAATAAAAATTTATAACTCTTTAAATATCAAATTATTACAGCATACCATAAAAACACATTCTTTTGGTTTGATGTAAAATTTTTTGTATTTTAATTGCGTTCAACACTTCAATCTTTATGAATTATACTCAGTTAACAAATACTGCATTAGACCAAAGTAAAGATTCTTTTTGGATCGTAAATCTTGACCTTCAATTAATTTACGCAAATAAAGCCTACTTAAGTGCACTAAAAACAATCACAGGAAAAACACCAGAGCTTTACAAACCTGTCTTTCTTTTAAATGATGCAAAAAAATGGAAATCATACTATAAAAAGGCTTTAAGCGGATCGTCTTTCGAAGTCGATAACCAGCTTTATGATCCAGCGTTAGAAGAAACTAAAAATGGCTGCACTTCTTTTGAACCTTTACTAGATGATGATAAAAAAATCTTTGCTGTTGCGTGCCGATGGAAAAATAGTGCATCAACCATAAAACACACAAATGAAGCTAGTCGATTATTAGATGCTTCGTTAGATGTTTTTTGCACCATCAATGAAAAAGGAGAATTTGTTTATGTAAGCTCAGCTGCCCAAAAACTGTGGGGCTACAAGCCCGATGAGTTAATTGGGAGGCCCTATATAGAGTTAACTCTAGAAAATGATAAATTAAAAACCGAAGAAACTGCAACTGCTATCGAAGGTGGGCGCGACATAAAAACCTTTTCTAATCGATATCAAAAGAAAAATGGTGAAATTGCCTATAATTTATGGTCCTCAAGATGGGATGCTACAACCAAATTATTCTATTGTGTAGCTAGAGATAATAAAGAACAAATTGAGCAGGAAGATAAAATTAAGAAAAATGAGCAACGATTTAAAGCGTTAGTGTCAGGTGCATTTGACTTAGTAGCTGTCTTAGACACTGAAGGATGTTATTTGTATATGAGTCCTTCAATCAAAGCTATTTCTGGTATTCCACCTGAAGAATTTATTGGGAAGTATGCATTTGACTTTGTTCACCCCGATGATATTAGCCAAACATTAGCTGAGCTTGAAAAATCAACCAAAGTAGATAGGCTAATAATGAAACCTTATCGTGCTAAAAATAATAAAAATGAATGGAGATGGGTTGAATCGGTATTAACAAACATGTTAGATAATTCAGCAATTAATGGCATTGTTATTAATTCAAGGGATATTACAGATAAAATTGAGCAGGAAGAACGGATTGCTCAAACTAAAAAAAGATTTGAAAAACTAATCCAAAACAGTACCGACTGTATCACCATAATTTCTCCAGAAGGTGAGACAATCTTTGTCTCTGAGGGAATAAATGAAATTATAGGCTACACAGCATCAGAAACAATAAACCTGGATATTTGGGAACTAATTCATCCAAAGGATAGAGATAATTCTGCGAAGGCCATATCACAAGCTATGAAGAATCCGGGTGTTTCTATACAGGGGCACACTTCAAGAATCAAACATAAAGATGGTTCATGGAGATGGGTTAGTGCTGTTATTACCAACCTGATACATGACCCTTCCATTGGAGGAATTGTGGATGTTATAAGTGACGTAACCAAACAAAAAAATGAAGAGTTTGAAAAGAACCTCATCGCTAAAATAAGTAAGACGTTTAATCAAAACATCAACAAAGGCTTATCTCCCTGCTTACTAGATCTATGTAAGGAAATTGCTCGATTTGATGATTTTAGTTTTGCTGAAATTTGGTTGCCTGCAATTGATACTATAACGCTTAATCTAGCAGCTAGTTACGCAAAGGGCAAAGCTGGTAAAGCATTTTTAAAAGCATCCAATGACACAAATACAATACGCATAAATGATGGTCTAGCAGGTCAGGTTATGCAAAATAACAAAACAGTGATCTGCGAAGCTAAAGGTGATAATTGGGACTTGATTAAGCGAAAATCAGCTGCAAATAAAGCAGGAATTAAAACATTTATTGGTGTTCCATTAACTCATAATAATGAGATAATAGGCGGTCTTTTGATAGGGACAGAAAAAGCAAAGTCTGCTCTTAATGTGAGTTCTGAACTATTTCTAAACTTAGAGACAGTAGTTGGCTCTGAGTTGAGTAGAAAGCAAATCGAAATAGAGCTTTCTCAGATATTTGATTTCACACCAGACATGATTTGTGTAACTGGATTTGATGGTTATATAAAGCGAATAAATCCTGCTGGATTAAAGATATTAGGCTATTCATTTGATGAAATTTACTCACGTCCAGTAAAGTCATTTGTTCATGAAGAAGATCTGCTGCTTACTGTGGCACAACAAACTAAATTGTATAGTGGTGAAAACCTTACTAATTTTGAAAACCGCTACATTACAAAGGAAGGTAAAGTAGTTTGGTTGAGCTGGACTGCTACTTCCTTACCTGAGCAAAGTATTATTTATGCTGTAGGTAAAGATATCTCTGAAGAAAAGAAACTGAGAGAATTAAACCAGCAAGTTGGCAAGCTCGTCCAAATTGGAAGCTGGGAAGTAGATTTAATTAAACAAACACTCTATTGGTCTGATGAAGTGCACAAGATGCATGAAACAGACCCAAATCTCTACAATCCAAACTTGGAAGAAGCAATCAACTTTTACAGGGAGGATTTTCGGGAAATGGTTCAATCAAAGATAGAAAACGCCATTGCTCACCAAAAAAATTGGGATTTTGAAGCGGTAATCATCACAGCAAATAAGAATGAATTATGGGTTCGCTCTATTGGTGATGCCGAATTTAAAAATGGCAAATGCATTCGATTATACGGTGGTTTTCAAGATATTAACACCGTAAAACAAGCTGAAAATAGACTGCAATCACTTGCCAATAATTTACCTGGAGTAGTGTTTCAGTACCTTATCTATCCTGATGGAACTGACGTCTTAAAATCTGTTAGTGCAGGTTCAAAAAAAGTATGGGGGTTTTCTGCTAACGAAGTAATGAAAGACAATCAGTTAGTTTGGAACAATATTAAGCTTGGCGGCAATTTTGAAAAGGTTCAACAAAGTATTACTGAATCTATAGCGTCTAAATCAAAGTGGTCATATCGATTCAAATATGTAATGCCAAATGGTGAGTTAAAAATCCATCTAGGCAACGGAACTCCTACTTATTTAGCAGACGGTACAATACTTTTTAACTCCATTATATTAGACGTCACCCAAGAGGCTAAGAATCAAGAAATGCTTGAACAAACGACCAAAATGGCACGAATTGGAAGTTGGGAAATGGATTTAACTAGTCAAAAGGGAGATATGATGTATTGGTCTCCGTTAATGAGAGAGATTCTAGGGGTTGATGAAAATTTTGAAGCTAGTTTTAATGCTGGTTTGGAGTTCTGCACCAAAGAGAGTGAAATCCAAATGAGCAAAGCATTTACTGCGCTACTTGAAGAAAACGTTGAGTTTGATGAAGAAATTTTACTCATCTCAGCGAAAGGAAAAGAGCAATGGGTTAGGGTGCTGGGAAAAAGCAAAATAGTTCAAGGAAAAAGCATAAGAGTTTATGGTAGTTTTCAAGATATCCATGCGGTTAAAAAAATCACTGAAGAGCTCCAGAATGTCCTTACCGAAAAGGCAAATATATTAGAAAGTATAGGGGATGCGTTTTTTGCTGTAGATAGAAACTGGATGGTTACTTATTGGAATAAGCAAGCAGAAGTTTCTCTTGGAAAAAGCAGAAATGACATCATTGGAAAGAATCTTTGGAATGCATATCCAGATGCCAAAGATTTAGAGTTTTACCGCCAATATCACAAAGCAATGGAGACTGGTAAGATGGTTAACTTCGAAGAACATTACCCAGCTTTAAATATATGGCTGGAGGTTACAGCCTACCCATCTAATGAGGGGCTATCTATTTATTTTAAAGATGTAACCCAACGAAAAAAAACAGAGCAAGAACGCAATAGTTTATACACAACTTTAGAAAACAGCTTAAACGAAATTTATATATTCGATTCGAGAACCCTAGAATTTATTTATGTAAACAAAGGTGCTCTACATAATCTTGGCTATTTAAATGAAGAAATACACTCATTAACCACACTTGATCTTATCCCTGACTATACAAAAGCATCATTTAATGTACTTACTACACCGTTAATAAAACACAAAAAAGATAGAATTGTATTCTTTACCAATCACAAACGTAAAAACGGTAGTGTTTACCCTGTTGAGGTTCATTTACAGCTTATAAATCATGGTACACATGAAAATTTTCTGGCAGTAGTTCTAGATATTACCGAGCGGAAAATTGCTGAAGAAAATTTAATTTCGACCTCAGAACGATTGCGATTAGCGACCACAACAGCAAATATTGGTATATGGGAATGGGATATTCCAAACAACCAGCTCATTTGGGACAAGACCATGTTTAAAATTTTTGGAATAACTGAAAAAGACTTTAATGGCAAGTTCGAAACTTGGGCTGCTACAGTTCATCCCGATGATATTGATAAAACCAATGAGGAGGTTCAAATTGCACTACAAGGCCTTTCAAAACTTAATGTGGAGTTCCGAGTTATTTGGCCTGACAAGTCCATTAGACACGTTCAAGGAGATGCTATTGTAATAAAGGATGAAGTTTCTGGAGAGCCTATTACAATGATAGGAACTAATATTGACATTACAGCTAAAAAACAGGCGGAGAAGGAAATACTCCAAGCAAATGAACGATTTGAAAAAGTAACCGAAGCAACCAATGATGTAATTTGGGATTGGGATATCGCCAACAATACCTTCTATCGTTCAGAAGCCATTGAACAGTTATTCGGGGACCAAGTCTCAAAGTTTTTGAATAAGGAAAATTTTTGGAAAGATAGTTTTCACCCTGAAGACAAAGACGAAATTCAGAAAAGTATCGAAGAAGCAATCGCTGACCCTTTATGCACTCGATGGAAAAAAGAGTACCGGTTATTTAATAAGGATGGAAGCCTTATATATGTATCTGACCAAGGTGTTGTTATTAGAAATAATGAAGGAGTGGCCACTCGAATGGTTGGTGCCATGACTGATGTTACTGATAGAAAAAAAGCAGAAGAAACCTATCGCTTATTGGCAAATAACAGTAATGATATTATTACTTTACAAGACATCAACAATCAGCTTAAATATATTAGCCCTTCTGTAGAAAATATACTGGGCTACAAGCAAGAAGAGCTAACTGATAAACATTTTTTAGATTTAATTCATAATGATGATGTTAAAAAAATAAAAAAAACAATCAATAAAAATGTTTCAAAAGATAAAAGTTCTAACACAGTAGAGTACCGTATTCGTCATAAAAACGGGCATTATGTTTGGTTAGAAGGGTCTGTTTCTCCAGTATTTAAGAAAGGCCAAGCTGATTCTTTTGTAACTACTAATAGAGATATTTCAAGATGGATGTTGGCTAAAAAAGAAATTCAAGACTATCAATCTTCTCTTCAAAAATTAACCACCGAACTTTCTTTAACTGAAGAAAAACAAAAAAAAGAAATAGCTGCCAATATTCACGACCACTTAAGTCAATCTCTAGTTATTTCGAAAATGCGAATTTCAGAATTGGAGAAAAAAACAGAACTAGAAAACATTCAAGAAGATCTAAGTTTTATCAAAGATCACATTTCTAGCGCCTTAGAAAATAGTCGTAAAATAACCTACGATCTTTCACCACCTGTCTTATATCAGCTAGGCATAATTGATACCTTATCTTGGTTTGCGGATACTATTGAAAATCAATATGGGATTAAGTTTGAGTTTAACACCAATACAGATACTAGTAGCCTAAATGAATTTAAATCAATTTTACTATTTCGTTGTATTCAAGAAGCTGTAACAAATACAATAAAATATGCAAACGCTTCTTTAATTATATTAGATCTAGAAAAAGATGAAGAAACAATTACTGTTATACTCACCGATAATGGAAAAGGATTTGATACCTCAACATTAAGTAATACTATAAGTTCAGAATCTGGTTTTGGTTTATTCGCCGTTAAAGAACGCATTAAAAACATGAATGGAGAGCTGATTATTACTTCTGAAATAAATGTTGGTACAAAAATTAAAATTTGTCTATCATTAGAAAAATGAATTCCTCCAAAAAACCATAGAAACAGCATATAATTAAAGTAAAAAACCTCAACTTTTCAGTTGAGGTTTTTTACTTTAATACGTATCCTTCATCCAATTATAAGGCTTGCGTTTTACCCACATTCCTCTCGTAAAATCTGGAAAATCTTGTGGCTCTCCGTTGTTTTCTATCGATGCTTCAGAAAGCGGTGTAATGGCACTCCAGGCTGCTGCGTCATACACGTCTAAAGGTGGGGCAATGTTTTGCAGTGCTGAGTTGACAAAGGCATTAATCACAAAGAAATCCATTCCACCATGACCAGCCCCTTGCGCATGCTCACCGTATTTTTTCCAAAGTGGATGATCGTATTTGTCTAACCATTCTTTAGAAGCATCCCAAGCATGAGGCTTTGAAACTCCTTCTATATACATTCTATCCCCATCTTTTTCCCACAATCCATTAGCGCCTTGCACTCTAAACCCTAAAGAATAGGGTCTGGGTAAGTTACAGTCATGAGTCACAATAATTGTTTCTCCATTAGCAGTTTCAATGGTCGAAGTGATTACATCTCCTTGTTTAAATTTTAATTTTGCATTGGGATGGTCTTTGCCTCCATTAGCAACTATATAATTGTGCAAACCGATTCCTTTGGTGGCATGAGAAGTTAGGGACATAAATCGGTTACCTCTATTTACATCACACATGGTAGCCATTGGCCCTACTCCGTGAGTTGGATATACATCGGCATTTCTCAATAAAGAATGTTGTGTTCGCCAAGCGGACTCTGAAATTCCTTTATCTCCAAACTCCACTCCTTTTCCGTAAGGTGTTTTTCCATCATTAAACTTAACAAAGCGCAAATCATGCTGATAGCCACATCGAAAATGAACCAACTCTCCAAAAACATTTTGCTTGACCATATTTAAAACCGCCAAGACATCTCTTCTGTAATTTACATTTTCTAAAATCATTAAATGACTCCCAGTTTGCTCATGGGTATTGACCAAATCCCAGCACTCCTCCATGGTATTTGCTGCAGACACTTCCAATCCGGTATATTTTCCAGCCAACATCGCATCTTTTGCCATTCTCGTATGCCACAACCAAGGTGTAGAAATGATTACGGCATCTACGTTTTTAAGAGCCAATAAATTTTTATAATCCTCTTCATTGCTTCCAAAAACAGCGGGCTTATTCTTTTCAAATTTTGCAACTTGCTTCAAGGCTACTTGTATTCTTGCAGGATCAATATCACAAATGGCCGTCACCTCTACATCATCTCTTTGCAATACATTGTTTAAATGGTTAGTGCCTCGTAAACCCACTCCTATCATACCGATTTTCAACTTCTTGGCTGGATTGGTCATTCCATAAGAAAGACTAGGAGCCATGGCGATTCCCGTACCTATTATAGCTGATTTTTTGATAAAATCTCTTCTTGAACTCATGTTGCTTTTATTAAAATTAATGATTTGTTCTTTTCAAATTTAAAAATTATTAGCCACAACAGACCTTTAATTTTATAGAAATATTATGAGCCCAAACCACAAAGCCATCTGTTGTTTTTTATATATTTGGAAATCTAAAAAATTCTCTAACATGGATGAAGTAATTTTATACATAAAAATGGGCCTCTATCATGTGCTTGACTTTCAGGCATATGATCATATTTTATTTTTAATTGTTTTAGCGGTAATTTTTTCTTTTTACCAGCTAAAAAAAGTACTGTGGCTAATTACCTTTTTTACCATCGGACACACATTAACGCTGGCCTTATCTGCTTACGGAATTTTAAAAATTGATGTTTCAATAATAGAGTTTTTAATCCCTGTCACTATTTTTATTACAGGAGCTGTAAACGTCTATAATTCTAACAAACTCAATGAGAAAAAAGAGAATATCAATTTGGCATTTGCACTAATTTTTGGGTTGATACACGGCTTGGGCTTTTCTAATTATTTTAGAATGATGATAGGAAAAGAAGAAGATAAACTACTCCCTCTAATAGAATTTGCTTTAGGAATTGAACTATCACAAGTTATAATAGTTTTAGGGATTTTAATAGTTGGCTCTTTGGTTCAATCAATGGGGAAAGTTAGCAAGCGCGATTGGGTTTTAGTCTGCTCATCTATTGTTATTGGCTTTGTTATTCCTATGATGATTGAGCGTGTTTTTTGGTAATTCATTACAAACACTTTAAAAAAACTACTACCTTCGCTCTATGAGTAAAAAGCAATTAAAATATGACACCGCCTATTTAAGAATGGCACATGAATGGGCAAAATTATCTCATTGTGACCGCAAACAGGTAGGGGCACTTATTGTAAAAGATCGTATGATTATTTCTGATGGCTTTAACGGAACCCCAACCGGTTTTGAAAACCATTGTGAAGATGAAGAAAATTACACCAAATGGTATGTTTTGCACGCAGAAGCAAATGCCATTTTAAAAGTAGCATCCTCAACACAATCTTGTAAAGGAGCTACTTTATATATTACCTTATCTCCCTGCAAAGAATGTAGCAAACTCATTCATCAAGCTGGTATTACACGCGTGGTCTATGCAAATGCTTATAAAGATGGAGTCGGATTAAAATTTTTAGAAAAAGCGGGGGTAAAAACAGAATTAATGCAGATTACAGATGAACAAAAATAATTTACCCATATACTTATCTATTGCTGTTGTCTTAGGCATATTTATAGGAAGTCTTTTTAATTCAGGAAGTAGTGATGCTTTCTTGTTTTCAAAAAAATCTCCTAATGAAATAAAGATAAAACGCCTCATCGATTTTATCCAGAGAGATTATGTAGACTCTATCAATACAGATCATTTATTGGACGGAGCAATCACGCAAATTTTAGGAAAATTAGATCCTCACTCTGTGTACATCCCAAAAGAAAACCTACAAGCGGTTACAGAAAACATGCAGGGAAACTTTGTTGGAATTGGAGTTCAGTTTCGAATGATTAAAGACTCCATTACAGTCATCCAACCCATAAAAGGAGGCCCAAGTATCAAGGCAGGAATCAAAGCTGGTGATCGAATTTTACTAGCAAACACAGACACCTTATACAACAAGAACTTGTCTAACGATCAAATAATGAGTTTTTTAAAGGGTGCTGCTAGTACCCCTATTAAACTTCAACTCTACAGAAAAAGCAATGATTCATTATTTTCTCTGACACTTAAGAGAGGTAAAGTAGCCATTAAAAGTGTGGAAGTATCGTATATGATAAACGACTCTATTGGCTATATTAAATTAGAGCGTTTTGCAAGAACTAGTTACCAAGAATTTAAATCAGCACTGAACACGATGCAAAAAAAGGGCATGACTGATTTAATTTTAGATCTACGTGATAATGGAGGTGGCTATGTGGATATTGCCAATAAAATAGTCGATGAATTTCTAGAGTCTGGAAAACTCATCGTTTTTACCAAAAATAACAAGGGTGAAATTGACGAAGACTTTGCCAGTGGTAGAGGAAGTTTTGAAAAAGGAGGCTTGTATGTCTTAATAGATCAAGGAACAGCTTCTGCATCAGAAATTGTTGCTGGTGCCCTACAAGACAATGATAGAGGTACAACCATCGGAAGACGTTCTTTTGGTAAAGGATTGGTTCAAGAAGAGTTGGATTTAGGAGATGGCTCAGCAGTGCGCTTAACCATAGCAAGATACTACACACCTACCGGACGCTCTATACAGAAACCCTATAGCGACGGAAATGACAAGGCCTATCAACGAGACATGGCCAACCGCTATCAAAATGGAGAATTGCTTAATAGAGACAGTATTAAGGTGGTAGATTCATTACAATATAAAACCCCAAAAGGCAAAATAGTCTACGGAGGTGGAGGAATTGTTCCTGATGTTTTTGTGCCGATAGACACAACAGCCTACCTAAACACCTACTTGTATAACACCATTAATAACTTTGCTTTTGACTATGTTGATGAGCATCGAAAAAAACTTCAAAAAATTAGCTTAAGCCAATATATAGAAGGCAACTATATAGATCTTATTTTAAAAAAATACCTAGAAGGCATACCAAAACTTAAACCCTCTAAAAGCATGCTTAAAACCATGACTCAATACTTAAAGGCTGCTGTTGCAAATCAATTGTTTGGCGATGAAGGTTTTTATAAAGTGATTCAAGAAGATGATACGATGATCCTAAAAGTATTAGAGTTGGAAAGTTCCAATTAATGCCGTTCCTTTGTCTATGATGATTAAAGTACCCCAAAACAAAAAAATTTACTTCGCCTCAGATCAACATTTAGGGGCACCAACTGCAGAGGCTAGTATGCCAAGAGAACAAAGATTTGTCTCATGGTTAGACGAGATAAAAACAGATGCTGCTGCAATCTTTTTATTGGGAGATTTATTTGATTTTTGGTTTGAATACAAAACAGTGGTCCCAAAGGGATTTGTTCGGGTTTTAGGAAAACTGGCCGAGCTAAAAGACAGTGGAATTCCCATTTATTTTTTTGTAGGGAATCACGATTTATGGATGCGTGACTATTTTGAAAAAGAATTAAACATTCCTGTATATCATGAGCCTCAAGAATTTGTATTTAACACAACCTCTTTACTCATCGGTCACGGAGATGGTTTAGGCCCTGGAGATAAAGGGTATAAACGCATGAAAAAAGTATTTACTTTTCCGTTTTTTAAATGGTTGTTTAGATGGCTGCATCCCGATATTGGCGTTAAATTAGGACAGTATTTCTCTGTTAAAAATAAACTCATTTCTGGTGATGAAGATGCTGCTTTTTTAGGAGAAGATAATGAGTGGCTAGTTCAATATTGCAAACGAAAACTAGAGACCAAACACTATGATTTTTTTATTTTTGGTCATCGTCATTTGCCTCTTGAAATTGACTTAAACAAGCAAAGCAAATACATCAATTTAGGAGATTGGATTCAGTATTTTACCTATGGTGTTTTTGAAGACGGAAACATCGGTCTTAAAGAATACGGTAAGCCTTGATTTCACAATACTTTAACCAAATCTTTAACCTTCTTTTAACAAGAAAAAAATTGCTATTATTGTAGCTTTGTCAAACTATAACTAGATTAGTACACATAAATTACTCATAATGATAGAATCACAAATGAATGTAGATGTAAGAGCAATCAACGAAAAGATTGAAAGAGAAAGTGCCTTTATAGACATTTTAACTTTGGAAATGAACAAGGTAATTGTGGGTCAAAAAGACATGATTGAACGCTTGCTTATTGGTTTGCTTGGTAATGGGCATATCTTACTAGAAGGAGTTCCAGGTCTTGCAAAAACTTTAGCGATAAACACTTTATCTAAAGCTGTAGACGCTAGTTTTAGTAGAGTTCAATTTACCCCAGATTTATTACCTGCTGATGTAGTTGGAACCATGATATACAACATGAAAGAGAATGATTTCATGATTAAAAAAGGTCCCATTTTTGCAAATTTCGTCTTGGCTGATGAGATTAACCGTGCACCTGCAAAGGTTCAATCGGCTTTGCTAGAGGCCATGCAAGAGCGCCAAATAACTATTGGTGACGAAACGTTTAAATTGGATGAGCCCTTTTTAGTATTGGCTACCCAAAACCCTGTAGAGCAAGAAGGAACTTATCCTTTGCCAGAAGCTCAGGTTGACCGTTTTATGTTAAAAGTGGTTATTGATTATCCTAAATTGGCTGATGAGCAAATTATCATGCGTCAAAACCTAAACAACCAACACGCACAAATAAATCCAATTATCTCTGTTGACCAAATCTTAAAAGCTCGTGAAGTAGTTAATGAGGTTTATATGGATGAGAAAATTGAAAAATACATTTTAGATATTATTTTTGCGACGCGTTATCCAGAAAAATACAACTTAGAAAAGTTAAAGCCTTTAATCGGATTTGGAGCCTCTCCTCGTGGAAGTATTAACTTGGCAAAAGCTGCCAAATGTTATGCTTTTATCAAACGTAGAGGGTATGTTATTCCAGAAGATGTTAGAGCAGTAGTATATGATGTACTTAGACACCGTATTGGTATCACTTATGAAGCAGAAGCAGAAAACATTAGCTCTGTAGACATCATTAACAGTATTATCAATGAAGTAGAAGTACCTTAATCAATTATCGAAAGACAATTATCGGCGAGTAAAAAACCCCTGATTATTGATAACTGTTAACTGGCAATTGAAACAATGGAGACGAAAGAAATACTAAAAAAAGTTCGAAAAATAGAGATTAAGACACGTAGGCTGTCTGATCATATTTTTGGAGGAGAATACCATTCTACATTTAAAGGACGAGGTATGACTTTCTCTGAAGTTCGGCAGTACCAATATGGCGATGATATTAGAGCCATTGATTGGAATGTGACCGCACGTTACAATGAACCTTATGTAAAAGTCTTTGAAGAAGAACGCGAGTTGACCATGCTATTAATGGTTGATATTTCTGGTTCTGAATTTTTTGGTACCCACCAACAATACAAAAGAGATACAGCCACAGAGATTGCTGCAACACTAGCTTTTTCTGCTATACAAAACAATGATAAAGTTGGCTTAATGCTGTTTTCGGATGAAATAGAATTGTACATCCCTCCCAAAAAAGGAAAAAGTCATGTACTGCGTATTATCCGAGAATTGATTGAGTTTAAACCAAAGAGCAAAGGAACCAATATTGGTGAAGCTTTTAAGTTTTTATCCAATGTGATGAAGAAAAAGGCCATCGTATTTGTACTCTCTGATTTTATGGATGACTCGTATGAGCAAACCCTTAAAATTGCTGGAAACAAACACGATGTTACCGGAATCAGAATTTACGACAAGCACGATGAAGAGATTCCTAATTTAGGAATGGTACCCATGTTGGATGCAGAAACCGGAAAAGTACAATTGATTAATACTGGAGCAAAAAATGTCCGAACTAACTACAAGGCCAATGCCTTGCGTTTGTTCGATTTTTATCAAAAAACCTTTAGTCGAAGTGGAGCGGGAACCATCAACACAAGAGTTGATGAGGATTATGTAAAAAAATTATTAGGCTATTTTAAACACAAAGGAAACTAGCAAGACTGCGTTTACAAAAAGCGTTTAAAAAATGAAGAAAAACTTATTTTATCTATTCATATTCTTTTCGACCATGGCATTTGCTCAACAAAAGCCATTGGTCAAAGCGGCTATTGATACCGCACAAATTAGAATAGGTGAACAAATTACCTATCAAATTTCTGTGGATGAGATAGACAATGTTATCATTCCTAAATTAGAAAATTTAAAGGGCCTAGAAATTGTTGAAGACACAAAAATGGACACCTTAAAAAATCAGCTAATTAAGAAGTATATTCTTACTGGTTTTGACAGCGGTGCTTTTTATATTCCACAGCAACAAATTTTTATAAAACAACGATTACACCTTACAGATTCATTGCTTGTAAAGGTAGCAACGGTGGCTATTGACACTGTTAAACAACCGATGTTTCCTATAAAATCTATCCAAAAAGAACCTTATACCTTTGATGATTTTATACCTTACTTATGGTATGTTCTCTTAGGGCTAGTGGTACTGGCTGTGATTTTGTATTTTATTTTTAGAAAGAAAAAGACCCCAGAAGAAAAAATTGCAGAAGCACTATTGCCTCCGTTTGAAGAGGCTATTCAAAGACTGCAACAACTGGATAAAAAACTACTTTGGCAAAACAACAAAGTAAAAGAATATTACAGTGAGCTTACAGACATTGTTAGAGGGTATATAGAAAGAGAACTAAAGGTTCCTGCCCTGGAGTCTACCACCGATGAATTGGTAGATACCTTGATTGATTTTAATAAGACTGGATCTATCACCACCTCTGAAGAAACCATACAAAAATTAAAAGCTTTATTGCGTGAAGCTGATTTGGTGAAGTTTGCTAAATCAATGCCTATGGCAGATGAAATAGAAGGAAACAGAAAAGATGCAGAACTGGTGGTTTCTAATTTAAAACCTACACCTATAAAAGAAGATGAAGATGGATTGGAGTAATTTTGAGTTTTTAAATCCTGAGTTTTTCTGGCTGTTTGCCTTGATCCCTATCCTCATTGTGTGGTATGTTTTAATGCGAAACAAAAACAGTGCAAATTTAACCATACCAAGTGTTAAGGGGTTTAAAGCTGAGCAATCATGGTTGCCAAAACTAAAACCGATACTCTATGTACTCCGTTTACTTGCATTTTCTTTACTTATAGTGGCATTAGCCAGACCCAGAAATGTGGCGGTGAGTAAAAAGACAAAAACCAACAAAGGTATAGACATCGTGATGGCCATTGATGTTTCTGCAAGCATGATGGCAAAAGACTTAAAGCCAAATAGATTAGAAGCTTTAAAAAACGTAGCTACAGACTTTGTAAATCAAAGACCCAACGATCGAATAGGAATTGTGGTTTATGCTGGTGAAAGTTTTACCCAAACACCAATAACTAGTGATAAAGGCATCGTAAAAAGAACTATTTCTGATATTAAATGGGGACAGTTAGAAGGTGGTACTGCCATTGGTATGGGACTCGGATCTGCCGTAAATAGACTTAAAGAAAGCAAAGCCAAAAGTAAGGTGATTATCTTGCTAACCGACGGAGTTAACAACTCTGGTTTTATTGACCCAAAGACGGCGACAGAATTGGCAACAGAATTAGAAATTAAGGTATATACGATTGGAATAGGGACAAATGGAATGGCTGATTTCCCTGTAAATATCAATCCGCAAACAGGTCAATTAATATTCAGAAAACAGCAAGTAGAAATTGATGAGGATCTTTTAAAGTACATCGCAGAACAAACCGATGGTAAATATTTTAGAGCCACGGACAACACCAAATTAAAAGAAATCTACGATGAAATAAACAAATTAGAAAAAACAAAAATTGAAGAATTTAAATATTACAATTACGAAGAGAAATACCGACTCTTAGTACTAATCGCATTAGGTTTATTAGTATTGGAATACACCTTAAAGAATACGATATTTAAAAGTTTTATATAGTTTAACAAAACTAGCACAAAAAAAATGTATCAGATAGAAGAACCTTCTTATTTTTATTACCTAGCTATAATCCCAGTGATTATTGTGCTTTTTCTATTGGTCTTTTGGTGGAAAAAAAGCACTCAGAAAAAATTTATTGATAAAGATTTATTAGTGCGATTAGCTCCAAACACTTCTACGTTTAAATCGGTTTTAAAATTGGTGTTTTTGCTTATAGGGATCAGTTTTTTAGTGGTGTCTTTAACCAACCCTAAAATGGGGACCAAATTAAAAACTTTAAAAAGAGAAGGTGTTGATGTTGTTTTTGCTTTGGATGTTTCTAAAAGTATGTTGGCAGAGGATATTGCTCCTAATCGTTTGGAAAAAGCCAAACAAATTATCTCTAAAATTATTGATAAATTAGGAAGTGACCGTGTTGGAATCATTATTTATGCCGGTAATGCATATCCACTCTTACCAATTACAACCGACCATGCTGCAGCAAGTATGTTTTTACAAAATGCTGGACCAAATATGGTGTCGAGTCAAGGAACAGCAATTAATGAAGCCTTAACTTTGGCAAAAACCTATTATAATAATGATGAGCAAACCAATCGGTTTTTAATCATTATTTCAGACGGAGAAGATCATCAAGATGAAACCAGCAAGGTTGCACAAAGCATGTCTAAAGAAGGTATTAAGATTTTTACCATTGGTGTTGGAACCGAGCAAGGAGGCCCAATCCCAATTAAGACAAACGGATCTTTGGTAGGATACAAAAAAGACAACAAGGGAGAAACTGTCATAACCAAGCGCAACCAAGAAGTTTTAGAAGAAGTAGCAAATTCTGCTAGTGGACGCTATATCGACGGAAACAAAACTGAAACTCCTGTGGATATACTTGAAAAAATATTGGCAAACGCACAAAAAAGTGAGTTTGAAACCAAGCAATTTTCAGATTATAAAGATCAATTTCAGTGGTTTATTGGTTTGGGGATCCTCTTTCTTTTAATTGATGTATTTTTCCTTGACAAAAAAACAAAATGGGTTAAAAAAATTGATTTATTTAATGAGCAATAAAACAATACCAATGAATAGAATTAAAAACATCTTTACCGTAGTATTCTTCGTGCTGTTCTCTGCTACGAGCTTTGCTCAGCAAGATAGCATTGCACTTCAAAGAGAGGCCAGAAGCTTGTTGAGAAATGGAAATGAACTCTATCAGCAAGAAAAGTATACTGATGCCAGTGTCCTATACAAAAAGGCCTTAGAAAAAAGCGCCACCTATAAAAAGGCTAGTTATAATTTAGGCAATGCCTTGTATTTGCAAAAGGATTATAAAGAAGCAGTTCCTCAATTTGAATTGTCTGCAAAAGCGGCAAAAGACAAGTTCTCAAAAGCAGAATCTTTTCATAACCTTGGGAATTCTATGATGGAGCAAAAGCAATATCAACAAGCGATAGACGCTTATAAGAATGCCTTGAGAAACAATCCAAATGATGATGAGACTCGTTACAATTTGGCCGTTGCAAAAAAGAAATTAAAAGAGCAAAAGGACAAAGAGAACAAGGACAATAAAGACGACAAAAAGGATAACAAAGACAAGAAAGACAACAAAGATAAGAACGACGATAAAGGAGATCAAAAGGACGATAAAAAAGGAGACCAGAAAGACGAGGATAAAAACAAGGACGACAAAAAAGATGATCAAAATGGTGATCAGAAAGACAACAAAGACCCTAAACAAAACGAAAATAAAGACAATAAGAAAAAAGAGCAGCCTAAAAAAGGCAAAATGACTCCTGAGCAGATCAAACAATTGTTAGAGAGTTTGAACAACGAAGAAAAAAAGACTCAGAAAAAAATGAACGTAGAGAAAGCAAAAGGAACAAAAACCAATAAAGAAAAAGATTGGTAAGTAATTTTTAATATTTACAAATCTTATTATTTTTGATTGTTGACAAAATGAAAATGAAAGCGTTTTACATACTGTGTTTTATTGGATTGTTTACCCAATCCTTATTAGCCCAAGCGACATTTACTACTGCGGTTAGTAAAAACAAATTGGGTGTAAACGAACGTTTTAGAATAGAATTTACCATCAATATGCAAGGTGCAGATAATTTTTCTCCACCAAATTTTAAAAATTTTAAGGTCATAGCTGGGCCAAGTCAATCTGTAAACCAAGCGTGGATTAACGGAAAAACTACCTTTTCACAATCCTATATTTACACCCTGCAACCAAAAAACATTGGCGTTTATACTATCCCTGGAGCAACCATAGAGTTTGGAGGAAAAACACTCACTTCCAATACGGTTGAGATGAACATCTTAAAAGCAGTCGATATTCCAAAAAATCCAAATGACCCTAATTATATTGCTGAGCAAAACGTACACTTGGTTGCAGAAGTTTCTAAGACCAAGCCTTATGTTGGAGAAGGTATTTATGTTGAGTATAAGCTGTATGTTAGTCAAAACATCAGTGTAGATAATTATGAGGTAACAGAAAGCCCAAAATACAATGGCTTTTGGAATCAAGACATTAGAATAGACAATTTACAGGTAAAATTAGGGAAGTTTAACGGAGAAGATTATCGTTATGTAGTCTTAAAAAAAGCGCTACTTATTCCAACAAAATCAGGAAAACTGATAATTGAACCCATGAAAATGGATGTGTGGATTGGAGTACCAACCGGCCGAGGTGATTTTTTTGGAAACCCAATTACTACAACTGTTAGAAAAGAGTTTACCTCTGCCCAAAGAAACATTCAGGTTGCTGCTTTACCCATAAAAGGAAAACCAGAAAACTTTACAGGTGCCGTTGGAGATTTTGATTTTGTAGTTTCTGCAAATAAAAATGATTTAAAAGCCAATGAATCATCAGAAATAAAAGTGACTGTATCAGGAAAAGGAAACTTAAAACTCTTTAGCTTACCTAACATAGAAACGCCAAAAGAACTAGAGGTATATACCCCTGAGCACAAGGAAAACCTAAGAACCACAGCAAGTGGGTTGCAGGGTACAGTCTCTGATTTATATACCGTTGTTCCGCAATTTAAAGGGAAATACAAAATTCCAAAACTGGCCTTCTCCTATTTTAATCCTTCAGAGAAAAAATACAAGACTATAACAACAGACGATTTGTATGTAAATGTTTTAGAAGGGAAAGAAATTGTAAGCAGCACAAATGCAGACACGGCTAAAAAAGATGTCGTAATTTCTGGAAACAACTTTAGATATATTCAAACCAGTACTAGTTTTAAACCTAAAACGACAAGCTTTTTCTTTGATTCAAATCTGTTTTATCTACTCTTAATTATCCCTTTACTTTTTATACCGATTGGCATAATCATCTATAATAAAAGTGTCGAAAAGTCAAAAGACCTGGTTGGCAAGAAACTTAGAACAGCAGATAGGCTCGCTAAAAAGTACTTATCCGAAGCTAAAAAACAACTCGGAAACAAAGAAGCGTTTTACATAGCTTTAGAAAGAGCTTTGCACAATTATTTAAAAGCAAAATTGCAAATAGAAACTGTAGATATAAGTAGAGAGAGTATCAAAGAAATTTTAATTGATAAAAAGATCAGTGAAGAAACTATTGAATCTTTTATTGAGGTTTTAGACGGTTGTGATTTTGCTCGTTATACTCCGATCACTGATGTGATGATGCAAGATGAGTTTGAAAAAGCCAAACATGTAATTTCTCTTATAGACAAACAATTATAAGCTGATGAAAAAAAGTATATACATCGTATTTATACTCGTTGCACAAACAATGTTTGCGCAAACTAGTAGCGCTTTGTTTGATCAAGCAAATGGTTTATACAAAGAAGGACAATATAAAAAAGCAATAGAGCTTTATACACAGATAGAAGGAAAAGACAGCATATCATCCGACCTGTATTACAATTTAGGAAATTGTTACTACAAGCTAAACAGTGTTGCCAATACCATCTATTATTATGAGAAAGCCTTATTGATCAATCCTCTAAATACAGATGCTACTAATAATTTGACATTTGCAAAAAGAATGGTCATAGACAACATAGAAGAGCTGCCTCAGACCTTTTTACAGAGATTAGAAACCAACTACATCAAAAAGTTATCCTTTGATCAATGGGCTCGTATTTCAGTAATCTTCTCGGTTCTAACCGCAGTCCTTTTTTTACTCTTTTATATTTCAAAAATCTCAAACAAAAAAAGGATTTACTTTATTACAAGTATTATTGCATTTCTAGGCTTGTTAGCTTCTTTAAGTGTTAGTTATCACCAATACGACAAGCATAAAACAACTAAAACAGCAATTATCTTTGCTGCAAAAGTGTCTGTGAAAAATGCTCCAACCTCAAATTCAGATGAAATTTTTGAATTACATGAAGGAACCAAAGTTCAGATTTTGGATGCCGTTGACGATTGGAATAAAATCCTTCTAGCCGACGGAAAAATTGGTTGGATGAGCTCTAGCGAATTAAAATTGTTAACCCAGAATTAACAAATAATTACTTAAATTTTAGTAAATTCGCATTTCTGACAAAAAAACTGATGAACAAAAACAAGATAGCAATCTTTTTTTCTTTTATTTTTATCCTGTTTGTAACAGCGCCAACCGTTGTTACATTAATAGATGAATCTATTGATATCTCTTTTATTTACTCTACTTCGGAAGAAGAAGAACAAGGACAAAAAGCAGATAAAAATGTCAAAGTTTTCATTGTTCAGGTAAAGCCAAATGAATTTGAGTTTGCCAAAGTTTCTAATGACAACAATTTAGGACATAACAACGCTAATTATCCTAAGCCTTATCTCAACGTGGT
Organism: Polaribacter pacificus; assembly: GCF_038024035.1. Classification (NCBI taxonomy): domain Bacteria; kingdom Pseudomonadati; phylum Bacteroidota; class Flavobacteriia; order Flavobacteriales; family Flavobacteriaceae; genus Polaribacter; species Polaribacter pacificus. Next base: position 1,549,841 of record NZ_CP150664.1, read on the forward strand.
ATTTCCACCTCCAGAGTACAATGTGGCTTAATCTTAGCCCAAAAACTTTCTATTTACTTAGAACACAATCATTCAATTTTTTTATTAATTAATTCCTACTTTTAGCAAGGAATTAAAAACTTATATTTATATGAAATCTATTTTTTCAAATATTAAAGGGGATATTTTTGGTGGTATTACTGCTGGTATTGTAGCCCTTCCACTAGCTTTAGCTTTCGGTGTTAGTTCTGGATTAGGACCTAGTGCTGGATTGTATGGGGCCATCTTTTTAAGTTTTTTCGCCGCATTATTTGGCGGTACTAGCACCCAAATTTCTGGACCAACTGCCCCAATGACTGCCGTTAGTGTTGTGGTTATTGCAGGAATCGTGGCTGCCAACGATGGAGATGTTACAAAAGCACTTCCTTACATTTTATTTGTATTTTTCTTGGCAGGTTTACTTCAAGTAATACTAGGATTAGCTGGTTTAGGAAAGTACATTAAATACATACCCTATCCGGTCGTCTCTGGTTTTATGACAGCAATTGGAGTAATTATTATCATTACACAAATTTTACCAACTGTTGGATATTACCCAAAAGAGGATGTTGCTTTTGTAAATGAATTTAAACCTCAAGCAGAAGAAATCATCTTACAAAATATTCTTAAAGATGAAGCAGGAGAAGGTATTTTGGTTTTAGAAGATTTTAAAGAAACCATCAACAGAGCAGGAACAATTACAGAGGATCAAATATTAAAAGAGTCTCAAACTCTTGCTGCTAGTAATACTTCTGGTGTAATCGGCGCAGTGAAATCACTTCCAAGAGCTATTGGAAATATTAACTGGTTAGAGCTTATTTTAGCTCTTTCGACTATTTTTATTATCTATGGTTTTAAACGAATAACAACTGCCGTCCCAAGTACTTTGGTGGCCTTGCTCGCAGTTAGTGGAGTGGCCTATTTTGGAGGCTTGGATTACCGTTCTATAGAACAAATTCCATCGGGTTTACCGATACCACATTTTGAAATGTTTACACAATTTAGTCTTGGCGGAATTTCACCTTATATTTTTACCGCACTATCATTAGCGCTACTTGGAGCCATTGACTCATTACTAACTTCGGTCGTTGCAGACAATATGACCAAGACAAAACACAATCCAAATAAAGAATTAATAGGTCAAGGAATTGGAAATAGTATTTCATCAATTTTTGGTGGTATCCCTGGTGCAGGTGCAACAATTAGAACCGTTGTAAACATCAATGCTGGAGGAAAAACAAAACTTTCTGGTATGGTTGCCGCACTATTATTACTATTAATTTTATTAGCATTAGGCCCGGTAGCTTCACAGATTCCTGCAGCAGTATTAGCTGGTATTTTAATTACTGTAGGTATTGGTGTAATGGACTATAAAGGACTAAAGGCTGTTGTAAAAATGCCTTCTGGTGAAGTCGTTATTATGTTTATCGTATTAATCTTATCTACGTTCTGGAATTTAGTGAACGCAGTAGGAATTGGTTTGGTAATGGCTTGTTTGTTATTCATGAAAAAAATGGGTGATGTCTCAGAAAAAAGATCAGATGTAAAATCACTTAAAAAAGAAAAAAGCTGGGAAGATGAAGCTGATTTTCCAGAAGATTTAAAAGAAAAAGTATACATCAAACACATTAAAGGTCCTTTGTTCTTTGGATCTACTAGTAATTTCCAGAGTTTAACCAAACAAATTCCAAGTTCTGCAGAATATGTAATCATTCGTATGGGAAGATCTCCGTACATGGACCAATCAGGTTTGTATGCGCTAGAAGATGCTGCTATGGAGTTGGTTCAAAATGGCAAAAAAGTATTATTAGTAAATGTGTTAACCCAACCTAAATATATGTTAGAACGTATAGATCTTGTTCCTGATTTGATTCCTAAGGAACATATCTTTAAAACATTTAAAGACTGTACAAGTTGGATTAAAGAACAAACAAAAAACTAAACAATGTTACATAGAGATAAAGCAGTTACAAAAGAGCAGCAGGACAAATTGACCCCACTGCGCGTTTTACAAGATTTTATTGAAGGGAATGCACGATTCATTAGAGATGAGGTGCATTCTATCAACCACAAAGCCTTGATAACACAAACTACTGAAGGACAGCATCCAAAAGCAATTGTACTCTCTTGTATCGATTCAAGAGTTCCTGTCGAATTAATCTTTGACCAGACTATTGGAGATATTTTTGTAGCAAGAGTAGCAGGTAATTTTGAGAATACAGATATCTTAGGAAGTATGGAGTATTCTTGTAAGGTTGCTGGTAGTAAATTGATATTTGTATTGGGACACGAAAGTTGTGGAGCCATAAGAGCTGCCTGCGACCATGTAGAATTAGGGAATATTACCTCTATGCTAGCCAATATTCAGCCCGCTGTTAAAATGTCTGAAGGTCAAGTAAACGGCAAGAAAAATTCTTCGAATGAAGAATTTGTAAACAAGACCATAGAGAACAACGTAATGTTAACTATCGACAGAATTAGAGACAAAAGCCCAATTTTAAAAGAAATGGAACAAAACCAAGAAATTAAAATTGTAGGTGGCGTCTATCAGCTGAGTACAGGAAAAGTATACTTAATCTAATTAAAAAGGAGGCAATTGCCTCCTTTTTTTATATCTCTTCTAGAAGCTTGTCCAGACCCTCTGTTTTAAGTGGCTGGTTTTCCAAGTCGATGCTTGGAATAATTGCTGGGACTATGCTTTTTATCGGCCCATATAATAAAGATTCATCGAGTGTTTCTTGTTTGACAAAACTTATTGTTTTGTTCATTTTTTGAAAGAAGATAAAAAATACACTTAGTATCAACGCATATTTTAAAAAGCCAAAGACACCTCCTAATATTTTATTAATTATCCCTAATGCTGCAAAATCTGCTAATTTAGTTAGCAGTTTCCCAGCTAGGCTCACTAAAACTATGATAACGATAAAGGTAAGTGCAAAAGCTGCCAAAGAAATCTGTTTTTCTGACCAAGACACACTTTCTTTAAGATACGAAGCTGCATAATCCGAAAAATGAATGGCACCATAAACCCCACCTATCAAAGCAATTAGTGAAGCGATTTCCACAAAAAAACCTTTTATCAAACCTCTAACAAAACCAAAAACCAATACAATCGTAATAACAATATCAAAAACATTCATAATTTAAAAACAACTTTTTTATACTACTTTACAGTTTCTTATTACAAGTGAGAGATTTCTACTTTGATTCTGCGTAGCTAACTTACTACAAATCGCACGAAAATTCAAATGTCTGTTCTTATTAAAGAAAAATATTGCAAAGAGTGCGTATCTTTGAGGCATTATATTTTTTTATGACAGAAAATAGCACCTTAAAAGAAAAATGGGATTACATCATTGAAAAACTCTCTGCTCAATTTGCAGATGGGGATCCTTTAAATATTGACGCAGTTATATATCTTGTTGGTGTTCAAGAACTTGGACAAGGACAACGTAAATTTAAAAAAGACGAAAAATTAAACCTAATGCATATTGCCATTTGCAAATTGCTAGAGCCATATGGCTACTATGAATTTGATTTTTTTGATGAAGATGGATGGCCGCATTATAAAACAATCAATCAGTTGCCTAATTTAAAACCTGGAGAACAATCTGTATTGATGAAAGAATCTATTGTTGCTTATTTTGAGAATTTAGATTTCTTTAAGTAACTTTAATTTTTCTTACCAAAACAGAAAATAGCTTAGGAACCCAACGCTTTAGGTAGATTCCAAACTTCTCTTTGGTTCCAGCGATATAAACCTCCTCTTTTTTTTGAGCAATAGCCTTGAGCATTTTTGTAGCAAAACGCTCTGGATCTATTCCGTTTTCTGTTGCTTTATCCATGCTTTGTTGTGGGCTACCATCACCCGTTAAAGCATTCATAGATACTGAAGTCTTTACAAACCCTGGGCAGACGATTGTCACTGATATATTGTCTGTAAAACACTCCGCTCTTAAACTATCAAAAAAGCCATGCAAGGCATGTTTGGATGCAGCATAGCTAGATCGATAAGGGGTACCTATAATCCCTACAGCACTAGATGTGACCACAAAATGACCTTTTTGTTTTTCAATAAAATGAGGTAATAAGGCCTTAGTAAGTGCAATAGTTCCAAGATAATTAACCTTCATTATTTTTTCATCTACACTTAGCTCAGTGTCTTTTGCCAATGATCGTTGGCTGATGCCTCCATTGTTAATTAAAACATCTACAGTTCCGTGCTTTTTGATCAGCTCAGCAACTTTGCTCGGAAAATCTTTATAGTCTTCTAAATCTAAGGGAAAAGGAAATACCTTCTCTGGGTCCTTACACAACTGTTGCACCTCTAACAAAGCTGGCAATTTTCTCGCAGAAAGAATTAAAATTGCATTTTCTTCTGACAATTTAATTGCTAGAGCTTTTCCGATTCCAGAAGATGCTCCAGTAATCCAAACGATTTTATTTGAAAAATTCATGTAAAATAATTTAAAAGCAATGTACTTATTTTAACTTAGAAATAGTAATTTTGGTACACTTCTTGAGAAGTTTAAGAAAATTAAAAAATTGATTATGAAAAAATTATTCATTCTTTTTGCCCTGTTTGCAATCACAGCACAAGCTCAATATAAAATAGAAGGAACCCTAAACCCTGCCGACAAATTTAGCTGGGTAATCCTGTATAAAATTGAAGGTGCAAAACAACTGTTTGTAAAAAGTGGTAAAATTGAAAATGGTCAATTTAAATTTGAATTACCTGCCGATGCCAAAGTAGGAATGTATCGTGTTTCTTACAAAACAGAAGGCGCTGGCTTTGTCGATTTTTTATTTAACAAAGAAGACATCCGTTTTCGTTTTAACCCAAACAGTGCAGAAGAAAGCATTCATTTTGATAGCTCTTCAGAAAACATCCTATATCAAGACTATATTAAAGTTGTTGCTCTTGAACAGTACAAGTTAGACTCCTTGCAGGTAGCCTATTTAAAAGGCCCATCAGCAAACACAGAAAAACTATACAACAACCAACTAAAAGAAATTACTGCCTTACAAGCTTCTTATGTAAAGAAAGCCAAAGGAAAAATGGTTGAGGATTTTATTAAAGCCAATAATCGATACAACAGTACTAGTATTTCAAAAGATTCACAGGCTTACCTAAACATGGTTGTCAAGCACTTTTTTGACAACATCGATTTTAACAACAAGACATTATACAATTCTACTTTTTTAGTTGATAGGATTACAGATTATGTGTTCTACATGAATTATTCTGAAGATGAAAAAACACAAGAAAATCTGCATAAAAAAGCCATTAAAGATGTTCTAGGTAGAGTAAAAGATCCAGTATTTAAAAAAGATATTGTTGAGTTTTTAGTTACCCAATTTATCAATTACCAGCGAGTTACTTTTGTAGATTATTTAATGAGCAGCTATTACGATCCACTACCAAAAAACATAAAAGATCAAGAATTCTTAGCTTTAGTTAAAGAAAAAACGATTGTTGAGGTTGGTAGAATAGCTCCAGATATTAGCTGGACAGAGAATGGTAAAAACTACAAGCTTTCTACCTTAAAAGAAGCCTCAAACTATGTATTGATTTTTTGGAGCACCACTTGCTCTCATTGTACCCGTGAAATTCCTTTATTACACAGCTTTATGAAAGGTAAAAAGAATACAAAAATTATTGCTTTCGGGATGGAAGAATCAAGTGCTAATTGGAAAAGCTATATCAAAGGTTTAAGCGGATGGCACCATATCCTCGGTTTAAATAAATGGGAAAACCCAACAGCTAGAACCTATCAAATATATTCAACGCCAACCTATATCGTTTTGAACAGCAATAAAAAAATCATTGCCAAACCACAAACATTAGAGCAACTACAAAAAATAATCAGTGGTTTAGAATAGGTTTTCTATTTAGAAATACAAAAAAGCATCTTCTATATGATCTATAGTAAAGGTGCTTTTTTGGTTAATAATAGCAATGATATCAAAGCGAACTTCAACATCTAAATCTTTGTCTTGCACATAATGATCCATAGCCAAAACTAAGAGTTGAATCTTTTTTTTATTGACAAAATCCTGTGGATTCCCAAAAGCTTCTGAGGACCGAGTCTTTACTTCTACCGCGACAATAGTATCTTCTTTTTGGGCAATAATATCAACCTCAGCTTTTAAAAAACGATAATTTGTCTCTAGGATGGTATACTTCTTTTTTAACAAGAATTCAACAGCTAACTGCTCTCCTTTTTTACCAAGTTCGTAGTGCTTTGCCATTAGTTCTGCATAAATAAAACTGTTGCGTGTTGCTCTGTAACATCCATTTCTATAGTTCTACCAAGTATAATCGCCTGGTTGTCTGCCTCGTGACCTGCAGGAAAATCAAACAAAACAGGGAAATCATATTCTGCAACCACTTCTAAAATGAGTGATTCTATAGATTCTCCCCAAGGCGTAGTATTTTTCTTAATTTTGGTCATATCACCAATAATAAGTCCTTTGCAATTTTCAAAATACCCTGCCCGCTTTAAACTTTGCAGCATACGATCTATATGATATTTATACTCGCCAATTTCTTCAATAAATAAGATTTTTCCACGGGTATCTATTTCACTTTTTGAACCCAACATGGTTAACAACATGGTTAAGTTTCCGCCAACCAATTGACCTTCTGCAGAACCTTTTCTATTCAGATCATTTGGACTAACTTGATAGCTCAAAGATTCTCCAAATAGCGCAGACTTAAAGCTAGCAATGGTCTTTTTAGTTTCTTTCGGATCTTCTTCTAAACTGGTTGCCATCATAGCGTGTAATGTTTCAAAACCTAGGTTGTGTACATGACTGTGAATTGCAGTAATATCTGAATAACCAACAATCCATTTGGGATGCTTTTTAAAAGTACTAAAATCTAATAAGTCTAAAATCCGAACAGATCCATATCCTCCACGTGCACTCCAAATTGCTTTGATATTTTTATTGTCCAAGGCCTTTTGAAAATCAGCTGCTCGTTCTTCATCAGAACCTGCAAAATGAGATCCTTGGACATACAAATGCTCACCCAAAACCACATGCAATCCCCAACTTTCTACCAATCGCTTTGCTTTTTCTATGGAAGCCTCTCGGTTCATTAAAATACCTGCCGGGGCTACAATAGCAATCGTATCTCCCTTTTTAAGATAAGGTGCCTTAACTAGTTGATTGCTTTTAACTCTAAGTGAGTTTGGCATTTCTTGAGCAGAAGCAAAGCTTATCAAGCTTAAAAAAAAGAGTCTGACTAAGTAGGTTTGGGCTTTTAAATTCATAGAATTGCTTTTTGTAAAAGTATCAATTTTCGTTGGCATTGTAAAATAACTTCTGCTTGCTTTTTTGTACTTTTGCAATTCAAAAATTGGTCCAAACTAATTTCAATTCAAAATCAACTTAAAATGAAGACTCCTAAAAGATATACCATTACTGCAGCTTTGCCTTATACCAACGGACCTGTCCATATTGGGCATTTAGCCGGAGTCTACGTACCTGCTGATATCTACACACGTTATTTGAGACTTAAAGGCGAAGATGTTGTCTTTGTTTGTGGATCAGATGAACACGGAGTACCTATCACAATTAAGGCAAAAAAAGAAGGAATCACTCCACAGCAAGTGGTTGATAAATACAATACAATTATCAAAGATTCTTTTGCTGATTTTGGAATTTCTTTTGACAATTATTCAAGAACCTCTGCAGAAATTCACCATAAAACTGCCTCAGAATTTTTCTTAAAATTATATAATGATGGTGAGTTTATTGAAGAAATAACAGAACAATTATACGATGAAGAGGCCAATCAATATTTAGCCGATCGTTTTGTTATAGGAACTTGCCCTAAATGTGGCAATGAAGAAAGTTATGGAGATCAGTGTGAAAGTTGTGGAACTAGCCACAATGCAACAGACTTGATCAATCCAAAATCTTCTATCACCGGAAACGTCCCAACCTTAAAAGAAACCAAACACTGGTTTTTACCCTTAGACAAGCATGAAGCTTTTTTAAAGGAATGGATTTTAGTTGGTCATAAAAACGACTGGAAACCCAATGTATTAGGTCAGGTAAAATCTTGGATTGATGATGGTTTAAGACCTAGAGCAGTAACCAGAGATTTGGATTGGGGTATTCCTGTTCCTTTAGAAGGAGCCGACGGAAAAGTATTGTATGTTTGGTTTGATGCTCCTATCGGATATATTTCTGCAACCAAAGAATGGGCTGCACAAAACAACAAAGACTGGGAGCCTTATTGGAAAAATGACGATACCAAATTGGTGCACTTTATTGGGAAAGACAATATCGTTTTTCACTGTATTATTTTTCCTGCAATGCTTAAAGCCCATGGAGATTTTGTAATGCCAGAAAATGTCCCTGCTAACGAATTCTTAAACTTAGAAGGAAACAAACTATCGACCTCAAAAAATTGGGCTGTTTGGCTGCATGAATACTTGGTTGATTTTCCAAATCAGCAAGATGCTTTGCGATATGCACTTACAGCAACAGCTCCAGAAACCAAAGACACAGACTTTACTTGGAAAGATTTTCAGGCCAGAAACAATAATGAATTGGTTGCTATCTTTGGTAACTTTATCAATAGAGTTGTGGTCTTAACTTCTAAATATTACAATGGCCTTGTTCCTGAAGCAAGTTCATTAACAGCCATAGATACAGAAGTGCTTACTCAATTACAAGAGTTTCCAGAGATCATATCTAGATCTATAGAGCGTTACCGTTTTAGAGAAGCAAGTCAAGAATTAATGAATCTTGCTCGTTTAGGAAACAAATACCTGGCAGACGAAGAGCCTTGGAAAGTAGTTAAAGAAGATCCGAAACGCGTAGAAACAATTATGCATGTTGCCTTGCAGATTGCAGCTGGTTTGGCCGTTTTATCTGAGCCTTTTTTACCTTTTACCTCTGCCAAATTAAAAGGGATTTTAAACATCAATCAAAGCGATAAAAGCACAGCAACTCTAACATGGAAATCAGTGAGTACAGAAGCTACATTGCTGGCTGCTAAACATCAAATTAACAAAGCAGAATTGCTTTTTTCTAAAATTGAAGACGAAGAAATTACAGCGCAATTGGCAAAATTAGAAGCAACCAAAAAAAGTAACGAAAACGAGAAAAAAACGGTAGCTCCTCAAAAAGAAACTATCAATTTTGATGACTTTACCAAATTGGATATGAGAGTGGGGACTATTTTAGAAGCCACCAAGGTTCCAAAAACAAAAAAGTTACTTCAGCTAAAAGTTGATGTAGGTATTGATGTAAGAACCATCGTCTCTGGAATCGCAGAAAGTTTTAGTCCTGAAGAAATCATTGGTCAACAGGTAACTGTTTTGTGCAATTTAGCACCGAGAACTTTAAAAGGAATTGAGAGTCAAGGAATGATCTTAATGACAGACACCATCGATGGAAAATTGGCTTTTGTTAGCCCAGAACAAGCTATAGATAACGGTCAGCAAATAAGTTAGTTATTTTTTAACTGCAAGGCCTTCTCTCTGATTACAGTTCCGATGCTTTTGTGCTCTATTTTACTCTCTAACCAAGATAAAATATCTAAGTATAAAAACGCACGCTTTTCATAGGGATGATTCTCAAATTTTTGCAATCGCTGGTGAATCTTTTTAAATTCACCCTTAATTTGATGTGGATATACATCACCTAAGGCCTTGATAGATACAATAAACTCTTTTTGTACCTCCTGCAAGTTTTCCATTTTTAATAAAAACTTATAAGTGTCTTTAAAATGTTTCTCTAGATGATAGTCTAGACCGCATTCATAATGGGCAATTAGGTTTAATATCCTGCCGAAGCATTGGAGATCCTCACCAGAGGTTAGGTTTTTGTCCTCTATTATTTTGTTTAAATAGGCAATACAAAGTCGGTTTTGACCCATCCCAAAATACAAACAGGCTATCTTATAATACAAGACCACAATATGATGTTTGTCTAAATGATTTTTATACTGCACAATGTTTTCTTCAATTAGGGCAACCAAATACTCACCTTCTTCAAAGCTTCCTTCTAAGAAGTGCAAATGCAATTTATTGGCATACAAGTATTGGAAAACTAGCATATCAGTATTACTGTTTGATGGAAAGCTATTTGTGTTAACCATAGCTTCAAAACTTACCAACTCGTCTTTAAACTTTGAATAATTTTTAACAAAAAACAATGTTTCAAGCAGGTAATTTTCTCCCTTTAAGAAAAAAACGGGATGCAGAGCAATATTTTTAGGTTGCTCCTTAAACAAGGCTACCCATTTAGATGCATACTTATACGATTGTACAAAATCTTGGGTTAAAAAACTTTTCCAAAGATGAGCTTTGTACAACCACAATTTTTCGCGAAATCCCAAGGACTCATAAACATACTTTGGCAAATGACTATTAAAATAATTGGTGATTTTTTGAAGCTCTTTATCATTTCTAACATAGCCCGTTTTTAGCAAGACACTGTACAATTGTAAAGACAGGTTAGAGAGTTTGCTGGTAATCACATTTTGTTGGCTCAACTCTTTTGCCTGCAAAGAAAGTTCATCGGCACGCGTACTAATACTCCGAGTGATAAACTGCGTTTCAATGACCTTTTCTAGTTCGACAATTTCATAGGCAATGTTTTTTTCATCATTGTCTAAGGCCATCGATTTGGCTTTTTCTAAAAGCTTTAAACTCTGTTTATAAAGCCCTTTCTGATAGAGCACCGTTGCAAAATCTAAATGCTCTCTAATTTGCATTCGAACATTTTGATGCACAGGATTTAATCGCAAACTGATTAGTAACTGTTTGTATAAGTGTGCTTTTAAATTAGCCAATTGTTGTTTGGCGACAATATTCTTTTTTAAAATCTGTGGTTCATTGTAGGTCTTCATCTTGTCTAACAACTTAAACAAGGTAAAAAATTTAGCTTCAGTGTTCCCCTCTAGCCTGCCCACATACAGGTTAAATTGCCTCTTTTCTGACTTGGTCAGAGACTTGATCAAAACAAATAAAGAATCATTTTGATGATTGGGCGACGTAAAAACACTCATTCTAATAGGTTGATTATCAGGTAGTAATATCATTTTGACCTTAAATAAGCATCGTAATTTCAAAACGAAATTTACTTACTAAGGAATGGACAATATATACATTTGAGTTAGATTAAAAAACTGAATTCATTTTTATGACCACAAATAAGATTGAAATATTTGACACCACACTAAGGGACGGAGAACAAGTTCCTGGTTGTAAATTAGACACCCAACAAAAACTAGTAATCGCAGAGCGATTAGACTTCTTGGGTGTTGATGTAATTGAAGCGGGTTTTCCGGTATCTAGTCCAGGTGACTTTAATTCGGTAAGCGAGATTGCCAAACTTGTAAAAAATGCAAGCGTTTGTGCTTTAACAAGAGCAGTAGAAAAAGACATAGAAATTGCAGCAGCAGCACTTAAGTTTGCCAAAAATCCAAGAATCCACACAGGCATAGGCACCAGTGATTCTCATATAAAATTTAAATTTAACAGTACTAGAGACCAAGTGATACATAGAGCTGTCTTAGCGGTTCGCTATGCAAAAACATTTGTCCACGATGTAGAATTTTATGCAGAAGATGCCGGGAGAACAGAAAATGCCTTTTTAGCAGAAATATGTGAAGCCGTTATCAAAGCAGGAGCTACGGTTTTAAACATTCCTGATACCACTGGCTATTGTTTACCAGAAGAATACGGAGCAAAAATTAAGTACCTCAAGCAGCATGTAAAAGGCATTGAAAAGGTTGTTATTTCTTGTCATTGTCATAATGATTTAGGCTTGGCAACAGCTAACTCTATTGCTGGTGTTGTTAATGGAGCCAGACAAATTGAATGTACCGTTAACGGGATCGGTGAGCGTGCCGGAAATACAGCTTTAGAAGAAGTGGTAATGATTTTAAAACAGCACCCATATTTAAACTTAGAAACCAATATCAATACGCATTTACTCTACGATACCAGCATGATGGTTCGAGAAAAAATGGGCATGCCAGTACAGCCCAATAAAGCCATCGTTGGAGCCAATGCTTTTGCTCATAGTTCTGGGATACATCAAGACGGAGTTATTAAAAACCGAGAAACCTATGAAATTATAAATCCAGAAGATGTAGGTGTCACAGAAAGCGCCATTGTTTTAACTGCCAGAAGCGGTAGAGCTGCTTTGGCTTACAGAGCAAAAAAAATTGGGTATGAGTTGACTAAAATTCAGTTAGACAAAGCCTATAACTACTTTTTACAATTGGCAGATTCAAAAAAAGAAATTAAAGATAATGACCTGCACACAATCATGAAAAACGTTGATAAATTCTCTAAAATAGCCGTTGCCTAATGAAAAAAACACTCTTTGATAAGGTATGGGACTCTCATGTGGTAGACGCCATAGAAAATGGCCCTCAAGTTTTATATATAGACAAGCATTTGATTCATGAGGTAACCAGCCCTCAAGCATTTGAAGAACTAGAAAAAAGAGGGATCTCTGTTGCGAGGCCTGACAAGATTGTCGCAACGGCTGATCACAATACGCCAACGATAAATCAGCATTTACCCATAAAAGATGCAAACTCTAGAAAACAACTTGAGCAGCTTACACAAAACTGTGCTAAAAATAAGATTACCCTATACGGATTAGGGCATAAAAACAACGGAATTGTCCATGTGATTGCCCCAGAATTAGGCATTACACAACCCGGAATGACCATGGTATGTGGAGATTCTCATACCTCTACACATGGGGCCTTTGGAAGCATAGCCTTTGGAATCGGTACTAGTCAAGTGGCCCAGGTTTTTGCCAGTCAATGCTTGCTTTTAGAAAAGCCTAAGAAAATGCGTGTGCTGGTGAATGGAAAACTAAAAAAAGGAGTACTTCCTAAGGATGTTATACTCTACATTATTGCAAAACTAGGAACCAACTCAGGTACAGGTTATTTTTGTGAATATGCCGGTGATGTTTTTGAAAACATGAGCATGGAAGGCAGAATGACGGTTTGTAATATGAGTATAGAAATGGGTGCCAGAGGAGGGATGATCTCTCCAGACCAAAAAACTTTTGACTATCTCAAAGGAAAAGAATTTGCTCCTAAAGGGGCTGAACTTGACAAAAAAATATCCTATTGGAAAAGCTTAGCTACAGACAAAGGAGCAGTCTTTGACAAAGAACACCATATCGATGCTTCAGAGATTGAACCGATGATCACCTTTGGAACCAACCCTGGTATGGGGATTAAAATTTCTGAAAACATCCCAAAAACGAATGAGCGTTCTTTTGAAAAATCATTGGCTTATATGAATTTTAAAAAAGGAGCTTCATTAATTGATACACCCATCAACTATGTGTTTATCGGAAGTTGTACCAACTCAAGAATAGAAGATTTTAGAGTCGCTGCCAACTATGTAAAAGGAAAACAAAAAGCCGATAATGTAACGGCATGGTTGGTTCCTGGCTCACAAAACGTTGCCAAGCAAATTGCTGAAGAAGGTTTGCTGCAGATTTTTGAATCGGCGGGTTTTAGCTTAAGACAGCCTGGTTGTTCTGCCTGTTTAGCCATGAATGACGACAAAATTCCTTCGGGAGAATATTGTGTTTCTACCTCTAACAGAAATTTTGAAGGAAGACAAGGACAAGGTGCTAGAACCATTTTAGCGAGTCCTTTAGTTGCAGTAGCAACGGCAGTCTCAGGGAAAATAGTAGATATCACCAAGACCTTGGAACCCCAAGTTTTATAAATTTTAAAAAACAATAGAGCGCATTTGTTAAATGGAAAAATTTACACTTTTAAAATCGACAGCCATTCCATTGGCAACAGAAAATATAGATACCGATCAGATTATTCCGGCACGCTTTTTAAAAGCAACTGACAAGTTGGGTTTTGGAGAGCAGGTTTTTAAAGATTGGCGGTATTTTAACGATGGAAACCTCAATCCCAATTTTGTATTAAACAACCCTGTTTTTAGCGGGAGCATACTGGTAGCTGGAGATAATTTTGGTTGTGGATCAAGTAGAGAGCATGCTGCTTGGGCCTTAATGGGTTATGGTTTTAAAGTAATTATCAGTAGTTTTTTTGCAGACATTTTTAAGGGAAACTCATTAAACAATGGCTTGTTACCCATACAGGTGACTCCTAAATATTTAAAGGCCTTATTAAAAGAAATAGAAGCAAACCCCAGCAGCGTTCTTGTGGTAAATTTAAAAGAACAGCAACTCTTGACAGCAGTTGGAACCAGCTCTTTTGACATCGATCCTTATAAAAAAACCTGCCTGCTAAACGGTTATGATGATATTGATTTTTTAATTAGTAAGAAGGACAAAATAACAGCTTTTGAAGCTCAACTAGAATACTAAATAAAAGCGCGTTAGCGACAGAAGTGACATTAAAAGACCTGCCTACCGGCAGACATATATAACGAAAAGCGCGACCCTTTTGGTAACGCACAAATAAAAAAATATGAAATACAATATTGCAGTCATTCCTGGAGATGGAATCGGTCCCGAGGTAACGGCACAAGCCAAAAAAGCGTTGATGGCAGTTGCCAATGTATACAATCATAGCTTTAGCTTTAAAGAGGCTTTAATGGGAGCCTGTGCTATTGATGCAACAGGAGCACCTTTGCCTGACGAAACACTAAGCCTCTGTAAAAAATCAGATGCCATTTTATTTGGTGCTATTGGACACCCAAAGTATGACAACGATCCTAAAGCCAAAGTTAGACCAGAACAAGGCTTGTTAAAACTTCGCAAAGACTTGGGCTTATTTTGCAACGTTCGTCCAATCAAAGCTTATGAGCAATTGATTGGCAACTCACCTTTAAAAAAGGAAATTATATCCGGTACTGATATTGTAATCTACCGAGAACTAACAGGCGGTATTTATTTTGGTATCAAAGAGTTAAGCGATGACAAAACGATTGCTTTTGACGGCTGTTCATATAGTGTAGAAGAGATAGAAAGAATTGCACACTTAGCGTTTAAAGAGGCTCAAAACAGAAGGAAAAAACTAACTTTAGTAGACAAGGCCAATGTCTTAGAAACATCGCGTTTGTGGAGAAAAACTATCACTGCCATGGCAAATCAGTATCCAGATGTGCAGTTGGATTTTCTTTTTGTTGACAATGCTGCTATGCAATTGATCCTAAACCCAAAACAGTTTGATGTGATTTTAACTGAAAACCTTTTTGGAGACATCCTTAGTGATGAAGCCAGTGTAATTGGAGGCTCTATTGGTTTATTAGCATCGGCTTCTGTTGGTAAAAAAACGGCCTTGTTTGAACCGATTCACGGATCGTACCCACAAGCCGCTGGGAAAAACTGTGCCAACCCACTTGCGGCTATCTTATCTGCAGCCCTATTATTGCAACACCTCGGCTTACACAAAGAAGCCAATGCGATTACTAACGCTGTAGAAAAATCATTAGAATTAGAAATTAGCACAGAAGATCTCAATCCAGAAAGAGCATTTACCACCTCTAAGGTAGGTGATTTTATCGCTGACTATATAGAAAACCAACAAGACAGCAATATGAATTTCATGAATATTCATATGGGCCAAAGCACTATTATCTGATAACCTTGAGATATTAGTTTATTTGAATAAAGAGTGTTACCAAGTTGGTAACACTCTTTTTAATTTGGAAATTTCTCTTTAATTTGAGCTAAGTATAAATTGTGTATGCTTCCTATATGGCTGTGTTTTTTAGTGATATCAGGCTCATAAGTACCCGCCTCTACTTTTGCTCCAATTTCTTTGTAGGCATCTCTAAAAGGCATTCCGCTTAGCATTAAATTATTGATGTTGTCTACCGTAAACAAGTATTTATACTTTTCATCCATAGGATTTACTTCGTTGACAATCACTTGCTGGATAGCAAAATTAAAAATATCTAAAAGCTCTTTTACCTCTTCTATAGCAATGACCATATGCTCTTTAAGCAATTGGTAATCTCTGTGATAACCACTCGGTAAATTATTGGTAATTAAAATCATTTCGGTTTGCAATGCTTGAATTTTATTTGATTTTCCTCGAATCAGTTCAAACACATCTGGGTTCTTTTTATGAGGCATAATACTGCTCCCCGTTGTTAATGCATCTGGAAAGCTTATAAATCCAAAATTCTGACTGGTATACAAACAGATATCCATGGCAAATCTTGCCAAGGTATTACACAAACTTCCCAAGGCTGCTGCAACAGTTCTTTCACTTTTACCTCTGCTCATTTGGGCTGCAACTACGTTGTACTTAAGGCTAGCAAAGCCTAGCTCTTGGGTGGTAAAATCTCTGTCGATAGGAAACGAACTACCGTAACCTGCCGCAGAGCCTAGTGGATTTTGATCTACCGTTTGCAAGGCTGCGTTTAACAAATATACATCGTCTATTAAAAGCTCTGCATAGGCAGAAAACCACAAGCCAAAAGAAGATGGCATGGCCACCTGCAAATGGGTATAGCCCGGCAATAATTTTTCTTGATGCTGATCTGCTAAATTTATTAAGGTCTCAAAAAATGTGGCTGTTTGTGTTTTAATTTGCTGCAAATGATCTTTGTAATACAAATGCAGTGCAACCAAAACCTGATCGTTTCTAGACCTAGCGGTATGGATTTTTTTGCCAACGGCTCCATAGCTCTTGGTCAACTCAAACTCAATCTTGGAGTGCACATCCTCAAAATGGGACTCAATGACAAAAGTACCCGCTTCTATTTGTCCTTGCAAAGCTGATAAACCTTTGATGGCTTGGCTTAATTCTTCTTCAGAAATCAGCCCTACTTTTTGTAGCATTTTTGCATGTGCTAAAGATGCCTGAACATCGTACTTAGCAATGTGTATGTCTATTTCACGATCGTTCCCTACTGTAAATTTTTCTATTTTTTTATCTATTGATATTCCTTTGTCCCAAAGTTTCATCTCTATTTCTTTTTTTTCATTCCCTTAAAAACGGGAATCTTAGTATTAATAATTTACTGTTTTAACTGCTACATCAGCTGCAAAATGACAGCTACTTCACAATCACGCGATTTAATAATTCTATATAGATTTCTATACCTTCTTTTAGCTCATCCAAATAAATAAACTCATCTGCAGAATGCGACCTTGTGCTATCTCCTGGTCCTAATTTTAAGGAAGGACAAGACAAAACTGATTGATCAGAGAGCGTGGGTGAGCCATAGGTTGTTCTTCCTAAAGCAAGGCCTGCTTTTACCAATTGATGCTCCTTAGAAATGGCCGATGAATTTAAATTTGTGCTTCTAGGCAGCATGCTATCACAAGGAGCTGATTCTTGCAAAATGGTTACAATCTCCTTATTGGTATAGGCATCATTTACCCGTACATCGATAACCAACTTTACATCTGCAGGCACTGCATTGTGCTGTTTTCCTGCCTGTATCTGAGTCACCGTCATTTTAACTGGGCCCAAGGTTTCAGAGTCTTTTTCAAATTGAAAATTTTGAAACCAATCCAATACAGGAATGCATTTATAAATGGCATTGTCTAAATTAGGATGTGCTGCATGACTTGGGGTGCCCTTAACAAGCACATCAAAAACAACCAAGCCTTTTTCTGCTATTGCCAAGTTCATTAAGGTTGGCTCTCCTACAATGGCAACATCAATTTTTGGAAGTATAGATAACATGCTATTTAAACCATTCGGCCCACTACTTTCTTCTTCGGCTGAGGCCACCATCACCAAATTGTACCGAAGCTCTTTGTGCTTGTAAAAATGAGCAAAAGTGGCGAGTAAAGAAACCAAGCAGCCGCCTGCATCATTACTCCCTAATCCATAAAGTTTTCCGTCTTCTTCGATCGCTTCAAATGGATTTTTGGTGTATCCAGAATTGGGTTTTACTGTGTCGTGATGCGAATTTAACAGCAGTGTTGGCTTCTTCGGATCAAAAAATTGATTGATTGCCCAAACATTATTGACTGTTCGATGATAAGCAATCTTTTGTTTTGTAAACCACTGCTCAATTAAAAGTGCAGTAGCCGCTTCTTCTGATGAAAAAGACGGGGTTGCTATCAACTGCTTTAAAAGCAATATCGCTTCTTGTGTGTTCTGTGTAGTGTCCATTAATTTTCTAATATTGTGTGTATGGTTTCTGGCTCAAATATCATGGAAGGCAAGCCTATCTCTATTTTTTGAACCCCATTTTCTAAAGCGTAAAAACAATTTTCCAGTTTAGGAATCATCCCATCTACGATGTATTTAGCATCTACTAATTCTTTAAAAGTAGCTGCTGTAATTTTTCTAATCACAGAGTTTTCATCATCCTTGTCTCTAAGCACTCCTTTTTTATCAAAACAATAATACAAGGCTGTCTTGTAATTTTTAGAAAAGGCCAGTGCAAGTTCTGAGGCAATGGTATCTGCATTGGTGTTTAACAATTGCCCTTCTTCATTGTGTGTGATGGCGCAAAACACAGGAGTGATTCCATGACCTAAAAGCAGTTCTGGAACCTTTAAATCAACTTTTTTGACATCTCCTACATAGCCAAAATCAATCGTTTTAACGGGTCTTTGCACTGCTACAACAGCATTGCCATCGGCTCCTGAAAAACCAACAGCATTGCATTGATTTGCTTGCAATTTTGCAATAATTGTTTTGTTTATCTGTCCTGCATAAACCATGGTTACAATCTCTAGACTTGGCAAATCTGTAATTCGTCTGCCATGAGTCATTTGAACCTCAACACCCATTTGAAGAGCTAATTTACTGGCTAGTTTTCCTCCACCATGCACCAAAACCTTCGGACCTTGTAACTTTGAAAAGTTCACTAAAAAATCATCCAAAGCTTGTGGATCATCAATAATATTACCTCCTATTTTTACTATTCTTACCGTATCCATTATTGATTTTCTAAGAGGTTTTTTAATACGATTTGAGCCGCATAGGTTCTGTTGTTTGCCTGGGCTATTACCAATGAATTTGGTCCATCCAAAACAGCATCCTCTACCACTACGTTTCTTCTCACTGGCAAACAATGCATAAACTTTGCAGTGCCTAGTTTTTCTTGGGTCATCATCCATGTTGGATCCTGAGAAAGTACCTGACCATAAGATTGAAAACTACTCCAGTTTTTGACATAGACAAAATCGGCATCTCTAAGTGCTTCTTCTTGATCATAGATAACTGTAGTGTTCTTTACAACAGCATCGCTTAGTTCATATCCTTTTGGATGGCTAATACAAAGATCTACCTCTAACAGTTGCATCATTTGCACAAATGAATTTGCTACTGCGTGGGGCAATGCCTTTGGATGCGGTGCCCAAGACAGTACTACTTTTGGCTTTTTCTTGCCTGAAAACTCTTTTAAAGTAATGGCATCTGCTAAGGCTTGCAATGGGTGAGCCGTAGCACTTTCCATATTGACAATCGGCACAGAAGCATACTTTTGAAAACTGCTTAAGACCATTTCTTGCAGGTCTTTTTCTTTATCTGTTAACGAAGCAAATGCTCTGATCGCAATACAATCTGCGTATTGAGAAATTACTTGAGCAGCTTCTTTTACATGCTCAGATGCAGTCAAGTTCATAATGGTTCCCTCTTCAAATTCTAACTCCCAGGCTGCATTCACATTCATAACGATTACCTGCATTCCTAGGTTTCTGGCGGCCTTTTCTGTGCTCAATCGCGTACGCAAACTCGCGTTGAAAAACAGCATAACCAAAGTCTTGTTTTTCCCTAAATCTAAAAATTGATAAGGATTCTTTTTTAATTGAATGGCCTCATTTACCAAGGCTTCAATGTTATCTATGTCTTGTAAATCTGTATATTTTTTCATGGGTACTACTTTTAATCTCAGCTGCGCTAAGGTTTAGCTATCGAGTTCTTTAATTAAGGCTTGAAAAAAATGATCTATATGTTCTTTTTTAATCGTTAGCGGAGGAAGAATTCTCAACAGTTTTGGATTGTTTGAGCTCCCCGTAAAAATATGCTGGGTATCAATGAGTTTTTTTCTCAAAGCAGCCACTGGAAAATCAAATTCTAAGCCCAACATTAGACCTCTTCCTTTGATATTTTTTACAGAAGCCAATTGAGCTGCTTTCTCCATAAAATACGCTGAGACTTCAGAAACATTTTTCATTAATTGCTCTTCTTCTAGAACTTCTAAAACACTCAATGCAGCTGCACAGGCCAAGTGGTTTCCTCCAAAGGTGGTGCCCAACAACCCATAAGAAGCCTCAATACCAGGCCCTATTAAAATCCCTCCAATTGGAAAACCATTGCCCATTCCTTTGGCTACAGAAATTATGTCTGGTCGTATTTGATGTTTTTGAAAAGCAAAGAAATCTCCTGTTCTACCATAACCCGATTGCACCTCGTCGGCTATAAATAATGCACTGTATTGTTTGCATAATTTTGCTAAGCCTTGATAAAACTGAGTGCTGCTTTCATCCAAGCCCCCAACTCCCTGTATGCACTCTACGATTACTGCACAGGTCTGTTCTTTCTTTAAAATTTCTTCGACAGAAAGCAAATCTCCAAGTGCAACAAAATCAACCTGATGTTGGGCATTTAACGGAGCTACAATTTTTGGGTTATCGGTTACAGCCACCGCCGATGAAGTTCTTCCGTGAAAAGAGTTGTTAAAAGCCAGTACCTTCTTTTTACCTGTGTAGAAAGAGGCAAGTTTTAATGCATTTTCATTGGCTTCTGCACCAGAATTACACAAAAACAATTCATACTCTTCACAAGCAGACAGTGCTCCTAATTTTTGAGCCAACACCTCTTGTAATGGGTTTTGTATTGAGTTGCTATAAAAGCCCAATTTACTCACTTGCTCACGTAGCTTTTTTACATACGTTGGATGCGAATGTCCAATAGAAATGACCGCATGCCCTCCGTACAAATCTAAATATTTGATGCCCTGATCATCATAAACATAAACATCTTTTGCACTAAGAGGTGTGATGTCAAATAAGGGATATACATTAAATAGTTTCATGAGTTTCGTTTTAAAAATAGTTAGCTTTTAATTGAATTCCTTCTTTTTCTTCCAAGCCAAACATCAAATTCATGTTCTGAACAGCCTGTCCAGATGCTCCTTTTAATAAGTTGTCTATACAGCTAGTAATTAACAATTGCTGGTTGTGCTTTTGTAGATTGATCAAACACTTGTTGGTATTTACCACCTGCTTTAGATGAATTTCTTCATCAGAAACCTGTGTAAATGCCGCCTCTTTATAAAAAGAGTTGTACAAGTCTTTCGCCTCTGCTAAAGTCCCATCAAAAGTGGTGTATAGGGTTGCAAAAATCCCTCTAGAAAAATTACCTCTGTTTGGGATAAAATAGAGTTCTGATTTGTTGTTAAGCTGATGAATGGTTTGATTAATTTCTCCCAAATGCTGATGTGAAAAAGCCTTGTAATGAGAAAAATTATTGTCTCTCCATGTAAAATGTGTCGATGCCGATAAGCTTGTCCCTGCTCCAGTTGCTCCAGTAACTGCATTTATATGTACCTCATTTTGCAATAGCTGTGCCTTTGCTAGTGGAAGCAAAGCCAATTGAATGGCCGTAGCAAAACAACCAGGATTTGCTATGTATTGAGCATTTTTAATGGCCTCTTTTTGCAGTTCAGGCAACCCATACACAAAGCTTTTGTTTTCAAAAACGGCATCCTCGGTAAGTCTAAAATCATTGCTTAAATCAATAATTTTGGTGCTAGAAGAAAAATGATTTTCAGCCAAAAACGCTTTTGAGTTTCCATGACCTAAACACAAGAACAAGACATCAACAGTACTGTTAATCTCATCCGAAAATTTAAGATTGGTTTCTCCATACAAATCTTGATGAACGCTTGCTATTTTGTTTCCGGCATTTGAAGTACTGTATACAAAATTGATGTGCACTTTTGGATGCCCTATCAAAATTCGAATCAATTCTCCAGCAGTATATCCTGCTCCACCGATAATTCCTACTTCTATCATGATTTTGAGTTTACTTGTTGGTAAATCTTATTTTGATTGGCTACAATCTTGATAAATCCTTTAGCCTCATCTGCTGTCCAAGCCAAATTCATCTCTCCATAACTTCCAAAAGCAGGGTTCATTAAATCGTGTAAAGATTCAATCCCTTGTATGCTAAAGTGGTAAGGTTTTAGACTTACAAAAACAGTACCTGTAACCGCCTCTTGACTGTTTTGTAAAAAGGCTTCAATATCTCTCATCACAGGATCTAAATAATGCCCTTCGTGTAAGTGCATTCCATAATAACTTGACAGATGTTCTTTATGCTGCAATTGCCATTTGGTTAAGCAGTGTTTTTCTAACTGATGATGGGCTTTGATACAAACCAATGCGGCAGCAGCCTCAAAACCCACTCTTCCTTTGATACCCACAATAGTATCACCCACGTGAATATCTCTACCTATTGCATAGGCAGCAGCCAAATCATTTAAATAGGCAATGTTTTTTTCTGGTGATTGAGCAAAGTCATTTACCTGCACCAATTGTCCTTTTTCAAAACCGAGCTTTACGTGTTCTGAACCTTCTTTTTGAAGTTGAGAAGGATAGGCAGAATCTGGTAAAGGGTCTTTTGAGTTTAAGGTTTCTTCTCCTCCAATGCTGGTACCCCAAAGCCCTTTGTTTACAGAGTATTTTGCCTTGGCCCAAGACATTTCTATACCGTGATCTTGCAAATAAGCAATCTCTTCTTGTCTGGACAATTGCTGATCTCTGATAGGTGTAACAATGGTGATTTCTGGAGCTAAAATCTGAAAAATCATATCAAAACGCACCTGATCATTCCCTGCCCCTGTACTTCCGTGTGCAATATGACTGGCCTTTATTTTTTTGGCATAATCAACAATTTTAATGGCTTGAATGATTCTTTCTGCACTAACAGAAAGTGGATAACTATTGTTTTTTAAAACGTTTCCAAAGATTAAAAACTTGATTACTTTTTGATAATACTCAGAAATTGCATCAATATTTACATAGCTACTCACACCCATTTTATAAGCGTTTTTTTCAATTTTATGAAGCTCTTCTGAAGTAAAACCTCCTGTATTGACACTCACTGCGTGTACTTCAAATCCTTGGTCTTTTGTTAAGTGAACTGCACAATATGATGTGTCTAGACCACCGCTATAGGCTAAAACTAATTTTTTCATTTTTTTTCTTTTAGTAAGAATAGGTTTTGCTTGATACTTTTTAGTCTCTTAAACACCGATTCTTTGATTTTTCTAATCTCTTTATTTTTTGCTTTTGGATCATATAACATCCCTGTACACAAACACATTTTTTGCTGAGTTCGCTGTAAAACATCGTAGTTTTTACAGGTTTGACAACCGTTCCAAAAAGATTGATCTGTAGTCAGTTCTGAAAAAGTTACAGGTTTGTAACCCAGTTGACTGTTTAATTTCATTACAGCCAGACCTGTAGTAATGCTAAAAACTTTTGCGTTTGGAAATTTGGCTCTTGAGTGCTCAAAAACAACTTTTTTAATTCTTTTTGACAAGCCAATCCCTCTATAATCTGGATGTACAATCAAGCCCGAGTTGGCAACAAAATTGCCGTGACTCCAAGCTTCGATATAACAAAATCCAGCAAACTTATCTCCATCCAAAGCAATGACGGCATTGCCGTTTTCTAGCTTTGTCATGATGTATTCTGGTTTTCGCTTTGCGATTCCAGTGCCTCTTACCAAGGCCGCTTCGTCAATGGTTTGACAAATAATGTCTGCATATTTTCCATGCGACATATTAGCAATAACAACCTTCATTGAAATTGATTTTTTAATGGATACTAAATGTTTTGAAAAGTTTCTTGAGTGGAGAACCGGACTCACCTGGGTTCTATAAAGATATTCGCCCTACGGGCGACGACTAAAGCGAATGCGCGTCGAATTCTTCTTGTTGTTTAAAACAAAAGAAAAAGAAGATAATGTGATAAGGGTATATAATGTGTTCAATGGAAAAAAATAAAAATTGCGTATAAGATCAGTGGGTTTGGTTCTACTTAACAGCGGCGGCGTAAGCGAACGAAACTACGAAGAGCGATCGAGCGATTTTTATTTTTGTTTGAAATCATGCCACAAATGTATACATAATTTAAATATGTGCAACAAGTACTTAAAAAAAATTACAAAATATAATTAGTATTTACAAAATTGGATTGATTGCTTTCTAGTAAATCCGTTAGAATAGCATCATTAGCCTCGTTACTTCTAAAGGCTACCAAGGTTCTAATTGAAAATGTTCGCAAGGCATCATGAACACTCAGGGTACTCACAGCAGAATCTTTTCTTCCAACAAAAGGGAAAACATCCGGGCCTCTTTGACATTTGGTATTGATATTTACTCTACACACTTGATTGACCAAAGAATCAATCAAAGGAGCTAAAGAACTGGCATTCTTACTAAACAGACTAACCTGTTGCCCATAATTGGACTCTGAAATATAGTCTAGCGGTTCTTGAATATCAGAAAATGAAACAATCGGCACAACAGGACCAAATTGCTCTTCTTCATACACTCTCATTTTGTTATTTACAGGATACAACACTGCTGGGTTGACAAAACTTTTAAGGCTGTCTCCTCCGCCTTTGTTAAGGACAACGGCTCCAAGATTAAGTGCATCGTCTATTAATTCTTTAATATATGCAGGCTTGGTTGGTTCTGGCAAAGGAGTGATGTTTACATCAGAATCCCAAGGCAATCCTACAGTTAATTTGGCTAATTCTTCTACAAACTTTTGATTAAATTCTTGTACAACATCTTCATGCACAAAAAGTATTTTTAAGGCCGTACAACGCTGACCATTAAATGCCAAAGCGCCTAATAAGCATTCTTTTACTGCTAGATCTATATCGCTATCTGGCAATACGATTCCTGGGTTTTTAGCCTCAAGACCTAACACCAAACGCAATCTATTTTTCTTTGGATGGTACTCTTGTAAAATATTAGCAGACTTGCTATTACCTATCAATGCCAGGACATCTACTTTTCCTGATTTCATAATTGGAGTCGCTAGGGTTCTACCGCTTCCATAAATTAGATTTACAACGCCTTTTGGAAAACAGGTTTGAAATGCTTTTAACAAAGGAGATAAAAGTAAAATACCATGTCTTGCTGGCTTAAAAATGGTTGTATTTCCCATGATTAACGCTGGAATCAACAGGCAGAAAGTTTCATTTAATGGGTAATTATAAGGGCTTAAACACAGAACCACTCCTAAGGGGCCTCTTCTTATCTGTGCGTAAATTCCATCGCTCTTTTGAACTTTAGAATCTGCTCTATCCATTGCTTTTAAAGCAACAATGGTATCATTAATATACTCAATAGTTCTGTCAAATTCATTACAAGATTCATTGTAGGGTTTGCCAATTTCCCACATCAATAATTTAACCACCTCATCGCGGGTTTCTAACATCATTTCTGCAAATTTCTCCACACAAGAAATGCGTTCTTCTACCTTCATTGTTGCCCAGGCTCCACGCCCTTTATCGTAAGCAGTATATGCTGACTCTAAAGCCTCTAAGGCTTCTTTTTTACCTAAATCAGGGATGCTACCAATTGATTTTTGCACAAGTGTGCCCTCTGGAGTAGCTTCAAAAATAGGAGAGACAATCTCAGTAAATTTTCCTTCCCACTTTTTTAAAGATCCATTGACCAAATACCGATCTTGGATGTACGGTACATTGATTCTAAATTCTTCTGGTATTGAGCTATTTGTAAATAAATTTTTCAATAGAAAATTTGTATTAAATTTTATGCAAGTTATATCAAAAATTGAAATAAATCAGGTTTATCGTTTAAATAATCACCATAAAAATTCATTTTTTTCATCCGCATTAAGAGCGGTTGTAGATGATCTTTGTGCTTTAATTCTACACCCACAATTGCAGGACCATCTTCTCTGCTGTGCTTTTTAGCATATTCAAAATAGGTAATATCATCTTGCTCTCCTAACACGTGGACTACAAACTCTTTTAATGCACCTGCTCGTTGTGGAAATCGAATGATAAAATAATGCTTTAGACCATTATAAAGCATGGCTCTCTCCTTAATTTCTGGAGTTCTGGTAATATCATTATTACTACCACTAACGATACAGACCACGGTCTTTCCTTTTATCTCATCTGCATAGCTATCTAAGGCCGCCAAAGTTAATGCTCCGGCAGGCTCAACGACAATGGCATCTTTGCTATATAGATCCAAAATGGTTTGACACACTTTCCCTTCTGGAACCGTCATCATAGCATCGAGGTTTTTTTTACATATTTCATAAGTTAGAGCGCCGACTTGCTGAACTGCCGCTCCATCTACAAATTTATCGATGCTAGAAAGTCGAACATTGCTTCCTTGTGCAAGAGCAGTTTTCATTGAAGCCGCTCCTTCTGGCTCGACTCCAATAATTTTGGTGTTGGGTGAAAGCATTTTAAAAACCGATGAAAGCCCAGAGGCCAAGCCTCCACCACCAACAGGAATAAAAACATAATCGATTGGTTCTTTTGTCTGCTCTAAAATTTCTAAACCAACCGTGGCTTGCCCTTCGATAATTTTAGGGTCATCAAAGGGATGAACAAATGTTTTTCCTTGGGTTTCACAAGTAAATGCGGCTTCTTTTTGAGCATCATCAAAAGTGTCTCCAACCAAGGCTACCGTCACATATTTCCCTCCAAACATTTTTACTTGATCTAACTTTTGTTTTGGAGTTGGCGTTGGCATAAAAATAGTTCCGTAAATCTTTAACTTTTGACAGGCAAAAGCAACACCTTGTGCGTGATTCCCTGCACTGGCACAGACAATTCCTTTTTGCAATTCTTCTTCTGTTAATGAACTAATTTTATGATATGCTCCGCGAATTTTATACGAGCGAACTTGTTGTAAATCTTCTCTTTTCAACAAAACAGTTGCATCAAGTTTTCTAGAATAATTAATGTTTTGTGACAAAGGAGTTACTGTCACTACATCTTTTAATGAAGTGACAGCTCTTTGAATATCTTCTAATTTTGGGTAATATGTTGATGTTTGTATGTTCATTTTTTGTATTTCAATATAATGTCATTTCGAAATGAGCATTTTTGCGATTGAGAAATCTGCCAATTGTCAGATTAATAATATCTTTTTTTATTTTATTTAAGAGATTTCTCATCGCTCCTATCGTTGCTCTGACCAAATGACAACAACTTTTAAAGTTGTGTCATCGCAGTCATTGAAGCCCGTAAAACAGCTCCAACTTTTTCTACTTCGTGTTCCCTAATCACTTTATTTACAGCAATTAATCGTTGATTACCTACCTGGTTTCCTGCGCTAAACTTTGCACCAATAACATCAGTTTTTACTGTTTTCATAAAGTCCTTTAATAAGGGTTTACAAGCGTGATCAAACAAATAACAACCGTATTCTGCCGTGTCAGAAATCACACGATTCATTTCGTATAACTTTTTACGTGCAATGGTATTTGCGATTAAAGGAGTTTCATGCAACGATTCATAATAAGCTGATTCTGCAATAATCCCTGAGGCAGTCATTGTTTCAAAGGCCAACTCTACACCTGATCTAACAAAGGCGACCAATAAAGTACCGTGATCAAAATATTCTTGTTCTGGAATTTCTTGGCTGGTTACCGCTGTTTTTTCGAAAGCAGTTTCACCAGTTTCTGCTCTCCAGCTCAACAAGTTTTTATCCTCATTAGCCCAGTCTTCCATCATGGTTTTTGAAAAATGACCAGACATAATATCATCCATGTGTTTTTGAAATAAAGGACGCATAATCTCTTTTAAGCGTTCAGAAATTTCAAAGGCTTTAATTTTTGCTGGGTTTGATAAACGGTCCATCATATTGGTAATTCCTCCGTGCTTTAGAGCCTCTGTTATGGTCTCCCATCCATACTGAATTAGCTTTGCGGCATAACCTGGCTCAATGCCTTCTTCTACCATTTTATCAAAAGACAATATTGCTCCAGTTTGCAAGACTCCACATAAAATGGTTTGTTCTCCCATCAAATCTGATTTTACCTCTGCCACAAAAGACGATTGCAAGACTCCTGCTTTATGTCCACCAGTTGCCACAGCATAGGCTTTTGCTTGCTTCAAGCCTTTTCCTTGTGGATCATTTTCTGGATGCACAGCAATTAATGTTGGCACTCCAAAGCCTCTTTTGTACTCTTCTCTTACTTCAGAACCTGGACATTTGGGCGCAACCATTATCACGGTTAAGTCTTCTCGTATTTGCATGCCCTCTTCTACGATATTAAATCCGTGAGAATAAGACAAGGTCGCTCCTTTTTTCATCAAAGGCATTACTGCATTTACCACATTAGTATGTTGTTTGTCTGGTGTTAAATTCAAAACCAAATCTGCTGTAGGTACTAATTCTTGATAAGTTCCAACGGTAAATCCGTTTTTAGTGGCATTTAAAAATGATGGTCTTTTTTCTGAAATGGCTTGGGCTCTTAAGGCATACGAAATATCCAATCCAGAATCTCTCATGTTTAATCCTTGGTTTAATCCTTGGGCACCACAACCAATAATTACAATTTTTAATCCTTTTAATGCGCTTACGCCATCTTCAAATTCTGAAGACTCCATAAATCGACATTTTCCTAATTCTATTAATTGTTCTCTTAATGATAGCGTGTTAAAATAATTTGTCATTTTTCTTTTATTAAGTTTTAAAATGCGGTGAGCATTTCTGAAATATTCATTGGTTCTTTGCTTATTGATATTCTACCTGATCTTACAAATTGCAATAATTTGTGGGGTTTTAGTTCTTGATATAATCGTTCAGTTTCTACTCTACTTCCTGTTTTTTCAATCACAAAAAAATCATTAGAAACCGTGACTATATGTGCGTGATTTTGTTTAATAATTTCTTGTAACTGAGAAGTGCCGAGCAAAGAGTCTAAGGCCACTTTATACAGTGCAGATTCTTGATAAATGGTTTCTTCATCTGTATGCGCATAGGCTTTGATGACTTCTATTTGCTTTTCTAATTGTCCGACAATTTTACTTGCTTGATGCACTTCCATGCTGGCAACAATTACAAACCTGTTTACATTTTCAATCTCAGATTGCGAAGCTGTTAAGCTTTCTATATTGATGTGTCTTTTAGAAAATATTGACGATACTCTGTTTAACAAACCAATATTGTTTTCTGTATATATTGATAGGGTATACGATTTCAGTTCTGTGTTCATTTTTTTCTTTTTTTGAAGAGGCCCTAAAGATTCTCTATTTATTAACTTAATCTGATATCTGAAACAGATGCTCCTGTCGGAATCATCGGAAATACATTGTTTTCTTTTGCCACACATACTTCTAAGAAATACGATTCTTTTGAACTGATCATTTCTTGTATGGCAGCCGTTAAATGTTCTCTTTTTGTAACTCTTTGGGCATTGATATGATAGCCTTTTGCAATGGCCACAAAATCTGGATTTGTCATTTCTGTTGATGCATACCTTTTATCGAAAAATAACTGTTGCCACTGTCTCACCATTCCCAAAAACTCATTGTTTAAAACCACAATTTTAACAGCAGCTTTGGTTTGAAAAATGGTTCCCAATTCTTGAATGGTCATTTGATAGCCCCCATCGCCAATAATGGCAATAACTTCTCTAGTTGGCGCTCCCATTTTAGCGCCAATTGCGGCTGGCAATGCAAAACCCATGGTTCCTAATCCACCCGAGGTAATACTGCTTTTTGTTTGTTGAAACTCTGCATATCTACAGGCAACCATTTGATGTTGACCAACATCAGAAACAATCACTGCTTTTCCATTGGTTACCTGGTTAATTTCTTTGAGCACTTCACCCATAGAAATTCCAGCTTTGCTTGGATACAATTCTTCTTTGATCACGTTCTCAAATTCAATAGCATCATAGTCTCTAAATTCTTGTAGCCAAGATTCATGAGTTTTCTTTTCAAGCAAAGGCAACATTTTAGCCAAGGTTTCTTTTGCGTTTCCTAAAACTGCAACATCCGTTTTTACATTTTTATCAATCTCTGATGGATCAATATCAAAATGAATCACCTTTGCTTGTTTTGCATAACTTGCTAAATTGCCGGTTACACGATCGTCAAATCGCATCCCGATTGCAATTAGCACATCACATTCATTGGTAAGTTTATTGGGCCCGTAATTTCCGTGCATGCCAACCATGCCAACATTTAGTGGATGTTTAGACGCTAAGGCTGATAAGCCCAAAATTGTCCATGCAGCTGGAATCCCTGCCTTTTCAATGAGTGCTTTAAATTCGGCTTCTGCTTCTGCTAACAGAACTCCTTGACCAAAAACAATCAATGGTTTTTTTGCCTTATTTATCAATGCAGCAGCAGCCAACAACATACTTTTATCTACATCTGGTACCGCCTTATAACTACGGATAGCTGTGCATTTTTTATATTCAAAATCAAAGCTATCAAACTGTGCGTTTTTGGTGATATCAATTAATACAGGTCCTGGTCTCCCAGAACGAGCGATATAAAATGCTTTTGCCAACACTTCTGGGATTTCTGCTGCTTCTGTAATTTGATAATTCCATTTGGTCACTGGAGTAGAGATGCCAACGATATCAGTTTCTTGAAATGCATCAGAACCTAATAAATGCTTCCCTACTTGCCCGGTAATACAGACCATGGGAGTTGAATCTATTTGTGCATCAGCAATTCCAGTGACCAAGTTTGTTGCTCCTGGTCCAGAAGTTGCCATCGCGACACCAACTTTACCTGTTACTCTAGCAAAACCTTGTGCTGCATGGGTTGCGCCTTGTTCATGTCGTACCAATACGTGCTGTAATTTGTCTTGGTATTTATACAATTCATCATAAATTGGCATAATTGCTCCACCGGGATAGCCATAGATTAAATTAACTCCTTCTGCTAGCAAACAGCGTACAACTGCTTCGGCTCCAGAAATGTGTTCTGTCTTTTGTTGCCTTTTTAAGGCTTTGGTTTGTGTCTGTACTTTCATAAGCTTTTTTTAAAACGCATCTGTCACACAACCTTGTGATGCTGATGCTACTGTTTTTGCGTATTTGTATAAAACTCCTTTTCTATGTTTTAATGCTGGTCTTTTCCAGTCTGCTTTTCTTTTAGTTAATTCTGCTTCAGAAAGCAGCACATTAATGCTTCTTTCAGCTGCACTAATGGTAATGACATCACCTGTTTTTAACAGTCCAATTGTACCACCAGATTGTGCCTCTGGAGTGATATGACCAACGACAAATCCGTGAGTTCCACCAGAAAAACGTCCATCGGTAATTAAAGCAACTGATTTCCCAAGACCTGCTCCCATAATTAAAGAGGTTGGTTTTAGCATTTCTGGCATTCCTGGTCCTCCCTTTGGCCCAACATATCGGATAACAACCACATCTCCTTTTTTAACTTCTCCGTTAGAGATTCCAATATTTGCTGCATTTTCTCCATCATAGACCACTGCTTTTCCTTTAAAATGCAAACCTTCATTTCCGCTAATTTTTGCAACGGCTCCTTCGACTGCAAGATTTCCGTATAAAATCTGAAGATTCCCCGAAGATTTTAAGGGGCTGTCTTTGGAGTGAATTACATCTTGTTCTGCATCAAATGAAAGGGGTTCAACATTGGCTAGATTTTCTGCCAAAGTTTTTCCTGTAACGGTTAAACACTCGCCGTGTAAATATCCATTGTCTAATAAATATTTCATGACTGCTGGTGTACCACCAACGCCATGAACATCTTCCATTAAGTATTTTCCACTCGGTTTTAAATCGGCAATCAACGGTGTTCGATCACTTACTCGTTGAAAATCTTCTAAAGAAAAATCGATATCTGCAGCATGGGCTATCGCCAAAAAATGTAAAACTGCATTGGTAGATCCGCCCAAAGCATTTACAATGGCTATGGCATTTTCTATTGATTTTTTAGAGATAATATCCAAGGGCTTTAAATCTAATTTTAACAAGTTTTTGATCGCCAGTGCAGTTCGTTCACTTTCTGATAACTTGTTTGGATTTTCTGCAGGAATTGAAGAATTATAGGGCAATGCAAATCCCATGGCCTCTATTGCAGAAGCCATCGTATTTGCTGTGTACATTCCACCGCAAGCACCGGCACCAGGGATAGCTCTTTTAACGATTTCTTTGTACTCTTTTTCATCAATTTCCCCAGCTACTTTTTGCCCCAGTGCCTCAAAAGCAGATACTATGTTTAACTTTTTTCCCTTGTATTTTCCAGAAGCTACTGTACCTCCGTACATCATAATTGAAGGTCGATTTAAACGCAACATTGCAATGACAGCACCAGGCATATTTTTATCACAACCAACTACAGAAATCAAGGCGTCATAACTTTGTGCATTCATCACTGTTTCTATAGAATCTGCAATTAAATCTCTAGAAACCAAAGAATAATTCATGCCAGAAGTACCCATAGAAATTCCATCAGAAACCCCAATGGTATTAAACCCTAATCCAACGACCCCATTGATATTACATTCTGTTTTTACTTCTGCTGCCAAATTATTTAAATGCATATTACAAGGGTTACCATCATAGCCTGTGCTAGCGATTCCAACTTGCGCTTTATGCATGTCTTCATCGGTAAAACCAACAGCATACAACATGGCTTGTGAGGCTGGCTGTGATTGATCTTCTGTTAATCTACTACTGTGTTTATTTAGTTTCATTTGTATTAATTCTGTTTTTTAAAGAGTTCAATATTAGATATTTGTACTTTCTCGGTATTCTTTATTTTTTTATTTTGCTGATGTCTATTTTAATGAAAAAACACATAAATAACTGATTTAGTGGGTTTTGTGTTTTTTATTTTATGATTTTCAACGGATTGACTTTATAAAAAAAACCTGTATCAAATTGATACAGGTTTTTGCTTTATATGGGCAATAAGAATCTGTATCAACTCGGTGGTGAGCTAATAATGATACTAATTGCGATAATGATGTTCTGAATAAAACTCATCTGTTTCGTTTGTTTCATAAAAAAAGCCTTCCGAAAACGGAAGGCTTTTAAACTATTTTAAATTATAGATATACACTTCCGTATCATTGCTTTTGAATAGCAATAATAATAGTAGAAATGATATGGATACCTTGTCTGTTCATATGTGAGTGACAAATATCTATCTTTCTTTGAAATAAACAATAAAAAGCACTAAAAAAATTTAACCCCATTTTATGATAGTTTATTATGTTATAAAATTCTTATAAATTATATTTACTGCTGATTTTTTTGTTTATGATTACAACCAACAACCTTTCTTTTTCCTACTCAGAAAATGTGGCATTCCGTTTTCCGGACATCACGCTAAAAGAACAAGAACACTTGTTAATTTTAGGAGCCTCTGGAATTGGGAAAACGACACTATTACACCTTTTAGGAGGTATTTTAACTCCACAGGGTGGAGAAATCATCGTAAATGAAAATAATATTACGCATTTTAAACCCAAAAAACTCGATGATTTTAGAGGTAAAAACATTGGGTTTATTTTTCAAAAGACAACTGCCATCGCTTCTTTATCAGTTTCAGACAACCTAACTACCCGCTTGTATTTTAGCGGGCTTCCTAGTTCAAAAGAAACCATTGACAGCTTGTTAGAGCAACTTGACTTGACTGCTGTAAAAAATCATAAACCACACCAATTAAGTCAAGGGCAATTACAACGTTTGGGCATAGCGCTCGGCGTTATTCATCAACCCAACATCATTCTTGCTGATGAACCTACTTCTAGTTTAGATGATGAGAACTGTAAATTGGTAATTAAATTATTAAAAAAACAAGCAGCAAAATCAAAAGCGAATTTGATCATTATTACCCATGACCAGCGCATAAAAGATGAGTTTACTAACACCCTTGTATTATGAATTTATTAAAGCTTAGCATTCAAAATATCAAGACAAAAGCCTTACAGACTTTTTTGACGGTTTTAATTTTATCGTTAAGCATCGGTCTGTTATTAGGAGTTAAACAACTCAATAGGGTGTTTGAAAATCAATTAAAACAAAGCTTAAATGGTGTAGACATGGTTGTCGGAGCCAAAGGAAGTCCATTGCAATTGGTTCTATCGGCTGTTTTGCATATTGACAACCCGACAGGAAATATTTCTTATGCTGAAGCCAAAAAAATTGGAAGCAATCGCGCTATTGATGTAGCGGTTCCTGTATCGATTGGCGACAACTACCAAGGCTATAAAATAGTTGGTACTACAACGCAATTTATTGATCTCCAAAAGGCAAAACTAAGCGAAGGGGTACTTTTTAAGGTTCCTTTTGAAGTAGTGATTGGGAGTGCTGTTGCCACTAATTTAAACCTAAAGATTGGCGACACTTTTTCTAGCGCCCACGGCTTGATAGAAAATGCAATTGAAGAACACAGCGAGCACCCTTTAAAAGTTGTCGGAATTTTAGCACCTACACAAAATGTGGTTGACAGACTTATCGTTACAGATGTAGAAAGTATTTGGCATATGCATGAGCACGGTGCAGCTGCTGAAGAAAATCACGATCATGCAGATGGAGAAATCACTGCTTTGTTAGTACAATTTAAAAACAAAAGAGCGCTGCTTCAATTGCCTCGTATGATTAATGAGACCACCAACTTTCAGGCGGCATTACCTAAATATGAATTGGATAAATTATTTCAGATGACAGCCATTGCTACCAAAGCCATTAGCTGGATAG
The DNA here is from genome assembly GCF_038024035.1 of Polaribacter pacificus. Lineage (NCBI taxonomy): Bacteria > Pseudomonadati > Bacteroidota > Flavobacteriia > Flavobacteriales > Flavobacteriaceae > Polaribacter > Polaribacter pacificus. The sequence continues at coordinate 1,584,476 of NZ_CP150664.1, forward strand.
CCATCGCAATTTTATTTGTTTCTGGAATTAGTATCTTTATTAGCTTATACAGAATGGTGGTGGATAAATCGAAAGAATTAGCCTTAATACGAACTTATGGAGCTAGTAGAAATAAATTAATTTTATTGGTCTTTACAGAAGGTATTCTTATTGGAATATTTAGTTTTGGAGTCGGTATTCTTATTGCATCCCTTGGATTACAAGCCGTTTTTAATGCAATTGAACAAACATACAAACAACAAATTTACCTTTTAAATTATTCACAAGACCTATTAGAGTTAGGGCTGTTTACTTTTGGGCTTATTGTTTCGGCAACTGCCATCGCCATCATCCCAATTTTTACTATGGACGTTTCTAAAATATTGAGCAATGAAAATTAAAACTATACTAGCCTTTCTTTTGATCAGTTTTGTGATCAACAACTCATATGGGCAAATTAAAACAAGTTGGAAAGACATTATTGATATCTACGCCAAAGAGGTAATCTTCTCTGAAAAAAACCCTGCAAAAGCAATTAAAGGACAGGGGAAATCATTAAAAGATATTGAAGGAAAAAAAATTAGTATCACTGGGTATTTCTTAGACTTAGATCCTGATGGCGAATGGTTTATGATTTCTAAAAATCCTTTTGCAACCTGTTTCTTTTGCGGTGGAGCAGGCCCTGAAACTGTACTTGAACTTATGAAGTTTAAAAATGACAAACAAAAATTTAAAACCGATGACATTGTTACTGCAACTGGAACTATAAAACTAATTACTGAAAACGAAGTAGACGTTAGTTTTATTTTACTCAACCCAACCGTAAAGCATTTAAATTAAATTTACAGCAAAGATCAATTCTATATTTCCAAAATAATATTAAACAAGATTCCACAATGAAAATTAAATCACTACTATGTATTTTTCTATTTGTTTTACTTTCAAATAGTTCTTTTGGTCAAAAAAAAATAACATGGACAAATGTTTTAGATATCTATGCCAAAGAGTTTCGCTTAGCTGAAGAAAACCCGCAATCTGCCCTTAAAGAAGACGGGATGTCTCTAGAAGACATTGAAAATACTAAAGTAAAAATTGTTGGTTATTTTTTGGATTTAGATCCTGATGGCAAATGGTTTATGATTTCTAAAAATCCTTTTGCTTCGTGTTTCTTTTGTGGGAAATCTGGTCCAGAAACGATCTTGGAATTATTCGGATATAAAAACACCAATAAAAAATTTAAATCTGATGATATTGTAGAGGTTACTGGTTTTTTTAACCCCGTTTATGACCTTGAAGGTAAAGTGAGTTTTGGCTTAGACAAGGCAACTTTAAAACTTGTAAAAAAATAAAAAAGAGCGCTTTTAAGCGCTCTTTTCATTTCCAAAGTAATCTTAGATTATTTGGATCCCCCAAGCATAACCAACTCATTACACACTATCTCAGTGATGTATTTTTTAACTCCTTCTTTGTCGTCATAAGAACGAGAAGTTAGTTTGCCTTCAATGGCAACCTCATTGCCTTTTTCCAGATACTTTTCTATAATGTCTGCAGTTTTACTCCAGGCAATTACATTGTGCCATTGCGTGTCAGTTACTTTTTCGCCTTGGGCGTTTTTGTAAGTTTCATTTGTAGCAATCGATAATTTTGCTAATTTTTTTCCAGAATCAAGTGTAATGATTTCTGGGTTGTTTCCTAGATGTCCAATTAATTGAACTTTGTTTCTTAACGTACTCATAAGATAAGTTTTTAGGCACTTCAATAATAATCCGTGCGGTTTATAAAAATTTGTATGGTTAAATAGATACTAAAGCAAGCCTAGCATAAACTTAACACTGCAAAGATGTGGCAACTTGATTATGAGATTCGGTTGAAACACGGTTACTTTCGTATGTAAACGTTTGTAGTCGTTTGTAAATGTTTTTTTATATCTTTAAACAAAAAACTATGGAAAATAAAGTATGTTTAGAGTGTGGTGAAGCCATAAAAGGTAGAGTAGATAAAAAGTTTTGCTCTGATTATTGTAGAAACAGCTTCAATAACAAAGTAAATACAGAGAGTAAAAACCTCATCAGAAATACCAACAACCGCCTTCGTAAGAATTACAAAATTTTAACTGAGCTCAATGCAACAGGAAAAACAAAAGTAACCCGAAGCAAATTATTTGATCGTGGGTTTGACTTTCATTTTTTTACAAGTATCTATACCACAAAAACAGGAAACACGTATTACTATGTATACAATCAAGGCTATCTAGCCTTAGAAAACGATTACTATCTATTGATTAAAAAAGAATAACTAAACGAAATGCTTTAATAAATGATTGATAATTAAAGGATAACACCTTTACTTTAGCTATTTATAAGCTCCCCTTTTTTTAATTTTTACTACATTTACTAAAAAGCAGTCCACTAATGAAAAAACTTATTCCCTTTATATCTGTATGCATCATCTTAGCAACCATCTTTTGGGCTTTTTCTGACATGATTCCGTCAAAAAATCAAACTACAGCAAATCAGGAAAAAGGGTTTGTCTTAAGCAACGCATTGACACATTTAAAAAACATTAGTAAAGAACCTCATTTTATTGGTGCTTCTAATCACCAATTGGTTAGGGATTACCTTGTGGTTGAATTAAAAAAATTAGGATTAGAACCAGAAGTTCAAACAGCAACAGTTATTAATAAAAAGTGGTTTGCTGCTGCCAAAACACAAAATATCATTGCCAAAATTAAGGGCTCAGAAAACGGAAAATCATTAGTATTATTATCGCATTATGATTCAAATCCTCATTCATCATTTGGTGCTAGTGATGCAGGTTCTGGAGTGGTCACAATTCTAGAAGGTGTTCGTGCCTTTTTAGCAGAAAACAAACAACCTAAAAACGATATCATAATTCTATTTTCTGATGGAGAAGAATTGGGTTTACTTGGTGCAAAAGCCTTTGTAGACAATCATCCATTAGCAAAAGAGGTTGGATTGGTTTTAAATTTTGAAGCTCGAGGTAGTGGTGGCCCAAGCTATATGCTTATGGAAACCAATGGTAAAAACAGTGCTTTGCTAAAAGCTTTTTTAGAAGCCAAGCCTAATTATCCGGTTGCCAACTCATTGATGTATAGTATTTATAAGATGCTCCCTAATGATACAGATCTAACTGTTTTTAGAGAGGAAGCCAATATCAATGGGTTTAATTTTGCTTTTATTGGTGATCATTTTGATTATCATACCGCTCAAGATACTTATGAACGTCTTGATCGAGCAACCTTATTACATCAGGCAGATTATTTAATGACACTTTTACCTTATTTCTCAAATGCAGACTTAAGCAAATTAGACAGTTCGACTGATGTGGTTTATACCAACTTTCCTGTTCTTGGAATGTTACAGTATCCGTATTCATGGGGTACAGCTTTGCTAATCTTTAGCGTGATTTTAACTATGGTTCTTTTGTTTTTTGGTATTTCTTTAAACAGAATAACAGTTAAAGGAATCATGAGTGGCTATATTCCTTTTGTTTTAGGTCTCGTCATTACTGCGGGTTCTTGTTATTTGTTATGGCAAGGAGTATTGTGGCTGCATCCTCAATACAATGATATTTTACACGGATTTACCTATAATGGTTATTATTATATTTTTGCCTTTAGCTGCCTGTGCATTTGGCTTTTATTTAAATTGTATGCTCCCTATTTTAAAAAATACAACGGCATAGACTTGGTTGTCGCTCCATTAAGTTTTTGGTTACTCATAAACCTGCTTATTAAGTTATACTTACCTGGTGCTGGATATTTTATTATCCCTGTGTACTTTGTGTTAGTAGGCATGCTTGTTCATGTGTTTTTAAAATTTAAAAAATCTACAAAAATTATTATTTATTCCATTCTGGCTATCCCAGTAATTTACATGTTCGCTCCCCAAATTAAAATGTTTCCGGTGGGATTGGGATTAAAAAGCTTGTTTATCAGTGGTCTATTTATTGCATTGATCTTTGGACTTATGGCTCCTGTTTTTGCTTCATTTAAATCTAGAAAATGGATGGTTAATGCATTGGGAGTTGCAGCACTAAGTACTTTTGTATACACTTATTATACTAGTGGTTTTAACATTGACAATAAAAAACCCAACAGCCTTGCTTTTATTCAGGATAACGACATGAAAACTGCTTATTTTGGAAGCCACAATCAAACTATGGATACCTATACTGAGCAAATTTTCGGTAAAAATCCGACAGCTGGTAGTCTGGATAAGGCAGAAACAAGAAACAAGTACAATACCCGTTTTCGTTATCTATTAAAAACAGAAACAAAAGCCATTCCTTCTGCAAAAATAGAAATTCTAAAAGACACCCTTATTAATGGCTCTCGACTTATAGACATGCTAATAACGCCTCAAAGGAATGTTCAAAAAATAGAATTTACAAATACGGCAAAGATTAGTTTTCAGCAATTAAAAATTAATGAAACATCTGCTAATAAAGACAAGGCATTTACAGTTAGCAATGGTGCTTTTTTAAGCTACTTTTTAAGCCCAGATGAGGCAAGTATCCAGCTTAGTATAAAAGTGGGTCAACACGAGAACCTTGACATCATCATAAATGAAATCTCTTTTGATTTGTTAGAAAGTCCACTCTTTTCAATCAAGCCTCGAGATGAAAATATGATGCCCATGCCAATGGTGAGCAATGATGCCATTATTAGCATACAGCGAATTAAATTATAAACAAAAAAAGCCTTGAAAATTCAAGGCTTTTTTTGTTTAAATACTTTATTATTTAATCTGTGAAACACGCAAGGTATTTACCATCCCTTTTGCCTCAACTGGCATTGAAGTTAAGTTGATCACAAAATCAGATTTTTTAACATAGCCTTTGGCTTTGGCAATTTTATTAATATCTACTACAGTATCATCAGTACTGACGTTTTTATCATAAAAAAATGATTTAACACCCCAAAGCAAGCTCAATTTGGTTAAGATTCTTTTTTCTGATGAAAATGCCAAAATATTGGCCTTAGGTCTCCATGCAGAAATTTGGAAAGCTGTATACCCACTATTGGTTAATGTTGAAATAGCAGTGGCATCAACATCGTTTGCCATAAGAGCAGCGTGGTGGCAAACCGATTTTGTAATAAAGCGATCGGTTCTAATATGTGGCGGTGTTTGCGGCACTTTAATCAGCGAAGAATTTTCTACACTTCTAATAATCTCAGTCATTTTTTGAATGACTCTTAGCGGATGAGCTCCTACAGAGGTTTCTCCAGACAACATCACAGCATCGGCACCATCCATAATAGAATTTGCCACATCGTTTACCTCGGCTCTGGTTGGCACTGCATTGGTAATCATGGTTTCCATCATTTGGGTAGCAATAATAACAGGAATCCTAGCCATTTTAGCACGTTGAACTAGTTTCTTCTGGATTAGAGGAACTTCTTGCATAGGTATTTCTACCCCTAGATCTCCACGTGCAACCATTAGACCATCACAATATGGAATTAAAGCATCGATATTTTCTACAGCTTCTGGTTTTTCTATTTTTGCAATTACAGGAACTCTATGCACTGATTTTTGTTTGATCAGATCATGTAATTTTCTTAAATCTTCAGGGTTTCTGACAAATGAAAGAGCTATCCAATCTACCTCTTGCTCTAGAGCAAAGACTGCATCTTTCATGTCTTTGTCTGTTAATGCAGGTAAAGAAATAGCTGTATTGGGTAAGTTTACACCTTTTTTAGACGACAATACACCCCCTACTAGTACTTTTGTTTGCACTTCATTTTTTCTGTTGGTTCCCATGACCTCAAACAGCAACTTACCATCGTCTACCAAAATATGCTCCCCAACTTTTACGTCTTTTGGAAAATTTTGATAGGTCATAAATGCTTTTTCTGAAGTTCCGATACAAGATTCTGTGGTAAACACAAATGAATCCCCATCCTTAAGAACTACTCCTTCTTCCATAACCCCAACACGAAGTTTTGGTCCTTGTAAATCAGCCAAAATAGAAGTATAAACACCCTTTTCTTTATTGATTTCTCGGATATCTTTAATGCGTTCTTTTACATTCTCATAATCTGCATGAGAAAAATTAACTCTAAAAACATTAACACCTGCTTCTACCATTTTTTCTAACATGGATTTTGAATTAATTGCAGGTCCTAATGTGGCTACTATTTTTGTTTTTTTGTTTGCTGGCATGTTTAAAAAATTAAAAAATCTTTAGATTTTAAAGTATAAACGTCAATGGTATAAGACGTAATAACTTGATTTATATTGTTAATCTTTTCTATAGTTTTTTGAATAAACTCTGGGTCAAAATCACCTTCAAGTTTAAGAAAAAAATCAACTTTTTTTTGTTCTGGTATTAAATAGGTGGTTATTTCGTTGCTCTGAAAAAACCCAGAAGATTGACTGTCTAAAGTATCAACATATTTGTTTTCAATTAAAAACCAAAACTGGCTGAACTTTGTATTCTCATATTCATAGATAGAAAAAGTGGCATTGTTGTTTTTATTTTCAAAATCCAAGCCATGCTTAGCTCTTTTAAAATTTGTCAACAAACACTGGTTTAACAAATATGCCAACTGAAATTCTTCTAAAGCAGAATGAATGCCAATAAGAATATAATCATCGTTGGAAAAGTCATCTATTTCTAAGGCGTGTATTTGCATGCTACATCTCTATATACAGGTACGCTACCTATTGTTCTGCTAAATTACAGATAGTTTTCTAAACGTACTTGAAAATTAACGAAAACGTTGTCGTGTGAATATTAAGAATTTGTTATCTCTTCTTGCATGGCAAAAAAGACTCTCTTTGCAGCTTGTTCTTCGGCTTTCTTTTTAGAAGTGGCTCTTCCTTTTGCAACCAACACACCTTCAATGCTAATTTTTACACTAAAATGCTTAATGTGCTCGTTTCCAGAATCTTCATACACATCAAAATCGTAGGCTTTTTTTTGTTTCTGACACCACTCGATAATCAAACCTTTATAACTGGTTACTTTTCCTTCTAGCTTTTCTATGTCTACGTAAGGAGAAATAACTTTTTCATAAATGAACTTTTTACAATAATTGTATCCTCTATCAAGATAGATTGCTCCAACCAAGGCTTCAAAAATATTTCCATGAATATTATCTCCAATATTGTCTTTAGAAATATTACTCTTTACAAATTGGATTAGGTTTAAATCTTTACCCAATTCATTTAAGTGCTCTCTGCTTACAATTTTTGAACGCATCTGCGTTAAATAACCTTCTGAGCCTTCTGGAACTTTTTTGTATAAATAAGAGGCTATAATTGAGCCTAACATGGCATCACCTAAAAACTCTAATCGCTCATAATTAATAGGATCTCCGTGTTCATCAGTAAGTTTTAGCGACCGATGTGTAAATGCCTTTTTATAATAGGATATTTTTTTAGGAGAAAACCTAAGGAGCTGTTTTAATTCGTTAAGGAAAGCCTCGTCTTTTTTTTGTCTGGGCTTAACTATTTTACGAATAAAATTCATAGATATTAATCAAGCTTTTTAAAAGCGACACAAGCATTATGACCTCCAAAACCAAAGGTATTACTCAATGCTATTTTAACATCTCGTTTCTGAGCCTTATTAAATGTAAAATTGAGTTTATTATCAATGCCTTCATCATCTGTAAAATGATTGATAGTTGGTGGTATCATACCGTGTTCCATTGATAAAATCGAAGAAATTGCTTCGATAGCACCAGCAGCACCCAATAAGTGACCAGTCATTGACTTGGTAGAATTTAGGTTAATCTTGTAAGCGTGCTCTCCAAAGACTTCTTTAATAGCCTTTGATTCTGCAATATCTCCTAGAGGTGTAGAAGTTCCGTGCATGTTGATTGCATCAACATCACTTGCTTCAATACCCGCATTTTTTAAACAGTTTATCATCACATTTTTGGCACCCAATCCTTCTGGATGTGGAGCTGTAATATGATATGCATCAGAAGAAAGTCCTCCTCCAATAACTTCTGCATAGATTTTAGCACCACGTGCTACAGCGTGATCATACTCTTCTAAAACAAGAGCACCAGCGCCTTCACCTAACACAAAACCTTCTCGATCTTTATCAAAAGGTCTCGAAGCTGTTTTTGGATCATCGTTTCTTGTAGATAATGCATGCATAGCATTAAAACCACCCATTCCTGCTATCGTAACTGCTGCTTCAGAACCTCCAGTAACTATCGCGTCGGCCATGCCTAAACGAATGTAATTTAAGGAATCTATAATAGAGTTTGATGACGATGCACAGGCAGAAACTGTTGCAAAATTTGGTCCTCTAAAATTATGCTTGATTGATATTTGCCCTGGAGCAATATCTGCAATCATTTTAGGGATAAAGAAAGGGTTGAACCTTGGTGATCCATCTCCAGCAGCAAAGTTTAACACTTCGTTCTGAAAAGTCTCTAAACCACCAATACCCGCTCCCCAAATAACACCAATTCTATCAGGATCTGAATCATTGGCATTTAATCCAGAATCAGCTATTGCCTCATCTGATGCAACCATCGCATACTGAGTAAATCGGTCCATTTTTCGGGCCTCTTTACGATCAATAAAGTCGGTTACGTTAAAATTTTTCAATTCGCAAGCAAAACGAGTTTTAAACTTTGTGGCATCAAAATACGTGATCGGGGCAGCTCCGCTAACTCCGTTAACCAAACCATCCCAATACTCTTGTATATTATTACCTATTGGTGTCAAAGCACCAAGCCCAGTTACTACAACTCGTTTTAATTGCATATGAAAATTACTTTTTTGCTTCTTCGATATAGCTTACTGCTTGACCTACAGTTCCAATATTCTCTGCTTGATCGTCTGGTATTTGAATATCAAATTCTTTTTCAAATTCCATAATTAATTCCACAGTATCTAAAGAATCTGCTCCTAAATCGTTTGTAAAGCTAGCTTCGTTTGTTACTTCGTTATCGTCTACTCCTAATTTGTCTACGATAATAGCTTTTACTCTTGATGCAATGTCTGACATAATTTTATAAGTTTAAAAATTTAAAATCGATGCAAAAATACGAATCTTATTATTTAATTCTAACTTTTACATAAAAATTGTGGAATCTAAAGTAAAAAAAAATCTTTAAAGAATTCATAAACTAATCAACATTGTTAATAATTATGCTTTTTTTTGTACTGATAAAAAACCATAAAGATGCATAGAATTGCCATTTTTGCCTCAGGATCAGGTTCTAACGCAGAGAATCTCATACATTATTTTAAAAATTCAAAAACTGTAACAGTAAGCAAAGTATACTGTAATAAAAGGGATGCAGGGGTCTTTGATCGCTGTAAAAGATTAGAAGTTCCTTGTGATTTCTTTACAAAAGAGGACTTAAACAACTCTGAGCGCTTTATCAAGACCTTAGCTAAAGACTATGATTATATTGTTTTAGCTGGATTTTTACTTAAAATTCCAGAAGAACTGATTAGCGCCTTCCCAAACAAAATCATAAATATTCACCCTGCCTTATTACCTAAATATGGTGGAAAGGGCATGTACGGAATGCACGTTCATAAAGCCGTAAAAGCCAACCGAGAAACAGAAACAGGAATCACCATACATTATGTCAATGAACAGTATGATGAAGGGGCCATTATCTTTCAAGCCAAAACGCAACTTAAAAATACGGACTCTGCTGATGATATTGCCCAAAAAATTCATACTTTAGAGTATGCACATTTTCCTAAAGTTGTAGAAGAAGTAGTACTAAAGAATGGCTAAACAAAAAAAATATTATGTTGTCTGGAACGGTCGTAAAAAAGGAGTTTTTTCTTCTTGGAACGATTGCAAAAAACAAATTGACGGCTTTGAAGGCGCTCAATACAAAGCCTTTGCAGATAAAACAGAAGCGCAGTTGGCTTACAACAAAAATTACGCTTCATACAAAGGTAAAAACACCAAAAAAGCAACATTAACGGCTACAGAAAAAGCAAGCTACGGATCTCCTATTTTAGAAAGCATCTCTGTTGATGCAGCCTGTAGTGGCAATCCGGGTAAGATGGAATACCGAGGAGTGCTCACCCACTCAAAAAAGCAACTCTTTATTCAGGGACCTTATCAAAAAGGAACCAATAATATAGGTGAGTTCTTAGCCTTGGTTCACGGTTTGGCCTTTCTAAAGGCCCGAAATAAAGAAGACATTCCTATTTATTCTGATTCAAAAATCGCTATGAGTTGGGTAAAGAAAAAAGCTTGCAGAACCAACATCGTCTTTGATCAAAGCAATCAAGACTTACTTATACTTATTAAACGAGCCGAAAAATGGCTTAAAGAAAACAGCTATAAAAATCCAATCTTAAAATGGGAAACCAAGGCATGGGGCGAAATTCCTGCTGACTTTGGGAGAAAGTAAAAGGTGGTTTTGGAAAAGAGAAAAGAGAAGAAAGAACAGCGCTAAACGACCTACTAAAACCGAGATTCTAAATCTTATTAAAATATATAAGCTGTGTATATCAAATTTCTCTTTTCTCTAGCCTTTTAACCTATTCCTGCAATGTCTCCAGCAGGAAATAGGCAGGCAGATTTGAACCTTTAAACAAAAAAACTTAACTCAACATCATTTGCGCCTTTTTAACAGCTGCAACCAATACATCAATCTCTGCTTTGGTATTGTAAAAAGCAAAAGAAGCTCTTACCGTACCTGGGATGTTATAAAAAGCCATGATAGGCTGTGCACAGTGGTGTCCGGTTCTAACAGCAACCCCTAATTTATCTAAAATAGCACCGATATCATAGGGATGGATACCTTCTATATTAAAAGAGATTACCGCAGTTTTATCCGCAGTTCCATAGATTCTTAAGCCTTCTATTTCTTGTAGTTTTTCTGTTCCATAAGCCAGCAGCTCATGTTCATATGCAGCAATTGCATCAAAACCAATGGCATTCATATAATCCAAAGCCGCTCCAAAGGCGATTCCTCCACAGATATTAGGAGTTCCTGCTTCAAATTTATGTGGCAAGCCTGCATAGGTTGTTTTTTCAAAAGTAACGGTTTCTATCATTTCTCCACCTCCTTGATAAGGTGGTAGTTTTTGCAACCAGGCTTCTTTACCATAAAGGACTCCAACACCGGTAGGACCACAAATTTTATGAGCAGACAACACATAAAAATCAGCATCCAAATCTTGCATATCTGGTTTAATATGCGGAGCTGCTTGAGCGCCATCAATTAAAACAGCAGCACCAACAGCATGGGCTTTTGCTATTAACTTTTTTATTGGGTTGATGGTTCCTAGCGCATTGGATACATGATTACAAAAAACCAACTTTGTCTTGCTAGTTACTAAATTTTCGTAGGCATCCATATCTAAAGTTCCGTTGTCAAGCATCGGAATTACTTTTAATACTCCTCCTGTTTTTTGGCAAAGCATTTGCCAAGGAACAATGTTTGAGTGATGCTCTAAGGCAGAAACAATCACTTCATCTCCACTTTTTAAAAGCTCAGAAAAACCAGAGGCAACCATGTTGATTCCATGAGTTGTTCCTGCAGTAAAAATAATTTCATAGGCTTTTGCTGCGTTTAAATGCTTTTGAATTTTAAGTCGAGCTTCTTCGTATTTATCCGTTGCTTCTTGACTTAAAGTATGTACTCCTCTATGAATATTTGCATTGTATTTTGAATAATATTCAACAATAGCATCGATGACCATTTGAGGTGTCTGCGAGGTAGCAGCATTGTCAAAATATACCAACGGTTTACCGTGAACGGTTCTTTGTAGTATTGGAAAATCGGCTCTAATTCTTTCTATTGGAAACATCATCTTAAATTGAAATACAAAAATAAGGCTTGCAAAGAGAACAGCCATATCAAAAGCTTAAATTCTTATCTTTACACCTCGTTTATCCCTTTTTTATCATGAAATACTTCAAAAAAACAGTTGTTTTACTTCTTACCGTAATTTTACTTGCGGTTTTTTTTAACTACCCTAAGTTAAATATTATTGCCGGTTATGCTGCAAAAAACACTGCTTCTTCTGTCTTTTTAGCAGACAGATCACTGGCATTTACTGACAGTACAGATAATAATTTTTCTCCCATCAACCTTGCCAGCAACTATATCAACCAAGCCGAAAAATTTGCCACTTCATCAGCTTTTGGGCTGCTTACTAGAAAAGCTATTTACAGAGAAGGTTTGGGGGCTGTTTTAAGTTTAAAAAAATCAGATCAAACAGCAAACTATAAAACTCCTAAAAGAGCCAAAGCAGATCTAAATACAGCTTTTCCGTACGGAAGCGCCAATCCAAAAGACAGTCTTTTTAAAGAGGTTAATTACACGCTTTTAAACAATGCGATTACGGCCATGTTTGAGCCAGAAAATAAAACTAGGGCTGTGGTTGTGGTTTATAAAAATCATATAATTGCCGAAAAATACGCCGAAGGCTTTACCAAAGATTCAAAAATTTTAGGCTGGTCCATGACCAAAAGTATCACGGGTACTATTTTTGGAATTTTACAAAGTAGAGGCCTTTTAAACGTGCAAGACAAAGCACCGATTGCAGCTTGGAAAGATGATGAGAGAAGCGCTATCACAATTCATAATTTATTGCAAATGAACTCGGGTTTAGAATGGGATGAAAACTACAATGAAATTTCTGACGCAACTAAAATGTTGTTTTTAGAAAGAGACATGACCCAACAACAGATTCACAAACCACTTGCAGGAAAACCTAACCAAAGCTGGAACTACTCCTCAGGAACCACCAATTTATTATCCCGAATTTTAAGACAGCAGTTTAAAAATCATCAAGATTATTTAGACTTTTGGTATACAGAACTGATCGATAAAATAGGTATGAGTTCTATGACCATAGAAACTGATTTAGCAGGCAATTATGTTGGCTCTTCTTATGCTTGGGCAACTCCAAGAGATTGGGCTAAATTTGGTTTGCTATACCTACATAAAGGAAACTGGAACGGAGCACAAATTTTTAATGCTTCTTGGGTTGATTATGCAACTACACCAACACCTACTTCTGATGGTTGGTACGGAGCTCAGTTTTGGTTGAATGCCGGAAATCGCTTTCCAGACGTTCCAAAAAACATGTTTGCCGCAAACGGATACCAAGGTCAAAATGTTTATATCTTTCCAGACAATGACCTGGTAATTGTAAGAATGGGCCTAAGTAAAAATGCCGATGAAAATGAGTTTATGAGCCATGTGCTTTCAAGCATCAATGCCCGGTAAAAGACTACAATTCAAAACCAATCTGAACCCCTAACTTAGAGGCAATCAATTTGGTAATTCGTTGTTTTACTTCAGGAATCTTAACACTTTCTAAAACCGTATTGGCAAAGGCATACATAAGCAATGCTTTGGCTTCCTTTTTAGGGATTCCACGCTGCTGCATATAAAACAAAGCTTGATCATCTAATTGTCCGATGGTACAACCGTGTGAACATTTTACATCATCTGCAAAAATCTCTAACTGAGGTTTTGCATTAATGGTAGATCTATCACTAACCAATATATTGTTGTTTTGCTGATAAGCATTGGTTTTTTGAGCTTCTTTTTCTACGATTACTTTACCGTTAAAAACACCTGTAGAACGATCGTCAAAAATCCCTTTATAATCTTGGTGACTTTCACAATTTGGCTCTATATGATTAACCAAAGTATGATGATCTACATGCTGTTTACCTTCGATAATTGTAATCCCTTTTAAGATAGAGTTGATATGCTCTCCTTTTTGATAAAAGTTTAAGTTATTTCTGGTAATGTTTCCTCCAAAAGAGAAGGTATGAACTGAGGCAACACTGTTTGATTTTTGCTCAATATAGGTATTGTCTACCAGTGATGCATTGATATTGTCATTTTGAATTTTATAGATATCTACCTGTGCATCTTTGGCTAGATAAACTTCTGTTACGACGTTGCTTAGCACAGGTGTATCATTTAAACTTTGATGACGTTCTATAATTTGTACATGTGCATTTTGCTCAGCAACAATTAAGTTTCTAGGTTGCAAAAGTGTCGCTTGTTCTGATCCAGTTGTAAAATTAATTACCTCAATCGGTTTGTTAACCTCAACATTTTTAGGAATATAAATATAAGCTCCTTCTGTTGCAAAGGCCGTGTTTAAAGAAGTAAGATTGTCTTGCTTGGCAATTTTGTTAAAGTAGTTCTCAATAACCGCTTTGTATTTGGGTTTTGCTAAGGCCGAAGACAGCAAGCAAATATCCATATTATCATGAGTGGTGTCCGATAAAAAAGAACTGTACTTTCCATCGATAAAAACAACTTTAAAGGTGTCTATATCGTGAATAAAGTATTTCTTTACATCAGCAAAGGTTACTGTGTTTTCTTTGTTTGGAAACAAACAGTAATCTTGTTTTAAAACAGCATTTAGTGAGGTGTATTTCCACGCCTCCAATTTTTTGCTAGGAAAGCCTAATTTTTCAAAAGTATGTAAAGCTTCAGATCTAATATCATGAATATCAGAATTGACATTGACTTTGTTTTCAAAAGCCACATACGATTCAATAATTTTATCTTTTAATTCCATGTTTTTTCTTTCTGTAGTTTCGCCGCTAGTGCGAAATCTTTTTTATATAAACTCCACTGTGATGAGCTTCTCAACTTCTTAAAAATCTTATTTTAATTTTTAAAGAATTTGCAAAAATGCAAGGATGAGATTATACGAGTTCTTTAATCCAATCGTAACCTTTAGCCTCTAATTCTAAAGCCAAAGATGCATCTCCAGACTTTACAATTTTACCATCGTACAATACATGTACAAAATCTGGTACGATATATTCTAACAAGCGTTGATAGTGTGTAATTACAATCACTGCATTGTCTTTAGATTTTAATTTGTTTACACCATTAGCTACGATACGCAAAGCATCAATATCCAAACCAGAATCCGTCTCATCTAAAATGGCCAATTTTGGCTCTAACATTGCCATCTGAAAAATTTCGTTTCTTTTTTTCTCTCCTCCAGAAAAACCTTCGTTTAACGAACGCGATAAAAATTTACGATCCATTTCTAACAACTCTGATTTTTCACGAATCAATTTTAGCATGTCCTTGGCTGGCATTTCTTCCATACCTCTTGCTTTTCGAGACTCGTTAATAGCAGTTTTAATAAAGTTAGTTACAGAAACTCCTGGAATTTCTACTGGGTACTGAAAAGATAAAAAGACACCGTTATGAGCGCGCTCTTCTGGAGCCAACTCGCTAATGTCTTCACCATCCAACTCAATGATTCCGTTTGTAACCTCATACTCTTCTTTTCCGGCAATGATGTTAGCCATAGTACTTTTTCCAGCACCATTAGGACCCATTATTGCATGAACTTCTCCTGCTTTTACCTCTAAATTCAATCCTTTTAAGATTGATTTATTGTCTATACTTGCGTGTAAATTGTTAATTTTTAACATATAAATAATTTAAAGCCCAAGACAGCTGTCTTAAGGTTTTAGTTTTTCAACTACTTTATTAATACTTTTTTTAAAAGCTCTTTTGAGTTTAACCAACAGAACCTTCCAAACTAATTTCTAATAATTTTTGAGCTTCAACAGCAAACTCCATCGGAAGCTTGTTTAAAACTTCTTTACTAAAACCATTTACAATTAATGCAATTGCTTTTTCTGTATCGATTCCTCTTTGATTACAATAAAACAATTGATCTTCACCAATCTTACTGGTAGTAGCCTCATGCTCTATCTGAGCAGATTTATTTTTTACTTCGATATATGGAAAAGTATGTGCTCCACAATCATTCCCCATTAGCAATGAATCACATTGCGAAAAATTACGGGCGTTTTCTGCTCGGGCACTAACCTGAACCAATCCTCGATAACTATTTTGTGATTTTCCAGCAGAGATTCCTTTCGAAATAATAGTACTTCGAGTGTTTTTACCCAAATGAATCATTTTGGTCCCTGTATCTGCTTGTTGAAAGTGATTGGTAACTGCAATTGAGTAAAACTCACCTACAGAATTATTCCCTTTTAAAATACAACTTGGATATTTCCATGTCACTGCAGAACCTGTTTCTACCTGTGTCCATGAAATTTTTGCATTGGTTTCACAGATCCCTCTTTTGGTCACAAAATTAAAGATTCCTCCTTTTCCATTTGCATCACCTGGAAACCAATTCTGAACAGTAGAGTACTTAATTTCTGCATCATCCATAGCGATAAGCTCTACCACTGCAGCATGCAATTGATTTTCATCACGCTGTGGTGCTGTACAGCCTTCAAGATATGAAACATAGCTGCCTTTATCTGCAACAACTAAAGTTCTTTCAAATTGACCCGTACCTCCTTCATTAATTCTAAAATAGGTCGATAGTTCCATTGGACAACGAACTCCTTTTGGAATATAACAAAAAGATCCATCAGAAAATACCGCCGAATTTAAGGCTGCATAAAAATTATCCGTAGTTGGAACTACAGATCCTAAGTATTTTTTTACCAATTCTGGATGCTCTTGAATGGCTTCAGAGATAGGCATAAATATAATCCCTTTCTCAGCAAGCGTTTTCTTAAAAGTTGTGGCTACAGATACAGAATCCATTACGATATCTACTGCAACATTTGCCAACTTTTTTTGCTCATCTATAGAAATTCCTAATTTTTTAAAGGTCTCTAACAAATCTGGATCTACTTCATCCAAACTGTTTAATTTCGGCTTCTTTTTAGGAGCAGAATAATAAGACATTTCTTGGAAATTTGGCTTAGGATATTTAACGTTTGCCCACTCTGGCTCTGTCATTTTTTCCCAAACTCTATAAGCCTCAATACGCCAATCGGTCATCCATTCTGGCTCATTTTTCTTTTTTGAAATAGCACGTACAACATCTTCATTTAACCCTTTTGCAAAGGTTTCACTTTCTATATCTGTATAAAAACCATATTCGTATTCCTTGGTCTTTAATTCTTCTCGTAAATTATCTTCAGTATACTTACTCATAATTTCTCAATCTTTTTTATAACGAAAAACTTTCTCCGCACCCACAGGTTCTATTTGCGTTTGGATTGTTAAACACAAAACCTGTTCCGTTTAACCCACCAGAATACTCTAGTGTGGTTCCAACTAAGTACAAGAAACTTTTTTTGTCAACAATAATTTTTACACCATTGTCTTCAAAAACCTTATCGCCTTCTGCTTGATTTTTGTCAAACTTTAAGTCGTATGACAAGCCAGAGCAACCTCCGCTTTTAACACCTACACGAACAAAGTGTATTGCAGTGTCAAAACCATCATCAGTCATTAACTCTACCACTTTTTTCTTAGCGATGTCTGAAACTTTTATCATAATTCTTATGTAGATTAAATCAAAATTAGATGCAAAGATAGCAACAAAATATCATTTTAGTAAACTTTAGGCATGATTAAAATTGATTGACAAATAAGGATTATCGATATAAATCAAGACTTTAGTTTTTGAAGGCAAAGAAAACTGTTAACAAAATGTTAAAGAGTGCTTTATGTAATTTACAAATAAGGATTTAGACTTACTTTTATTGACCTTTATTAAACACAACTAAATGAAAAAACTAATCACTGTATTAACCCTACTTCTTTGCTGGCAAATGAGTGCACAGCAAACAGTATGGAGCGAAGATTTGATCACTGTTGCAGAAAAATCAAACTACCAAAAAACCTCTAGCTATTCTGATGTGATGTCGTTTATTACGGCCTTGCAAAAAAAATCTGATTTGCTACAATTAGAATATATGGGAACCAGTAAGGAAGGAAAAAAAATCCCTGTTGCTATTTTGGCTAACCCATCAATTAAAACACCTCAAGAAGCTATCGCCTCTGGCAAACCAGTCTTGTACATTCAAGGGAATATTCACGCTGGTGAAGTAGAAGGAAAAGAAGTTGTTTTGCAACTGATGCGAGATATCTTATTGGGAGACAAAAAGCATTTATTAGACAATCAAATTATTCTTTTTGCTCCAATCTACAACACCGATTCTAATGACAAAATGAAACAAGGAAGAAGACCTTCTCAAGAAGATAGTCCTGTTGAAGTTGGAATCAGAGAAAACAGCCAAGGGCTAGATCTAAACAGAGACGGTATTAAAATGGAAGCTTTTGAAACTAACGGACTGGTTCAAAACATATTAAACAAATGGAATCCAGAAATGTTGGTTGATCTACATACCACTAACGGAACCTGGCATGGTTACGGAATTACCTATGCTCCAAGTTATCATTATGCTGGAGAAAAAGCTCCTTATGATTTTACTTGGGATGTTTTATTGCCAGAAGTGGTAAAAAAAGCAGATGAAAACTACAAAGTTAAGATCGGTCCTTATGGATATTATTCTGTAAACAAAGCTTGGCCTCCAACCTCTATTTACACTTACAATCACCATCCAAGATACATCGTAAATCAAATGGGATTGCGTAATAAGGTAGGTATTTTAAGTGAAGCTTTTGCTCACGATCGTTTTTATACACGTATCAATGGAACCTATGGTTTTGTTGCTGAAATTCTAGAATTTACCCATAAAAATGGTAAAAAAATGATGAGCATCAATGCGCAAGCAGAAAAAGATGCTATACAAAATGTAATCAGCAATGCAGGTAAAGCTCAAAAAGGGGTTCGTTTTAAAATGGTGCCTTTAGAGAAAAAAATTGAAAATTACAGAACCTACGATTACGTACCTTATCTAAATAAAAACGGAAGAAAAAGCTATGTTCGTTCAGGAAAAATAATTGATGTACCCAATGTAGAAAACCTGTCAAAATTTGATGCGACAGTTTCTACAACATTACCACGTGGTTATTTTTTACCAAAATCAATGAAGCCGATTGTGGACCACCTGAGAAAACAAGGAATTGAAGTTACAGAACTAAAGGGACGTAAGAGAGCTACCGGTGAAGTTTTTATGGTAGAAAAATTAACCAATGCAAGACGTAAATTTGAAGGGCATTTTATGACCACTTTAGAGGGAAGCTATGTTGCAAAAACTAGAACCTTTAAAAAAGGAGACTTTTGGGTAGACATGGCACAGCCATTAACCAATTTAGCTTTTTACACTTTAGAGCCACAATCTGATGATGGTTTAGCTACTTGGAATTTCTTTGATGAGTATTTAAAAGCACAAGGAGTCGATACTAAGGCGGTTGAATATCCAGTTTTTAAATATTATTCTGTTAGATAATATTTAAACAACATATAAATTTAAAGGGGGTGTATTATAGAACACGCTCCCTTTTTTTTGCTTTAAAAACAAATAGAATTGCTGTATCTTTGCGGCATGATTGAAGATAAAAACCCACAAAGAACCTCTTTGTCCGAGCTTGGAGAATTTGGCTTGATAAATCACCTTACTAAACATTTTAGTCTCAACAACTCATCTACTATAAAAGGAGTTGGTGATGATGCTGCCGTATTGGCTGCAACAGACAAGCAAACCCTTGTTACCACAGATTTATTAATTGAGGGAGTTCATTTTGATTTGAGCTATATGCCTCTTAAACACTTAGGGTATAAAGCTGTGATGGTTAATCTATCTGATGTGTACGCCATGAATGGTACTGCTGAACAGATTACTGTTTCTATTGCCATTTCTAATCGTTTTCCTCTAGAGGCAATTGAAGAATTATATGCCGGAATCAAGTTGGCTTGTGATACCTATAAAATTGATTTAATTGGAGGTGACACAACCTCATCTACAAAGGGAATGCTAATCTCTGTAACTGCCATCGGTTCTGCAAAAGAAGAAGATGTGGTATATAGAATTGGCGCCCAGGAAACTGATTTAATCGTAGTGAGTGGTGATTTAGGAGCTGCTTACCTTGGATTGCAAGTTCTCGAAAGAGAAAAACAAGTATTTCAGGTAGACCCAAACAATCAACCTGATTTGGATGCATATACATATTTAATAGAAAGACAGTTAAAGCCAGAAGCAAGAAAAGATGTAAAAGGCATCCTAGAAGAACTAGAAGTACAACCTACGTCAATGATCGATATCTCTGATGGCCTATCATCAGAAATCATGCACATCTGCTCTCAAAGCAAAGTTGGTTGTAAACTTTATGAAGATAAAATTCCATTAGACCCACAGGTAATTTCTGCTTGTGAAGAGTTTAATATCGACAGCACTATGGTGGCCTTAAGTGGCGGCGAAGATTATGAATTGCTATTTACAGTTCCTATTGCTGATTTTGATAAAATAAAAGGCAATCCAAATTTTAGTATTATTGGTCATATCACTGCAGAAGACCAGGGATTAAACCTAGTAACTCGAGCCAACCAAGAAATTGCACTAAAGGCGCAAGGCTGGAATGCTCTCAAGCAAGAATAAAAAATAGTAAAAGCCACAAAATCTCTTTTTTTGTGGCTTTTTTTTATTTAAAAATTAATGACTTCTTCTAAGTTCATCATCGTTACCAAAGTCGCGATTCTTTACCTGTACTTTTTTGTTTCCAAAATCATATGAGAGTGAAAGTCTAAAGTTTCTAGAACTTTCATTTTGCTTGTATACTTGCTCTACACCATTAACCGTAGACACATAGTTGTTTAGACTCGTGGTATTTAAAACATCATTAAAGAATAAGGACATTTTTACATTGCTCTTTTTAAAATGATGCTCCAAACCAAATGACAGATCAAACATTTCTCCTAGGCTATACAAGCCGCTGTTGTGCTTTGAACTATACCAAGAATTTAGCTGCAACTTTGTGTTTTCGGCGAGTGTAAACGTATTGTTTGACGTTAAATACAAACGCATTCCATTTTTAGGTTGAGAACCAAAATCTTTGATAAAACGAGTTTGATATCCTAATAAATTAATGCTGTTCTGACTTTTCCACCAAGAAACTTTAGCGTATGAAAAGCTCTCTGTAATCCCATAATTGTATTGGGTAAAATAATTCTCTCTAGTTATAATTTGGGTTTGATTTGCAATATCTGAAGTAAAAACTGTACCAAAACC
Organism: Polaribacter pacificus; assembly: GCF_038024035.1. Classification (NCBI taxonomy): domain Bacteria; kingdom Pseudomonadati; phylum Bacteroidota; class Flavobacteriia; order Flavobacteriales; family Flavobacteriaceae; genus Polaribacter; species Polaribacter pacificus. Next base: position 1,605,380 of record NZ_CP150664.1, read on the forward strand.
ATTGCTAATATAGTTTACAAAAACACTGGTGTGAAACTTGTTTTTATACACATGTGAAAACTCAAAATTATCACTAAAGGTAGGCTGTAAAAAAGGGTTTCCTACACTATAACTCTTGTCGTTGATATAATATCGAAACGGGTTTAAATGTGTAAAGTTAGGCCTGTTTATTCTTCTCCCATAAGTAAATCCAAAGTTGTGATAATCATTTTTTGTGTATGAAAAATAGAGCGTTGGAAATAGCTTTGTATACTCATTGGCGTTGGTCTGATTTACCTGAGTACTCAGCCCTTCAGTTTTTGAATTTTCTAAACGCAGACCAAATTGCATTTGCAACTTATTAGTTAATTGGGTATTCCCAGAAACATAGGCTGCTAAATTATCTTCGTGATAGGTAAATTTATTAGATCGACTTGCATCTAAAACTGCTGTCCCTGAGATGGTATTATAATAAAAAACATCACTCAAAGACTTGGTAAAGCTAGCTTTAGCACCAAAAGAAACATGAATCTTTTTTAAGGGTAGATCAACATCTAGCTTCGTACTAAAGTTTTCTATTTTTTGGTTAGCATTGTTTATCGCTGCAGAGTTAAGGCCTTCAAAATTGCCATTTGCAAAATAACTTTCAGTAACAAAGTCTCTATCTCTTTTAGAATTTAATGTAAAATAATCAGCATCCAAAGAAATGCGCTTCCCTAAAGAATCCAATTGAGTAATGAGGTGAAAATTTAGCGTGTGGTTTTTTGTATTGACATTGTTCACTCCGGTATTGATCAACTTTTTTTCCAAGTTATTATTTGCATCAAAAATTGAAGAAATAGTGGTTCCTAGATCTTTTGGCGTATTGCTGGTTGTTAAATATTGCAGTCCAAAAGTAGTTTTAGCTGACAGCGCATAATCAACTAAAAAACGTCCAGAAAATTGATCCTTACCCATTTTAGATCGTACATCAATATCCCAAAAATTGTTGGGGTAGTGTATTTGCAAACCTTCATTATTTTCAAAAGAACCCTTGCTTGCGTTTAGATTTGCAGAAAATGAAATTCTGTTTTTATTGTAAAAGAAATTGTTTGTGAGCGTGGTAAAATTATAGCTGTTTTGGTTGTAGGTTAAAGTACTCGAATTTCTCCAAGAATTCTGTACCCCTTTCTTTAAAACAATATTAATTAAACCTCCATTACCAGCAGCTTCGTATTTGGCAGGCGGATTTGTAATGACTTCTATCTTTTCAATATCATTCGCATTCAACCCACTTAAAAAACTTACCAATTCATCGCCTTGTAGAGGAGAAATTCTATCATTGATCAATACTCTAGAAGCACCTTTCCCAAGAATTTGTATGGTTCCGTTTTGGAGCTGAACACCTGGAGTGATTTTTAAAATATCAACACCGTTTCCACCTGTTGCTGCAATACTTTGTGACACATTAAACACCAGACGGTCAATTTTTCTTTCTAGGATTCTTTTGGTAAATTGAATGACAACCTCATCTAAAAGCGCTTCGCTTTCTGAAATTAAAATCGTTCCTAAATGAATGTCTTTTGTAAGGTTAACTTCTCTTGTTACATTTTTATAGCCAATAAAACTGACGGTTAATTTATAAGTACCTGCCTTTACTTTTAAACTAAAAAAACCAGTATCATCTGTTGTGGTTCCAGTGATTATTTTTTGGTTGGCATCCGTTATTACTACATTGGCATACGGAATTGCTTCTGTTTTGTCCGCTACTTTTCCAGTAATGGTTTGTGCTATAATTAGCGCTGGAAAGAAAAATAAGAAGATTGTGATAAGCTGTTTCATTTTTGATGTCATTTTGTTGTTATTAATTTTGATGAGACAAAAATGAGCTTCTTTACAAAGACAGACGACCGAAAACGCAAAGTCGAACTCTTTTAGCAACTAAAAATGAGTTCGACTTTGTATACCCTAAGTTCGACTTTACGCTAACCACCTGTTTTTAAGTAGTTTTACGGTACTGTGTTGGAGTTGTGCCTGTGTGCTTTTTAAAAGCAGTATTAAAAGAAGATTTAGAGTTAAAACCAACTTCGTACAAAATTTCCAAGACTGTAAATTCTGATTTTGAAAGATCCTTAAGAATTTCTTTGGCTTTGTTTATTCGGTATTCATTTACAAAATCAAAAAAATGTTGATTGAGGTTTTGATTGATGAGCACCGATAATTCTCTCGGCGGTATGTTCATTTGTTCTGCTAAATTTCTAATGCTTAGAGAAGGGTTTAAAAAAGGCTCTTCATCTTTCATATAGTTTTTAAGCAATGCTATTTGTTGATTGATTTTCTCATTAACAGCAGTGTCTTTTGTAATTTCTTTGGATGCCTGTAAGTTGACATCTATCCCCCGAAATAATTTTGGAGAGTTTAGCGCTTTAAATACTAACCAGAAAATAAAGAAAACTCCAAATAGTAGGGTTAGGATTCTAAGAGCATCAATTGTTTCATTAGCGTAAATTCCTCGAGAAGTATTTTTAACAATGGTTAAACATTGGCCAATGGTGATTAGAATTAGCAACTGCTTAAGCCAGATATAATTTTTAAATGCATTCTTATCAGTATAATTTTCTAAAAGTAATTTTCTGTATCGAAGTACATAATAAACTGTAGCAAGAAAATAGGCTAGCGAAACAACATGTCCAAAAACAGTTAGAAATTGGCCTTCAACAGTTTGATCATACTGAGTAAAAAACTCCATTTTAGCAGTCGTATCTCCTAAAAAAAAGCGGGGTATTAAAACAACAATATTAATAACCCATGGCAAAACAAATATCAAATGAATCCTTTTTAACTTAAAGTTTGAGTAGATTACAGATAAAATGTACAAAAAAAGTAAAGGATCTTTAAAGTTTGAGATTTTAATCCGAAGCATTTCTAACGCTAAGGGTAGCTGAATATACTGCATATAAAAAAACGCACTGATATCAATAGCTGTGACTACTAAAAAAGCAGCCAATAAGGCGTTGCTCAGCTTTTTTTCTGTCTTAACGGTTAGGAGAAAAACAGAAAAAAACAAAAACAATAAAACGATAATGATCGCTAGAACACTAATAATTGATGAGTTCTCCATAAAGGTCAAAGATATGTAAAATTTAAAATCATCTTTTTTTCAAAAATGCTTTTAACGCCTTTATAACTTCGGCCTTGTTTTCTATATGACTCATATGCCCTTGGTCTAGTAAAACTACTTCTGATTGTGTATGTGCTGCTTCTTTTTGCAATTCTTGAACATTTAATACTGTATCCTTTTTTCCGATGATATACAGTTTTTGAAAATCTTGATTTTTTAAAAATTCTTGAGCATCAGGTCGTATGCACATTCCTTCTTGCGCAGCAATATAACCTTGAAGTGAAGTTTTAAAAGCCTCTGCTAAGGCAAAATCTAGTTCCTTTTTATAATTTATTCTACTTGTCTCACTAAAAAGATTGGTAAAAGAGAGTTGAACTAAGGTCTTAAAATTTTGTTGAGCCATTTTATTAGCTCGCGTTCTCAACTGTATTCTCTCCAAACTATCTGCACTTGCGGTAGAGTTCATTAAGCACAGACCTTTTACTTTTTCGGGTGATTTTTTGGCTAAGGCCAAAGCAACGTATCCTCCCATCGAGTGACCTACAATAAAAAATCGTCTCAGTTTTAAGTGCTGTAAGACCGCTTGGACTGCATCAGCCATCATCTCCATAGTATGAACATAACCCAAACACTCTGATTTTCCATGCCCTAGTAAATCTATAGTTACTACACGATACTTAGTAGAGAGAGCTGTTACTAAGGAATTCCACATGCTTGCATTCTCTAAAAAGCCATGCAAAAAAACAACAGTAGTCCCTTTGCCTTCTGACGAATAATAAACTTGTGTGTTTTTATGAACGATAAAATTCTCCATCTCACAAAAATATGTATCTTTAAATGGCTAATCAACTTAATTTAGATGAATATGTTTGTATCGCCTTTTATGAAGGTCACAACCAAAACAGAAAAAAAACTTAGCTTTAGTTTGCTATACATGCTTATTATTGGCAGCATCGTTATGGGTTATTTTGATAGCAAGCTCATGAACGAGACTGCAAGCTATGGAATGTTTTCATTTGAATTGGCTGGAGACCTAGAGCATTCGAGACAAATTTTAGACTCTTGGTCACCTGGGGCTAAAATTTTTGCGGGTCTGAGTTTGGGTTTTGATTATCTATTTTTATTAATTTACACCTTATTTATTGCCTTGTTAATTCATAAAGTCAATGAGCGTCTATGGGCTAATAAGCCTCAGTATCGCCTTGGAGGCCTCTTAATTTGGTCAATGTTTATCACTGCAATTTTTGATGGTGTAGAAAATGTAGCATTAATTAAATTACTAATAGGAAACTATACGGAATATTGGCCCTGGGTTGCCTATTATTTTTCTTTTGCAAAATTTACACTTATTTGCATTTCTTTAATCTACCTAATTATTAATGGAGCCTATTGGCTATTTAAAAAGTTTTCGAATGGGTAAACACAAAGAAGCTCTGATCTTGGGCTTTGCGTTATTTTCAATGTTTTTTGGTGCTGGAAATTTAATTTTACCTCCATATTTGGGAGTAAAAGCAGGAAATACTTGGTTTTGGGTTACACTTGGTTTTTTTGTCACAGCAGTAGTGATTCCTATCCTTGGAATCTTTGCTCATGCACGTTTGCAAGGGACCATGTATGATTTCGGTAAAAAAGTGTCACCGGTATTTAGTTATGTTTATTGTCTAGTTGTTTACTCAATTTCTATTGCATTACCTGCACCCAGAACTGCTTCTGTAACTCATGAAATGGCTATTCAGCCCTTTTTTGGTACAAGTTCTTTACTAACAAGTTCTATCTATTTTTTTTTAGTTTGCCTTTTTGCAATTAATAGAAGTAAAGTATTGCAATTTTTAGGGAAGTTTTTAACCCCTTTGATTATTATCATACTCTGTAGTGTTATCTGTATTGGTCTTTTTAGTCCAGCAAATGAAATGGCAGCGACAAGTTTAGCAAGCCCTTTTATCGATGGTCTTTTAGAGGGTTACCAAACTTTTGATGCAATTGGAGCAATCGTAGTCGGTGGCGTCTTAGTGATATCAATGAACTTTAAGAGAAACGCCTCATTTCAATCTAAAAAAAGCTTGATTAGAAAAGCGGGGTTTATTGCTGGTTTTGGTTTGCTTACAATCTACGCAGGGTTAATATATAACGGTGCTTTGTTTGGAAGCAGTTTTGAAGCGAGTGCAACACGGACAGAAATTCTATCGGGTTTAAGCTTACAAACACTGGGCTCTATTGGCAATACTTTTTTAAGTGTGTTGGTTGGTTTGGCTTGTTTTACTACAGCTGTCGGAATCGTAACAGGAACCTCAGATTACATAAAAGGCTTGTTCAATCAATCACAATCAGCCTATGTGATCACAGCAGTAGTTTCTTCTATATTAGGAGTGGTGATTGGTCAGTTTGATGTGCATTATATTATTGACGTTGCACTGCCAGCTCTTATGTTTATCTACCCGATTACAATTGTGCTTATTTTGCTAAATGTATTACCCGAGAAACTAGCCTCACCTATGGTTTTTAAAATCGTTGTAGGAGTTACGTTTTTATGTAGTATTCCAGACTTTTTAAAGTTTATAATCCCGACTGAACAACTTACTGGAGTACAAAAATTATTGCCTTTTTCTGAGCAGAGTCTAGGCTGGGTTTTGCCTGCGGCAATCGCTTTTATTTTGGTAAATAGTATTTTAAAATTTAGAAAAGCTTAAGATCTCTGAGCTCTCATTCGTTTAGGACCATACCACAACCAAAATCCGGTTACGGTAAAAATAAACAGCGCTAGACTCATAACTGTTGTGTAAATTAACTTAACAGGAGTTCCATTTAAATTGAAGTATATGTCTATGATAGAACCATCATGAATGTTCTCTATGACATCAGAATGACGTTTTTGAAAATTTAGAATTTTTCCTGTGGCACAATCTATTTGAGCTTCATAGCGATTGGTGAAAATAAACTTTGCGATACCTTTCTCTTTTCTAACATCAATACGATCTACTATATAAGAGGTTTGATCAGCAGTATTTTTAACAACATAATCGGTTACTTTTTGATGTAAAAAATCAATGGATTTCCAGTCTTTTAAACTAGAACTAGTTCCTTGATACGTATTTGGCAATAAAAGCTCTTTACTGTCTTTTTTCCAACCCAACAACAGGCCTGTGATAGAAATCACAAAGAAAAAAACAAACAAAGAAATGCCAGAATACCGGTGGATTTTCCTAAAGTCTCTTAGAATTTTGGCTTGTTTCTTTCTCTTTGTCATAAATGCAGCTCAGTTGTAGATTCGCGAAAGTATACATTTGAGCATAAAAAAAGCGGGTCAGGACCCGCTTTTAACTTTATATTAAGAAATTTTTTAAGAATTCATAAGTGCTTCTATCTCATCTGCCTCAATTGGAATATTTCGCATTAAATTAAAAGGCTCTCCTGTTTCTTGAATCACAACATCATCTTCTAGTCGAATTCCAAAACCTTCGGCTGGGATATAAATCCCTGGCTCTACAGTAAACACCATATTGGCTTTCATAGGCTCTAATAAAAGACCGTAATCATGTGTATCTAAACCCATATGATGACTGGTTCCATGCATAAAGTACTTTTTATAAGCTGGCCAATCTTTGTCTTCATTTTGGATGTCTGCCTTATCTAAAAGACCTAGACCTAGAAGTTCAGAAGTCATTATTTTACCAACCTCACCATGATAAGAATTCCAATCGGCACCAGGAACCAAAAGCTTAGTCGCTTCGTTTTTAACACGGTTAACGGCATTGTATACTTCTTTCTGACGAGCTGTGAATTTTCCTGATACAGGAATGGTTCTAGACATATCACTAGAGTAGTTTGCATATTCTGCTCCAACATCTAACAAGATTAAATCACCCGCTTTACACTGCTGATTGTTTTCTATATAATGCAATACATTGGCGTTATTACCACTTGCTATAATAGGTGTGTAGGCAAATTTTCTTGATCGATTTCTTACAAACTCATGGATAAACTCTGCCTCAATTTCATATTCCCAAACACCAGGCTTTACAAAATCTAAAATTCTGCGAAAACCTTTCTCTGTTATATCACAGGCTTGTTGAATCAGGTCTAATTCTATTGGATCTTTTACTGAGCGTAAACGCTGTAAAATCGGATTGCTTTTTGCTACTGAATGAGCTGGGTATTTTGCCAATAACCATTTGTTAAAGCGATCTTCTCTGGTTTCTGTTTCTACATTCGCTCTGTAATGCTCGTTGGTATTAATATATACAGTGTCTGAAAGCGACATTAACTCAAAAAGCACCTTTTCCATTTCTTGTTTCCAAAATACCGTTTTAACTCCGGTCGTTTGAATCGCTGCTTCTTTTGTTAATTTTTCTCCTTCCCAAACAGCAATGTGCTCATTGGTTTCGGTTAAAAAAAGAATTTCTCTGTATTGTGGTTTAGGACAGTCTGGAAATAAAACCAACACACTTTCTTCTTGATCAACCCCACTTAAATAAAAGAGGTCTCTGTTTTGCTCAAAAGGCATGGTACTGTCTGCACTAATAGGGTAAATATCGTTTGAATTGAATACAGCCAAGCTGTTTGGCCTCATCTTTTCAGCAAAGTTTTTACGATTTTTTACGAATAAACTGCTTTGTATTGGATGGTACTTCATGGATGTAAATTTTTATACAAACAAAGGTACTAATTATAGCTGAAGATACAGATAGCTGCTAATTTTCTTTTATTCTAGTCTAAAAAGAGCATTAAAAAAGTCTTTTTTTGCACTATTTAGGCTGTTTTTAAGAAAAAAATAAAAATATTTAAGGCTCTCAAAGGCACGTAAACATTGATTTTCAGAGATTTATATTTTTTAATCGATAAAAAAAAGGAAGACTTATGTAATACCTATCATATATAACACTATCTTTGTGCCTAATATTATTTATAATTTTTTATTACAATGAGTAAAGGTACAGTAAAATTTTTCAATGAGTCTAAAGGATTTGGATTCATAACTGAAGAAGACACAAACAAAGAACATTTCGTACACATTTCTGGATTAATCGATGAGATTAGAGAAGGTGATGATGTAGAATTTGACTTACAAGAAGGTAGAAAAGGAATGAACGCAGTTAACGTAAAAGTTATCTAAGATATACACTTTTTTTTATTACAAAACACCCGTCATTAATTGACGGGTGTTTTCTTTTTAGGGCTATCCCATTAATTTAATGTTAACTTTTAAAAATTATTTTGAGTGCGCCTATATTAATCGTAATATTGCAATAAATTAATAAATAAAAAAATGGGTTTAGCAAAAACAGAAATGTTTTCAGATCAACAGAATGAGATTGCTTTGATAGCAAAAGTCTTTGGTCATCCAGCCAGAGTTTCAATTTTACAGCATTTGTTTAAAATCAATTCTTGTGTCTGCGGAGACTTAGTACTTGAAATTGGATTGGCACAACCAACCATTTCTCAACATTTAAAAGAGCTCAAACATTTGGGATTGATAAAAGGAAGTGTAGAGGGCACAAGTGTTTGTTATTGTATCGATAAAAAAAACTGGGCTGCTATGAAAAAAGTAATGAATGAATTTCTCAATCAAGACCTTAGCCAAAAGCAAGATTGCTGCTAGGTTCAGTAAAAATAACCAACTCTTAAATTAGCTTTTAAAAAGAAATCTAGATCATGAAAACAACATCATCCCTATTTCCAAAAATAGAAACACTTATTAGCTCCTTAAACACAGATACAATAAGTGATGAACGCAAAATAATTTTGCAACCGCTCATCGATTTTATTCAATCAAAAACAACAAATCAAAAGGAGATTCGAATCAATTTTATCTGCACACACAATTCAAGAAGAAGCCATTTAACTCAAATTTGGGCACAAACCTTAGCCAGTTACTTTACTATTAAAAACTTGTATTGTTATTCTGGCGGAACTGAGGCAACAGCACTTTTCCCTGTGGTTGTAGATACTTTAAAAAACACAGGTTTTAAAATCACAGCAATCTCAGATGGCACTAACCCTGTTTACAGCATTAAATTCTCAGAGAATGAACATCCTATTATAGGATTTTCTAAAAAGCTAGAGGATGCTTTTAATCCAAAATCAGCGTTTGCTGCTATCATGACTTGTTCTCAGGCAGATGGCGGATGCCCTTTTATTGCAGGAGCAGAAAAGCGAATCCCTATTACCTACGAAGACCCAAAAGCATTTGATAACACTCCAGAACAGGCAAAAAAATACAGTGAAAGAAGTCTGCAAATTGCAACTGAATTATACTATGTTTTCTCTCAAATAAACTCTTAAAAATGGCTACAAAAAAACTAAGCTTCCTAGACAGAAATCTAACACTTTGGATCTTTGTCGCAATGGCAATTGGTGTTGGACTTGGATATTTTATCCCGAGTTTTCCATCTATCATAAACTCCATGAGTACTGGAGCAACAAACATTCCGATAGCCATTGGCTTAATAATAATGATGTACCCTCCACTTGCAAAAGTAAATTTTGCGCTTTTACCTAAAGTGTTTAAAGACACCAAAATCTTGTCAGTCTCTCTTATTTTAAACTGGGTTATTGGACCCGTTTTAATGTTTGTTTTGGCAATTGTTTTTTTACACGATTACCCAGAATACATGGTGGGGCTTATCTTAATTGGATTAGCTCGTTGTATTGCAATGGTACTGGTTTGGAATGATCTTGCAGATGGTAACAGCGAATACGGAGCTGGGCTAGTAGCATTAAATAGTATTTTCCAAGTTTTTGCCTATAGCTTTTACGCTTGGATTTTTATAACCGTTTTACCTCCATATTTTGGTTTTGACGGCGCGATTGTCGATATTTCAATCGGAACAATTGCCGAGAGTGTTGCTATCTATCTAGGAATTCCATTTGTACTGGGAATCTTAAGTAGAGTATTATTGGTAAAAATTAAAGGGGAAGATTGGTATACAACCAAATTTATTCCGGCCATTTCTCCATTAACCTTAATAGCCTTGTTATTTACCATCATCATCATGTTTTCTTTAAAAGGCGAACTGATTGTAGAAATCCCTATGGATGTGCTAATCATTGCAGTTCCATTGCTGATTTACTTTACATTGATGTTTATTATTGGATTTTTTGTTACCAAAGCGATGGGTGCACCCTATGACAAAACAGCTTCTGTGGCCTTTACGGCTGCAGGAAACAATTTTGAATTGGCAATTGCTGTTGCAATTGCCGTATTCGGGTTAAATTCTGGTCAGGCTTTTGCCGGTGTTATTGGACCTTTGGTTGAAGTTCCAGCATTAATTTTACTAGTTCGCATCTCATTTTGGTTGCGAAAAAAATACTATAGACAGGCCAAAAAGTAAGCCGCTGATCATTATAGATTAGACAAAAAGAGAAGTTAAAAGAATAGCAAAATTATCTAGTTCTTCTAGAGTTACTGTCTCTACGACCACCTCTTGAGTCTTGTTTTTTAGCACCAGACGAGTTCTTAGGTTTTTTACGAAAAGAATTTTGATTTTTTTTGCCCGCAGGTTTTTTTGGTTGTTGAGTTGGTTCTAAAACAGTTGGTTCAAAACCTTCTATGGTCTCCATCTTAAATTTTTGACCTAAGAGTTTTTCAATTTCGCGAACATACTCTAACTCATCAGCACAAACCAGAGAAAGTGCTTCTCCTTTGGCTCCAGCTCTACCAGTTCTTCCGATTCTATGTACATAATCCTCAGGAATATTAGGCAACTCAAAATTGATTACATGGGGAAGTAAAGGAATATCCAAACCTCTTGCTGCAATATCAGTAGCAACGAGAACTCGTACATCATTATTTTTAAACCCTGCCAATGCTTTAGTTCTTGCACCTTGACTTTTATTACCATGAATGGCTGCTGCCGAAATTTTACTTTTTACAAGTTTCTCTGTCAACTTATTAGCTCCGTGCTTGGTACGAGTAAAAATAAGTACCTGCTTCCAATTTCCATCAGAAATTAGCTTGCTAACCAAGGCTGTTTTTTCTTGTTTGTCTACACGATAGATTTTTTGACTAACCTTTTCTGCAGTTGTATTTTCTGGTGTAGCCTCTACCAAAATTGGGTTTGTTAAAATCCCTTCAGCTAATTGTTTTATATCCTTAGAAAATGTTGCAGAAAACATTAAATTTTGACGCTTTGCTGGCATCAAACTCATAATTCTTTTAATGTCTCTTAAAAAACCCATGTCTAACATTCTATCAGCTTCATCCAAAACCAAAATCTCAACGCGTTTTAACGATAAGGCTTTCTGATTTTCTAAATCTAATAATCTTCCTGGGGTTGCAACCAAAACATCAACTCCTTGTCTAATTGTTGCTATCTGAGAAGCTGCTTTTACACCTCCAAAAACAACGGTAGATTTCATATTTAAATAAGCTCCATAATCTTTAACATTATCATAAACTTGAGCCGCTAATTCTCTTGTTGGTGTTAAGATCAATGCTCTGATTGGTCTAAATTTATCGCTTCTAGTTGCATCTAAAATTTGCAACATTGGCAAGGTAAACCCTGCGGTTTTTCCTGTTCCAGTTTGTGCCGAAGCCAAAACATCTCTTCCTTCTAAAATATGAGGAATTGCTTTTATTTGTATAGGTGATGGTTGTGTATATCCTTGCTTTTCTACAGCCTTTAACAAAGCTGGGTTTAATCCTAATGATTTAAATGACATATATTATAGTGTATTTTTTATAAAAACAACGGATCCGTCATTTTATATCGCCGCAAAGGTACAGTTATTTCTTGGAGAAGCTCCTATCTATGACTTTTGAACCTAAAATCTAAGGCCATAATCATTAAATTTCACAAAAGAAGACTGTAAAGTTTTGTTAATTTTTTTGTCATTCAGTACGATTGTGGTAAATTTTGGCCCTAAAACAACTAACCAAAAGTATGAAAACAACTTTAAAAACTCTGGCGCTCTTTTTATTAAGTGCAACCAGTACAAGTCTGATTGCTCAAAAAGCAACAAGCGCCTCTCAAGTACAGGAGTCTCTGACCCAAAAAGAGCAACTTACTCGTAATTCAATTGTTAAGAATATACCTTTTACCAATATTGGCCCTACAGTAATGAGTGGTCGTATTGCCGATATCGCAGTCAACCCGAATGATCCAACCGAATTTTATGCAGGGTATGCTTCAGGAGGTTTGTGGCACACTACAAATAATGGAGTTACTTTTACTCCTGTGATGGACAATTCACAGACTCAAAACATTGGTGATATTGCAGTAGATTGGAAAACAAGAACACTGTGGGTAGGAACTGGTGAAAAAAATTCATCTCGTTCTTCGTATGCAGGGATTGGAGTTTTAAAATCTACCGACCAAGGTAAGACATGGCAAAACATGGGCTTGCCAGATTCTCACCATGTGAGCAGAATTATCATCAACCCAAACAATTCAAATGAAGTATTGGTTGCTGTTATCGGTCACTTGTATTCTCCAAATGCAGAACGCGGAGTCTTTAAAACTACAGATGGTGGAAAAACCTGGAAGAAAACCTTATATATAGATCAAAACACAGGTGTTATTGACATCGCTTTTGCTCCAAATAATTTTAACACGATGTACGCTGCTTCTTGGGAGCGTGATCGTAAAGCATGGAATTTTGTTGGAAGCGGAAACAATTCTGGTATTTACAAAAGTACTGATGGTGGAGAAACTTGGAAGAACATTTCTGGGAATGGTTTTCCAACAGGATCTGGTGTAGGTAGAATAGGTCTTGCTGTATATGATGAGAACAATGTGTATGCATTACACGACAGTCAATTTGACTATGTAGCAAAGAAAACGAATGCTAGAAGAGCTCCAGAAGCTTTAGCCTTAAACTCTGACACTTTTAAAAGTATGAGTGCAGAAGACTTTGTCACTCTTGATAACAAAGATATTGACACCTTTTTAAAAGCTCACGGATACCACGATAAATACAGAGCTGCAAATATTAAGAATTTTGTTGCTTCTAGGGCTTTAACTCCTGGTGAGGTTCCTCAGTTTTTAGAAGATAGTCAACTTACAAATGCGGCCCTAGAGGTAACTGGTGCCGAAGTATTTTTTACTAGCAATGGTGGAAAATCTTGGAAGAAAAAGAACAAAGAAAAACTAAGCTTATACTCTTCATATGGGTATTATTTTGGAGAAATCAGAGTACATCCACAAGATAAAAATGCCATCTATATTTTAGGTATTGGCTTAATGAAATCTAAAGATGGTGGAGAAACTTACACTTCTATCGGAAAAGAAAATGTGCATTCAGATCACCAAGCAATGTGGATCAGCCCAACAAAAAAAGGACACCTAATCAACGGAAACGATGGTGGTCTTAACATGAGTTATGACGATGGAGAAAGCTGGAACAAATTAAACTATGCTCCTGTAGGTCAATTTTACTCAGTTTTTGCTGACAATCAAAAGCCTTATAACGTATATGGTGGTTTGCAAGATAACGGTGTTTGGTACGGCCCTCACAATGCAAGAATTAACAAATCATGGCATGGTTCTGGACAAAACCCATTCAAATCAATTATGGGAGGTGACGGTATGCAGGTTCAAGTAGACAGCAGAGATCACAATATTGTGTATACAGGTTCTCAGTTTGGGAGTTATTTTAGATTGAATTTAGCCAATGGAAAACGTACATACATTACTCCAAGAAGTAAGGTAAAAGGTGAAACTTTTAGATTTAACTGGCAGACACCTATCTTATTATCTCCACACAATCAAGACATCGTATATTTTGGAAGCAACAAGCTTCACCGTTCTTTAAATCAAGGAAATGATTGGGAAACAATTTCTGGTGATTTAACATCAGGAGAAAAGAAAGGAAATGTTGCTTACGGTACCTTAACAACTATTAGTGAAAGCCCTTTTAAATTTGGAATGCTATATGTTGGATCGGATGATGGTCATATCAATCTTAGTAAAGATGGTGGTACCACTTGGGAAAACCTTTCTGGATCATTGCCAAAAAACCTATGGGTTTCTAGAGTTATCGCATCGCAACACAAACAAGAGCGTGTTTACGCAACTTTAAACGGTTATCGTTGGGATGATTTCGCAACCTATGTTTATGTATCTGAAAACTACGGAAAAACTTGGAAAAACATCGGAAAAACGATTCCAACATCACCTGTAAATGTAATACGTGAAGATCCTGAAAATTCAGAAATTCTTTACTTAGGAACAGACAATGGTTTGTATGTTAGCTTTAATAGAGGAGACAACTGGCATCCTTTTTCTAATAATCTTCCAAATGTTGCTGTACATGATTTGGTAATTCAACCAGAAGCAAAACATTTAGTTGTAGGAACTCACGGAAGAAGCCTTTATACTGCTGATGTATCTTTGTTGCAAAAAGTAACCAAAGAAATCAGCGCAAAAGAGTTTCATGCATTTGATATAGCACCTGTTAAGTATAATGCTAACTGGGGAAGAGCTCGTTTTGGTAGATTTTCACCAGCACCAAGCGCTGCTATTTCTTATCTTTCAAAATCATCTGCAAAGACTACTGTAAAAGTATATTCAGGTAAAGTTCTTGTCGCTTCAATGAACACGAATATTGAGAGCGGGTTAAATGCAATCAACTATGATCTTCAGTTTTCTAGTAGAGGAAAAAAAGATTTTGAAAAAGCAAACAAGACAACGATTAAAAAAGCAGACAACGGTCACTATTATTTACCTAAAGGAACTTATAGCATCCAATTAAAAGGAGTTACACTTCCTTTGGAAATTAAATAAGCTTTTTTTTAACGCTTTTACGTTTAAAAAAATAAAAACAGTACTTTTATCACATGAAAAAAGTACTGTTTTTTTTTGCAATCTTCCTTAGTTTTCAGAGCTATTCACAATCTAATTGGCAACGTTTTAAAGAGCTCTTACCTGGTCAAAGAACATGGGTGCTTTTACATCCTTTTAAAGCCAAAAAAGCCTATTTAGTTTCTTTAGAAGCTAATAAAATTAGTGATTCTATCGCCAAGACACCCTTATTAGACGGGGATGCTTCTGGTGGACAAGTTGACGCCTTTAGACATGCATTTTGGATGGCCCGTTTGAATCAAGAAATTGGAAAAGGAGCTGCAAAATCGTTAGGAAAAGCACACGAAAGAGACAATTACAGACAGTTTAAAAAACTACAATTAGAAGATGGAGCAATTCCGGATAAAATATCTTCTGAAATGGACCTGTTTAACAACAATATGGGGCTCAGCTATACAGAAAAAGGAAAGCCCTATCCAAAAGACGGGTTAATCTACCGCATCGCCAATGCCATCTTAGCAGGTAAACACAAGGTTCTAAAAAAAGATGCAAGTGGCTCGTATGTAAACTGTGAAGGAGAAAACTTAGATAAAGAGTTATTAGAAAAGACCTGGGTAAACAACAAATGTTTAGTGGATTCTAATTATAAAAAGGAATAGATGAAACGTATTTATTTTCTTTCAGGAACCATGTGTAATGAAGATTTATGGAAGAAAATTTTTGCGCTAAAAAAAGAATACATTCCCGTTTATATCGACATCACCTCTGCAAGTTCTTTTGATGAAATAAATGATCTCATTTTTCAAGCCATAGATACATCAGCAGTATTGGTCGGTTTTTCTATGGGAGGTTTCGCTGCACTTAATTTTGCAAGATTGAATCCACAAAAAATTTCAAAATTAATTCTTATTGCAGCTAGCGATCAACCCTTATCAGATGCAGAAATTAAATTGCGTAAAAATACCATCCAGCTTCTGCAAGACTATCCTTACAAAGGAATCTCAAAAACCAGAATCAATCAATTTTTACACCCCGATAATCAGACAAACACAGAAATTATCAGGCTGATAAAAAGGATGGATCAAGAACTCGGTAAGGACGTTTTAATTAGACAGTTGAAAGCTACCTCAGAGCGAATAGACATTAGCAAGTCTCTGATCCATTTAACAGCCCCAATTACTTTAGTTGGATCCCAAAATGATGCTCTGGTCTCTTACAAAAAACTAGAAGCAATGGCAAGCAAATTACCTAATGCCAAACTTATTTGTATTGATCACGCTGGGCATATGATTCCTTTAGAACAACCTTGCAAGCTCAGTGATATCCTCAATCATGAAATATGCACTTAAGATTCAGGAAAGTGCAATCATTTGCACTACTTTAACATTTTTATTGAAAAAAAACACCTATTTATTTAAATAGGTTCTAAATAATTTAAAATTAAATAAAGTTTCTTGTTAAAACTACAGTTTAGCCCTAAATTTGTGCTAATATTTAACTAACAAAAAATGAGCGGAATCTTAAATTCTTCAATAGCTAGAAAGTTTGCAATGGCACTTTCGGCTTTCTTTTTGATGTTTTTCTTATTACAACACTTTGTAATAAACATCACATCTATATTTCCAAACAATGGAAAAACCTTCAACGAATTATCTCATTTTATGGGTACCAACGCACTCATTCAGTATGTCATGCAGCCTGTTTTGATTTTTGGTGTGGTTTTTCATTTTGTAATGGGATTTATCTTAGAAATTAAAAACAACAAAGCGCGTGTTGTAAAGTATGCGAAAAATAACGGTGGAGCAAATTCTACCTGGATGAGCAGGAACATGGTTTGGAGTGGCTTGGCCATTTTAGCTTTTATGGTCTTGCACTTTATTGATTTTTGGATTCCAGAAATCAACACTAAATACATTCAAGGCGATATGTCTGGGATGCACGATGGCTCGTTCCGTTACTTTCATGAATTACAAGAAAAATTTGTAAGCCCGCTAAGAGTTGGTGCTTATGTAGTCGCTTTTGTATTCTTAGCATTGCATTTATTGCATGGCTTTAATTCTGCTTTCCAATCAGTTGGAGCAAATAATAAATATACGAAAGGATTGAAAACTTTTGGAAAACTCTATGCAATCTTAATCCCATTAGGGTTTGTGATTATTGCATTATTTCATCACCTCAATCATTAATTCAAAGTACGTATGGCAACATTAGACTCAAAAATTCCAAAAGGTCCATTAAAAGATAAATGGACAACTTATAAAGACACAATAAATTTAGTAAACCCAGCCAACAAACGTAATATTGATATTATTGTCGTTGGTACTGGTTTAGCTGGTGGTTCTGCTTCGGCAACCTTAGCTGAGTTAGGGTATAACGTAAAAGCATTTGCATACCAAGATTCACCGCGTAGAGCGCATTCAATTGCTGCACAAGGAGGAATCAATGCAGCCAAAAACTATCAAGGAGATGGCGATTCTTTTTACAGATTGTTTTACGATACTGTAAAAGGAGGAGATTATCGTTCAAGAGAAGCAAACGTTTACCGTTTGGCTGAAGTATCTGCAAACATCATTGATCAATGTGTGGCACAAGGAGTTCCTTTTGCACGTGATTATGGTGGATTGTTAGACAATCGTTCTTTTGGTGGTGTTTTAGTTTCTAGAACTTTTTACGCCAAAGGGCAAACAGGACAACAATTATTATTAGGAGCTTATTCTGCAATGAACCGTCAAATTGCTCGTGGAAAGATTGAAATGTTCAATCGTCATGAAATGTTAGATGTGGTAAAAGTTGATGGAAAAGCAAGAGGAATTATTGCTCGAAATTTAATTACTGGAGAGCTTGAACGTCATTCTGCTCACGCAGTAGTAATTGCAACTGGTGGATACGGGAATGTTTATTTCTTATCAACCAATGCAATGGGTTCTAATGCAACTGCAGCATGGAAGATTCATAAAAAAGGAGCCTTCTTTGCAAATCCTTGTTATACACAAATTCACCCAACTTGTATTCCTCGTTCTGGAGATTATCAATCAAAGTTAACCTTGATGTCAGAATCTCTTAGAAATGATGGACGTATTTGGGTTCCAAAAAAGATGGAAGATGTAATGGCAATTAGAGAAGGTCGTAAAAAACCTACTGATTTGTCTGAAGATGAAAGAGATTATTACTTAGAAAGACGTTATCCTGCTTTTGGTAACTTAGTACCACGTGATGTGGCTTCTAGAGCTGCAAAAGAGCGTTGTGATGCTGGTTACGGAGTAAATGCTACTGGAGAAGCTGTATACTTAGATTTTAAATCGGCAATAGAACGTTACGGAAGAGAACAGGCTAAATTGCATCATATTTCTAATCCATCGGAAAAAGAAGTTTACGATTTAGGAAAAGGAATTGTTGAAGCTAAATATGGAAACTTATTCCAAATGTATGAGAAGATCGTTGATGAAAATCCATACGAAACACCAATGATGATTTATCCAGCAACACACTATACCATGGGTGGTGTTTGGGTTGATTATAACTTAATGACAACCGTCGATGGCTTGTACTGTATTGGTGAAGCAAATTTCTCTGATCACGGAGCAAATAGACTTGGTGCCTCTGCTTTAATGCAAGGTTTAGCCGATGGGTATTTTGTATTGCCATATACCATCGGAGATTATTTAGCCAATGATATTAGAACTGGAAAAATACCAACGGATACAAAAGAATTTGATGAAGTAGAAAAAGAAGTAAAAGATCGCTTGGATTTCTTTATCAATAATAAAGGAAAGCATTCTGTAGATTATTACCACAAAAAATTAGGAAAAATTATGTGGGATAAAGTTGGGATGGCTCGTAATGCAAAAGGATTGACTGAAGCAATGGCCGAAATTAAAGCCTTGCGTGAAGATTTCTGGAAAAACGTAAAAGTTACCGGAGCATTAAACGAAATGAATCCTGAGTTAGAAAAAGCAGGTAGAGTTGCAGATTTCTTAGAATTAGGAGAATTGTTTGCTAAAGATGCATTAATGAGAGAAGAATCTTGTGGTGGTCACTTTAGAGAAGAATCTACAGAGCTAGATGGATTACAAAAAGGAGAAGCAAAACGTAATGATAAAGATTTTGCGTTTGTAGCTGCTTGGGAATACAAAGGAGAGCCTGCAGATGCAGTGTTACACAAAGAAGAATTAGAATTTAAAGATATTGAACTAAAACAACGTTCTTATAAATAAAAAAGACATTATGAATTTAACACTTAAAATTTGGAGACAAAAAGACTCAAAATCAAAGGGTCAAATGGTGGATTATAAAGTAACTGATATTTCAGAGCACATGTCTTTTTTAGAAATGATGGATGTTTTAAATGAACAGTTAATAAATACTGGTGAAGAACCTGTAGCTTTTGACCATGATTGTAGAGAAGGAATCTGCGGAATGTGCTCTATGTATATCAATGGAGAAGCGCACGGACCAGATAGAGGCGTAACTACTTGTCAATTACACATGCGTATGTTTAACGATGGTGACACCATTTATATTGAGCCTTTTAGAGCGAAAGCTTTTCCGGTAATCAAAGATTTGGTTGTTGATAGAACTTCTTTTGAGCGCATACAACAAGCTGGTGCATTTATCTCTGTAAATACCTCTGGTAACACACAGGATGCAAATGCCATACCGATTTCTAAGCACGATGCTGACGAAGCAATGGATGCTGCAGCTTGTATTGGTTGTGGAGCTTGTGTTGCTAGCTGTAAGAACTCATCTGCGATGCTATTTGTGGGCGCTAAAGTGTCTCAATACGCATTATTACCTCAAGGAAAAATAGAGGCCACAGATCGTGTTTTAAACATGGTTGCTCAAATGGATGCTGAAGGATTTGGAAACTGTACCAATACTGGTGCTTGTGAAATTGAATGTCCTAAAGGAATTTCTTTAGAGAATATTGCTCGTATGAATAGAGAATATTTAAAAGCTAGCTTCTAAATATTATTTATTATATAATAAAAAAGGGATTGTGATTTAAATCACAATCCCTTTTTTATTGAGCCTTCTTTGCTTGTTATTGCAAAGTAGGTGAATAATTTGTTGGATAGTCTCCAGCCTTAGCCAGACCACTTGTTGCTTTTAAGAAATTAGAACCATAGGTTGCATCAATAGCAGCTAAAAACTTATTTGCCATTAAAGCATAGCCTCTTGCTGTTAAGTGAATCCCGTCTAAGCTAATCAATCCACCCATTACCAAATTGGTAGTCATGGTGTACTCGTCAAACTTGATTCCAGTGGTAGATGCTTCTACTAAAATTGCTTCAAAATCAACCATAGCCAACCCTTTAGCAGTCGCTACAGCCTTAATGGTTGCATTATAAGCATCAGTAGCTGTTTTAATACTAAGTTGCTCTTGTGGAGTTAATACCCATTTATCTGCTAAAGGCACAGAAACACCATTGATTAATTGTGCGTTTCCACCCACAGTGGTTCCAATAAATGCAGAACTAGGCAATACTAATAAATCTGTAGCAGTGGCTTGTCTGTATTGTTTTAATCCAGCAAAAGCAGGATTTAAAGCTTCTAAATCAGTTAAATCTTCATCAATGATCACAACTGCATTTTTACCTGCAGAAAACTGAATTGTTCTTTTAGCAATTTCTGCATCTGCTTGAGCTTGTGTCATTAACTTCATCCCTACTAAAGCTGTAAAAGCTCCTTGGATTCCAGTGTTATAAGGTGCATAACCTGAGTTCACTGCAGCTGCAGTTGCAGCATCTAAAGGTACTGGGTTATAAGGTACAGTTGTAAAATGAGCCAATGAAGTAATATTAGGAAGGGTTGCAACCACTCCTTTAGCTCCCGTTGACATTAAAGTAGTCACAACTGCATTAAAAGCACTAGCAAATACGTTCGGATCAGTAATATCATTAGACCCATAAGTTGCTGGGTTCGTATTACCCGTTTGATCAACTCCTGCTCCTCCAGAAATAGCATAAGCTAAAACATCATTACCTCCTAATTCAGAAACGGTAAAAAATGTTGGGTTCGCACGCATGGCGTCTGCCAAAACATTAGTAGCATCGCTAGAAGCCATTCTTGCATAATATGGATTGGCTAAACCAAATGAAACTCCTGCTTTGTTTCCGTAACCATTGGCTACGATATGAAAACTTTTAGCTCCTGGAATTCCCATATTGTTAAAAGGACCCGTAACTCCAGATGTAATTTCTGTGGTTGGTGTACCTGGCAATACTGCTGGTCCAGAACCATTAAAATAAAGTCTTGGTGACGCTGCAAGGTTTCCTTGTAACAATAAACCACCAATATTATCATTCATCAATGGTTGCTTAAAGTCTCCTCCACCAACCATGGCGAATTTAGTTGCAAGTATGTTTGGAAAAGAATTCTCTTGACTTGCTTTAAACAAGGCTCCGTCTGTATATCCGGCGGTAAAAGAAGCTCCTACAGCAACATACGATGTGAAATCTGCAGAACCAGCTTCCAACGCTACAGTTGGCACTACTACTTCTGGAATGGTTTCTATGTCGTTATTTACATCACAAGAAGCAAAAACTACTGTAAGTCCAAATAACCAAATTAATTTATTTTTCATGATAAGCTGTTTTGTATGATTAATTATTAATTGTCCAAGAAAGGAAATATTGAGACCCTATTGCTCCAACACCAGGTGCACTAAAGTATTCTTTCCCGATTAAATTTGCTCCTCCTAATTTGATCACAGATTTCCATTTTGGAATGCTGTAGTTCACTTGAGCATCTAGGACAGTTCTAGCGTCGATAGCGGTATCGTGGAAAGTAGACTCCCAGTAATAAGCATCTTGCCATCTTACATTTACATTAAAACCAACGTTTTTAAATACTTCTGTTTTACCAAACTGAAGTTTTACTTTGTGCTCTGGAGTATTAAATCCTGCTTCAAAATCTGGATCTGTAGATTGGTCAAAATCAAACTTTGCAAGTGTATAACTTAATCCAATATTAAATCCATCAAAAATCTTGGTATTTAAACCGATAGAAGCACCATAAGAGTTAATGTCTGCTGCAGAGTTTGTATATACTGCAAAACCTTTATAATCTCCATTTTGTAAAGCCAATAATGACAAACCATTATCTCCAGCTGTTCCGTAAAAAGGAACTGCTACATTTTTAGATGAAATAAAGTCTTGGTAACTATTGTAATACATACTTAAATCTATACTGATTTTGTTATCAGAAACATCAGCCAAACCTCTATACCCTACTTCATAAGCAGTAACTTTTTCTGGCTTAACCAATTCAATTTGTGCTTTTTGATAGGTTCCGTTTGCAATAGATGCTGCAGAAAAAGAATTATCATAAGCTCTTCTACCAGATAAAGTAATGGTTGATGAACCTGTAAATGCTTGACCTGAACCACTCACACTTAATGGAGAAGATACATAACGATCTAAGTTATCAGGAGCAGAACCTACTAAGATTCCAGAACCTGCATCCAAACCAATATATTGATCTTGAGTAGTAGGGTTTCTAAATCCAGTTTGGAAAGACGCTCTAAAGTTGTGGTTTTTATCCTCACCTCCTGCATAGGCAAATGAAAGACGTGGAGAAACACTTCCGTTAAAGTTTTGAGCTTTATCATAACGAATAGAAGCTGTAAACTTTAAACGATCTTCCATAAATTTCTTTTGCATTTGTGTATACATTCCATACTCACCATAATCAATAGCTCCGTTATAATCTGTAAAAATACTACCCTTAGAGTTTAAAGAGTACATTCTATAAGAACCTCCTACTTGAAATTCTGCCCACTCTATATAATCTCTTAAGTTTAAGTTTGCATCAGCGTGATACAATTTAGTATTGTCTTGAAATTTAGCTCCAGTTGTTAAACTAGGGTCTGCGGTTACTTTATCAAAAGCAGCTTTAAACTCTGGTGTTCCAGGAACAAAACGTCCTGTTTCTGCAGTTTGTCTAGCCAATGCATGTGCTTGAGCAGAATTCATCCCTCCAAGTGTTCCTTGAACATAAGCTCCTACATATTGTCCAAACCAAGTATTATCATCTTTCCAAGCTCTGTTAATGTTGATAGCAGCAAAACGAGTATCGTATGAATTCCCTGCATCTTCAGAAGTTAGGTAACCTCTAACAAAGAAATTCTTTCCACGAACCTCTAACTTGTGTTGTTGCATCATAAAATCTTTGATGTTGTAACGGTTGGTTCCTTGATAAATAGTATTTCCTTGACCGTATTTAGAATTCCAAATAACCTCTACACGGTCATTTCCTAGAGGACGATAGTGTAATGAAACTCCTAATTTCATACTCTTAGCATCATAAGACATTAAATCTTCTTCATTATACCCTGTTCTACTAATATTTTCACTTGGCACTAGGGCATCAGCTCCATTTGGTAAAATACCTAAACCAACTAAGGTTTGAGCCACTCCTTTTATGTTTGTAGAAACCTCATCTCCATAAACATTCAATCCATTATAGTTTCTATCTGAACTTCTATCTCCAGCTGCAAATTTTCCATCAACTGTATTTCTGTAATCAGTTGCATACCACTCTGTACCTTTTAAATAAGATACGGTTGCTTTGGCTGCAAACTTGTCAGAAAAAGCATGTGCCAATCGAATACTTGTATCGTAAAACATATTGTCTCCAGCTGCTTTTTGACTAGTCATTCCTGATTTTAATACATAACTAATTCCTTGATCATCAAAAGGGCTTTTACTGGTCATAAACATAATCCCATTAAATGCGTTGGCTCCGTACAATGCAGAAGAAGCTCCTGGTAAAAGCTCTACTGTTTTTACATCCAACTCAGACATCCCTAATAAGTTCCCTAAAGCAAAGTTAAGTGCTGGAGAAGAGTTGTCCATACCATCTACCAATTGCATAAAACGCGTATTAGCAAAGGTTGCAAACCCTCTAGTATTTACAGACTTAAAGGTTAAACTGTTGGTGTTGATATCTACTCCTTTTAGGTTTTCCAATCCATCGTAAAACGAAGGAGAAGAAGTGTTCCTTATGGCTCGGACGTCCATTCTTTCTACGGTAACTGGTGACTCCATAATCCTTTCAGGAGTTCTTGAGGCCGAAACGACAACCTCATCCAATGCCGTAGCATTTTCTGTTAAACTAATTTTTACAACCTGATTGTTTTTTGTGATTGCAACTTTTTCCGTTTTATAACCGAGCATTGATATCTCTAAATTAAACGGTGGTGTGTCTGATACTATTAAAGTAAAAGTTCCATCAAAATCCGTGTTAGTCCCGACTAACTTTCTTTCAATTTTAATATTTGCTCCTGGCAAAGTCTCGCCAGTAACAGCATCAGTAATTGTACCCGTGATCTTTGTTTGAGCAAACATAGAGACACTAGTTAAAATTGCAAATGCAACTAGTAATAATTTTTTCATAATGTAAAATATTTGTTAACTGTACTGCAAAATACAATTTTTTTTGAATTTGCTAATGAAGACTTATAAAAATTATGTTTATAGCAATTATTTACCTTTAAAATTCAAAAATAACAATTGTACTTTTCTATAAAATTTAGAACCGTTTCAAATCGCAAAATTGTAACTTTGCTAAAAATTTACTTTTTTGGAACTAATTCATTCGCTTTCAAATTACAAAAGCTCCCAAGAAACAATTGTTACTATAGGTACCTTTGACGGTGTCCATATAGGACATCAAAAGATTATTGAGCAGTTGGTGCAAAATGCCAAAAAGCTCAATAAAAAATCGGTGCTACTCACTTTTTTTCCACATCCGCGGATGGTCTTACAGAAGGAAGCTAAAATTGAATTGATTAATACCATTGATGAAAGAGCTGTTCTTTTAGAAAAAACAGGGCTTGATTGCCTAATCATTCATCCTTTTAGCAAAGAGTTTTCTCGAATGACCGCCCTAGAGTTTGTAAGAGATGTATTGGTTAATCAACTACACACTTCAAAACTTATTATTGGCTACGATCATCACTTTGGAAAAAACCGAGAAGGGAATTTAGAGCAACTAACAGAATACAGTCATGTATATGGGTTTGAAGTTGCAGAAATCCCCGCTCAAGATATTGACGATGTCTCTGTGAGCTCTACAAAAATAAGAAAGGCTTTGGCCAACAAACATATTGAAACGGCCAATCGTTATTTAGGATACAATTTTACACTGAACGGAACCGTGGTGAACGGCAAAAAGTTAGGAGGCAAAATTGGATACCCAACAGCCAATATTTCTGTTGCAGAAGACTATAAACTGATCCCTAAAACAGGGGTTTATGTAGTGCAATCAAAAATAAACAACAAACGGGTTTATGGAATGATGAACATTGGCTTTAGACCTACTGTAGATGGAGACCATCAAACCATAGAAGTACATTTCTTTGATTTTGATGAAAATCTCTATGGTCAAAAACTTCAAATAGAATTGCGTTATTTTTTAAGAGATGAAATTAAATTTGACTCTGTAGAGATGTTAATTTTACAACTTCAAAAAGACAAAAAAGAAGCCTTAGACTACCTTCATAACAATCTCTAATTCTACATTGGTAAATTGTAGCAGTTCCTGTATCTTTGCGGTTCTTAAAACTCAAAAAGAATGTTACAAGTTCAATTTATTAGAGAAAACAAAGAAATTGTTTTAAACGGGTTAGCAAAAAGAAATTTTGCCAATGCCGAAACCATGATTGATGCTGTACTTGCTGCAGATGAACAACGTAGAGCGACACAAGTATCCCTTGATACAGTATTAGAAGAATCTAATAAGCTTTCCAAAGAAATTGGACATTTTTTTAAATCGGGTGAACGTCAAAAAGCCAATCTTTTAAAAGAAAAAACAGTTCAGTTAAAAGAACAATCTAAAGAGCTGACTGAGGCCCTTAATAAAGTTTCTGACGAGTTACAAAACTTACTTTTTCAGATTCCAAACGTACCTCATGCATCTGTGGTTGCGGGTACATCAGAAGAAGACAATGAAATAATTTTTAGCGAAGGCATCATTCCAAATCTTGGTGAAGATGCGCTTCCTCATTGGGAGCTGGCAAAAAAATACGACATCATTGATTTTGAATTAGGAACAAAAATAACCGGAGCTGGCTTCCCTGTTTATAAAGGAAAAGGTGCTCGTTTACAACGCGCGCTAATCAATTATTTTTTAGATAAAAACATTGCAGCAGGTTACAAAGAATATCAGGTACCTCATTTAATCAATGAGGCTTCTGGAATTGGCACGGGTCAATTACCAGACAAGGAAGGTCAGATGTATCATGTGGGTGTTGATGATTTATACTTAATTCCAACAGCCGAAGTGCCTATTACCAACATGTTTCGCGGTAATTTAATTTCTGAAGATGATTTTCCAATACTTTGTACTGGATACACTCCTTGTTTTAGAAGAGAAGCTGGAAGCTACGGAGCTCATGTTAGAGGCTTAAATAGGTTGCATCAATTTGACAAGGTAGAAATTGTAAGGATAGAGCACCCCGATAATTCATATCAGGCTTTAAATGGTATGGTAGAGCATATTAAAGAGATCCTAAGAGAATTAAAATTGCCTTATAGAATATTGCGTTTGTGTGGAAGTGATACCGGTTTTACATCGGCATTGACCTTTGATTTTGAATTGTTTTCTACCGCGCAAGATCGTTGGCTAGAAATTAGCTCAGCTTCTAATTTTGAAACCTTTCAGGCCAATAGATTAAAGTTACGCTATAAAAATAAAGAAGGAAAAAGCCAATTGGTACACACCTTAAACGGAAGCTCTCTAGCATTGCCTAGAGTATTGGCTGGGATTTTAGAAAATTACCAAACAGCCGATGGAATAAAAATACCAGATGTATTAGTTCCATATTGTGGCTTTGACACAATTAATTAATCTTTTAAAAAGTGCGTTTGATATCAAGCGCACTTTTTAGTTAGCAACAACTGCCAACATCATTCTCTTATAGTTATTCATGGCTATCAATGCATTTAAATAAGCAGCTATTTGGCCGTTTTTCATAAACTGTATAGAATCTTTTTTTGCGCTTTCGTATTGTTTTTTTAGTTCTTTCATGATCTTCAATAGTTAGTGATTATATTAAGTAGACAACTTTTGTGCCAAAATGTTACATCAAATACTAAAAAATCATGCTGCTTTAGGAATATTTTAACGTTTTTGTTGATTATCTTTGGAATACATGAAAAAGCTATTCATCCTTTTTTTACTATTAATCAGTCAAGTGATTTTTGCTCAAAGTGAACTTCTTTTGGCTGAAAATTACTTTCGCAAAGGCGAGTATGAAAAAGCAGAACAACTGTATCAGTTGTTATTTGATAAGAACCCACAAAACACAACCTATCTTAAACGATTGATTTCTTGTTTTCAGGAAACAGCAAAATTTACTGCCGCAGAAGAACTGCTTCAAAAACAGTTAACAAAAAGACCTAATGAAACGTATTTATATGTAGAATTGGGTTATAATTATGATCGACAACAACTAAAAGAACAGGCAACTACTCAGTACAAAAAAGCTTTAGAATCAATAGATAAATACCCAGAGTTTGGTGGATATATTGCTCGGCTGTTTAAAGAAAATTCTCTCTTGGATTTTGCTATCGAAGCCTATCAAAAGACCATGCAACTGAACCCTGATTTAAACTACAATTTTCAGATTGCTCAAATTTATGGAGAGCAAGGTTCCTTTGAAAAAATGTTTACAGCCTATATAAATTTGCTAAACACCAATGACGCCTACTTGCCAACGGTTCAGCGATTTACAAGCCCTTATATTACAGATGATCCAGAGGATAAAAACAATATACTGTTTAAAAAAGTAGTCATCAAAAAATCAATCAGCAATCCAAAAAATGTATGGAATCAATTGTTGAGTTGGGTTTTTACTCAGCAAAAAGAATACGACAAAGCCTTTATCCAAGAAAAGGCCTTGTTTCAAAGAAATCCGGAGTTTATTAATAACATCATCAATTTAGGGGTGCTAGCCTATAAGGCAGAGGATTATAAAATTGCACAAGAATGCTTTGACTTTGTCAAAGAAAAAAGTCCTTTGGGGGATTATAAACGAATTGCAGCTAGCTATGTGCTTCAGATTGCCATAGAAGTAAAACAACCAGATATTGACAAGCTCTTTAGTGCTTTTTTTGATGAATTTGGGCAAAACAGCAGCACCTTTCAGGCACAATTGCTCTATGCAAACTACCTAACCTTTCAAAAAGATCAAACAGATAAAGCCATCTTGGTTTTAAACGAGGCCATGAAGCATACCACCTCTAAATTTAACCATGCAAAAGTAAAGCTTCAATTGGGTGATATTTACGTATATCTTGGAAAGTTTAACAAAGCCTTGATTGAATTCTCTAAAGTACAAACCAGTATTAAAGACCATCCTATCTCACAAGAAGCGCGATTTAAAGTAGCGCAAACATCCTACTTTAAAAATGATTTTGATTGGGCCAAGGCACAACTCAAGGTGTTAAAAGCTTCTACAACACAGCTAATCGCCAATGATGCTTTAGAATTGTTTTTGATTATTTCTAACAACCAACCAAAAGATTCTACAGACCTGAGTTTAAATAAATATGCAAAAACGGATTTGTTGGCCTTTCAGGAAAAAAATGAAGCAGCCATATTGGGCTTACAAAGTTTACTTAATGAGTATAAGGGCTATCCGATAGAAGACGAAGCGCTCTACAAACAAGCCGGATTATTTGTAAAAACAAATCAATTAGAGAGCGCCATTAAAAACTACCTTCAACTAATCGCTATAAACAAAGAAGGAATTTTGGTAGATGATGCCTATTATCAACTAGCCGAACTCTATTCTACAAAATTAAATAACACAGAAAAGGCTTCAGAATACTATCAAAAGATTATTTTTGAACATCCTTCTAGTATTTATTTGGTTGATGCTAGAAAAAAATTCAGGAAATTAAGAGGAGATGCAGTTCAATAAAACGAGCTCATTAAAACCATTAAAAATATATCCACCTTTTTAATAAAAACCTATATGTATATCTATAATGTAACCATCAATATTGACGAAAGTATTCACGATACTTGGCTTACTTGGATTCATCAACACATTCCAGAGGTACTGGCGACAGGCAAATTTGTAAATGCCAAGCTTACTCAAGTTTTGGTTGAAGAAGAGATGGGCGGCATAACTTATGCGGTACAATACCAAGCAAAATCACGTGAAGATTTAGATAGTTATTACAAGGATCATGCTGATTCATTGCGCGGTGATGCGCTTCAAAAATTTGCAGATAAGATAGTCTCATTCAGAACTGAATTGAAAATAGTAAACGAATTTTATCCAAAATAACCACCAATACACAATGAGCGTAAAGGCAAAAAAACACTTAGGGCAGCATTTTTTAACGGATGAAGACATCGCTAAAAAAATTGCAAATTCATTAGAAGGAACCAACTATGATCACGTCTTAGAAATTGGTCCTGGAATGGGTGTGCTCACAAAGTATTTATTGCAAAACAAGCCCAAAGTAACTGTAATGGAACTCGATAGAGAATCAGTGGCCTATCTCAAAGATACCTTTCCTTTAGAGCACTTACAATTAAACACTACCAAAGAAAATTTTAACATCCTTGAAGGTGATTTTTTAAAGCATGATCTCAGTGAGTTATTTCAAAAGCAACAGGTCGCTATCATCGGTAATTTTCCGTATAATATTTCTACTCAAATTGTTTTTAAAGCACTAGAAAACAGAGCTTATGTACCTGAGTTTTCTGGAATGTTTCAAAAAGAAGTCGCTCAAAGAATTGCAGAAAAAGCAGGAAGCAAAGTCTATGGAATTCTCTCCGTACTAACCCAAGCATTTTACGAGGTTGAATATTTATTTACAGTACCTCCAACGGTTTTTAATCCGCCGCCAAAAGTAGATTCTGGAGTCATTAGAATGACCAGAAAAGAAAATTTTACCTTGCCTGTAGATGAAAAATTGTTTTTTAGAGTGGTAAAGATGGCCTTTAATCAACGAAGAAAAATGCTTCGGAAAAGTCTAAACTCTTTCAATCTTTCGGAAAGCTTAAAGGAAGACCCTATCTTTGCGAAACGCCCAGAACAATTGTCTGTTCAAGAATTTATTTCACTCACCCAAAAATTAATAGAAAATGGCATTTGAAATTACTGATGAGTTTCTAGAAAACCTGGTTGGATTGATCTATGAAAACAATGATCTTGAAATAAAGAAACTTTTTAAAGAAGTCCATTTTGCAGATGTTGCAGAAGTTTTAGACGAAGTTAGTTTTGATGAAGCTATTTATATTATAAAGCTTTTAGATAGTGAAAAAACATCAGAAATTCTTACCGAGCTAGACGAGGATACACGTGAAAAAATTCTAGAAAATCTATCAGCCAAAGAAATTGCAGATGAAGTTGGTGAAATGGACTCTGATGATGCAGCAGATATTATTGGAGAGCTTTCAGAAGAACGTCAAGAGCGCGTAATTAACGCTTTAGAAGATGATGAATTAGCGGCAGACATTAAAGAGTTACTGTCTTATCAAGACAATACTGCAGGTGCATTGATGGCAAAAGAATTGGTTAAAGTCTATGAAACTTGGACCGTAGCTGGCTGTATGCGCAGAATTAGAGGACAGGCCAAAGAAGTAACGAGAGTACATTCTATTTATGTTGTTGATAAAGAAGATAAATTGGTCGGTAGACTGTCTTTAAAAGATTTAATTATCGCTAAATCTGATCAAAAAATTGCTGAAATTTCAAAGGCAAAGGTTGATGCTGTAAATGTGAATGAAGATGATGAAAAGGTTGCTAAAATCATGGCTAAATACGATTTAGAAGCAATCCCGGTTATAGATGACAACAATGTCTTATTGGGTAGAATTACCATTGATGATATTGTCGATGTATTAAAAGAGGAGGCAGACAAAGATTACCAAATGGCAGCAGGGATATCGCAAGATGTTGAGGCCAATGACACCATTTGGGAGCTTACCAAAGCTCGATTGCCTTGGTTAATCTTAGCGCTATTTGGAGGCTTTATCTCGGTCTCTATTTTAGGAGGTTTTGAAACAGCCATGGATACCTATCCTGCTCTGTTTTTCTTTACCCCTTTGATTGCTGCAATGGCAGGAAATGTTGGGGTTCAATCTTCTGCAATTATTGTTCAGGGTTTGGCAAATGACAGTTTAAAAGGCTCCTTGTGGAGACGCTTATTTAAAGAAGTTTTACAAAGTTTAATCAATGGTTTTGTCTTAGCTGCTTTGCTAATGTCTGCAGGAATGCTTTTCTTAGGATTTAAAGTAGAAATCGGAGTTACCGTTGCTATTTCATTAATCTCTGTAATTATGATTGCTTCTATTGTAGGAACATTTGTCCCTATTATTTTAGACAAAAGAGGTGTTGATCCAGCGCTTGCCACTGGTCCTTTTATTACCACCAGCAATGATATTTTTGGAATCTTAATTTACTTTATGATTGCCAAAATA
Organism: Polaribacter pacificus; assembly: GCF_038024035.1. Taxonomy (NCBI): domain Bacteria; kingdom Pseudomonadati; phylum Bacteroidota; class Flavobacteriia; order Flavobacteriales; family Flavobacteriaceae; genus Polaribacter; species Polaribacter pacificus. Next base: position 1,636,640 of record NZ_CP150664.1, read on the forward strand.
ATCCTGGGTTTTTAATCGTTAAAAACGTTTTTGAAAGAGATCCCAAAGTACGATTCCACAACTTACAGAGATGTTTAATGAGTGTTTAGTCCCCAATTGAGGGATTTCTATACACAAATCTGCAGCAGAAACCACTTCTTGTTGAACCCCTTTTACCTCATTGCCCATTACCACAGCATATTTTTGATTTTCTTGAGGCACAAAATCATTGAGCATGGTGCTGTTTTCTGCTTGTTCTATAGCCAAGACCTGAACACCATCTGCCTTTAATTTATTGACCAAGCTTAAGGTATCTGATACATACTCCCAATCTACAGATTCTGTAGCTCCAAGAGCTGTTTTATGAATGTCTTTGTTAGGTGGTGTGGCTGTGATTCCGCAGAGGTAAATTTTTTCGATTAAAAAAGCATCACTAGTTCTAAACACAGAGCCGATATTGTTTAAACTTCTAATATTGTCTAAAACCACAATCAAAGGTGTTTTTGAAACCTCTTTAAAATCAGAAACGGACAATCTGTTGAGTTCGCTATTTTTTAATTTTCTCATAGGATGTGGGATTGTTTGATGATGTTCAATCAAAACAAAAGATGAATCACTAAAACTTTTTCTATCTTCGCAAAACTAATTTAAAATTCTGAAAGACTTGGCAAAAGCTCCTACAAAAAAGGTAACACCCTTGATGAAACAATACAACGCAATCAAGATTAAATATCCTGATGCCATTTTGTTATTTCGCGTGGGTGATTTTTATGAAACCTTTGGAGAAGATGCTAAAAAAGCAGCAGGGATTTTAGGAATTATTCTCACCAAAAGAGGCGCTGGTAGTGAAACGGAAACTGCCTTAGCCGGTTTTCCACATCACTCCTTAAACACCTATTTACCCAAACTGGTAAAAGCCGGATTGCGTGTGGCCATTTGCGATCAATTAGAAGATCCAAAAATGACCAAAACCATCGTAAAAAGAGGGGTTACAGAATTGGTAACCCCGGGAGTTTCTTTAAATGATGAAGTTTTACAAAGCAAGAATAACAACTTTTTAGCCGCTGTTCATTTTGACACTTCTGGCAGAAAAGGCAGTAAAACACAATTGGGTGTTTCTTTTTTAGATGTATCAACTGGAGAATTTTTAGTATCACAAGGGAATGAAGAATACATTGATAAATTACTTCAGAATTTTAACCCAAGTGAAATATTAGTCGAAAAGAAAAACAAACAAGCCTTTGCCAACTTATTTGACAATCGCTACTATACTTTTTATTTAGACGATTGGGTTTTTCAGAGTGACTATGCAACAGAAACCTTGCAAAATCATTTTAAAGTACAAAATCTAAAAGGTTTTGGGATACAAGAATTGACTGCAGGAATTGTTGCTGCAGGAGCTGTATTGTATTATTTATCCGAAACCCAACACAAGCAATTATCACATTTACAGCAAATAAGTCGTATTGCAGAAGAGAACTATGTTTGGATGGACCGCTTTACGGTTAGAAACTTAGAATTGTATCACGGAACCTCTGTAAATTCAGTAACGCTTTTAGACTGTATTGATGCCACCATCTCTTCTATGGGAGGTCGCTTGCTTAAACGTTGGTTGGCCTTACCTTTAAAAAAGCTGGAGCAAATTCAAAAAAGACAAGAAATCGTAAAGTTTTTAATTGATTCTGATGATTTTTATAAAACCGTTAGCTATCAGCTAGCGCAAATAAGCGATATAGAACGCTTAATCTCTAAGGTAGCAACTGGGAAAGTCTCTCCAAGAGAATTGGTTTTGCTTAAAGACTCTTTACAGGCCATTTTACCTATCAAAACCGCAGCAGAAAAAAGCAAGCACAAAGCCGTACAAGAAATTGGCAATGCGCTCTCAGACTGCAAAGAACTCATTGCTAAAATAGCCGAAGTTGTAAAAGACAATGCACCTGTAAACATCAATAAAGGAAATGCCATAGCAAGTGGAGTCTCAACAGAATTAGATGATTTGCGCGCTATTGCTACCACTGGGAAAGAGTATTTAGACGGCATGCTAGAAAGAGAGACTGCACGTACGGGTATTAGCAGTTTAAAAATCGCCTTTAACAATGTGTTTGGCTACTATATAGAAGTTAGAAATACCCATAAAGACAAGGTTCCAGAAGAGTGGATACGCAAACAGACCTTGGTCAATGCAGAACGCTATATTACTGAAGAACTTAAAGAATACGAAAGCAAAATTTTAGGTGCCGAAGAAAAGATTCAAACCTTAGAAAATGAAATCTTTAACAAGCTTATAGGCTTTGTTCTTAATTTTGTGGAGCCTGTACAGCAAAATGCACAGTTGATTGCAAAAATTGATTGTTTGCTCTCCTTTGCAAAAACAGCCATTGACAATAATTATGTACGTCCTGTCTTGGATGATAGTACTGATCTAGAAATTAAAAACGGTCGTCATCCTGTCATCGAAAAACAATTAGCTCTTGGCGAAGAATACATCGCCAATGACGTAGTCTTAAATAGAAATCAGCAACAAATTACAATGATTACTGGACCGAATATGTCTGGTAAATCAGCTATTTTACGTCAAACAGCACTCATTGTGGTTTTAGCGCAAATGGGAAGTTATGTCCCTGCACAAAACGCTCGAATTGGCCTTGTAGATAAGATTTTTACAAGAGTTGGTGCCAGTGATAATATTTCGATGGGTGAAAGTACCTTTATGGTAGAGATGAATGAAACCGCTTCTATTCTTAACAATCTTTCTGAGCGTAGTTTGGTCTTGTTAGACGAGATTGGAAGAGGAACTTCTACTTATGACGGTATTTCTATTGCTTGGGCCATTGCAGAATTTTTGCACGAGCATCCAGCCAAAGCCAAAACACTTTTTGCAACGCATTATCATGAGTTAAATGATATGACAGAGACTTTTGAACGCATCAAAAACTTTAATGTGTCTGTTAAAGAACTCTCTGATACCATTATCTTTTTAAGAAAACTGGTAGCTGGAGGGAGCAATCACAGTTTTGGTATTCATGTTGCCAAACTAGCCGGAATGCCCTCACAGGTTATACATCGAGCCAATAAAATTCTAGAAAAACTAGAAGAATCACATTCGCAACAAGAAGTAAAAGACCGTTTAAAAGGAGTCCAAGAACAAGAAATGCAATTGAGCTTTTTTCAATTAGACGATCCTTTACTAGAAAACATCAAAGAAGAAATTTTATCAACCAACATAGATACTTTAACGCCAATTGAGGCTTTGATGAAGCTGAATGAGATTAAGCGGATGCTGATAAAAAAATAAGAAAATCTTACCAAGGACAAATGAAAATAACTCTTATCTTTGTCATCACTATGAGTACACACTTTTTATTTATTGGCGGACCAGAAATTGTTGTCATTGGGCTGTTAGTAGTTATGCTTTTTGGAGCCGACAAAATTCCTGAAATCGCCCGTGGTTTAGGGAAGGGAATGCGTCAGCTAAAAGATGCTACCAATGAAATTAAAAGAGAAATTAATGACACTGCCAATACTGAAGGGATTGATATGGATGTTACTAAAGACATCACTTCAGAAATCAATAAGGTAAAGGATGAGATTACAGGGCCTATTAAAAGGAATAAATAAACTTTAAGGCTTTTTACTTCACGCGACTAATTGTCAACCCATCTCTAATAGGCAACAATACAGATTCTACTCTTTTATCAGCGTTTAAGAGCGCATTGTATTCCAATAAAATTTTAGTGTCTAGATCTTTTGGGTCTAAGGCTTCTACTACTTTTCCACTCCAAAGTACATTGTCAGATAAGATAATTCCGCCTGGGTTCATCTTGTCTATTATCAAATGAAAATAGTTGATATAGTTTGATTTATCTGCATCTATAAACACCAAATCAAATTTTTGATTGATTGTAGGAATAAGCTCTAAGGCGTTCCCTACCAAGGATTTTATTTGATCTTGATAACCCGACTTCTTAAAATATTTTTGTTGAAGACTTTCCAATTCTTCATTTTTATCAATGGTATAAAGTGTTCCATCAACAGGCATTCCCTCTGCCAAACACAGAGCTGAATACCCTGTATAAGTCCCTATTTCTAAAATATTTTTAGGTTGGATTAATTTAGAAAGCATGGCTAAAAGTCGCCCTTGAAAAGCACCGCTTAGCATGCGTGGATTTAATACTTTTTGCCAAGTTTCTTTGGTTAATTCTTTTAATAATTGAGGTTCATGTTGTGAATGTTCTACAACATAATTGTCTATTTTTTCTGGTAAAAAGTGCATTCTTTAGGGCTTTGTGGTATGCTTAGGACTTAACCTTTTCTAATTCTTTTTTAAGAGCCTCCTTGTCTTTTTGAGACATGCATTTTTGCTCTTTGCAATCTGCAGCCTTTATTTTAAAGACTTTTGTAAGTGACTTATTTTGCTTTACATAACTAGAACACAACTTGCAAACCAATAAATGCCAGCTTAATTGGATCTTCTCAAAAAGTGTAGCCTCTCCATACTGACTCTTGTCGCAGATGGTAGTTGCCTTGTCACAGTTAATCTGTAGTTTCTTTAACATGACTTAATTATTAAACCAATTTTCTTCCATACATTTTCTCAATTGAGTTCTTGCTCTATGGATTATTACCCAAAGATTTGACGCAGAAATATCTAACTCCTTACAAATGTCTTCAGTTTCAAAACCTTGAATGGTTTTCATTCTAAAAACCATGGCATATTTTTCAGGTAAATTATCTATACAGCTATCGATGGTTGATTTTAACTCTTCAGACTCTATGAGTTTATCTGCCTCGTTATCCCAGGTTTGTGGTGCTCTTTCTTCTATCCAGCTTCCTTCTTTTTCTCCCTCTTCATAAAAGCTCATTCGAACCTCTGCCTTGCCTTTGTTTGAATTGATTTTTCTATAATGATCAATTATTTTTCTTTTCAAAATAGCAATTAGCCAGGTGCGCTCTGTAGATTTTCCTTCAAAATTTTTAGCTGATTTTAATCCAGCAAAAAAAGTTTCTTGCACCAAATCTTTTGCCAGATCACTGTTATTTACACGAGTAATCGCATAATTATACAAATAATCTGCATACCGATCTATCCAAAGATTGGGAGATAATAACGGATTGCTTAGGCTTTTTGTCATAGGTTTTTGCAAAAAACAAAGGTATTCTTTTTAAATGAAAAACAAGACCCCTTCCTTGTAAGCTATTTCTCTGTAGGTTTACAACCCTCGGTTCTTCGGGTATCAATTAAGTAGATAATTTGCCAGTTTCCGTTGTTGTTAAAAAGCTGAAAAGAGTTTACTCCACAATGGCTAAACTTTCCTTTGTTATAAAACTCATAAGGTGTCCAGACAGAGGCTAAATTTCCATCAATTTTAATAGTGTAAGAAAGTATTTTCTCAAAATAATCATCTGTAGGTTTAACTTTTGTGGCAAAATTTACCAATACGTCAAAGGCATTTGGCGTAGTTGTAAGCAATTTTTCTCCTTGAGGGTTGGTGCTGGTGGTCTGAGCTTTTAAATCTTTGTGGATGGTCGTTTTTAACAGGGCCACATCTCCTTTGTGGAAACCCTTAAAAAAATTTTCTATGCTAGTCTGAACGGCTTTTTTAGAATCATTTTTTTGAGCATTTACACTGATTGTAAAGACTAGTAAAATGACGAAAGCAATGCTATTTCTCATAATTATATCGATTTAATAGATAAAAACTTTTCAACTAATAAAGTTTCAAAAAAGATTCTATGAAGTAGAATACACGATTAACTCTACTAAAAAAGAATACTGAAACAGAATAAATCCGTACTTTTATCGCATTAAAAATACAAAAAATGTCTGTAGCAAAAAAAGAATACAAGCGCGTCACAACCAAAAGTTTAGTTGATATGAAGGCCAATGGTCAAAAAATATCTATGCTTACGGCTTATGATTACACCATGGCAAAAATTGTTGACGGTGCCGGAATTGACGTCATCTTAGTAGGTGATTCTGCCTCAAATGTAATGGCGGGTCATGAAACTACTTTGCCAATTACACTAGATCAAATGATCTACCATGCCAGTTCTGTGGTAAGAGGTATCGAGCGTTGTTTAGTGGTGGTAGATTTGCCATTTGGTAGCTACCAATCAGATCCAAAAGAAGCCTTGCGTTCTGCCATTAGAATCATGAAAGAGAGCGGTGGTCATTCTATAAAATTAGAAGGAGGAAAAGAGATTAAAGAATCCATCAAAAGAATTTTAAACGCTGGAATCCCGGTAATGGGCCATTTAGGGCTAACTCCACAATCGATATACAAATTTGGGACCTATACGGTAAGAGCCAAAGAAGAGGAAGAAGCTGATAAACTTCTAGAAGACGCTCTATTATTAGAACGTTTAGGCTGTTTTGCCTTGGTATTAGAAAAAGTTCCCGCTGCACTTGCAGAAAAAGTAGCAAAAAGCCTAAGCATTCCTGTTATCGGAATTGGTGCTGGAGGTGGTGTTGATGGTCAAGTTTTGGTAACCCATGATATGTTGGGAATGACCCATGAATTTAACCCTCGTTTTCTACGTAGATATAATGATTTATACACAAGCATGACCACTGCCTTTGAAAATTACAGTGCTGATGTAAAAAGTGGAGATTTCCCGAACGCAGAAGAGCAGTATTAACAACTATTGAAACGAGCAAACCTATGCGCATCCTTCACTTAGACAGCAACCATCCCTTACTTATAGAACAACTTGGTTTGGCAGGTTTTGTAAACGATGAAGACTATAAATCTAGCAAAGAGCAAATTATCCAGAAGATATCAGACTACGATGGTATTATCCTTCGAAGTCGCTTTAGCATAGACAAAGAATTTTTGGACAGAGCTAGCAACCTAAAATTTATAGGTCGTGTAGGAGCAGGTTTAGAAAATATTGACTGTGCATATGCAGAAAAAAAGGGCATTGTTTTAATTGCAGCACCTGAAGGGAATAGAAATGCTGTTGGCGAGCACAGCTTGGCTTTGCTTTTGGCTTTGTTTAACAAAATTGTCAAAGCGGATCATGAGGTTAAAAAAGGTGTTTGGCTTCGCGAAGAAAATCGCGGATCAGAGGTAGATGGAAAAACCATTGGCCTTATCGGTTATGGAAACATGGGTAAAGCCTTTGCAAAAAAATTACGTGGGTTTGATGTAGAGGTTATCTGCTATGACCTTAAAGAAAACCTAGGTGATGAAAACTGCCAACAAGTTTCTTTAGAAGAATTACAAGCACGTGCTCAAATACTGAGCCTTCATACCCCGCAAAATGAAACAAGTAAACAAATGATAAACACCGCCTTTATCAATAAGTTTGCCCATCCTTTTTGGTTGATCAATACCGCCAGAGGATCTGCTGTGGTTACCAAAGATTTGGTTAAAGCTTTGAGATCTGGTCAAGTTTTAGGAGCTGGTTTGGATGTCTTAGAGTATGAAAAAAGCTCTTTTGAGCAGCTCTTTAGCGCCACAGAAATTCCAGAAGAATTTTCTTACCTCGTTGCCGCCGATAATGTGGTTCTTAGTCCTCATGTAGCAGGATGGACGATAGAAAGCAAGATTAAGCTTGCGCAAACTATCGTAGACAAAATCAAAGAAAAATTTTGTTAACTTGTAGGTCAATAAGAATCTGCTTATGAAATACAGTGCAAATACACTTGATGAATACATCGCTCAGTTACCTGAAGAACGGCAAACTGCTATCCAAAAATTACGGAAAATCATTAAAAAAAATTTAGCTCAAGGCTATGATGAACAAATGAGTTATGGTATGATTGGCTATGTGATTCCGCATAAAATCTACCCTAACGGCTATCATTGTGACCCAAAATTGCCTCTACCTTTTATAAACCTTGCATCACAAAAAAACTTTATTGCCCTGTACCACTCTGGTATCTATGCAGACCCATCGCTTTATGATTGGTTTGTTACTGAATATCCAAAATATGCAAAAACCAAGTTAGACATGGGTAAAAGTTGTATCCGTTTTAAAAAAATGGATGATATACCCTATGATCTTATTGGTCAATTAGCTCAAAAATTAACCCCAACTGCCTGGATACAATTGTATGAGGCTAGCTTAAAAAAGAACTAAGATGAAAAAAGGAAAAGTAACCGGAATCGGTGGAGTTTTTTTTAAAACTGAAGACCCAAACAAGACTAAAGATTGGTATAAAAAACATTTAGGACTCCCTGTAGATGATTGGGGATGCACTTTTTGGTGGAAAGACAAAGAAGGCAAAGCTGCTTCTACCCAATGGAGCCCTTTTGCAAAAGATAGTACGTATTTTGAACCTTCAAAAAAAGATTTTATGTTTAATTATCGCGTTGAAAATTTAGTAGAATTACTAGACGAGCTTAAAGAAAACGGCGTGACTGTTATTGATAAAATAGAAGAATACGACTACGGTAAGTTTGGATGGATTTTAGATTTGGATGGAAATAAAATTGAATTATGGGAGCCAAAAGACGCGGCTTTTTTGTAATTTTATACATAATCACACTAAAAAAAGGAATACATGCAAGTACTTGACGAAAACGGAAATGAGATCTATCAACAAGAAAGCAAACGAATTATTGCTGGTATTTTAGGCATCCTACTTGGTTCTCTTGGGATACATAAATTTGTTTTAGGTTACACTACAGAAGGTGTTGTTATGCTGTTGATATCTGTTCTGACCTGCGGTATTGGCGCATGGCTAATGGGCTTGTTTGGATTGATAGAAGGCATCCTATATCTTACAAAATCAGATGAAGATTTTGTTTATACTTATCAAACCAATAAAAAAGGTTGGTTTTAAGCACAGAACTATTCTCTACACTTTTTTCAAATAAATAAAACCAAAAGGTCCAAAAAGAACTCTCTTTTTAGACCTTTTTTTTAGCTCTAAAAAAAGCAGCTTTAAGAAGTGTGTATCTGAGTTCACTTTTTTTAAAACTCAAAAAAATGATTTTAATTTTAAACCCAATGAAATCAAGGGGTTTTAAAAAAAATAAAACACAAAACACTGTTAATCAATGTTTTGTGTTTCTGTTTTTTATGCGGTTTTCAATCAAAAAAACTTCATTTTGTTAAAAACTTCGAGCTTTTGTGAATAAGTATGGCTTTCTATTTCATTCAATTTTTCCAATCTTTGTTAACGTGTTTTCCATGACACATACAAACACTAAGAACACTTAAATATTCACTCAACAGATGTCTGCAAAAGAACCAATTTTACAACACAACGACAATAGATTTGTTATTTTTCCAATTCAACATACAGATTTATGGGATTGGTATAAAAAACAGCAAGCCTGTTTTTGGACTGCTGAAGAAATTGATTTGCACTCTGACATTGTTGATTGGAATACTAAGCTAACAGATGAAGAGCGTTATTTTATCAAGCATATCTTGGCCTTTTTTGCTGCTTCTGATGGGATTGTTAATGAAAACTTAGCAGAAAATTTTGTAAATGAGGTACAATACTCTGAGGCAAAATTTTTCTATGGTTTTCAGATTATGATGGAGAACATCCATTCAGAAACCTACTCTTTACTAATAGACACCTATGTAAAGGACGAAGTGGAAAAAGACAAATTGTTTAATGCTATCGAAAACTTTCCTGCTATCAAAAAGAAAGCTGAATGGGCATTAAAATGGATAGAATCTGACTCTTTTGCTGAGCGTTTAATTGCATTTGCAGCCGTAGAAGGAATTTTCTTTTCTGGTGCATTTTGTTCTATTTTCTGGCTAAAGAAAAGAGGACTTTTACCAGGTCTTACCTTTTCTAATGAGTTAATTTCTCGTGATGAAGGGATGCATTGTGATTTTGCTGTGCACTTGCACAACAATCACATTGTAAATAAGGTTCCAAAAGAACGTATCAAAGAAATTATTGTAGATGCCCTAAACATCGAAAGAGAATTCATTACAGAATCATTGCCAGTAAGCTTGATTGGGATGAACGCAAAATTGATGACTGAATACTTAGAATTTGTAGCAGACAGACTATTGTTAGAGTTTGAATGTGAAAAAGTCTATGACTCTAAAAACCCTTTTGATTTTATGGAGATGATTTCTTTAGAAGGAAAAACAAATTTCTTTGAAAAAAGAGTTTCAGAATACCAAAAAGCTGGGGTAAAATCTGGAGGTACCGGAAGCATCAGTTTTGATGCTGATTTTTAAAAGCAATAAGCTTTTTTAAAAGAATTCAAAAAACAGAAGATTTATAAAATCTTACGCTATAATATAATTGCCAAAAAGTGGATGTTTTGGCGACCCAAGTAATCAACAAACCAACAAAAAAGAATAACTATGTATGTACTAAAAAGAGACGGAAAAAAAGAGCCGGTGATGTTCGACAAAATCACTGCCAGAGTAAAAAAAATGTGCTATGGATTAAACCCTATAGTTGATCCCGTAAAAGTTGCAATGCGAGTTATTGAAGGTTTGTACGATGGTGTAACCACTCCAGAGTTAGACAACTTGGCTGCAGAAACTGCTGCAACCATGACTACTGCACATCCAGATTACGCTAAGTTAGCTGCTAGAATTGCCGTTTCTAACTTGCATAAAAACACCAAAAAGTCCTTTTCAGAAACCATGGACGATTTGTATTATTATGTAAATCCACGTACAGATAAAAAAGCACCTTTGTTGGCCGATGATGTGTATAAAATCATCAAGGATAATGCAGAAAAATTAGATTCAACTATTATTTATAACCGCGATTTTAATTACGACTATTTTGGTTTTAAAACCTTAGAGCGTTCGTATCTATTAAAATTAAACGGAAACATAGTAGAGCGTCCACAACACATGCTAATGCGTGTGGCTATCGGAATTCATAAAAATGATATTGACGAGGCTATCGAAACTTATGAGTTGATGAGTAAAAAATATTTTACCCATGCTACACCAACTTTATTTAATGCAGGAACTCCAAAACCACAAATGTCTTCATGTTTCTTATTACAGATGCAAGATGACAGTATTGATGGAATCTACGATACCTTAAAACAAACTGCTAAGATCTCTCAATCAGCAGGTGGTATTGGTTTGTCTCTACACAATGTACGTGCAACTGGTTCTTATATTAGAGGAACCAACGGAACTTCTAACGGAATTGTCCCAATGCTAAAAGTGTTTAATGACACAGCGCGTTATGTAGATCAAGGTGGAGGAAAAAGAAAAGGATCTTTTGCTATGTACTTAGAGCCTTGGCATGCTGATATTTTTGATTTCTTAGATCTAAAGAAAAATCACGGAAAAGAAGAAATGCGTGCAAGAGACTTGTTTTACGCAATGTGGGTTCCAGATTTGTTTATGAAACGAGTACAAGAAGACGGAATGTGGACCTTAATGTGTCCTAATGAATGTCCGCACCTTTTTGATTCTTACGGCGATGAATTTGAGCGTTTGTATGAAGGATACGAAGCTGCAGACAAAGGAAGAAAAACTATCAAAGCAAGAGAATTGTGGGAAAAGATCTTAGAATCTCAAATTGAGACCGGAACTCCTTACATGCTATATAAAGATGCCGTAAACCGTAAAACAAACCACAAAAATTTAGGAACTATTCGTTCTTCTAACTTGTGTACAGAAATTATGGAGTATACAGCAAATGATGAAGTTGCCGTGTGTAACTTAGCATCTATTGCACTTCCTATGTTTGTTACCGAAAAAGAAAACGGAGAAAAATTCTTTAACCACAAGAAATTATTTGATGTAACCAAAAAAGTTACACGTAATTTGGATACGGTTATTGATATGAATTACTATCCGGTAAAGGAGGCAGAAAACTCTAACTTCCGTCACAGACCTGTTGGTTTAGGAATCCAAGGTTTGGCAGATACTTTTATCAGCCTGCGTTTGCCATTTACATCAGAAGAAGCAAAAAAACTGAATCAAGATATCTTTGAAACCATGTATTTTGCTGCAGTTACCTCATCGATGGAAATTGCAAAAGCAAAAGAGCCGTACTCTACCTTTAAAGGATCACCAATGTCTGAAGGAGAGTTTCAGTTTAACATGTGGGGAATTAAAGATGAAGAACTAAGCGGTAATTGGGATTGGGCTAAATTGCGTAAAAATGTTATGAAGCACGGAGTTAGAAACTCTTTATTAGTAGCGCCTATGCCTACAGCTTCTACTTCGCAAATTTTAGGAAACAATGAAGCTTTTGAACCTTATACCTCTAATATTTATACAAGAAGAGTACTTTCTGGGGAGTTTATTGTAGTTAACAAACACCTTTTAGAAGACTTGGTAGAGCTAGGCCTTTGGGATAACAACATGAAAGAAGACATCATGCGTGCCAATGGATCTATCCAACATATAGAAAAAATTCCAGCAGAATTAAGAGAATTGTACAAAACTGTTTGGGAGATGAGTATGAAAGATATTATTGATATGGCTCGCCATAGAGGATATTTTATCGATCAATCTCAATCGTTAAACTTGTTTATGAAAGATCCTGATTTTGCAAAATTGACTTCTATGCACTTTTATGGATGGAAATCTGGATTAAAAACAGGAATGTACTATCTAAGAACAAAATCAGCAGTAAACGCAACACAGTTTACCCTGTCTAAAGAAAAAAAGACTGAAGATATTGAAGAAGTTGAAAAACCAATGTCTCCAGAAGAATTCAAAGCGATGGTTGAGGCCTCTAAAAATGCAGGCCCAGATGATTGTTTGATGTGTGGTTCTTAATCAAAACCCAAACCTCGTGTACCGCTCAGGCAGTACACAACTAAATTAAATTAAAAGTTGTTCGATAAAGAGAAGCCGAGAGGCTTCTCTTTTTTTTTAACTTTTAGCTGCAGCCAAAAATCAATTTTGTAAATTTACTACCTAGAGTCATCGGTAAATAATTTGCCGTTCGGCAAAACAAAAATTTATATGATGCAATGGGAACAACTCCTTTCGTTAAAACGTTTTGGAGATACAGAAAAACGCCACAGAGCGAAACAAGATGAAACTCGATTGGGTTTTGAAGTTGATTTTGACCGAATTATATTTTCATCTGCTTTTAGAAGCCTGCAAGACAAAACACAGGTGATTCCTCTTTCTGAAACTGATTTTGTACACACAAGACTTACCCACAGTTTAGAAGTATCAGTTGTAGGAAGAACCTTAGGGAGGCGCGTAGGAAAAGTGCTCTTAGAGCGACACCCTCACTTAGCTGACCTAGGATATACCTTTAATGATTTTGGCGCTATAGTAGCAGCTGCATCCGTTGCACATGATATCGGAAACCCACCATTTGGACATTCTGGAGAAAAAGCCATCGGAGAATATTTTGCTTCTGGCCAAGGTCAACGCTTTAAAGATCAGTTAACCGCAAAAGAATACCAAGATCTTATAGATTTTGAAGGAAATGCCAATGGCTTTAAAATTTTAACAGAAAGCAGAGAAGGTGTTTTAGGAGGCATTCGATTATCGTATGCAACCTTAGGGACTTTTATTAAATACCCTAAAGAATCGTTACCTAAAAAACCGACTTCACACATTGCAGATAAAAAATACGGAGTTTTTCAGTCAGAAAAAGATGCCTTTCTTGATTTGGCAAATGATTTAGGGCTTAAACAAAAATCAACCACAGACCTATCGTATTACAGACATCCTTTAGCCTATTTGGTAGAGGCTGCAGATGACATTTGTTATACCATTATTGACTTTGAAGATGGGATTAACTTAGGCTTAATTGATGAAGAATTTGCTTTAGAATACTTAATAAAATTGGTAAAAAACACCATCGACATTAAAAAATACCATTCTTTACAGCACAAAACAGATCGGGTAAGTTATTTGCGTGCATTGGCAATAGGTGTCTTAATTAATGAAGCTGTTGATCTATTTTTAGCCAACGAAACACAAATAATGCAGGGTGATTTTGATAAATCATTGCTTGATAAATGCGCTTACGAAGCACAGATTAATGACATTATCAATCTAAGCATCGATAAAATTTACAAGAGTAAAGAAGTGGTAGAAAAAGAGATTGCGGGCTATCGTGTTTTAGGAAAACTACTCGATGTTTTTTTAAGCGCCGTCTACAACAAACATGAAGGAAAAGCCTCTAATTACGACCGTTTGATCTTGCAAATGCTTCCAAAAGAATACCAAACTCCCGTAGAGAATAATTATAACCGCATACTAATGGTTTGTAGCTATGTATCAAGAATGTCAGACAGTTACGCTATCCGTTTGTATAAAAAAATTGAAGGAAACAGTATATAATCGGCTAAGATTATTGCTATATTTGAGCAGTTCTAGAATTTAAAATAGACACACATGAAAAAAAAATTACTATTGGCCATCCTTGTTATTGTTGCAGCAGGAGCTATTTTTACCCTAAGCAACAATGAATCTGAAATAGAAATTTTGCGTAAAAAACATGCAGAATTCTTAAAAAATCACCCTTACAATAAAACACTTGCTTTAACTAAAAAAGAAAGAAAAGCAAACGCAATCCCTCCGAACAAATATTTTGAACAAGAATATTTGTTAGAGATGAGCCCAAGTACTGGAAAAACATATCCTTTAAACTATATAGAGGTTCAAGCCGCTTTACAAAAAAGTAGACCTAGCCTAAAAGTCCCTGGTGATCAAGGGAATGCATGGGTAGAAAGAGGACCTAACAATGTAGGTGGTCGTACTCGTGTAATACTGTTTGATCCGAACGACGCCAACCACAAACGTGTGTTTGCAGGAGGAGTTAGTGGTGGTTTGTGGGTAACTAATGATATTACTGCAGCTAATGCTACTTGGACACGAGTGGGGATTGATGAAAATCTTTCTGTAAGCTGTATGACAGTTGATCCTAACAATAGTCAAATTATGTATGTGGGTACTGGAGAGTCTCAAACAGGAGATGATGCCGTAGGAAACGGTGTGTGGAAGTCTATCGATGGAGGAAGTACTTGGACACACGTGTTTGCACCTAGCATAACCTCTGGCACAAAAGAGAGTCGTTTTTTCTATATTAATGATATTATCGCTTGGAACAATCCTGGTTCTAACCAAACAGAAGTGTTTATCGGGGTTGCGGGAGCTTATTATGGAGAAGGTAATGCATGGATTGGCTATGAGCCAACAGGTTTGTACAAATCTATCAATGGCGGTACTAGTTTTTCAAAAATTACGCTGCCTGCAATTCCAGGAGAAACAAGTATTTATGAGCCCAATGATTTTGAAACAGGAGCAGACAACACCTTATGGATAGGAACAGAAAGAAACGCCTATGGTCATGGTGGTGGAAGTATTTTAAAGTCTACAGATGGTACAAGTTTTAGCTTGGCTTATGCTGTTCCAAATGCTAGAAGAACTCTAATTGCAACTTCTAAAACCAATAAAGACAAACTGTACGTTTTAGCAACCACACCAAACTCTGCCAATAAAGTACAAGGTTTTTACACCACCAATAGCTTTAGTTCTGTTACCTTAATGGGACAACCTAGTGATGCTGATACAGACATCACTGCTGCTGATTTTACCAGGGGACAATATTGGTATGATTTAGTATTAGAAGTAGATCCAGTAGATGATAATAAAGTATATGTTGGAGGGATTGATTTGTTTAGAAGTACCGATTTAGGAGCCAATTGGAAGCAGATCTCAAAATGGTCTAACAACAACAATCTTGCTGCGCTAAATGTACCAACGGTTCATGCCGATCAACACAGCTGGGCTTTCCATCCAACCAATCCAAACATAGCTTTGATTGGAAATGATGGAGGTGTTTATTACGCAAGTTCTTTATCTGGTGCAGAAAGCACAACCACTGCTATTGAAGCTAAAAATAGTGGTTATAATATTACCCAGTTTTATCATGGAGAAATAGGGCAATCTGCGGCCAATGAGTTGTTAGTTGCTGGAGCTCAAGACAACGGTACCCAATTTTTAAATGGTGCCACAGCAGGGATCAATTCATCTACAAGAGTATACGGAGGAGATGGAGCCTATTCATTTATAGACAAGGATGGAGAATATATCATAGTGTCTTATGTTTACAATGTAAAAGCTCGTTTAAATTTACCATATACAGGTGCAGGAACTACCTTAGAAAATGACCAAACAACAGGAAGCTTTATCAACGTACAAGAGTTGGATGATAATTTAGATATTTTATACTCTAATGGATCAAAAACCAATGATGCTGGTACTAAAGTATATGATAGTATTATCCGTTATACCGGCATTAAAAATGGTCAAAATTTGGTAAAAAAGAATATTGGAAACGCACTCTTAGATGGTAACAGTACCGCTCTAAAAGTATCTCCATTTACCACAACTTCTACTACCTTATTTGTTGGAACCGATACGGGTAAACTACTCCGTGTAAAAAATGCCAATGCTATTAGTCCTAGTTGGACAAATATAACAGGCGCCTCTTTTGTGGGTAGTATTTCTGATATTGCTTTTGGAGCCAATGAAAATGAAATTCTAGTTACCTTTCACAATTACGAAGCTAAAAATATTTGGTATACAGATGATGGAGGTATCACTTGGCAAGAAAAAGAAGGTAATTTCCCTGACATTCCGGTAAAAGCAATTATTATGAATCCACTTAACAACAATGAAGTTATTATTGGTACCCAACTAGGTGTTTGGAGAACAGGTAATTTTAAAGATGCTTCACCAAGTTGGTCACATGCTTATAATGGGATGTCTAATGTAAAAGTAACCTCTTTTGATTTGCGAACAGCAGACAATACAGTCCTAGCAACCACCTATGGTCGCGGAATGTTTACGGGACAATTTAGTGCTCCTGCTGCCTCTGTAGATGATGTACTTGCAGACACCAAAGTGTTTACCCTATATCCTACAGTTTCTGATGGTAATTTTACCCTTTTTGCTAAAAATACCTTAGGAAAAGCAACCATGAACATCTTTGATATGGCAGGAAAACAAGTATATACAAAAAAGGTAGACTTTAATCAAAACAGCAGACAGGCCATTTCTGTTCAGTTGAGTTCTGGTGTATATATTGTAAACCTACTTGATGAAAATAACAAAAAATCATCAGGAAAGTTAATCATCAAATAAATAGGATTTTTATCTTGATAAAAAAGCGATTCATAACGAATCGCTTTTTTTTATAAGAATTTTTGAATGCTTTTTAAGATTTCATCAGCAGAAATTCCAACCTGCTCTTGCAGTTGTTGCACAGTGCCGTGATTGATAAAACGATCAGGAACTCCCAAAATTTTAATAGTATTTGCATAAGCATGTTGGTTAGCAAACTCGAGTATTGCTGTCCCAAAACCACCCTTAACAGCGCCATCTTCTACCGTGATAATATGCGTATAATCTTTAAAAATATCATGCAATAAATTTTCATCTAAAGGCTTTACAAATCGCAGATCATAATGCCCTACTAAATGATTCGGCTTTAGTTGTTCGATGGCCTTTGTACAATTCACAGCAATGGCTCCTAGCGACAAAACAGCCACTTTAGTTCCTTTTTCTAGCTGAACACCTGTACCTATGGCAATCGGCTCAAAATCTTGCTCCCAAGCACTTAAAACACCTCTACCTCTTGGATATCGAATCGCTATGGGATGCTTGAGCCCTAATTGAGCTGTATACATGAGGTTGCGCAATTCTAATTCATTTCTTGGCGCACACACAATTAAATTAGGAATGCATCGCAGATAAGCAATATCAAAAACCCCATGATGTGTTGCCCCGTCTTCTCCAACCAAACCTGCGCGATCAATACAAAAAACAACAGGCAAATCTTGCAAGGCAACATCGTGGATAACCTGATCATAGGCGCGTTGTAAAAAAGTAGAGTAAATGGTACAAAAAGGAATCAATCCTTGGGTAGCCATACCAGCCGCCAAAGTAACAGCATGCTGTTCTGCGATTCCCACATCAAAGGCTCTGTCTGGATAGGTTTCAAAAAGCAATTTTAAAGAACTCCCCGTTAACATGGCAGGAGTGATTCCTACAATTTTTTTATTCTCTTTCGCCAAGCTTACCAGTGTTTTTCCAAACACATCTTGATATTTAAGTGGCAAATGATCTGTGTTTACAGAAAGTACATCGCCAGAAACCTTGTCAAACTTGCCTGGAGCATGATACTGTACTTGATTTTCTTCGGCTTGTTTTAAACCCTTGCCTTTGGTAGTAATTACGTGTAAAAACTTAGGTCCTTTTACTGATTTTAACCGTTCTAATTCTGTGAGTAATTCATCAAAATTATGTCCATCAATTGGGCCAGAATAATTAAAATTTAAGGCTTTGATGATGTTGTTTTGTGCTGCTAATTTTTTATCTCCTTTTACCTTGGTTAGATAAGCTTTTAGAGCCCCAACTGATGGGTCTATTCCGATGGCATTGTCATTTAAAATAACCAATAGATTGGCATCTGTAACTCCTGCATGGTTTAATGCCTCAAAGGCCATTCCGCTAGCAATAGATGCATCGCCAATAACAGCAATATGTTGCTTTTGCTGATCACCTTTAAGTTGAGAAGCCAAGGCCATTCCTAAGGCTGCAGAAATCGAAGTTGAAGAATGCCCTACGCCAAAAGTGTCATACTCGCTCTCGCTGCGTTTTGGAAAACCAGAGAGCCCACCCAACTGACGATTGGTGTGAAACAAGTCTTTTCTTTGCGTTAAAATTTTATGTCCGTAGGCCTGATGCCCCACATCCCAGACCAACAAATCTTCTGGGGTTTTAAACAGATAATGCAAAGCAATGGTCAGTTCTACAACGCCAAGACTTGCTCCTAAATGCCCTTCTTTTGTCGCTACGATATCAATAATAAACCTCCGAAGTTCTTTTGCCAAAATGGGCAATTCTGAAGGCTTTAACTTACGCAAGTCTTCTGGACAATTTATATGTTCTAATAAGCTTTTTGACATAAAACAAAAGTACGAGTTTTATAAATGATTTGCTTTTCGTAATATTGAAAATATTTTGAAAAAATGATCCAAGCCTTTGATGACGCATATTTTATGAACAAGGCCTTGCAAGAAGCTCAATTGGCTTTTGACCAGGGAGAGGTTCCTGTGGGTGCTATTATCACTTTTAAAGATCAGATAATTGCCAGAGCACACAACTTAACAGAAACATTAAATGATGTAACTGCCCATGCAGAAATGCAAGCATTTACTGCCGCTGCTGATTTTTTAGGTGGAAAATATCTAAAAGACTGCACCCTGTACGTAACCTTAGAACCTTGTCAGATGTGCGCAGGAGCTAGTTATTGGACTCAAATTGGAAAACTTGTCTATGGTGCTTCAGAGCCAGAACGCGGTTTTGTAAAACTACAAACCAAACTACACCCTAAAACCAAAGTGGTTAAAGGCATTTTAGCCGAAGAATGCGCCACCTTATTAAAGCGTTTTTTTATTGAAAAGCGCAATTTAAATTAAAAAGTGTGCCTCTAAAGACACACTTTTAGCAAGCTTTTTATTTGTCTATTATTTTAACTTTATCAATTTGAACGGTGGTGCTTACAATGCCGTCTGCACCTAAATATTGAAACCCAAGGTAAAAATCTCCTGTTAAACAGGACAAAGAAATTTCTCCAGACTTGGTAAATTTGGCACTGTATCCAGCGCTTGGTCCTTCTGATAAGAAAGCATCTAAGGGAGTCCATTGCGCCTTGGCTGGATCTCCAGTAAAATCTGTAGACACAAAAACTCGTAAGGCTGTCCCGTTATCATAGCCAGTATTGGTTTCAAAACTTAGCAGTGCTTGGTTATTGGCTGCTAAAGAAACTGGTGGTGAAATTAGCCAAACCTCTAAAGGGTTTTCTCCAGAATCATAAGCAGACAGCTCCATAAATCGATTGCCATTAGTGGTTTTTGGCTTAAAAACAGTACTGGCTTTATTGCTGTTTATATTGCTCCAACCAGCAGCTAACAAGCTTTCATTATTGCTGATGTTTTCAAAATCTTGGTACAGTAAAATAGTAGATCGATTTACCTCTGCTTTTTCACAAGCTAAATAATTAGGGTCACAACGATCAGCATCAGTAAAAGAAAGTGCCTCTGGACTGTTGAGTATCATCACCAAAAATTTACCTGTATAATCCTTGCTTAAAATACCATCAACAGAACCTCTTCCTTGTGGTAACATCACAGATTTAAAACTTGCAAACGTACTGGTTTTCAGACGGATATTGGTACCCGTTTTACAATCCCTAAGGAGTCGAAAACCATCAAACTCATCATTGATCTCTCCTGCAAAACTTTTTTCTAATTGATTTTTTTCAAATTGTTGCTGTTCAAAACGAACAAAGGTGTTGAGCTGTGCTTCTGTAATGGCTTTTACATCTACTATTTGTGGTTCTAAAGACTGCCACTCTGTAGATTTAATCAAATGCTCTTTGATAAGGCTAGACGGAATAGCTACTAAGTCTGATCGCTCTACAAAACCCAAGGTATAAATACCTGGAGATGAATTTGATGGATCTGGACTGGTTTCTCCATCATCATAAGAAACAGATAGACCGTCTAGTTTTATATAGAGCTTACGCCCAATTTCAAACAACTCATTTAGCGATGGGTCATTTAATAAAATAGCAATTCCTGCCTCTGGATTTGCAGCCTTGTCTTGAACAATTAATTTTTTATAAAAATTTCCTGTTGCATCTGTTGATACCACATAAGCTTCTGCATAAAGTGGACTCTCGTAAATGGGAAAAGTATACAAAAGATCTTGATTAGATGCATAAGCCTGATTCAAGGCATTTTTTATCATACTAATATTGGTATTTGCCTCAATATTGGGTTCTTCTATGAGCAAATCAGGAAGGTCAAATTTATGAAATGGTGAACAAGATAAAATCAAGTTTAAAATAAGAAAAGTTCGTAAAAATTGGATATATGTTTTCATAGCAATATGTGTTTAAAATTAAAATCGAAAATTGAGATTGATAAAATAAGAGGCTCCTCTCCCATACCAATATTTGGCACCAAATACAGGTATATCGAGTGCTTTGTCATCGCGAAGACTTCTAAAGTTTGCCGATCTTGACTGTTCAAAACCACCTGTTTTGTAAATCGTATTAAAAAGATTGTTTACAGAAACAAAAAGGCTTAGGTACTTGTTTTTTAACTTCCATGAGGCTCCACCAATTAAGTTGACAGTTAGATATGGGTCAAATTGCTCTTGGTTTAGAAGTATTTTAGCCAGTTCTGGATCATAATCATTAAAAGGTATCCCAGAATCATTTGCAAAATTATTCGTTCGAGTTAGCGGAGCAACATCAATAAAAATCTTATCAAAATAATTGACTGTTGCTCCTATCCACCAATAAGCTGGGTCATTATAAGAAAATCCGAGAGAATAGGCTTGCTGAGGCCCTGAGGCCAATCGGTAGTTTTTTAAAAAAGCGGGTCGTGAGCTAAACTCAAACGCAGCATCTTCTGATTTCAAGCTCAGTGTTGGATTGTTGTTGTAAATATATTGCGCAAGACTGGCAACAGCTTTAAGACTTAAAGAGGATGTTAATTGTGTTTCTAAAGCAAACTCTAATCCGCTATGGTTTTTATCAATTTCCGTAAGCTGTTCTTGTACAAAGGCAGCATCTCCACGACCAGAGCCAGAAATCCCATCGGCATAATAAAAGGAGACTTCGGTTGCATTTCTGATGGCAGTAAAAAAACCTGTAATACTAGCCTGAATTCTAGGATTCCTAAGCTTATAACTCAGATCAGCACTTGTAATAGTCTCTAAACTAAGATTGGGCACAAGTTCTTGATGAACCCTCGGATTTGTAAACACCGTATTTAGCTTTGGAGCTCTGCCCATATGTCCAAAATTCAGTTGTAAAAGATGTCTCCCAGTAAGTTTGTGTAAGGCTCCAAACTTAAAACCATAACTACTAAAACTTGAGATCTTTGATGGACCAAAAGAACTGTCTGGAAATTTAGCGTTTTGATACTGCCCTATTCGCTGATATTGGGTTTGACCAAACTGACTTGTGGCAAAAAAATCTGTTTTTAAAGTATGGTATTTAAACTGGGCAAAAGCACTTAATATGCTTGTATTTAACTGATACTTATATTTAAAATCATCTCCTTCGCTTACGATTCTGTTAGGTTCCAAAAGGTTGTTTTGCTGAAGTGGGTATGCTGCGTATGAATCAACATCTAAAAAACCAGTAGCTCCAAATAGATCAAGCACCTTTGCATAATACGCTGATGTACTTTTTGTGTACAATACGTTTGCTTGTACGCTACTTTTTGGATTTAATGCGAGTTCATAGATGCTATTATAAGTCCATTGATTGGTATCGCTGCGATCATCATACAACAGATAGGCTGCAAGACCTTTATTTTGTGGCTTCGCATTGGCAAGATACAGTCGACTCCAATCCAATTGACCATCTTTTATAAATGTTTTTTCAATGTCATAAACATTGGGGAGCCCTTGTCTTAAAGCATAGCTTGGCAATTTTTGATAATAGCTTGGGTCTGGATTTGAACCTCCTAAACTAACAAGATAGGAACCTTCTATCTGGCTCCCTGAAAAATCAATTCGACTATTGGTTTGTTTTCCAAATTGATAGCTAAGATTTGTTTGTAAAGTACTGCTGCTCGATAAATTCCAATAATGATTAAGCATCACAATGGGTTCTGCAATTTCTTTGATACGAGAATTTCTGATTTTCCCTTTTTGAAACCCCCAGTAGGCGTTGTATTTTAATCCTTTTAGATTAAAAACCTCCTCTGTATTTGGAGATGATTTTCCTCTTTTTACAGGTGTAAAAATGCCTGTTATATTGATGCTGTGTTTTGGATTGATTTGTTTTTCTATACCTATAAAAACAGCATTGGCATCATACATGGTACCATCTGAATAGCCTTCTTTTGCAATTCGCTTACTAGCAGAAAAGGCAAACGCCCAACCCTTTTTAATAAGCCCTGTAACATAGGTGGCCATTGTTCTATGTACATAACTTCTATTAGACAAAGCATAAGAGACAGCACCTCCTGGTCTTAGTGCTGAGGCTCTAACATTAATTTGTGTACTGCCTAAAAAACCGCCAAAACCCGAATTTGAAGCACTTAAGCCAGCAGAAAACTCTTGATTTCTCAAAACCTCATTTAGGCCTCCCCAATTGCTCCACTCGGGTCTTCCGTGCGAAACCTTGTTCATGGGGACCCCGTTTATTAAAACGGTTCCATATTCTGAATCGAGCCCACGTATTCTAAAAAAAGAAGAGCTAAACTCAAAAGCCGCTGTCCGTAAAAAAAGGTCTTTGGACGCCTGTAATAAGCCCACAATATTGTCTGCAGAACCAATATCTTCATCCAATTCATCATCAGTCAAACTAATGATGTTTGAGTTTGTTTGTTCTTCCATTTTTTTTTGCAGTCTCAATGTACCAAGATCTATGGGCGATCCAGTAAAAAGAAGTGAAAACTGCTGAGCTTGGTAGCCATCGTACTGAAGATACAGTACTTGATTTCCTGTTGGTAGTTCTTGGAGTATAAAGACTCCTTTTGGGTCTGTTTTGGTTGTTTGATTCTGGAGGCTAACCATTACCCCTTGGAGGGGCTTGCTGGTTTGATTGTCAACCACAATGCCTCTAACGATGTTCTGAGCTGAAATTTGCGTAAGGCAAAGCGCAGCAAAGAACATCGTTGCGATGTTTCTTTTCATAAAATAGCAATTTTTGTTTTAAAGATATAAAAAATATATGAATGACTATCAGGTAGTTACCTAAAAACGACTGTTGAAACTTCGATGATATTTTGTAAATTTGTAAGAAAAGCTATTTATTATGAAAAAGATTTTGCTAGCAAGTTGCTGGCTCTTCCTTGTTGTTCAAGGAACTGCCCAAGACAGATCTAAAGACTACAGTATTAGAACTGTGGCCTTCTACAATTTAGAAAATTTATTTGATACCATTAATGATCCCAACACCTATGATGAGTCTAGTCCTATCTTATCTTTAAAGGCAAATAAATCAAAAGTATACTGGGACAAAATAAACAAACTAGCCAGTGTGATTGCTCAAATTGGGGCCGATAAAGCCAATACTGCACCCAGCTGTATTGGACTTGCAGAGGTTGAAAACCAAGAAGTTTTAACAGACCTTATTCAGAGTAACTATTTACAGAGGTATGGCTATGAAAGCATCCATTATGATTCTCCAGATTCGCGTGGGATTGATGTGGCTTTCTTGTATCAAAAAAAACATTTTAACCCCATTGATCACAAGCCTTTTACGCTGTTGCTCTTTGATCAAAACAAACGAGTTTATACCAGAGATCAATTGCTGGTAACAGGGTATTTAGACGATGAATTAATGCATTTTGTTGTAAATCATTGGCCATCGAGAAGAGGTGGAGAAGCCAAAAGCAGGTACCTGCGTGAAAAAGCAGCCTATCTAACCAAAACCATCATAAGCCCCATACAAGAGCAAGAGCCCGAGGCTAAAATTATTGTCATGGGTGATTTTAACGACGATCCTATTAACAGTAGTTTTAAATCTGTCTTAAATACACAAGCCTCAAAAAATAACCTGGCTGATGAAGCTCTTTATAACCCCTACGAAGCACTTTTTAAAAAAGGATACAGCACCTTGGGATATCGAGATCAAATTAATTTATTTGATCAAATTATTCTGTCTGCTTCTTTAATCGCGCAGCAAAAAGAAGATCATAAAAACTATTTTTTATACAGAGCTACTATTTTTAACAAGTCTTTTTTAACAAGCCAAAAGGGCAAATACAAAGGCTATCCTTTTCGGAGTTTTTCTAATGGTGGGTACACTGGAGGCTATAGTGATCACTATCCGGTATATGTTTTCTTAATAAGAGAAAAAAAGAGATAAAATATTGTTACCTTGAGAAATTAAAACAATGTACATCATTGTATATTACACGCAAAAAAAATTAAATGGAAGCACCTAATTTATTGTACATAAAGAATCTGTCTGATGGTGATACTGATTTTGAACAAAAGCTCCTAAATATAATTAAACATGAGTTTCCAATTGAGAGAAAAGAATATTTGGACAATATTTGTAACAATAATTACAATTTAGCAGCATCGAATGTTCATAAACTAAAACATAAAATTAGTATTTTAGGCCTTTTAAAGGGCTCTGAGACTTCAGTAGAATTCGAAAATAATTTATTAAAAGGAGATACGAGTCTTCAAGATGAATTTGAATCTATTTTAGATCTCATAACTAATTATCTAGAAAATACAAATTGAAAATAGGCTTATGGATTGTATTATAATTGATGATGAAACAACGGCAAGGGCTATTATGGGACAGTTATGCTCAAAAGAACCTAGTCTAAATATGGTAGCAGAATTTTCGAATGCGATTGAGGCTATTAAATATTTAAATCAAAACCCTGTCGATCTTATTTTTCTAGACATACATATGCCTGGTTTTACAGGCTTCGATTTTATTGAAACTCTAAAAAGTTTACCAAAAATAATCTTAACAACCTCAGACCCTAACTTTGCCATTCAAGCTTTTGAATATGACTGCATTGTAGATTATTTAGTAAAGCCCGTAACAGCAGAGCGTTTTCTGAAAGCTGTTCAAAAAGCAAATTCTAAAATTCTAAATCAAGAAACGATAATTACGTCTTCAGAAAATACAGAAGCTTCATCCGTTCATGATTTATATGTCAATATTGATAGGAGGTTAATAAAAATAGATATTCCTAGCATCTACCTAATTGAAGCAAAGGGTGATTATATACTCATCAAAACAGAAGACAAAAACTATACTGTCCACTCTACTTTAAAAAAAATTGAAGAAAAATTACCGGATCAATTGTTTTTAAAAGTGCATCGTTCTTTTGTGATAAATATTAAAAAAATAATTGATATTGAAGACAATAGCGTTCTTATTAAAAAAGACGTGATCCCGGTAAGTCGTTCTAATAAGTCTGAGTTAATGAAGCGATTAAATTTATTATAATCCACCTCTTTAAATTTCTTCCTTTTTAAGATCTTTTAAAACCAATTGTATAGAGGTTACACCGTTCCATTCATTGGGTTCTAAGGTATAAGCAATATCAAAAGAATTTTCAATCAATGACACTTTAGACCCCAAACCAAAGCCAATTGCGTTGTAGGTTTTAGGGTCTGATCCGTCTATCAAATTGAGCTTTAAATGGCTTTTATCAGCTCCAACCTGTTTGCCATAACCATTGTCTCGAACACTGGTTGTACAAAAAACAGGCTTGTGATTCATTGGTCCAAATGGAGCCATCTGATCTATAATTCGGTATAATTTTGGGCTAATATCACAGAGGTCTAATGCCGCATCAATACGGATTTCTGGGCTGCGGGATTTTTCTGTGATTGTTTCTTTTACTACTGTTTCAAATGCCTTCTTAAAAGCTTGGTAATTCTCAGGAAGTAAGGTAAGACCAGCAGCGTACTTGTGTCCACCAAATTGTTCTATCCATTGAGAACATTTGTCCAAGGCTTCATATACATCAAAGCCACTGACTGATCTTGCTGAGGCGGCTAAATAATCTCCGCTTTTTGTAAAGACTAAGGTTGGTCTATAATACTTTTCAATCAATCGAGAAGCGACAATCCCGATTACCCCTTTGTGCCAATCTTCTTGATACACTACAGAGGTATAGTTGTCTTCTTCTTTGTTTTCTACAAGTTGAGCAAGTGCTTCTTGGGTGATTTTTTGATCCAGCTCTTTGCGTTCCGTATTGTTTTTTTCAATGGCAGCAGCCAAAACCTCTGCCGTTTCTAGATCCATCTCTGTTAATAATTCTACAGCGTAATTACCGTGTTTGATCCGTCCTGCTGCATTGATTCTTGGGGCAATGACAAAAACCACATCAGTAATCGATAAGGTCTTTTTTTTAAAATTTTGTATTAGCGCCTTTACTCCTGTTCGGGGTTGCTCATTTAAAACCTTCAATCCCAAAGAAGCCAGCACTCGATTTTCTCCATTCATCGGAACAATGTCAGCAGCAATGGCAATGGCTACCAAATCTAAATACGGAATAAGTTCTTCAATGCTTTGCTGACGTCTAGCTCCTAAGGCCTGAACTAATTTAAAGCCAACCCCGCAACCACATAACTCATCAAACGGATAGGTACAGTCCTCTCTTTTTGGATTTAAAACAGCGACCGCTTTTGGAATTTCTGGCCCTGGCTTGTGGTGATCACAAATAATAAAGTCTATTCCTTTTTTACTGGCATAGGCAACCTTATCTATAGCTTTGATTCCACAATCTAAAGCAATGATTAGTGAAAAATTATTGTCTTCTGCAAAATCAATCCCTTGATATGAAATTCCGTACCCCTCTTGATAACGATCAGGAATATAGGTAGCAATCTGTGGGTAATAGCTTTTAAGATAGGATGAGACTAAAGAAACTGCCGTGGTGCCATCTACATCATAATCGCCATAAATTAAAATATTTTCTTCTTGTGCAATGGCCTTTTCGATGCGTTGTACAGCCACATCCATGTCTTTCATTAAAAAGGGATCATGAATGTCTTTTAAAGTTGGGCGAAAGAATTTTTTTGCCTCGTCATAGCTTTCAATACCTCTTTGGATGAGTAGCTGTGCTAGAATTGGGCTAATTGATAATTCATTCGCTAAGCTGGTAATTTTTTCTTTTTCAGGGAGCAATTTTAAGGTCCAACGCATAGCAGTTTTTTTTATAATTCTATTTATTCATTTTCATGCATCTGTATTTCTGTCGTTACTTCTGCAAATTGACGAAACATCTCCATCACACCACAATAGCGTTCTACAGATAAGTTAACGGCTTTTTTTATTTTGTCTTCTTGTAGGTCTGACCCATAAAATTGATATACCAAATGTACTTTGTGATAAAACTTTGGATGCTCATCTGTAAGCTCGCCAGTCACCACCATTTTAAAATCTTCTACCTCAGCTCTCATCTTTGTTAACAATGAAACTACATCAAGCCCAGTACAACCAGCTAATGACGACAACATCAGAGCTTTGGGTCCATAGCCTTGTAAATCACCATTATCTGCAGAAGCATCATAGAGTGTTAATTTATGACCGCTTGGATTGTCTGATTCAAATTGCATTTTTTCTTTCCAAACAGTTGTAATGGTATTTGTCGTCATAATCTTGATTTTTTTTTGTTTCTTGTGTGCTAATTAATACACAAATTTAACATAAAAAACTACATTATGCCATTAGTAAGCCCATTATCAGCAGAGCACGATATAGAAACTCAAGAGTTGGCAGAATTTTTTAACGAAACTTTAGGATTTTGTCCAAATTCTGTTTTAACCATGCAAAGAAGACCTGCAATTTCAAAAGCTTTTATCAATTTAAATAAGGCTGTAATGGCCAATGATGGCAGGGTTAGCTCTGCTTTAAAAAGAATGATCGCTTGGGTTTCAAGTAATGCTACTGGATGTAGATATTGCCAAGCACATGCCATTAGAGCAGCAGAGCGCTATGGTGCAGAACAAGAGCAATTAGACAATATTTGGGAGTATAAAACCCATGCAGCTTTTTCTGATGCAGAACGTGCAGCCTTAGATTTTTCACTTGCGGCCTCTATGGTGCCAAATGCCGTTGACGATACCATTAAGACTGAGTTGTACAAGTATTGGGATGAGGGAGAAATCGTAGAAATGCTTGGTGTAATTTCTTTATTTGGTTACTTAAATCGATGGAATGATTCTATGGGAACCTCTATAGAAGACGGTGCTGTTGAAAGTGGAGAGCAGTATTTGGGCAAACACGGATGGGAAAAAGGAAAACATCAATAAATTTGCTATATTTGGAAACAAGTTTTAAAAACTTAAAATAATTTACAAACAATTATTAACTAATTACAATGAAAAACTTATTTAGAATCTTCGTATTATTTGTTCTAACAAGTAGTGCACTGGTCGCGCAAAACAGAGACGCGGTTATCGAAAACATTATCAAAGAAGAAACCAACAATTCACAGCTAAAAAACTTAGCACATGAATTGTTTGATGTTGTTGGTCCTCGTTTGGTAGGAACTCCAAACATGCAAAAAGCCAATGATTGGGTAATTAAAATGTATAAAAGTTGGGGTATCGAAGCCAGAAACCAAAAATGGGGTGAATGGCGTGGATGGGAACGTGGAATTACCCATATTGACATGCTTTCTCCAAGAGTACAATCTTTAAAAGGAACTCAATTAGCTTGGAGTGCTAGTACAAAGAAAGGTGGAGTAAAAGGAGAGGTAGTAATGATGCCTACTTTTAATTCAAAAGCAGATTTTGAAAAATGGTTAAAAACCATCAAAGGGAAATTTGTATTAGGTTCTGAGTACCAACCAACTGGAAGACCAGACTACAACTGGCAAGAATTTGCTACGCCAGAATCATTTGAAAAAATGAGAAAAGAGCGTTCTGCAATTGCTAGCGAGTTTAGAAAAAACATTGGTAGAACAGGATACAACTCTCGTGATTTTAAAACAGCAATTGAAAATGCAGGAGCTGTTGGTATGATTGAGTCTCGTTGGTCTAACGGATTTGGAGTTCAAAAAATCTTTAGCTCTAGCTTAAAAAAGATTCCTACTATTGATTTAGAATTAGAAGACTACGGAATGTTATACCGTTTGGCAAAAAGCGGTTCAAAACCAGAAATTCATGTAAATGCACAATCTAAAGAATTAGGAAAAGTTCCAGTTTTTAACACGATAGGTGAAATCAAAGGAACTGAAAAACCAGATGAGTATGTATTGCTTTCTGCACATTTAGATTCTTGGGATGGTGGAACTGGTGCAACAGATAACGGAACCGGAACTTTGGTGATGTTAGAAACTATGCGTGTTCTTAAAAAAATGTATCCTAACCCAAAAAGAACTATTATCGTAGGTCACTGGGGATCAGAAGAGCAGGGATTAAACGGATCAAGAGCCTTTGTTGAGGACAATCCTGAAATCGTTAAAAACATTCAAGCTGCATTTAACCAAGATAACGGTACTGGTAGAGTTGTTTCTATTACTGGTTCTGGATTTTTACATTCTTATGACTACTTAAACAGCTGGTTAGCTCCAGTTCCTAGAGACGTAAGAAAACACATCAAAACTTCTTTCCCTGGTAGCCCAAGTGGAGGTGGATCTGACAATGCTTCTTTCTTAGCAGCAGGAGTTCCTACTTTTAACTTAAGTGCATTAAACTGGTCTTACTGGAACTATACATGGCACACAAACAGAGACACCTATGATAAGGTTGTTTTTGATGATGTACAAAACAATGTAATCTTAACTGCGATCTTAGCTTATATGGCTTCTGAAGATCCAGAAAGAGCTTCTAAGGTAAAAATTCAATTACCGGTTAGCCCAAGAACAGGGAAACCTGGAGTATGGCCAACACCACGTTCTCCACAAAGAAAAGGTGGTTTAGACTAATCTTATTTTTATAGAAAATAAAAACCTCACCAACTGGTGAGGTTTTTTGCTTTTATAAAGATTTCTTTTTATCTACTCTTTAAATAATTTTCTTAAAGTTTTGACTATAAACATCTTAAACCTTGTTTTTCAAAAAAAAAAAAATACCTTAGCCTTTAGTGAAACAAAAAATGAGAATTATGAAAAAACTACTTTATGTATGCCTTGCAATTGTTTTAGCAAGTTGTACAAAAAACCAAGAAGAAGAGTTCAGTGCAATAAACATGGATAACGTTGTTTCATTTGCTGTAGTAAATGCCAATAATGAAGATTTATTAGATTCAAGCAACCCCAATGCAATTGATTTGACGACCTTACGTGTTTATTATTTGATAGACGGTGTTAAAACAGCAGCAAATACAGGGTCAGATAATCCTAATGGATTTTATAAGTATCGAGTTAAGCAAGCAAATGACTCTTACAAGTATAGATTGCGTGTTTTTTTAAATCCTACGGTTACCAATCAGCAACCTAAAAACACAACCATTATAGAATGGAATAATGCAAATAATGACACCCTAGAAGCAAGGTATCGAGTTTACAAGAATTCACCCGTTAGCTTATTGGAGTTTTGGGAAAACGGGCAATCTCGTTGGAAAGTTCAAGATCAAAATACCAATCCAACAAGATTGATAACACTTGTAAAATAACATGATAAAAAAACCTCACCAACTAGTGAGGTTTTTTTATACAATTTAATATAGTGCTTACTTTATTCCTTTAAAGCACGAATCATTTCTTCTGCTGTTTTTTGTAGTTGATCAACTGCGGCAGTCTGTACTGCACTAAGTACACTTGAATCTGATACCATATCAGAAGTACTGTTAATGGCACTTACATACCAATCTTTCCAAGTATTGATAATGGTAATTTGCAGATCTAAGGTTTCGCCTTTTTGCATGGCTAATTTTCCTTGTTTTAATTCTTCTTGCAAACGCTCTGTTGCGGCTGTCGTAATTTCTTTGATGATCTCTTGAGCAGTTCCTTTGTCAGAATTTATCAAGGTATATGCTGCTATCAATGCCGTGGTTCCTACATTTTTAAGTGTGGTTTGAGAAACCTTGTCTATACGATCATTGTCTGTATGGTAAAATTGATCTGTAAAATGCCAAAATAACACACTTGGAATGTTCCCTCTTAAAAACGGTACGTGATCACTACCACCTTCATAAGGATTGGTAGCAACTACCCAATTGGCAAGTTTTCCTTGAGCTTTAAATCTGTTGATAAGAAAGTCATTTAAATAATGAGGCTTCATCTGATCTAACTTCATTTTACTACCACCCCATTCTGTATGCTTGTCATTTCCACGTGTCCAAATTGCACTTGGGTCTGGCATTTTTTCAATTAAAAAAGTACCTCCTGTTTTTTCTGTATCCTCTCCAACCATGTCTAAAGAAATACCCCACTTAATATCTTTGGCTCTAATGCTGTCTTCTTTTACATATCTTCCTGTTGATACAATTTCATCTCCCCATAAAAAGCTAAGTGTTCTCTTTGGAGCAAGTTTGCCTTCTTGAATAAATTTTGCTGTTAAGCTTGCCATCTCTAAAGCTACCCCCACACCTGTTGCATTATCATTGGCTCCTGGTTCTTGAATGTGAGAACTAAAAACCAAACGCTCTTTTGGGTTTTCTTGCCCTTTTATATCGGCAACTATGGTCAACTCTTCAGAATTGTAAATTTTGGTAGCAACATTTACAGTAAGCGTAACTTTTCCTTGACTCAATTTTGATTTTAATCGCTCTTTTGCGGCATAAGACATGGCAATACCCCAAGCCTTATTTACAGTATCTAATGAGATAGATCTAAACTGAATAGAGGTGGTGTTTTTTTCTGGCTGTAAATACCCTGGATTGTTATAGGTCATGACACCAACTGCACCACCATTCTGAACAGCAGTTCTATAAATACGCCCTGGGCTCGTTTCTGCAAAAACGATTTTCCCTTTCACATTGGTACTTGCAAGTTTTTTAAGATCTTTAATATAAACAACCTCTGCTGTAACTCCTTCTTTAGGTGTGCTGTAAGAATACATGGCAATCATATTTCTATTACTGCTGTGTTGTAATAAGGGTTTATCGTCACCAAGTATCATTACTTTGGCATCTACAGACTCCCAAGTAGGTCTTTTAAGAGGTCTTTTTTCTATTCGATAGGTTAGCACATCTGTATCGGTAGCATTTTCTTCTAGCACATAACCGGCTTTTTCTAAGTGCTCTGCGATAAAATAAACGCTTTTATCAAAACCAGTGTTTCCAACCACACGCCAATATTTTTCTACAAATGAAGTGGTTTCATAAGCCAAATCTCCCGTAAATTCTCGGTTAATTTCTGCTGAGTATTCTGAGGTTTTTAATTGTTTGCTACAAGAGGCGAATGTTATAGCCGCTACAAGGGTAAAAAAAAGTGCTTTTTTAAACATGATCTGTGGTTTGATTATTATTTTAAAGTGTAATAGTACAAAAATTTAAGAAATAATGCTGGCAACGGTCTTTTTAAAGTAAGGCAATACCTCCTTTTCAAACCAAGGGTTCTTTGTAAAGCATTAAATACTATTAATTGTCATTCCGAACACTACTGAAATATATTGATTGAAAGTATCTAGCGAAGCAATTGAGGTGGAATTTCATAAAATAGATAAGCTGAAACTAATAATTTACAGATTTCTCAATCGCTAAAAAGCTCATTTCGAAATGACATTAATTCTAAATTATGTTATTTCTTTCCCTCAACCACAACAACAATTTCTCCTTTCGGAGCTTTGTTGGTATAATGCGCCAACACTTCGGTTGCAGTTCCTCTAACGGTTTCTTCAAACATCTTAGTCAATTCTCTAGAAACAGAAACCTGTCTATCTGCTCCAAAATATGCTACAAAATGTCCTAAGGTTTTTACCAATTTGTGTGGTGATTCATAAAAAATCATGGTTCTTGTTTCTTCTGCCAATACTAACAAGCGCGTTTGTCTTCCTTTTTTTACAGGTAAAAACCCTTCAAAAACAAATTTATCATTGGGCAATCCAGAGTTGACCAAGGCTGGTACAAAGGCAGTGGCTCCTGGCAAGCAATCTACTTCTATCTTATTTTCTACACAGGCTCTGGTTAGCAAAAAACCAGGATCAGAAATGGCTGGTGTACCCGCATCAGAAATCAAAGCGCAGGTTTCACCATTTTTTAATCGATTTAGCACCCCTTCAATGGCTTTGTGCTCATTGTGCATATGATGACTGTACATGGGTGTAGCAATCTCAAAGTGCTTTAATAGTTTTCCGCTAGTCCTAGTGTCCTCAGCCAAAATAAAATCAACTTCCTTTAAAACACGGATGGCTCTAAAAGTCATATCTTCTAGATTGCCTATTGGGGTTGGAACTAAATATAGTTTACTCATTTTTTAATTTTCAGTTGTGTATCAAGAAGTTAAATAGATTCATATGTTTCTAGGGTAATATCAGCAATCACATTACCTGTATGCTTAATATTTAAAGGCTCAAACAACAATATATGAACCTCTTCTTTGGCTATGGGTTTATGCTCAACTCCTTTCGGTACTATATAAAATTCACCTTCGTTTAATTGAATCGTTTTGTCTCGCAAAACAATATCCAGAGAGCCTTTGATCACCATAAACAACTCATCTTCATCATCGTGTTTGTGAAAAACAAACTCACCTTTTAGTTTTGCTAATAAAATTTGTTGTCCGTTGAGCTCTCCTACTTTTTTAGGAGACCAATGCTCAGAAAACAGCTTTAGTTTTTCTTGAATATTAATTACACTCATAAATACAAACTTACAAAGATTTTATCGGAGTATTCTCGAATCAGAAAAAGTAGTTATTCTGCTTAAATTGTTTAATTTTGCAGGATATTTAAAGAAACAACATGTATAGAAGTCATTCTTGTGGTGAGTTAAGAGCATCGCACATCAATACAGAAGTAACCTTAGCTGGTTGGGTACAAAAATCGCGTGATAAAGGATTTATGATTTGGGTAGATTTACGTGACCGTTATGGGATTACTCAATTGATTTTTGATGAAGATCGTACGCCAAAAGAGATTATAGAAAAAGCAAAAACTTTAGGAAGAGAGTTTGTAATTCAAGTTACAGGAACTGTAATTGAAAGAAGTTCTAAAAATCCTAAAATGAAAACTGGAGATGTTGAAGTGTTGGTTTCTAAATTAACGATACTAAATGAAGCAGTAACTCCGCCTTTTACTATAGAGGATACCACAGATGGTGGCGAGGATATCAGAATGAAGTATCGCTATTTAGACATCCGTAGAAATCCAGTAAAAAACAGTTTGATCTTTCGTCATAAGGTTTCTATGGAAGTTAGAAAATACTTATCTGATCAAGAGTTTATAGAGGTAGAAACTCCGTATTTAATTAAGTCTACGCCAGAAGGCGCAAGAGATTTTGTGGTTCCTTCTCGAATGAATGAAGGACAGTTTTATGCGTTGCCACAATCGCCACAAACCTTTAAACAGTTGTTAATGGTTGGCGGTATGGATAAATACTTTCAGATTGTAAAGTGTTTTAGAGATGAAGATTTACGTGCAGACAGACAGCCAGAATTTACACAGATTGACTGTGAAATGGCCTTTGTAGAGCAAGAAGATATTTTAAATATTTTTGAAGGCTTAACCCGTCATTTGCTAAAAGAAATTAACGGTGTTGAGGTAGCAGAATTTCCTAGAATGCTGTATGATGATGCCATGCGTTTGTATGGAAACGACAAACCAGATATTCGTTTTGGGATGGAGTTTGGTGAGTTAAATGCAATTGCACAACACAAAGAATTTAAGGTATTTAACGATGCTGAATTGGTGGTAGGAATTGCCGTTCCAGGAGGGAACTCATACACCAGAAAAGAAATTGACAAACTTATTGATTGGGTAAGAAGACCTCAAGTAGGTGCTTTGGGGATGGTCTATTGCCGTGTAAACGAAGATGGATCTTACAAATCATCAGTAGATAAGTTTTACGACCAAGAAGACTTGGCAAAATGGGCAGCAGCGACAGGAGCAAAACCTGGTGATTTAATCTGTATTTTATCAGGTGATACCTCTAAAGTTAGAGCTCAATTGTCTGCCCTACGTATGGAGCTGGCAGAGCGTCTTGGCTTAAGAGATCCAAAAGTATTTGCACCTTTATGGGTTATTGATTTTCCATTATTAGAGTTGGATGAAGAAACTGGTCATTATCACGCCATGCACCACCCGTTTACCTCTCCAAAACCTGGACAATTAGAATTGTTAGATACAGACCCTGGAGCAGTGAAAGCCAATGCCTATGATTTGGTTTTAAACGGAAATGAAATTGGTGGAGGTTCTATTAGAATTCACGATAAAAAAATGCAAGCAACCATGTTAAAGCATCTTGGTTTTTCTGAAGAAGATGCCAAGGCTCAATTTGGCTTTTTAATGGATGCTTTTGAATACGGAGCACCTCCACATGGAGGATTGGCTTTTGGATTGGATAGATTGGTTGCTATTCTAGGTGGTCAAGAAACCATTAGAGATTTTATTGCCTTTCCTAAGAACAATGCAGGTAGAGATGTTATGATTGATGCTCCATCCTTTATAGATGATGATCAATTAAAAGAATTGAATATCAAATTAGATATGAAAGCATAAAAATCAAATCCCGCAATTGCGGGATTTTTTAGTACTTTTAATATTATGAAAAATCTACTAATTTTAGCGGCATTCTTTTTTACAATAAGCTCTTTTTCTCAAGAACTCACTGGAAATCAATTACTAGAGAAAGCAATCCAGTATCACGACCCTAATGGAAGTTGGAGTACCTTTAAAGGTACTTTATTGGTAACCATGGAAACGCCAAACAGTCAAAAAAGAGAAAGTGAAATACATATTGACTTGCCCGATCAATTTTTTTCGGTAAAAGCAAAAAGTGGTAAAAACACCTCAGAATACATCCTTAAAAAAGACCGAATAGACATTGTTTTTAACGGTGAAAAAAATCCATCCGAAGAGATTTCAAAAAAATACGGACTGAGTGAAGATCGTGCAAAAATGTACAAAAACTACTACACCTATCTATACGGCTTGCCAATGAAGCTCAAAGATAAGGGGACAATTATTCATCAAAAAACAATAAAGAAGACCTTTAAAGGAAAAGAGTATGTAGTCTTAAAAGTGACCTATACAAAAGAGGTTGGAAAAGATACTTGGTATTTTTATTTCGACCCAAAAACCTTTGCCATGGAAATCTACCAGTTTTTTCATGATGAGACTAAAAATGACGGAGAGTATATTTTGCTCAGCAAAGAAGAAACTATTAACGGATTAAAATTACCCAAAAACAGAGCTTGGTTTACAAATAAAGAGGAGAAACATTTGGGTACTGATATTTTGAAAGCAGCTAATTAATGTCAAAAACAAAAGACATACTTACTAAAATACATATTTGGAGATATAAGCATATTTCTGATCGTCAGTTTGTTTACTTATTGAGCATTCTTGTTGGTTTTTTATCTGGTGTTGCTGCAGTTATTTTAAAGAATTTAACTCATTTTTTTCAACATCTACTAGAGGGAAAACTAGTACAGTATTATCATCAAGCCTTTTATTTTGTTTTTCCAATTATTGGGCTTGCGATTGTCTATTTGATTATCAAATATGTGATTAGAGACAAGGTCAGTCATGGAATCCCATCTACCCTATACGCCATCTCCAAGCGCAAGGGAATTATGAAACGTTATCAAATGATTGGGTCTATTTTAACGGCTCCGATAACCATCGGTTTTGGAGGGTCTGTTGGATTAGAAGGACCTACGGTTGCCACAGGGTCTGCAATCAGCTCTAATGTAGCGCGGTTTTTTCATTTAAACCAAGCCACAAGAACGCTCTTGATTGGTTGTGCGGCTGCCGGTGCCTTATCATCTATCTTTAAAGCGCCTATTGCTGCCATTATTTTTGCCATTGAAGTATTTAGTCTTGATCTAACCATCGCTTCTATGCTTCCTCTTTTATTAGCCTCATTATCGGCAATTATTACCTCGTATTTTTTCTTTGGATCTGACGTGTTACTGCCTTTTAAAATAGAAGATGTTTTTAGTATTAAAGATGTCCCTTTTTATATAGTTCTAGGAGTTGTTGCTGGTTTAACCTCTATTTATTTTACAGAAGTTTATGATCGGGTTCAGAAATTTTTTGACCGATTTAAATCTCCAGTAAAACGATTGTTAATTGGAGGGATTGGCTTAGGAATCTTGGTGTATTTTATTCCACCTTTATACGGTGAGGGTTTTGATACCATTAATAATTTAATCGCTGGTAATCCAGAAACCAGTTTGCAGAACAACTTTTTAAATTTAGACTTAAGCAATGTTTGGATTGTAATTGCACTCTTAGCGGGCTTGGTTTTCTTTAAAATCATCGCCAGCGCACTTACTTTTGGTGCTGGTGGTGTTGGAGGAATTTTTGCACCTACGCTTTTTATGGGAAGCCTCATGGGAAACTGTATTGCCAAGATAATCAACAATGTTGGCCTCTTTCAAAATTCTGTATCTGAAAGCAATTTTACCCTTGTAGGAATGGCAGGCTTAATGGCAGGTGTATTGCACGCCCCACTTACAGCCATCTTTTTAATTGCTGAGGTTACCGGAGGTTATGAATTGTTTATTCCGCTAATGATTACGGCAGCCATCTCATATTCTATTACCAAATATGCGCACCCTCATTCTGTTTATGCAATGGAATTGGGTAGAAAAGGTGAACTGATTACACATAATAAAGATCATGCTGTATTAACCTTAATGGATATTGACAAGGTTATAGAGGATCGTTTTGTAAAAGTGTATCCTGAAATGAATTTGGGTGAGCTGGTACGAGATGCTGTGGTCAAATCAAATCGGAATATTTTTCCGGTAGTCAGTAAAGATGAAGGAAAACTATTGGGTATCATTTTATTAGATGATATTCGTTCCATCATGTTTGATCAAAGTCTATACGAATCAGTCTTAGCAAAAGAAGTCATGCATAAACCACCAGCTATTATAGAAATTGGCAAGGATAAAATGACCTCTATTATGAAAAAATTTCAAGAGAGTGGAGCTTGGAATTTGCCAGTCATTAAAGATGGGGAATACTATGGATTTATTTCAAAATCTAAACTTTTAACAGCTTATCGCAACAAGTTAATAGAAGTGACTGGTTAAGATTCTTTTGATCTTTCTTCTAAAAATTGCACTACTTTATCTGGAAAATCAGTAAAAGCGCCATCAATATCTGCATCTATTAATACAGTTTGGAGCATTTCATTAAAAGTAGAAAACTCACCTAAATCATCTGCTCTAAATGTATATGCATGTACTTGAAGTCCCAAGCCATGTGCCTCTGTAACCAAGTTGCTAAAAATCCATTTTCCGTCTTTTTTTCCGGTGACAATTTGTTTGTACCAAGGTCCAATTGCATCAGCATAGCTGGCAAAATGGGCCAACTGTTTTGCCTCTTCTGGATGTTCTATTAATTGTACCAAATATAAATTAGAATGAAGTTCTGTTTTTATACGTTGCAACTCCTTGGCATCAAAGCACTGTAAAATACAGCGATCTGATTTTTGAGTATATCCATAATTACTTAAAACCTTTAATACAATTGCGGTTAAGTCTTTTCCTTCTTTCTGATGAAATGCAGGCTCTTTAATTTCTGGATAGATGCCAATATTTTTTCCTGTTTCTTTATTGAGTTGTTGGATCAAGGCTATTTCTTTATCCAAAGAATGCAGTTTAAACTTTCCTTGCCTCATTGGATAGCGCCCAGGATATACCTGCTGATGCGTTTTCGGATTAAACCGCTCTGAAACCTGAAGAGTTTCTAGTTCTTTCATAGTAAAATCAATCACATAAAACCGACCGTCTTTTCGCTGTCTTTCTGGAAACTTTTGGGCTACGTCTGTGACATCATCTAAATAAATGTCATGGATTACTACCGGAACATCATCTTTGCTTAACACAATGTCTTGTTCAATAAAATCAGCATTCATGCTAAAAGCCATTTTTTTACTTTCTAACGTGTGTTCTGGCAAATATCCCGAAGCGCCTCTGTGGGCAATGACAAGTTTGTTTTTCATAGGTTTCTAAAGGCTAACAGACCCCTATAAAAATAGGGATAAAATTCCATACTTCATTCTTTCAAAATTAAGCAATTAAAAGGCTTAACTTTTTGTAATTTTGTTTTTTACCCAAAAGTTAATTCGCATGAAATTACTGTTAAAAATAATGTTTATCGTTTTTGTTGTATGGATGTCTACCGGCGCCTACCTGATTAAAACAGAACACCCAAAAGCAGAAATTGTTATGGGATTGGGTGTCTTGTATTTGTCCTTTATAGTAATGCCTGTTTTTATTTATCATCGATATAAAGATGGAAAATATAAAAAATACATATTGGATGATGAAAAAATAAAAGCCTGGAAAGAGTAATTTTTTATTGCAAAACACTAACATTCTTCTTTAAATTTTATCCCTGTATATACCTTATCTTAACACGGCAATCTAAAAAAATCGCTTATTAAATTGGGATTCTTTCAGTACATGCTATCTACTTATCTTTTTTATTAAATAATAATCTACAAAAACTACAGTTTATTGATAATTCATCAATATGAACTACTTGTTAATTTCTCTAGATTTAGGAGTATTGTAACCCATAAAATACGTTTTGTTAATCTATAAATTACCAAAAGATGTAGAGTTGAAGACTATTTTTACACTGTATAATAAAACAACTATTAACAGTTTTTAAATTCGTAAAAAAATGAAAAAAGTAATTGCAGTAGTATTGGTATTAACACTAAGCGTAACAACCGTATTTGCAAACAATGAACAACCAAATCTAACTGGTAAAGAACAGTTGAGATCTGAAATTGTAAAATTACTGGGCCAACACCAATTAAAAATTTCTGAAAGCTTTGTAAAAGCAGAAATTTCATTTTTAATCAATAGACAAGGTGAATTGGTTATTTTATCTGTAGACTCAGAAAACCAAACTGTCGTTGGTTTTATCAAAAAACAATTAAACTACAAGAAATTAAGTATCAAAGAATTGAGTATCATGAAGACATTTAAGATGCCTTTAAAAATTGTAAAAAACTAAGTTGTAAGCCAAAGGTCTTATTGCTTTCTTAAAATTAGCAGTTAAAACTTCAACCCAAGGGGATTGGAGTTTTTTTTGTGCCAAAAATTTTTAAATCTTCGTATCTTTGCAGTCTATGATCGACGAACAAAAAGTTACTTCTGAGAAAGCCGTATTAATCGGAATCATTTCTCAATATCAAGATGAGATTCAATCCAAAGAATATTTGGATGAATTGCAATTTTTAACCGAAACTGCAGGAGGGGTTCCTGTAAAGCGTTTTGTTCAAAAATTAGAAAAACCACATCCAAAGACATTTTTGGGAACGGGTAAATTAGAAGAAGTTAAGGCTTATATTGAAAGTCATGATATTGGTACTGCTATCTTTGATGATGAGTTGTCTCCTGCACAGATGCGTAATATAGAAAAGGTATTGGATTGTAAGATTTTAGATAGAACCAACTTAATCTTAGATATTTTTGCGCAAAGAGCACAAACAAGTTCGGCAAAGACTCAGGTAGAGTTAGCCCAATGTGAATATTTATTACCTCGTTTAACAAGACTTTGGACTCACTTAGATAAGCAAAAAGGGGGTATTGGGATGCGTGGACCTGGAGAAACAGAAATAGAAACAGACCGTAGAATTGTTAGAGATAAAATAAACATCCTAAAAAAGAAGTTGACTACCATAGATAAACAGATGGCTATTCAACGAAAAAACAGAGGGAAAATGGTTCGTGTGGCGCTTGTTGGATATACCAATGTTGGAAAATCTACCTTAATGAATGCCATTAGTAAAAGTGATGTTTTTGCAGAAAACAAATTGTTTGCAACCTTAGATACTACTGTTCGGAAAGTGGTGGTAAAAAACATTCCTTTTTTACTCTCTGATACCGTAGGATTTATCAGAAAACTTCCAACTCAGTTGGTAGAATCTTTTAAATCAACCCTAGATGAAGTTAGAGAAGCTGATTTATTGTTGCACGTTGTAGATATTTCACATCCAAATTTTGAAGATCATATTGCCTCTGTAAATACTATTTTAGATGAAATAGACAGTGCAGACAAGCCTACTATCATGGTTTTTAATAAAATTGACAGCTATACTCACAAAAGGATTGATGAGGATGACTTGATTGCAGAAAAGACCAAAGAACACTATACACTTGAGGATTGGGAAAAAACTTGGATGAAAAAGCTAGAGGTGATCAGTGTCTTTATCTCAGCACTGAGTAAAGAAAATTTAGACACTTTAAAAGAAATCACTTACGAGGAAGTTCGCAAAATTCACATCGAGCGCTTTCCTTATAATAATTTCTTGTACGACGAGTACACCGAAGAATAAGGTATTTACAATTGTACTTGACAAAAAACTAAAATACCAAGCTTATTAAGTAACTGCTTGACCCTTGTGGTTAAATAGTCTTTTTGGTACTAGCTTTTTATATCAAAATCATCGATAATACCCAAACGCTTGGCTCTTCTTTCCCAGCTTTTTCTTGCAAGTACTTGTAGGTCTTCAATAGTATCGCTTTCATCCATAATTTCTAAGCCAAGTAAGGTTTCAATCATATCTTCTTGTGTAACCAAACCACTTACAGAACCATATTCATCAACTACCAAAGCAATGTGCTCTCTTTGCTCTATCAGTTGTCCAAAGAGGTCTGGAATAGGCAAATCTCGCTGGGTCACTAAAATGGTTCTCCTTATTTCTTTTAACTGTTTGTCACCGTTACCATTTATAATTGATTCTAACAATTGATTCTTTAAGAAATAGCCTGTTATATGATCAGCGTTGCCTTCATACAAAGGAACTCTTGAAAAGCGCAAATTGGGATTGTTATCAAAAAAGTCTTGAATGGTTTGGGTTTCATCTGTTGATTTTAAAACAGTTCTCGGTGTCATAATATCCTTCACCAAAACCTCCTTAAAATTGAGTAAGTTTTTAATAACCTTACTTTCTGATGCTACAAAAACACCTTCTTGCTCTGCTATATCTGTCATTGCAGAAAAAGTTTCTCTACTTAAAACAGATGTATGCGCTGGTTTGCCAAAAAGCTTTGTAAACAGTTGTAAAAACCACAAAACTCCTGTCC
Source organism: Polaribacter pacificus (assembly GCF_038024035.1). Classification (NCBI taxonomy): domain Bacteria; kingdom Pseudomonadati; phylum Bacteroidota; class Flavobacteriia; order Flavobacteriales; family Flavobacteriaceae; genus Polaribacter; species Polaribacter pacificus. The sequence goes on from NZ_CP150664.1 coordinate 1,679,182, forward strand.
ATTTAAAAACAAATAGCAGTGCCTCTAATACATTGGTGCTAAAACTTGATAATTTTTTCCAATGTGTAGCACCAATTGTTTTGGGAATGATTTCTGAAAGAATCAAAATTAACACTGTCATGATTGCAGACACGATTCCAACTATATTGAATCCTAATAATTCAAACTTATAAGGTAGTTTTTCTGCCTGAACACCAACCAAAATTGCACCTACAGTATGCGCAATAGTATTTAAGGTTAGGATTGCAATAAGCGGCTTGTCGACATCGTTTTTTAACCGCTCTAATTTGTGAGCAAATGGTTTGTTTTCTGATTTTTTAACTCGAACAAATGTCGGAGTAACACTCAGTAAAACTGCTTCTAAAATTGAGCAAAAAAAGGAAATTAAAATAGAAAGTAATGCAAATACTATTAAAAGAGTCATGTCTAATATTTAGTTGATTAAAGTACAAAAAAAAAAGATTCTTTTAAAATTTAGGAACCATCAATAAAAATAAAAAAGACAGCGAATGCTGCCTTTTTTATTTGAATTTTGTTTGTCTTAAAACTTGTAATTAACTCCTAAGCCAAATACTTCTTTAAACTGAACCTTACTTGATGCATTATCATCAACTATGGTATGAAAGTTTAAATTGGTAGACAAATACTTATTAATTTGCATATCAAACATTAATTGATATTGTATGTCAATATTACCCGGCTTGTCTAAATAGTTTGAATACACATTTACAATATTTTGCATAACCACATTTTCCATCAATGCTGTTTTGTGAAACAACGAAGCATTAAAACCTAATTCATAACGAGTAGTACTTCCTAAATCAGTACCGTATTGTCCTGAAAACTCATCAGAAACAACAGTAATTTTAGAAGTTAATGGAGCTAAGTTGAAATTAAAATTGTTTGATTTTTTCCACAACATACCTGGTCCAAAACTAAAATATGCAGGTGCAAAAAATCCTGAAGTTTTTAATTTAGGTGTTTTAGAATAATCAAATCCATCAGTAAATTGAGTCTTGATATTTAAGAAGAATGAGTAAGACCAGTAACCTTTGGCTTTTTTCCCAACCAAAGAATTAAACTGGATCATATCATCCGTTTTTTTAGATTCTTCTCCTTTGACACTGTTGATTCCGTACTGCATCATTAATTTATTATCCCAAGTAATGCCGTTTTTTTGGTAATTAAAATCATAATTCAAACCTACGTTTCCAGAGACTGTATTATTTCCTCCGGCTACCCAGTTAGAAAAAGAAGATTGACTTAGTAAAAAGGTAAAGGTTCCTGATTTTTCCCAAGGCCCCTTATTGTCATCCTTTGTTTCTTGTGCTGTTACTGCAATACTTACAAAACATAGTACTGCTAAAATAGTATTTCTCATTTTTAACTTTTTTGTTGATTAATAAATAGTAAACCGAGTTTGCGGTTTATTTTTTGTGGAAGGTATAGGTAACACCCAAACCAAAAATTTCTTTAATTTGGACTTTACTTGATGCATTGTCATCTATTAGCATATGAAGCGCTACTCGCATGTTCATGTATTTATTCACATTGATTAAATAATTCATTTGGTAATCAATATCAACATTTCCTGGCTTGTTTAAATAATCAGAATACATGGATAAAATGTTTTCCATGGTTACATTTTCAATCAATAAAAATTTAAAATATCCTGATAAGTTAAAACCCAAACCAACATTGGTGTTTTCTCCTTCTTCAACACCGTATTTTCCAGAAAACTCATCAGAAACAAAGGTAAATTTTGAAGTAGCGGGAGCGATGTTGATAGTCATTTTATCTGATTTTTTCCACAACATCCCGGGTCCAAAAGATAAGTATCCAGGTGCCATAAAATCAGAAATAGGTAATTTTGGAGTCTTTTTATAATCAAAACCTCTACTATACTGTGTTTTAAAGTTCATGAAAAATGAGAAAAACCAATTATTATTAGATTTTTTACCCAACAAAGAGTTGTATTCAAATCGATCTCCTGTTTTTCTATTTCCTTGCCCTTGTACATTACTCAATCCATACGAAGTAATCAACCTGTTATCCCAGTTCCAGCTTCCCTTTTTATAATTAAAATCATAATTAATAAGAAAGGTTCCTGCAATGGTATTATCACCCCCAGAAGACCAGTTTGTAAAAGAAGACTGATTGAATAGAAAAGTAAAAACACCTGTCACTTTCCATGGGCTTGGAACCGGAGCTTTAATACTGTCTTTTTTCTCTTGAGAAAAAGTTAAAGTACAAATCGAAAAAAATACAATAAAAAAGATTATTCTCATCAAAGTGATAATTATGAAACCCCAAAAATAACGTGATTTAGAGGAAAAAAAAATTTATTTTTTAAATTTATATAAAGGAACTGTTGAACAGGCTTCCCCAAAAAGCAAACTACCCACTACAGGTACCAGCCTCTCTATCAATAATGTGTATGCACTAGAAGGGATTGGTTTGTCTGAGCAACCCTTTAAAATAACTGGCTTTCCGGCAAATGTATTCACATCCATAGAAAGTATTATTTCTTGAAAAATTACAGTTTCTAACATCTCTAAATCCCCAACAACTGTTTTTTTTGCTATCCCTGCCAATTTTGTACTAATTAGCAAATATGCCCAAGAAGGAATAATCGCATCAGAGCTGCAGGTTAAAGCAAGATATTTTTGATCATACTGCTTCCAATCGTGCTGATTGATGTAGTCCCTAAATTCTGATTCTTTTAAAATCAAATCTTCAAATAACCATTTTTTGATATCAAAAACAACGCGCTCTCCAGAAGGATAAAAATCTTCTAGATCTAAAGTTACTAGTTTACTGTTGGCTACTCTATTGATTATTTCTTCTGACATTATTTACTTTTTAAAACCCTGTTTAATTAGCTAAAGCATTCCCAATTCTAACTTGGCTTCTTCACTCATCATTTCTTGAGTCCACGTAGGATCAAAGGTAATTTCTACTTCACAATCAATAATATTGGGCAATGATTTTACTTTATCTTCTACTTCTCTTGGCAAAGATTCTGCAACTGGACAATTTGGAGAGGTTAATGTCATCAATATTTTTGCCTCTTTCTCGTCGTTTACAAACACGTCATAAATCAACCCTAACTCATAAATATCAACAGGAATTTCTGGATCGTAAATGGTTTTTACTACTCGAACTATTTGATCTCCTATTTCTTGAATTTCTTCGTCTGTCATTTTTTCTTAATTATACTAATTAAATTTTACTGATTTTTTGCTTGAAAAGCGATGGCGTACATTTTTATTTGCTTCACCATAGAAACCAAGCCATTTGCTCTTGTTGGAGACAAATGTTCTTTAAGTCCAATTTCATCGATAAATGCTGTATCAGCAGCTAAAATATCAGCAGCTTTTTGATTGGAAAACACCCGCAATAATAGGGCCACAATTCCTTTTGTTAAGATTGCATCACTATCTGCAGTAAAGACTAATTGGTCATCTTGCATTTCTGAATGCAACCAAACTTTTGATTGACAGCCTTTTATCAGATTCTCATCCAGTTTATAGGCCGAATCAATAAGTGGCAAAGATTTTCCAAGGTCGATTATATACTCGTATCGCCCCATCCAGTCATCAAACATTGAAAACTCGTCGATAATTTCTTCTTGTATTTCTTTGATAGTCATTTTTTAAACTTATTTTTGCAGTCTAAAAGACTGATTTTGTAAAGTGCAAAATTACAGTAAATAAATTAAAATGAGTAAATTATTAGCAGTTGGTACAGTAGCATTTGATGCCATCGAAACCCCTTTTGGGAAAACAGATAAAATTTTAGGTGGTTCAGGCACTTTTGTTAGCCTAGCCGCTTCACAATTTGGAATAAAAACAGGTGTTGTTTCTGTGGTTGGAGGAGATTTTCCTCAAGCCTATTTAGATATGATGAACGCTAAGGGGATTGACACCCAAGGAGTAGAAATAATAAAAGAAGGTAAAACTTTTTTCTGGAGTGGTAAGTACCATAACGACATGAACTCTCGTGACACTTTAATCACTGAGCTTAATGTCCTAGAACACTTTAAACCAGTTGTTCCTGAAGATTTTAAAGATGCCTCAGTTGTGATGCTAGGTAATTTACATCCTTTAACCCAAGCTTCTGTCTTAGATCAAATGACTGAGAAACCAAAGCTAGTCGTTTTAGATACCATGGGATTTTGGATGGACATCGCTTTAAATGATTTACACGATGTCATAAAAAGAATCGATGTTATTACCATTAACGATGAAGAAGCTCGACAATTAAGTGGCGAGTATTCTTTAGTGAATGCTGCTAAAAAAATTCACGAAATGGGTCCAAAATACGTCGTAATCAAAAAAGGAGAACACGGAGCCTTGTTATTTCATGAAGAAAAAATATTTTTTGCACCAGCATTACCTTTAGCAGAAGTATTTGATCCAACTGGAGCAGGAGACACTTTTGCAGGTGGTTTTTGTGGGTTCTTAGCAATGACAGAAGACATTTCTTTTGAAAACATGAAAAACGCTGTTATCTACGGCTCAAATTTAGCCTCCTTCTGTGTAGAAAAATTTGGAACAGAACGAATGGAAAAACTCACAAAAGAGGAAGTTCAAAAACGCTTGCATGCGTTTAAACAATTAACTCAATTTGATATAGAAATCAACTAATATAAATCCGCGCTTTTTGCTGCGGATTTTTTTATTCATACATAGACACTAAATAACTGATACTAAATGAGTGATGCTTTAAAACATGAATGTGGAATTGCAATGGTTCGACTTTTAAAACCATTACAATATTATAAAGACAAATACGGTTCTGCTTTTTATGGAATTAACAAAATGTATTTGTTAATGGAAAAACAGCACAACAGAGGTCAAGATGGTGCAGGTTTTGCAAGTGTAAAATTTAACGTTGAACCTGGAACAAGATACATAAGTAGAATCCGATCTAACAAATCACAGCCTATTCAAGATGTTTTTGCTCAGATTAATGAACGCTTAAATGGTGTTCTGGAAAACAATCCTACTCAAAAAGACAATGTTGCTTGGCAAGAAGAAAACATGCCTTATGTTGGCAATTTGTTTTTAGGTCATGTTCGTTATGGTACCTTCGGAAAAAACAGCATCGAGAGTGTTCACCCTTTTTTACGTCAAAGTAATTGGAAACATCAAAACTTGATTGTTGCTGGAAACTTTAATATGACCAACTCAAATCAATTGTTAGAAGAATTGATTGAACTAGGTCAGCATCCTAAAGAGTTTACAGATACAGTAACTGTAATGGAAAAAATCGGTCATTTTTTAGAAGCTGAAGTTGCAGATTTGTACTTGAGGGCTAAAGAAAAAGGCTTTAGCAAAAAAGACGCTTCACCATTTATTGAAGAACATATAGATTTACAAAAGGTTTTGTATCGTTCTGCTAAAAACTGGGATGGAGGTTATGCCATGGCTGGTTTGTTAGGTCACGGTGATGCCTTTGTTTTAAGAGATCCTTCAGGGATTAGACCAACCTATTTTTATCAAGATGATGAAGTAGTGGTGGTTGCATCTGAGCGCCCTGTAATTCAAACCGTGTTTAATGTTGATTTTGATAAGGTTCAAGAACTAGAAAGAGGCCATGCTTTAATTGTCAAAAAAAGTGGAGATACTGCTGTGGTTCCTGTATTGGATCAAAAACCTAAAAAATCTTGTTCTTTTGAGCGCATTTACTTTTCTAGAGGAAGTGATGCTGCCATCTATGAAGAACGTAAAAATCTTGGAAAATTTGTTTTTCCAAAGGTTTTAGAATCTATAGACAACGATATTTCTAACACTGTTTTTTCTTATATCCCTAATACTGCAGAAACCTCATTTTACGGGATGACTGAAGCTGCTGAAGATGTTTTAAACCAACAAAAAACAGCACAAATATTAGCCGGTGGCGGAAAATTATCTGCTCAAAGAGTTACCGAAATTTTATCAGAACGTCCTCGTTTTGAAAAAATCGCAATTAAAGATGCAAAACTTAGAACCTTTATTGCTGACGACAGTAGTAGGGATGATTTAGTTGAGCACGTCTATGATATTACTTATGGAGTTGTAAAACCAACGGATAATTTAGTAATTATTGACGATAGTATTGTTAGAGGAACAACCTTAAAGAAAAGTATTATTAAAATATTAGATCGCTTACAACCTAAAAAAATTGTAGTGGTTTCTTCGGCCCCACAAATTAGATACCCTGATTGTTACGGGATTGACATGGCTAGAATCAATGACTTTATTGCTTTTAAAGCAGCTATTGAATTGCTAAAGGATACTGATCAATATAGTATTGTAGATCAGGTATATCAAAAAGCCATCGCACAACGAGAAAAACCTGATTCTGAAATTATCAACCATGTAAAAGAAATCTATGCCCCTTTTAGTACAGAAGAGGTCTCAGAAAAAATCGCTAGTATGTTAAGAACTTCAGAAATTGTAGCTGATGTAGAGGTTATTTTTCAATCAGTTGAAGGACTTCATAAAGCTTGTCCAGACAACTTAGGGGATTGGTATTTTACTGGAGATTACCCAACTGACGGAGGGCATCGTGTAGTTAATGAAGCCTTTATAAATTTTTATGAAGGAAACGATAAGAGAGCTTATTAAAAAAGTATTTTCATATAAAAAAAGCATCCACTAGGGATGCTTTTTTTTTATCAAACTTGCAATTATTTTGCAGCTGCGTAGCGTCTTTCAACTTCGTTCCAGTTAATCACATTAAAAAATGCATTGATATAATCTGGTCTTCTGTTCTGGTAATTTAAATAATAGGCATGCTCCCAAACATCCAATCCTAAAATTGGTGTTCCATCACAACCTACACCTGGCATTAATGGATTGTCTTGGTTTGGTGTAGAACACACAGATACTTTTCCTCCTTTGTGAACACATAACCATGCCCATCCTGAGCCAAATTGAGTCGCTGCAGCTTTAGAAAATACGTCTTTAAACGCATCAACAGAGCCAAACTCAGCTTCGATAGCATCTCTTAGCTCTCCGCTTAAGTATCCTTTGCCTTCTGGGTTCATAACTGACCAAAACAACGAATGGTTATAAAAACCTCCACCGTTATTTCTAACCGCTTTGTTGTCCATGTCTAAATTCCCCAAAATTTCTTCAATCGATTGATTGTCTAATGCTGTACCTGAAATCGCAGCATTTAAATTATTGGTATATCCTTGATGGTGTTTCCCATGGTGAATCTCCATAGTTCTAGCATCTATATTTGGTTCTAAGGCATCATAAGCATAGCCTAATTCTGGTAATTGAAAAGCCATAATATTTATTTTTTAAATTAATTACTATTGTATGCTAACAAATTTACTAGATTTCTTTTTGTAAAACAACTTAAAGACCTAGTGATTATTTATATAGCTATTGAGAAAGTTTATATGCTAATAATCTGCATCAGCAGGATGATCTGCCATAAATTCTTCTGCTTTTTCTACCATTTTGGTACTTCCACAGAAAAATGGCACCCTTTGGTGCAGCTCAGTAGGTTGTAAATCTAAAATACGTTTGTATCCATCAGAGGCTTTACCTCCAGCTTGTTCTGCAATAAAGGCCATTGGGTTACACTCATACAGTAAACGCAACTTTCCTTTTGGACCGATTGAACTTGTTGGATAGATATATATCCCACCTTTAATCATATTTCTATGGAAATCTGTAACCAAAGAACCGATATATCGTGAGGTATAGGGTCTGTTATCTTCTTCTGCTTGACAGTACTTAATGTAGTTTTTAACGCCTTTTGGAAAATGAACATAATTTCCTTCGTTAACAGAATATATGTTTCCTTCTTCAGGAATTTGAATATTAGGGTGTGATAAATAAAAAGTACCAATGGCTGGGTTTAGAGTAAAGCCATCAACACCGTTTCCAGTAGTAAAAACCAACATGGTTGAGGTACCATAGGCAACATAACCTGCTGCAACCTGCTCGCTTCCTTTTTGTAAAAAATCTTCTTTAGTAACAGGTGTTCCTTCAGGAGAAACTCTTCTGTAAACAGAGAATATAGTCCCTACAGATATGTTTACATCGATATTAGAGGAACCATCTAAGGGATCCATCAATAAAACATATTTATTCTCATTTGACTTGTCTTTTCCTTCAACAATAACAAAATCATCTTCTTCTTCACTTGCGATTCCACAAACAATCTCTCTGTTGATAATGGTTTGTTTAAACAAATCATTTGCTAACACATCTAGTTTTTGTTGAGCTTCTCCTTGAATATTGATATCGCCAGCAGCACCAATAATATCAACAAGACCTGCCTTTCTAATCTCGTGATTGACCACTTTTGCCGCCAATCGAATAGAATTAATCAGCCTAGAAAGCTCTCCAGAAGAATATTTAAAAAAACGTTGATTGTCAATGATAAACTCACCAAGAGTCATGTGTTTGGTATTCATAACAAAAAATTGTAAAAGATGTACAAATATCGTTTAAATTTGTTTTATAGAAAGAATATTATGAGTTTTATTATTAGAGAAGGCCAGATAGCCGACATGCCATCGGTTATGAAATTAATTCACGAATTAGCCGTTTTTGAAAAACTGCCCAACGAGGTTGAATTAACAGCAGAAGATTTAATTAGAGATGGGTTTTCTGACCAACCTAAGTTCAAAACTTTTGTTGCTGTAGAAAACGACACTATTATTGGTGCAACCTTATTCTATGAGCGCTATTCTACCTGGAAAGGAAGAATATTTCATTTAGAAGATCTTATTGTAACTAAAGAAAAAAGAGGAACCGGTGTTGGAATGGCTTTATACAAGGCCGTTTTACAACATGCTTTTGATCACAAAGCAAAGCGGGTATCGTGGGATGTGCTTAGTTGGAATTCTCCAGCAAAAGATTTTTATAAAAGTACCGGTGCAGATATTTTAGAAGACTGGCAGGTAGTCCATATGACAGAAGACAATTTATCAGCATTCCTAACAAAAAACAACTAGATGCGGGTTTTTAAATTTGGTGGTGCTTCAGTCAAAGATGCCCTAGGGGTTCAAAATACACTGCGTGTTCTCAAACACGAAGGTGTACAAAACACATTGGTGGTAGTCTCAGCAATGGGTAAAATGACCAATGCATTCGAAAAACTAGTAGCTACCTATACAATACCAGAAAAAGAAATTGATGCAGCCTATGCCTTTATTCTAGATTATCATCTAAAAATAGTTTCAGAACTTTTTGAAAAAGAAGCTGCTGTTTTTTCTGAAATTGAGGGATTATTTGATCAATTAAAAAGTTTTTTAGAAACAAATAACAGCACTGATTACAATTTTATTTACGATCAGGTTGTTTGCTATGGAGAATTGCTTGCTACAAAAATTATTAGTGCTTTTTTAGCAAAAAATGGTATAGAGAATCAATGGATAGACATTAGAACAATTATTAAAACTGACCAAGATTATCGGAATGCCAATGTCAATTGGGAAGCAACCAAACAAAATTGCAGCTCTAAAATTGACACAAGTCAACTTTGCATAACGCAAGGTTTTATTAGTGCTGATGAAACAAACAACACCACCACAACACTCGGTAGAGAGGGTTCTGATTTTACAGCAGGGATTCTCGCCTATTGTTTGGACGCAGAAAGTGTAACTATTTGGAAGGATGTTGTTGGTGTTTTAAATGCAGATCCTAGACAGTTTATAGATCCTATTTTATTAGAAGAGATATCGTATCAAGAAGCGATAGAAATGGCCTTTTATGGAGCTTCTGTCATTCATCCTAAAACCTTAAAGCCTTTAGAAAATAAAAAAATTCCTTTGTGGGTTCGGTCTTTTGAACTACTAGAAACCAGAGGTACTAAAGTTAGCAAAGGAGTGTCAATACTCCCAAAAACGCCTTGTTATATTGTAAAAACCAATCAAACCCTAGTTTCTATTTCTGCCAATGATTTTTCTTTTATGGTTGAAGAAAATATTAGTGATCTTTTTAATTATTTTCACAAATACAGTTTAAAGGTAAACCTGATACAGAATTCAGCACTTAGCTTTTCTGTTTGCTTGGAGGATACTTTTGATAATTTTACTGCTTTTCACAAAGAATTACAGCCAAAATTTAAAATAAAATACAATCACAATGTTAGCTTATACACTATACGTCATTTTGATCAAAAATCACTAGAAAGTATTGAACAAAAGGGAACGGTTCTTTTAAAACAAATTAGCCGAGAGACCGCTCAACTGGTGATCTAAATAAAAATTAAATTATGAGAACTAACATTTTTAGAGTAAGTTTGTAGTTATGTCTATTTTAATCGAATGAGTCTAGTTTCATCCAAAGAAGTTGCAAATGTTTTAGGGGTTTCCAAATATGGTTTTATTGGAACCTTTATTGGGTGGTTGTTGGTACGGATTTTAAGAATTTCAAAAATTAATAAAATCTACAACAATCATAAACACAAAACAGATCTAGAATTCTTGGACGGAATTTTAAAAGAATTCCAAATAGAATTTGAGATTCCAGAAGAAGATTTAAAAAGAATTCCTAAAACCGGTCCTTTTATTACAATCTCAAACCATCCTTTAGGTGGGATTGATGGCATCCTACTTTTAAAGCTATTAATAGAGCAACGATCTGATTTTAAGATTATTGCAAACTTTTTACTCCATAGAATAGAGCCGCTAAAACCCTATGTAATGCCAGTAAATCCTTTTGAAAATCACAAGGATGCTAAATCTAGTGTTACAGGAATAAAAAATGCACTTTTACACCTTAAAGAAGGTTATCCATTAGGCATTTTTCCTGCGGGTGAAGTATCGACCTATAGAGATGGAAAATTAATGGTAGACAAACCTTGGGAAGAAGGAGCTGTTCGTTTAATAAAAAAAGCAAACGTTCCGATCATACCAATTTATTTTCACGCAAAGAATAGCAATATGTTTTACATATTGTCTAAAATCAGTGATATTTTTAGAACTGCAAAATTGCCTTCAGAATTGCTCTCACAAAAAAACAGAGTGATTAAAGTCCGAATTGGAAAACCGATTTCTGTAAACGATCAAAATGAACTAAAAGACATTAATTCTTTTTATGAGTTTATCAGAAAAAAAACATACATGCTGGCAAATCCTTTTGAAAAGAAAGCCAACAATATTTTGTCTACACAAAACTTAAAAATCCCTAAGCCTCCAAAACAAATTATATCTCAAAAAAGTGTTGATTCTTTTATCAAAGAAATAGAGGGTTTACGGAACAATGACAAGCGCTTGTTAGAGAGTAAAAACTATGAAGTATATTTTGCTTCTGCAAAAGAGATCCCTAATTTACTACAAGAAATTGGACGCTTACGTGAAATTACCTTTAGAGATGTTGGTGAAGGGACAAACAAGGCTATTGATTTAGATAAGTTTGATAAGTACTATCACCATTTGCTTCTTTGGGATCGCGAAGCAAATGCCTTAGCAGGTGCCTATAGAATGGGTCTAGGTAAAGATATTTATAAAAAATATGGGATTTCTGGTTTTTATATACACACCTTATTTAGGTTTGAGCCAGAACTCTATTCAATGATGGAAAACACCATAGAAATGGGTCGTGCTTTTATCATTAAAGAATACCAACAAAAACCGATGCCACTCTTTTTATTGTGGAAAGGAATCGTACATGTAACCTTGCGATACCCACAGTATAAGTATCTAATGGGTGGAGTAAGTATTAGCAATCAATTTTCTGACTTTTCAAAATCATTGATGATTGAGTTTATGAAATCACATTATTACGATCCATATATTGCTCAATATATCTTCCCTAAAAAAGAGTATAAGGTAAAATTAAAGGACGATGATAAAGATTTTGTATTTGATGCCTCTAAGGCTGATATGCAAAAATTTGATAAAATAATTGATGAAATTGAACCGGGAGCTCTAAGAATCCCTGTCTTGATTAAAAAATACGTAAAACAAAACGCTCGACTAGTCGCTTTTAATGTTGACCCAAAGTTTAACAATGCTGTCGATGGCCTCATGTATATTCGAGTATCCGACATTCCAGATAGTACCGTTAAACCAGTCATGGAAGAGTTTCAAGCAGAGTTAGAACGAAAAGCCAGCGAAGCAAGTCAACAGCCTGAAAAATCTGAACCTGTTTAGCTTACTTTTTTTTAGCTTCAGCAACTTTTTCTAATTCTGTATACCAATCTTCACCAAACTTTCTAATCAATGCTTGTTTGACAAATTTGTATACAGGAACTTGCAATTCTTTACCTAATGAACAGGCGTCATCACAAATTTCCCACTTGTTATAATTAACAGCAGAAAACTCATTATAATCTTTAACTCGTATTGGATATAAATGGCAAGAAACAGGTTTTTTCCAATCAACAATTCCTTGATTATATGCTTCCTCTATCGCACAAAGTGCCGTATTATTTTTATCAAAAATAACATATGCACAATCTGCCCCATTAATTAATGGCGTTTCAAGTTCTCCAAAGTCACTTGTAATCCAAGTACCTTGCTCCTCAATAGCAGCAATACCTTCTTTCCGCAAGAATGATTTAATTTTTGGGTAAATCTCCTCTAAGATTTGGGTTTCTTCTTTTTCTAATGGTGCGCCTGCATCGCCATCAATACAACAGGCACCTTTACATGCAGAAAGATTGCATACAAAATCCTTTTCTATGATTTCTTCCGAAACTATGGTTTTTCCTAACTGAAACATTTGGCAAAAATACAGTAATTTTAGAATTTATGCCCTTAGAACTCACTTAAGTTACTTAATTTTGCAGCAAAAATTAAAGATTACGAAATGAATTTTGATATTAAAGAAATAATTACAGCTTTTATGGTTTTATTTGCTGTTATAGACATTATTGGAAATATTCCAATCATCATAGACCTTCGAAAAAAAGTAGGCCATATACAGTCGGAAAAAGCCTCTATTATCGCTGGAGTCTTAATGATTGTCTTTCTATTTTTAGGGAAGAGTTTGCTAAATGTAATTGGAGTTGATGTGAACTCATTTGCAGTAGCGGGTTCATTTATACTCTTTTTTATTGCCCTTGAAATGATCTTAGGAATCACCTTATACAAAGACGATGGGAGTTCTTCTCCAATAACAGCTTCTGTATTTCCTTTAGCTTTCCCTTTGATTGCTGGACCAGGAAGTTTAACGACCTTACTTTCATTACGATCAGAGTTTTATATAGAAAACATTATTCTTGGTGTATTATTAAACGTAATCGTCATTTATATTGTCTTAAAAACTTCTGCAAAAATTGAACGTATGATTGGTCAAAATGGAATCAATATTATCCGAAAAGTATTCGGAGTAATTCTATTAGCAATTGCGGTTAAATTATTTGCAACCAATATCAAAGAATTATTTTAATACATAAATTACTCTTAAACACAAAAAAAACCCAGCCAAAAGGCTGGGTTTTTTATTGTATATAGTTCTGTCTCAATTATTCTACAGTAACTGATTTTGCTAAATTTCTTGGCTGATCAACATTTCTTCCTAAGAAAACTGCAATATGATAAGACAACAATTGAAGCGGTATGGTTGTTAATAATGGTGTAAATGCTTCTTCTGTTTCTGGTATTTCAATGGTATGATCTGCAATCTCTTTTACAGTGGTATCTCCTTGGGTAACAATTGCAATAATTTTTCCAGATCTTGATTTAATTTCTTGGATATTACTCACCACCTTTTCATAATGTCCTTTGCTCGTAGCAATTACAATAATTGGCATGTTTTCATCAATTAAGGCAATCGGTCCGTGTTTCATTTCGGCAGCAGGGTATCCTTCTGCATGGATATAAGAAATTTCTTTTAATTTTAATGCACCTTCCAGAGCCACAGGAAAATTAAATCCTCTTCCTAAATACAAACAATTGGTTGCATTTTTATAAACAGATGCAATGTGTTTAACTTGATCATCTATAGCTAACAATTCTTCGATTTTTTTTGGAATCAATTGCAAAGTCTGTAGGTGGGAATGAAATAAGCTATTAGATATCTTTCCTTTTGCTTTTCCTAGCTTTAATGCAATTAAAGACAATACTGTAATTTGAGTTGTAAATGCTTTTGTAGAAGCAACTCCTATTTCTGGTCCTGCGTGCGTATAGGCACCTGCATGAGTTTCTCTTGCGATAGATGATCCAACAACGTTACAAACTCCAAAAACAAAGGCTCCTTTCGATTTTGCTAATTTAATAGCTGCCAAAGTATCTGCAGTTTCTCCAGATTGAGAAATTGCTATAACAATATCTTTATCTGTTATAATAGGGTTTCTATATCTAAACTCTGATGCGTATTCTACCTCAACAGGGATTCTTGCAATGTCTTCAAAAAGATATTCTGCAACCAATCCTGCATGCCATGAGGTTCCACAAGCTACAATAATGATTCGATCTGCATTCAAAAACTTTTCTAAATGATCATCAACTCCGGCCATTTTAATAATGCCTTGATCAGCTAGCATTCTACCTCTGTAGGTATCAATAATCGCTTTAGGCTGCTCGTGAATTTCTTTAAGCATAAAATGCTCATATCCTCCTTTTTCAATCTGTTCAAGACTTAATTGAAGTTTTTGAATGTTGGTTACAACTAAAGAGTCATCTTTTATTTTTCGAACGCGAATTCCTTTATCCAACTTGATGATCGCCATTTCTTCATCTTCTAAATAAATGGCTTCTTTGGTATATTCTATAAAAGGGGATGCATCAGAAGCAACAAAAAACTCTTTATTGTCTTTACCTATTCCGATTGCAATAGGGCTTCCAAGTCTAGCAACCACAATTTCATTAGGTTTCGTTTTATCAAAAACTGCAATTGCATAAGCACCAATCACTTGATTTAAAGCAATCTGAACTGCTTTCCCTAACTTGCAACCTTCTTGCTTTTTAACTTCTTCTATCAGGTTGACCAATACTTCTGTATCGGTATCACTCTGAAAAACATAACCTCTTGTAATAAGCTCTTTTTTAAGCGTATCGTAATTTTCTATAATCCCATTATGAACAATAACCAAATCACCAGACATTGAAGAATGTGGATGTGAATTTATATCATTCGGTACTCCATGAGTTGCCCAACGTGTATGACCTATACCAATAGTTCCCTTTTTTCGAGATTCCTCACTATCTGTAATTTTCTTAAGGTCAGCTACTTTTCCTTTGGTTTTTGAAATTTGAATATTTTCACCATCAAACATCATGATTCCCGCACTGTCATAGCCTCTATATTCTAGACGTTCTAAGCCTTTTACAACTATGGGATAAGCTTCTCTGAAACCTATATAACCTGTTATTCCGCACATAGCAATACTTTGTTATTTTTTTATTGAATAAGAAATCTTTAATTGAGCTCTACGATCACCGTTGGCATTTTTGTCATGGTTTAATAAGGTGATAGCTTTCGGGTTCCAACTATACACTTTTACGATCGTATCTGTAATTGTTTCAGGAAAATCTGTCGGATTAGAAACTTTAAGATTAAGAGTTGGATTGTAGTTTATAGTTCCATTTAACAAATCTGAAACATAATCTGTAATTTTAAACACATATTTGTCTGGTCTTTTGTCATCGGCTAACTCTAGGTTTCCTCCAAAAACAAACAAACCTTCAGAATAGACATCCTTAATTTGACTTGGACTTTTTGCACCATTCTCTTTATATAAAAACATGCTAAAAGGTGTAGTAATTGTATCGTGTTGAACAATGTCTTGATTTACATACAACGTTAAAGTTGCATCATTAACCAAATAATTTTTTGCTCTCATGTCCTCTATTTGATCAGAAACTCCATTGTTGTTGTTGTCATCACCAAAAAGTTTAAGCTCAGCCATGTTACCCGCAGTACCCTGGATAATTATATTTTTATCTGCTGGATATACTTTCTGCTCCATTTTATATGCACTATTTGTAAAACCAGCTAGTGGAAAAGATCGATTCCTTTCAATAGTATCAACAACTTGTGTACCTCCTTTTATAACCGTATTGGTATAATACAACTCAATTGAAGGAACAAGTGTTTGATCACTATTTATAAACCCTAATGAAAGCATGGTTCCTTCATTTCCGGTAGCTTCTAAGTATACTCCTTTAAAATAATTATTAAATGCATCTTGAGAAGCAAACTCTGGAGAATTTAATTTGTCTAAGAATAATTGTTTGATTTTTGTTTTAGACAAAGGAATTCTAGCAAAAGGATTATTTTGTGTTAATGTAATTGTATCTTTTTTATACACACTACCATCACTTAAGCGTCTGTTTAAAAAGAATGCTGTGTCAGTCGCTTTTGGTATAAACTGATAATTAGGTGTGGCATTTAACTCACCTGGTATTTTCTGGTAATTATAATCAGATTGATAGCTATAAATCTTTGAGGGATTCTGTGGATTTAATCGCGATAAATAAGTTCCAGATTCATAAATATTTAAGGTAAATGCTTTGGTTTTATCACCAAGAATTGAATCAAGCTCAAAATCAGCAGTTCCTGAATTAGCATCTTTTAAAGTCGCCTGATAAGGTAATTTTAAAAATACGGTATCTATAGTAGTAACAACAGTTGTGTCAGCTCCATATGTTTTATCAACAAGTATTTCTTCATCTGAAATAATTTGAAGTTGAGAAACGATTGATGCCTCTAATTTTTCATATCTTGAATCTGCATAGATCCCCAATAAATATTGGCCCAATGCTCCTCCAATTTCCAAACCATCAGCGCGAACACTTTGTATTGCTTTGTTTGTAATTACAACTTCTAAAACTGTATCTTTAGTCGTGTATTTGGTATTGTTAATGACCGAAGAGTTTACGTCTTGGAAGTCCTTTTCACAAGAAATAACCCCAATCAAACTAAAAATAACAATTCCAAAATATATACCTTTCTTTGTAATGTCTTTATACATAAATAACTATTGTTGAGCCAATACTTTATTGGCGTAAAAATCTAAATAAGCTTCGGTTAATGTTTCTTCGGTTTGGTAGTCTAAAAAGGGCTTTTCTTTTTCTTCGATAAACTGTGTTAGCTCATCAGAAATCGTTTCACTCCCTTTAATAAGAGCATCAGAATTAGCTATGGCATTTTTAAGAATGTTAATATAGCTAGGGGTTTGAAGTTCTTCTATCTTTGAATCATCAATTTTATCATATTTGACCTTGTCTATAAGACCTGTATTCAAAGTCCCTCCAAAATCATTATTGTAAATTGATGTTACAATCTTACTTTGAGAAAAAAGAGCCTCTTCTTTGTAATATTCTCTTAAATATAATGGCAATAACGAGGCCATCCATCCGTGGATATGAATAATATCCGGAGCCCAATTTAATTTTTTTACAGTTTCGATAACCCCTTTGGCAAAGAAAATGGCGCGTTCGTCATTGTCTTCAAAAAGTTTGTCATCCTCGTCTGTAAAAATAGCTTTCCTTTTAAAATATTCATCATTATCAATGAAGTAAACCTGCATCCGTTCTTTTGGAATAGAAGCAACTTTAATAATCAGTGGCATATCCATATCATTGATAATCAGATTCATTCCGGACAACCTAATCACTTCGTGCAATTGGTGTCTTCTTTCATTTATTACGCCAAATTTGGGCATAAAAATACGGGTTTGAACTCCTTTAGAATGTGCTTTTCTTGCTGCATTAAACGCCGTTGAGGCCATTTCCGTTTCTGGTAAATATGGTACTACCTCAGACGATACGTATAAAATTCTCTTGTCTTTCATGAAATCATCCCTTTTATGAGAAGTGCAAAAATACATATTTTTATGCTAAATTCATGTTAAAATACTAAGTTTGCACACATTTTACTATTTGAGTTTATGCAAGTTTTCAAAAAAAAGAACGCTTTAAAAGACTGTTTATCTGAATTTAAAGCAAACAATTATCATGTTGGTTTTGTACCAACCATGGGGGCACTCCATGAGGGACATCTATCTCTCATTAGCCATTCCAAAAAAAACAATGATATTACGGTAGTTAGTATTTTTGTTAATCCAACCCAATTTGACAATACAGAAGATCTTGAGAAGTATCCAAAAACCTTAGAAGAAGACTTGGCATTACTTGAAAAAGCAAACTGCGATATCGTATTTATACCTGATGCTAAAGAAATGTATTCAGACAACATTGTGTCAGGGACTTATTCTTTTGATGGGCTAGAGAATCAAATGGAAGGAAAGTATCGATCTGGTCATTTTGATGGGGTTGCTACCATCGTTCACGCCTTCTTTGACCTTATAAAACCAACCAATGCTTATTTTGGCGAAAAAGATTTTCAACAGCTACAAATCGTCAAAAAACTAGCAGAAAAAAAGAACTTACCTCTAAATGTTATTGGCTGTCCTATCTTTAGAGAAAAAGATGGATTGGCTATGAGTTCAAGAAATGTTCGTTTAAATCCAGAACAAAGAGCAGCAGCACCATTTATCTATAAATTGCTTAAAAAAGTTGTTTTACAGGCAAAAAAAAACACGATTGAAGAAATTTCA
Organism: Polaribacter pacificus; assembly: GCF_038024035.1. Taxonomy (NCBI): domain Bacteria; kingdom Pseudomonadati; phylum Bacteroidota; class Flavobacteriia; order Flavobacteriales; family Flavobacteriaceae; genus Polaribacter; species Polaribacter pacificus. The sequence goes on from NZ_CP150664.1 coordinate 1,697,647, forward strand.
CGTCAAGTTGAAAAGGAATTTGAAACAAATGAACTCTTAAATTTGGAGTACTTTGCCATCGCAGAAGAAGACAGTTTAGCTAGCCCTAAAGAAATTGATTTATCTAAAAAAAACAGAGCATTTATAGCGGTTCATGCCGGAAATATTCGCCTGATAGACAACATTTCGCTGTCCTAAAAAAGACAAAATAAAATCTATAAATAATTTAAAAAGCTTTATTTTTGTTGCATGTTAGTACAAGTTGTAAAATCTAAAATCCACCGTGTTAAAGTAACAGGAGCTGATTTAAATTATATCGGTAGCATTACCATTGATTTGGATTTAATGGAAGCCGCAAATATTATTGAAGGTGAGAAAGTTCAAATTGTTAATAACAACAATGGTGAACGCCTAGAAACCTACGTAATTCCCGGACAAAGAGGTAGTGGAGAAATCACTCTAAATGGTGCGGCTGCAAGAAAAGTTGCTGTGGGTGACGTCTTGATCTTAATTGCCTATGCTTTAATGGATTTTGAAGAAGCAAAAGTTTTTAAACCATCACTTGTGTTTCCTAATGAAGCAACCAATATTTTAAATTAGTTTGAGCATTTCTACAAAAAAAATACTAAAAGTTAGTTTCCCTTTATTGTTAGGGGTTTTCTTGGTTTGGTATTCGCTCTCTAAAGTCTCCATTGATGAACTTGTCGTTTATTTTAAAGAAGCAAATTATCTATGGGTTTGTTTTGGTTTGTTATTTGGTATTTTAAGCCATTTGTCTCGAGCCTATCGTTGGAAATTTATGCTAGAGCCCTTAGGGTATCAGCCAAAATTTGCCAATAGCGTTATGGCCGTTTTAGTAGCTTATCTTGTTAATTATACCATTCCCAGAGCTGGAGAAGTATCTAGAGCTGCTGTAATGACCAATTATGAAGGCATTCCTTTTGAAAAAGGTTTTGGAACTATCGTTGCAGAAAGAATTGCCGATTTGATCATGATGCTGCTTATGGTAGCCATCACTTTGTTTGTTCAATTCGATTTTATTTACGATTTACTTCTTAAAAACTTTGACCCCAGTAAAATTATTTTACTTGGAATTGTTTTGATACTTATCGTTGCTATTTTTATTCGATTTATCAAAAAAGCAAAATCAGGTTTTGCTTTAAAAATAAAGACTTTTGTTGGAGGTCTAGTAGAAGGGGTGATGAGTATTTTTAAAATGAAGAAAAAATGGCCCTTTATATTTCATACACTCTTTATTTGGTTGATGTATGTACTAATGTTTTGGGCAACGATTCCAGCAATTGATGGGTTAGAAGTGCCTATTGGCGGTGTTTTAATCGGCTTTATTGCTGGTGGAACAGCAATTGCAGCTACCAATGCAGGTGTGGGTTCTTATCCAGTAGCCGTTGCCTTGGCTTTCGCCCTTTTTAATATAGACAATGACAAAGCATTTGCCTTTGGATGGATTATGTGGTCTGCACAAACTGCCATGGTCATCCTTTTTGGTGGCTTGTCTTTCTTATTTCTTCCGATTTACAACAAGAACAAAAGCTAACCGGCCTAAGCGTTTATTTCCTTTAGCAAAGTTTTGAGGTATTTTCTTTATTTAAGAGCACAAAGTCTCAAAAAAAGATGCACAATTATACAATTCAAATAAGGTTGAAACTTTGTAACTTTACAACTCTGAAACTATTTTAAAATGGCCAAAACCAAAACAACTTTTTTTTGTCAAAACTGCGGAACCCAACATGCTAAATGGGTAGGACAATGTAGTGCTTGTAAAGAGTGGAATACCATTGTAGAAGAGGTTGTACAAAAAGAAGAAAAGCGGTCTTGGAAACAAAGTTCATCCATTAAAAAAACTTCAAAACCCTTAACTATTGCTCAAATTGAGAGCAATCCAGAAGAACGCATTCAGACAAAAAACAAAGAGCTTGACACTGTTTTAGGGGGTGGTCTAGTTAAAGGATCTGTGATTTTATTAGGAGGAGAACCAGGGATTGGAAAATCCACGCTTATTTTACAAATTGCCTTATCAATTACTCAAAAAGTACTTTATGTATCGGGTGAAGAAAGTCAGTCTCAAATCAAAATGAGAGCAGAAAGGATTCAAAATCAAAATGAAAATTGCTTTATTCTAACGGCTACAAATACCCAAGAAATTTTTAAAAATATTGAAGAAATTCAGCCTGATTTTTTAGTGATTGATTCTATCCAGACGCTCCAAACCAACACTGTAGAAGCAACCCCTGGAAGTATCTCTCAGATAAGAGAAACCACTGCAGAACTTATTCAATTTGCAAAAGAAACTGCAACCCCTGTTTTACTAATCGGGCACATTAACAAAGAGGGTCATATTGCGGGTCCAAAGATTTTGGAACATATGGTAGATGTCGTATTGCAATTTGAAGGAGATCGCAATCACACCTATCGAATTTTAAGAGCTCAAAAAAATAGGTTTGGATCTACGTCAGAATTGGGAATTTATGAAATGCTTTCTGACGGATTAAGAGAAATCTCCAACCCATCAGAGATCTTAATTTCAAAAAAAGATTCAGATTTAAGCGGCTCGGCAATTGCATCAACCTTAGAAGGAGTTAGACCATTAATGATCGAGGTTCAAGCTCTTGTAAGTACTGCTGTCTATGGAACCCCACAAAGATCTACAACGGGTTATAATCTTAAAAGGCTTAACATGATTCTGGCTGTTTTAGAAAAACGTGCTGGGTTTAAGTTAGGTGCCAAAGATGTCTTTTTAAACATCACAGGAGGGATTCAGGTAGATGACCCTGCAATTGATCTGGCTGTGGTCGCTGCTATTTTATCATCCAATGAAGACATTGCCATCAACCCAAATGTTTGTTTTGCTGCAGAAGTAGGTTTAGCAGGAGAAATTAGACCTGTCTCAAAAATTGATCAGCGAATTATTGAAGCAGAAAAATTAGGATATAAAACACTTGTTGCTTCCAAATACAACAATATAAGCTCAAAAAACCACAATATTAAATTAGTTTTAGTAGGTAAGATTGAAGAGGCTTTTGCGACCTTATTTGCATAAAAAAACCGAGTAAAAAATTACTCGGCTTATATCTTTATAAAAAAATCTTATTTTTTTCCGTTCACTTCTTTGATATACCTTTCTAAGGCCATCGTCATGGATGGTGATTCTGGAGCAGGGGCCATAATATTACATTTTAAGCCTGCATCTGTAACCGCTTTAATGGTGGTGTTTCCAAAAGCAGCAATTCGAGTGTTATTTTGTTTAAAATCTGGGAAATTGATAAATAATGAATCAATTCCTGAAGGACTAAAAAACACTAAAATATCATAAAACACATCTTCTAAGTCAGACAAGTCACTAACAACGGTTTTATAAAGTATTGCTTGTTTCCAGTCAACACCTAAATTGTTTAACTCTTCTGGAATTAAAGGTTTTAATTTATCTGATGAAGGAAGTAAAAACTTTTCATCCTTGTGTTTTTTTATTAGTTTTCCCAATTCTGGGAAGGTTCTGTTCCCTACATAGATTTTACGTTTTCTATAGACAACATATTTTTGTAAATAATAAGCAACGGCCTCTGATTGACAAAAATATTTCATTGAATCAGGCACCTTAAATCGCATTTCATCTGCAATTCTAAAAAAATTATCTACGGCATTTCTACTTGTAAGGATAATAGCGGTAAACTTGCTTAAATCAATTTTTTGAGCTCTTACTTCTTTAACTTCAACACCTTCAACATGAATAAAAGATCTAAAGTCAATTTTTACTTTTTGTTTTTCTGATAACTCAAAGTAAGGTGATGCATCGGTTTTTGGCTCAGGTTGAGAGACCAATATTGTTTTCACTTTCATACAAACTCCTTTAATTAAAACACTATTTTATAAATAAATAATAATGGCGCTATTTTAAGTATGCAAAGGTACAAAATAAAATAAAACAACTCGCTTACAATCAAGTTTTTGTTGTTAGAGAAGATTAAAATCAGGCTCAGTAAAAACATAAAAACAGCAACGGCTAGCGCTACATATCCAGAACTAAAACTATAAAAACTAAGAATCAAAAAAGGGAAAAGCCAAATAGAAAACGTAAACAGGTAAATTCTTTTTGAAATCATAAAATACCCCAAGGTGTTTTTCAATGAAAAGATTCGTATCACTAGATATTCTATGAAATAACTAGCAAGAATATAAAGTAGAATTCCAATCAAAATATAGATGAAAAACTGAAAATCTACCTGCTGATCTCGTATAAAGTTTTCTGCAATAAGACAGGAAAACAAGGCAAGTACAACTCCTGAAAATAGAAATAATAAAAGGCTAGTTAACGAGAAAAAACTTACTTTCTCTTGTGCTTTCTTTTCTACAAAACCCTTTATAAAAAATGCCTTGCTGTAATTTAACAAAAGCTCAGCATTTATTTTTTTTAGCAAAAAAAGCAAGAACAGCCCAAAAAGAAGGGTTAATAACACCCAATTGTTTGACTCTACGACCCTATTTGCTATCTGCATATTTTGGTTTTATGATAAAATATTAACACAAAATTAGTGATAAAATAGCGTATCTTTGTTATACTTATTCTAGTAAAAGCATGTCAGACGTTTTAGTAATCATTCCAACCTATAACGAAAAAGAAAATATTGAAGCCATTATCAAGGCTGTTTTTCAACAGCAAAAGGCTTTTGATATTTTGGTTGTTGATGACAACTCCCCTGATGGAACTGGTCAAATTGTCAGCAACTTACAAGGTGAATTTGCCGATCGTTTATTTTTAGAAGAACGTCAAGGAAAAAATGGATTAGGTACCGCTTATATTCATGGTTTTAAATGGGCAATTGAAAAAAAATACGACTATATTATTGAGATGGATGCTGATTTTTCTCACAATCCTGAAGACTTAATTCGCTTATACAACGCCTGTAAAATAGAAGGAGCTGATTTGTCTATTGGCTCTAGATACTCAAAAGGTGTCAACGTTGTTAACTGGCCTATGAAACGTGTTTTATTGTCTTACTTTGCCTCTAAATACGTTCGTTTTATTACTAGAATGCCCATACATGATACTACTGCTGGTTTTGTTTGTTACAAGAGAAAAGTACTAGAAACCATCCAATTAGACAAAATAAAATTTGTTGGTTATGCCTTTCAAATTGAAATGAAGTTTAAAGCTTGGAAACATTTATTTAAAATAAAAGAAGTCTCAGTCATATTTACTGACCGAACTTTAGGAGAATCTAAAATGAGCGGTAATATCGTTTACGAAGCCCTCTTTGGGGTTATTAAAATGCGATTTAACGGATTGCCAAAAAACAAGTAACTTATGAGTTCTACCCTTATCAAAAACGCAAAAATTGTCAACGAAAACAAGATTTTTTTTGGTGATTTACTTATAGAAAATAACCTTATTAAAGATATTGCGGTTCAAATTGAGCCTCCAAAAGATGCAAAGATAATTGATGCTCACGGAGCCTTTCTTTTGCCTGGGCTGATTGATGATCAGGTCCATTTTAGAGAGCCTGGACTAACACATAAAGCAACTATTGCCAGTGAGAGTAAAGCGGCTGTAGCTGGTGGAATCACTTCTTTTATAGAAATGCCCAATACGGTGCCTCAGGCAACTACCCAAGAACTCCTTGAAGAAAAATTTGAAACGGCGGCTAAAACATCGTATGCAAATTACTCTTTTATGTTTGGTGGGACCAATGACAACTTAGATGAAATTTTAAAAACCAACCCAAAAAATGTGGCTGGATTAAAATTGTTTTTAGGCTCCTCTACAGGAAACATGTTAGTTGACAACCAAGAAGTTCTTGAAACTATTTTTTCATCAACAAAATTATTGATTGCTGTGCATTGTGAAGATGAAGCAACGATTAAAAAAAATACTGAAAAATATCTAGCAGAATTTGGTGAAGATATCCCTATAAAATACCACCCGCTTATTCGCAGTGAAGAAGCCTGTTACCTTTCTTCTTCTAAAGCCATTGAGTTGGCAAAAAAAACAGGTGCACGTTTGCATGTTTTTCATCTGTCTACAGAAAAGGAAACACACTTGTTTAGAAATGATATCCCTTTAGAAGAGAAACAAATTACTGCCGAAGTCTGCATTCATCATTTGTGGTTTACAGATAACGATTATGATGAAAAAGGAACACTGATTAAATGGAATCCTGCTGTAAAAACAGAAAAAGATAGAGAGGGTTTGTGGAAGGCCTTATTAGACGATAGAATTGATGTGATTGCTACAGATCATGCGCCTCATACCTTGCAAGAAAAATCTGCAATTTATACCAAAGCTCCAAGTGGTGGTCCTTTGGTTCAACATGCTTTAAACGCCATGTTAGAAAAAGTTAAAGAAGGTGTAATAAGCATAGAAAAAGTGGTTGAAAAAATGTGTCACAACCCAGCTAAGATGTTTAAAATCGAAAAAAGAGGCTTTATTAAAAAAGGCTATTATGCCGATCTAGTTTTGGTCAATCCGACCCATCCATACACCGTTTCAAAAAAGAATATTTTGTATAAATGTGCCTGGTCTCCTTTTGAAGGACATACCTTTACATCAAGTGTTACCCACACCTTTGTAAATGGAAACCTTATCTTTGATCACGGCTTGTTTGATGAATCTATCAAAGGTCAAAGGCTCCTGTTTAATCGATAATATGAAAAAGATTTTCTTACTTTTTGGTTTGGTTTTTTTACTTTCTTGCACCAGTAACACCATCTATAAAAAACCGAAAGATTTAATTCCAAAAGACAGCATGGCGCTTTTGCTGACAGACTTATATATAGCATCATCAGCCTATTATGAAAAAAATTTAGACTTAGCAAAAAACATAAACTACATGCCTTTACTATATCAAAAGTATGGTATAGATAGCACTCGTTATAAAGCAAGTAACTTGTACTATGTGTCTATTATTGATGAGTATGATGAAATGATTAAGTTGGTCAATAGCAATTTGATGTCAAGAAAAAAAGCACTTGAAGAGGCACAAAAAGCCCTAACAGATTCGCTGACAAACAGTACTCTTAAAAAGTTAAATCAGAAATAAACAATCAGTTATTCATTATCTGCTTGGTAGTAGCTGCAAATGCGTTCTATATCTTTTTCTACTGGCGTAAAGCTAAAAAGTCCTGTATCTACTATTTTTTTTGAAGAATACGCAGTTTTACTATGTAAGGAAGCTGCTGTGTTTTTAGTTAATACCTGTGGTGCTCCTGTAAGTTTAGACCAGAGGTAATTGAGCCTCCAAAAAATTGCCGTAAGTAATTTTGATGCTTTTAAATTGGGCGGCTTTACCTTTAAATGCCCTGCTATACTGTTGGCGATTTCTCGATAGGATTTGTTTTCTGATACCAATACAAATCGCTCATTAATAACAGTACTATCCATAAGTATACACATAGCTCTTACGACATCATAAACTCCGACAAAACCAGTAGTTCCTTCGGTATAAAACTTAAATCCTTTGGCTGTTTTACTAAAAAATTCACCGGTATTATCATCCCAAATACCAGGTCCTAAAATAACACCCGGATTGACAATAACCATATCTATACCCTCTTGACTCCCTCGCCAAACTTCCATTTCGGCTCCGTGTTTGGTAATGGCATATCCACTATTATAATCTTCTTTATTCCATTCATTTTCTTCGGTATGCACCGGATTGTTAGGCATATTTCCTAAAGTAGCTATAGAACTGATATAACAAAGCTTGGTGATATTTTTTTTAATACAACAATTGACAATATTAGCAGTTCCCTCTATATTGACTTGTCTCAATGTTCGATATTTTTTTGGGTCAAATGAAACTACAGCAGCACAATGATAAACATGCGTTACCTCTTTAAAGGCAGCTTCTAAAGAAGGAATGTCTGTGATGTCTGCTTCTACCCAATCAATCGTATTCATCAACTTTAAAGCATCCTGGCTATAATAAGAAAAGATTTTTAAGACCGTTTCTTTACTCTTATTTGTTCTGTATATGGCTCTAACTTTTTTATTTTTAGTCACCAACTCATACAAAAGGTGTGACCCTACCAATCCTGTTCCTCCAGTCACTAAAATCATTTCGGTATCGCTTTTTATCAAATAATTTACTAAGAGCTAAGGTAGTTTTTTTTAGAGGATAATGTATCTTTGCCTTCTCATAAATGAACAAAGAATGACAAATTTTGTAGAAGAATTACGTTGGCGAGGATTGCTACACGACATCATGCCAGAAACCGAAGAGTATTTGCTAAAACATCAAACCACAGGATATATTGGCTTTGATCCCACTGCAGATTCTCTACATATTGGTAGTTTGGTACAAATTATTATTTTGATGCATTTTCAACGATGCGGACACAATTCTATCGCATTGGTAGGTGGTGCAACAGGAATGGTTGGAGATCCTTCTGGGAAATCTGCAGAGCGAAACTTGTTAAACGAAGAAACACTAGCTAAAAACATTGCTGGTGTAAAAGGGCAATTAGAACGCTTTTTAAATTTTGACAAAAGTACCATTGATAACCCAGCAGAATTGGTCAACAATTATGATTGGATGAAAGAAATTTCTCTTATTGAATTTGTTAGAGATACTGGAAAACATATCACCGTAAATTATATGATGGCTAAAGATTCTGTAAAGAAAAGGCTTAATGGTGAATATGCAGAAGGGATGAGCTTTACTGAGTTTACCTATCAGTTATTCCAAGGATATGACTTTTACCACTTGTACAAAGAAAAGAATTGCAAATTGCAAATGGGTGGTTCTGATCAGTGGGGAAATATTACCACAGGTACAGAACTTATCAGAAGAAAAGCACAAGGAAAAGCCTATGCCATTACAGTACCGCTTGTTACCAAAGCTGATGGTACAAAATTTGGAAAAACTGAAGGAGGAAATGTTTGGTTAGATGCTCAAAGAACTTCTCCATATAAATTTTACCAATATTGGTTAAACTCTAGTGATGAAGATGCAGAAAAGTATATTAAAATATTTACTTTTTTAGACAAAGACAGCATTGAAGCCCTTATAGAAGAGCATAAAGAACAGCCTCATCTTCGTTTGTTACAAAAGAAAGTTGGTGAAGAAGTTACCATTATGACCCATGGAAAAGACGCTTATGAAAATGCCCTTAAAGCGTCTAATATCTTGTTTGGAAAATCCACTGCTGATGATTTAAAAAGCTTAGATGAACAAACCTTTTTAGATGTTTTTGAAGGAGTTCCTCAAGCTGTAATTTCTAAAGAAGACATTGATTCTGGTTTAGATATGATTGCTGCATTGGCTGCAAAAACAAACTTTTTAAACTCAAATGGAGACGCGAGAAGAGCATTAAAAGAAAATGCAATTTCTGTCAATAAAGAAAAGGTTGGTGAGGATTACCTGATCAGAACTTCTGATTTAATCGCACAAAAATACGTGCTTTTGCAACGTGGTAAAAAAAGCTACTTTTTCTTACAGCTTGCAAACTAATAGTTAAAAATGTCATTTCAAATTCTTATCCTGCGAACTTTTAAAACAGGATAAAAAGAATTGGAATGACATTTAATTTTCTTTGCTTAGTTTTTTCCAGTTTTTATCTGCGCTTTCTTGAAGTGCTTTTGCCCCTTCTTTAATCCAGAGTTCTTGGGTGTTTGTTCCCCATGAATTGTAAAACAAGTACAGTTTTCCGTCTCTAATCTCAAATGTTTTAGGGTTAATAGACACTTTCTCTGCGCTTTTCCCTATCGCATAAGCACAATATCCACCGTATTGAGGAACATACTTTTTAGGTGCTTTTTTAAATTTCTCTAAATTTTCTTTATTGACAAACTGAAATTTTGCGCCTTCATAGGTGGTGCTAAACTTTTTGTTTCCCTTTTCTGCCTTTTGACTAAAATACGATACCACATCATAGCCTTCTGCTACAAATCCTTTTTTGGTGTTATAATCGTGCTGGGCAAAAAGACTTGTTGAAAGTCCAATACATAAAAAAAGAAGTAAGTGTTTCATCGGATACGGTTTCTAATGTAGTCGATGAAAATGAAGAGAAATTACAAGACCATTAAATTACAGCCTCGAATATCTGAATTATCAAAACGACCTATCACCTCAAAAGTATCATCTTTAAAGACTTTTCCTAAATCTTGCGTGGCAATAAAAGAACAGGAATTATAATTGGCCAAATCTATGATATTAATCCCTCCTGATACTCCTGTTGGCATAATGCTTAAAGGATCTTCTGTATCTCGGATTAAAATATGCATCCAAGGTGGACAGGCAAAAATACCATTGCCCTTTGAGTAGGCTTGGCTAAGCAACTCAGTCATGCCATATTCAGAGTGTATGGTCTTCACTCCAAAGCCATCTTGTAATACTTGGTGCAGTTCTTTTCGTATCATTTCTTTTCTTCTCCCTTTCATGCCACCAGTCTCCATAACTAAGGTATTCTTTAGCTGAAACTGCTGTTGTTCTATCAGATCAAGCAATGCAAAGGAAACCCCAATCAACAAAACTTTAGTACCTGCCTGGTCTAATACTTTCAGTTTTTGAGCAAGTTCTTCCAAATTGTTTAGGTAAAAACCGCTGTGCTCATTTTCTGATTTCAAAATCAAATCATGAACCATATACACCAACGAGGAGCCTTTTCTTTCTAAATAGTTTGGCAACAAAGCCAATACCGCATAGTCTTTGATATCGCTATAAAAACGGTGAAAGCCATGAAGGTAACTTTGTTTATAATACTCGACATCTGTAATGTAGTGCTTGCTTGTTATGGCTCCGGTAGTTCCAGAACTGGTAAAAACCTCTTCAACTTCATCTAAAGAAGAAAGCACTTTTTTGCTTTTAAAAAATTCAATAGGCAAAAAAGGAATTTGTGCTAGCTCTTTAACATCACTTGGATGGATGTACAACAAATCACAAAAAGAACGATACACTTTGTTATGAGCAAATTGATGCTTAAAAACTTGAAGCGCACAGGTCTGAAAATCTTTAGCTGTTTGTATGTTAAAAATCTGTTCTTGCATATCTGTACAAAAATAAGAGTATTTTACCAGCTGCTTAGCTGATTGCTAAAGAATTTCTTATGGTGACACTAATTTTTAAATGTTTAAAATAAAACAAATAAAGGCCATATTGTTTAAAATTTTTATGTCTTAAATTATTTGTAACTTTGAATTCTCTTTAAAGAATTAAATACATTACTTATGACGGATTTTGGTATCAAAGAAGCCTTAAAAGAATTAGGCATACAAGAAATAAACAATGGAACATCTACAGGTTCTAACAGTTTTGGAAGTGGAGAAGTTATTTCTTCATACTCTCCTACAGATGGAGCTCTTATTGGAAAAGTGTCAAGCACTACCCAAGAAGATTATGAACAAGTAATGAAAACGGCCAGCAAAGCATTTTTATCATTTAGAGATGTGCCTGCACCACAAAGAGGTGAAATTGTTCGTCAATTTGGAAATAAATTAAGAGAATTAAAAGAGCCTTTAGGAAAATTGGTTTCCTATGAAATGGGAAAATCGTTGCAAGAAGGTTATGGAGAGGTTCAGGAGATGATTGACATCTGTGACTTTGCCGTTGGTTTATCTAGACAATTAAATGGTCAAACTATCCCTTCAGAGCGCCCTGGGCATGTAATGAGAGAGCAATGGCACCCTATTGGTGTAGTTGGAATAATTTCTGCTTTTAATTTTCCAGTAGCTGTTTGGGCTTGGAATACGGCTTTGGCCTGGATCTGTGGAGATGTTTGTGTTTGGAAAGCTTCAGAAAAAGCGCCTTTGTGTTCAATCGCATGTCAAAATATTATTGCTGGAGTTTTAAAAGAAAATAAGTTACCTGAGGGTATTTCTAATATCATCAATGGAGATTATAAAGTTGGTGAGATGATGACTACAGATACTCGAATTCCTTTAGTATCTGCAACTGGATCAACAAGAATGGGAAGAATCGTTGGAGCAACTGTTGCGCAACGTTTTGGAAAATCTTTATTAGAGCTAGGAGGAAACAATGCAATTATTATTACACCAACTGCCGATTTAAAAGTGGTGGTTCCTGGAGCTGTCTTTGGCGCTGTTGGTACCTGTGGACAACGTTGTACATCAACAAGAAGACTAATCATACACGAGTCTGTTTATGACAAAGTAAGAGATGCTATTGTGGGTGCTTATAAACAACTAACCATCGGAAATCCACTAGATGAAAAGAATCATATTGGGCCATTAATTGACAAAGATGCTGTAAATACCTATTTGGCTGCTATCGAAAAAGCAAAAGCTGAAGGAGGAAATGTGCTTGTAGAAGGTGGTGTTTTAGAAGGCAAAGGCTATGAAAGTGGCTGCTATGTTAAGCCTGCCATTATCGAAGCTGAAAATCATTTTGAAATAGTACAACACGAAACTTTCGCACCAATTTTATATCTAATGAAATATACAGGAGAGGTAGAAAATGCAATCGAAAAACAAAATGGCGTTGCTCAAGGATTGTCATCGGCTATCATGACCAATGAAATGAAAGAGGCAGAAAAGTTTTTATCGTATGCAGGTTCTGATTGTGGTATTGCCAATGTAAACATCGGTACTTCTGGTGCAGAAATTGGAGGCGCTTTTGGTGGTGAAAAAGAAACAGGTGGTGGACGTGAGTCTGGATCTGATGCTTGGAAAGTATATATGAGAAGACAAACAAATACTGTAAATTATTCAGACGAGTTGCCTTTGGCACAAGGAATAAAATTTGATTTATAGTTTTTAATAATATCAAATAAAAGCCCACTCCATTGAGTGGGTTTTTTGTTTAAAGAGCCTTATTAAACTATAATGTCTATTTTTATAGCAACCAAAAAAAATGATTCATGAAAAAAATTATTTGCTTCTGTATTCTTATTAGCATGATTTCTTGCAATTCAGAAAAGACTTACGATGTCGGACAAATTAGTACACCAAAGGGTGAAATTTTAATTTGGCTACATAAGGAAACACCAAAACACAAGGCAAGTTTTATGCAATTAGCAAATGATGGATATTGGGATGACCAAACCTTTAATCGGGTAATCCCAAATTTTGTTGCTCAAGGTGGCTGTCCAGATACACCAGAAGGTTTTAACGATCCAGAGTTTTTATTAGAACCAGAGTTTGATGAAAAGTTGCGTCATGTCTATGGTGCTGTTGGTGCTGGTCGTGATGACAACCCCAAAATGCTTTCGGCTAGATGCCAATTTTATATCGTTCAAAATAAAAATGGCTTAAGTAGGCTAGATGGAAAATACACCATTTTTGGAAAAGTCATAAAAGGGATGGATGTTGTAAACACCATTACAAATATAGAACGTGATGCTACCAATAAACCACTAGCAGATATTTCTCTAGATATAAATATGATTAAAATGAAAGCAACTGAATTAAAGAAGATTTATCCTGAAGGTTTGTAAAAAAAATTTGTTACTTGATTAAACCATATTAAAAAATAATAGTCTAAGCGTAGAACTACCATGTTGAAATAATTTATTGAAACTGGTCGTCAAAAATTTTAAAATCTAAAAACAAGTATAAAATGAAAGCAAAACACTTAGCAATTACCATCTTATTTTTTATTGGTACACTATCAATTCAGGCGCAAAGAGGAGAAAGACCAGATCCTAAAGCACAAGCAAAAGCCAATGTTGAGGCTTGGACCAAAGCGTTTAAATTAACAGAAGATCAACAGAAAAAAGCCTATGAGGTAATTTTAGCTTCTAATGACAAAAGAACTAAAGCTTTTGCAGAGCTTAGAGAAAACGGAGGAGGTCGTGAAGAAATGATGGCTGCTTTTACCAAAATGCAAGAAGACACTGACAAAGAATTGAAAAAAATCTTTACAGAAGCACAATGGCCATTGTACGAAAAATGGAAAAAAGAAAATTCTCAACGCCAAAGAGGTGGTAATAGAGGAGGCAACAGAGGTGGTAAATAATCACTTTTTATCGTAAAACTTAGAACATCCAACTCAATTGAGTTGGATGTTTTTTTTTGGCTTTTAATTATACTTTACCTTTCTCAAAACCCTCATCGCTTCTTTGTACTTAATATACGTGGTTTTGTCCTGCATGTTTTTGATATAATCTTTGGTTTTTTCTAATTGCTCTGGCGCATCTAAAAATCCATTTAGGTAACAAATTAAATAACTGGTTGGCAAACGGTAAACATCTTCATGTTCTAAAACAGAAAGTGGAAGTTCATGTTCTATTTTATAGACAATCGCATTATTGTTTTCATAAATATGTTCTATAATTTCGGCATCGTATTGTGGCGGGACAAATAGCAGTTCTTTAACGATATCATAAGTACCGTTGTCTTTAAAATTAATAATTGTTTTTTCTAAAGGATGATGGGTTTCTTTTGCATCGATGCCTAATAAAATATACTCGGTGATAATAAAAGAATTTTTATTCACCTTAATTTGAACCTCATCCATAGAAGAAAAGAACAACCGAACCTGCTCATTGACAAGCTCTATATCTACTCTAGAAAAAAATGTTTGCCCTTCTATTTGAGTCTTTTTACCTGCCCAACACAGCACAAATTGCTCTTTAAACACCTTGTATTGTGGATGGTATTCTTTTTTGTGATTTTTAAAAAAATCAAAAACCCCTTTTAAAGTCAACTCTATATTGTTACTGGCAATTTTCTCAATTGCCTCGACAATATCTTTATTTTGAACTTGAACTTCTATAGGTGATGATGCCTGCATAGAATTGCTTCCTCTTCTAAAAAAGATAGCTCCCTTTTTATACTTCCAACTATTTTTAGACAGTGATGTGGTCTTTTTATTAGGGGCAATACTCACCAAGCCAACTACTTTATGTCTTGGCAATCTTGGAAATGGGACATTTTCATATTGAATGGTTGGTGGATTGATTAGATAGGCATTTACTAAATTTTGGATTTTGCTATCATCAAAAAAATCAACCCCAATAATATTATTCTCAGGATCATCTACTCCAACTACGATATAAGAGTTGTTCTCAGGATTTGAGTTGGATAATGCGCAAATATGTTTAATAAATTTAGCTTTACCTTCTTTGTGATCAAGTGATAATTTTTGCTTTTTATCATAAAAACTGTTCTCATCATTATGAGCCAATAAGTTTTTAATTAAAAGGCGCTTGTTAATCATCTCAGTTTTTTTTCAATAAAGTTGGGCTTGCTTGTGCGGTTGGATATACAACCAGGTCTTCTATATTAACATGAGCGGGTCTGGTGACCACAAAATGAATAATCTCTGCAATGTCTATAGCTTGCAATGCTTGATAACCGGCATATACGTTTTTAGCCTTTTCTGTATCTCCTTTAAAACGCACTTCAGAAAACTCAGTTTCTACTGCTCCAGGATGAATGGCAGAAACTCTGATATTGTACTCATTTAAATCAATACGCATGGCCTTGTTTAAGGCATTTACAGCGTGCTTAGAGGCACAGTATACATTTCCGTTAGGATATACTTCTTTTCCCGCTATAGAGCCTATATTAACGATAAAACCACTATTTTGTTGAATCATTTTTGGGATGATGGCCTTAGATACATACAACAGGCCTTTTACATTGATATCTATCATGGCATCCCAATCATCCAAATCTCCATCTTGGATGCTGCTTAAGCCGTGAGCATTCCCCGCGTTGTTAATTAAAACATCTATTTGCTGGAATTCTTTAGGCAATTGTTTAATGGCTTCTATAACTGCCTCGCGATTTCTTACATCAAAAGTAAGCGTTGTTACCTCTGTATATTGACTCAATTCTTTTTGCAACTCAGCTAAACGCTCTGATCTTCTCCCACAAAGAATCAAGCGGATGTTGTTCTTTGCAAACAAGCTGGCAGTTGCTTTACCAATACCAGAAGTCGCGCCTGTTATAAATGCTGTTGGATTCATTTTAAATGTTTTGGTTAAAGATAGTCGATTCTCTTAAAAAAGAAAAAAGTTTTAGGCATGAAAAAACCGCTCTACCTCTAGAGCGGTTTACTTTAGTTGATTGGTTTAACAACCAACTAAAAATCAACTAACCAAACTTTATTTTAAATCTCTTCTAATTTTTATATCTCTTTGTATTTTAGTACGTTTTCTATTGTTATTCCTTACAGCTGGTTTTGGATTGTCAGTTTTTAAATACTGTACAAAACCTCTACCCATAAATTCATAAGCTGTTCCAGAATTAATATGATACAATTCTATCTTTCTATCATTAATAACGCTTAATTCAAACTCTTCAGTATCGCCTCCATCATAATTAAGTGTTAAAATCTTTAAATTGTTATATCCATCAATATCAAACACTCTATAACTACCAACATAGTTCCATTGAATACTCTCAATAGTTGTGCCAAATGGATCTCTAGAGCTATAAAATGTTGTTAAATTCTCTGGTGTAAACTGCAAATAGTTTTCAGAATCAAACGCATTATGAGCGCCTCCAATAGTGGCTACTTTTTCCCAAGCAACATACTCTTGTAAAAAATATTCTATGTTTTCATAAAACAATTTATCATAGTCAAAATTGTTTCTTTGATAGCCTACCAAATAATAGGTGACATTGTTAAAATCGTCACGAATTTTAATCTCATTTGGAGAAATTTGGATCACATCAAAATCAACAGTTCCATCAATGCTGTGATTGGTTTCTAAATATCCATTTCGAGTATTATAGTTCCCTACTATAATTCCAAGGCCGTTGCCCGTTACTCCTATATCAGTAATATTATTATTAGCATACATCCTCCCATTTAAAAATGAAAGTGTAAAAGCTCTTGAAACAAAAGGAATTTCTCCTGTTCCGGTAGTTCTATGATAATCTACATACCATAAATCGTATCCAGAAACCAATTCGTCTAAACTAATTTGGTTTCCGAACTCATCATCAAACTGAGTACACGAGCTAAACAGTACTCCTGCAAACAGTGCTACTAAAATTAGTTTAATTGATTTCATAGGCTCAGTATTTAAGAACATTACTATAGAGGTTTCAAAATACGTGCCAAAAAAAAAGCAAGCCATAAATAGCTTGCTTACCAATACAAAAAAGTATTGTTATTTATTGATTCATATTCGAAGAAACTTCTTCTAAATCTGATACTTTAAAATACTTTATTTTACCATCCTTTAAATAGCTTAATACAGCTTCATTAGGGCCTAGTTGAAATGGGGTGGACTGTTTTTTTTCAGTTGCTTTTACTTGTCCAACAACGGGTATATTTCTGCTGTTGTTAAAAAAACCAACAACATAGGTAGTCCCTGCTATTTCTTGTAGTTCTACTTTTACACTTTTTTGCTGAAAATAAATTGAATCAAATTCAACAGGCTTAGTTGCCTTATAAGCAAAACTTACTTTTGTTCCTCCAACATTGGGCTGGCCACCTTTCCAGTAATTATAGGTAGCTGATTGAATTGTAAAGGGAGCTTGCTTCTCAAATTGAGTCGTTTTACATTGACTTAGGCTAAAAGCAATTAAAACTAAGAGGAATATTTGTACTTTTTTCATTTTGCAAAAATTTAAAATCTTTTAAATAGAGAGTACAATCTACAAAAAAAGAGCGTATCAGTGTTTGATACGCTCTTTAATTTATAAATTTTGCTAAATAAAACTATTTAGGGACTTCTATTAATTCTTCAATGCCTGCCGCTTTCTAAATAAATTAGTTTCGCTTAATTATTCAGCGCTTCCGCACCTTTTTGAAAATTTAACTTCGCTAACGCTACGCCTAATTATTAAGTGCCTCGCTCTCTAAATAATTTAGCTCCGTTACTCTTCGCTTAATTATTTAGAGCTTCCGCTCCACCAACAATTTCTAAAATTTCATTGGTAATAGCAGCCTGACGTGCTTTGTTGTATTTTAACAACAAATCATCACGTAAGTCTTTTGCATTGTCTGTTGCTTTGTGCATCGCAGTCATACGAGCTCCGTGTTCTGCAGCAAAACTATCTCTAATTGATTTGTACAATTGAGTTTTTAACGATTTTGGAATCAACTCTAATACAATCTCTTCTTTAGATGGCTCAAAAAGATAATCTAAATTTGTATTTACATTTTCTCCTTCTACCGGCTTAATTGGTAAAAATTGCTCAACAGTTGGGATTTGAGTAGCGGCATTTTTAAAACGATTGTAAACCAATTCTATTTTATCATAGCTTCCGTCAACAAACAACTGCATCAATTTTTCTGCAATTACTGCTACATTATCAAAGTTAAGTTCATCAAAAATGCTAATATTATTATCGATAACCTTAAAATCTTTCGATAAAATGGCGTCTCCTTTTTTTCCAATGGTTAACAATTCTACAGTACTGTTACTGTATTTTTGTTCTATTGTTAAAAGAGTTTCTTTAATTACAGAAGAGTTAAACCCTCCACACAAACCTCTGTTTGATGTTACAACAACTAATAATACTTTTGAAACCTCTCTTTGTTCAGAATAAGCTCCTCCTGCATCACCTTCTAAAGTAGCACTTAAACTTTGTAACAATTCTGTTAATTTTGAAGAATAAGGACGCATTGCAGTAATTGCATCTTGTGCCTTTTTCAACTTTGCAGCAGATACCATTTTCATAGCACTGGTAATCTGCATGGTAGAACCAATTGAGGTAATTCTGTTACGTATTTCTTTTAAGTTTGCCATACTGTTTCGTATTGGGTATTAAGTACTGCATATCAGGTTAATTGATATGCAGTAATAATCTAGCTCTTACTTAGGCTTTATATTTGCTTGATATTTCTTTTGCTGCGTTCTCTATAGTAGCAATTACTTCGTCAGTTAATTTTCCAGCTTTTAAAGTATCTAAAGCATCTCTATGCTTCGCATTTAAAAACGCTAGGAAATCTTTTTCGAATTCTTTTACCTTTTCTACAGGAACATCTTTTAACAAGTTTTTAGAACCTGCATAAATGATAGCAATTTGATCTTCTACAGCATACGGATCATTTTGTGCTTGTTTCAAAATCTCAACGTTACGTTGTCCTTTAGAAATTACACTCATGGTAGCAGCATCCAAATCAGAACCAAACTTTGCAAAAGCTTCTAACTCACGGTAAGCAGCTTGATCCAGTTTTAAAGTTCCAGATACTTTCTTCATTGATTTAATCTGAGCGTTACCACCAACACGAGATACAGAAATACCCACGTTAATTGCTGGACGTACACCAGAGTTAAACAAATCTGATTCTAAGAAAATCTGACCATCAGTAATCGAAATTACGTTGGTTGGAATATAGGCAGAAACATCTCCTGCTTGTGTTTCAATAATTGGCAATGCTGTTAATGAACCTCCACCTTTTACAATCGATTTTAACGAATCTGGTAAATCATTCATGTCTTTTGCAATTGCATCATCATTGATCACCTTTGCAGCACGTTCTAACAATCTAGAGTGTAAGTAAAATACATCCCCTGGATATGCCTCACGTCCTGGAGGTCTTCTTAATAATAATGAAATTTCACGGTATGCTACTGCTTGCTTAGATAAATCATCATAGATAATTAAAGCAGGTCTTCCTGTATCACGGAAATACTCACCAATAGCGGCTCCAGCAAACGGTGCATATACTTGCATCGAAGCAGGATCAGAAGCATTTGCTGCAACGATAGTCGTATAAGCTAAAGCTCCTTTATCTTCTAACATACTAGCAATAGCAGCAACTGTAGATGCTTTCTGTCCGATAGCAACATAAATACAGTAAACTGGCTCACCAGCATCATAAAATTCTTTTTGATTTAAAATGGTATCAAGTGCAACGGTAGATTTACCAGTTTGACGGTCACCAATAATCAACTCACGTTGACCACGACCTACTGGAATCATTGCATCAATTGATTTGATCCCTGTTTGTAAAGGCTCAGTAACTGGCTCACGGAAAATTACTCCTGGAGCTTTACGCTCTAAAGGCATTTCGTAAGTAGTTCCTTCAATAGGTCCTTTACCATCAATTGGGTTACCAAGGGTGTCAACAACACGTCCAACAACGCCTTCACCAGCTCTTAAAGAAGCAATACGCTCAGTACGTTTTACAATAGAACCTTCTCTAACCGTGTTTGAAGCTCCTAATAATACAACACCTGCGTTGTCTTCTTCTAAGTTCAAAACGATTCCTTCTAATCCTCCTTCAAATTCTACCAACTCACCGTATTGTACGTTTGATAAACCATACACACGAGCAATACCATCACCTACTTGTAATACGGTACCTACTTCATTTAACGAAGCTTTTGCTTCGAAATTTGTCAATTGTTGCTTTAAAATTGCTGATACTTCAGCCGGTTTAATTGTTGCCATCTGTTCTAATTTGATGTATAATTAAATTTTTGGAATGTACTGACTGTTGTCAAATTCCTTTCTTAATTCGTTAAAATTGTTTGAGATACTTGCATCGTATTGCATATCTCCTACGCGTAATATAAAACCTCCTAAAATAGAAGGATCAATAATGTTTTCTATACTGGTTTTATTACCTGTAAGTGCCATTACCTTTTCTAAAATCTTTTCTTCAAGATCTTTAGTCATTGGAAAAGCAGTAGTCACTTTAGCAATATCTTTGCTTTTTAAATAATCATAGATAATAGAGTAATGAGCAGCAATTGTTTGCAACATCACCATTCTTTTATTATCTTCTAGCAAGTGAAATAAGCCTAATGAAATAGCATTGACTTTATCTGTAAAAATACTATTTAAAACTTTTCTTTTTGCAGACGCTTTAATTACAGGGCTTTTTAGCATTGTTTGCAAATCTTCATTTTCATTGATTGTACTTACAATCAATTGCATGTCTAAATTTACAGCCTCTTCTATTCCTGTTTCTTTTGCTAGGTTTAATACAGCTCTAGCATATCGTAATGCTGGTCTTGCTCCTTTCATAGTATACTAGTTTAAGGTAACGTCTTGAAGCATTCCCTCTACCAATTTTACCTGATCTTCTTGAGAGTTTAATTCTTTTCTCAAAACAGCTTCAGCAATTACGATTGATAATTCTCCAACTTCTTTCTTTAAATGTGCTAAAGCAGCTTGTTTTTCTTGATTGATAGACTCTTTAGCCAATTCAATCATTCTGTTTGCTTCTTCTTTAGCTTCATCTTTAGCTTCAGAAATCATTTGATCTTTGATCTCACGAGCTTCTTTAAGCATCGCGTCTCTTTCTGATCTTGCTTGCTTTAAAAGATTTGCATTGTCAGCAGTTAAGTTTTGCATTTCTTTTTTAGCCTCTTCTGCAGATGCCAATGCATTCTTAATCCCTTCTTCTCTATCGTTTACAGCGTCTAAAATTGGTTTCCATGCAAATTTCTTTAGCAGTACAACCAACAACACAAACAATACGCCCATCCATACAAACAGACCAAAAGAAAAATCGTTTATTAACTTATCCATATTATTTACCTATATAATTTTAATCTCTCTCTTTAATGTTAAACAAAAGCTATAACCAACCGTTATAGCTTTTGTTAGCTTTTTTAAGCTGCAAATAATGCAGCAAATCCGATACCTTCAATTAAGGCAGCAGCAATTAACATTGCTGTTTGGATTTTCCCAGAAGCTTCTGGTTGACGTGCGATTGCGTCCATTGCTGAACCACCAATCTTACCGATACCTAAACCTGCACCGATTACGATCAATCCAGCTCCAATAAAATTTAATCCTTCCATTATATATATATTTAATTATTAAACATTCAATTTTTAGTGATCATTATGTTCTTCTACTGCTGAACCGAAGTACAAGGCAGATAACATAGTGAAAATATACGCTTGCAACGCTGCTACTAATAATTCAAGAAGCGAAAGCGCAAAGGCAAGTCCAAATGATAATGGACTTCCAATCCAGCTCTTAAAGATAAACATTAAACCGATAATACTCATCAGTACAATGTGACCTGCTGTAATGTTTGCATACAAACGAATCATCAATGAAAATGGCTTAATCACCATTCCTAATAACTCTATCGGAGCTAAAACAATTCTCATTAATTTAGGAACTCCTGGCATCCAAAAAATATGCCCCCAATAACTTTTATTAGCGGTAACAGTTGTCAATACAAATGTGATAAGTGCTAACACAAAAGTTACGGCAATATTATTAGTTACATTTACTCCTAATGGTGTTAAACCTAATAAGTTTACAATCCATACAAAGAAGAATACAGTTAATAAATAACTCATGTATTTTCTATAGTGCTTTTCTCCAATATTAGGAATCGCAATATCATCTCTAATATACAATATGATTGGCTCTAACAAACGCCCCATTCCTGTTGGAAGTGCACTCTTTTTATAGTTCTTAGCCATTCTTGTAAACATAAAGAACATTAGCAATGAAACTAAAAAGATAAACACAACGTTTTTAGTAATTGAAAAATCTAAGGGTTTTACATTGGTTGGATGATGTTCTGCATCGTAACTGATCGTTCCTGCAGCATCCGTTTTGTAGATTTTATTGTGATACACCTTGTAGTAGTCTCCACCTACCTCAGCTACAGTTTCCCCATAGTGAAATTTAGATGATGAAAATACTTTTAATCCTCCATCCCATAAGATAACAGGCAAAGGAAAACCAACATGTACTTTTTCTCCTTCATCACTAGTGTACGAGTACAAACCAAAGTCATACGAATCTAACAAGTGGTGACTAATGTACTCCTTAATGGATACTTTTAAACTCTTGTCTTGGGTCTGTGCCGAAGCTGTCGTTTCATCATGTTGTTGTGCAACAGATGCAAACGAAACTAAAAACAGTAAAAAGCTAATCTTTTTTAATAAAAATTTTCTTCGCATATCACTCTGATAATAGTGTCTTAAAAATCGCTGCAAAGGTAGGTTTTTCTCTTAAATTGAAAAACTATTTACAAGTTTATTTTTTTGATGTTTTCTGACGACCTAAATATTACTCGTTTTTTGGAAGGTTTAGAAGTTTGATCAAGCCCAAAGTTTCTGTAAGTAAACTAGTTATATAGGGAACAAAAAAAGCAAAAAAAGCTACCTTAGAGCTTGAACCCGCTAGTTGATAACCAGCGTAAAAGAAAATAAAAAATACAGCAAATTTTAACAAACTACCCGCCATAAATAAAAAGCCCAGTTGTTCATGGTATTTTTTTCTTAATAGAAATAAGGTTGTAAAAATGACTATTGCTAAAAGACCATTAGCAATATATGCTTCTATAAGTTGATACGAAAACAGCGGAAGGTCTAATTTGTTTAGGACAAACAAATGAATAACGAACACCAAACTCAAGGCTATTGTTACCACCAATATAAAGGGCAGCACCAAATCTTTTGCCCTATGAATCTTTTTCATTGATTTTTTTTAGTTGGGCCATTAGGCTCACAAGTGTTCCTACAAAAGCCAGAAGAATAAGCACAAGTGTAACATAATTCTTTTCAAAATTATAATGTGCGTCTATGCGCTTACCAACATAGGCTGCTACATAAATGGTAATTCCCATTTGTAAACCAATCCCGGTAAGTCTTACAAATTTATTAAGCTGTTTTTTCTGAGGCTCCTTTTGCATCTTTTTGATTGATATCCTTTAGGGCTCCTTTCATACTGCAAGTAGCGTTTACAGAAGCACCTGGCTCAACAGAAAGCTTGCCAATGACAACTTCTCCTGTAATGTTTGCCGTTGCTTTGATGGTAAGCATGGTATTTACTTTTAAATCCCCAGAAAATTTGCCTTCAATATCTGCATTTTCACATTCAACAGTCCCTTTAACAGTACCTTCTACACCAATAATCACTCGACCTTTAGTCTTTAAAGTTCCTTCTAAAATTCCGTCAATTCTAAAATCACCGTCAGAGCTTAACTCTCCAACAATCGTTGTATTTTTAGCTAAAATATTTCTTTCCATAATCGTGGGTTTACTTGATTTTTTTTCGTTTGAAAACATGAGAATAAATTTATTTTAATTGTTTTAAAAGTTCTTTCGCTCGAATTCCTTCTTCTAGATTAGCATAATTTTTTGACACAAATTCTAAGGCTTTTTTATAAGCTTCTTTTGTCTGGTATTTGCCAATTGCAAAAGCTTTTAACAACTCAAATTTAGCAATTAATTTTGATTCTTGAAGCATTGGGCTCAATTGATCTATTTGACTAACCACTTCTCTGTGATAATTTTCTTTAAATAATTGATACAGATCCTTATACAACGACTCAATGTCATTGTCTTTATTGTCTGAAATAAAGCCTTTGTTATCCGTTAAAATCTCTGCATATCTAGAGCTCGGATAATTTTTAATAATCTCGTTTTTATAGGTTTCAGCTTTTGGATGATTGAGCTCCTTATACACCTGATACAACTGATAATAACTAGGTAAAATTAAATCTTTATCAGGCTTAAGACTTATTAATCGCTCTAATCTGAGGGCTGCTAAACTCAAGTTTTTAAACTGTTCTTTATAGATAATACCAGTCTCATACAGTGCTTCATTTCTGTAAAAACGAAGTGAATCTATAACTGCTCTATTGGTTGGTATACGAGACATATAAGTAGAAAGATTGTAAGATGCTTTGTTGATTTCTTCTTTAACATTAGTGCTTTTGTCTGTATTTAGCTGTGCCTTGTCAGAAATTCTCCAATTGTCTTCTAAAGGTCGATTTCCCCATTGTTTTTCAAAAGCAGCTTTTCCAAAAGCCACTAGTTGAGTATTATAAAAATACCACTTGCCTTTAGAGTTGGGTTGTGCAGCACTAACCCCTCCAGAAGAATTTCCAAAAGAGCTGGAGTTTAATGCCTGTTGAACTCGTTGCTCATCGGCAGCTTTTAATGCAGCGATGTGTTTTTCAAAAAAGCTTCTCTGTGCTGTTTTGGGCATTGAAACGATGTTTAAAATACTATCATTATTTTGCAAAACACCCTCCAACTGAAGTAGGTTTGCAAGCCCTTTATGCTTTCTGTTGATGGTTCTTATGCGTGGGTCTTGGATATTTTTATTGATCTTAAGAATGCTATCATAATACTTACCCGCTATTAAATAATTCGCTTTTTTAAACTCGATATCACCTAGTTTCTCATAAGAATACGTTTTGTGATACGCAGTCATTGATTTTGATTGTAGCGATTTTTTTAAATAGTCGATGGCTAATTCTGTGCTGTCTCTACTAGCTTCTAAAAGCGCCATCTGATAATACAATTCACCTTCAAATTGCTGATTGGTTCCATCGCTTAAGAGTTTTTTAAATTTTAACAATAACGGAGCAATTGCCTTGTTATTTGATTCATTTTTAGCGATTTCTATTTGTGCGTGAATTTTAAAACCATAGGATGCTTTTTTAAAATTTACCAGCTTTAAAAAAACTTTCTTGGCAAGGTCTTTTTGGTTTTGCAGTGCATAAAGCTGTCCTAAAACAAACAGGTTTCTTTGACCTTGTTGAACATTTTTAAGGGTTCTTGTCGCTAAATTTAACTGCCGAATCGTCTCTTGTATATTCCCTTTTTTTTGATAGGCTATGGCAAGTGCAGTATGCGCTTGCTCTTTAATTTCTGTCGAAGCACTCGGGTCTCTTAAAAGTAGACTTAAGGTTTCTATCGCAAAGCTTTCATTGTTTAGCCTGATATTGGCTTTTGCTCTCCAAATCTTGGTTTCATCTCTTAAATTGGCCTTTGGATCTGTAGTAAGAATATAATTAAACGCATCAATCGCAGGGGCAAATCTTTGGGTATAATAGCGAGACTTACCCAAAAGCAAATAGGCATCATCCATTTGACTATTTCGTTCTGTACCATCAATATTGATAGAGTGTAACTGAATGGCTTTTACCGCTTTTTCTTCTGCCTTTTCAAAAGAAGTTGCATTTTTATTTTCTGATTTCGCTTGAGGGTTATTTGTGCTTGTAATTTCTGAAAGCACACTTATTGATGTGTCAAAAGCCAAGGGCTCTATCTCAATTAACTCCCAAAAATTATCTTGGTAAGAAGCATTGAGCTCTTCCAAGCCCTCTTCAAAGGCAAGGTGCCCATTATAAAGTATGTTGTACTTGGCGGTAACAGCATTATAAGTTCGGCTAATGATTCCATCTCTTTTTGGGCTGCATGAAAACAACATAAGCGCCAATCCCAAAAAACAAACCTGTTGTTTATATCCACTCATATCGCCAAAAATTGCTTTACCTTTTTTCATAGAAAAACTCTTAGTAACAACTATTTTTCAAAAAAAATATTGTTGCTAAGAGCTGTAAAAATAAGAATAATTAAAAAACCGCTTCTATACAGAGAAATAACTTTCCAATTCTTTTAAAGTTTCTGCTGATGTTTCAAGATCCTTTACAACCTTTCCTTTGTCTAAAACAACGATTCGTTCACAGACTTCTGTTACATGGCTCAGATCATGGCTTGAAACAAGCACAGTAACTTCTTTACTGTCTGTAAGCGTTTTTAATATTTTTTTCAATCGAATTTGAGTAGTAGGATCTAAATTAGCAAAAGGTTCATCTAAAATAACAACCTGTGGATTTCCCATTAAAGCGGCTACGATACCTGCCTTTTTTTGATTTCCTTTACTCAAATCTCTTAAGTATTTCTTTTTTCCTAGAATTTCCCCATTAAAAAACTCTTCAAACTGTTTTATAAAAGCATTGACATCAGCAGTATTCATTCCTCTTAAATCACCGATAAACTGAAAGTATTCTTCAGGAGTTAAGTAGCCAATTAAAAAAGTTTCATCAATAAAAGAACCTGTAAATGTTTTCCAGTCTTCACTTTCGTTCACTACCACATTATGGTTAATTATTTGTCCTGTGCTTGGTCTAATTAAATCTAGCAATACATTAAAATAAGTGGTTTTTCCAGCTCCGTTATTTCCAACCAAGCCAAAACTTTGACCTTTTGGAATCTCTAAAGACTCTATGTTTAGTACTTCTGCTTGTCCGTATTTTTTTGAAATATTTGTTGATTGTATCATGATGTTTTGTGTCTAAATTTGTTGGTACTTATGCTTTTTGATTGAATGCATGGATAGCTGCATACTTATCTTTAACGTATTTTTTTGTTATCAAATTGATAAAATAATTTTTAAATACGATTCCTAATAATCCTGTAACTGCAATTGCAATTAAACCCGCGTTAACTCCAAAGGGATAACTAAACGCATAAAACAAAGCTACAGGAAAGCCCATAATTGGAATGACGATTAAAAACTGTGTGGCACTTGTACCTTGTGTGTTTCCAAACCCACTCTTATTTAAGTCAATTTGCTTTCTATTAAATGAACCTGCATACAGCAAAACCAGGGTGTTAAAACCAATATTAAAGAGTGCTCCAGCGGCGATCATTAAATAAATTTCAAGGCCAAAATACAAGTAAGGTGTTGCTAGTACAAATAGGATAGCAGTAATGGTGACCATTAAATACCATTTAGATTCTATGTATTTTCTGTACGATAAGTTTTGAGTCATTAGCATCTTGTAATACGAGCTTTCCCAGGCCGGAATAAACTGTCCGTAGTTTAAAGCAAATCCTCCTGTAATAAACATGGCTGCAAAAATTAAGAAGCCAGGCATTTTCTCTTTGTAAATAGGATTGGTAAAAAAGATTAAACCGTATAAAACAAAGGCAAATGACATTAAAAAAACTGTTTTTGTTCTTTTATTTCTCCAAATTAACCTGATTTCGTTTTTTATAAATGGCGCCATATCACCAAATCTGTTGGCCCAAGATAAATCAGCTGTATTTGCTTCTTTTACTTCTGTAGAGATAGCATCATCTAAATATACCTGATTTTTTAATTGTCTAAAATTAAGATAGTACAATGCCAAAAGTGCCCCCAAAGGAATAAGTGCATAAAATGAATTG
Source organism: Polaribacter pacificus (assembly GCF_038024035.1). NCBI lineage: Bacteria > Pseudomonadati > Bacteroidota > Flavobacteriia > Flavobacteriales > Flavobacteriaceae > Polaribacter > Polaribacter pacificus. The sequence continues at coordinate 1,725,394 of NZ_CP150664.1, forward strand.
CTAACAACTCCGTCAAAAACTGCTTGACTAAATCCGCTTATATCAAAAATATCAAAATATTGCAGCGCAAGGCTTCCTGCTAAAATTGTTGCAAGAGCACCCAAAGCAATATTATTTTTATTAATCAAAAAGTTTAAATAATTGGTACTTAAAATAAGCAATACCAAACAGGCAAGCCATCCTAAGACTCCACTTATATCATATCCTTCTTTAATCAAAACAATGGAAAAAGGGATGTAAAAAAAGAGTCCAAACACATTAAAAGCAGAAAAGGCTGATTTTCCTAAAATATAATGAACTAGCGAGTTTTTCTTAATGGGTAAAATAAGCAGCGGTTTGATATTCATAACAGGAAGCTTCTGCATCATGTATCTAAAAATCATATCGCCAATAAAAGCAAAAATTAAAACTGAATTGACTATTTGCAAAGGATCTGATTCTGGATAAACCTTTTTAAGAAGGTAAAAACCGCTAAGCCCTAATAACAAAAAAGAACCCAAAAGATACAAGGCAAAAAAGCCCATGATAATCTTAATAGCCAATCCTTTTTGCCAATACGATGAACGAAAATACTGTTTCCATTCTAACTGTAAAAAACGTGAAATCATTTGGTTGTATTTGTTTAGTTGATATTAATAAGTATCCAAAAAACCCTTTTTGTTACAAATTATTTATTGCATTTTGTATTCGGGGTAGGTTTCTGCTAACAATTCTGTCGCTTTTTGGGGCAAAATAATTGAACTCACATAAAAAACAATTGTTAAAAGTGTGGCCAAGGCAGCAATGAGTGCAAGCCAATAAAGTGATAAAACACTAATATCAATTTTAAAAATGTTGATAATTTGGTAAAGATTGACAATCGTTATTATAGAAAAACCTCCTCTAGAATCTCCAATCATGTCTTTTAATAACCAACGTTTTTCTTCTACCTGTCTTTTTTTTGCTGTTCTCTTGTATTTTATAAGTTTTATCAGATCATAAACCGCCCAACACGCTAATATAGAAGTAAGCACATAAAATGAATAAAGTTGCTGAAGCAGGATAAAATACAACATAAAAATCATACTTGTGGTAATGGCTTTAGGTAGTGTAAACCATTCTTTAACAAAGCGCCATAAAATTTTCCAATAGCGTTTGTACATGACTTTTTGTTTTTGCTCTACCACGTCCATAAATCCAAAAACACCGAATTTTTTAAACGAAAGGTCTCTGCCTTCTTCAAAAGACAATTGAGGTTGATCTATCCAAATTTGCTCAATATCATTTGCCAAATGATCTACTAGCTCTGTTTGTACATCGTAATGATAAACAAAGTGTTTACGTGTAAACTTGTATAGCTGATCAATATGTTCTTCTGTTAATGTCATGGTTTCAATCTAACAAATGTTTGTACTTTTCATAAATTAATTTCTTCTCTTTTTTCATTACAAGTATTGCGGCTATAGAATAACCTATTGCAACAAACCAATACAGGCTAAAAAAAGTTTTATACACGATAAGTTCATCGTAATACGGTAAAGGCAGCATTAGCATTAAATAAGGCAACCACATTTCTTGACCTAAATAGTCAATTCTGTCTAACTTTTTTTTATCCTCTTTTTTGATCTTTAAAAAAAACTGACTATAAACAAAGAGCCCCAGCACACTACTAATAAACAACACAATGAGCAGCGTTTCGTTTAAAAAATGTGTCATCGTATACATGCACAAAAAAACGATAATTGTAAGAGACAGTCTTTGGATTGACGTAAAAAAACCAATGGCTTCATCAATTGTTTTTCTTCGATAACTTTTATGAATAGCGCTTAACTTGCTTGCAATAAATTTTTTAATAAAGCCAATCTTATCAGAAAGGTATTGTGAAAGATTGCCATTACCATTTGCTTCAAAATCTAAAATTAAATGGTCTTTTAATTCAACTTTATCATCTTCAGATCCGAAACTGTATTTTTTTAGATATCGGTCCAAAAAGGCCAATTGTTTTTCTGTTATTTGATGTTTATCCTGCATAGCTCAATTATTCCAAACTCATTTTAGGGTTTACCAACTGTTGCATGGTTTTTAAAAATGTTTCCATTTCTAACAGTTTGTTTGCGGTTTCTTTGGTTCCGTGTTCTGTGAGTTTATAATATTTACGCAAACGGTTTCCAACCTTAGCAACCTCAACGGTTAACATGCCATCTGCTTCTAGTTTGTGCAAGGCAGGGTACAAGGCTCCTTCTGTGATTTTTAAGCCGCCCTTTGTTAACTCTTTTACTTTCTGAGTGATCTCATATCCATACATTTTATCATTTTGATCCAATAATTTTAAAATGATTGTTTGCAATGAGCCTTTGTATAATTTTTGATTCGCCATAGTCTTCTATTCTAATTAAGGAGCCTTTCTTCTTTTAAAATAAGCTACTTAAACCATTCAAATATATACATAATTTTCTTATGCATAAAAATCTTTGGTATTTTTTTATCAAATCTCTAACAAGGGGTTCGCAATTTGTTTGTTATTTTTGCACTTTAAAATTACTACATGTCAACATTTCATAAATTAACTGTACAAAAAATTATCAAAGAGACTTCTGATGCGGTTTCTATCATATTTGAAGTTCCTGATTCTTTAAAAGAAAGTTTTACTTTTTTAGCGGGTCAATACATCACCATAAAAAAAACAATCAACGGAAAAGAGATTCGAAGAGCTTATTCTATATGTAGCTCTCCAAATAGCAAGCAGCTTAAAGTGGCTGTTAAAGCCGTTGAGAAAGGTCAGTTTTCTGTCTATGCTACCACAAAATTAAAAGAAGGAGACCAATTAGAAGTTGCAGAACCTGAGGGTAAGTTTATTCTTAAACCAGAAGCCAATAAAAACTATATTGCCTTTGCTGCTGGAAGCGGAATAACTCCGGTTCTTTCTATGGTTAAAGTGGTTTTAGAAAACCAGCCTACTGCTAGTTTTACCTTGGTGTATGGAAACAAGTCTGCAGAGTCTACTATTTTTAAAAATGAATTAGAAGCACTTGCAGAAGCACACCCACAGTTTAAACTTCACTATGTATTTAGCAAAGCTTTAAGTGGCGACGCAATCTTTGGAAGAATAGACAAAGGAAACACCAACTATTTTGTAAAAAACACCTATAAAGATATTCGTTTTGATGCCGCTTTTTTATGTGGTCCAGAAGAAATGATTAACCTGGTTTCTGAAACGCTACAGGCTGCTCATATTGACAAGGAGAACATCTTCTTTGAGTTGTTTACTGCTAGTACAGAAGAAAACAATATAGCGATTCCTGATGGCAAAACAGAACTAACAGTGTTGTTGGATGATGAAACCACAACGTTTACTATGCAGATGACCGATGATATTTTGGCTGCAAGTTTGCGCAACAACCTAGACGCACCTTATTCATGTCAAGGTGGAGTTTGTAGTAGTTGTATTGCAAAAGTAACGGAAGGGAAAGCTGTAATGAGTAAAAATAGCATCTTAACAGATAGTGAATTGGAAGAGGGTTTTATACTCACTTGCCAAGCACACCCTACAACTCCAAGGGTAACTATAGACTTTGATGATGTTTAATCAGAAATCGTATCTTTAAAAAATGGATTTCTACGACATTAAAAACGCAATTCTCTTTGGCTTCTTTCTCTCTTTTATGATTGGGCCGGTTTTTTTTATGCTGATACAAACGAGTATCTTAAAAGGAGCACGAGCTGCTATTGCATTTAATGTGGGTGTTATTTTAGGAGACATCGCGTTTATAGTTATTGCATATTATGGAAGCAGGCATCTCTTAGAAGAAATTAAAGACGATCCTCGATTGTTTTTTATTGGCGGTCTTATCTTAGTTATCTACGGTCTAATTACTTTTTTTGACAAGGCAAGTAAAAAAGAATTAGAAGAAAGTAGTAGTGCTATTAAAATACCTTTAAGCAACAACTATTTAAAACTAGCTTTAAAAGGTTTTTTCTTAAACTTTATCAACATTGGTGTCTTGGCTTTTTGGCTAGGACTGATTGTTGTCATTGGCCCTGCTTTAGACATGAACCCTAGACATATCTTTTGGTATTTTACGCTTATTGTAGCAAGTTATTTTGTTACCGATTTAGGTAAGATTGTTCTGGCCAAGCAATTAAAAAACAAACTAACTCCTAAAGTAATCTACAAGATTAAAAGAACCATGGGGATTATGCTTATCATATTTGGTATTGGTCTCATGTTAAAAGGCTTTATTCCAAAAGATAAATTAAATATTGATACACTTATTGAAAAAGTAGACGAATAAAAAAAAGCCGCAGTTTGCGGCTTTTTTTTATTCGTTAAAGATTGCTCTTTACTCTTTTTTACCATTTGCAGTAAAAATTTCTCCCATTCCAGAAACGGCTCCTTCAAAATCTTTCCCTTTAAAGGTTCCTGTTAAACTGAAATCCAATCCTTGAGCTGCAAAGCCTGCCGAAAGTTTGTTGTTCCCTATTTTAAAGTTCTCTAAAGGAAGGTCTCCAAAAGTGGTGCTTAAAACACCTGTATAACTATTAGATTCGTCTTTAGAAATAATCATCTTTGCAGGAAGGTCACCCTGAGGAGTCCCTTTAATAACCATTGCCCAGTTCCCTACTAAAGGGTCTGCCTTTTTAACTGCAACGACTTTTTTTGAACTACTGCAACCAGTGGCAACAAAGAGCATAATCATCAATGAAATTTGTATCGCTTTTTTCATATTTATAAGAAATTAGTTAGTTTCAAAAACATTGTTTGATCTGTCTACATCTGCCATCATTTTAGAGGTGTCAATTTCTACCTTTTTTACAGCTTTAGAAGCAGCAAATGTATAGCTAGGGAAAGCCCATGGCCAGTCTGCAATTACTTTCGCTGAAGTTGGCTTGTTTCCTCTCATCATTCTTAAAGGAATGTTGAAATCTTCTGTAGAACCATCTACATAAGTTACAGTTACATCAACAGGCATTGGCATTTTTCCAACTCTATTTAAAGTTACTTTTGATCCTTCTACTTTTTCTACTCCGTAGTCAATTGTATGTGTGGTTTGAGCCCACTCGTTTAAATACCAATCCAACTCTAATCCAGATACTTTCTCAGCAGTTCTTTTGATATCGTTTGGTGTTGGGTGTTTAAAGCTAAAGTCTCTGTAGTATTTTTTAATTGTCTCTCTAACGTTCTCTTCACCAATTATATAGTTTAATTGAGATAAAAACATAGCTCCTTTGGTATAACTAGCAACACTGTATGCTGAATTAAGGTTATATCTATCAGCATGCGTAGTTAATGGCTCTTCTAATTTGCTTTTTACCAAATAAAAATAACCTCCATATCCACCTGCTGTTGGTCTACCATCTCCTTTTCTTAAAATTTTGTTTGATGCCAAAGCAGAAATATAGCTTGTAAAGCCTTCATCCATCCAAGGGTGTTTGCTTTCGTTACTTGCTAAGATTTGTTGAAACCAAGTATGAGCCATTTCGTGAAAAACTGTCCCAATTGGGCTTCTTCTATCACCTCCTGCAACAAAAGTACACATTGCGTATTCCATTCCTCCGTCTCCTGCTTGAATTACTGAATATTGTTTCCAAGGGTATGGACCAACATTTTCGCTAAAAAACTTCATCGCTTCTGCAGTTAAAGGCTGAATTGATTTCCAGTTTTTCTTATATTTTTCATCGTCTTTATAAAAGAAGTGTAGGTCTGGACCATTTTCCATTTTATAAATATCATGCACATAATTTGGATCTGCTGCCCAAGTAAAATCATGAACGCGATCTGCTTTAAAGTGCCATGCTAATTTTTTTCCTCTTTGAATATTTAATGGTTTTGATTTGTCTTCATAACCATGTCCAATTTCTTGTGGGTTTTGAAGATTTCCTGTTCCTCCTACAGTATATTCTTTATCAATATGAAGTGTTACATCAAAATCACCCCAAACACCTTGAAACTCTCTTGCTATATAAGGGTGTGCTTGCCATCCTTCAAAGTCATACTCAGCCATTTTAGGGTACCATTGTGCCATAGACATTGCAACTCCGTCTCCACTGTTTCTTCCAGCTCTACGAATATGAACAGGTAATTGACCGTCAAAAACCATATCAAAAGTTACTTTACTGTTTGGTTGAATTGGTTGATTTAAAGTTACCTCTAAAACGGTTCCTGCTACTTCATATTGAACAGCTTTTCCATTTTGTTTTAATGAGCTTACTTTTAAATATCCTATTTCATTAGGCTTCAATTTAGAAATTCTACTTTCTATAACTGGGTTTTCTCTTGTACCGCTTCTGTTTACCATTCTTCCATCTGGATCAGCAATACTCGTTAAACGTGCATTCATCTCACTATCTGGTTGAAAAGCATTATAATACAAATGGTAATAAACCTTGTTTAAAGCATCTGGTGAATTGTTGGTGTATATCAACCTTTGGGTACCTTTATATTGATAAGTTTCTACATCAACATCAACATTCATAGTGTAATCTACCTGTTGTTGCCAATAGCCTTTTGATCCTTGTGCTTGTGTAAGCATTGCAATCATTGCAAATGCAATAAATAATTTTTGTTTCATTCTAATTGTGTTTTTAATTATAGTCTTCAACTAAAAAGAGCTTTGGTAAATTTAATGCTCTTTTTTTTTATATACTAATTTTTTCAAATTACTTGCCATTCACCATTCTATCGGCCATTTTTAATGCGTTATATGCATTGACCACTCTACCAGTAACAGACAATTCAGAAAAAGGAACTTTTACTCCATTTGGATTTTGTTGAGATACAGACCCAGGTCTAATCACTTCTAAATCTATCTTTGTTCCAGAATTCATGATAATATGTTTTACTTGACTTGCTGTTAATTTTGGATAATATGAACGAATTAACGCAGCAACACCAGCGGTTGATGGAGCTGCCATAGAAGTACCATCAAAAAATTGATATTCATTTTCTGGTGTAGTAGAATAAATTTGAACCCCTGGAGCAAAAATATCCACATTCTTTTTTCCGTAGTTAGAAAAACTAGCGGCTAGATTTTCATCATAGGTAGCGCCCATCGCTCCAATTGTAATTACATTGTCAGAAATTTCTGTTTGTAAATCTTTAGAATCGTTTGGAAAGGTCTTTACCACATCAATGTCATCGCCATCATTTCCTGCAGCATTGACAATTAAAACATCTTTTTCTGCGGCATACTTAATGGCATCCCATACCCATTCTTTTTTTGGAGAATACCCTTTTCCAAAACTCATGTTGATTACTTTAGCGCCGTTGTCTACAGCATATCGAATAGCCAAAGCAACATCTTTGTCATATTCATCACCATCAGGGACTGTTCTTACAGCCATAATTTTTGCCATGTTGGCAACACCATTTATCCCTTTTCCGTTATTTCTTGTTGCTGCAATAATCCCAGAAACATGTGTTCCGTGTGCCTCATCTTTAATGCTTGGTCCAGTTTTATTATTTCCATATACGAGAACATCCATGGTGTTAGGGTCATCCCCTAAAACACTTCTATAGTTGGTTTTTAAATTAGATCCACTTAACAAAGCATCATTGTCTTCAACCAATTTTGACAACTCTTTAATGGCTTGACCAAGAGTGTTTAAACCAAAACCATACATTTGCTTAGCAATAGCAATACTTTGAGACAAAGCTGGGTCTTGTGTTTTAATTGCAAGAACCTCATCTTTTGTATAGGTTTTCTTTTTTAAGTGCGCAGCAATAGTGTTGTCTGCATAGGTTACTCCCTGTAACATTTGCTTTAGTCTTGCATTGGTCGTATTCGCAGTTCCTACTTTGTTATCGTGAGCTGCTTTAATTGCTTTATAGGTTGCTTCATCAACCAAACTAGGGTCTTTTAAAATTCTCTCTGACTCTGCATTTTCTTTGTAAATAGCACCTAAAAAATTCCAGCCATTTACATCATCAACAAAACCGTTTTTATCATCATCAAGGCCGTTTCCTGCAACCTCTTTTGGATTAACCCAAGCTACATCAACCAAATCTTCATGTAGTAAATCAGTTCCTGAGTCAACAACTCCTACAACAACGGTTTGTCCCTTTTTTCCTTTTAAAAAATCATAGGCTTTATTAACACTCATACCAGGAATGGTATCTGTAGCCAAATCTAAATGTCCCCAGGTTTGCGCTTGCTCTTTGGTTAGTGCACTTTTTTTAGCTACAATAGCAATACTGTTGTTTTCAGCCAAAGGCACAGGCAATGTTGCAGTTGATTTACAGCTTGCAAATCCAACAAAGGCAACTGCCAAAAAATAGAGGGGTTTGTATACTCTCATGTTCATTTATTTATCGTTTAATTATTTTTTTAGTATTAAAACAGGTCTGAAAATTGGAAAGTATCCTGTAAACGGACTCCCTTTTCTGTATGTGTTACGGTACACAATGTGTTATAAGCGTCATGCTCTAAAAATAGCAGGTAGTTGTTGTCTGCGGCTTCATTTAAAAACAATTCTTTTTCTTGAAGCGTAAGCAATGGCCTGGTATCATAGCCCATTACATAAGGCAGTGGTATATGGCCCACTGTAGGCAATAAATCAGCCATAAACACAAGGGTTTGATCACCGATACGCAGTTTGGGCAACATCTGCTTTTCTGTATGACCATCCATAAACAGTACTTCAAAACCAAGTTGATCAAAACCGTTTCCACGGACAAAGTTTAATTGACCGCTTTCTTCTATCGGATTGATGTTTTCTTTTAAAAATGAAGCTTTTTCTCTTGGATTTGGGTTGGTAGCCCACTGCCAATGGTTTTCGTTAGACCAAAATTTAGCGTTCTTAAACGCAGGTTCATAATGAGTTCTATTTGCATTCCATTGAATGGCACCACCACAATGATCAAAGTGTAAATGGGTTAAAAAAACATCCGTAATATCATCTCTGTGAAATCCGTGTTCTTTTAAAGATGCGTCTAGAGAAAAATCTCCGAACAAATCATAATAGCCAAAAAATTTGTCTGATTGTTTTGAGCCAAGCCCCGTATCAACAAGGATTAATCGCTCTTGATCTTCTATAAGCAAGCAACGCATACTCATAGAGATTAGGTTGTTAGCATCTGCAGGATTGGTTCTTTGCCAAAGACTTTTAGGTACCACGCCAAACATGGCTCCTCCGTCTAACTTAAAATTTCCGGTTTCAATAGGATAGATCTTCATAAAACAAAGATGCAGAAAATTCCTTAAATAGTACGTTAACAAAAACAAAAAAACGCTCCAGTATTTGGAGCGTTTTGTAGAGGTGTCGAGCGGATTCGAACCGCTGTAGATGGTGTTGCAGACCACTGCCTAGCCACTCGGCCACGACACCCTTAAGGTTTGCAAATTTACGCATTTTTACTTGTTGGGCAAGAATTTTTTATGCTTTCCTTTTTTTTGAAAAAATTACAGCCACCTCTGAGACGTTTCCTCCTATCGGAGGGTTTATTTTTGCAACACTAATTTTTACTTTAAGTACCATAGGAATCTCTATTAAAATTCGATCTATAATACGTTGTACAACCTGTTCTAGCAATTTAGATCGAATTGCCATTTCTTCTTTAACAATCTGATTTAATTGTACGTAATCTACTGTATCTACCAAATCATCTGTTTGTGCAGATTTCTTTAAATTGGCCTTGACTTTTACATCAACTCTATATGCAGATCCTATTTTTGCTTCTTCTTCTAGACAACCATGGTAGGCGTAAAGTTGAATGTTGTTTACCTTGATAATTCCCAAAACTTTTTGCGGTTTTAATATAAAAGAACAAAGATACTTTTATTCAATCAAATACAACAATCCCTTTTCTGGAAGAATCAACTATTAAATCTCTTGTTTTTTACCCCAAAAAAAATGAATTAAACATGCTTTTATTTCTGAATTACCCACGCAAACAAACATCAGAATGAAAGCCTTAAAAAAGAATTAAAAACTATTAATTTTTACGTAATTTTGCACTTCTATTTTAGTAGAAAAACACATGTCTGAAGAAAAAAAATCGCTCAATTTCTTAGAGCAAATTATTGAAGAAGATTTGGCAAATGGTTTGTCAAAAGACGCTCTGCGTTTTCGTTTTCCACCTGAGCCAAATGGCTATTTGCACATCGGCCACACCAAAGCTATTGGTATTAGTTTTGGATTGGGTGAAAGATACCAAGCACCTGTAAATTTGCGTTTTGATGATACCAATCCCGCAAAAGAAGAACAAGAATACGTCGATGCTATAAAAAAAGACATCGCTTGGTTAGGCTATCAATGGGCAAACGAGGTGTATTCTTCTGATTATTTTCAGCAGTTGTACGACTGGGCTGTTTTATTGATACAAAACGGAAAAGCCTATGTAGACAGTCAAAGTTCTGAGGATATGCGTATTCAAAAAGGAACGCCAACAGAACCTGGAGTTGATAGTCCATACAGAAATAGATCTATAGAAGAAAACTTGGAGTTGTTTCAAGGGATGAAAGAAGGAAAGTTTGAGGAAGGAGCCCATACGTTGCGTGCAAAAATAGATATGGCAAGTCCAAATATGCTTTTGCGTGATCCTTTGATGTACAGAATTATGTACAAAGAACATCACAGAACAGGCAACGATTGGTGTATTTATCCAATGTACGACTGGACCCACGGAGAAAGCGATTATATTGAACAAATATCTCATTCTTTGTGTTCTTTAGAGTTTAAACCTCATCGTGATTTATACGACTGGTTTAAAGAACAAGTCTATACGTTTAGTAAAAATGAATATCCTTTAATGCCTAAACAACGTGAGTTCTCAAGATTGAATTTGAGCTATACCATTATGAGTAAGCGCAAGCTCTTAAAACTGGTAGAAGAAAATATAGTAAGCGGTTGGGATGACCCAAGAATGCCTACCATATCTGGATTGAGAAGACGTGGTTACACTCCTAATTCTATTCGAAATTTTATAGAAACTGTTGGGGTATCAAAAAGAGAAAACGTTATTGATGTTGCTTTATTGGAGTTTAAAATCCGTGAGGATTTAAACAAATCAGCCAACAGAGTAATGGCTGTTTTAGACCCAGTAAAAATAATTATTGACAACTATCCCGAAGGAAAAGAAGAAATTCTAATCGCAGAAAACAATCAAGAAGATGAAGGCGCTGGTTTTAGAGAGGTTCCATTTTCTAGAGAAATATATATTGAGCGAGAAGATTTTAGAGAAGAGGCAAATAAAAAATTCTTTAGACTTAAATTAGGAAAAGAAGTCCGTTTAAAAAATGCTTATTTTATTACAGCTACTAGCTGTGAAAAAGATGAAAATGGAGAAATTACGGTGATTCATTGTACTTATGATCCTTTAACAAAATCAGGAAGCGGAACCGAAGAAAGCAAACGTAAAGTAAAAGGAACACTGCATTGGGTGTCTGTTAAACACGCCGTAAAAGCAGAAGTAAGAGCTTATGATCGTTTGTTCTTAACAGAAGCTCCAGACGCTCAAAAGGATAAAGATTTTATGGAGTTTATTAACCCTAACTCTTTAGAAATTATCAATGCTTATGTTGAACCAAGTTTGCAGACTTCAGCCATTGGAGAACGCTTTCAATTTCAACGATTGGGTTATTTTAATGTTGATGACGACAGCAGCGCAGAAAAACTAGTCTTTAACAAGATTGTAGGTTTGCGTGATACCTGGTCAAACAAGCAATAAGTTTATTAAAAAAGGAGCGTTTAAAAACGCTCCTTTTTTTGTGTTTTAAAATGCTGTTTGGCATAAAATTCCTCCCATCAGAGCGATTGTAATAATCCAATAGCCCGAGTTGATTAGCACATATTTAATGCTTTTTCTTTCAAACATAGCATTGGTCGCCATTACTGGCATCACTAATAACAATCCAATCATACTGCCGTGTAATGCTCCATGGCCAAAGGTTCTAAATCGATCTCCATACTGATTCATAAAATCTTGAAAATAGGTATATGCTTCACCTGTTTGTTCTGTAAAACCGGGTTCACCCATTAGCGTTGACTGAACACCAAATTGGTGTATCACTAGAGTTTGCAATAAAAAAGCCATCAGAAAACTCAAGACATAGCAACCGATAAAAATAAGCGCCATGTTTGCTCCTTTTAAAGATTCTTCTGTAAAGCCTAGCTCTTTCATCCATGCTTTTTGGAAGAGCATTGGTCCGTACCAGATAAAACCCATTATCAGAGGCATAAGGGCTGCAACAGCTGTTGTGAGTAGATTAAATTCCATAATTTTAACGTTTTGATTATACTCAAATATAAAAATAACTTTTTGGTATTTAATTCATTAACCCAAAAAATCCGAGAATTAAATTCTCGGATTTTTCTAAATATCTTATAACGTTATAAAGCTGTCAATAGCTTGGAACTGGTCTCTAATCTAAAAATGAATCGTCTTTTGTCAATTGAATTGTCAGCGATTTAGCAATGGCTTCTAGCTCAAAAACAAACTCTCTTTTGTTTACAGATGGCGCATAGGTAAATCCTTCTACCACTAAAACTCGATTGTTTTCTTTATCAATGATTGTATAATTTAAGAAAGGTCCAGCCATAAAATCGTTCTTTACTTCCCACTTTCCTCTAGTTTCAAATGCCTTTCTTCCAGAAATGTTTGCAGGGTAGGTAACTGGAGTATAGGCAGCTTCTGTAATCATATACATGCCTTCTCTTGAACCTGGAATGTATTTTTTACCAATAGAATCTCTAACGGCTAAAATTTGTTTTTCTACGATACTCTCATCTTGTAATGGAAGTGAGTACACCAAAATGTTATTGGTACCATCTCCTTTGGCAATACCGCTTAGCAAGTGCTGACGCAACCACAAAAAATCACCGGTATCATCAACCGTTCGGTAACTATTTGGAATGGTTAAAGAAATTCCTAACTTACTGATGGTTTTAAACTTAGAATCGTCTAATTTTTCTTTACTAAAATAGCTTTGAAGTACTTGGATTTCAGAATCTTTAAAAATTTTGATAATCTGTTTTTCATACTTCTTTAACTGGTTTAACAAGCCTTGTTGATCTTTTGCAGTCACATAAATCAAGGTTTGAGGCTCTGCATATAGGTTGTTTTTGACAGCAAACCCTTCTTTGTCTCCTTCTTCAATAACTAGAACATTTCTTGATTTATTCATAACACCTCCAAAACCCTTTGGAGAAACTTGCCCTACAGAAAAAATAGTTTCTGGCTGTGGCAAACCTACCAATGGTTTTCCAATAAAATCTCTTAATTCATCACCCAGCTCTCCTAGCCAATGACTACTCTTCATAACCACTAAAATTTTATTGGTTTTCCCTATAGATCCACTTAAAACAAAAGACTCTTGAGCGTTTTTACATGAAGTTATAAGAAGAAGTACAGCAATAAAAGTGAATACTTTTTTCATTATCTAATTATTTAGTTTTATTATTATTTACAAATACTGTTCCGTTTTAACAATTTTTGAAATATTTTTTTAGCTAGAGTTTTTTTGGATAGATACTCAGTGTTTGTCCTATTCTTAATTGAGCATTTTTAAGCCTGTTCCAAGTTTTAATATCACTCACTCGAACACCAAACTTTTTTGCAATTTTACCTAGATAATCCCCTTTTTGAACCTTGTACAGCAAGCGCTTATCCATTTCAAAATACTTAGGCAATGGCTTCTCTCTTTTTGCAGCGTCTTGGGTAGCCAACTCATAAAGTTGTTTTTCTTTTGCTAGAAAATCTATGGTTGATTTTTTAGGAATGGTTAACACATGTTCTTTGTCTTTAATATAAGGAATGATGTCTAATTTATACGATGGATTTAAAAACTCTAACATCTCTGCTTCTATCCCTGTAACCTCGTTAATTTGATCAAAAGATACTGTCTTTTTTATATGAATAGTGTCGGTTTCAAAATGCATAATTGGAATCCCTACAGGAGCTAAGTTGTGTTCTTTTGCATATTCAAAAATGTACATAGTAGCGTAAAAAGCTGGCACATAACCCGCAGTTTCTCTAGGTAAATAAGGACGAATATTCCAATAATTTTTATAGCCTCCTGATCTTTTTATCGCTTTAGAAACATTCCCTGGACCTGAATTGTATGCTGCCAATGCTAGATCCCAATCCCCAAAAATTGTATAGAGATCACTAAGGTATCTACAAGCTGCGATGGTTGCCTTTATAGGGTCTTGTCTATCATCCACATAAGAGCTAATTCTTAAGCCATATTGTTTTCCTGTGAGGTACATAAACTGCCACAAGCCTCTTGCTCCGGCTCTAGAAACAGCTCTCGGATTTAAAGTTGACTCTACTATGGCAAGATATTTCATCTCTAATGGAATATCATAGGCTTCTAAATACTTTTCAAACATTGGAAAATAATACTCGGCTTTTGCCATTAAGCTCGGGTAGTATTTTTTTCGGTACGTTAAATAGGATTTTATTTCTTTTTCTAAGGCTGGATTATAAGCCAAATGAAAAGGCGTTTTTTCATCTAATCGCTGAAGTCTTTCTTTAAGAACTTCTGTAGGTATTGCAATAGTGCTTAAGTTTTTAGCCTCATCTGGACTAATCACATATTGAACAGAGTCAAACAGCGGAGATTTGTACTTGGCCTCTAAGAGCAAACTGTCTATTGTAGCCAACTCTTTATCTGTAAATAAAGGTGTTGTAGTATTTGCAAGAAGCTGATCTTTGTATAAACTATCAACTGGTTTTTGTTGGGCAAGCATACTAAAACTGCACAAAGTAAAATATAAAAGGGCTATTTTTTTCATTTTTAAAGTGCTAATTCTACAACAATTGGACAATGATCAGAATGCTTTGCTTCTGGCAAAATATACGCTCTCTCTATTTGTTCTTTTAAGGGGTCTGCAACCATACAGTAATCTATACGCCATCCTTTGTTATTAGCTCTTGCGTTTGCTCTATAGCTCCACCATGAATAGTGATTTGGCTCTTTGTTTAAATATCTAAAACTATCTATAAAGCCACTATCTATAAAACTGCCAATCCACTGACGTTCTTCTGGTAAAAACCCAGAAACGCCCTTCATTTTTGGGTTGTGAATGTCAATTTCTTCATGACAAATATTATAATCACCACAGATAACCAAATTGGGAATCTCTTGTTTTAATTGATTTATATAGTCCTGGAATTGATCCATATAGTTAAACTTAAAATCAAGGCGATCACTGTTGGTTCCTGATGGCAAGTATAAACTCATAACAGAAACCTCATCAAAATCTACACGTAGGTTTCTACCTTCAAAATCCATTGATGCTATTCCGGTACCATAGGCAACGTGTTTAGGCTCTTCCTTACATAAAATAGCCACAGACGAGTAGCCTTTTTTTTCTGCAGAAAACCAATAATGATAAGGATAACCGGCTGCTTCAAACTCAGAAAGGTCTAACTGTTCTTTGTGGGCTTTTGTTTCTTGCAAACAGAGTACATCTGGGTTTGCGACTGTTAACCAATCAAAAAAACCTTTTTTTAATGCGGCTCTAATACCATTGACGTTGTAAGAAATTATCTTCATGCTAAACTTCTAAGAAAATTGGGTTTTTTAAGAAAATCCAAGTGATTTGTGTCTTCTCTCCTGTTTGTGTTTGAATGCGTTTTTTTCTTGGTGATAAAAAAACAGCTATAGCGGCAGCAATTGCGGCTCTTAACATTCCGTTTTCTATTCCAACAACAATATCAAGAAAAAAAATTAAAATAAACGTGATAATAAAAATCACTAAAAATGATCTTTTTGCTAGATATTCCATCTTAAAATTTCATTTCTGGAACCTCACCATCAATAACTAAGGTAGCTTCTGTAGCTTTTTGAATCTCTTCTATTGAAACTCCTGGAGCTCTTTCTAACAAGTGAAAAGCACCGTTCTTAATTTCGAGTACTGCTAGGTTTGTCACCACTTTTTTTACACAACCTACACCTGTTAATGGCAGCGTACATTGTTTTAGTATTTTAGATTCTCCTTTTTTATTGGTATGCATCATGGCAACAATAATATTCTCAGCAGAAGCAACCAAATCCATTGCTCCTCCCATACCTTTTACCATTCTATTAGGAATCTTCCAGTTGGCGATATCTCCATTTTCTGCAACTTCCATAGCTCCTAATACCGTTAATTGTACATGTTGACCTCGAATCATTGCAAAGCTCATTGCAGAATCAAATAATGAACCTCCGTTTAAAATTGTTACTGTTTGCTTTCCGGCATTAATCAAATCAGCATCTTCAGTTCCTTCAATTGGAAACGGTCCCATACCCAACAAACCATTTTCTGACTGAAATTCTACTTCAATACCTTTTGGAATATAGTTTGCAACTAAGGTCGGAATTCCGATTCCTAAGTTTACATACCATTTATCTTGTATTTCTTGCGCTATTCTTTGCGCGATCTGTTCTTTATTTAAAGCCATTTTCTAAGATTTAGGAGTTACCGTACGTTGTTCAATTCTCTTTTCATAATCTTTCCCTTGAAAAATACGTTGTACAAAAATACCTGGGGTATGAATTTGGTTAGGATCTAACTCTCCAACTTCTACCAATTCTTCAACCTCTGCAACTGTTATTTTTCCTGCCATCGCCATCATTGGATTAAAATTACGAGCAGTTCCTTTAAAAATTAAGTTCCCTGCAGTATCTCCTTTCCAAGCTTTTACAAAGGCAAAATCTGGATCAAATGCTTGTTCTAGCACATACATTTTACCATTAAACTCTCTGGTTTCTTTTCCTTCTGCTACTTCGGTTCCATAACCTGCTGGCGTATAAAATGCTGGTATTCCAGCACCGGTTGCTCTACAACGCTCTGCTAAAGTCCCTTGAGGAATTAAATCTACTTCCAGCTCTCCCGATAACATTTGTCTTTCAAACTCATCATTTTCTCCCACATAAGAAGAAATCATTTTTTTAATTTGACGCTTGTGTAATAACAAGCCTAATCCAAAATCATCAACACCAGCATTGTTAGAAATACAAGTTAATTCTGTGGTTCCTAATCGGACAAGTTCTGTAATACAATTCTCTGGAATTCCGCAAAGACCAAAACCACCTAACATAAATGTCATTCCGTTCTCAACTCCATCCAAAGCTTCTGTTACGTTTTTTACTACTTTATTTATCATTTTTATGGGATTAAAAATCTATATCTCCTTTTTTAATAACCGGTTTGTCGGTCTCTTCTTTATCCTTGTTTACAGGTGTATCTCCACAATCTAATCGAATAGAAATAGGATCTTCTGGTTTTTCAAAATCATCTTTACTGATGTTTAATGAAGGGTCTGCATAACACTTTCTCATAAAAATAGCCCAAGACGGTAAGGACATGGTAGCCCCCTGACCTTGAGTTATGTATTTAAAATGAATGGCATTATCTTCTCCTCCTGTCCAAACTCCAGTTGCCAAATTAGGAACAACCCCCATAAACCAACCATCTGTATGGTTTTGTGTGGTTCCTGTTTTTCCTGCAATTGGATTGTCAAAGCCATAAGGATATCCGGTAACAAAGCCCGGTCTAGCAGAAGTTGTTCTCAATCGAATACCTGAGCCAGCAGTGGTTACACCTTTTAACAAATCTAAAACCACATAGGCAGATTCTTCACTTAACACTTCTTTGGTTTGTGGAGTAAACTGATCTAAAACAGTTCCGTTTTTATCTTCTATACGCATCAACATCATCGGCTCTACACGCAGTCCTTTATTGGCAAACATGCCATAAGCACTTACCATTTCGAATAAAGACAACTCGACAGTACCTAAAGCTATGGATGGTGCTTCTGGGATACCTCTGGTTGCTCCAGTTGCTGTTTTTGCTAAGTTGGCCACATTTCTTGGCCCAACCATATCAATCAATCGTGCAGAAAGAACATTCACCGATTTGGCCAATCCTTCCTTTAAGCTGATTACTCCTCCGTATTCATCACCAGAATTTTTAGGTGTCCAAGGCTCTGGAATACCATATTTTCCTTTGGGAATTGTATATGGTATGTTTGGATACGTATCGCAAGGAGATAGCTTTAATTGATTGATTGCGGTAGCATATACAAAAGGCTTAAAGGTAGAACCTACTTGTCTTCTTCCTTGTTCTACGTGATCGTATTTAAAGTGTTTATTATTGATACCTCCAACCCATGCTTTAATATGACCTGTTTGTGGCTCCATCGATAACAAACCAGAATGTAAAAAATACTTGTAGTATCTAATAGAATCTGCTGGAGACATTAGGGTATCTTGATCGCCTTTCCATGAAAAAATTCTCATTTGTCTTTTGCGCTTAAAAGATGCTCTAATCTCTTTTTCAGAAACTCCATTTGACTTCATATTTCTCCAACGGTCAGAGTTTTTCATGGCCCGTTCTAAAATCATAGTAATTTGATCAGATTCTAAATCGTAAAAAGGAGCTGTTCTGTTGCTCTTTTGTTCCTTAAAGAAATAATCTTGAAGATTGCCAATATGTTCTTTAACCGCTTCTTCTGCATACTGCTGCATTCTTGAGTCAATGGTTACATAAATCTTTAAACCATCTCGGTAAATATCGTAGGTTTCTCCATTTGGTTTTGGATTTGCTTTTACCCAACCTTTTAAATAATCACGTAAATGCTCTCTAAAGTAGGTGGCATACCCATCACTATGACTTTCTGGAGTATAATTAATCTCTAAAGGAAGTGCTTGCAAAGAATCTTTTTCTTGTTCTGTTATAAATCCATTTTTAGACAATTGGGAAAAAACAACATTTCTTCTCTGAAAAGATTTGTTTTTAGAAATCTCTCTATTCGGGTTGTATTGTCGAGGGTTTTTTAACATAGCAACCAAAACAGCAGACTCTTCAATTTTTAACTCGAGAGGCTCCTTACCAAAATAAATTCGTGAGGCAGAACGAATTCCTACCGCATTAAAAATAAAATCTTGTGTGTTCAAATACATCGCAATAATTTCTTCTTTGGTGTATTGACGCTCTAACTTAATAGAAACAACCCATTCTTTTATTTTTTGAATAATTCTTTTGGCTGTATTTCCAGATGCTCTTTTAGTAAATAGGTTTTTTGCCAATTGTTGTGTAATGGTACTCGCTCCTCCGCCTTTTCCAAGTTTTACAACTGCTCGAGCTAAACCTCTAAAATCAATTCCAGAGTGATCAAAAAATCGCTCATCCTCAGTTGCGATCAAAGCGTTAACTAGATTGTCTGGCAAATCATTAAAACGGATCGGCTTTCTGTTTTCTATGGCATAAGTACCCAGCGTTTTTCCATCCGAAGAAATAATTTCTGATGCCAAATTATTTTCTGGGTTCTCCAATTCTTCAAAAGTAGGCAAATCCCCAAATACTCCCCATGAAGCAAGTAAAAATAAAAGTAAAATTGAGGCAAATCCTCCTGCACAAAGCAGCCAAAACCACTTGATGTATTTTTTAAAATTTGGTGTTGTTTTCTCTGTCATTTCTAATTTTCTTTTTCTATTCTAAACCCAACGTTCATGACTCCTTCTAGGTTTGTTCTTTCTTGTACACTACCTGATTGAGCCATTGCTTGGCGTATCGCCAAAGTATAGTCTCCACTTGATGAAAATACAAAATTTGGCTTGTACAAAAACTTATGCTCTTTAATTGTTGTAAATCCTTTTCCTAAAAGCCTACCGCTAGCATCAGCCATATCATATTGCAAGGTGTCTACAATTTTCTTGCCATTTGGATCAAGTAACTCTGATATTAACACTATTTTATTAAATTTAAATGTGTTGTTATTTCTTATGTTTATAAACACGTTGTTTTTTGCTAACGTATCTGTAATCCGAAAAGGCAAAACTACTGTATCTGCTTTGTTCCATCCGTTTTGAGAAATTGTTTGATAAGAATCATAAACTCTTTTTGCATCACAGGCAGAAAAACAGAACAGGCACAAAATCCCTAAAAAAAAACTGTTATTGTTCGCTCTTTTTCTCGTTTCCACCTTTGCTCTTTGGTTTTTTATAATTTCTTCTTGGTTTAGGCTTCGGTTTTCCTTCTTGATTTCCTTGCTTTTGTGCAGCATTACCAACTGCTTCTTTTGGCCCTTTTTTAAAAGGCTGCTTTTTTGCTGGTCCTTTTGAATTAGAATCCGTAGTTGCTGCCACTGCCTTCCCTTTGTTTCTTCTATTTTTATTTCGATTGTTCTTGTTTCTGTTTCGTTTGGGTTTTGGCGCGTCAAAACGGGTTAAACTATCCTGACCTACAACATTCTCAAAATCAATTTTAACTTCGGCAACCAAATCAGATTCATAGTCTTCTAATGGAGCAGCCTCTTCGTTATTCTTATTTAAAGCAATAATTTCATTTACCTGCTCTAAAGTTAATTTATACCATTTAAAACTATTGTCTTTATACGTATACCAAAGCAATTGCTTAAAGATGTCCATTTTAACAAAAACAGCAAGGCCATTTTCTGTTTTAAGAGCTAAATCTTGTTTTGGAAAACTTTTTAAAGCATCTAAATAGGTGTCTAACTCAAAATTTAAACAGCACTTTAATTTACCACATTGTCCCGCTAACTTTAATGGGTTTAATGAAAGTTGTTGATAACGTGCAGCTGCTGTGTTCACTTTTCTAAAATCAGTTAGCCAAGTAGAACAACACAATTCTCTACCACAAGATCCAACACCTCCAAGTCTAGCTGCTTCTTGTCGTAAACCTACCTGCTTCATTTCTACTCGAATAGAAAAGGCACTTGCCAAATCTCTAATCAGCTGTCTAAAATCTACACGGTCATCCGCAGTATAATAAAAAGTGGCTTTGTTTCCATCGCCTTGATATTCTACATCAGACAATTTCATCTTAAGCCCCAAACGACTAATGATTTCTCTTCCGCGTTTTTGGGTTTCTGGCTCTTTTTCTCTAACAGCCTGCCATTGATCTATATCTTTTTGTGTAGCCTTTCTATAGATTTTAAGGATTTCCTCACTGTCTGCTTTAATGTTTTTCTTTTTTAACTGCACTTTGACCAACTCACCTCCTAAAGAAACGGTTCCAACATCATGCCCAGAAGAACTTTCTACAGCAACAACATCGCCCATAGACAGCGTTAAATTTTCTGTATTTTTAAAAAAGTGTTTACGCCCATTCTTAAAACGGACTTCAAAAATGTGAAAAGGAGCTTCGCCGTTAGGCAAAGTCATATTAGACAACCAGTCAAAAACATTTAATTTGCTTCCGCTTCCACAAGAACCGCCTGTTCCACAATTTCCATTGCTTTTACAACCGTTTGGGACGCCGTCTTTTTTTGTTGAGCAACTAGTACAGCTCATAGAATGTATATATTTTTTAAAAAACAAAAGTGCTTTTTCTGGCAGCTCTTGTTTTTATTGGGTTCTTAAATAATTTGACTATCAACTTAAAGTTGACGAATCTGTAAATATACGCATTCTCAAAGAATGAGAAAACAAGATGATAAAAGTTATCTCACCTGCGTTTTATTTGATTATTTACCAAATATCGTTTGTGAATTTGATTAATTTTAAATCAATTTAGAATTCGTCTAGCTTGAATTAGAATTCGTAAAAAATTTACTTTTTTGAGCATAAAAAAGACCTCAAAATTGAGGTCTTGTTTTAATATTTAGTTGTTTTACCTCTTAAAAGTCAACACTTCAGATCTTCCTTTTTTAAAGATTTTATTACTATTACCTTTTCCTTTTCGAAGTTCTTTTTGTTCTTCGAAAGGCAAAGCTGCTATTTCTTTACATTCATCAGAACAGCATGTGTTCATTTTTTCTGAACAGGATTTACATTGAATAAACAACAAATGACAAGCTTCATTATCGCAGTTTACATGTTCATCACAGGGTTCTCCACATTGATGACAATTAGAAACAACATGGTCAGAAATTTTTTCTGCTCTTCTGTGATCAAACACAAAGTTCTTTCCTAAAAATTTATTTTCTATGCCTTCTTCTTTTACTTGACGGGTATACTCAATAATTCCTCCTTCTAATTGAAAAACATTTTTAAACCCTTTGTGTTTGTAGTAGGCAGATGCTTTTTCACAGCGGATTCCACCAGTACAGTACATCAATAAGTTTTTATCCTCTTTATTGTCTTTTAAATCTTCTTCAATAATGTCTAAAGAGTCTCTAAATGTGTCCACATCAGGAGTTACAGCGCCATCAAAATGACCAATTTCACTTTCGTAATGATTTCGCATATCAACACAAACCGTATTTGGGTTTGCCAACATTTCATTAAACTCTTTTGCGTTTAAATGAATTCCTTTATCAGTAACATCAAAGGTTTCATCATTAAGACCATCAGCAACAATTTTGTTTCTAACTTTTACTTTGAGTTTTAAAAAGGATTTATTGTCTTGCTCAACGGCAACATTTAAACGAATGTCTTTTAAAAATGGAATCGCATCCAATTGCTCTTTCAACTCTAACATTCTATCCGAAGGAACAGACAATTGTGCATTAATTCCTTCATAAGAAACATAGATACGTCCTAAAACATCCAATGCGTTCCACTCAAGGAATAATTTATCTCTAAAAGTTTGTGGGTCTTCTATCTTGTGGTATTGATAGAATGAAATGGTTAAACGATCCTTTCCGGCTTCGTCAATTAATACAGCGCGTTCTTTAGCGCTTAACTTATTGTACAGTTGCATGCTATACTTTTTTAGTTAAACAATAATTAATAGGCGCAAAAATACAGTTTTTTATAGAAATAGCCTTTTTATTGCGTTTAATACTTAACATTTCTACCCTTTTTGATCAAATTTAAACACAAGTGTGTTTTAACGAATTTTAAAGATACAACCAATCAAATTTTTCATAATCTTTGCAGTCACAAATTGAATCTAAAATGAAAGTAGCAATCGTAGGAGCAACCGGGATGGTAGGAAATGTAATGCTAAAAGTATTAGCAGAACGAAACTTTCCGATCACAGAATTGATTCCTGTAGCCTCACAAAAATCTGTTGGAAAAACAATTCCGTTTAATGGAAAAGAATTTACCGTTGTTAATTTGGCAACTGCCGTTGAAATGAAACCAGACATTGCTCTGTTTTCTGCTGGTGGAGATACTTCTATGGAGTGGGCTCCTAAATTTGCAGCAGCAGGTACAACTGTAATTGATAATTCTTCTGCCTGGAGAATGGATCCAACTAAAAAATTGGTAGTTCCAGAAATTAATGGCGATGTGTTAACTTCTGAGGATAAAATTATTGCAAACCCAAATTGTTCTACCATTCAATTGGTCATGGCTTTAGCGCCATTGCATAAAAAATACCAAATGAAACGCGTGGTTATATCAACCTATCAATCAGTTTCTGGTACTGGAGTTAAAGCCGTACAGCAACTAGATAATGAAGAAGCTGGTGTTGAAGGAGAAATGGCTTACCCACACAAGATAGGAAGAAATGCATTGCCACATTGTGATGTGTTTTTAGAAAACGGCTATACCAAAGAAGAAATGAAATTGGTTAAGGAGCCAAAGAAAATCTTGCGAGATGATACTTTTTCTGTAACGGCAACTGCTGTTAGAATTCCGACAGCAGGTGGGCATTCAGAAGCGGTAAACGTTCAGTTTGAAAATGATTTTGACCTCTCAGAAGTTCGTCAAATATTAAGTGATACCGATGGAATTGTAGTACAGGATGACCTTGCAACAAACCTATATCCAATGCCTATTACAGCACATGAAAAAGACGAGGTTTTTGTTGGAAGAATCCGCAGAGATGAATCACAAGAAAATACACTTAACTTATGGATTGTTGCAGATAATTTAAGAAAAGGAGCTGCAACCAATACTGTGCAAATAGCAGAATATTTAGTTGCCCATAAGTTGGTCTAAAATAAAACAGGATATAAAAAAATCCCGAGTGTTCGCTCGGGATTTTTTTATTTTGTTACTTTTAAAACATCTGCAATAATTCGTTCTAATTCTGCTTTTGGCAAAGCGCCATTGGCCATCTGAGGAGCTTCTCCCATTGGACAAAAAAGCATTGAAGGAATACTTCTAATAGCAAAAGCAGCCGCAAGTTCTTGTTGAGCTTCTGTATCTACTTTATAAATAGTTAAAGCATCTCCGTACTCTTCACTTAATTGCTCCAAAACAGGGGCAATCATTTTACATGGACCACACCAATCTGCATAAAAATCAATAATGGCAGGAACAGATCCTTCAAAAGTCCATTCCTTGTTTTTTTCATAATTAAAAACCTTCTCTAAAAAGGTCTCTTTTGTTAAATTTTCTGTCATTTTATAAGTCTTAATCTTACAAAGATAGTCGTAAATTATAAACAAAAATTACAACTTACAAACCAAGACATTGTTAATTTGCTCTTTTTTAGTATCTTAACAGTACTTATTAAATACTAATTTAAACTTTTTAATTATGAATTCTAATGTACAAATGATTTTGCGAGTTGTTTTGGCTCTTGTCCTTTTGGTTTTTGGTTTTAACAAATTCTTTGGCTTCATCCCTATGGATGCTCCACCAGAAGGAAGTTTTATGGATGCACTGATAAAAACGGGCTATATGATGCCACTGATTGCGGTTTCAGAAATTGTCCCTGGGTTTTTACTGTTGATGAACAAATGGAAAGGCTTTGCCTTGGCTTGGTTGGTTCCAATTTCTGTTAATATTGTTGCTTTTCATCTAGTCTTTGATATGAGCACTATTGCTCCAGCAGCATTGGTTGCACTACTAAACGCAGTGTTAATTTATGCAAATTGGGAGCGTTTTAAATCGCTCTTTTAAGTAAATTTTTACTAAGCACTTTAAAAAGCCTCTTAGCTATATTTAATAGGAGTTTTTTTGTAGTAACTTTGAATATATGAACAGATTAAAAACAATATATATATGAAAAAATCAATAAAAAAAATCGTTTTGTTTTCTACCGTTTCTGCGATGGCAATGTTCGTTTCTTGTAAAGATGAACCAGCGGCAAAGACCCCGGGGATTGAAGTGGCTAATATGGATACTTCTACTTCGCCAAAAGAAGACTTTTTTAGATATGTAAACGGTCAATGGCTTGACAAGACAGAAATCCCTGCAGACAAAACAAGATGGGGGAGTTTTAATGAGCTACGACAAAAGACAAATGATGATGTTTTGTCTATTTTAAACGAGGCCATTGAGCAAGGTGAGTTTCCAAAAATAAAAGATGCCCAAGGAAATGAAATTGATTCTGACCAAGAGAAAGCAGTAAATTACTATGCGACCATTATGGATACTGTTGCTAGAAACAAGCAAGGTATAGCCCCATTACAACCCTATTTGGCAAAAATTAATGAGCTTAAAAATTTAAAAGATCTTCAAGAATTGCTAGTCAATTTTGCACCTATCGGAGGAGCCGGATTTTTTAATGTTAGAATTTCAAATGACCTAAAAAACAGCAGTGAATATACTACCTATGTGGGCCCAGCTGGATTGGGTTTGTCTAGAGATTACTATGTAGATCAAGACGAAGACACCAAGAACAAACGCCGCCTTTATGTTGCTCATATTGCAAAAATGTTCAAAGCTTTTGGAGACGATGAAAAAACTGCAGCTCAAAACGCACAAAAAGTTTTTGATTTAGAATACAGTTTGGCAGAACCACAAATGACAAAAGAAGAGCGCAGAGATACTCGAAAAAGATACAATCCTGCTAGCATTAGTGAACTGACAAAAATGACTCCAGCAATTAATTGGTCTAAATACCTTGACGAACTTGGTCTTAGCACTGTTGACAGAGTAATTGTTTCAGACCTCAATTATATGAAGGCGATGAATGCTGTTTTAAAAAATAGCAATATCAATGATATTAAATTGTATTTGCGTTGGAACATCATCAACAGAGCTTCAAGTCGATTAACTACCGATTTAGAAAGAATGAGCTGGGAGTTTTACAGCAAAGAAATGAGTGGTGCAAAACAGCAATTGCCACAAGATGAGAGAGCATTAAACTCATTAAATGGTGCTGTAGGCGAAGCCTTAGGTAAGTTGTATGTAGAAAAAATGTTTCCTCCAGAAGCAAAAGAGAAGGCAAAAGAAATGATTGCAAACGTAATGTTGGGCTTTGAAAAAAGAATCAACAGTTTGGAGTGGATGAGTGATGAAACAAAGAAAAAAGCATTAGAAAAATTACACAAACTCAACGTAAAAATAGCCTATCCAGATAAATGGAAAGATTATTCAGCTTTAGAGATCAAACACACCAAAGAAGGAGGTACTTATTTTGATAATACCATGGCACTTTCTAAATGGAGATTTAATGAAAACATTAACAAACTTGGTAAACCGGTAGACAGATCAGAGTGGGGAATGAATCCACAGACAGTAAATGCTTATTTTAATCCAGTAAACAATGAAATTGTATTCCCTGCAGCTATTTTACAAGCGCCATTTTACAATTACAAAGCCGATGAAGCGGTAAATTACGGTGGTATGGGTGCTGTGATTGGACACGAGATATCACATAGTTTTGATGACTCAGGTTCTCGATTTGATGGTGATGGTAACTTAAGAAACTGGTGGACACCAGAAGATCTAGAGCAGTTTACAATCTTAGGAAAACAATTGAGTGCTCAGTTTAGCAAAGTTGTTGCTATTGATGACGTACGTTTAAATGGAGATTTTACCTTGGGTGAAAATATCGGAGATTTAGGAGGGTTAAAAGCTTCTTTTGAAGGCTTAAAGATTTTTTATGAAAAGAATGGTAAGCCAGGAAAAATTGACGGATTTACTCCAGAGCAACGCTTTTTTATGTCTTGGGCCACAGTTTGGAGAACCAAAACAAGAGATGCTGCTTTGAAAAACTTAATCAAAACAGACTCGCATTCTCCAGGACAGTACAGAGCTTATATGCCACTGCAAAACATTGACGAGTTTTACGAGGCATTTGACATTTCAGAAAATGACAAGATGTACCTAAGCCCAAAAGATCGTGTTAGAATTTGGTAATCTTTATTTTTTAATCCGTTAAAAACAACTTTTTAACTACAGAAATTTTTAATTTAGCCGCGAACTACAAAACAGTTCGCGGCTTTTTTTATGTTAAAAGTAGAGGCAGTTTCTTTTGGGTATTCTTCTGCAAAGAGGACCCTTCAAAATATTGATTTTTCATTACATAAGGGTAATGTTTTATGTGTGATGGGAGAAAGTGGTTGTGGAAAATCTACGCTGCTTAAAGTTATTTACGGTTTATTAGATCTTGATCATGGAACTATTTTTTGGGATGATATTGAAGTTTTAGGCCCAGCACATCATTTGGTTCCAGGCATGCCTTTTATCAAACATGTGGCTCAAGATTTTGATCTAATGCCCTTTACTTCGGTTTCAGAAAACATTAAAAAATTTTTATCGCGTTTTGACCCAGAAAAAAGCGAAGAAAGAACCCAAGAGTTACTCAAGGTTATTGAAATGACCGAATTTGCGAATGCCAAAGTAAAAACCTTAAGTGGTGGACAACAGCAACGAGTTGCCATTGCAAGAGCACTGGCCAAAGAACCGGCTTTAATTTTACTCGATGAACCTTTTAGTCAAATAGATAATTTTAAGAAAAACTCTCTTCGAAGAAATCTATTTAGCTATTTAAAAGAAAAAAATATTGCCTGTATTATTGCCACACATGATGGGGATGATGCACTCTCTTTTGCTGATGATATCCTAGTGCTCCATAAGCAAAAAATACTAGCAAAAGGAACTCCAAAAGAGATGTATGGCAATCCAAAAAACAAATACATTGCAGCCTTGTTTGATGATGTAAATGAACTGCTAGTCAATAATAAAAACGTATTACTGTACCCTCATCAACTAAAAATTGTTGAAAAATCAGCCATAGAAGCTAGCGTTATCAACTCTTATTATAAAGGTTCTCACTGGCTTATAGAGGTGCAATATAGAGATCAACCGCTCTTTGTTAAGCATGCTGTTGGTTTGCAATTAGGACTCAAAGTCTTTCTGAAAACTGATAAAATAGACTAACATTCACGAGTGTTTATCACAAAACTGAGATAATACTTATGTCCTTTCCATTAAATCTAATAAGCTCATTTTCTTTTTTTCCCAACAATAATTTGCCAATCGGAGAAGAAACTGAAACAGCAAAATAAGGTTTACCATCAACCACAAGTTGCCCAGCGCTAATACTTAAAAAAAAGCTTGCTTGGTTGGTTGTTACCAAGCTTCCTAAATGTGCAATGTTTGATTTTTTAGCAAGATCAATTTTTGCTAAGGTCTCTTGCATTTGTAGGATTCCTTTTAGTTGTTGCCCAGCTTTTTCCATTTCTAATTGCAACATCGCACGCCCGGTTTCATGCTTATCACCGGCAGAACTTTTGGTTTCTGATTGCAGTCCTTTTTGATTGGAAGAAATAATGTCTTCGACGGTTTGCAAACGCTTGTTTACAAAGGCCTCACACTGATTAAAAAGTTCTTGTTTTAGTTTCATAAGATTTCTCGATGAGCTTGTCTTGAGCAGCGTAGAACGGCTCGTAATGATATTACGCTATTAAGTCTGCCAATTCTTTACCAACCAAACTGCCAATGGCGATTCCCATGCCCCCCAAACGAACTCCGCAATACACATTTGTGCCTACTGGTTTTACGATGGCTTTTTTCTGATTTCCAACACCCATAATTCCGCTCCAGGAGTGGTCAATTTCAAAAGGGGTGTTGGGTAAAATCGTTTCTTTCAACATCCTTTTTAACTGATCTTGAATGATTGCTGTTTGCCCAAATTCTGTGGTTTCTTCTGTTTTAAAATCCAGATTTCTTCCGCCGCCAAATAAAATTCTATCATCAATATTTCTAAAATAATAATAGCCCTTATCTAAGTGAAAGGTTCCTTTAATAGGTAGATTTTTAATGGGTTTGGTAATGATGACCTGCGCTCTTGCGGGTTGCACATTTTCTTTTAAGAGTTGTTTTGCAAATCCGTTGGTTGCGATAAAAAATTTGTTGGTTGTAAACTCAAGTTGATTGGTTTTTACAGATACCTGATCACCGTGTTCTACAAAACTTTTGACGGTAATCGTATTGAGAATCTTGACGCCTGCTTTTTGTACTTTTAAAAGCAACTCTGTGACCATTTTTCCGGTATCTATTTGGCCTTCAAACTGATTGACACTATACCTTGGTTCTATATTTTGAAACTTAAATATATTCTCTGATTCTGAAAAAACGTCTTGCTTAAAGATTGGATAAATGAGTTTATTTATCTGATGCTTTTTAGATGCAGATTCTTCAAATAATTGCTTGTTTAAAAATAACTCAAAGCCTTTATGCTGTTGAAAACCGATGTTTGCATCTCCTAAGTTTTCTCTTAAAAGTTGCAATCCTTCCCAGCGTTTTTTTACCAAATTAAAAATGGCTTCTTCTGTATGGGTTTTTAAATCATCGACCAGTTCTGACAGGCTTCCAAAACAAGCAAATCCTGCATTTTTAGAACTTGCTCCTTGCGGCAACATGCCTTTTTCTAGGACTAAAATCTTAGCTTTTGGGTATTTTTTCTTGAGCTGTAAAGCGCAATTTAAACCCACAATTCCGCTGCCAACGATTGTAAAATCAACCTTAGAAAACCACTCTTTAAGCTCCCAATAACTAAAGTTCATTTGCTAGATATTTTTTTCAAAACACAAACTATTTACAACGCCTTCATATTGTCCATAGTTTATACTCATTCGTTTGTAATTGCATTTTTGATATAATTTTACCGCTTCTACTTGACGCTCTCCAGTTTCTAAAATACATTTTTTATATCCTAATTCTTTTGCCCAGTTTTCTAGTTCGTTCAAAATTTTGGGCGCAATTCCAAAACCTCTTTGTTCTGCAGCTACAAACATTCTTTTTACCTCAGCTCTATCAGCATCAAAATGCTTGATGGCGCCACAACCTACAGGAACCGTGTCTAAATAAACTACAACAACATGTTTTATCACATCAATATGATTATACTGATTGTAAAAATCGTGATCTTCTCCATCGGTAATTTTTAAATACGCATCTAAGTCTTTAACCAAGTTGATAAAGTCATTATTTTTAGAGTTGGTGCGGATTATTGTCGTCATTAGAATTCAAATTGTAATTGTA
This sequence comes from Polaribacter pacificus, assembly GCF_038024035.1. Lineage (NCBI taxonomy): Bacteria > Pseudomonadati > Bacteroidota > Flavobacteriia > Flavobacteriales > Flavobacteriaceae > Polaribacter > Polaribacter pacificus. Next base: position 1,755,378 of record NZ_CP150664.1, read on the forward strand.
CCCAAACAGGTTCTTTCTTTTCGGTATCTAAATTAGTAAAAGAAATGCCTAACAAACGAACCGAGTTGGATAATTTTTCTTGAAAGAGTAAATCTTTTACCAAAGGCATAAACTCCTCTTGAGTTTGCATAAAATCTGAAGCCGTTTTACTTCTGGTTTGTTGGGTAAAATCGCTGTATTTTATTTTTAAGGTAATGGTTTTTCCTTTAGTTTGAGAATGCTGCATTCTTTTTTCGAGCTCTTTTGCAATGACGTTAAGGCGCTCTAGCATATAAATTTCTGATGAAATATTTTCATTGAAAGTTCTTTCTGCTGCAATTGACTTTCGAATTCTATTGGGCTTAACTTCACTTTTGTGCACACCTCTTACAATATGGTAATAATGTGAGCCAGATTTACCAAAAAGTGTTGTTAAGTGCTCTAAACTGTGTTGCTTTAAATCCTTTCCTGTAAAAAACCCTTGACTGTGCATTTTTGCCGCAGTTACCTTTCCGACTCCATAAAACTTCTCTACGGGAAGCTTTTCTAAAAACAAACAAACCTCTTCTGGATTGATGGTTTTTTGCCCATTAGGTTTGTTTATATCTGATGCAACCTTGGCTATAAATTTGTTTATAGAAATACCTGCAGAGGCCCTTAAGCCTAAGTTATCGTATATTTTTTGTCTAATTTCTTGAGCGATCAAACTCGCAGAAGGATTTCCCTTTTTGTTGATGGTTACATCTAAATAGGCCTCATCCAAAGACAGTGGCTCTACCAGATCTGTATACTCGTAAAATATTTCGCGAATCTGTTTCGAAATTTCCTTGTATCTAGAAAATCTCGGTGGAACAAAAATTAAATCTGGACATAATTTTTTAGCCAGGGCTCCAGTCATTGCAGAGCGAACACCAAATTTTCTAGCCTCGTAATTAGCCGCAGAAATCACCCCTCTAATTTCATTTCCACCAACAGCCAAAGGGACACCAACAAGAGTTGGATTGTCTAACTCCTCCACCGAAGCGTAGAAAGCATCCATATCTACGTGTATAATTTTTCGAAAAGGAGGTGCTAGTTTCATCATTCAAAAATAACGAAACTGCCTTCATTTTTTTAAAAAAGCAATCGACAATTTTACTACTTCAGCTAATTGAGTCGAAAGTGCTGGCTCATGCCAAGGATGAGAGGTGTTAAAAACATGATTGGCCTTTTCAATCCTATTAAATTGACTTTTTGGATTCCATGAATGAAGTTGGATAGCTTCATCAATCAAAACAGAAGAGTCTTGGGTTCCATGCAATATAAGATACGGTATTTGTAAATTAGAAACAGCTCTTTTAATAGTCAAACGGGTTTCATTTTCTAAAAAATCTTCATAAAACTGATAAAAATGTGGCATGTTTTGCTTGGTTCTTCCATTCAACACATATTTTACACCGTCCTTTTTCCACTGATCAAGATTGCCAGAAGTTGCTGTTCTTTTTGCTAGATCACAGACTCCTGCCAATGAAATTACCTTGCTTACTCTAGTATCTTCTTCAGCCTTGATGGTTACGATACCACCTCCGCGACTGTGGCCCATTAATGATAGCTCTTCTACGTTTAGTTCTTCTTGAATCTCTGGATTGGTAAAAACCCAATCAATAACCGTTTTTAAATCATCTAGTTCTTTAGTGTAATTATTGTTCCCAAAGGCTTCTAGATCAGGAAAATCAATAGGTTGATTTACGGTTCCTCCATTGTGAGAAAAATTGAATTTCACAAAGAAAAACCCCGCATCAGCAAAAGCTTTTGCCATAATATTCCACGCTCCCCAATCTTTAAACCCCTTGTAACCATGGCAAAAAATAAGCACAGGTTTTGGCTGCTTGTTTTGGTTTGCAAAGACATCCAAAACAATAGGTTTATGATTTGGTCCTTTTAGTACGATGTTTTTGGTTTCCTTTATTTTTTAAAAATAAAAAAAGCGCATCAAATAGATGCGCTTTTTTTTATATTTAATAGGTTGCTGTTTATACAACTCCTTGATCCAACATAGCATCTGCTACTTTTACAAAGCCTGCAATGTTTGCTCCTTTTACATAATCAACATAACCTCCATCTTGCTCACCATAGGTTACACAAGATTGGTGAATACTGTTCATGATTCCATTTAATTTTGCGTCAACTTCTTCTCTAGTCCAGCTTAAACGCAAAGAGTTTTGACTCATTTCTAAACCAGATGTAGCAACTCCTCCTGCATTTGATGCTTTTCCTGGAGCAAATAAAATTTTAGCTTTTTGAAAAGCTTCAACTGCTTCTGGAGTCGATGGCATGTTTGCGCCTTCTGAAACACAAGTACAACCGTTTGCAATCAATGTTTTTGCTTCATCACCATTCAATTCATTTTGAGTAGCACATGGCAAAGCAACGTCACAGTTTACAGACCAAGGTCTTTCTCCAGCTACAAATTTTGCAGATGGATATTTAGTAACATACTCACCAATTCTTCCACGACGAACGTTTTTAATTTCCATCACAAAAGCAAGCTTTTCTGCATCGATTCCGTCTGCATCATAAATATATCCAGAAGAGTCAGACATCGTCACTACTTTTCCTCCAAATTCAGTGGCTTTTTGAGTTGCGTATTGTGCAACGTTTCCTGATCCAGAAACAACTACGGTTTTCCCTTCAAAAGAATCTCCTTTTGTTTTAAGCATGTTCTGTGCAAAGTATACATTTCCGTATCCTGTTGCTTCAGGTCTAATTAATGAACCTCCCCAAGATGCACCTTTTCCGGTTAACACTCCTGTAAATTCATTTCTCAAACGCTTGTATTGACCAAACATATATCCTATCTCTCTTCCTCCTACACCAATATCACCAGCAGGAACATCAGTATTCGCTCCAATATGACGAGACAATTCTGTCATAAAAGATTGACAAAACTTCATTACTTCATTGTCTGATTTTCCTTTTGGATCAAAATCAGAACCTCCTTTTCCTCCACCCATAGGTAAAGTTGTAAGAGAGTTTTTAAACACTTGTTCGAAGCCTAAAAATTTTAAAATTGATAAGTTTACTGATGGGTGAAAACGCAAACCTCCTTTATAAGGACCAATCGCTGAGTTAAACTCAACACGGTACCCACGATTAACCTGAATTTCTCCCTTGTCATCTAACCAAGGAACTCTAAACAACAATGTCCTTTCTGGTTCTACCATTCTTTCTAACAATTTTTTCCCTTGATATTTTGGGTTGTTTTCTATAAATGGAATGACAGTTTCTGCAACCTCATGTACTGCTTGCAAAAACTCTGGTTCATTAGAATTACGTTGTTTTACGTAATCCATAAAAGCATTTATTTTAGATTCCATAATTTAAATCTATTTTTTTAGATGTTAATATTTTATGTTAAATAACGGGGCAAAGATAACTATTTTTAAAATCTATTTTTTTAAAAAAGATGGTTTATTTTCATTTATGGTTATTTTTCTCAATCGATTTCGCTAAAGACTTTCTCTAAGGTTTTGAACTCTTAAAGAATCGTATGGAAAAATTGATTTAAAAATCTTAAATTTGCCATCTAATTATTGGAAACATAAAATGTTAGACAAAGTAAAAGAACTGATTGGTGAAGTTGAGGCTTTTAAAGCAAGCTCAAAAGAAGAAATCGAGGCGTTTAGAATAAAGTATTTAGGAAGCAAGGGCTTATTAAAAGAGTTGTTTGCTGAATTTAAAAATGTTGATGCTGCCATGCGTAAAGATTTTGGTCAAGCATTAAACAATTTAAAGAATGCTTCTGAAAACAAAGTTTCGGCTTTGCAACAGGCCTTAGATAATTCAGTAGAGGAAAATGCTTTTTATGGTGATTTAACACGTCCTCATGAGCCAATAGAATTGGGTTCACGCCACCCAATATCTATCGTTAAAAATCAAATTATTGAGGTTTTTAATAGAATTGGATTTACCGTATCTGAAGGTCCTGAAATAGAGGATGATTGGCATAATTTTACCGCCTTAAACTTGCCAGAATACCATCCAGCAAGAGATATGCAGGATACATTTTTTATAGAAAAAAATCCAGACACATTATTAAGAACTCATACATCTTCTGTACAAGTTCGTTATATGGAGAACAATAAACCTCCAATTAGAACTATTTCTCCAGGAAGAGTTTTTAGAAATGAAGATATTTCTGCAAGAGCTCATTGTATTTTCCATCAGGTAGAAGGTTTATATATTGACACTGATGTTTCTTTTGCTGATTTAAAACAAACACTTCTATACTTTACCAAAGAGATGTTTGGTAAATCAAAAATCCGTTTACGCCCTTCTTATTTTCCGTTTACAGAGCCTAGTGCAGAAGTAGATATTTACTGGGGGTTAGAAACAGAAACAGACTATAGAATTACCAAAGGAACAGGTTGGTTAGAAATTATGGGTTGTGGTATGGTAGATCCTAATGTATTAAAAAATGCTAATATTGATCCAACTAAATACTCTGGTTACGCCTTTGGAATGGGAATAGAGCGTATTGCTATGTTGTTGTATCAAATTCCTGATATCCGTATGTTTTATGAAAACGATGTTCGTTTTTTAGAGCAGTTTAAATCCGTTCTATAAACACTACAAAATCTATTTAAAGCCGATATTTCTATCGGCTTTTTTAGTTACTATTAAATTTACTTCGATTAGTTCGGTTTATTCCGAACTAATTATTTATCTTTGCAGTCCAAATTTACTGTGAAGGTCTCAGTGACCTCTATAAACAGTACTAAAACTATTAAAAATGAAAGAAGAAATCTGCGAAGAAAAAATGCGCTTAGTTGAAAAATTAGGAGTGCATTTAGAAAATAGAGAACAGTTAGCTCCTGTCGCTGCACGTATTTTATCTTATATAATTCTAACAGGCAAAAAAGGTACAACCTTTGAAGAAATGGTTAACATTCTTTGCGCAAGTAAGAGTACCATTTCTACACATCTCAATCATCTACAAGATTTACACAAAATAGAATATTTTACAAAAACTGGAGATCGTAAAAAGTACTTTGTTATTAATAAAGACTCTATAGTCCAACATATTGATGATTTAATAAATGAGTGGCAAGAAGTAAGAGAACTTCATCTAGAAATAAAAAACTACAAAGAAGTTCTTAATACTAAGAAGATAAAAAAAAATGAAGAAAAATTTGATTTAAATTTTCACAACGATTATATAAAATTTTTAGATGAAGCATCTACCTCAATCAAAGAATTAAAACTAAAATTAATAAACAACCATTTCGATATTTAAAATAAGATTTAAAATGAACAATAAATTATTCACATTAGTAGTACTAAGTATATTTTTCTTGGTTAGTTGCGCAACCGATGAAGCACAAAAAACTGCTGTAGTACAAGCTCCCGCACCATCTTTCCCTGTAACTAAATTGATGACTAAAACAGTCATTAGTTATCAAGAATACCCAACAAATATAGAAGGTATTATAAATAGTGATGTTAGAGCAAAAACTTCTGGCTACATAAAAAAAGTATTCGTAGATGAAGGACAAAAAGTTCGCAAAGGTCAAGTTTTATTTGAATTAGAAACACAATCCTTAAGTCAAGATGCTGGCGCTGCAAAAGCGCGTATTAATGTTGCTCAAGTTGAGGTTGATAAATTAATTCCACTTGTAGAAAAAAATATTATTAGCCCAGTGCAATTAGAAACCGCCAAAGCAAATTTAGCACAAGCTAAAGCCAATTATAGTAGCATTAATGCTAATATTGGTTACGCAACTGTTAAAAGCCCTGTAGATGGTTATGTTGGTGCCATTCCCTTTCGTGAAGGATCTTTGGTAAGCGCAACAAACCAAATGCCATTAACCACCGTTTCCGACATTAAACAAGTATATGCGTTCTTTTCAATGAATGAAACGGAATATTTAGATTTCCTTCAAACTACTGAAGGGAAAACCTTAAAAGAAAAAGTTGATAATGTTCCAGAAGTGCAATTGGTATTAGCAAATGGATTTGATTATCCTGAAAAAGGAAACATTCAAACCGTAACAGGGCAAATAGACCCAAACACAGGAACCGTAAGTTTTAGAGCCATTTTTGATAACCCGAATCAGTTAGTTACTAATGGAAATAGTGGAACCATAAGAATTCCTGTAGTATATGAAAATGCTGTTATAATTCCACAAGCAGCAACCTTTGAGCAACAAGGACGTATTCTTGCTTATAAAGTAAGTGAAGATAACAAATCTATTGCTACTGTTATAAAAATAAAAGGTGAAGTTGATAATTTATATGTTGTAGAGTCTGGTTTAAAACAAGGCGATAAAATAATTGTAAAAGGTATTGGAAAACTCAAAAATGAAACACCTATACAACCAAATGAAGTTGTGTTTGATAGTGTTGCAAAACCAATTAAACCTTTATTTCAATAATAACATCTTAATTATTAATTATGTTAAAAACATTCATTGAAAGACCTGTATTATCTACAGTTATTTCTATCATTATCGTTATACTTGGAGTTTTAGGTTATAATGCTTTACCCGTAGAACAATACCCAGATATTGCGCCACCAACCATTAAAGTAAGAGCTAGTTATCCAGGAGCTAGTGCAGAAACCATTCTAGAAAGTGTTATTATTCCTATTGAAGAACAAATTAATGGTGTAGAAGGCATGACCTATATTACCTCTTCTGCAACAAATAATGGTACGGCAGATATTACCGTTTATTTTGACCAAAAAACAGATCCAGATATTGCGGCTGTAAATGTTCAAAATCGTGTATCTCGTGCCAACCCATTATTACCTCAAGAAGTTGTACAAACTGGAGTTATTACACAGAAACAACAAACATCAGCTTTAATGTTTATGTCTGTATATTCAGAAAATCCAGATTACAATAGCACTTATGTTCAAAATTACTTGAAAATTAACGTGATTCCAACATTGCAAAGAATTAATGGTGTTGGAGATGTTAATGTATTTTCTCAACAAGATTATGCTATGCGTGTTTGGTTAAAACCAGAAAAATTAGCAGCTTATCATTTAATTCCTTCCGATATTCAAGCAGCGCTTCGTGAGCAAAGTTTAGAAGCATCAGCAGGTTCTCTTGGGCAGAATAATGGCGAATCATTTTCATATAACATTAAATATAGTGGTCGTTTTAAAACCGAAAAACAATATGAAAACATTATTGTTAAAGCATTAGATAATGGACAATATTTGCATCTAAAAGATGTTGCCAAAATTGAATTAGATGCGCAATCTTATGGTTCAATTGCCCAAACTAATGGTTTTCCAAGTATTAATATGGCAATCTATCAAACGGCAGGTTCTAATGCACAGGAAATCATTACTCAAATTAAATCTGAATTAAATCGTCTTGAAAAAGATTTTCCTAAAGGCGTAAAAGCTTTTATAAATTACGATACCAATGACTTTTTAACAGCTTCTATGAATAAGGTGCGTAATACACTTTTAGAAGCTTTTGTTTTGGTATTTCTTGTGGTATTTATCTTTCTTCAAGATTTTCGTTCTACTTTAATTCCAGCTATTTCGGTTCCAGTTTCTATTATTGGTACTTTTTTCTTTCTTAATTTATTTGGTTATTCCATTAATTTATTAACTTTATTTGCATTGGTTCTTGCCATTGGTATTGTGGTAGATGATGCTATTGTGGTTGTAGAAGCCGTCCATGCCAAAATTGATGATGGCGAGAAAAGTGCCAAAAAAGCAACTTTAGATGCCATGCATGAAATATCTGGTGCCATCATTTCAATTACCTTGGTTATGGCAGCCGTATTTATCCCAGTTACTTTTGTACAAGGACCAACAGGGGTTTTTTATGAGCAATTTGGTGTTACATTAATTGTGGCTATTTTAATTTCAGCAGTAAATGCATTGACTTTAAGTCCAGCATTGTGTGCGCTATTCTTAAAACCTCATGACGGAAATGAAAAAAAGAAAGGTTTCATGCAACGTTTTTATGCAGCTTTCAACAGAGGCTTTAACGCAACAACAGAACGCTACGGAAGGTCTTTATCGTTTTTATATAATAATAAATGGGTTACTGTAGCTATATTGGTTTTGGCTTCTGTTGGTATTTGGTGGTCTGCAAGTACAACATCTACTGGTTTTGTACCAGATGAAGATAGAGGACTAATTTTTATTAATGTAGAGTTACCACCAGGAGCTTCAATTGATAGAACCTATCAAGTTACAGAAGAAATTTTTGCAAAAGCTAATAAACTTGAAGGTATACAAGGTATTTCATTAATCAATGGGTTTAGTTTAATTAGTGGTTCAGGTAGTAATTATGCCTTAGGATTTATAAAACTGAAAGATTGGTCAGAACGTGACGAGAGCCAAAGTAGTGCTGCCATTACTGGAAAAATGTTTGGTATTGCAGCAGGAATTCCCGAAGCAAATATCATCTTTTTTACACCACCAAGTATTCCAGGATTTGGATTATCTGCTGGTTTTGAAGTCAATCTATTAGACCGTTCTGGAGGTGAGTTTACGGAGTTAGACCAAGCCACACAACAGTTTATTGGTAGTTTGATGGAACACCCAGAAATACAATACGGACAATCGTCATTCAATACCAAATATCCACAATACGAAATGGAAATTAATGTGCCTTTAGCTAAAAAATCTGGTGTTCCCATCAGTAGTATTTTCTCTACAATGCAAGGGTATATAGGCGGTGTTTACGCTGCAGATTTTGCACGATTTGGTAAACAATATCGTGTATATATGCAAGCATTACCAGAAGATAGAGCAGATAAAAGTGCTTTAAATGAATTATATATAAAAACAGGAAATGGAGACATGACGCCTATTACACAGTTTATAACTTTAAAGCGTGTATTTGGACCACAATCTGTAACTCGTTTTAATTTATACAATTCCACAAAAGTATCTGGAGCTGCTAATCCTGGGTTTAGTACTGGAGATGCCTTGGCAGTTGTTCAAGCCGAAGCTGCAAAGTTACCAAGTAATTATGATGTGGCTTACTCAGGGTTATCTCGTGAAGAGGTTAATGCCAGTAACCAAACCGTTATAATCTTTATGCTGTGTATTATATTTGTATACTTCTTATTAGCAGCACAATATGAAAGTTACTTATTACCTTTGGCAGTTATTTTATCATTGCCTTTAGGTGTATTTGGTGCGTTTTTATCAACTAAAATATTTGGATTAGAAAATAACATCTATTTCCAGATTGCCTTAATTATGTTGGTTGGTTTGTTGGCGAAGAATGCGATTTTAATTGTAGAATTTGCCATACAACGTAGACGAAATGGAGAAAGCATTGTAGATGCAGCAATTCATGGTGCCAAAGCACGTTTACGTCCAATTTTAATGACTTCTTTCGCTTTTATTCTTGGATTAATGCCATTAGTATTAGCAAAAGGTGTTGGTGCCGAAGGTAACAGATCTATTGGTACTGGTGCTGCAGGAGGAATGCTTATAGGGACTGTTTTAGGTGTGTTTGTAATTCCTATTTTATTTATACTATTTCAGTGGTTACAAGAAAAAGTTTCTAGTAAACCAGCAGTTATTTCTCAACAATATGAAGACTAAACAGATGATTTCAATTATAAAAAACAAAAAACTTCACAAAGGGGCAATACTCGTTGTAATGGCTTTTACAATACAGAGTTGTTTTGTAGCCAAAGACTATGTTAGACCAACAGTAGAAGAAACAGATAACTTGTACAGAACAGATAATTTGCCATCAGATAGTATTTCTATGGCAGATGTGTCTTGGAAAACTTTATTTACAGACAGCTATTTAAATCAATATATAGAAGAAGGTCTTCAAAATAATATTGATATCAGAATTGCAATTCAACAAATAGTTGCTGCAGAGGCCTACCTAAAACAAGGTAAAGCGGGTAATTTACCAACCTTAAATGCATCAGGGTCTGCCAGTAGATCTTATATTTCTAGTAACGGACAACAGGGGGCTATTTTAAGTAGTCTAGGGACAGATCATATCGATCAGTTTGAGTTGTCTGGAGCACTGTCTTGGGAAGCAGATATTTGGGGAAAAATAAGAAGTAATAAAAGAGCATTTGCTGCAAGTTATCTACAAAGTGTTGCGGCGCATCAAGCTGTAAAAACACAGTTAATTTCTACCATTGCTGCTAATTATTACCAACTTTTAGCCTTAGATTCTAAATTGCTAATTACCCAGCAAACAATTGAAGCTCGTAAGAACAGTGTTGAAACTATTAAGGCTTTAAAAGAAGCAGGTTTAACAAATCAGGTTGCTGTAGATCAGAATATTGCTCAATACAATAGTGCAAAAGCTTTAGAAGTAGATCTAGAAACTGCTATTTTTAAAACAGAAAATACCTTGAGTATTTTGTTGGGAAAATCACCTCAACATTTTAAAAGAAGTAGCTTAGGCAATCAAAAAATAGAAAGCTCATTAAAACTTGGGGTACCTTCTAACTTGTTAAGCAACAGACCTGATGTGATGTCTTCAGAATACAAATTAATACAAGCCTTTGAACTTACAAATGTGGCTAAAAGTAATTTTTATCCTTCTTTGACTTTAACAGCGTCCACTGGTTTTCAAAGTTTAAATGTTGATAATTTATTTAACGGAAACTCACTCTTTGCAAATTTAGCAGGTGGAATTACCCAACCTATTCTAAACGGTAGAAAAATAAAAACTCAATATGAAGTTGCTAAAGCACAGCAAGAACAAGCGCTTTTGAACTTTAAGAAATCTTTATTAACTGCGGGTAATGAAGTGTCTAATGCTTTGTTTGCTTATCATTCTGAAACAAAAAAATATACTTTTAGATTAAAAGAAGTAGAGGCATTACGCAAAGCAGAACAAAATTCAAATGAGTTGCTTAAAAATGGTTATGCAACCTATTTAGATTTATTAACCGCTAGACAAAGTGCTTTAAATGCAGAGTTAAACATTATAGACAGTAAACTGCAACAGTTATTAACTATTGTAGACTTATACGAGGCTTTAGGTGGTGGATTAAAATAATGATTAGTAAAATGGTTAGTAAACAAGATCTTATAGAGTGTTCTATTAAGAATTTTATCAAGTTTGGAAGCAAGCGTTTTTCTATGAACGAACTTGCTTCTGAACTGGGTATTTCTAAAAAAACCATTTACAAGCACTTTAAAACAAAAGAAGAACTTATAGCTAAAGGTCTTCGTTTGATTATCGATAAATATTTACATGATGTAGATAAGGTTCTTAAAACCAAAGAAGATCCTATTGAAAAAATAGTCCTAATTCAAGAAAAAAGCTTTCAATACTTAAATTATTTTAAGCCCGCTTTTTTACACGGAATCAAGAAGTATTACCACAATGCAGATGAGGTTTTCCAAAATTTTAAAGACAGTTTTATAAAAAACACTCTAAAACCTTTGCTTGAAGAGGCTAAAGAAAAAGAGTATCTTCGCAAAAATTTAAACATCGATTTGTTTTGCAATTTGTATTTCACAAAATTAGAAAAACTAGTGTTTGAGCCTATTAATCTTTTTGAATTATATAGTATCGATGAGGTTTTTGAGCATACAATTATAAATAGTTTAAGAGGTTTTATTACAGAAAATTACAAAGACACAAACACGTTGTTTTCTTGATTATTTTTTATGAAAAAAGACATTAAAATCCCAGAAGTTACCGATGTAGAAATCGCTGTTGTATATGAGTTTAACAACGAGTACAAAACAGATGATTGGAATATTTATATCATCAACAAAAAAAATATAGATTTAGAACTGGTTGTCATTGTTTCTCAAGGATTTAACCAAACAAAGGCCACATCAATATTGCGAAAAAAAATCGACAAATTGCCGGCAAACTCTTTTGCAAAAGTAGAGTTTATACAACCTGAATTGTTTAAACTACACAATCGTTTTCACGTAACTTTTTTTGAAGGGAACACCTTGCATGAAAAAACATTTCTCTTTGAAAAAGACACCGTTAAAGAAGGTGCTCTACGCATGATTCCTGAGTTAAACAAACGAGGAATTTTAGCCAGTTAATCTTCTTCATCTCACAATGCATGAGCTTGTTTATTTATTCATTCTTTTTCCTACATCAATTAAACCTTTAGGAAAATTCAATGTCAAAAAAACAAAATTAAAAAATGAGAAAATACACAACGTTGCTACTATTGTTTTTAGGGATATAGATATAGCTTGTTGCACAAGAAAAAATAACACATTTAACAGCGTCAAAAAAAAATCGACAGAAAATTCAAATACAATGCCTCCTTTTGCAAATCAGCTAAAAAACATGGATGAAATGACAACAAGAAATAATCAATAAAAAGACTTGCGGCAATCTGTAAAATTTAAAAGGTGTTTGTAGGGAACGAATCCTATACAAACACCTTTTTTTGGCTTCCTACTACAGCAGGAATCCGTATTTCTTTATATTATCTTATTGTTTTTTAGGCAATGCTACACGAGTTGGAGTGTCTTTACCGCTAATGATGGTTTTACTACTAATGGCAATCGCTTTGATAATCTCGGCCATATTGTTCATATCAAGCTTTTCAATTTCATCACTTTGTTTGTGATAATTTGGCTCATCATTTGGTTTTTCATCCATTTTAGAAGTAGAAATGGTATGAGCAGGAACTCCTAACTCTGCTAGGGTTGCATTGTCACTACGGTAAAATAAATTTTGTTTTGGATATGGATCTGGTTCAAAACGAAACTTAGAACCCTCTAAGTTTTTTTGTAATATTTCTCCCATACTACTTCTTTCAAAACCTGTAATATAAGCGCTGTTGGTTCCCCATTTGCTATCAGTTCCGATCATTTCTATATTAAACATGGCCATTACCTGATCAGGGTTAAGTTGTTGACTAAAATAACGACTTCCAAAACCACCAATTTCTTCGGCAGTAAAAGCAACAAAAATTAAAGTACGCTCATTGTCTTTAATCTTGTTAAAATATTTTGCAAGCATCATAACCGCTGTTGTTCCAGCTGCATCATCGTTTGCTCCGTTGTAAATACTATCTTTATTTGCATCTGGTTTACCGATCCCTAAATGATCATAATGAGCTCCAAAAACTACGTATTCATCTTTCTTGCTCTTCCCTGGTATGACCCCAACAACATTCTTTAACTTTTGTTCTGTAATTTTATTGGTTACATGAAGTTGTATGGATGAAGGCTTGGTATTGTTTGTTAAAATAAACAATTGTGAAAATGTTGATGGAAATTTAGCTCCTCCTGTAAATCTTGAAATTCTCTTAAAGTTGTTTTCATGAGATTTGTCTATCAACACCAATACATTTTTCTGTGCTCTAAATAAAGGATATACTATTTGAAAAAAATTAGCGCCTTTTTTTACTGTTACTATTTCATAGTCTGAAAGTGAATCTACATGTAATTCCTTTTCTGTAGAGTTAACAGCCACATTGGTTAAATTTAAAACTTCTTTATCTAACTTACCCATTGCCTCACCTGCACTTGATTTGACCATGGTAATATGCTGAAAGAAAGAATCATTATCTCCAAAAAATTCTAAGTTACTTTCCTCAAAATTTGCTGCGATAAAATCTGCTGCTTTGTCAATTCCTGGAGTAAAGGTCTTTCGTCCTTCCATCTCATCAGAAGAAAGAATTCTTTCTATGCGTTCAACTTCTTTTGCGTTGATAATTTGGTCGATGTTTTCTGTACACGAATAAAAACTGCTGGTACAAATTGCAATAGCTAATAAAACTGTTTTTTTCATTGGGTTGATTGTTTATGCTTTTTTAAGCACTGATTAATTGTATAGTTCACTGTGTTTAAGCAAGACAGTATAGGCTTGCCTTCTAGTTTAGTTAGTAAATGTATAAAAATATAGCTGAAATTTAAGTTTGTCAAAGGTTTAGCTTCATATTAAACTAAAAAACCAATTAATAAATACAAGATTGTGGTAATCACTCCACCAACAAGTGCATAAGGTAATTGGGTTTTTACATGATCTATATGATCACTGGCAGAGGCCATTGAAGAAATTATAGAGGTATCTGAAATCGGCGAACAATGATCTCCAAAAATACCACCACCCAAGGTTGCTGCTACAACAATAGTGATATCAGCCCCATGAATGTTTGCCATCGGGATAGATATCGCCATCATTATGGCAAAAGTTCCCCAAGAGGTCCCTGTAGAAAAGGCAATAAATGAGCTGATGACAAAAACCACTGCAGGTAACAGTTCTGGCGAAAGCCATTCTTTGGTCGCATTGGCAACATAGACTCCTGTTTCTAATTCTTTACAAGCATCGCCTATGGCAAATGCCAACAACATTAACAGGGCTAATGGCATAAGCTCGCTGATTCCTTTAAGAGTTAAATCTACCGCTTCTTTAGGCTTCATTATCCCTTGAATAAAATACATGCTTATGGCTACTAATAAGGATGCAATAACCGCATACAAAACAGAAGAAGATCCTGATCCGTTTCCTATTGCTTGAGAGATCTGATCTAAAAATGAGGTCGATGATTTTACACTATCCCACCCGGTATAAATTAAATTAATTGGCATCATAAAAACCATGACACCTAAAGGAACAATCATATTATAGGCTTTTGCCTTAATTCCTTCTTTTGGCGGAAAAGAAGTCACAGCATCAGAAACCATCGGTGTGGATCCTTCGTTCATTAACAACCCGGTTTCTCGAGTTCGCTTTTCTGCTTTTTTCATGGCACCCCAATCCTTTTTAGTAAAAATGACGATAAAGACGATGGCGATGGCCAAAAGCGGGTAAAAATTATACTTAATAGAACTCATCATTACAGAAAATGGTTTGTCTATTCCCTGGGTAAGCAACAGGCCCATAATAAAGGCTCCCCAAGCATTAAATGGAATTAAAATAGAAGAAGGTGCCGAGCTAGAATCTGCTATGTACGCCAGTTTTTCTCTCGGTATTTTTAGTTTGTCAAAAACAGGTCTGTATAAAGTTCCAACCGTTAAAGAACTAATGCTGGTTTCTACAAACAACAACAAACCCGTTAGGGTTGCTAGAACCTGTACCACAACTCTGCTATACCCAACTTGCTTTTTTTCTACTCTTTCAATAAGTTTGTTTAAAATATTAATAAAGCCCTCTACCCCTCTTGAAAACTGAATAAAGATCAAAAGCGCTCCTACTAAGGCACTAAACATAATGGTTCGGGTATTTCCTTCTGATTTAAAAACATTGACCATCCCTTCTATCATCGCCAAGGTTCCATCCAAAGGATTCCACCCTTTAATAATCAACCAAGAAAACCAAATACCAAATAATAAGGCAATGTAAACTTGTTTAGTTCTTAAAGCTAAAATAATGGCAATGATGGGAGGCAACACTGATAGAAATCCGTAATCCATAAGTTCTTTGTTTGTCCGCTAAAGGTAAGAATTTAAAGAGAACTTAAAAGTTCATTTTCATTGATTAATTAATGTTAATCAAACTAAGAGCTGCACTATTTTTTGTAAATTGGTTGCGGATACTTTACAGCAGTTATGGCAGACTCTTATATCATCGCATTAGACCAAGGGACTACAAGTTCAAGAGCTGCGCTTATTAACGCAAGTGGGGGCCTCGTTGCCATAGAGCAACAAGAGTTTAGTCAGATTTTTCCAGAGCCTGGTTGGGTAGAACATGACCCCATGGAAATTCTTAACAGTCAACTTGCCACTTTACAGACCTTGCTTAAAAATAACAAGGTTTTGCCCTCTGAAATTGTTGGAATTGGCATTGCCAATCAACGAGAAACAACGGTTGTTTGGAACAAACACACCGGAAAACCCATTTATAATGCAATCGTTTGGCAAGACAATCGAACCGCAAATATTTGCGAGGACCTTATAAAAAAAGGGCTAGAAAAACAGGTTAAAAAAACCACAGGTTTGGTGATTGATGCCTATTTTTCTGCCACAAAAATTCATTGGATTTTAAAACATGTCCCTGGAGCAAAAGCTGATGCCGCAAACGGAGATTTACTTTTTGGAACCATAGACACTTGGCTGTTGTGGAACTTTACAAATGGCAAGGTCCATGCAACAGATTATAGCAACGCCTCTAGAACACTACTTTTTGACATTGAAAACTGCTGTTGGGACCCAACTTTGCTTGACGCTTTGGAGATTCCTCTAAACATGCTGCCACAGGTAAAACCCTCTTCCTATCATTTTGGAAATCTAGAATTAGGAGAAGTCTCAATTCCTATAACGGGGATTGCAGGCGATCAACAGGCTGCTCTTTTTGGACAAACTTGTTTTACGAAAGGCGATACAAAAAACACCTACGGAACAGGTTGCTTTATGTTAATGAATACAGGAACACAGGCAATGTATTCTAACAATGGTTTGTTAACCACCATTGCCTGGGGTATTGATGATAAAATTTACTATGCCTTAGAAGGAAGCGTTTTTATTGCAGGCGCCGCTATTCAGTGGCTTAGAGATGGCCTTAATTTAATTGAAACAGCAGAAGAAAGTGAGTTGTTTTCAAGCCTGATTACAGAAGAAAACCCTGTAGTGGTAGTTCCTGCATTTGCGGGCTTAGGAGCTCCTTATTGGGATATGTATGCACGAGGCGCTATTTTTGGATTGACCAGAGATACGGGTAAAAACCACTTAATAAAAGCAACTTTACAATCTTTGGCCTATCAGTCAAAAGACGTCATAGAAGCGATGCAAGAAGATGCTCAAATAAAAATTAATATTTTAAAAGTGGATGGTGGTGCTGCAGAAAACAATTTACTTATGCAGTTTCAGGCTGATTTATTAGATGCTGTAGTCCAACGTCCAAAAATTACAGAAACAACGGTGATGGGTGCAGCGTATTTGGCTGGGATTTGTGTGGGTTTATGGAAACAAGAAGAGTTGCAAAATCACAGAAAAATTGACAAGGAATTTAAGCCTACCTTTTCAATAGAAAAAAGAGAACGGCTTTATAAAAAATGGTTAAAAGCATTAGAACGAACTAAAAACTGGATCGATTAAACTCCAAATAAAAATATGTCAAAGTTTTATCATACAATTACATCAAGACTTCAAAAATTTATTGAAGCTCAAAAAATATTCTTTGTGGCTACAGCCCCTAATTCAGGGCGTATTAATTTGTCTCCTAAAGGCATGGATTCTTTTAGGGTAATTAGTCCAAACCGGGTTTTGTGGTTAAATGTTACCGGAAGCGGTAATGAAACCGCAGCGCATTTGCTAGACAACAACAGAATAACCTTAATGTTTTGTGCCTTTGAAGGAGCTCCAAACATTCTTAGACTCTATGGAAAAGGAACCGAAATCAAACCAAAAGATAAAGACTGGGAAAAGCTGATAAAACTGTTTCCGATTACACCCGGCTCAAGACAAATCTTTGATATAGAAATAGAAAGTGCACAAACTTCCTGCGGGATGTCTATTCCTTTTTACGAATACCAAGGAGAACGAGAAGAACTTAACAATTGGGCTCTAGAAAAAGGAAAACCTGGAATAGAAGAGTATTGGAAAGAAAAAAACCAACACAGTATTGACGGATTGGAAACACAAATTATTAGCCCTAACAAATCTTAACCTACAAAATAGATGAACAATTTTTCATATTTAAATAGACCTCAGATTCTTAAAAAATTACAAAACACTCATTTTGATTTATTGGTGGTTGGTGGAGGCATCACTGGAGCGGGAATCGCATTAGATGCCGCCTCTAGAGGGCTTAAAGTAGCACTGATAGAAAAAAACGATTTTGCATCTGGAACCAGTAGCAAATCAACAAAATTGATTCATGGCGGCTTGAGATACTTAAAACAATTTGATTTTTGGTTGGTAAAAGAGGTCGGAACAGAACGTGCAGTGGTTCATAAATTAGCCCCTCATTTGGTCTTGCCAGAAAAGATGATTTTACCCTTAATTGAAGGTGGTTCTTATGGATCATGGCTTACCTCTATTGGTTTAAAAATCTATGATATTTTAGCCCATGTAGAAGGGGATGATAAACGAAAAATGCTGTCTAAAAATGAAGCCTTAGAAAAAGAACCTCTATTACCAGAAAATATTTTAAAAGGAGCTGGTTACTACGCAGAATACAGAACTGATGATGCCCGATTAACCTTAGAGGTATTAAAAACAGCTTTAAAGTATAAAGCAACGGTGTTAAACTACACAGCGCTGACAGAGTTTATTTATAACGAAGAGAAGGTGGTTGGTGCAAAAGCTAAAGAAACATATACTGGAGAAAACTTTGAAATTAAAGCCTCTTATGTTGTAAATGCTTGTGGTCCATGGGTAGATGAGCTTCGACAGCTAAACCATTCTAAAACTGGTAAGCGATTGCATCTAACTAAGGGGGTTCACTTGGTTGTGGCCCATGAAAAGTTTCCAGTAAAGCAATCCGTGTATTTTGATATTCCTGACGGCAGAATGATGTTTGCAATCCCACGAGGTAAAATCACCTATTTTGGAACCACAGATACAAACTTTCAAAAAGATAAAAACAAGGTGTCTGTTAATTTGGTCGATGCCACCTATTTAATATCAGCCGTAAACAATATGTTTCCAATGGTCAATTTACAGCTAGAGGACATACAATCATCTTGGGCAGGGTTAAGACCACTTATCCATGAAGAAGGTAAATCTGCATCAGAATTGTCTAGAAAGGATGAAATTTTTGTATCAGAATCAGAATTAATCTCTATTGCAGGAGGCAAACTAACCGGATACCGAAAAATGGCCGAAAGAATTGTTGATTTGGTTAGCAAAAAAGCCCTTAGAAAACACGGCGTTAAGTTTGGAGAAATTGCCACTGAAGATATTGTCCTTACTGGCGGTGATTTTAAAGACTACAAGGCCGTTAAACTATATGTAAACAGCGTTTATGATGAGCTAAAAAAAGATGGTTTCACAAAAAATGATGCCAATTATTTGGTGCATAACTATGGCAATCAAACAGCTCAAATCCTAAAAAAATATAACAGTTTAGCTGGCAAAGACCCAGTAATATCATTGCTTGAAGCCGAATTGAATTTTAGTATCAAAAATGAAATGTGCTGTAGCCCTACTGATTTTTTTATGCGAAGAACTGGAAGAATGTATTTTGACAAACCCAGCGTAGAAAAACACAAAAATTTTGTACTACATTTTTTTAAAAACTGTTTTTCTTGGGATGAAAATACTACGGACGAACATCGTTTAGAATTAGAGACTAACCTCAAACAAACAACTAGTTTTCTAGACTAATTATGCTTCTTTTTCATTCTCTTCAAAATCTTTGGTCAAATCTAATGATCTAAAAGAAGGAGAAACGATTCCTGTAGTAACTACAGTGATCAGTGTCATAGTTCCTCCAAAAACAACCGCTGTAACAGTACCCATTAATTTTGCTGTTACTCCACTTTCAAAAGCTCCGAGTTCATTAGAAGAGCCTACAAAGATAGAATTAACTGATGCCACGCGCCCTCTCATATGATCTGGCGTTTTAAGTTGTAGGATGGTTTGTCGGATGACCATAGAAACGCCATCAGTAACTCCACTAAAAAATAAGGCAACTAACGAAACCCAAAAGATAGAAGAGAGTCCAAAAACAATAATACTAAGTCCAAAACCAAAAATAGCCATGAGCAATTTCAATCCTGCATTTTTACTAATCGGGATATAAGCGGTAATTAACATGGTAATTAAGGCGCCAATAGCAGGTGCGGCTCTAAGCGCTCCAAATCCTTCGGGACCGACCTTTAAAATATCTTGAGCAAAAATAGGAAGCAAGGCTACAGCACCGCCAAAAAGAACCGAGACCATGTCTAAGGTTAAGGCTCCTAAAACAGCTTTTGTTTTAAAAACAAACTTAAGACCGTCTGTTAAGCTTTGTAAGATGGGCTCTCCTAAATTTGGATTTAAAATTGGTTTTTTAGAGATTTTAAAAACCAACAGAAATGCAATCAATACTAGGGTAAAAACGATACATAAAGACCAGTGTACACCTATCCAAGCGATAGAAAATCCAGCCATGGCAGGGCCAAATACTGATGCCATTTGCCAAGTAGAACTGCTCCAAGTTGCTGCGTTGGGATAAAGCTTTTTAGGGACAATTAATGCTAGTAAAGAGAAAATAGTGGGTCCAAAAAAGGATCGTAAAAAGCCTCCAAAAAAGACCAAACCATAAATGCTATAAAGAACAGTCTGAGAAGACCAATCCGAAACAATTTCTGGCCAAGTAAGTAAAAACAGCCCCAAACTAATCAAAGAAAAAACAGCTATGCACAAGGCTAATAGGTTTCTTTTTTCTCTTTGATCAACAATATGACCCGCAAATAGCGCCATGGTTACTGCTGGGATTACCTCTAACAAACCTATCACCCCTAAAGATAAAGGGTCTTTTGTAAGGCTATACACCTGCCATTCTACAATTATAAATTGCATGGACCAGCCAAAAATTAATGCAAACCGAAGTAGTAAAAAATAATTAAACTCTTTAATTCTTAAAGAGGCGTATGGGTCATTCTTTTTCATGCTATCAACAGATTAGCTACGCTTCATATCCATTAAAATTGCAAAGGTTTCATTTACATCCTTTTCTTTAACCACAATAGTCATTTCATTGGTTGTAGAAATAATTTCTTGTAAAGGGATGTCTGCCCAAGCTAATTGTTTTAAAATAAAATAATAGATTCCAGATTGATCTAAATTTCCTGTCGGTAGTTTGATTGTAATTGAAGCAAGATCTAATACACTATTAATTAAAGTTTCTTGTTCAAAAATTGCTTCGACAAAGGGTTTTAAATTTTTACTTGTAACAATGTTTGTTTCAAAAATACCTTGAGAAACAGTTAAAAAATAATCGTTGCTATCTGCAGATTGGCTTAATATTTTAGCGATTTCTTTAAGCAATGACGGTGTGTTTTTAAAAGTAAAATCACAGAGGTCAGAGCGGACAATAAAATCACCCAAATTAAAGGCTAGTTTTTTAATGTTTTTTCGAATGCGCAATTCACTGGCTGGTGATAACCTGTTGATAGCCATCATCACAGCACCAATTTTGACTTCTTTTTTTAATATTGCTGTTACATCTGGCAAAATAATACGCGCCAATGATGATACATTTATCAATTTTTCATTCAACGCCTCTTCTATGAAAGGTGTTTTTCTAATGGTGCTCTCTACAGCTTCTTGTATTGTTTTCATAAGTAAAAACCTTACTGTTGTTTAATATTAAACATCTTGTTATAAAATGTAAAAATATCAAATAAAATTGTACAATGTAACTTTTCGTTGTTTTTTTGCTGAAATTTATCATTAAAATGATCGTATTAAAGTTTGGAGGAACTTCTGTTGGAACGGCTAGTAGCATTCAACAAGTAGTGAAAATTATAACAGAGTGCTCAGCACCCAAAATAGTAGTTTTGTCTGCGGTATCTGGTACAACCAATGCCTTGGTTGCCATTAACAATGCTCTTGAAAACAACTCTTTTGAAGAAGCAAACCTACAATTGGATTTGCTTTATGACAGCTATTTACCTTTAATTGATGAACTGTATCAAAATAAAAGCTATCAACTAAGCGCTAAAAATTTTGTCACTCAGATTTTTTCAGATATAAGAGCCTTTAAAAACAAACCATTTACCACAAACGACGCTTTGTTTGTCTTGGCCCAAGGAGAAATTATTTCAACAAATTTGGTGCAATTGTATTTGGATGAGCGAAACATCTCTTCTTGCCTACTCTCTGCTTTAGATTTTATGAAAATAGATGAAAATAAGGAACCTAATATTCCTTATATCTCTAAAAAATTAAATCCAATACTCAAACAACAGCCTGAGCAAAAATTATGGATTACTCAGGGCTTTATTTGTAAAAATAGTGTGGGTGAAATTGACAATTTACAACGAGGTGGTAGTGATTATAGCGCATCGTTAATTGGAGCGGCAATTGCAGCTACTGAGGTTCAAATTTGGACAGATATTGATGGCATGCACAACAATGATCCCCGATATGTAAACAACACCTTCTCTATAGAAGAAATTTCTTTTGATGAGGCAGCAGAACTGGCTTATTTTGGTGCAAAGATTTTGCATCCTCAAAGTCTAATCCCCGCAAAAGACAACGCGATTCCGGTATTGTTAAAAAACACGTTTAATCCCAGTGCAAGAGGAACGATTATAAAAAACAATGCTGTTAAAAAAGGCGTGAGAGCAATTGCGGCAAAAGATGGAATTACAGCAATCAAAATAAAATCGTACAGAATGCTATTGGCCTATGGGTTTTTAAAGACTGTTTTTGAAGTTTTTGAAAAATACAAAACACCAATAGACATGATTACCACCTCTGAGGTAGCCGTCTCTTTAACCATAGATGACACACGGTATTTAGAGGCAATCATCTCAGAATTAGAGGCTTTAGGAAAAGTAGAAGTAGACAGTACCTTGAGTATAATTTGTGTCGCTGGAGACTTTTCTCAAAACAAAGAAGGAGAAAGCGCGACCGTCTTTAATTCATTAAAAGGGATACCAATTCGAATGATTTCTTACGGGGGAAGTAATTATAATGTATCTTTGTTGGTGAAGACATCCGATAAAGTAGCTGCATTAAATGCATTAAACCAAGGATTGTTTAACAAAAGTATAGAAAAACCCATGGAGCAATTGATCGGTTAAGACGAAAGATTAACACCTATGTAAAATCGTTATTAACTGTACAAACAACTAGTTCATTTTGTTTGTTAATTTTTCAAACTGATCTTTTGCTTCTTTTCCGCCATAAAGTACAGCATATACAGCATCGATGATTGGAGTTCTCGTACCTGTTTTTTGTTTGATTTCATAAGCGCTTTTTACCGCGTAATAACCTTCTGCAACCATACTCATTTCCATCATCGCTGATTTTACTGTATAGCCTTTACCAATCATGTTTCCAAACATTCTGTTTCTGCTAAAAGTAGAATAGCCTGTAACCAATAAATCTCCCAAGTAAGCAGAGTTATTAATATTTCTTTTCATGCGGTGTACCTTTTTAATATAACGCTTCATTTCTCTAATGGCGTTACTCATAAGTACTGCTTGAAAATTGTCTCCATAACCAAGTCCATGAGCAATACCTGCTGCAATGGCATAAATATTCTTTAACATCGCAGCGTACTCAGTTCCAACAATATCATCAGAAATCTTAGTTTTGATATATCTTCCTGCAATTGCTTTACTCAATATTTTGGCTTTTGCTGGATCTTGACAAGCGATGGTTAGATAAGACAGTCGTTCCATAGCAACTTCTTCTGCATGACAAGGACCGCTGATGACTCCAATATTTTCTAATGGGACATTATATACCTGTTGAAAATGTTCCCCTACAATTAAGCCTGTTTCTGGTACAATTCCTTTGATTGCAGAAAAGATGGTTTTGTTTTCTAGTGATACCGTTAATTTTTCAAGCTCAGTTTTTAGAAAAGCAGAGGGAATTGCAAAAATTAAAATATCGTAAGCAGCCACTATTTCATTTATGTCACTAGATAGTATTAGCTGCTTTGGGTTCAACTCTGCAGAACTCAAATAATTAGGGTTGTGTTTGTTGCGTTTAATATGCTCTATGGCATAGACACTCCTCATATACCACCCAACGCTTTCTAAATTTTCAGACAACATTTTTACAATGGCTGTAGCCCAGCTACCTCCTCCTATTACTGCTATTTTAGTACTATTGCTCATTACGTATGAATCATTTGTTAGGTCAAAAATAAGAAAACTATGTTCTATGTCACAATGCTTAAGGTAATTATTATATTTGTCTAAACATTTATACGGATATAGATTCGGTACAAAAAACCTCTTTGTTTTAAAAACAAAGAAATACACTGCTTATTATTCTTTTTAAAGAGAGTACACACACACAAGATAAACACCTATGGTAAACGGCTTAAAGCGCTTTTTTAAAGATACAATCATCTATGGGATTGCCGCTGTTTTGCCAAGAGCAATTAACATCTTTTTAGTAAGGCTTCACACTTCTACCCTAGAAGCCAACACCTATGCAATCAATACAGATTACTACGTGTATGCAGCCTATTTCAATGCTTTGTTAACCTTTGGTATGGAAACTGCTTTTTTTCGATTTTTTTCTAAAGAAAAAGAAAAGGGTAAAACCATATCAACAGCCTTTATTAGCTTAACAGTTACTAGCTTGATTTTTTTGATTTTGATGTTGCTATATAGCAATGAACTCAGTGCTTTTTTTGATTTTCAAAACCCTTTGTTTTTTAAATTACTAGTATGGACCATTACCTTAGATACTTTGGTAGTGATCCCCTATGCCTATTTGCGGGTTGCAAACAAACCTATGCATTTTACCATATATAAAATCTTAAATATTTTAATTTTTGCAGTCTTAAATGTTTTCTTTTTATGGTTTGTTCCACATGCAATTAAAAACGGAATTTATTTGCCAAACTTTATCATAGAATACTACAATTCATATCCAAAAGTCATGCATATTTTCGTTGCCGGTACCATTGCCAGTGCAACTACTTTTATATTGTTATTTCCTATTGTTTTTAAGTTTAAAATTGATTTTGATTTTCAGTTGCTTAAAAAAATGCTTCGCTATAGTATTCCTATCATGGTGGGTAGTTTGGCCTTTGTAACCAATGAAAATTTAGACAAATTATTATTGGGTCAATTGATCGGAAAAGAGCAAATGGGAATCTATGCAGCCTGCTATAAACTCGGTGTGTTTATGACCTTGTATATCATGGCTTTTCGATTGGGTGCAGAGCCTTTTTTCTTTAATCATGCTGCAAGCAAAAACGCCAAAGAAAACTATGCGAAAATCTTAACCTGGTTTACCTTATTTGGTGCTTTATTTATGTTAATCGTTGTTTTGTTTATTGATGTCTTTGCTAAAATTTTACTTGGAAAACCAGAATATTTTCAAGCCCTACAAATTGTTCCTATCATTTTACTTGCCAATTTGTTTTTAGGAATTTATAATAATTTATCCGTTTGGTACAAACTAACCGATAAAACTCAATACGGCATGTATTTTTCTATTTTAGGTGCCCTAATAACCATCGTGTTTAACGTAGTTATGATTCCTGAAATAGGTTTTATTGCTTCGGCTTGGGCCACCCTACTAACCTATGGTTTTATGGTTACCTGTTCATATTATATTGGAAAAAAGTATTACAAAGTCCCTTATGAACTAAAAAAGATTGGTTTTTATCTGGTTATTTCAGTCGCATTTTGCGCATTGTCATTTTTAGAATTTCGAGGAAATTACTGGTTTTCTATCTCGGCAATTTTTGGTTTCTTTGTACTGATATATCTCTTAGAAAAAGCAACCATTAAACAATTTTTGAAACGCTAAAATTATGCAAGTACAGATCATCAATAAATCAAAGCATCAAACACCTAGTTATGAAACAGCAGGCTCTGCAGGAATGGATTTGCGAGCAAATATTGACGAGGCAATTCGTTTAAAGCCCTTAGAAAGAGCCATTGTCAAAACAGGTTTATATATTGCATTACCTGTTGGTTTTGAAGCACAAGTTAGACCGAGAAGTGGTTTGGCTGCTAAAAAAGGGATTACGGTCTTAAATTCTCCAGGAACTGTTGATGCTGATTATCGCGGAGAGATTGGAGTTATTTTGGTTAACTTATCAAGCGATGAATTTGTTATTAATGACGGAGAACGCATAGCACAACTTGTTATTGCAAAACATGAGCGTGTTGATTGGCAAGAAGTAGCTGTTTTAAACCAAACTAAGCGTGGTGCTGGAGGTTTTGGTAGTACAGGGGTATAAGTAATTAATATAACTTAAATAGCAGAATTATGATTTTAGGAGTCTCAGAGTGGTTAAGTGGTAAGTTAGGGTGGAAAACACAAAACATAAGAATAGCGTTTGTTGTATGTGTTTTATTCGCTGGTTTTGGTATTGGTTTGTATTTAATACTGTGGTTCGTTAAAATGTTTTCTAAATAGCTACATATTTTTATATATTTGACTCATTTTACGGACTTCATCTTTTAATAAAGTAAAGTCTAAAAAACAATGAGAGTGATATTGATAGCCTAACTTTTTATAAAACTCAAAAGCTTGTGCTTGCTCATTCATCGCATCCAACCAAATTGTTTGATAGTTTTTTTCTTTTGCGTTTGATTCTAACCAGCTAAGCAATGTCTTTCCTATGCCTTCTCCCTGAACTTTTGAATCTAAATATATTCGGTGTAGTTTAAGTTGTTTCTCGGTTGGGATTCCCGCTAATTTTTCATCCCAAACAACTCTAAAGTTTCCTATAATTTCATTGTTAAACAACACAAAATAATAGTCACTTTTTTCTTGGGACAACTCTTTTAAAATGTTTGTTTTTGAATATTGAGAAGACAGGTACCAACTCCCATCGTCTTTCCAAAAATGGGCGTAGGCCTTTGGATATACTTCTTTCATTAAAGAAAATAGCAAATCACAATCAGTGTCATTGATTGTTTGTAAAGAAAGCTTCGGTGTAATCTGGATCATTGTACAAAAGTAAAAAAGCTATTTCAATATATTGAAATAGCTTTTTAATTAAGTAGAACTTTTAAAAATACTTAATCTTGATTATTTATTGCTTCTTTAATTTTTACTTCTAACTCTTCCATTAACTCTGGGTTGTCTTGAATAACACCTTTAACAGCATCTCTTCCTTGTCCAAGTTTTGTATCTCCATAACTAAACCAAGAACCACTTTTTTTAATGATTCCTAATTCTACACCAATATCCAAGACTTCTCCAACTTTAGAAATTCCTTTTCCATACATAATATCAAACTCTGCAACCTGAAAAGGTGGTGCTACTTTGTTTTTAACAATTTTAACCTTGGTACTGTTTCCAATAACACGTTCTCCATCTTTAATTTGCGTTCTTCTTCGAATATCTAAACGAACAGAAGCATAAAATTTTAATGCATTACCACCGGTAGTGGTTTCTGGGTTTCCAAACATCACACCTATTTTTTCTCTTAATTGGTTAATGAAAATTACAGTACATTTTGTCTTACTAATGGTTCCTGTTAATTTACGTAACGCTTGTGACATTAAACGAGCATGAAGACCCATTTTAGAATCACCCATTTCTCCTTCAATTTCTGATTTTGGAGTTAATGCGGCCACAGAATCAATTACCACGATGTCAATTGCACCAGAGCTAATTAAATTGTCTGCAATTTCTAAAGCTTGCTCTCCATAATCTGGCTGAGATATAATAAGGTTATCAATATCAACTCCTAAATTTTCTGCATAAAAACGATCAAAAGCGTGTTCTGCATCAATAAAAGCAGCAATCCCTCCTGCTTTTTGAGCTTCTGCAATTGCATGAAGCGTTAAGGTTGTTTTACCAGAAGATTCTGGTCCGTATATTTCAATTACTCTTCCTCTTGGGTAACCACCAACACCTAATGCTAAATCTAGTCCTAATGAACCAGAAGAAATAGCCTCTACATCTTCTACTTGGCTATCGCCCATTTTCATTACCGCACCTTTTCCATAGACTTTGTCCATTTTATCCAAGGTAAGCTGTAATGCTTTTAATTTTGCTGTTTTTTCTTTATCTGCTGACATAATATTTGCTGCTATTTTTTTTAAAATACGAACGACTAAGGTACAAAAAAGTAGCTTTTATTTATGCTTTTATTTATTTAAAATAAAAAAATTGTAAATCAACAATCACAATAAAGTAGTTATTATTTAATGCATAAAAAAGAAAAAGTTTCTGTTGATTACTAAATGGTTTTGTTACTTTGTTACCTTATTAAATCTTTTACTTTTGAAAAATTTTCACCAGCATTTTATACTTCACAAACCTTATGGGTACCTCTCTCAGTTTATCAATAATCAAACTAAGAGAAAGAAAAAAATGTTGGGAGAATTGTATTCTTTTCCAGAAGGAACCATGGCAATTGGTCGATTGGATGTAAATTCTGAAGGCCTGTTGTTATTAACTACGGATGGAAAAACTAGTGAATATATTAGAAGTAAAAAAATAGAAAAAGAATATTATGTTCAGGTTGATGGTGTGATTAGTCAAGCAGAAATAGAAATACTAAAAAAAGGAGTAGAAATTAGTATTGAAGGTAAAAAATACACAACCATTCCCTGCAAAGCAACTTTAATTTCTACTCCAAATTTTCCGAATAGAACCCAAAAAATAAGGGATGAACGACACGGTCCTACCAGCTGGATTTCTATAACTATTAATGAAGGAAAATTTAGACAAGTACGTAAAATGACTGCGGTTGTAGGCTACCCCACTTTGCGATTAATTAGAGTTCGAATAGGGACAATTTTACTTAATAATTTAAAATTAGGTGAAGTTAAAAAAGTAGAAAAATTAATATAAGTTGCTTTTTTTTTAAGAAACTTCCTTTTTATTTAGTAAATTTAGGGAAACCCTAAACACCAAACTTTATGAAAAAAAATGTAATATACCTGTGTTTTTTACTGGTAGCTGTAGCTTGTTCTACATCTAAAAAAGCTGTGAATGTTCAATATAACTTAAGTAATAATGTTGTTATTACAGGAGGAGATGGTTATAGTTTTGATAAGGCAAAAGTAGTCATCGCTAAAAACTCTAGAGAAGGAATTGCAAGTGAATATGAATATTTAGATAAAGTTTATGGAAAGATGCATACTGATTGGGTTTTAGTAAGCCAATCACTTCAGTATTACAAAAAAAAGCCATTTGATGTTTTAAAAATTAAACTTATAAAAAACAACAAGGAACTTCGCGTTCATTTTAATATTAGTTCTTTCTTTGGAAAGTATTAAATATGTAACATTTCTATATGAGGAATTCCGTCTTCTAAATACGGTTCTCCAACTTGTTTAAAACCGTGTGTAGTATAAAATTTTGTCAGATATACTTGAGCAGAAATGGTGATTTTTGAAGTGTGGTACTTTTTTTCTATACAAGTTATAGAAAATTTTAAAAGATCGTGACCATAACCAAATTTTCTTTCATTCTTTGCTACTATAACTCTACCAATACTTGCATCTTTAAAATAATCACCAGGTTTAAAAATACGTGTATAAGCTATAATTTTGTCGTTTTTTTTACCAAAAATATGCAGTGCTTTTTGATCTTTAAAATCAAGATCTTGATACACACAGTTTTGTTCTACAACAAAAACCTCAGATCGCAATTGAAGTATTTCATAAAGCTCATCAAGGCTTAGTTCATTGAAATTTTTAATATAAAATTCCATTACTTAAGCACAAGGTATTTTATCAACTCTAGTACTATGTCTTCCTCCTTCAAAAGCAGTATTTAAAAATATATCTACAAAACCTAATGCTTGTTGTAAAGAAACAAATCTAGCAGGAATAGCTAAAATATTTGCATCGTTATGTTGACGTGTTAAAGCAACTAACTCATTATTCCAACACAATGCAGCTCTAATTCCTTTGTGTTTATTAGCGGTCATTTGAGCTCCATTACCACTACCACATAATATGATACCAAAATCTGCTTTACCGGTCTCTACAGCTGTTGCTGTAGGATGTATAGCATCTGGATAATCCATACTTGTAGTATCATTTGTTCCAAAATTTATAACAGTATGTCCTTGGGCTTCTAATTGTTTTATAATTTCAAATTTATAATCAGTAGCAGCGTGATCATTTCCTATCGCAATAGTCATAATAGTTTGTCTTAGTTGTGTTTGTATACACAAAAATAAACATATTGATGGTTATCAACAGTTATTAACAGGTACTTTTTTTAATTTTTTAATAAAACTCATCATATTAAGGCTTTAACACAATTAATTAAATGTTAAGAACTATTTGTAGATTTTTAAAAGAAAATTTGATTCTTTAAATATTTATTACAATACAAGAAGTTTTTTTAGATATACAACTTTATTTATCAGTTTTTGATTTCAATTTATCAACATAAAATTTACAATTTATTTACACTTAAATAATTTTTACTTATCCCATAAAATGGTTAAAAGTATGTTTATAATAGTTGTTAATAAGTATAAAATTTGTTTGATTTTAAGCTACTTATATAGCTGATAAAATGTTCACTTTTTCTTATAAGTGATATATCAAAATTTAAAAAGTAAAAAATATTGTAGCTATGAACACTATATTATAAACATCAATCTTTTTTAAATTTTAAAATCTCTTTTAATGATTATAGTATAGTATGTTTATAAGTGTAAATAAAAACTTAAACGGTTTTATCTAAAAGTAATAATTCTGTGGGTTCAAAAACTTTGACAGTTTCTTGTTGAGGTTTTTTAAAAGTAGCTTGTATAGAAAGCACAGAGATAATAACTCCTGTTAAGAATATTAAAAAGAAGATTCCTATTATTTTTTTTACTGCTTTCATCTCTAAGTTTGTTATTATAAAGACGAGTATAAATTTTATTTGTTACATAAAATTTAAGATTTATTTAACTTTATAAAACCTAAAATAGTATTTTACAGTAAGTTAAGTATGTAAACGATAATACCTTAATCCATATAAAAGAAATTACGTACCTTTGTACCATCACTTTGTGTGCTTAGTGATGTATTGTTTATAAACTTCAATTAAAAGAATAACTTAGGTTTACTCAATCTAACTTCTCTCTCCTTATTAATTATCTTTTTTTACTACATCACTATCTTATACTAAGAGATAACTCATTTTAATCTTTAAGTGATTAATAATTTAAAAATAACCATAGCAAATACAAGCTGTATTTATAACATTTATTTAATTTATAAATACCACTAATTATTTGTAATTTGCTACTATAATACTATACAATTAGACAGATGTCGAAAAACAAAAAAATTTATAAAAAAAAGAGTAAAATCATAAAAGATTTAACTAGAAACATATTTAAAATATTAAATGAAGATGCCGCTCAATCTTATAATTATAAACAGATTGCATCAAAAATTGGGATCTCAGATACCGATGGAAAAACACAAATATTAAAAAAATTAGCTGAGCTCACAGCAACCAAAAAAATTAAAGAAACAGATCGAGGAAAATATCAAATTAATGAAGATAGAAAATACCATATAGGTACTTTAGATTTAACTTCAAATGGGAATGGATATTTTATATGTGATGATTTTGAAGATGATATTTTTATACCATCTATTAACTTAAATAAAGGTTTACATAAAGACACCGTTAAGGTATATACCTATAACAAACGTGGAAGTAAAAAATTAGAAGCTGATGTTGTTGAAGTATTAGAACGTGCAAAAACAGAATTTGTAGGGGTATTACAACGCAACAAAAATTTTGGTTTTGTAATTGCAGATGATAATAAAATGTATGCTGATATTTTTGTATCACAGAACAAAATTAACGGTGCAGAAGATGGAGATAAAGTGGTGGCAACCTTAACTGACTGGCCATCAAATTCAAAAAATCCTTTTGGAAAAATTACTACTGTTTTAGGAAAACCTGGTGATCACAATACAGAAATGCATTCTATATTGGTAGAATATGGTTTGCCATATGAGTTTCCAAGAGAAGTAGAAGAGCAAGCAGAAAATCTTCCTATTGAAATTACTAAAGAAGAAATTGCTAAACGTAGAGATATGCGAGGTGATTTAACCTTTACTATTGATCCAAAAGATGCAAAAGATTTTGATGATGCCTTGTCATTTACAAAATTAGAAAATGGTAATTATGAGATTGGAATTCACATTGCAGATGTCTCTCATTATTTACAAGAAAAAACTATTTTAGATGATGAAGCTTATGAAAGAGCAACATCAGTATATTTAGTTGATAGGGTAGTACCTATGTTACCAGAAATGTTATCAAATGGAGTTTGTTCTTTGCGTCCAAATGAAGAAAAATTAACTTTTTCTGCCGTTTTTGAAATCAATGATAAAGCACAATTAATCAATCAATGGTTTGGTAGAACAGTAACCTATTCTGATCAACGTTTTGCTTATGAAGAAGCACAATCGATTATAGAAAACTGTACATTAGAATCAGTAGATACGTATACGATGCCTGCTGATATTTCTATTCTTGATAAAGAATATACAGTGACTAAAGAAATTGTAGAAGCTACCTTAAAATTAGATGAACTCGCTAAGAAAATGAGAAGTAAACGTATGAAAGCGGGTGCTATTTCTTTTGATAGAGTAGAGGTTAAGTTTAATTTAGATAAAGATGCAAATCCAATAGGAGTGTTTTTTAAAGAAGCTAAAGACGCAAATAAATTGATTGAGGAGTTTATGTTGCTTGCCAATAGAAAAGTAGCTGAATTTATTGGCCAAGAAAAAGGAAGGCCCAGTAAAAAAACCTTTATTTATCGAGTGCATGATGAACCAAATATTGATAAGTTAAATGCTTTACAAGGGATCGTAAGTAAATTTGGATATTCTTTAAAAACAGAATCCAAAGAAGTTATTTCTCAATCTTTAAATAAATTACTTTCTGATGTTCATGGTAAGGCAGAATCTAATATGGTAGAGACCTTAGCTATTAGAACTATGAGTAAAGCAGAATACACTACGCAAAATATTGGTCACTACGGATTAGCATTTGA
Organism: Polaribacter pacificus; assembly: GCF_038024035.1. Classification (NCBI taxonomy): domain Bacteria; kingdom Pseudomonadati; phylum Bacteroidota; class Flavobacteriia; order Flavobacteriales; family Flavobacteriaceae; genus Polaribacter; species Polaribacter pacificus. Next base: position 1,787,849 of record NZ_CP150664.1, read on the forward strand.
TTACTACAGTCATTTTACATCACCTATTAGACGTTATCCTGATGTGATGACACATCGATTACTTCAACATTATTTAGATGGCGGAAAATCACCTAAATCAGAGATTTATGAAGAAAAATGTAAACATTCTTCTGAAATGGAATATTTAGCTTCTAAAGCAGAACGTGATTCTATTAAATACATGCAAGTTAAATACATGCAAGATCATAAAGATCAAGAATTTGAAGGTGTAATTTCTGGAGTTACAGAATGGGGTATTTATGTAGAGATTAAGGAGAACAAATGTGAGGGAATGGTTCGTATAAGAGACATTAAAAGTGATTATTATATTTTTGATGAAAAACAATATGCTATTGTTGGTCAATCCACAAAAAAAATGCTGCAATTAGGGGATGAAGTAATCGTTAAAGTTAGAAATACTGATTTGGAGCGCAAGCATTTAGATTTTTATTTAATAGAGGAATAATAGTAAATTTTGCTTTAAAGAAGTATATTAGCTTAACAGATTAGATATGAATACTTTATAATTTATGAAAAATTATTTTTTTATTTTCTTTTTATTATTAACGGTAAATGTTTTTAGTCAGACTACCGTTAGTAAACAATTATCAGATTTTTCTACACTTAAAACTTATAGCGGAATTGATGTAGAATTAATAAAATCACCTGAGCAAAAAATTGTGATTACAGGGGATATGGCTGAAAATGTTAAAATAAAAAATGTACAACAAACACTAAGAATATCTTTTCCTTTTTTTAAAACTCCTTCCAAAAGCAAAGTAAAAGTGACTATTTATTACAATAAAGAGATAAAGGTTATTGATGCAAACGAAGGCTCAAGTATTACCGCTCAAAATTTTGAGCAAACAACGGTAACGATTAAAACTCAAGAAGGAGCTTATATTAATATGACGATTGCTGTTAAAAACTTAACAGTAAAAGCGGTTAGTGAAGGAATAATTAAATTAACTGGTACAAGTAAAAATTCAAGCATTGAAGCAAGTACAGGAGGTGCTTTCCACGGCTTTGAATTAAAAAACTCAAATGTTTGTAAGGTAAGTGCTGGATTAGGTGGTAAGGCAGAAGTATATTCGCTAGAAACCTTAGAAGCAAAAGTAAGTTTTGGTGGTTCAATTTTTTACAAAGGGACACCAGAAGATCTTAAAACAAAAAAAGTTTTAGGAGGTAGTATAGAACCTAAAAATTAATTAAAAGCTTTTTGTATCTTTGCTTTAAAATAACAAGAAATGAATGCATTAAATATAATTCTAGCATTGCCAGGTGGAGCATCAATTGCATTAATTGCAATCGCAATTTTATTATTGTTTGGAGGAAGAAAGATTCCCGAACTAATGAAAGGTCTTGGTGGAGGTATTAAAGAATTTAAGAAAGCCTCTAAAGAAGATGATGATGAACCAGAGGTAATAGATAAAAAGAAAAAATAGAAACTAAAAAGCGCGAACATTTGTTCGCGCTTTTTCATTTTATTACAATATCTATAAATCCCCCAATATATATTTATTGTACTCATCAAAAATACAACTTAAACACAAATTTTTAAAAAGTTTGTGATAGAACGGAAGTTTTTGGGACGAATGGGAAGCTCTTAGCTGATTAATTTTTTTAAATGATCAACAGGAAAATTTCTAGAGACAGGAATATCAAAATCTACTACTTCAGTTTCTAAATAATAATTCCGTGCATTGCCTTTTAGAGCGTCCATATAATTTGTATTAACAATATAGGATCTATGGCATTTTATAAATTTTTCATACGAGCTTAGAGAGTTTTCAACTTTTTTTAAAGAGACTCTAAGAACTTTTTCTTTTAGTTCTTTTGTTCTTTTATCGTAGATAAAAAAGCTTACATAATTTTTTTGCGAAGTGATGTAAACTAAGTTAGAAAGTACTATTTCTAAAAAATCTTTTTCATTCTCTGAATATATTTTGATAAGTTCAGGTGTTTTTATACTTGGTGTTAATTTTTTAATTTCTTTTGAAATTTTAACTGCTTTTTTTAAGCGTTTTTTTCGTGCAAATTTCTCATCAATAAAAACAAATATAATCACAGGGAAAAAACCAACCGCTACTGTTTGATTAATACAATTTGATATTGTTTCTAAAAAATAACCTTCATATTCCCCAAAAAAATAACTTCTATAAATGCCATTTCCTAACGCAATTAAAAAAACAGAAACAAGACCAAATACAATTTGTTTCCAAATAACCCAGTTATCTTCATTAAAGTAGGTTTTAAAAAGTAAAGGGCCTATAAAATGAGTTAAAAAAAGTGCGGTAAATGTTATGAACCCAAAACCCAATGCATGTTGAATTGGCTTATCTACCTCCTGAAAATTAAAGGGCTGGAAGATGTATAAAAAAAGAAAAATTGTAAAACCAAATCCTAAACAAACAAAAAATTTATAGCTAAAAGAATTATTAAAATAATATGGTTTTGATAACCAGGTATTTAGAAAATTCATTTTTTATATTTTTACTGCTGTACCAGAAGCTGTTACCATTAGCATACCACCATTTGGACCAACAGTTTCATAATCTAAATCAACACCCACAATTGCATTGGCTCCCATAGCCAAGGCTCTTTGTTCCATTTCTAATAATGAAATGTCTTTAGCCTCTTTTAATACTTTTTCATACGATCCTGATCTACCTCCAACAATATCTCTAATACCAGCAAAAAAATCTTTGATAATATTTGCGCCAATAATGGTTTCGCCGGTTACAATACCTAAGTATTCTTGAACTTCGTTGTTTTCAATTCTTGGGGTTGTCGTTATAATCATAATCTAAAAATTTAAGTCGTTAATTACAAAATTAGACGAAAATTTACAAAGTTGTTACAAAATAGGAAATATTAAAAAGTATAAGTTATTCCATTTTCTAATTTGTATTGGGTTAAAGGTACTCCTAGAACGGGAAGCGTATCAAATTGATAAGAAAAAGAAGTAGTAATTAGTAAGTTTCTAAAAACAGTAATTCCTAGGGTTGTTTCACTTGAGACTCTGTAATCAGAAAAGGTTTTTATTTTTGGTTGGTAATAGGTAGTATTAATGATTCTAAGATTTTTAGAAGGATATAAACCAAAAGAGACATACATATTGGCTCTAAAATCTTGATCTATTACATCTTGATGAACTCCAAGTGAATTTTCATGCTCATACATGATTAATGTACCAATAAAAAAACGATAGTTTGGTTTTTTTGAGATTTTAAAGCGTGTACCTGCTCCAATTAATGTTCGGTGATTGATAAAGGACACTCGATCCTTTTGAATCTGTATAAAAGCCTCTAAAGTAGTTGTTTTTGTCAGTGAATAATTATAGCGCAAGTGTTGAACGCTTTTATTAGTGTACTTGTTTTTATTGAGTTCTTTAAAATCAACTTCGTTGATAAGCATAAAGTTATTTTTACCACTCGTGTATTGCAATCTTAATTCATTAGATATTGCAAAAATAGTATTGGTGTTTTTTGAGAGTTCTAGATCTAGAGAAACTGTTCCATAAAAACCAGTATCATCAACGTCTTTTCGTAAATTTTCTATATTAATAACCTGTGCGTTTACAAGGGTATAACAAAAAAGAAAACCTAAAAAAAACAGCAGCTTTTGCATTTTAGCAATGTTGTTTGATTGATTTTTGAATTCTATTGATGGTTTCTTCTTTTCCGATCATTTCTATAATGTCAAATAAATGAGGTCCTTTTAAGGCGCCAACCAAACTCAATCGAAGAGGTTGCATAACTTTTCCAAAACCAATTTCTTTAATACCAATCCACTCTTTTACTTTATTTTCTGTATCGATAGAGGTAAATGAACTACAGTTTTCTAGGACACTGATTAGCTCTAACATCAATTCTGATGTGCCCTCTTTCCAATTTTTCTTAGAGGCTTTTTCATCATAAGATTTAGGGGCCTCAAAAAAGAAGCTAGATAAATCCCAAAAATCTGATACAAACACGGCGCGTTCTTTAATTAAAGACACTACTTTTTCTACATAAGCCAGTTCAGTTTGAACACCTTTTTCTGATAACAAAGGATTAAAATGTTCAGCAAGTTCTATATTTGTTTTGGTTTGTAAATACTGTTGATTAAACCAACGTGCTTTTTCCGGGCTAAATTTTGCTCCAGATTTACTTACTCTATTTAAATCAAAGGTATTAGAAAGTTCTTCTAAAGAAAAAAGTTCTTGCTCAGTACCTGGGTTCCAACCTAAAAGTGCTAACATATTGATAAAAGCATCTTCAAAATATCCGTCTTCTTTATATCCTCTTGATACTTCACCAGTCGTTTCATTTGTATAGGCTAGTGGAAAGACAGGAAAACCTAATTGGTCTCCATCGCGTTTGCTTAATTTTCCTTTTCCAACAGGTTTTAAGATTAATGGCAAATGGGCAAATTTTGGAGCATTCCAACCAAAAGCATTGTATAAAAGTACGTGCAAAGGCATTGATGGTAACCATTCTTCTCCGCGAATTACATGGCTAATTTCCATTAAGTGATCATCGACGATGTTTGCTAAATGATAGGTAGGCATTCCATCTGATTTAAAAAGTACTTTATCGTCTAAAGTATTAGTATCTATTCTGATAGATCCTCTAATTTCATCTTGCAATATGAGCGTTTCATCTTGTGGAGATTTAAATCTGATCACATAGTTTTCACCTGCCTCAATTTTACTTTGTGTTTCTTCTTTGCTTAAGACTAAAGAGTTTACCAAACGTCCTTTTTCTCTATTGTGCCAGTTGTAAATAAAAGTTTTTCCGTTTGACTCGTGATCTTTTCTATGCGCATCTAATTGTTCTGCGGTGTCAAATGCATAGTAAGCTTTCCCAGTATCTATTAGTGTTTGGGCATATTTTTTGTAAATATCTTTACGTTCTGATTGACGGTATGGGCCAAATTTTTCATTTTTTCCTGGACCTTCTTCATAAGGAATCTTACACCATTCTAAAGCGTCTTTAATATATTGTTCTGCATTAGAAACATATCGGGTTAGATCTGTATCTTCTATACGTAAAACAAATGTTCCACCGTGTTTTTTTGCAAATAAGTAATTAAACAAGGCCGTTCTAACACCTCCAATATGTAATGGTCCCGTAGGACTAGGGGCAAATCGCACTCTAACGTTTTCCATAAAAAAAATATAAAATATAAAAGGCAAAGATACTTTAGTTTCTTCCTAAAAAAAAGACAAAATAGATTGCTTTATTAGATTCTTAATGACTTTGTTCTGTAAAATGATTAATTTTAGTGTTTTATATATGACAAGGGACCAACACATAGAAAAAAAAATTCATCAGTTTGTACGTAAGTACTACCTTAATGAACTTATAAAAGGCTTGATTTTATTCTTTGCCTTAGGGTGTTTGTATTTTATTTTTACCCTTTTTATTGAGTATTTTTTTTGGTTAGCTCCCTTAGCTAGAACTCTGCTATTTGGACTTTTTCTGATAGTAGAATTGATTTTGTTTTTTCGTTTTATTTTAGTCCCATTTTTTAAATTGGTTGGATTACAAAAAGGAATCAGTCTAGAAGACTCATCCAAACTAATAGGGAATCATTTTCCAGAGATCAACGATAAATTAACAAACTTACTTCAACTTAAATCTGGTAAGCAAGATTCTGATTTGTTATTGGCTAGCATCGCTCAGAAATCTAAAGAAATTCAGCCTATACCCTTTGTAAAAGCTGTTAATTTTAAAACCAATCTAAAGTATTTAAAATATGCTTTTATTCCTGTTTTTATTTATTTTATAATTTGGATTACGGGTAATATTACCATTTTTGAGAGTTCATTAAGTAGGGTTATTCAACCAACAATTGCATTTACTCCTCCAGCGCCTTTTTCTTTTGTTTTATCAAATAAAAATTTACAAGTTGTTGAGGGAAAATCTATTAGCGTTAAGTTTATTACTAGGGGTAAAGAAGTTCCATCTCAAACTAAAATTATATTTGATGAGCAGAGTTATTTTATGCAGAACAACCAAATTAATGAGTTTGTTTATACCTTTAATTCTGTCACTAAACCTCTTGATTTTTATATAGAAGCAAACGGAATCCGTTCTTCTAACTATCGTATCGATGTGATTCCAACTCCTACCATTCAAAACCTAAGTATTTTACTTTCGTACCCTAGGTATCTAAGGATGAATAATGAGACCATTAACAACACTGGTAATTTTACAGTGCCTGAAGGGACAAATATCACCTGGAATCTTCAGACAAAACAAACTGACACTGTTTCTTTTATTACTGCTAAGGATCGTTTAAATTTTGAAAAACGCACAGAAAATAGTTTTCAATTTAACAAAACCATTTTAAGGCAACTTGCTTATGAAATAAGTACATCAAATAAAGCTCTATCTAATTTTGAAACCTTACAGTTTGATATTAAAGTCATCCCTGATGCGTATCCAAAGCTAGAGATTGTTTCACTAAGTGATAGTTTAAATGGGGAAAGTCTTGAATTTGCCGGTAGAGCCACAGATGATTATGGTATACAAAAACTTGAGCTGGTTTACTATTTAAAAAAACAACCAGAGGCCAAGCACTATGTAAAGCTAGATACTCAAGAAGCTGATGAACTTACTTTTTATGAACAATTTCCTGGAGCACTAAAGATAGAAGAAGGGCAAGAGTATGTGGTCTTTTTTAGAGCCTTTGATAATGATGCTGTAAACGGCAGTAAGAAAACGCTAAGTGAACAATTTTCCTTTCGAAAAAAAACAGCTGAGGAGATTGCGCAAAAAACTCTAGAGGATCAAAGAAAAGAAATACAAAACATTGAACAATCTATAGAGAAACAAAAAAAACAAAGCAATTCTTTAAAAGAGATCGAGCAAAACCTTAAAAACACTAAAAATATAAATTGGACTGATAAAAAAAATATTGATCAATTTATTAAGCGTCAAGAACAGTACAAACAAATGATGCTGCAACAAGAGGATCAACTCCAACAAAATTTAGAACAACAACCTAAAGATCAGAAATCAATTCAGGAAAAAAAACTTGCATTACAACAACGTATAGAAGAATTAAAAAAGCTCGAAAAAGAACAAAAGTTATTAGAAGAACTTAAAAAACTTGCTCAATCACTTAACAAAGAAGACCTTCTTAAAAAAGTTCAAAAACTCAGTACTCAAAACAAACAACAAGAACGCAGTTTAGAACGAATTTTAGAACTAACCAAACGTTTTTATGTGGAGCAAAAAACCATGCAGATTAGTGAGAAATTAGATCAACTTGCTAAAAAGCAAGAGCAGCTATCTCAAAAAAACACCGATTCTTTACAAGAACAATCACAGATAGCTAAAGATTTTGAAGAGCTCCGTAAAGAACTAAATACGCTTGAAGAAGACAATAATGCTCTTAAAGAACCTATGTCAATTCCTGATACCAAAGAAGAGCAAGATCAAATTAATGAATCCTTAAAACAGACTCAGACGCCACAGCAAGATAAAAATCAACAGAAAAAGAATCAACAAAAGGTTTCTAAACAGCTTAAGCAAATGAGTGAAAAACTTCAACAAGCCATGATGGCAATGGAAGGTGAAATGCTCGATGCTAACATTGATTCTTTAAAAATGATTTTAAAAAACCTTTTAAATTTTTCTTTTCAACAAGAAGATTTAATGGATCAATTTTCTAAGATTGATGTGACACATCCTGATTTTGGAAAAGAGTTAAAAAAACAACACACCCTTAAAACCTATTTTGAGCATATAGACGATAGCTTATATGTCTTGTCAATGAAACTTCCTGATATTTCTGTAAAAATTCAAGCAGATCTAACAGATGCGCATTACAATATTGATCAAGCACTTTCTAATCTTGCTGATAACCGTTTTAACAACGGTGTTTCTAATCAGCAATACGTAATGACCTCTGTGAATAACTTGGCTGATTTTTTAAGTGAACTGCTTGACAATATGCAACAATCTAAAAATTCTTCTTCAGGAAAAGGGAAAAAAGGAGGTAAACAATTTAGCCTTCCAGACCTTATTCAGAAACAACAAGAGTTGACAAAGCAAATGAAATCTGGTAAAATCCAACAAGAAAATAAGCAAGGACAAGAAAAAAATAAAGGATCTTCTGGTGGGGGAGAAGAACTAGATGAAAAATTATATCAAATTTACCAAGAGCAAAGTATTTTAAGAGATGCGATGAAAGAATCGATGGGTTCAGAAGGAACAAATAATACTCAAACTCAAGAAGTGTTAAAAAGTATGGAAGAGCTAGAAAATGAAATTTTAGAAAAAGGTTTTAATCCAGGCACTATCCAACGGATGGAGCAGCTAGCGTATAATTTATTAAAATTAGAAGAAGCCAGTCAGCAACAAGGTGAAGATTCTAAGAGAAAATCTAAGACTAATTTTAAAGAGTTTAAAGCTCTTCAAAAAGATTTAATCATACAGAAGTTGTTTTACAACCAAACAGAGATATTAAATAGACAATCGCTACCTTTGCAAAAAATTTATAAGCTTAAAGTACAAGAGTATTTTAAGAAGCAACAAGAGAAGTCTACTAATGATTGAATTTAATTTTGAATTTGAGTTTAAGCTAACGAATGAAGCTGATCTAAAAGATTGGATTTCACAATGTATAGAATCAGAAAATCATAGCTTAGGAGAGATCAATTATATTTTTTGTGACGATGATTATCTTCATAATTTAAATGTAACTTTTTTAAAACACGATACCTTAACTGACATCATTAGTTTTGACAATACCATGGGTACTTTAGTTTCTGGAGATATTTTTATTTCTGTTGAACGTGTTAAAGAAAATGCTGAAATCTTTAAGGTTTCTTTTGAAGAAGAACTTCACCGGGTTATGATTCATGGTATTCTTCATTATCTTGGATATAAAGATAAAACGGTAGCAGAGAAAAGCGAAATGCGTTCTAAAGAAAATTATTATTTACAGCTTATAAGTAATTGATAAACAACTAGTTAATTAAATAGTTTCACGTGAAACATATACAATGAGTCTTTTTACAACAACATACGATGTAATTGTGGTAGGTGGTGGCCACGCCGGGAGTGAAGCTGCTGCAGCTAGCGCAAATATGGGAGCTCACACTCTTTTAATCACTATGAGTCTTCAGAATATTGCTCAGATGAGTTGTAATCCTGCTATGGGTGGAATTGCAAAAGGTCAAATTGTTAGAGAGATTGACGCTCTTGGTGGTTATAGTGCTATCGTTACTGATAAAACAGCCATACAGTTTAAAATGCTAAATAAATCTAAGGGACCTGCTATGTGGAGTCCTCGTGCGCAATCTGATCGTATGCGTTTTGCAGAAGAATGGCGAAATATGTTAGAGCAAACGGATAACTTAGATTTTTATCAAGACTCTGTAAATGGTTTGTTGTTTGATGGTGATACTATTGTTGGGGTTAAAACTGCATTAGGTACTCATATTAAAGCAAAGACCGTTATCTTAACAGCGGGTACTTTTTTAAATGGTTTAATACATATCGGAGAGAAAACTTTCGGTGGAGGTAGAGCTGGTGAAAGTGCTTCAACAGGAATTACAGAAGACCTTGTAAAAATGGGTTTTGAATCTGGTAGAATGAAAACAGGTACACCTCCACGTGTAGATGGTCGTTCTTTAGATTACACAAAAATGGTTGAACAACCTGGTGATGAAAACCCTGAAAAGTTTTCATATTTACCAAGTACTCAAGCTTTACAAAAACAGCGTTCATGTTATCTAACCTATACCAATTCTGTGGTTCATGATTTGCTTCGTGAAGGCTTTGATCGTTCTCCAATGTTTAATGGTAGAATTCAAAGTACAGGTCCTAGATATTGTCCTTCTATTGAAGACAAGATTGACAGGTTTGCAACCAAAGACCGTCATCAAATTTTTGTAGAACCAGAAGGTTGGGATACGGTAGAAATCTATGTAAATGGTTTTTCTACTTCTATGCCAGAAGATATTCAGGATAAAGCTATTCGATCTATTGAAGGTTTTGAGAATGTAAAGTTTTTTAGATATGGTTACGCCATTGAATATGATTTTTTTCCACCAACCCAATTAAGCCACAGTTTAGAAACTAAGTTAATTAAAAACTTATTTTTTGCTGGTCAAATTAATGGAACCACTGGTTATGAAGAAGCAGCTTCTCAAGGTTTAATGGCTGGAATTAATGCCGCTCTAAAAGTGCAAAACAAAGAGCCTTTTATATTAAAACGCAACGAAGCTTATATTGGAGTTTTAATTGATGATTTAATTACAAAAGGAACAGAAGAGCCCTATAGAATGTTTACGTCTCGTGCTGAATACAGGACCTTATTGAGACAAGATAATGCAGATCTTAGATTAACACCTAAGTCATATCAAATTGGTTTGGCATCAGAAGAACGCATGGAACGCGTTGTAATGAAAAAGAAAAAATCAGAAGAATTAATAGATTTTTTAAACAACCTTAGCGTTACTAAAGAACAAATTAATCCTATACTTGAGCACAATAATTTAGCGCTTGTTAATCAATCGATGAAGCTTTTTAAAATTGCTGCTAGACCTCAATTATCCTTTTCTGATTTTGTTGAGATTCCTGCATTAAAAAGTTATATTGAAGCCAATCAAATTGATCAAGAGATTATTGAACAAGTAGAAATTTTCTTAAAATATTCTGGTTATATAGAAAAGGAAAAGAACAATGCTGATAAACTTAATCGATTAGAGAATGTTGTAATTCCTTCACATTTTGATTATAACAAAGTGAAATCATTATCATATGAAGCTAGAGAAAAGTTATTAAAAATTAAACCAACCAGTATTTCTCAAGCAAGTAGAATCAGCGGAGTTTCGCCAAGTGATATTTCTGTTTTGTTGGTTTATATGGGGCGATAAATTTAAAGATATATCTATATGTTCCATGTGGAACATTCTATGAAATTTTAAAAAATGACTAGCACAGAAGAACTTTATAATAATTTAGAACCCTATTTAGATTGTACAGATTATAGTGTTTCAAACGAACCTTTTTCTTTATTAATAAACAAAGAGTTTAATTTGTTAGTTACACAACCTGTTCCAGAACAGCTTTCAAAATACTATGAAAGCCCTGCTTATATTTCTCATAGCAACACCAGCAAAACAATAGTAGATAAAATTTATCAAGGGGTTCGAAAATTTACCTTACAAAAAAAGGTAAAGCTGATCAATTCATTTAACAGCTCTACTAAACTACTTTTAGATGTGGGTTGTGGTACTGGAGATTTTTTAAAACAAGCCAATGAAAACGGCTGGTCGGTGACAGGAGTAGAACCTAATCTAGGAGCTAGAAATTTAGCTTCTAGCAAAGGGATTTCTGTTTTTGAAGATTTAACAGCTTTAGAAAATCAACAGTATGATGTTATTTCTCTATGGCATGTTTTAGAACATGTAGAACAACTAGATGAATACCTTAACCAAATAAAAAAATTGTTAAAAGAAGACGGTGTTTTAATCATCGCCGTTCCAAATTTTAATAGTTATGACGCCGAGTATTATAAAAATTTTTGGGCAGCTTATGATGTACCAAGACATGTATGGCATTTTTCACAACAAGCTATTTCTAAGTTAATGAAAGAAAGAGCCATGTCTGTTTTTAAAATACTTCCAATGAAATTTGATTCGTATTATGTTTCATTGTTAAGTGAAAAGTATAAGAATTCAAAAAATAATTTTATCAAAGCTTTTTATATTGGTTTTGTATCAAATATCAAGGCTAGGAAGTCTTCGGAATATTCTTCATTGATATACCTGATTAAAAAGGACAAATAATCGTTTACGAGCTAGTTTCTAAGCTGATTAGCTTTAAAACACCTAAATACCAATAAAAAATAAAAAAACCGCTTAAAACGAAGATTTTAAGCGGTTTTTTTATTTGTTTTTTTTATAACAAACAAAATTTCAATAAGATTATCTTATATCATTAGGCAGATAAAAGATACACTCCAAAAATGGTGGTTACAAAATATACTGCTAAGGTCATTGCTCCAGCATAATCTTTTGCAAGACGCTGACCAATTAACAAAAAGATGAGAGTTAATGCAGAAAGTTCAACTCCAAGCAAAGCGGCTGTTTTTGTTCCATCAACAAATAACTGATAAACACCTACGATCATCAAAGCACTTGCTAAAAGCTCTAAAATTAAAATTGTAGCCAAAAGTAGGGGAACAGAGTTTTTTAAAGGTGAGTTTGCAAAATGACCTTTTATAAAAGATACATTTCCTTTCCAGTCAATTAATTTATCAACTCCAGATTGTAAAAAAGTGACAATTAAAAAAATCAAGATTAAAATTTCTGTTGGGTAATTTTGAAGTAGTGACATAGGTTAATGGTTGTAAGTTAGTTATTTATAGCAGGCTCTTTACTGTGCAATAAACGGGTTAGTTTTATAGATAAATCTAGTAAAATAATTTTTGCATTTCCATTTCGCTCTATATGGTATAGTGCTGAGTTTAATTCTTTTTCAATGTCTAGTATGTTTGCACTATGCACAAATGGAGCAAACTTTTTTAAATCAAAGTTGGCTGTTTTAGTTTCTAAAAAAACAAGTGATTGTGCTTGATAATTATAAAGTAAAGCCTGTCTAAAAAATTGCAAACAGTACTTTAAAAAATGTTTTTGAGTTTCTCTTCCTGATTTAGCGATGGTATCACTCCAGGCTACCAACTGTTCTATAACAGCAGCGTTTCCTTTTGCTTTAAAAGCTGCTCGAACCCAAACAATAAACCACTCTTCAAAGAGGTCATCGCCAGCATCATGATGCAAAAGATGCAAGGCTTTGTTATAATTACCCTCTGCAGAATGTGCAATTTTTATCGCTGCATTTTCTGATATTTTTTCTTTGTGTATTAAAGCATCTGTGATCTCTTTTTCAGAGATGGCTTTAAAGTAGATGGCTTGACAACGAGAAGTAATAGTGCTAATAAGTTGTTCTTCATCTTCTGTTACTAAAATAAAGATGGTTTTTTCTGGTGGTTCTTCTATAAGCTTTAGCAGTTTATTTGCGGCAGCACTGTTCATTTTTTCGGGCATCCAAATAATCATCACTTTAAAACCTCCTTCGTAAGACTTTAGTTTTAAGGATTTTACAATATCTGCTGCCTCATCGACACCAATTAAACCTTGTTTGTTTTCTACCCCAATAAACTGTAGCCAATTGTATAAATTCCCGTAAGGCTGTTCTTTCATAAAGGCACGCCACTCGGTCATAAATAATGCACTGATTGGATGTGATTTAACTTGATCGTTGGTCGTAACCGGAAAGGCAAAATGCAAATCAGGATGTGCTAAATTTGCACATTTTAATTGGCAGGCCTCTTTGTTATCAGAGGTAGAGCACAACAAATATTGGGCATAGGCTATGGCCATAGGCAAGGTGCCACTGCCTTCTTTGCCTACAAACAACTGTGCATGAGGGATGCGGTGATTATCTGCAGAACTCTTTAAGTAGCTCTTAATATATTCTTGTCCAAGTACGTCTTTAAAAAACATAGTACAAATATAGGATTTTAAATGTGCTAATTAAGGATGTCTATTCTGGGTTTTTCAATTTTTTATCCCATGGATAAATAAGTACATTTGTAAAAATTTTATGTACAATGAAAACACTGAATGATTTTAATTTCGACGGAAAAAAAGCATTAATTAGAGTAGATTTTAATGTGCCGTTAAACGCTGATTTTATAGTAACCGATGCAACCAGAATTTTTGCAGCTAAACCAAGTATAATCAAAGTTTTAGAAGACGGAGGTTCTGTGGTTTTAATGTCTCATTTAGGCAGACCTAAAGGAAAAGAAGACAAATTTTCTTTAAAACACATTGTAGATAAAGTAGAAGAAATTATTGGTGTTCAAGTAGGTTTTGTAGAGGATTGTATTGGTGATAAAGCCCAACAAGCAGTTGCAAACCTAGAACCAGGACAGGTTTTATTATTAGAAAATCTTCGTTTTTATGCCGAAGAAGAAAAAGGAGACCTTGATTTTGCAAAACAATTAGCGCAATTAGGCGATATCTATATAAACGATGCTTTTGGAACTGCTCATCGAGCACATGCATCCACCACAATTGTTGCTCAATTTTTTCCTGAAAATAAATGTTTTGGAGCCTTGTTGTCTAGAGAAATAGAAAGTATTAATAAGGTATTAAATGACAGTGTAAAACCAGTAACAGCCATTTTAGGGGGCGCAAAAGTATCTTCTAAAATTGGTGTTTTAGAAAATATACTAGACAAGGTAAATCATATTATCATTGGAGGAGGTATGACCTTTACTTTTATAAAAGCACTAGGAGGCCAAATTGGAAATTCTTTAGTTGAAGAAGATAAATTGGATCTTGCATTGGCTATTTTAGCAAAAGCCAAAGAAAAAAACGTACAAATTCACTTACCTGTTGATGCAATTATCGCAGATGCTTTTAGCAATGATGCAAATATAAAAGAGGTTGCTACGGATGCCATTCCAGATGGATGGATGGGATTAGATGTTGGTTCTAAAACCTCAGAAATCTTTGCAGATGTGATTGCGAAATCTAAAACTATTTTATGGAATGGTCCACTAGGAGTTTTTGAAATGGAAGCCTTTTCTAAAGGAACTATTGAGCTTGGAAACGCCATTGCAAAAGCAACTTCAAAAGGCGCTTTTTCTTTAGTGGGTGGAGGAGATTCTGTTGCCGCTGTTAAACAATTTGGTTTTGAAGACAAGGTTAGTTACGTATCTACTGGAGGAGGAGCCATGTTAGAAATGCTAGAAGGGAAACCCCTTCCGGGAATTGAAGCGATTTTAAATTAAAAAAAACGGAGAGCAATCTTCATATAACGAAGCAGAGTAAGCATATGAAATATACGACCTTAGGAACTACTGATATTAAAGTGAGCAAAATTTGCCTTGGAACTATGACTTGGGGACAGCAAAATACAGAAGAAGAAGGACATCAACAGCTAGATTTTGCTTTAGATAAGGGCGTTAATTTTATAGATACTGCAGAAATGTATTCTGTGCCTGCGAGACCAGAAACCTATGGATCTACAGAAAAAATCATAGGGACTTGGCTCAAAAAAACCAAGAAAAGAGATCAGGTGGTTTTGGCTTCTAAAATCTCAGGGCCCAGTGCTCATACAGCACACATTCGCAGCGACGGTTTTAGTAAAAGGGCGCTTAATGAAGCCTTAGAAAACAGTTTAAAAAGACTACAAACAGATTATATTGATTTATATCAGCTTCATTGGCCTGAACGCGGTGTAAATTGTTTTGGGGTCAGAGAATATCCCTATAAAAAACACAAAGAACATCCTGGAGATTTTTTAGAGATCCTAGAGACTTTAGATGCTTTTGTAAAAGTAGGTAAGATTAGACAAATAGGTCTTTCTAACGAAACTCCTTGGGGAACTTTACAGTATTTACAAACAGCCCATAAACATAGCCTCCCTAGAGTTGTAAGTATTCAAAATTCGTATTCCTTATTGCATAGATCTTATGAGTACGGAATGTCTGAGGTTTCTATGAGAGAAAATGTAGGCTTATTGGCCTATTCTCCTTTGGCTTTTGGGGTATTGTCCGGAAAATATACTCAAGGAAATAAACCAAAAGATGCTCGCGTAAGCTTGTTTCCAAATTACAGTCGTTATTCGAGTAAACAATCAGAAGTTGCTGTATTAAAATACCAAGAGATCGCTCAAAAACACGGGTTGAGCTTGGCAGAAATGTCTTTGGCATTTGTCAATCAACTTCCTTTTTTAACAAGCACAATAATTGGCGCCACTAAAATGAGTCAGTTAAAAGAGAACCTTAATAGTATCAATATTGTTTTATCAAAAGATATAATTGATCAAATAAATGAGGTTCATAAACTGATTCCAAACCCGGCACCGTAAGAGTGTTTACTTTTCAATAAGTTTAATAGAAGTTGCTTTAAAACGATTGTTCTCTAGTTTTCCTGTAACTTCTGCGGTTCTTATCACCTCACAAAAACCGCTATTTTTGTCATGGGCATCGCCAAAATCATCAATATGTGCACCATCCACAAAATAGGCTTTACCTTCAAACTTGATAGCCAAATCACAGCCTTCTTGTCCTGTTAAATGAAACTGACATTGCCCACAAGAAACTTCGGCAACAAAGGTTTTTTCTTTATTTTCTGAACATGCAAAAAATAACAAGACACTAAGCACTACTAATTTTTTCATCATTTTAATAACCTATTTTTGATCGAACTCTCTGTAGTACTTCTTTTGCAACAGCTCTGGCTTTTTGTGCACCTACTTCTAATGCCTTATCAATTTCTTCAAGGTTATTCATATAATAGGTATAGGTTTCTCTTTCTTTCTCGAAGCGTTGAAGTATTAATTCAAACAAGGCTTGTTTTGCATGTCCATAACCATAATTTCCGCCAAGATAATTGTCGCGCATTTCTTTAATTTGATCTTCAGAAGCCAATAATTTATATAGGGCAAAAACATTATCAGTCTCTGGATCCTTAGGCTCTTCTAAAGGAGTGCTATCTGTCTGAATAGACATAATTTGCTTGCGCAGTTTTTTATCATCCAAAAATATATTGATAAAGTTATCTCTAGATTTACTCATCTTTTCTCCATCAGTTCCAGGAATCAATTGAGTTTCTTCATTTATTTTAGCGGTTGGCAATACAAGAGTATCTCCAACAACATGATTAAATCTACTAGCGACATCTCGGGTCATTTCTAAGTGCTGTAATTGATCTTTTCCTACAGGGACAACTTCTGCATCATATAATAGAATATCGGCAGCCATAAGCATTGGATATACAAACAGTCCTGTATTTACATCAGCCAAACGATCTGCTTTGTCTTTAAAACTATGCGCAAGTGTTAACCGTTGGTATGGAAAAAAACAGCTTAAATACCAGGTTAACTCGGTAGTTTCTGGCACATCACTTTGACGGTAAAAAACAGTGTTATTAATGTCTAATCCACAGGCCAGCCAAGTAGCAGCAACACTATAGGTGTTTCCCTTCAGTTCTTTTGCATCTTTAATTTGTGTTAATGAATGCATATCTGCAATAAACAAAAAGGTTTCTTCTTTGGCGTCTTTTGCCATCTGAATGGCAGGTAAAATAGCACCTAATAAATTTCCTAAATGTGGAGTTCCTGTGCTTTGTACCCCTGTTAAAATTCTTGACATTTGATTGTTTTTTTAGCTCTAAGTAATTGACACAAAAATACAGTTTTAATGATTAAAATCTAATAAGAATATAAATTACTACATTTGGCGCTTATGGAATGGATTAGAAATTTTTTACGCATACTTTGGCGCCTGTGGTTTTATGTTTTTTTTGGCGTATCCATACTTTTAATGATTCCTTTTTTATTGATTTTAACAACACGTGAAAGCTATTATCCTTTTTTGTATAAAATCATCCGATTTTTTTCTAAGTCTTTGATTTTCTGCATGGGATTTCGCCTATCAACACAAATAGAAGAACCATTAGATCGACATAAAAGTTATATGTTTTGTCCTAATCACACGTCTATGTTAGATCCTTTTATTTTAATAGCCATGGTTCCAAACCCGATTGTTTTTGTGGGCAAAGCAGAGCTTTCTAAAATTCCTGTTTTTGGGTTTTTTTATAAAAAGGTTTGCATTTTAGTAGATAGAACAAGTCCAAAAAGCAGAAGAGACGTGTATATGAAGGCAAAACGAAGACTTCAAGACGGTACTAGTGTCGCTATTTTTCCAGAAGGGTTGGTTCCAACAGAAGATGTTGTTTTAAGCCCGTTTAAAAACGGAGCTTTTAGTTTGGCCATAGAACATCAAATACCAATTGTGCCTGCACTTTATTACGATTGTAAACGCTTGTTTTCTTGGACTATTTTTAAAGGGTCTCCAGGAGTCTTAAGAGTTAAACAATTTGCAAGCATCCCAACCCAAGGATTAGAAAAAAAACAAGCAGCAGCTCTTAAAGCTAGTTTGTACCAAAAACTTTATGCTGCCTTAGAAAAGGATGCGGCCTATATGAAAGACACCAACAGATTAAAAAACAATGAGTAAATCAGTACATAAATATTCTAAAAAGGAAGAGTTTTTAAACATTTACAGTCATGGATTTGGCTTGATTTTAAGCCTTATTTCTTTGCCTTTTTTGTGGTTAAAAGCAATGGACTATGAAAGCTTTACCCAATCAGCCAGCTTTGTAATTTTTGGCCTTAGTATGATTATTTTATATGCAGCATCTACCTTTTATCACGCCGCCAAAGATCCAAAAAAAAGAAGAATTTTAAATATTGTAGATCATGCTGCTATCTACGTTTTAATTGCGGGTACCTACACTCCTTTTACATTAGTTAGCTTGTCTGGAAGCACAGGAAATACGATTTTTTTTATTACCTGGGGATTGGCTTTAATAGGGATCATTCTCAAACTTTTTTTTACGGGAAGATTTGACAAGTTATCCACACTAATGTATGTTTTAATGGGCTGGCAAATTGTTTTTGCTATTGAACCACTCACAGAACAACTTGCAACTAATGGTATTTTTTGGTTATTTACAGGAGGTGTTTTTTATACCGTTGGCGCAGTTTTATATGCCATTAAAAAGATACCTTACAACCACGCAATTTTTCATTTATTTGTTTTACTAGGAACTTGTTCACATTTTATAGCCGTGTATTGGTATTGCTAGTATTGTTCTTTTTATAAAGTTCTCAGCTAACTTCATTTTTACACTTTTTATTAATTTCCTTAATTATTTGTAAATCAATAAAAAAGAATCTATATTTGTTTCGCTTAATTGATTGTAAAATCTTTTAGGTAAAAGATAAATCTTATTTAGGGGGTAGGTTTATTATATGCCTCGAATTTTTATTCGAGGTTTTTTTGTGCCCAATTTTTAAATGGATTGTTGCTCAGAACTGTGTTGTAATACTTAGGTTCTCCTGTAACTTCAGGCCCTAACCAATCGGGTTTAATAAAAACCTCGTCTTCAGAATTTAATTCAATTTCTGCAATGATCAAACCTTGGTTATCTCCAAGAAATTCATCAACCTCAAAGGTATGTTCTTTAGATTTTACAAAATATCGAAACTTTTCAACAATCCCCACTTCTGCAAGTAAGAATAGGTTTTCAGCGTCAACACGGCTAATTTCTTTTTCCCATTCAAAACGTGTTGTTCCAGATTTATTTGAGAGCCCTTTAATGGTTAGATAGCCACAATCATCCAAAATCCGAACCCTTACAGTTCTATTTGGATCCTTGTTTAAAAAGCCCTGTTTGATATACTTCTTTTGAGTTGCTTCTTGTTTAAAAACAGTACTTTTTACTAAAAATTTTCGTTCAATTTCAAGATTCATAAGAAGGCTTTTGATTTTTGCACTAAAGTATTGTTTTTATCGTTATTCTTACAATTATTAAATATCTTTGAGAGTACTTTAAAAAAGTTCCATGAAAAAATTGTGCCTTTTTGCCTGGCTATTCATATCAATCAACATCACAGCCCAGACTGATTATTCACAGCGTTGGGAAGATTTTTACTCCTACAATAATGTCAAGGATTTTGAGAAGGTTGGAAACAGTATTTTTGCAATTACTGACAATGCAGTTTTTAGTTATGATCTAAGCAGTAATACTAGTCAAAAGATGTCTTCAGTATCTGGTTTTTCTGGAGAAACAACCTCTGCAATCCACTATAGTGAATCGAGTAATATTTTAGTTATTGGCTATGAAAATGGCTTGTTAGAAATTCTAGATGTCGATGGAAATATAACCATCGCCGCTGATATTGTCAACTTTGATCAATCTGGCGAAAAGGAAATTACAGCTATTTATGAGCACAACCAAAAACTTTATTTAGCAACTCCTTTTGCGATCATTGTGTATGATATTGCTGCTTTGGAGTTTGGCGATACTTATTTTATAGGTAGTGGTTCTTCATCATTAAAAATTAATGACCTCACCATTTATGCTGATCAAATCTATGCAGCAACAGAAAATGGAATTTACTCTGCTGATATCAATAACAAATCCCTAATTGATTTTAATAACTGGACCCGCCTTGTTCAAGGAAATTTCAATCAGGTTGCGGTATTTCAAGATAAAATTTACACAAGTTCAAATACTGATTTGTATGAGCTACAAGCAGCAAACCTGTTACCGGTAAAAAATTATTCCACAGCAATTCAAAGTTTGCAGAGTTCAGCAAACGCACTTTCTGTTGGCCTTTTAAAAGAAGCTTTTTTTTATGCTGCCAATCTTACGGAGTTGGCAAATGTAAAACCCAATACCACATTTAATTTTTCATTAAATACCGCCACTTTTGTTGATAATGTTGTCTTTTTAGGAACTAAGGAGTACGGTTTGTTAACTTCAGAACTTTCAAGTTTAAACTCTTTTAAAGAGATTCACCCAACAGGTCCTATTAGCAATCAAGTATTTGCTATAGAGGCACATCAAAACAATTTCTGGGTGGTTTATGGTGGTTATAATACTGCTTACGTACCATTAGGTTTATTGAAAGGGTATAGTCATTATAATGGAAATGAATGGGTAAATACGACTCCAAACAGCCTAAACCCCATTTATGACCTTGTAAATATTACGATCGATACCAAACATGAGAATCGTGTTTTTATCAGTTCTTTTGCCGATACTAATTCTGGAAATTATTTTTCAGGAGGTGGTTTGTTAGAAGTCATTGATGATACCCAAGCCAATTTTTATTCTTCACAGAATAGCCCTTTAGAAGATTTATTTCCTAGCAATCCCAACAGAATTACGACAAGAATAAGCGGTTCTGCCTTTGACGATCAAGGAAACTTATGGGTAGCTGATGCTCTGGGTTCTCAAAAGTTAAAAAAATTGCTACCTGATGGTAGCTGGTTGAGTTTTGATTTAAGCAGCTTACAGAGTAATTCCGCCCAAGAAACAAATAAAGTAGTTATAGACCGCAGCTCTAATGTTTGGATTGGTACCCGAAGAAATGGAGTTTATGTTTTTAATGAAAATGATCAAAAAAAGAAAGCCTTAACTACAGAAATCACCAAAGGGAGTTTACCACACCCCAATGTAAGAGCCTTGGCTGTTGATAGAAATAATAAAGTCTGGATAGGAACACAGTCTGGTCTGGTTGTTTTTAGCGATGTCAATAGCCTGTTTGATGCAAATGTTTATGATGCCTCTCCTATTATTATTTTGGACGATGGAATCCCTAAAAAACTCTTAGGAGATCAAACCGTTAACACCATTGCAGTTGATGGAGCAGACAACAAGTGGTTTGGTACAGAAAACGGAGGAGTGGTTTATACAAACCCAAGCGGTTTGACTACTCTTGCAGCTTTTAACAAAGACAATTCACCCTTGCCTTCTAATAAAATTTTAAAGATTAGCGTTGATACTAGCAATGGTAAGGTCTATTTTGCCACCGATAAAGGAGTGGTTGCCTACAATAGTGAGGTTGCTACTTTTGGAGAGGTTTTGACAGAGGTCTACGCCTATCCAAATCCAGCCTTAAAGCAGCATGAATCCATTACGATTGATGGTAGAAACGGCCAGCATTTGCCCAAAGGAGCTAATGTTAAAATTTTAGATGTATCAGGGAATCTTGTTTATGAAACCAATGTGATTGAAGGGCAAGAAGTACAAGGAGGTAAAGTGGTTTGGAACAAACAAAATTTAGCGGGCGTAAAAGTTGCTTCGGGAGTGTATATTGTGCTTATTATTAATGAAGATGGATCAGAAACTTCAAGTACAAAAATCGCAGTAATTAACTAATGGCACTCGTACAAACCAAAGCAATCGTTTTAAGTGCTATTAAATACAGCGATACTAGTTTAATTGTCCGTTGTTTTACACTAAAAGAAGGGGTAAAAAGCTATCTTTTAAAAGGTGTTTTAAGTGCACGGAAATCCAAATTAAAGCCCGCCTATTTTCAGCCACTTAATCAGCTTTATATCGAAGCAAACCACAATACTAAAGGAGCTTTAAACAGTATTCGAGAAGTGCATATTGCACATCCTTTTCAAAGCATACACGCACAAATATTTAAACAAACCATTGTTCTTTTTTTGGCAGAAATGCTGGGTAAAACTATTCGAGAAGAAGAAGAAAATGAGCCCTTATTTGACTATTTAGAGTCTTCTATTATTTGGTTAGACACCCATGATGAGGTCTCAAATTTTCACCTTTTTTTCTTGTTTAATTTAACCCGATACTTAGGTTTTTTTCCTGATTTATCAGAAAATCACAGAGAAGGTTTTCATTTGTTAGACGGTGTTTTTACCGATGAAATCTTAGATAAGGAAGTACTTACAGGTGAAAGCTTAAAACAGTTTAAAAAGCTGTTTCATGTAACTACAGAGAATTACCATACGGTGAGTTTTCATAAAACAGAAAGACAACAAGTCTTGCAGTTATTAATTCGGTATTTTGAACTGCAGTTAGACGGTTTTCAAAAACCAAAATCACTGGCTGTTTTAGAAACGGTTTTTTCGTAAAAAACTATTGTTTTTTTCTTTTGCCCTCATCGTCAAAATTTTGCGAGAGTGCTTGTTCTGTTTTAATGACAGAAACAGCTAAACTAAGCAACATAAGAACCATAGGTTGCCAAGTAATTTCTACGTTCGTTACAAAAACAAACAGCAAAGCAGCTACCAAAGCAATAGCTGTATATATTAACAAGGTCTTATTAAAAAACTGATTGGCAAAATTCCAAATATCTTCATTTTGCATGGATTTATTTGTACGGTACCCGTACAATCCATTGATTTTTGTTGGAGGAAAAAAATAAAATAACAGGCTAAAGAAAAGGAGAAGCCCGTTTACAGAAAGTACATATATATAAGGATTCATTAGCGGTTCTTTTTTATAGGTCTCATTAAACCCTCTTGTGCAACAGAGGCTACCAATTTTCCTTCTCGGGTATAAATATGTCCTCTGGCAAAGCCTCTAGCTCCAAAAGAGTTGGGAGAATCCATATCGTACAAAAGCCAATCACTTAGGTCAAAGTCTCTAAAAAACCACATAGAATGGTCTAAACTTGCCATTTGCATATTGCCAAAATTAGCTTTGCTGCCGTTTGGATATAGTGTAGCGTTTAAAATATTATAATCAGAAATATAGGTTAAAATTTCTTGCTTGGTGCTTAGATCTAGCTCTTTAGCATCACCTTTTACACGAAACCATACCTGATTTAAAGGAGGTAAATCTTCTTTGTCTAAAGGGTTTACAATCATTGTGGGTTTAAAATCGATGGGTCTTTCTATTTCTAAAAAAGCTTTTAATTTTCCTGGTAAAAAATCACCCATTTGCTCTAGCATATCCTCCCAGCTCAGTAGCTCTTCGGGTTGTTTTACAGCAGTTTTTAAATCCATTTGATGCTCAAAGCCCTCTTCTTCTTTATGAAAAGAAGCAGCTAAAATAAAGATGGTCTTATCATTTTGCAAAGCAGTCACACGTCGGGTAGAAAAACTCCCTCCATTTCTCATTTCTGTAACCTTATAAACGATAGGGATTTCTAGATGGCCTGGCTCTAAAAAATAAGCATGTAAAGAATGCAACACTCTGTTGTTTTTGATGCTTTTATAGGCAGCATTAATGGATTGAGCCAAAACTTGACCTCCAAAAACATTAGGACTTCCTATGGTAATACTTAAACCCGTAAATTCATTTTCATTGGTCTTGTCTACATCTAACATGGATAGTAAATCATCGATTCCAGTCATAAGATTTGATCTTTTAGAATTACAAAGATACTCTGTTTAGTTTTTAGAGGCTACCGTTTTAAAAGGAAATTTCTGTTGAAAGACTGTGGGTTCTATGTGTTTTAAAAAAGGTTTTAAGAAGTGGTTGGTCAACGATTTTTTATGTCGGATATAGCAGGTTAATTCTTGAGGTACTGCCCCAATAGAACTTTTAATTTCGCTAGCGGTTCTCCCAAAATGAATGCTTTCTACTTGATGAGAAATACCCATAGAAATATAATCATAAAGCATCCGTTGATAAATACCCAACGCTCTGTTTTTAGAATAATCAATACCGACAAAATGCGCATCTAAACTATTTTTATTGAGCATTCCAGACATAAACCCAACCATCGTATCATCGAGCCAATAGGTGTATAAAAAATAATTTTTAGGCAGGTTTTTTAGCAAGCTAACATAGGTTTCGATATTAAATTCACCGAAGTTAAATTGAGCTTTGCTCGCTACTTTTTGGTAAAGGGCTGTTATCTGAGGCAACTTTTTTTCTATGGTCTCTATGCTTTCTTTTTTTAGGGTTAAGCCAGCACTAATCTGAAGTGCGCGTTTTGCTTTTACCCTAAATTTTGTTTTCATCGCTTTTAAATAGTCATCAAAACTATGCCAATTAGGGTCTATATAGAAGACCATATTTGGCTCCACATTAAACGAATAATAGTTTAGCTCATACAATTCATCAGAGATAACAAGAGACTCTTTGATAAAATCTTTCATTAAAAAAAGTGAAATATCCTTCTTAAGCTTTTCATCAGAATTAACCAATCGAAGCATGGCCTTTGCTATTTCTTTGATAGCGTCTTGTTTGTTTTTCTCTGGACGGATATAAATTCCATGTTCTCCGCTCACAAAAGAGTTTCCACAAATAAGCACTTTAAACGGAGTCATTTTTGGAAAAACACCCAATTTTCTACCCAAACATTTAAACTGATAAAACACTTTGTTTTTATTTAAAGACTCTTCTAAAGAATCCATAGGAACATCAATTAATTGCAAACTTGCAAAAGCAGTGGGTTGGCCTTTATCTGTGAGTAAAACGATGTAAAAAAATTGAATTTGAGGATTGTTTTTTTCTAAAGCCTCTAGATATTGTGGATTAAAATATAAATTATCCAAACAATCTAATGCTGCCCAAATACGCTGAGGTATTTCTTGAACTGCACAAAAAAATAAGATGTTTGAAGTGTTTTTAAAACGCATAGATCAATTCTATCAATCAATAGATAGGTTTGTTTGGTGAAATTACAAAAAGAAAACTATTTAAAACAGCCTGTTATTTTTGTTGTATTTTTAATCCTTTAAATTAGAGACATGAATTTAGACTTTAAGCAAAATTTTGAACATCTTTTTGAAGAGGATTTGTTAAATGAGATTGAGCAGTTTGGCATTTTTAAAGAGGCTGAAGCAGGTGAAGAACTTATTGATATAGGTACTTATATAGAATATATGCCTCTAATTTTACACGGTGCAATTAAGATTCTTCGCGAGGACGAGCAAGGCGATGAATTGGTTTTGTATTTTATTGAGCAGGGCGATACCTGTGCAATGACCATTACCTGTTGTCTGGGTAAAAAGAAGAGTGAGATTAGAGCCATTGCAGAGACCAAAGCCCAATTGATTATGATTCCTATAGAGAAGGTAGGGTCTTGGATGCAAAAGTACCACTCTTGGCAAAGTTTTGTTTTGCAAAGTTACCATGAGCGTATGAAAGAATTGCTAGAGGCCATTGATACCATTGCTTTTTTAAACATGGATGAGCGGATTCTAAAATATCTAAAAGACAAGGCAATTGCCAATAAAAATGAAACGATTCAGGTAACTCATAATCAGATTGCTTTAGACCTACACACTTCTAGAGTGGTGGTTTCTCGCTTGCTAAAAGCACTAGAAATTAAAGGAGAAATTATGCTACAAAGAAATCAAATACAGGTTTTAAAACTATAAGGCACTGTGTAACATCTGTTACATTATAGGTTGTAATTCATTCTTAACTTTACAACAAAAATGAGAATTTTTTACACCCTTATTACCGTGTTTTTACTTCTGAGTTGCCAAACGTCAGAAAAGACAGATTACTCTAAGCCGACTAAAGACTCAACAAAAGAAAAAAACACCACAGCAAAAGAACACCCAGGTAAAAAATTGATGGAAGTCAATTGCTATGTATGTCATAGCCCAAATGCAACTTCAGAAAATAGAATTGCCCCACCGATGTTTGCTGTTAAAAATCACTATATTTCTTCTAAAACAACCAAAGCCGAATTTAGAAAAGCGGTTCAAAACTGGATAGCAAATCCAACAGAAGAAAATTCAAAAATGCGTGGAGCAATTAAAAAATTTGGACTAATGCCTAAGACGCCATTTCCAAAAGAAACGATAGATTTAATTGTTGATTATATTTTTGATAATAAAATTAATCATCCTCAAAGTTCTATTAATCAAGATAAAAAAGTTGCACCAACAGACAAACCATCAATCTCAAACAAAGAAAAGGGCCTCGCTTATGCATTAAGTACTCAAGCAGTACTTGGAAAAAATTTAATGGCTACCATTCAAAAAGAAGGAACAGTTGCAGCTTTAAGGTTTTGTAATGAACAGGCCTACCCTTTAACCGATAGCATGGCGGTACAACATAATGCAATTATAAAGCGAGTTTCAGACAAGCCACGTAACCTTGCTAATTTGGCAAGTTTTAAAGAAAAAGAATATATAGAAATTTTTAAAAAGGATGCTTTAAAAAATAAAGAGTCCGAGCCCATCCTTGTAGAAAACAACGGAATCGTAAGTTTTTATTATCCTATAAAAACCAATGCAAGTTGTTTACAATGTCATGGTAAACCAAACAGTAATATTCAAAAAAACACCTTAGCAGCTCTAAAAAAATTATATCCAAATGACAAAGCAATAGGGTATAATATCAATGAAGTTAGAGGAATTTGGAGTATTTCGTTTAATCAATAAATGTCAGGCATGAGTAAGTTTTCAGAATTAATTAATCAAGACAAACCCGTTTTAGTAGATTTTTTTGCTGAATGGTGTGGGCCCTGTAAAATGATGAGCCCAATTTTAAAAGAAGTGAAAGCAGCATTAGGTGATGCAGTGTCTATTATTAAAATTAATGTAGATAACAATCAACAACTAGCTGCCCAATATCAAGTAAGAGGTGTGCCTACTTTCGTTTTATTTAAGAACGGAAAACAACTTTGGAGACAGTCTGGGGTGCTTCAAAAAAATGAACTGATACAGCTAGTACAGCGTCATCAAAAATAAAAACATGATACAAATCATGTTTTATATGATATATTTATAAGAAATTTGAAGCATAAAATTAATTAGCCATGTTTAATTCATCATTCCCTTTAGTTTCTTGGACAAACGGAACAATTTTAATTGGAGTTTTCGCTGTTGTCTGTGTTGGTCTTGTTGCAGCAGTCATTCTGTTAATGTCTACCGATAAGAAAAAAGAAGAAAAATAGCAGTCAAAAACCTACTGTTATTTACCTATAATTCGAACCCAAAGATCCTGTAAGAGTTGTTTTGCGTCTTCAGGTTTTTTTGCTGTTTCTATAAATGAAACCTTTCCAAAAGTATCGGTTTTAATCTCATATTGAAATACAAAATTTTCTGCCTTTGCATCCAAACTTAGCAAACCAAAACGCAGATCATTGTAAAATAGTTTATCACCCTTTTTAACAATAGTATACCATCCTTTTGAGATTTGGATCATTTGCTGTACCTTCTCTTGATGAATTAAATCTCCTAAAAGCTCATGGTTTTTTGGATAACTTTCAAAAGAGATTGCACGCTCATCAAAAAAGGAATAATACCCAATTAAATACTCATCTTTAGTGGCCACATTAGCAGACCATAATAGGGTATTAAATGGAGATGGTTTTGTTTCAATATTAGTATAAACTATCTGTTGTTCTGTTAATGCTTTTTCAAATTGATTGTATGAGATTGCTTTTAAGGCAAAGGTGAACAAAAGATAAGTACTGCTTAAAAGTAACCCCATATTGTTGTAAAAACGTCTTTTTGGCGTCGCGCGTTTTTGAAATAATGCTAAGAGTAAAAACACCAAAAAAGGGAGCGTGTAAAGAGGATCTATAACAAAGATGGTTTTAAAGGCAAGCCTCATATCCAATGGCCAAAATAATTGGGTTCCCCAGGTAGTGTGTGCATCTAGTATAGGATGAGTAACCAAGGCCCAAAAAAACAACCAAGACCAATCTTTTACATTTTTATAGGATTCGTATTTAGAAACAAGCCAACCCAAAAGAGGAGCAAATAGCACAGAAAAAAAGATAGAATGTGTAAAACCTCTATGTATTTTAAGCGCAGTAACAGTATCTGTAAAATAGGAAGAAAAGATATCTAAATCTGGAATTGTACCCCCAATAGCACCATACAGCATGGCTTTATTACCTACTTTCTTCCCCAGAACGACTTCTCCAATAGCGGCGCCTAAAACAATTTGTGTTAATGAATCCATTCTTGCAAAAATAGTTTCTTTTTTGGTGGAAACTTTGAGTTTAACAGCTACTTTTTTAATAAAGTATATAAAAATAAAGCATATTCAAAAGTACATATTATGTAACTTTAGTTACAATGCGTTTTAAATCTATAAGCTACCTTTATAGTAAATAGTAGAAGAATTAATTAAAACTATAAAAAATGGAAACAACAGAAACTCAAGAAGTATTTACAATGCCAAGAATTGGTGATAAAGCACCAGAATTTACAGCGACAACTACGCAAGGAGAAATTAATTTTCCATCAGATTACAAAGGCGAATGGTCAATTTTATTTAGTCATCCAGCAGATTTTACTCCTGTTTGTACTTCAGAATTTATGACTTTTGCTCATTTAGAAGAAAAATTTAAAAAGGCCAATTGTAATCTTATAGGGCTGTCTATTGATGGGCTTTATAGTCATATTGCATGGTTGAGAACCATTAAGGATAAAATTAAATTTAACGGAATGAAAAACGTTGAAGTTAAGTTTCCTTTGATAGAGGACATCTCTATGAATGTTGCCAAAAAATATGGAATGATTCAACCGGGTGAAAGCAAAACGCAAGCAGTGAGAGCTGTATTTTTTGTAGATCCAGAAGGAACTGTTCGCGCAATCATTTATTACCCTTTAAGTTTAGGACGTAATTTTGATGAATTGTATAGAGCGCTAATAGCGATGCAAACTTCTGATAAATTTAATGTTGCAACTCCAGCTGATTGGAATCCGGGTGACGATGTTATTGTGTCTCCAGCGGGATCTTGTGGTGTGGCAGAAGAAAGAATGACAGGAACCGATGATTTGGAATGTGAAGATTGGTTTTTCTGTACTAAAAAATTAGACAAAGATTTGGTCTTGAATGAAATTTTGAAAAAAGATTAATTTTAAAAAGGTATAAGGGGGCTTCTTGCGAGAAGCTCTCTTTTTTACAATACTCAAAGATAAAATCAGCATGCTTTTAAACGAATCCTTTTGGGAGAATAAATACAAAACGGCTAAAACAGGTTGGGATTTGGGAGAAGTTTCTCCGCCCCTAAAAGCTTATATCGATCAATTAACAAACAAGGATTTAAAAATATTAATTCCCGGTGGAGGAAACTCGTATGAAGCAGCCTATCTTTTAAACAAAGGCTTTAAAAATGTTTTTGTAGTTGATATTTCAAAAATCCCTTTAGAAAACATAAAAAAAAGAGTTCCTGATTTCCCTTCAGAACAATTAATTCACGCAAATTTTTTCGACTTAGAGCCTCAATTTGACTTAATAGTAGAGCAAACATTTTTTTGTGCTATAGCTCCTAATTTAAGAACCAATTATGCCCTAAAAATGAAAGAATTACTAAGTGAAAACGGAAAATTGGTAGGCTTGCTTTTTGACGCGAAATTAAATGAAGATCACCCGCCTTTTGGAGGTTCAAAAGAAGAATATCTTAATTATTTTACACCGAATTTTGATATTCTTACAATGAAAAACTGTTACAACTCTATTAAGAGTAGGGATGGAATGGAACTTTTTTTTATCGCTAAAAAGTAGCTAAATATCTGAGATTTAATCTTGTAAATCAGTATCTTTAAGGGTGTAAATAGAAGTAAACATCAAAACTAAAACTAAGAGATGGAAGACATGCTTTTTTACGATCGAATGCAGTTTGCATTTACGATCACTTTCCACTACTTATTTCCACAACTTACCATGGGGCTCTCTTTAATGATTGTCTATTTTAAGTGGAAATTTCTAAGAACAAAAATTTATAAATACAACGATGCAGCAAAATTCTGGATGAAAATCTTTGCTTTAAATTTTGCGATGGGCGTTGTAACGGGTATCCCAATGGAATTTCAATTTGGAACCAATTGGGCCAAATTTTCAGAATTAACAGGAGGTATTATTGGTCAAACATTAGCTATGGAGGGCATGTTTTCCTTCTTTTTAGAATCTTCCTTTTTAGGGCTTTTTCTATTTGGAGAAAAATTGCTTGGACATAAATTACACTTTGTCACTGGTTTTTTGGTTTTTCTAGGTTCTTGGGCTAGTGGATACCTTATCATTGCCACACACTCATGGATGCAATATCCAGTTGGTTATGAAATTTTAGAAAACGGCAAATTTGTACTTAACAATTTTGCTGCTTTGTTTTCCAATCCGTGGCTTTTGCCTTCTTACTTACACAATCAAATGGGGTCTGTTATTACCTCTTCATTTGTTGTTGCTGCCATCGGTGCCTTTTATATCTTAAATAATAAACACAGTGAGTTTGGAAAACTCTTTGTTAAAACAGGCGTAATTTTTGGTTTGGTATCTAGTGTTTTAGTTGCTTTTCCAACAGGAGATTGGGCCGCCAAAAATGTAGCAGAACATCAACCAGTGACCTTTGCTGCGATGGAAGGAATTTTTGAAACAGAAGTAGGGGGTTCAGAAATTGTACTTATTGGTCAGCCCAATATGCAAGAGAAAAAGCTAGATAATAAAATAGCTGTACCTAATATTTTGAGTTTTTTAACCTATCAAGAATGGGACAAACAGATAAAAGGCTTAAACGAGTTTGATGAAAGTGTTCATCCTACAAATGTTCCAGGCTTGTACTACGCCTATCATATCATGGTTGGTTTGGGTACCATTTTTATTGGACTTATGCTCCTTGCGGCGGTACAGCTTTTTAGAAGAAAACTTTATAAAACCAAATGGATTTTATGGGTACTTATGTTTATGTTGCCATTTCCTTATATAGCGAACACTACAGGTTGGTACACCGCAGAACTTGGAAGACAACCTTGGTTGGTATATAATTTATTACGCACAGCTGATGGAGCTTCACCAACAGTATCTTCTGGGAACACCTTATTTACTTTACTTGGTTTTATTGGTTTATATCTATTGTTGGGCTTGCTATTTGTAATGTTAGCAGGAAAGATTATTAACAAAGGGCCAGAACCTGAAAAACATTAATTATGGAACTATTTTGGTATATCGTTTTAATGACAATGTTAGCTGTTTATGTAATTTTAGATGGTTATGATTTTGGTGCAGGTATTATTCATTTGTTTTTTGCAAAAACAGAAAAAGATAAGAAGGCAATTACAAACTCCATAGGTCCTTTTTGGGATGCTAATGAAGTATGGTTAATTGCTTCTGGAGGTGTATTATTTTTTGCGTTTCCAACCTTATATGCTTCTTCGTTTAGCGGTTTTTATTTGCCCTTAATTATGATTTTATGGCTGCTTATTTTTAGAGCAATTGGCTTGGAGTTACGAGGACAAATTAAAAACAATATGTGGGAGGCTATTTGGGACAAAGCCTTTGGTATTTCCAGTTTACTTTTAGCGCTGTTTTTTGGAGTGGCTTTAGGAAACGTGGTAAGAGGTGTCAATTTAGGAGGTGTGGTTAACGGAGTTTCAACTCATGAAGCGCATTACTTCTTTTTACCTCTTTGGAACTCAACATTTAGCCCAGAGGCAGAACAATTAGGTGTTATCGATTGGTTTACCTTACTATTGGGTATTATTGGAGTTGTTTCATTGACTATTCACGGAGCTAATTGGATAGTTTTTAAAACCAATTCTGATTTAAATTCAAAACTTAAAAAAGTGGTCTTTCGCCTTAACTTTGTACTACTTGCGCTAGTTATTGTGTCCTTATTGGTATGGCATATTATTGAGCCAAAACCATTTCATAATTTTATAGAATACCCATGGATGTGGATCTTTCCTTTAATTACTTTTATTGGAATTTTCGGTTTGTTTAAAGTACAATCATTTACAAAACACGGTTTTGGTTTTTTATTTTCATCCTTGTTTTTATTTGGAGGATTGACATCAACAGTTGCCTCTATTTTTCCAAAAGTTTTACCATCTACCAATACGATTAACCCAGATTTAACTATTTACAATGTTGCAGCAGATGAGTATGGCTTGTCTATTGGTGTGTATTGGTTTGCAATTGCTATAGTATTGGTTGCGGCTTATATGGTGATTCAATATAAAGTGTTTAAGGGAAAAATGGATGATGTGGGTTATGGAGATCATTAAACGATAAGTACAAAAAGTATAGCAGCATGACAGATACCTTAATTTCTATGATAAGTATTTTTATAGGAATCCTAGGTGCAAACCTCATGGGTTTTGGATATAAAAAGTACTCTCTTGGCTTTACAGGAAATACAATAACTGGAATTTTTGGAAGTATATTTTTTATTAAATCTTTTGGAAGATTTGGTTTTGATCCACGAAGCATCATGATTACAGGTGAAATACATAGTTTATTATTTACAACAAACCTGCTTGTCTCATTTTTGGGAGGCGCCATCGGTCTTTGTTTTGTAAAATGGCTTGTAAACAAAATTCAATGACCTTGCTTTGGTTCTTGTGTAACATAAGTTACTGACAGTTAGTGTTTTTCTAGTTAACTTTAAACAAAAATTTAAAATAATGGCTAAAATTGTTGTTTTAGGTGCTGGTATTTCAGGACATGTTGCTGCATCACATTTACGGAGAAAACTTTCTAAAGAACACGAAGTTGTGGTGGTTTCACCAAATAGTAATTATCAGTGGATTCCATCTAATATTTGGGTAGGAATTGGTCGGATGAAGTCAAAACAGATTCTCTTTCCGCTAGAGCCATTATACAAAAAGAAAAAAATTGGTTTTAAACAAGCAAAAGCAATGACTTTCCACCCAGAAGGCGATACCAAAGAGAACAAACCTTATGTTTTAGTTGAGTATGTTGCTGGAGAAAACAAGGGACAACAAGAAAAAGTTACCTACGATTATTTGATTAACGGAACAGGCCCTAAATTAAATTTTGAAGCTACTGAAGGATTAATTCCCGGAACTAATAAGGCATATTCGGTATGTACTTATACCCATGCAGAACATGCTTGGGATAATTTAAAGGCGCTAATCCAAGAGATGAAACAAGGTAAAAAGGCCAAAATTCTTATAGGAACCGGACATGCAAAATCTACTTGCCAGGGAGCTGCTTTTGAATATATTTTAAATGTAGAGCAAGAATTACGGAAACACAAAGTACGTGATATGGCAGAGATTACTTGGATTTCTAACGAATACCAACTAGGAGATTTTGGGATGGATGGTATGCTGATGAGTTATGGTAGCCTATCGATGAAATCACATGAAATGATTGAAATGATTTTTGAAGATAGAGGGATCAATTGGATCCTTGGAGCTGGTGTTCATAAAATTGAAAATGGAATTGCGCATTATGAAAATTTGGAAGGTGAATTTAAAACAGAAACCTATGATTTTGCTATGCTGATTCCTTCTTTTTCGGGTCATGGTTTTAAAGCATTTGACAAAAACGATCAAGATATTACAGAGAAATTATTTAAGGGTTTTATGATTGTCGATGCTGACTATACGCCAAGACCTTATGAAGAGTGGTCTGTGCAAGATTGGCCAGAAACTTATCAAAATCCTTCCTATAAAAATATTTTTGCACCAGGAATTGCATTTGCACCTCCTCATTCTATTTCTAAACCTAGAAAAAGTAAAAACGGCACAGACATTACACCGGCTCCACCTAGAACAGGGATGCCGTCTGGAATTACGGCTAAAATTGTAGCAGATAATATTGTAGACAGCATTAAAAACGGAAAGGAGTCTTTAAACCACAAAGGTTCTATGGGCAACATGGGGGCTGCTTGTATTGCTTCAGCGGGTTATGGACTTCTCTCCGGAAGCGGTGTGAGTATTACCACCTATCCTATCGTTCCAGATTATAATAAATATCCAAAAACACAAGGAAGACAATTAGGAAAAACTTTTGGAGAAATTGGACTTGCAGGACACTGGTTAAAATTAGCATTGCATTATGCCTTTATTTACAAGGCTAAAATGAGACCATTTTGGTGGTTGATTCCGGAGTAAAACAAACACAAATTGGCATTCATAGTTTAAAGGAGTAAAAATTAAAATAATTAAGACAATGACAGATCGTATTTCAAAATATCAACGTTTTAAAATGATGAACCCAATCATACAGTTTTTTATGTTTCTTTATTTGAGTATAAAAATAATGGTTGTTGTGGCTGGAGGCCATGGAGGAACCAGATAATTAATAGTTAGTTTTTTAATTAGTTCAGAAAAGGGAGTTTATAAGGAATTATAAACTCCCTTTTTTTAGGTAACTAATGTTACCAAACTATCTTTAAAAAGCGCTTATTTTTGTAGTATTAAATAGAAATACCTATGCCTAGAAGAATTTTTTTATTATTCATTGTTTTTGCAACTGTTCAGTTTCATGTAAACGGACAAGAAACAGTTTCAATCACTAAAAAAGAAGTGCTAAATAGCATTCTAGAAAAGAACTTAAGCTTAAAAATATCTGAACAAGAATTTAACCAATCAAAAGCTGACTACCTTCAAACTTCTGCTATTTTTTTACCAACCATTACAGCAAGTTACACAGGTATATCAACTACAAATCCTTTAATGGCTTTTGGCTCTAAATTAAATCAGGAGATTTTAACGGCAGCAGATTTTAACCCAGCTTTGTTAAACAATCCTTCACAAACACAAAATTTTGGTACCAAACTAGAGATTCAGCAACCCTTAATTAATCTTGATGGGGTTTATCAGCGAAAAGCTGCGAAATCTAAAATGGAAGCAACTTCTTTACAAGGTCAACGAACTGCAGATTATTTAGCTCTAGAGGTAGAAAAAGCATACATGCAATTACAGTTGGCATACAAAGCTGTTGAGGTGATGGAAAGTGCGTTAGAAACAGCAAAAGAAAATGAAAAACTTGCCGTAAATAATTTTGAACAAGGCTATTTACAACAGGCGGATATTTTAAATATTAAAATACGAGTTACCGAAATAACAGGGCAACTACAAACTGCCAAAAGCAATGTTTTAAATGCCTCAAATTATCTGTCTTTTTTAATGAATGATGATGCAAATGTAATTTATAAGCCGATGGATGATTTAAGGCTTATAGCAAACAATATAACGGATGTCAATGTATCAGAAAATAGAGCAGATATTAAAGCCATGCAATTAGCCTCTGAAGCTTATATGGCGATGAACAAAGCGGATAAAATGACTTTTTTACCTCGCTTAAATGCATTTGGAAGTTATGAAATTTATGACAACAAGCTATTTCAAGGGAGTGCAAATGGCTATGTGTTGGGAGCACAATTAAGCTGGAACATTTTTGAAGGCTCTAAGCGTTTTGGAAAAGTACAAAAGAGCAAAGCGGCCTTTGAGCAATCAAAATTAGCGTATACCCAATATCTGTCAAAAAGCAATTTAGAATTGAACAAGGCGAAACGTCAATTCATCGATGCAAAAAATCAGTTAGAGCTTACAAGTTTGTCTGTAAAACAATCAAAAGAATCTTTGAGAATTAGAAAAAATCGATTTAAAGAAGGTTTAGAAAAAACCACCGATTTATTGCAAGCAGAAACGGTATACGCTCAAAAACAACTGGCGTATTATCAAACCCTATTTCAATACAATTATACTCAAGCATATCTAGAATTTTTAACTAAAAAATAAAACAGTTCGACAGCATTCTACGACCTATATAAAACCGAATAAAATGAAAAAAAACATACACTTTTTAGCTTTTGCATTTGCAGTATTATTTTTAACCAGCTGTGGCAGTGATGAGAAAAAAGATCCAATAGCTAGCGCTCCAAGCATCTCAGTAAAAGTTGCTAAGGTAGCCGCCAATACCAACAATCCGTTTTTAATGGTAAGCGGAAAAATTCAAGCAGCGCAAAGCGCAGATCTAGGAACCAGAATGACGGGTTATGTAGATAAAGTACATGTAAATGTAGGTGATAAAGTTGCTAAAGGACAGTTATTACTGTCTATCAACAATGCAGATTTAGAGGCAAAAAAGGCACAGGTTGCAGCAAGCATTACACAGGCAAAAGTGGTGTATAACAATGCCGAAAAAAACTATAAGCGTTACCAAAATTTGTATGAGAGTAAAAGTATTAGCCAAAAAGAAATGGATGATATGACTGCAAATTATCAAATTTCAAAAGCGGGATTGGAAGCTGCAAATCAGATGAAAAACGAAGTGAATGCTCAGTTTGCTTATAGCAATATTACAGCTCCTTTTAGCGGGATAATTACAAGTAAAAACATTGAAAATGGAGATATGGCTAGTCCTGGAGTTCTCTTAATTAGTTTAGAAAAGCCTGCAGATTTTGAAGTGATTGCTATGGTTCCAGAAACAGAAATTTCTGAAATAAAAAAAGGAACTGAAGTACGTGTTTTGGTAAAATCTATCAATGCAGCTATTAGCGGAAAAGTGACAGA
Source organism: Polaribacter pacificus (assembly GCF_038024035.1). Classification (NCBI taxonomy): domain Bacteria; kingdom Pseudomonadati; phylum Bacteroidota; class Flavobacteriia; order Flavobacteriales; family Flavobacteriaceae; genus Polaribacter; species Polaribacter pacificus. The sequence goes on from NZ_CP150664.1 coordinate 1,824,386, forward strand.
ACTAAGTTCTTCTGCAAAAAATACAGGAGGTCAGTATTTGGTAAAAATTAAATTAGAAAAAACAAACACAGCCATTTTATCTGGCATGTTTGCAAACGTACAGTTCCCGATAGAAAGGAAAGCAGCCTCAAACATGGTGCTGATCCCAAAAGAAGTGTTGGTTACCAATGGACAATTATCTGGGGTGTATACAGTGAGTCAAAGCAACACTGCAGTTTTGCGATGGTTGCGTTTAGGAAGAGATTTTGGAGATGAGATTGAGGTTTTGTCTGGATTGAATTCTGGAGAATCCTATATCATTTCTTCGGAAGGGAAATTGTATAACGGAGTTAAAATTACAATTCAATAACTAAAAAATTGCGTTAAGGATAGCAGTGAAAATCCTTTTTATGTCAGTTGGAGTGAATTTGCCTTTTGCAAATTTGTATCGAGAACACATAAAAAGATTGAAACGAATAGCCTGTTAAAACGCCCAAAAAAGAAAATATAATGAAAGAAGGAATCGCAGGGAAAATTGCAAAAATCTTTATACAATCAAAGTTGACAGTACTTTTGATGCTTGTATTTATGGTGATTGGCGTGTACAGTTCATTTTTAATTCCGCGTGAAGAAGAGCCTCAAATTGATGTGCCTATGGCAGATATTTTTGTAGGTTATCCAGGCGCGAGTCCAGAAGAAGTTGAGTCTAGAGTTGTAGAGCCCTTAGAAAAACTAATTTCAAACATCAAAGGTGTTGAGTATGTGTATTCTACCTCGATGAATGAAAAAGCCATGGTAATCGTACAGTTTTACGTTGGAGAAGACATTGAACGCTCTTTTGTAAAATTATACAATGAAATTAACAAACACATGGATAAAATGCCAAAAGGAGTCACCTTTCCTTTGGTAAAAACACGAGCGATTGATGATGTGCCGATGTTGGGGCTAACCTTGTGGAGCGAGAACTACGATGATTATCAGCTAGGTCAGATTGCAGAAGAATTAGAAAACGAAATTAAAAAGGTAAATGACGTGTCTATCACCCATAAAATTGGAGGTAGAAACAGACAGTTACGCGTTGTTTTAGACAAGGATAAAATGGCAGAAAGCGGCCTTGATTTTTTATCAGTGTCTCAAATGATTCAAGCCAATAATACAGAATTGAGTTCTGGGAGTTTTGATAAAAATGATACGGAATTTTTAGTTAATACCGGTAAATTTTTACAAACGGCAAAGGATGTAGAAAACTTAGTGGTGGGCGTGCAACAAAACAGACCTATTTACTTAAAACAGATTTCGACCATTGTTGATGGACCAGAAATCCCACAAAATTACGTGAGTTTAGGTTTTGGAAACGCAAGCGCTAAAAACCAAACCTATCGGTCAGAATATCCAGCAGTAACCATTTCTGTTGCCAAAAGAAAGGGAGCTGATGCAATGAAAATTTCTGAACTCATTATTGATAAAGTAGCTCATTTAAAAACGAGCTTGATTCCAGATGATGTTCATGTAGAGGTGACAAGAAATTACGGAGAAACCGCTTCTCATAAAGTATCTGAATTATTATTACACCTTATCGGCTCTATTATTGCCGTAACCTTAGTAGTGATGTTGGCCATGGGCTGGCGAGGTGGCTTGGTGGTATTTTTATCAGTACCAATCACCTTTGCTCTGACACTGTTAAGTTATTATATGTTAGACTATACCTTAAACAGAATTACTTTATTTGCCTTGGTTTTTGTTACGGGAATTGTAGTGGATGATTCTATTATTATTGCCGAAAACATGCACAGGCATTTTAAGATGAAACGCTTGCCGTTTAAACAAGCTGCCTTGTATGCGATTAATGAAGTTGGTAACCCAACCATATTGGCAACCTTTACAGTAATTGCCTCTGTATTGCCAATGGCATTTGTATCAGGATTGATGGGGCCTTATATGGCACCAATGCCTATTGGAGCATCTATTGCGATGATCTTATCATTGTTTGTAGCCTTAACGATTACTCCATACTTGGGTTATATTTTCTTGAGAGAAAAAGATAAACCTGACCATACGGTAGGCGGGAAAGGTCAGACAGAAAAGGTAGAAAAGCCTTTAGAAGAAACCTTTATTTATAAGATTTACAACAAATTGGAGCGTCCGTTGTTAGAAAACGGAAAAAAACGCTGGTTGTTTTTAGGAGGAACATTTTTGGTATTGATGGCAACAATGACCTTGTTTTTTACCAATTCTGTTGCTGTTAAAATGCTCCCGTTTGACAATAAGAATGAGTTTCAAGTGGTTATTGATATGCCAGAAGGAACCACCTTAGAAAGAACGGCTGTGGTCACTCAAGAGATTGCTCAATATTTGTCAACACGCCCAGAAGTGGTTAACTACCAAAACTATGTTGGTACCTCAGCACCGATTACCTTTAACGGTTTGGTGCGTCATTATGACCTTCGTGGCGGAAGCAACACAGCAGACATTCAGGTAAATTTAATTGATAAAGGAGAGCGAACTGCTCAGAGTCATGATATCGCAAAATTATTGCGACCAGAGATTCAAAAAATAGCAGCAAAATACAATGCCAATGTAAAGTTGGTTGAGGTGCCACCTGGACCACCAGTATTGTCAACGATCGTTGCAGAGGTATACGGACCAGATTACAATCAACAAATAGCCATAGCTGACCAATTGCAAACTATTTTAAGAAATACCGATGATGTTGTGGATGTAGATTGGATGGTAGAAGCTGATCAAAAAGAGTATCAATTAAACATCAACAGAGAAAAAGCAATGTTGTATGGGGTTGCGCCACAGCAAATTGCATACACCATGAATATGGCTCTATCTAACAATGCCATAACCACGCTGTATGATGAAAATTCAGTAAAGCAAGTCGGTTTGGTATTGTCTTTGGACGAGAAAGAAAAATCAACCATCATGGATATTTCTCAGTTAAAAATAAAATCAAGCTTAGGAACCATGGTACCCATTGCCGATGTGGTAGAAATACAAGAAACAACAGTTGCTAAAAGTATTTATCGCAAAAACCAGAAGCGCGTGGTGTATGTATTGGCAGATATGGCAGGAGAATTAGAGAGTCCGGCCTATGCAATTTTAGGTATGGAAAAGAAGTTAAAAGAAATTCCGCTTCCAAAAGGATATGAATTAAACGAACTGTATTTAGGTCAGCCAGAATTTGAAGACAATTACACTGTAAAGTGGGATGGAGAATGGCAAATTACCTTAGAGGTTTTTAGAGATTTAGGAATTGCCTTTTTAGGTGCTATTATTTTAATCTACATTTTGATTGTTGGATGGTTTCAAAACTTTAAAGCTCCAATTGTAATGATGGTTGCTATTCCATTATCATTAATCGGAATCATCATTGGACACTGGCTTATGGGTGCCTTTTTTACGGCAACATCTTTTATAGGGATGATTGCTCTGGCCGGAATAATGGTGAGAAACTCCGTTTTATTAATTGATTTTATCAACCTAAGAACAGCAGAAGGCATTCCGTTAAAACAAGCGGCGATAGAAGCTGGAGCGGTGCGAACAACACCAATTTTACTAACCGCAGGAACGGTAGTTATAGGAGCATTTGTCATCTTATTTGATCCTATATTTCAAGGATTGGCCATTTCATTAATGGGTGGAACCATCGTTTCTACAGTGCTTACTTTACTGGTTGTACCACTAGTGTATTATATGATAGAGAAAAAAAATTATAAATAAGAACCATATGAAATTAGTAATCGTAACAGCAGTAGAAGCTTTTCACAAAGAAGTAACCGCGCTTTTTAAGAAAGCAGAGATAGAAAACTTTAGCGAATCTGATATTGATGGACATAAAAACAGTGCAGCTGTTTTAGTAGCCTCAAACTGGTTTTCTGCAGAAAAATCTAGTAATGAATCAACCATGTTTTTTTCATTTACTGAAGAAGAAAATATTGATGTTCTTTTCTCTTTGATAAAAGAGTTCAATCAGAATTTAGAAACCAACAGCCCGTTAAAAGCGGTTGTGGTTCCTATTGAAAGATTTATATAAACTTAAAATTTAGAAAAATGTTAAACAAGTATTTTAGAGTTATTGTTGGAGTTATGGTGTTGTTAAGCCTTGTTCTGACTTTATATGTAAACCAAAATTGGATGTGGTTCACCGTTTTTATTGGGGTAAATTTAATCCAATCTGCCTTTACAAAATGGTGTTTATTAGAAACGATTCTTATAAAATTAGGCGTAAAGCGATAAACGACTGTATTTAAATACAAAACCAAGTGTCACAAAACATTCATTTCAATTAAGTTTGAGATGAATGTTTTTTATTTTTATAATAAAGCTTAACGTTTCTTTAACAGAAAAAGACTAGATGACAATCCAAACTCTTATGGGGATAAATTATATTTGCAAAATTCTTTTTTTTAATTAGCGGTACTGATTTAGAGAAATCTAAGATCTTATTTTAGCAGAAATTTTAAAAATTATTGTCACAAAAGAAAGCGTCAAAGCTGTCAACTTTTTGATATCTTAAACGGATTAACTAACACATTTTGATTCTAGACAAGAATCCATCAATTTAAATACCATGAGAAAAATTATTCTTTCAGTTTTAGGTATTCTCTTCATACTTGCAGCCATTTTAATTTCTAATCAAGTAATAGAAAATAAGGAAGTACCGAAACAAAGTTTTAACAAAATTGTAAAAACTGTTTTTGTAGAAGAAGTCCTAAACAAAGAAATCCCAATTGTAATTAATGCAAGTGGTCATTTAGTGGCAAAAAATAAAATTGAAATCTATTCTGAGGTTCAAGGAGTTTTTAAAGGTTCTGATAAAACCTTTAAGTCAGGAACTCATTTTAGAGAAGGTGAGGTAATGCTCCGCGTGAATCAAGAAGAGTTTTATGCTAGTTTACAATCTCAGAAGAGTAGTTTTTTTAACCTGATTACTTCTGTAATTCCAGATTTGCGTTTGGATTATCCAAATGATTATTTAAAATGGCAAAACTATATTCAAGAGTTTGATTTTAATAAAACAACACCAGAATTGCCAAAGTTTTCTTCTGATAAAGAAAAGTATTTTATATCTGGAAAAGGAATTGTTACTAGCTACTACAATTTAAAAAATTTAGAAGTAAAATTAAAAAAGCATCAAATAAAAGCGCCATTTTCTGGAGTCTTAACAGAAGCTTTGGTTTCTCCTGGAACTTTGATTAGAGTAGGTCAAAAGCTAGGTGAATTTATAGACCCAACAGTTTTTGAAATGGAAGTATCTATTAATGCTGCTTATGCTTCATTACTAAGAGTAGACAGTTCTGTTGATTTATACAGCTTAGACAAAACACAAAAATTCTCTGGAAAAATAGTTAGGATCAACGGAAAAGTTGATTTGACCTCTCAAACCACCCAAGTATATGTTCAGGTGGCAGATAAAAATTTAAAAGAAGGGATGTATTTAGAAGCTGATTTGGTGACCAAATCTGAAAGCAATGTGGTAGAGCTGTCTAGAAAATTAGTCGTTAACAATACAGCTGTTTACACGGTAGTAAATGATAGTATATTAACATTAAAAACGATCCAACCTATCTTTTTTAATAGTGAAAGCGTGGTTGTTAGAGGCCTCAAGGACAAAGAAATTATTATCACTCAAGTTCCTCCTGGAGCCTATGATGGAATGATTGTTAAGATGAACAAAACCAACTAAGGGATGAAAAAAATTATTACTTATTTTATCAAATTCCCAGTTGCAGTTAATGTGTCAATTCTGGCATTTTTAATTTTTGGAACACTTGGGATTTTTAGCATGAAATCGTCCTTCTTTCCATTGGTTGATTCTCAATTGATCAATATTACCCTAGCGTATCCCGGAGCTTCTCCTGCAGAGATAGAGGAGGGAGTGGTTTTAAAGATTGAAGACAACTTAAAAGGAATTGTTGGGGTAGAAAGAGTTACTTCGGTGTCTCGAGAAAACTCAGCGAGTGTTAGCGTAGAAGTAGAAAAAGGTCAAAACATTGACATTGTATTATCAGATGTAAAAAATGCTGTTGATAGAGTGCCGTCTTTTCCTACAGGTATGGAGCCTCCTGTAATTGCTAAGGTAGAAAGTATTAGACCAACCATTAGCTTTACTATTAGTGGTGATGGTTTATCTCTAAAAGCACTAAAAGACTACGCCAGAGATATAGAAAACGATTTGAGAAATGTCGATGGAATTTCTCAAGTGTCAATTTCTGGATTTCCAGAAGAAGAGATTGCAATCTCAGTTAGAGAAAATGATCTAAGAGCGTTTAACTTGTCTTTTACAGAGGTAGCTACTGCTGTTAGAAACACCAATATTTTAATTTCTGGAGGAAATATCAAAACCTCAGTAGAGGATTATTTGATTAGAGCTAGAAATAGATCGTATTATGGTGTGGAGATGCAAAACATCATTGTAAAGACAGAAACCAACGGAAAAATTATTCGACTAAAGGATGTAGCGACCATTAAAGATTCATGGTCAGAAAATCCAGATAGATTGTATTATAATGGCAATGTTGCCATAGACATTACCGTAAGCAACACCAACAGTGAAGATCTTTTGTCTTCTGCAGATAAAATTAAAGAATACATAGAAAAGTTTAACCAACAGCACGACAATGTGGTGCTAAACATTTCTAGCGATTCATCGATCACCTTAAATCAACGTACTCGATTGCTTGTAGAAAATGGGGCAGCAGGAATTTTATTGGTCTTGTTTTTCTTGGCATTATTTTTAAATGTACGACTTGCTTTTTGGGTTGCTGCAGGACTGCCAATCGCATTTTTTGGGATGTTTATTTTTGCGGCTCAATTAGGGGTAACCATAAATGTATTATCGCTGTTTGGGATGATTATTGTTATTGGAATTCTGGTGGATGACGGAATCGTTATTGGAGAAAATATATATCATCACTACTACGACAAAGGAAAAACTCCGATTAGAGCGGCCATTGATGGAACCATGGAGGTAATTCCACCGATTGTTTCGGCAATCTTGACTACCATTATAGCCTTTTCTACCTTCTTTTTTATTGATGGAAGAATTGGTAGCTTTTTTGGAGAGGTTTCAACCATCGTACTTTTAACCCTAAGTGTTTCTTTGATAGAAGCTTTAATTATATTGCCTGCTCATATTGCGCATTCAAAAGCGCTAAGTAGAAACAAAAAATCAAAAAATAAGCTTGATGCCTTTTTTACTGGCATCAACAAAAAGGCAGACGGTTTGTTAGTGAAGTTTAGAGATACCTTCTACCTTCCATTTTTAAAGTTTTCTTTAAAAAACAAGTTGCTTTCTTTTTCTATTCCAATTGGCTTATTAATCCTTTGCTTTGGAGCTATTGGAGGAGGTTTTGTAAAGACCTCATTTTTCCCATCCATAGCAAGTGACCGGATCCAAATTACTTTAAAGATGCCTCAAGGGACCAATGAGTTGGTAACAGATTCTATCATATCAGTAATAGAAGAAAAAGTCTGGTTGATTAATGATGAGTATACAAAAACTCAATCTACTCATGAGCGAGTGGTTCAAAACATTATTAAGAGAGTTGGTCCAGGAACAGCAAATGCAACACTTACGGTAAATTTATTACCGGGTCAATCAAGAGATGTTTCTTCACCAGAAATTACCAATGCAATTAGAGATAAGGTAGGGAAGATATACAGTGTAGAAAGCCTGATTTTTGGTTCTGGAGGAAACTTTGGAGGAAGTCCTGTAGCTGTTTCTTTGTTAGGGAATAATATTTCTGAATTAAAAGCAGCTAAAAAAGAATTAAAAGCTGTTTTGGAAAGCAATTCATTACTAAAAGATATTTCTGATAATGACCCAGCAGGAATCAAAGAAATAAACATCCAGTTAAAAGACAAAGCGTATATCCTAGGTTTAAACCTGCAAACAGTGATGGCCCAAATTAGAAATGGTTTTTTTGGTTTTCAAGCACAGCGTTTTCAGAGAGGTCAAGATGAAATTAAAGTCTGGGTTCGATATGCAAAATCAGATCGGTCATCTTTAAAGGATTTAGACGATATGCGTATTATTTCACCAACAGGTCAGCGTATTCCTTTTTCAGAAATAGCAACTTATGAGATAGAAAGAGGAGATATTGCTATAAATCATTTAAGTGGTAAGAGAGAAATCCAAATTACTGCAGACATGAAAAACCCTGGAGAGAGCGCTACAGATATTTTGGATGATATCAAGGTCAGAATAATGCCTGCAATCATATCAAAATATCCAACCGTATCTCCGCTTTATGAGGGGCAAAATAGAGAAGCTAACAAAACAACAGATTCTGTTGCCATTGTTGGGCCAATTATTTTATTGTTAATCTACATTACCATTGCTTTTACATTCCGTTCATATAGTCAACCAATTTTATTATTGCTAATGATTCCTTTTAGCATGATTGGGGTTGTGTTAGGACACTATTTACACGGGTTTTCAATCAACTTGTTATCTTGGTTAGGAATTATTGCTTTGGTAGGAATTATGGTCAATGATGGATTGGTATTGATTGGAAAATTTAATGGTTACTTAAAAGAAGGCATCTCCTTTGATGATGCGTTAATCAAAGCAGGTCAATCTCGATTTAGAGCCATCTTTTTAACCTCATTAACCACTGTGGCAGGATTGGCACCACTGATGTTAGAAACCAGTAGACAGGCACAATTTTTAATTCCTATGGCTATTTCTATTTCTTACGGAATTATCATAGCAACAGTACTTACCTTAGTAATGCTGCCTTTGTTGCTGTCAATATCTAATTCTGTAAGAGTCGGTTTCAAATGGTTAAAAACTGGAAAAAAAGTAACCAAAGAAGAAGTAGAACAAGCAATTGTAGAATCAAACTTTGAACATGATGAGAGATCTTAAAAAACACCTGTTTTTGTTATTTGCCCTGACCTCACTTTATATGAGCGCTCAACAGGTGTTAACAAAAGCAGAAGCTTTAAAAATTACTTTAGAGAATAATTACGGGATAAAAATAGCGAACAACAATGTTGAAGTGGCTAAAAACAATTCAAGCATTTTTAACACGGGATATTTGCCAACAGCAGGAGTCTCTTCGGGAGCAACTTACAGAAGAGATAATCAAACCATCACCCGACAAGATGGAACCTCAACAAGTATTGATGGCGCCATTACAAAATCGTATAATGCTTCTTTAAACTTAAACTACACCCTTTTTGATGGGATGGGTAGAAAGTATAATTACGATCAATTAATAAAGCAATATCAATTAACTGAGTTGCAAGCAAGAGAAACTATAGAAAACACCTATTTGCAATTGTTTACGGTCTATTTTCAAATAGCACGTTTGTCTGAGAATACGAACAGCCTTAAAGAAAGCTTACAGATCTCTAAAAAGCGTTTGCAGCGAGCAAAATATCAATATGAATATGGTCAATCAACCCGATTAGAGTTGTTAAACGCAGAAGTTGATGTAAATAATGACAGCATTGCTTTGTTAGATTCACAGCAACAATTTTTAAACCAAAAATGGAGTTTAAACACAATTCTTGGGGTTCAAAAGACTGCTGATTTTGAGGTTGAAACAACTGTAAATTTTGCAACCTTGACGAACATTGAAGATTTGATAAGCAAGTCAAAAACAAACAATGTCCTCTTAAAACAAAACGAGAAAAACATCGCCATTAGTGAGTTTAATATTAAAATAAACAAATCAGACTATCTGCCAACTGTTGGATTAACAACTTCTTACGGATGGAATAAAAGCCAAAACCCAGCGACCTCTTTTTTGGCGCAATCTTCATCTAATGGGTTAAATGCTGGAATCAATTTATCCTGGAATATTTTTGATGGAGGAAGCACTAAAACTCGTATTGCCAACGCTAAGATTGCATTAGAAAATCAACAAATTCAGCTTCAAGAGCAAATAGCAACACTAGAAAACACCTTGAGAAACGCTTGGTCCTTATACAACAACAAACTCTTTGTTTTGAAAGCCCAAGAACAGAATATGATTTCGACTCAAAACAATTTTGATAGAACTCGTGAAAAATACAACCTAGGTCAGGTAACTTCTATAGAGTTTAGACAGGCACAAATTAATTTAGCGAATAGCAAAATAGCCTACAACAATACCAAATACGATGCAAAATTAATTGAACTCCAATTGCTTCAGTTAAGCGGAGAACTTTTAAACAATACTTTATAAAAAAAAGCTGAGAGTTTTTCTCAGCTTTTTTCTTTTCTATTTAAAGGCATTTAAGCCTGTAATATCTAAACCTGTGATGAGCAAGTGAATATCGTGGGTTCCTTCATAGGTGATCACGCTTTCTAGATTCATTGAATGTCTCATAATAGAATACTCACCAGTAATTCCCATACCTCCCAACATTTGTCTAGCTTCTCTAGCAATATGTATTGCCATATCTACATTGTTTCTTTTTGCCATAGAAATCTGTGCAGAAGTTGCTTTGTCTTCATTCCGTAAAACACCTAAACGCCATGTTAACAATTGCGCTTTTGTGATTTCTGTAATCATTTCGGCTAATTTCTTTTGTTGCAATTGAAATTGACCTATTGGCTTTCCAAACTGCATGCGTTCTTTTGAATAACGCAGTGCAGTATCATAACAATCCATAGCGGCTCCAATGGCTCCCCATGCAATTCCATATCTCGCAGAATCTAAACAACCTAAAGGTGCTCCCAATCCAGATTTATTAGGTAATAAGTTTTCTTTGGGAACTTTTACATTGTCAAAAATTAATTCTCCGGTAGCCGATGCTCGTAAAGACCATTTGTTATGGGTCTCTGGTGTAGAAAATCCTTCCATTCCTCGCTCCACAATCAATCCGTGAATTCTACCCTCTTCATTTTTAGCCCAAACAACAGCCACCTGTGCAAATGGAGCATTTGAGATCCACATTTTAGCACCGTTTAATAAGTAATGGTCTCCCATATCTTTAAATTTGGTCTCCATACCGCTTGGATTTGATCCGTGGTTTGGCTCTGTAAGACCAAAACAACCAATCCATTCGCCAGAAGCTAATTTAGGTAAGTATTTTTGGCGTTGCGCTTCGTTTCCATATTTCCAGATAGGATACATAACCAAAGATGATTGTACTGAAGCCGTAGAACGAACACCAGAATCACCTCTTTCTATTTCTTGCATGATTAAACCGTAAGAAATCTGATCCAATCCAGCTCCACCATATTCTTCAGGAATATAAGGACCAAAGGCACCTATTTCTGCCAATCCATTAATTATTTGTGTAGGAAATTCAGCTTTTTGAGCATAATTTTCAATAATTGGAGAGACTTCTCTTTTAACCCATTCACGAGCAGCATCTCTAACGAGTTTGTGCTCTTCTGTTAATAAATCATCTAACTGATAATAATCGGGTGCTTGAAATAAGTCGGCTTTCATGTGGTTTTTATTTGTTAATACATCAAAAGTAAATATTCCAAATGAGATAGCTAAAAAATCTTTAGCTTTTTTAAGCCTTAAAGTTCGTGACAATTGAAGAACATAAGGGTGGTTAAGAAATAAGATTCAAATAGTTTTTTTATTAAAAGGCAACTCTTTTGTGTAAGTTTGTACTAATGAAGCAAACTTTAGGAAAAAAAGAACGTTTAAAGAGCAAAACACTTATAGGGCAGTTATATACCCAAGGAAAATCTGTGAAGGCATTTCCTTTACGAATGGTCTATATTCAAACAAACCACAGCTCTAATTTTCCTGTACAAGCAGGCTTTTCTGTTCCAAAACGGAATTTTAAAAAGGCTGTTGATAGAAATCGACTTAAAAGATTATTGAGAGAAACATACCGAAAAGATAAATTCATCGTTTATACTGAATTAGCAAAGCCCTATGTATTTATGATTTCCTTTATAGGAAAAGAGGCTTTACCTTATTCTGAAATAGAAATTAAGATGAAAAAATTGCTCAATTCTTTTGTTAATGATGTCAAAAACAACTCCTTAAATGAAAGCAACAAGGACTAAAAAAATCATATTAATCACGCTCTTAGCGATTGGTTTTGCTTCTTTTACTTTTCAATCAAAATTTTTTGAAGTTGCAAAGCAAATAGAAATTTACACAAGCTTGTTCAAAGAATTGAACATGTATTATGTCAATGAAATTAACCCAGCAGAACTCACCACAAAGGCCATAAAGAACACCTTAGAAAATTTAGATCCGTATACCAATTATTACAACGAGCAAGAAGTTGAGGCGGCAAAAATACGAAGTGAAGGAGAATATGGAGGGATTGGAGCAACAGTTCGTTCTAATCAAAATGAGATTACGGTAGTTTCTGTTTTCAAAGGACTAAGTGCAAACAAGGCAGGTATTGAGATTGGTGATGTGATTGTTAAAATTAACAATCAATCTTTAAATGAGCTAAAAGATGAAGATGTTTCTGGATTGCTACTTGGAATCCCAGGGAGCGAAGTTTCACTGCAGATTTTACGCGGAAATAAGGCTTTAAATTTTACCCTAAAAAGAGAGGAGATTGCAGTCAATCCCGTTCCTTTTTATGATATGATTTCTGATGACACAGGCTATATTGTACTTACGGCTTTTAATGAAAAAGCGGCAGAAGAAGTTAAAAAAGCATTTTTGAACTTAAAAGAACGTGGCTTAAAAAAATTGATTTTTGATTTGCGTGGAAACCCAGGAGGTTCTTTAATGGAATCGATTAGAATTTCAAACTTCTTCTTACCTCAAAAAAGCATTATTGTTAGTACCAAGGCAAAAATAAAAAAATGGAGTAACATCTATACGGCTCAAGAAGAAGCCATTGATTTAGAAACCCCAATTGTGGTGCTCATAAATGGAAGGTCTGCATCGGCTTCAGAAATTGTTGCTGGAGCTCTTCAAGATTATGATAGAGCAGTTATTATGGGGCAGCGTTCTTATGGGAAGGGTTTGGTTCAGCGCTATAGACCTTTAAGCTACGGAACACAATTAAAGGTAACCATCTCTAAATATTATACACCAAGTGGGCGTTGTATTCAAGAATTGGATTATGCAAATCGACTTCCTAACGGAGATGTTCCTAAATTTTCTGATCAAGGAATTAATCAATTTACAACAAAAAATGGACGAACGGTTTTTGATGGTGGAGGTATTTTACCTGATATAAAATTGGGCTTATCAGAACTCAATAAAGAAACAGAACTACTTTTACAAACTCCGGCTTTGTTTAATTTTGCAGGCGTTTATAAAACCCAAAATCCAAGTCTAACAGCTTGGGAAGCATACCAAGTTTCAGAGTCAGATTTTCAAAAATTTATAAATTATTTAAAAGACGATACGAGTTTTGTTTCGGAGCAAGAGCGTTCATTTAAAGAGGCTTTTCAATCAATCAATACAGAAGATTCTAAATCAATCTCTAAAGATTATGGTCGATTAATGGCTAGCTTAAAAGAAAATAAATTGAATGCTATCACCCAAAACAAAGAGCAGGTTAAAAGTGTTTTAAAAGAGCTTATCGTAGAAAGATATGGCTATGAATCAGGTGTGTATTCAAACAAGATAAAAACAGACAAAACCATACAAGAAGCTTTAAGTTTGTTAAACAACGACAAACAGTATACTGCTGTTTTATCACCAAAAAAATAAGATGTTTAAAATAAAGTTATCTTTGAATATAGTTAAGAAAGATTATCATCTATGAGAGAAAGAACAAGAGCACAAGAATCCACTGCCGCTATAGAAAAATTATACATTTCTATGCGTCATTTATTTAGTAGAGGTTTTTATAAACCTATGGGAGTTTCTGGAGAGACCCTTAGAAAGTCTTTATTACTATTAAGACCTGAGATTTATGGTTCTATTGCAGAGGACAAGGTAGAGCTTAATGGGTTAATTTATATTATTGAGCGTTTACCAGAAGGTATTGAAGAATGTCAATTTATAAATTTAACGGCTGATGAAGGTTATAAAGAGTCTCATTTTAAGGCGATTATACCACCTAAAAGAAGACGGAATTGTTATCGAATAGATAAAAATCAAATGAATATTGAAATTACCCGAGGGCGTTCTGATATTTATGATATTCTAACACATTTAACCTTTCTTTTTATCGAGTCACACAAAATTAAGAGCAAGGTTTTAATAGACGATGGAGCAGCTTGCATTAGAGAATGGGCAGCTTTAAAAGACATCGTGTTAAACAACAAAAAAATTTCTAAAGAGGTGCGTGAGGTTACAATTGCGCATTTGGGAACAATTTTAGGGAGACCCTTTCAAGAGGTCTCTAAAATCTACAATACCCTATCGACAGAAAAGAATCCAGACCGCTTTTTTCAATTGGTGTACTGGTTAGGTCAATTGGCTATCGATGAAAGTTTAGAGAATAAAAAACGGGTAATCACTTTTAGTTCTGTGTTAAATGAGCAAATAGGGAATCATATTTATGGAGAAATTTGGGCAAACCAAATTAAAGAAACACTTCAGCAAAATAATTTATTAGAAAGACCAATTCATATAATTAGTGCCAATATGCATTCTGTGATGAATTTTATTTATGCAAATGCAGCACTTCCTGAAGAAGCAAAAAGTAACAAAGGCTTTAAGTTATTTGAATTGTTAAGTTCTGCGTCTAGTGTTGATTTACAAAAAAAAGTTAAAGAATATGCGCATCAGAATGGCTTGATTTATCTCAAAGATACCTCAGGAACTAACATTGATGTACAAGTTATAGATACTGCTAAAATTGATTTTGATAAGACACTCTTTAGTCAAAAGAATTCTCTAGGTAAAGACCCTGTTATTATCGTAATGGACTATGCTTTTGGAGAGCAAGCTTATGAAACCATGGATGAACTTTTAAAACCTTATAAAAATGGTAAAGAGGTTGTTCATTTAAATGTAGCATCGGTTTCTATTATGGGAAAAGCTGGAATCTTAGAAGGAGGAAAAGGCGATATTATGATTCCATCATCTCATATTTTTGAAGGTACAGCAGATAATTATCCATTTGAGAATGAATTGTCAAAAGAAGATCTGGAAGACTTTGGCGTGAGAGTTTTTGACGGTTCAATGGTTACCGTTTTAGGAACCTCGTTACAAAATAAAGATCTTTTAAAGTTCTTCCATGACTCAACTTGGAATGTGATCGGCTTAGAGATGGAGGGAGCTCATTATCAAAAAGCGATACAAGCAGCTTCGAGAATTAGAGGAAATATTTCTAGTGATGTAAAAGTGCGATATGCATATTATGCATCTGATAACCCTTTAGAAACTGGAGCAACATTGGCTTCAGGAGGCTTAGGAATGTCGGGGGTTACACCTACTTATGCTATTACTCAACGAATATTAGAACAAATTTTTTAGCATTTAGTTGCTTTAACCAAACCAGTCAAAAAATGTCTAAAGAAAAGAAATCAAAAGAAGAAGATATAGAATTAGGTTCCTTATTAATCCTTATTGGAAAGGGTTTTTCCAAAGTTTTTATATTCATCGCCTCTATTTTTACAGGATTGTTTCATTGGTGTATTCTTGCTTTATTGTTTGTAAAAATGCATTTAAAGAAACTTTTATTGGCAGCTGCTATTGGAGCTGGTATCGGGGGTGTTATAGAAATACAGACTACCCCAACCTATGGAGCAAATCTTTTAGTACAGCCTAATTTTAACAGTGCTAGACAGTTGTATAATAATATTCAGTATTATAATGAGCTGGTCAAACAAAAAGACACAGTGATGCTCTCTAAATCATTTGGTATTTCTAATGAATCGGCAGCCTCTTTAAAAAAGTTTGAAATAGCACCAGTAAAAAATGAAAATGACCTTTTAGAGGCTTATGACGATTTAATTTTATCTGTTGATACATTAACAGCTAAGAGTTATTCTTTTTCTCAATTTAAAAACACCTTTACAAGGTACGATTATAAGGTTCAAAACATTCATGTAATGGCAAAACAAAATGCCGTTTTTACGAAATTAGAAAAAGGCATTGTTTCTTCGGTTATAGAGAATGATTATTTTAAAAAAGTTAAAAAGTTAAATAATGAAAACCTTAACAGAACGGACTCATTATTGCGTAAAAATTTAACTCAAATAGATTCTCTAAGACAAGTCTATATGCAGGTGATGTTAGAAGAAGCTAAAAAGACAACGACTGGTACTTCTATTGATTTAGGTGGTCAGAGAAAATCAACCAAAGAAATTGAGCTCTTTGAGACCAATAGAATTATTAACAAAGACTTAAAGGAACTAGCAAAAGAGAAATCTGAAAAAACAGAAGTATTAAACATCATTTCAGGTTTCCAACCAGTCGGCTATGTTATAAGCGGGATAGACAATAATTATATTACCCTTTTGGCTGGTCTTGGAGCAGGACTAATGTTTTTCGTTTTATTAATGTTAAAACTAAACAAGTATTTAAATAATTACAAGCAAAAGTAATATGAACACAATATTGATTACGGGAGGAGCGGGGTTCATTGGTGCCAATTTTTTACCTTATTTTTTGAAAACAAATGTAGGGACAAAAATTATAAACTTGGATAACTTAACCTATGCAGGTGATTTAACCTATTTAAAAGAAATAGAAAATAATATTGATTACACCTTTGTTAAAGGAGATATTTGCGATCGAGATTTTGTTGAAGCTCTTTTTGAAAAATATAACTTTAATGGAGTAATACATTTTGCAGCAGAATCGCATGTAGACAATTCAATAACGAATC
Source organism: Polaribacter pacificus (assembly GCF_038024035.1). Lineage (NCBI taxonomy): Bacteria > Pseudomonadati > Bacteroidota > Flavobacteriia > Flavobacteriales > Flavobacteriaceae > Polaribacter > Polaribacter pacificus. The sequence goes on from NZ_CP150664.1 coordinate 1,841,036, forward strand.
CAGGTGCTTTTATTCAAACAAATATTGTCGGAACTTTTAATTTGTTAGAAGTGGCAAAAAAAACATGGTTGGAAGCACCAAATCAACCAAAAAAAGGTTTTGAAAACGCACGTTTTCATCACATTTCAACCGATGAGGTTTTTGGAAGCTTGCCAGAAACAGGATTGTTTACAGAAACCACTTCTTATGCGCCAAATAGCCCATATAGTGCATCTAAAGCATCATCAGACTTTTTAGTTAGAAGTTATTTCCACACCTATGGACTTAACGTTGTTACTACAAATTGTTCAAACAATTATGGACCAAAACAGCACGATGAAAAATTAATACCTACTATTATACGGAAAGCAATTTCTGGAGAAAATATCCCTATTTATGGGGATGGAAAGAATATTAGAGATTGGTTATATGTACTTGATCACTGTAAAGGAATAGCACTTGTGTTTACAGAAGGAAGATCTGGAGAGACCTATAATATTGGTGGAAATAATGAAAGAAACAATTTGTATATCGCCACCAAAATTTGTGAAATATTGGATGGATTAGTGCCGAAAAAGAACTCCTATAAAGAGCAGATTACTTTTGTTTCGGATCGGCCAGGCCATGATTTAAGATATGCTATTGATGCTACAAAAATTGAAATAGAATTAGGCTGGAAAGCAAATGAAAATTTTGAAACAGGAATTGTTAAGACCATTCAATGGTACTTAACAAAATATCAAAAATAACATGAAAGGAATTGTATTAGCAGGAGGGTCAGGAACAAGGTTGCATCCATTAACGTTGGCGGTAAGCAAACAGTTGATGCCTGTTTATGATAAGCCGATGATTTATTACCCTTTGGCAACATTAATTTCAGCGGGAATTTCAGAAATTTTAATTATTTCTACACCCCATGATTTGCCAAATTTTAAAAAATTATTAGGGAATGGAAATCAATTGGGATGTAAATTTGAATATGCAGAACAAGCTGATCCAAATGGTTTGGCTGAAGCCTTTATAATCGGGTCAGATTTTATTGGCAATGATAAAGTTGCACTTATTTTAGGGGATAATATTTTTTACGGTACAGGCCTTGCAGACTTATTAAAGGCAAATAACAACCCAGATGGTGGAATTGTTTATGCCTATCATGTAAATGACCCTGAAAGATATGGAGTTGTTGAATTTGACAAAAATCAAAAAGCGATATCGATAGAAGAAAAGCCACTGAAACCAAAGTCTAATTTTGCGGTACCGGGGATTTATTTTTATGATAATTCTGTAGTAGAAATTGCAAAAAATATCAATCCTAGTAAACGAGGTGAACTAGAAATAACGGATGTAAACAAAACCTATTTAGAAGCCGGTAAATTAAGTGTACGGATTTTAGATAGAGGCACGGCTTGGTTAGACACAGGAACCTTTAACTCTTTAATGCAGGCAGGACAATTTGTTCAAGTTATTGAAGAACGTCAAGGATTAAAAGTAGGTTCAATTGAAGAAGCTGCCTATAAAAGCGGATTTATTACAAAAAAACAATTGCATGAATTAGCCGAACCCTTAATAAAGAGTGGCTATGGGAAACATTTAAAAGAAATATAGTGACAATAACAGAAACATATTTAAAAGGCTGCTTTGAGATTGAACCAACTGTTTTTGGTGATGATCGTGGGACTTTTTTTGAAAGCTTTAACGAAAAAGAGTTTATAGATAAAACGAATCTATCTATTCATTTTGTTCAGGATAATCAATCAACTTCTGAAAGAGGGGTTGTACGTGGATTGCATTTTCAAACAGGTAATTTTGCACAGGCAAAGTTAGTACGAGTTATCCAAGGAAAAGTATTGGATGTAGCCGTAGATCTTAGAAGAAACTCCAGCACTTTTGGGCAGCATTTTTCTTGTATTTTAACAGGTAAAAACAACAAACAATTATTTGTTCCTAGGGGTTTTGCTCATGGTTTTTCTGTTTTGGAGGATGACACTATTTTTGCTTATAAATGCGATAATTACTACAACAAAGCATCAGAGTCTGGAATTGTATATAATGATCCACAATTAAATATAGATTGGATGCTTGATGAACAAGAGATTGTTTTGTCAGAAAAAGATAAGGTACTGGAACTCTTAAATGTATTAGGGTAAGCTTATGAAAAAGATTGCATTAATTACGGGTATAACAGGTCAAGACGGCTCATATTTAACAGAATTATTATTAGAAAAGGGATATGAGGTTCATGGAATAAAGCGAAGAGCTTCTAGTTTTAACACCCAAAGAATAGATCATTTATATCAGGATCCACATGCAGAAAATAGAAAATTAATTTTGCATTATGGAGACATGTCTGATAGTACAAATTTGATACGTATTATTCAAGAAGTACAACCTGATGAAATATACAATTTAGCGGCAATGAGCCATGTCCATGTTTCTTTTGACACACCAGAATATACTGCTAATGTAGATGGACTTGGAACCCTGCGTTTGTTAGAAGCAATTCGTATTTTACATTTAGAAAAAAAGACTAAAATTTACCAGGCTTCAACATCAGAATTGTATGGAAAAGTACAAGAAGTACCCCAAACAGAGAAGACCCCATTTTATCCAAGAAGCCCGTATGGAGTTGCAAAAATTTATGCCTATTGGATTACTGTTAATTATAGAGAAGCGTATAATGTTTTTGCTTGTAATGGAATTTTATTCAATCATGAATCTCCAGTTAGAGGAGAAACATTTGTCACTAGAAAAATTACAAGAGCGGTTTCTAAGATAGCCTTGGGCTTACAGGACACCTTGTTTTTAGGAAATTTAGATGCACAACGAGACTGGGGACATGCAAAGGATTATGTTCGGATGATGTGGATGATTTTACAAGCAGATGAACCTGAAGATTGGGTGATTGCCACAGGAAAAACAACATCGGTTAGAGACATGGTAAAAATGGCTTTTTCTGAAGTTGGTATTGAATTAGAATTTATAGGTCAAGGAAAAGAAGAAAAAGGAATTGTTAAATCATGTAGTATTTCTGAGTTTTCTCTTGAAACTGGAAAAGAAGTAATTTTAATTGATCCACATTATTACAGACCGACAGAGGTTGATTTGTTAATAGGAGATGCTTCAAAAGCAAAAGAAAAACTTGGATGGACCCCAGAATATACTTTAGAAGAATTGATTAAAGAAATGATGGAGAATGATTTAAAGATCATGCAAAAGGAATTGTTTTTAAAAAACGGAGGACATCAAATAAACAACAACTATGAATAAGGATGCAAAAATATATGTTGCTGGTCATAGAGGCTTAGTTGGGAGTGCAATTGTAAAAAAATTACAACAAAGAGGCTTTAAGAATATTTTGATTAGAACGCATCAAGAACTCGACCTAACAAATCAGCAAGAAACGGCTGATTTTTTTGCTAAAGAAAAGCCTGAATATGTGTTTTTGGCAGCTGCAAAAGTTGGTGGAATCATTGCAAATAATACCTATAGAGCAGATTTTATATATGAAAATCTGATGATTCAAAACAATGTAATCCATCAGAGTTATGTGAATGAAGTCAAGAAATTATTGTTTTTAGGAAGTACCTGTATTTATCCTAAAAATGCACATCAACCCATAAAAGAAACCGAGTTATTGACCAATGAATTAGAATATACAAACGAGCCTTATGCAATTGCAAAAATTGCAGGAATAAAAATGTGTGAAAGTTATAATTTACAATACCACACCAATTTTTTATCGGTGATGCCAACCAATTTATATGGCCAAAATGACAATTTTGATTTGGAAAAATCACATGTTTTGCCGGCCTTAATTCGTAAAATTCACTTAGCCAAATTATTAGCAAGTAATAATATAGATGCTGTTTTAAAGGACCTAAAAGTTGAAAACTTAGAAAAAGCGGAAGCTCTTTTGTTAAAATATGGTGTGACAGCAAAAAGTGTAGAAATCTGGGGTTCTGGAAATCCCAAAAGAGAATTTTTATGGTCCGAAGACATGGCTGATGCATGTGTACATATTATGCAGCATGTTGATTTTAAAAACCTGACCGCTTCTTCCCATTTGAAAGGTGACCAAGGCTTTGGGGAAGAAATTAGAAATACGCATATAAATATTGGCACTGGTGTTGATCTTTCTATCAAAGAATTGGCAGAAAAAATTAAAAATATAGTTGGTTTTTCTGGTGAATTAGTATTCAATTCTGAAAAACCTGACGGAACACTTCGAAAAGTAACTGATGTTAGTAAAATTCACAATTTAGGTTGGAAATCTTCGGTAATGCTTGATGAGGGAATAAGAAAAATGTACGATTGGTATCTACAAAAATAGATGAATAGAAAAAAAATCATATTTAAAAATGTTTCTCTAGGGGTTTTTTATAAGATCTTAAGCATGGCAATTGTCTTTACAACAATTCCACTTTTATTAAACTATTTAGAAAAGGAACAATACGGAATTTGGGTAACCATTTTTTCGTTGGTGAATATTGTTTTTTTTGTCGATGCAGGAATTGGTAACGGTTTAAAAACAAAGCTTTCAGCTGCTTTGAGTTTGCAGGATTTTAAACTCGCAAAAACATATATTTCTACAGCATATATTTCTATTTCTTTAATTTCATTTGTTGTTTTTTGTTTTGGAGTTGCATTTATTTTTTTGATGAATTTACAAGATTTATTTAACACAAATCTTCCAGAAAATGAATTAATAACGGTCCTCTTTACAACTCTTTTTTTGGTGATAACAAGTTTTGTGTTGAATTTGTATAAGTCGTTTTATTATGCAAATCAGCAAACGGCAAAAGTAGAATTGGCACTGTTAATTTATCAAATAAGTGCGTTAATTTCTACGATGATTTTATTGCATTTCTTTCCTAGAAAACTATTATATGTTGCTTTGTTCTATGGAAGTTTAAATATTTTGGTTGGTCTTATTTTTACATTTCTTTTTTTTAAGAAAAATCAACATATAAAACCATCAATTGCTTCTTTTAGCAAAGAACGAGTTAAAGATTTAATGGGATTAAGCTTGGCTTTTTTTGGAATTCAATTATGTATGATTGTTATTTTTACTACTGATAATTTAATCATTAGTAAATTATTAGGACCGAGTGAAGTAACTAATTATGATATTGTATATAAACTTTTTCAGGTAGCAATTACTATATCTGTAATCGCACAAGATCCTTTTTGGGCACTCTATACAGATGCTTTTCAGAAAAAAGATTTTACTTGGATTAAGAAGACGATTATTCGATTAAATAAATTATTTGTTGTTTTTATTTTTATAATTATTGGATTATTTTTTGCTTCAAAACCACTTATTAAAATTTGGATTCAAAGAGATTTATTAATTCCAACTAGCTTAATTTTATTTATGACGATTTTTGTTTTAATACGAGTTTACGGAACTATTTATATGACATTTTTAAACAGTATTGGCAAAGTAAAACTACAGTTCTGGTTGTATGTTTTTGGAGCGATGGTTAATATACCGCTATCAATCTACTTTGTTAAAACCTTTGATTTAGGAAGTAGCGGAGTTATTTTGGGGACTGTCTTTAGTATTTTAAGCCTCTCTTTAATTTTGCCTATTCAAACATTTAGAATTTTAAAGAAATCAGAAACAAAAGCTGTTTAAATGGAAAAAAAAACCTTTTTTACAATAATCACAGCTACTTTTAATTCAGAAAAGACTCTTAAGAACACAATAGAATCTGTATTAAACCAAAGAGTTACTAATTTTGAATACATTCTTGTTGATGGAAAATCAACAGATAAAACTCTTGAAATAATTAAGAGTTATGAAAATAGTTTTAAAGAAAAGGGTATTTCTTATAGGTGGATATCAGAAAAAGATACCGGAATCTACAATGCGTTTAACAAAGGAATTCACCTATCTTTTGGGAGGTGGATATCGTTTTTAGGATCAGATGATTATTATACGATTAACGCTTTAGAGGTTTATTATAATAAACTATTAACCACCAATCAATCAATTGATTTCTGCTATTCGAATGTGCAGATGATTGATGGCCCAAGACTAATGAATGTTATCAATGGTGTTTGGAATTGGTCTATTTTTAAAAAATATATGAATATTGCTCATGTAGGGGCTTTTCATAATAAGGCTTATTTTACAAAGTTTGGGTTTTTCGATGAATCGTATACAATTGCTGGAGATTATGAATTGCTATTAAGAGCTAGACAAGATTTAAAAACCATAAAAGCTGATGAAACTACAGTGTACATGAGTGCTGGGGGCGTTAGCAATAATCAAGTTTTTAAGGCTTTTAAGGAAACATTTAATGCAAAACTGAAGACCGGAAAACGAAATTTAATACTGTGTTCTTTTGATTATGTACTAGCATTAACTAAATATTTTATAAAAAAAGTACTCCATGCGACTGTTAGATAGATATATCGTTTTTAGTAGTGTTTTTGCATTATTTACCGAAGACTTTAGTTTTCATTACGGTATTGATTGGAAACTTTTCTATCTAATTATTGCGATTAACTTTTTAATACTTTCTATAAAAAAGAACCTTTTTTTACATAAAAATATTGGAGTTGTTTTAGGGTTTTTAGCGGTTCATGGAGTTGTTTCATTTATCATTTTTAAGAATCCTTTTTCTTCGTTGATTTCACAATTAGTAGGGATTAGTTTTTGTAGTATTTATTATTATAGTTTTTTAAGGACCTACGGTTCTAAATTTCTTTTTAAAGAATATGCTAACACTGCATTTTATTTGGCAATACTTGCGTTACCGATGTTTGTTTTAAAAATAAACATGTTTACACCAGGAAGATTAAATGGCATCATGTCAGAACCGGCACATTATGCAACTGTTATGCTTCCTGCCTTGTACGTTTTGTTTCGACAAAAGCATTTTTATAAAGCTGCTATAATTTTTGTCACAATTTTGCTTTCAAAATCTTTTATAGGGTTTATTGGTGTTTTTTTAATTCTAGTAATTCCCCTTTTAAAGGTAAAATACTTTTTAAAGTATGCAATCGTGGTTTTTGCTGTTTTATGTGCCAGTGGATATTATATTAGTCTTTATTGGAATGAAAAACCAATTGAAGGTAACGAGAATTTTTTGGTACTTAGAATTAAAGATACCCAAGCCTCTTTAGAGGCGGTGTATACAGGAAAATTTGAAAACACGACCAATTTAAGCTCTTATGCCTTATTAAGCAATACATTTATTGCTTCCCATATTTTTTATGAGCACCCACTAGGAACAGGTTTGGGATCATATCAGTATGAATATCAAAAAAGATATAACTTATTAAGCCCGCCGCCTTATTTAATTGAGTTGAAACAGTCAAAAATAAATCAGCAGGATGCCAATTCATTATTTTTAAGAATACTTGCAGATTTAGGAGTTTTCGGATTACTATTTGTTGGTTTTTTTGTGTATAAGAGTATTTTATTATTTAAAAAGGATACCAGAGTAATACAACAGGGAGCCTTCTTTTATTTAGCAATTAAATTAGTGAGAGAAGGTCATTATTTTCCACCAGAATTTTATTTTTTAACCCTTATATTTTTAAAAGATTTTGATGAAGATACTACATATAGTTGAAGATTTTTCGCTAGAAAGTGGAGGGGTAAGAACGGTTGTTAAAGCCTTGAATTCAGAACTCATATCTAACGGCTACGATTCTTTAATTCTATCTGAAAAGAAAGAAAAAGAAGACGATGTAGTTGTTGTTAAAGGTAGAGATTTACCATGGAAATACTCAAAGAATTGGTCTCGTACCTTATTAGATATACACAAGAGCAAGCCCATTGATTGTATTCATATTCATGGAGTATGGATGTATCCGCAATTTATTGCATCAAAATTTGCTATAGAACATAAGATTCCTTTTGTGCTTTCTCCACACGGAATGTATGAGCCATGGTTATGGAAACAAGGAGGGTTAAAAAAGAAATTATATTTTAATCTTTTAGCAAAAAAGAAGTTTAGTAAATCAGCAGTTTTACATGCGATAACCAAATCAGAGAAAGAGAATTTACAGCACTTATTTGCAGACTCAACAGTTCAAGAAATTCCAAATTTAATTAAAACTAGACAAGTTGGTTTCGAAGATAAATTAGAAAAAAAAACCAGCGAAAAATACCTATTATTTATAGGTCGATTAGATCCCATAAAAGGCATAGATGTATTTATTAAAGCCTTTTCTCAACTATCTTCAAATGAGTTTACACTTAAAATAGCGGGTGCTTTTAACTCTTATAAAAATGAATTAGAAAGCTATGTAAAGGAATGTAATCTTGATAAAGGCAAGGTTGAGTTTTTAGGTTTTGTGAAAGAGAAAACGGTCCTAATAGAGAATGCTTTTATTGTTGTTACGCCATCGCATTCTGAAGTTATTGGAATGGTAAATTTAGAAGCAGCAATCTTAAAGACACCTGTAATTTCTACCCATCAAACAGGATTGGATCCAGGCTGGAACTCAAACGGGGGCATGTTAGTAAATCCAACTGTCTCAGAAGTTACAGCAGCACTTAAAACAGCTTTAAGCTGGACAGTTTTAGAAAGAAATGAATATGGAAATACGCTTAGTGATTTTGTTACTAAAAAGTATTCTTGGGAACATCGACTTTTAGATTGGGTACATTTGTATGAAAATTTAAAGGATGGATAAAGCAATTAAACAAATTACAAAAGGGCTTTTTTTAGCGCTAGCAATGTTTCCATTAATGAAAGAGAACATTGGGTCTTTGAGCATTATTTTATGTGCTCTTTTTGTGATTTATGACGTTGTTAGATTAAAGAAACCTAGAAAAGTAACAAAAGAATTACTCTTGTTTACTCTTGTGTTTTGGATGTATTTTCTACATGCAATTTTCACACTTGATTCTAGTTTAGATACCATATTATTTCATCTCCCTTTTTTAATTTTTCCATTATTGTTTTTTTATAGACCAGTATATATAAATGCTGCTTTTTTAGAAAAGTCACTCCTTGTATATAAAGCAAGCTTATTGCTTCAATGTGCTCTTTTCTTAATAACTTTTTTAAAAGAAAATACTTTAGCACAAGTGTTTGAAATTAGTAATGAAAACATTCCATTTTTTAGAACCTATGTAACAGAGCATGCATTTGTAGAAATTCATCCAACGTATTTTTCTATGCTTTTGCTAATTAGTTTGTCCTTGTCTCTTTTTTATAAGTATAAAGAAAAATCAATCAGTCAAAAATGGTTTAATAGAATTAATATACTCTGTGCAACTGTCTTTATTTTTATCTATGCTTCTAAGGCCGTGATGCTTATTTTAGGGCTTACAGTATTGGTGTATGTTTTTCAGTTACTAAAAAGCAAGAACCCCAAAAAAGCTGGGATACAAATTGCCGGTATTTTTTTACTTGGAATTTTGCTGATTTTTTCATTTAAAAATATTCTTATAGATCGATTTGATGAGGTTCGAACCGAAATAAATAGACCTTTGGTGGGTGATTATCACAATTCAATAAATATCCGTGTTGCCATCTTTCATTGTTCAAAAAAATTATTTTCTAGCTTGCCCGTATTTGGGTACGGATCTTCTTTGCAAGCTGAGTTAAATGAATGTTATGAGGCCAACTACGATAGTAATTTTTATAAGATTTCTACCTACAATACACATAACTATTATGTTCATTTGCTTTTATATGGTGGTTGGCTTTTTTTATTGACTTTTCTACTGTACTTCCTTTTCCTTTTTAGAAAATTTAACAAATCAACCATTGTTTTGTTGTTTTTAACACAGGTATTGCTTATAAATCTTTCCGAAAACTTCTTTTCTAGACATTATGGAATTATAATTTTTATGTACTTTGTAACACTGTTTAGTGTGCTGCAAAAAGAGCAAGTAAAAAAGAAAGAAAATATCGTATGAAAAAGAAAATCTTAGTAACAGGAGGTTCTGGTTTTATCGGAACTAATCTGATTGATTTTTATAAAGATTCTAGCGAAATTTTAAATATTGATATTGTAAAGCCACGCAATAAAGCACACCTTGTTTATTGGGAAAAAGTAGACATACTTGAGCTCAAAAACCTCACTAAAAAAATTGAAGAATTTTCTCCAGATATTATTTTTCATATGGCAGCACGAACCGATTTAGAGGGTAAAACATTGCAAGCGTATGAGGCAAATACAACGGGAGTAAAAAACATAATTTCTGCTATTGAAAACGTTGAAAATCTAGAAAAAATAATTTTTGCATCTAGCAGATTGGTTTGTGAAATAGGGTATGAGCCAAAAGATGAATTTGATTATAAACCTTCTACAATTTATGGTGAAAGTAAAATAATTGGTGAGAAAATTGTTAGAGAATCTACTGCATTACAAGCAGATTGGATACTTGTAAGACCAACTTCTTTATGGGGACCTTGGTTTGAAATACCGTATAAGAATTTTTTTACAAGCATAAAAAAGAAGCTATATTTTCATCCAAAAGGAAAAGAAATTTACAAAAAATTTGGCTTTGTTTTAAACAGCGTTTATATTTTAGATGCATTTTTAAAAGACAGCTCCTTGCATTCAAAAACAGTTTATTTATCTGATTTTAAAGCTTTAGAAGTAGGTCATTGGGCCAATTTAATTTCACAAGATTTTCATCATAAAAACACAAAACAATTACCCTATTTTTTGTTAAAAGCAATTGCAGTATTGGGTGATTTAGCTAAAAAGGGTGGGTATAAAAATCCACCATTAACAACATTCCGATTAAACAACTTAGTAACACCTATGGATTTTAATACTTTAGAAGTGCAAAATATTGTAGGAGAATTGCCGTTTACATTAAGGCAAGCGACAAAGATCACCTGTACATGGTTAAAAGAGCACTAGAATATCAAAATTTAAAAGCTTTCTCTGTACCTAAAGGGTTTAGAGGAAAATCGAAACTAGTGGTGCAACTTTGGTGGATTATTGAGAGCACCCTATTTGCATGGTCACCTCAATTTTTTTATGGATGGCGTCGATTTTTGCTGCGTTCTTTTGGCGCTAAAATTGGCAAAAATGTTTTAATCCGTTCATCTGTAAGATGTACATATCCATGGAAAATCTCAATAGGTGATTATTCTTGGATTGGAGAAAATTGTACTTTATATAGTCTAGGAGAAATTAGTATTGGAGAAAACGTTGCTATTGCACACGATGTTTACTTGAATACCGGGTCGCATGATTATCAATCTACAAAATTTGAAATTGGAGCAAAAAAAGTAATAGTAGAAGATGAATGTTGGATTACAAACGATGTGTATGTTGCGCCAGGTGTAACCATAGAAAAGGGCTGTGTTGTAGGTGCTAGAAGCAGTGTTTTTAAAAGTTTACCTGAAGGATGGGTCTGCTATGGAAACCCCGCAAAACCAATAAAAAAAAGAATTGAAAAAGAAACTCACCATTATAGGGATTAATTATTATCCAGAAGATACAGCAATTGGTTTGTACACTTCACAATTGGCAACTTATTTTAATAACGAGGGTGTTGAGGTAAGTGTTCTTACAGGATTTCCGTATTATCCTTCCTGGAAAATTAGCAAATCATATAAAAACAAAAGTTGGTTTTATAAAGAAAACATAAACGGAGTCCAGGTGTATAGATACAAGCAATATGTACCTCAAAGACCTACTTTTTTAAGACGAATTTTTCATTTACTAGACTTTACTTTTGGTACGTTTATCAATCTTTTTAAAATACAGAAAGCAGATGTCGTATTGTGTATTGTACCATTTACCAGCACAATTTTTTTAGGCTCAATTTTAGCAAAATTAAAAAAAGCAAAATTGTGGATTCATATTCAAGATTTTGAGTTTGATGCTGCATCAGATTCAGAGATGACCAAAAAAAAATCCAAAACATCTATTTTTTATAAAGTTTTGTTTCGGGTAGAAAAAAGGCTCTTACAAGCCGCAGATGTAAGAAGTACTATTAGTCATTCTATGTTAAAAAAATTAGTATCAAAGAATGCAGACAAAAAAAGTGTTTTATTGCCAAACTGGGTAGATTTAAGCACTATTGACCCTGTTTTATCGACTAGACATCATTATTTAAAATCGGATGGGTTTAAAATATTGTATTCAGGTAATATTGGAGAAAAACAAGATTGGGAGTTTTTCCTTCAATTTGCAAAACAATTAGAGAAAAATAAGCAGATAGAATTAATAATAGTTGGTGATGGGAGCAAAAGATCTTGGCTAGAAAATGAATTGATAGGTAGTAAAAATGTGACCCTATACCCACCAGTTCCATACAGTGAATTATCTGATTTACTTTGCTCAGCTGATTTACATTTCCTTTTTCAAAAAGGAGACATTATAGACGCAGTAATGCCATCAAAAATTTTAGGGATGATGGCGAGTGAAAAACCTTCATTGATCACTGGAAATCTAAACTCTGAGGTGTCAACAATTATTAGCGAATCAAAAGCAGGAGCTTATTTTAGCAGCTCAGAGTTAATCAAAGTACTAGATTTTGTGTCACTTGTTGAAAGAGACCTAAGCTTAAGAAAAGAATTTGGCATAAATGCTCGAAAATATGTTTCTAAAAATTTTTCGAAAGATGAAGTTTTAAAACAATTTAAAAGAGTACTAGAGACTATCTAATGAAAACAACGGGAAAGAAATATTCTATTTTTATAAAACCATTGATCATCCTTTTTGATGTTTTAATACTAAACAGTATTGTTTATTATTATTCAGGCTTAGCATATTTGAATGTTCAGTTTATATCCTATATGATAGCTTCATGGCTGTTTATCGCTTATTATACTAAGTTTTATAATGTATATAGGTATACGCATGTCTTAAAGCTGGTATCGTTAATCGGGGCTCAGTTTTTTATTTTTATTTTGTCTTTTTATGCTTATTTCAGCCTTTTTAATGAAGGCAATGTGGCAAACAGACAATTAGAAATAGTAGTTTCTATAGTATCAGTAATTTCTTTTTTTAAGTTCTTATCGTTTTTTTTATTAAAAAAATATCGACTTGGAGGCAAAAACTATAGGAATGTAATTGTCCTTGGAGACAATACCTCAGCAAAAAACATTGCAAAATTATTTACTCAAAGACCTGATTTGGGCTATCGATTTTTGGGTTTTTTTTCTAATAAAGAAGCAAAATCAAAAAAATATTTAGGAACCATTGAAATGGTTTTTAAGTATCTTTTAGAAGAGACGGTAGATGAAATTTATTGTGAAGTATCTGCTTTACCACAAGATGAGTTTATAAAAATTAGAGCTTTCGCAAATTTGCATAAAATCGAAATTAGATTGATACCTGAGACTAAGGCGATTTATAGTAAAGACTATATTTTAGAATATTATGGTACTCTTCCAGTTTTAAAACCAAAGCAATTGCCTTTTGAAAAAAGTGAAACACATTTTATAAAAAGGATTTTTGATTTTCTATTTTCACTATTTGTCTGTGTTTTTATTTTGTCGTGGGCCTTGCCTATTTTATATGTTTTAGTGAAAATTGATTCAAGGGGCCCATTTTTATTTAAACAAAAAAGAGATGGGATTCAGGGAAATCAATTTGTGTGTTTTAAAATAAGAACGATGAATAATGGATTGAATTCAAAGAGCACATCCATGTCAAATAGCGACATTAAAATTACAAAAATCGGTACTTTTCTTCGCAAAACGAGTTTGGATGAATTGCCTCAGTTTTTTAATGTTTTAAAAGGAGATATGAGTGTTGTAGGACCAAGACCGCACATTCTTATTCAAACAGAAAAATACATTAAAGAAATTGATAATTATATCGTTAGAAACTCTGTAAAACCAGGTATTACAGGCTTGGCTCAAGTTAGCGGATATCGAGGTGAGGTTCTGAAAAAAGAAGATATTAAAAATCGGGTAAAATATGATATTTTTTATATAGAAAACTGGTCTTTTTTATTAGATGTAAAAATTATAATACAAACAGTTTTTAATGTTTTTAGGGGTGATGAAAAAGCGTATTAATATATGAGTGAAAGCATAGAAATATCAGCATCTATAGTTCTTTATAAAGAAAACATAAAAGAACTAGAAAAAACAATAGAAAGCTTTTTAAGTATAGATTTGCCTAAAAAATTATATTTAATTGACAATACTGTTGATAAACAATTTGACAATGTTTTTATCAATAAACAGATTGAATATATTGGCTTTGGAAAAAATGTTGGTTTTGGAATGGGCCACAATATGATCTTAAACAAGATTGAAAAAACATCTAGTTTTCACTTAATTTTAAATCCTGATGTTATATTTTCAAAAGAGGTCATTCCAACGCTTATAGAAGCATTAAAAAGAGATCCTAGTGTTGCAATGGTAGCCCCAAGGGTGTTATTCCCGAACGGTGAACATCAGTTTTCTTGTAGAAGATATCCAACTATTTTAGAATTGTTTGCAAGGCGATTTAAGTTCTTTTCAGGAACATTTAAAGAAAAAATAAGCAAAGGTGTTTATAGTGATAAAGACCTAAGTGCTCCTTTTTTTGCAGAGTATTTAACAGGGTGTTTTCAATTGTATAGAACAAGGGATCTTATCGATTTAAAAGGCTTTGACGAACGTTATTTTTTATATATGGAAGATGTGGATATTTGTAAAAAAATAGATGTATTAGGGAAGAAAAAACTATACTTTCCGCAAGTAGTAATTTACCATGTTCTAAAAAAGGGCTCAGAAAAAAACCTTTCACTTTTTCTTAGACACAGCTTGTCAATTATCCAATACTTTAAGAAATGGAAAAATTAAACAGATAATACATTTTCAGAATGTATATTTGTAGCTTAAAAGAACAACACGAACATGAATATTTTAATCTTAGGTTCTGGAGGAAGAGAACATGCTTTTGCATTAAAACTAGCTGAAAGTAACAAGGTAAATAAACTTTTTGTAGCTCCTGGAAATGCAGGAACAACTCAAATTGCAACGAATATTACTATTGATCCAACTAATTTTAAAGCGGTAAAAGAAACCGTCTTAGAGAACAAAATCAACATGGTTGTTGTTGGACCAGAAGCGCCATTAGTAAATGGAGTTCACGACTTTTTCTTGGCAGATGATGATTTGAAAAACATCTCTGTTATCGGACCTAAAAAAGATGGTGCCTTGTTAGAAGGAAGTAAAGATTTTTCAAAAATCTTTATGGAAAAACACAATATTCCTACAGCGCGATACCAATCGTTTACAAAAGAAAACTTAGCGGCAGGTTTTGCCTTTTTAGAAACCTTAACTGCTCCCTATGTTTTAAAAGCCGATGGTTTAGCAGCCGGAAAGGGTGTACTAATTTTAGATTCTTTAGCGGAAGCAAAAAAAGAATTAGAAGAAATGCTTACTAACCAAAAATTTGGAGAGGCTTCATCAACTGTTGTCATTGAAGAGTTTTTAGATGGGATTGAATTATCTGTTTTTGTGCTAACTGATGGGAAAAGCTATAAGATTTTACCATCAGCTAAAGATTACAAACGCATCGGAGAAGGAGATGAAGGGTTAAATACAGGTGGTATGGGAGCAATTTCTCCTGTTCCTTTTGCATCTGATGAGTTTTTAAAGAAAGTTGAAGAACGAATCGTAATCCCTACCGTAAATGGATTGCAAAAAGACGGAATTGATTACCGTGGATTTATTTTTATTGGTTTGATGAACGTTGCTGGAAATCCACAGGTAATAGAATACAATGTAAGAATGGGCGATCCAGAAACAGAAGCTGTTTTACCGAGAATTGAGTCTGATTTATTCGATTTATTTGAAGGTGTAGCCAATCAAACACTACATGAAAAATCGTTTTCTATCACTCCAAAAACAGCAACAACAGTCATGTTGGTTTCAGGAGGCTACCCTGAAGCGTATGAAAAAAACAAGGAAATCTCAGGAATAGAAAATATCGAGAATTCTATTGTTTTTCACGCAGGAACAAAATTAGAGAATGGAAAAGTTTTTACAAACGGAGGACGAGTTATGGCAATTACCTCTTTTGGTGATACCATTGAAGAAGCGTTAAAATTATCGTACAGTTCAATTGATAAAATTTCTTTTGACAAGATGAATTATAGAAAAGATATTGGTTTTGATTTGATATAAAAATGGTAAAAAAAATAATTGTAGCACCGCTAAATTGGGGATTAGGTCATGCCTCACGCTGTGTTCCAATTATTCATTTTTTAATTCAAAACAAGTATCTTCCTGTGCTTGCATCAGATGGGGCTGCTTTAGACTTGTTAAAAAAAGAGTTTCCAGAGCTTCCTTTTTTGGAACTCCCTACATATCAAATTCGATATAAAAAAAATCTTAAGTGGTCCTTGTTTTTAAAAGGTCCAAAGATCTGGAGAGCCGTTAAAGCAGAACATAAAGTTGTTTCTAACTATATTGAAGAACACCCAGAGGTTGTCGGCTTAATTTCAGACAATCGATTTGGTGTTAAAAGTCCAAATATTCCTAGTGTTTATCTAACGCATCAGGTTCAGGTGTTGGCAGGAATAGCAACTTTTTTTACGAGTTTTATACACCAAAAAATTATCGCAGGTTTTGATCAGTGTTGGGTTCCTGATACTGTTGATTCTAGTTTTTCAGGTAAATTATCCCATTTTAAAAATTCAAATATACAGGTAAAATATATTGGTGTTTTAAGTCGATTTAAAAAGAGATCTGTTGTTCAAACCATTGATGTTCTCATTCTTTTGTCTGGTGTTGAGCCCAATAGAACCTTATTAGAAAGCAGGCTTAAAAAACTCTTTCAAGGGTATCCAGGTAAGGTCGTTATGGTTTTAGGAAAAATAGAAGCTGAGCAAAAGACTTTCCAAGAAAACGGAATAGAAATAGTTAATTTTTTACTAACCAAAGACTTAGAAGATAAATTATTACAAACTAAGACCGTAGTGTGCAGATCTGGATATTCGTCTGTGATGGATTTGGCAATCTTAGAAAAAAAAGCATTTTTTATTCCTACCAAACATCAGTCTGAACAAGAATATTTAGCCTATTTTTTAAAGAGTAGCGAGAGAGCTCCCTTTCAAACAGAAGAAACTTTTACAATTGAAAGTTTGGATGAGCTAATAAATTATAAAGGCTTAAAAGCAAGTGAAACAAAGCTAGATAAAGAATTACTGAGCCTTTTCTAAGGTAAATGAAAATTCAGAGCCTTCACCATAGGTGCTTTTTAAGAGGATGGTTTCGTTATGAGCCTCTACGATGTGCTTCACAATAGAAAGTCCCAGTCCTGATCCTCCCTGCTCTCTAGAGCGACTTTGATCGACTCTGTAAAAGCGTTCAAACAAACGAGAAAGGTGTTCTTGCTTAACGCCTTCTCCGTTATCAGCTACTTTAATAATGTATTTCCGTTCATTATAAGACTCGATTCCAATGGTCGTATGTCCATTGTTTTTTCCGTATTTGATAGAGTTCACAACCAAATTAATTAACACCTGCTCAATACGTTCTTGGTCTCCCATTACATAAATTGGAAACTCATATTGCTTGTCAAAAGTTAGAGTGATATTTCTTTTTTTAGCACGCATCTCAAACAAATCAAATACATTTTGTATCAATTCTAAGATGTTAAAAGGTTTTAGATTCATTTTCAAACCATTGGTTTCTAGTTTAGCAATCATGTCTAAATCCTTTACAATGGCGGTTAATCGCTCTACTCCTTTATTAGCGCGTTCTAAGTATTTTTCTCTTATTTCTTTATTGTTACCAGCACCTTCAATAAGGGTTAAAATATACCCTTGAACTGTAAACAGTGGAGTTTTTAATTCATGAGCCACATTCCCTAAAAAGTCTCTCCTAAAGGAGTCACGCTCAGTTAAATTTTGAATTTCTATACGTTTCCCTTCTGCAAATTTTTGTACGCTTTTGCTTAGGGTTTCCATATCAGTAGTTACTGATTTTCTTTTGAGATCATCTACGTTTAAAAGCGATACTTCTTCATAAATTTTTCGCACCCTTCTGTAGATAAAAAACTCTACACGATACTGGATGATAAAAAACGAAACAACAAACAAACTCATTTCTGCTAAAACAGAAGCCAATAAGCCGTATTTGTGATATAGATAATAGGCAAGTAAAGAAATTAGACTTGCAACTGCTGTGAGGTACAAGGCTGATATAAATGCAAATGAATAGGTTTTTTTAAACTTCACAAGTTTGCGGTTCTATTAATCTTCGTCTTCTAATACAAATTTATAGCCTACACCTTTGATGGTTTTAAAATGGTCATCTCCAATTTTTTCACGTAATTTTCTAATGTGCACATCAATGGTTCTCCCCCCGACAACGACCTCGTTACCCCAAACCGTATCTAAAATGGTTTCACGTTTAAAGACTTTACCTGGTTTAGAGGTTAACAAAGAAAACAATTCAAATTCTTTTTTAGGAAGTACAATTTTTTTGTTGTTTTTAAACACAACATATTCTTCTCTGTTAATTACGATATCTCCAATAGTTGTAGATGTATCTTGGTCTTCCGTGTTTTTTAATCGACGAAGTAAAGATTTTACTTTGCTTAATAAAACTTTAGGTTTGATAGGCTTGGTAATATAGTCATCAGCACCAGCATCAAAACCAGCTACTTGTGAGTAATCTTCACCTCGGGCAGTTAAGAAAGAAATAATAACGTGCTCTAGGGTTGTTACCTTTCGGATTTTTTCACAAGCTTCTATCCCGTCCATTTCTGGCATCATAATGTCTAATAAAATTAAATGAGGAATAACTTTCTTTGCTGTTTTTAAGGCTTCTAACCCATTCGTTGCGGTAAACACCTGATAGCCCTCATTTTTTAAATTGTAACCTACAATTTCTAAGATATCTGGCTCATCATCAACCAATAAAATTTTAATGTCACTTTTTTTCATAAGACGTTTATCTCTAAATATAGCTCAAAAGTAGGGATAAAAACTTAAAAACGGAGAATAGTTAACAATGATTTAATCCCTTAACACAGGCTTAACCTTCAATTAATGCAAGCATAATTTAGAACTAACCTTATATTTACAAAACACCGAGACATTTGCACTTTATAAACAAGGTATATACCCTATAAAGTAAAATAATGAAAAAATTAATCATAGCATTTGTATTCGTTTCTCAGTTAGTTGCTGCGCAAAGTAAAGGAACTGTTACCGGATTATTAACAGACGGAGAAGTTAACAATGAACCTTTACCGTTTGCAAATGTTCTTATTAAAGGAACAACGATTGGAACGAGTACAGATTTTGATGGAAAGTATTCTATTGCTGTAGCTCCAGGAAATTATGTGTTGGTTTTTAGTTTTATTGGCTATGAAACTATAGAAAAACCAATTGTAATTACCGCAGACAAAACATTGGTCGTGAATCAAAAATTGAGCGCGAGTAAAGGTGTTACTTTGGATGAAATTCAAATTCAAGCGACAATCAATAAAGCAAAAGCTTCTGCTATTTTAATGGCTCAGAAGAAAGCGGTGTCAATTAAGACCACTATCGGAGCTCAAGAATTAGACAATAAAGGAGTCTCTGATTTGGCTACTGCGGTAACAAAAGCAACAGGGGTTTCTAAGCAAGATGGAACAAACAACGTGTTTGTAAGAGGGCTTGGTGATCGCTACAACTCAACTACCTTAAACGGTTTGCCACTTCCATCAAACAACCCTTCACAAAAGAACATCAACTTGGATATTTTTTCTACAGATATAGTTCAATTGATTGATATCAACAAAATTTATCAAAGTGAGATTTACGGTGATTTTGGAGGCGCCAATATTAATATCGTATCCAAAGAACATGTTGGAAAACCTTCTTTAGAAATTGGAGTGGGTTCTGGTACAAATACCAACCTAAGCGGTAATGGAAATTTTTATGTACAAGATGGTCCTGGCTTTTCTGGTTTTTACAATAACAAGTATCCGACAAATCCATTAAGCAGTTATGCATTTAATACCAGTTGGGATAAAACGACAAAATCGCCAATAGGAGCAGACATCTCTTTTAAAGGAGGAAAAAAATATCAAGTAGGAGAAGAAGGATCTATCAATTTGTTTGCAACTGCATCTTTTAAAAGTGGCTTTAAATATAAAGAAGGGATTAACAGAGGAGGTGTAAATGCACAAGGCTTGGCTTTTACAGATTATGCTTTTAAAGCTTATGATTACAACACCAATACAACTGCCATGTTAAACTTAGGTTACAAGGTAAATGCAAATAACAAGTATCATTTTAGTTCTTTGTTTATCAACTCGTCAAACCAAAGCTTAGATGAGTATTCTGGGGTAATCAATATTTTTGACAATGCTAGTAACGGCGGAGGTTTTGTGAGACGCTCTACTTTTGACAAGACTACTTTACTAATCAATCAGTTTTTAGGGAATCATAAAATTGGTGAAAAAATAGAATTGGATTGGGGTGTTGCTTACAATATGGTTAACAATGTGATTCCAGATAGAAGACAAAACATGTTGGTTCCTAAAGACAACTCAGATCCAACAGGTGTAAAAACAGTCTCTGATCTTGCAGCATCAGACAACCATCGTTTTTATCAAGACTTAACTGAAGATGAGGCTGCTGCAAATTTTTCTGCCAGCTATGCTTTTGCCAAAGACAGTGAAGATCTTTTTAAAGGAAAAATTACTTTGGGATATAGTGGTCGTTTTAAAAAGGTAGCTTTTCAAGCAACTCAATTTAATTTTCAAATCCTTAGAAACATCAATCAACCTGTAGTCTCAGAAAACAATTTGGATGACTACTTTAACCAAGCAAACTTGGCAAACAATTATTTTAAAATAGAAACTTTTAGAGGAGATGCTTCAACCTTAAATGCGCTAGATCCTCAAACCTATTCTGGAAATCAATTTATCAATGGAGGTTTTGCAAATGTTGAATATAAGTTTACACCAAGGTTTACAGCAGTTGGAGGATTAAGATTTGAGCATATTTACCAAGATATTGCATGGAAAACATCCTTAGATCCAAATGGAGCTAAAGACGCATTTGCAAAGTTTGAGTTTTTGCCAAACGTATCATTTAAATATGAAGTAACTGAAAAACAAAATCTAAAACTAGCCGCTAGTAAATCATACACATTACCACAATATAAAGAGAGAGCTCCTTTTCAGTTTGAAGAAGTTACTCAAATTAAATTTGGTAACCCAGATTTAGATTTGTCTACGAATTACAATGTTGATTTACGTTGGGAGTATTTTCCAAAAAGCGGAGAAGTTATTTCGCTTACAGGTTTTGGTAAAATTATTCAAAATCCAATCAATGAAGTGGTAGTAGCATCAGCAACTAATGATATTTCTTACTTAAACACAGGAAAACAAGCCACTGTTTTTGGGGCAGAATTTGAAATCAGAAAACAATTATTTTCAGTTGATGGAGATTTTGCAAACAAACTAAGTGCAGGATTTAATGCTTCGTATATGTATTCAAATCAAGATTTTGATCGCTTTAAGATTATCAATGAGACAAAGCTAAATGTAAACTTCACCAATTTAGAAGGTAAGTTAACCGGTGCATCTGATTTAATTGCGAATGCTGATCTTACTTACTTTAGAGAATTTAATGAAACTTCAAACATTTTAGGAACGCTTTCCTTTAATTATTTTTCTGATAGAGTTTATGCTATTGGATCTGCAGGTAAAGGTGATTTAATTGACAAAGGAGTCGGTAGTTTAGATTTGGTTTTAAAATCACAGCTTTCTAAAAGAGTAAAGCTAGGACTTAATGTGAAAAACTTATTAAACCCTTCTATTAAGAGAGTTCAAGATACTCAAAATGTTGAGGTTTTGTCTTTTAAAAATGGTGTTAATGCAAGTATCTCTTTAAGCTATAAATTAGATTAATTAGAGCTAACACTTCCTTAACAAACAACCCTAACAGTTAACAGATAATTAAAGTTTAGATAAGACCAATTTTTAATTCACTCCATTTCTTTGTGGTAGATAAAATTTAAAACAAAAATGAAAAAAACAGTATTATCAATACTAGCAATTGCAGCAATTGCTTTTACAAGTTGTACCGTCTCTAACGACGAACCTAGCAGTACTTTTACAGCAGATCCTGCAAATTTTAGCGGAAAAATCCAAGATGGAACCGTAACTTTAGATGCAAGTGTAGTTTATAACTTGACAGGAGCATTAATCGTAGAAGACGGAGCTAAATTAGTAATTCCAGCAGGTACCGTAATTAAGGCATCAGGAGGAACAAGTTCTTATATTGCTATTGCACAAGGAGCCCAAATTTATGTTGATGGAACTGCTGCTAATCCAGTAGTGATGACTTCATCAAAAGCTAGTCCTGCAGCAAAAGACTGGGGAGGTTTGGTAATCTGTGGTAAAGCGCCAACCAATAAAGGAGCAACAGCTACTGCAGAGGTATCAGATTTAACCTACGGAGGTACCGTAGCAAATGACAATTCTGGATCAGTTAGATACTTAAGAGTTGAGTATACTGGAGCAACCTTTAACGGATCAAAAGAGTTTAATGGAATTTCTTTATTCGGTGTGGGTTCAGGAACCACTTTTGAGTATGTTCAATCATTGGACGGAGGAGATGACGGAATTGAATTTTTTGGAGGAACAGTAAACGGTAAGTATTTAGTAGCTACTGGTTCTGGAGATGATTCAATTGATTTTGCAGATGGATGGTCTGGAACTGGAGAGTTTTGGTACATCAGCAAAGGAACAAAAGCTGGTATTGAAGGATCAAACAATGGTGATGATGGAAACGCAACACCAACGACTACTGCAGTCTTAAAAAATATTACAATTGTAGGACCTGGTTCTGAAGGAGCATTGTATATCAAAGAAGGTGGAGGACACTGGACTGCATCTAATATCTACGCAGCAGATTTTGATTTAGGAATCAAATTAAAATCAACAGATACTGCAGCAAATGACAATATCAAAAATGGAAACATTGTAATTACGAACATTCAGTTTGACAATGTAACAGCTAAAGATGAGTATGCTGGAGCAGAAACCTACTTTACAGAAGGAACAAATACTGGAGCTGGTAATGGAAAAAATATCCCAACTTGGGCAGCAAACTGGACAAGAGGATTGTAAATAATTTGAGTTAGTTGATTGATAAAAAAAGTAGGCCTCGGCCTACTTTTTTTTATTTTCACTATATTCACTTTAAAAATGCTGCTATGAATTTCTCTAAAAACTTACGGGATATTCTGTTTCTTGATATAGAAACGGTCCCTCAAGAAAACGCATGGGAGAAGCTCTCAGAGCCTATCCAAGAACTGTTTGCTCAAAAAACAGCCTATCAACGTAACAAAGATGAACTAAGTCCAGAAGAGTTTTATGAACGGGCTGGTATTTGGGCCGAATTCGGAAAAATTATTTGCATCTCGGTAGCCTATTTTAACCAAAATGACTCACAACGACAGTTGCGGGTTAAATCTTTTTATGGCGATGATGAAAAACAGTTGTTAATAGAATTTAAGGCTTTATTAGAAAGTCATTTTTCAAAACAGCAACACGTATTATGTGCTCATAATGGCAAAGAATTTGACTTCCCTTACATAGCCAGAAGAGTGATCGTCAATCAAATAGACTTACCAGCCAAGCTTAATTTATTTGGAAAAAAACCTTGGGAAGTATCACATATGGATACCATGGAATTGTGGAAGTTTGGTGATTATAAACACTATTCTTCTTTAAAACTTCTCACCACAATTTTAGGAGTTCCTTCACCCAAAGATGATATTGACGGGAGTGAAGTTGCTCAGGTATATTATGAGGAAAAGGATCTAAATAGAATTGTTCGTTACTGTGAAAAAGACACCATTGCTGTTGCTCAACTCTTGTTGCGCTTTAATAATGAGCCATTATTAGAAGCTACTGATATCGTTACAGCCTAATCTTCTAGTTTCATAGATAGCTCTAACCAACGCTCTTCTTTTTCTTCTAGTTGATCAATAATTTGTTGCAATTCAATTGAAGCTTTGTTGATGTTTTCTGCCTCAATGGTATTGTTTGCAAACAGGGCTTCAATTTCTAGTTTCTTTTTCTCCAACTTAGCCATGTCTGTTTCAAGCTGACCAAACTCACGTTTTTCTTGAAAGTTTAGACCCGTGCTTGTCTGTTGCTTGGCAGGAGCTTTTAATTCTTTTTTCTCTTGTT
This sequence comes from Polaribacter pacificus, assembly GCF_038024035.1. Lineage (NCBI taxonomy): Bacteria > Pseudomonadati > Bacteroidota > Flavobacteriia > Flavobacteriales > Flavobacteriaceae > Polaribacter > Polaribacter pacificus. Next base: position 1,865,105 of record NZ_CP150664.1, read on the forward strand.
TTTCAGGAGGTTTTGAATCTTCGTAAGCTCTAAAATCTGAATAGTTTCCAGGAAAATTTTCTATTAAACCATCTCCTCTAAAAACAAGAAGTGAATCCATTATCTTATCCATAAAATAACGGTCGTGAGAAACCACTAGAAGGTTTCCAGGAAAGTCTAGTAAAAATTCTTCAAGCACATTTAAGGTAACCACATCCAAATCATTGGTAGGCTCATCTAAGATTAAAAAATTAGGATTCTGAATCAAAACGGCACACAAATACAAACGTTTTTGTTCTCCACCACTAAGTTTTTCGACAAAATCATACTGTCTTTTTCGATCAAATAAAAAGCGTTCTAATAACTGACTTGCTGTAATTTTTCGACCTTTGGTCAACGGAATAAACTCTCCAAACTCTTTAATAACCTCAATGACTTTTTGGCCTTCTTTAATATGGATTCCACTTTGGGTATAGTATCCAAATTTTACGGTTTCACCTAAGATGACTTTTCCTGAATCTACCGGAATCTTTTGAGTGATTAAATTTAAGAAAGAAGATTTTCCTGTCCCATTTTTTCCGATAATCCCAATGCGTTCTCCTCGTTTAAAAACATAGTCAAACCCATCTACAATAGTGGTATTGTCAAAAGCTTTTGAAATTTTATGCAATTCCAAAATTTTGCTCCCCAAGCGCTCCATGTTAATTTCTAACTGAACCACATGATCTTGCCTTCTTTTATGAGCTTTCTCTTTGATTTCGTAAAAATCATCGATCCTAGATTTTGATTTGGTAGTTCTTGCCTTGGGCTGTCTACGCATCCAATCCAGTTCTTTATTATAAAGGTTTTTAGCCTTTTCTACCGTTACTTGTTCTAAGGCGATTCGTTCTTCTTTTTTCTCTAAATAATAAGAATAGTTGCCTTTATAGCGATATAATTTTCCGTGATCTAACTCTACAATTTCATTACAGACTCTTTCTAGAAAATAACGGTCGTGAGTAACCATAAAGAGTGTTATCTTTTCTTTAGCAAAGTAATCTTCTAGCCATTCAATCATTTCCAAATCCAAATGATTTGTAGGCTCGTCCAAGATGAGTAAATCAGGTTTGTTTATTAATACGGTTGCAAGGGCTAAACGTTTTCTTTGACCTCCAGAAAGATTTGAAACTTTCATATCTAGATCTTCAAATTTTAATTTTGATAGAATCTGTTTGTATTGGGTTTCAAAATCCCAAGCTTGATGCTGCTCCATCAAATCAAATGCTTCTTGATAAGCTGTTTCATTCGAAGGGTCTTCAAGTGCCTTATTGTACTGGCTGATGATGTTTAAAACTGTGTTTTCTGAAGAAAAAATAGTTTCTTCTATTGTTAAGTTAGGATCTAAGTTATCTGTTTGGGCTAAGTATGAAACTTGAATCCCTTTTCTACAGATTACCTGCCCAGTATCTGGGGTATCTAGACCAGCAATAATATTTAGAATAGAAGTTTTTCCACTTCCGTTTTTAGCAACAAAAGCGACTTTTTGATCTTTGTTAATCCCAAATGAAAGCTCCTCAAAAAGGACTTTTTCACCATAAGATTTAGCGATGTTTTCTACAGATAAATAATTCACACAGATAATTTTTACAAAGAACTTAAAAAGTTCGTAAACTATTGCGTGTTTGATACTTTACTTTTATAAAAAAGCTTTTACAAAGCTTTTTTAAATTAGTATCTTGCAAGGATAAAAATTAATAAGAAAATGAAAATCATAGTTCCTATGGCAGGAATAGGTTCTCGATTGAGACCTCATACCTTAACCATTCCAAAACCATTAACTGTAATCGCAGGGAAACCAATTGTTCAGAGACTTGTAGAAGATATTACCTCGGTAGTCAATCAAAAAATAGAAGAAATAGCCTTTATTATTGGCCCAGCCGCCAAAGGATTCCCAGCAGATACTCAAGAGAAGTTGTTAGAAATTGCAGCTACTTTAGGGGCTAAAGGATCTGTCTATATTCAAGAAGAAGCCTTGGGCACTGCCCACGCTATTTACTGTGCAAAAGCCTCCTTAAGTGGCCCGTGTGTTGTTGCTTTTGCAGACACTTTATTTAAAGCGGATTTTACTTTAGACGCATCTGCAGATGGTGCTATCTGGGTAAAACAAGTTGAAGATCCAAGTGCTTTTGGAGTTGTTAAATTGCAAGATGGCGTAATTACGGACTTTATAGAGAAACCTAAAGACTTTGTTTCGGACTTGGCCATTATTGGAATCTATTATTTTAAAGATGGTGAAAAGGTACGAGATGAAATCCAGTATTTAATTGATAATAATCTTAGAGAAAATGGTGAATATCAGTTAACCAATGTTTTAGAATCTTTAAAACAACAAGGAGCTCGATTTATTCCCGGAAAAGTAGATGCATGGATGGACTGTGGAAAAAAAGACCCAACTGTAGATACCAACACGCAAGTTCTAGGTTTTGAACATGCCAATGGAGCTCAATTGGTAGCTTCTTCTGTCGTATTAGAGAATTCAGAAATTATTCAGCCTTGTTTTATAGGAGAAAATGTAGTTTTAAAGAATAGTAAAATAGGACCTTTTGTTTCAATCGGATCTGGTAGTGTTGTAGAGAATTCAACGATTACAAATTCTTTGATTCAGAATCATGTAAGCATTAAAAATGCCAAGTTATCACAAGCAATGATTGGAAATCACGCTACTTTTAATGGAGATTTTTCTTCGGTAAGCATTGGAGATTATTCAGAACTAAGTTAATCAATTTGAAAAGGAAGTTTGCACATACACTATTTTTAATATTGATTGTTGGGCATTCCTATTCACAAGATAGCATCCCTGTAGCAGTCAATCAACAAGAAGAAAAGCTCCTGAGTTTTCAAGAGCATTTTTTTGAAGCTCTTGCGCAAAAAGCAATTTTAAAATTTGCGGTTGCAATAGAACATTTGGAAAAATGCAATGAGTTAAAACCAAATTCGGTTTCTGTCTTATTTGAGCTTTCTAAAAACTACGGCTTGTTAAACAAAATGATAGAAGCGGTATCCTATGCTAAGCAAGCATTAAAAATGGAGCCAAACAATCGATGGGTTCTCGAGCATTTGTTTGAAATCTATCTTTCAGAAAAAAACAATAAAGCAGCTATAGAGCTGCTAGAAATAATTGCTCAGAGCAATCCTGGTAGGAATGAGCAATTGGTGTTGTTGTATTTTGAAAACAATCAAGCAAAAAAAGGAAAAGAACTATTGATGTCTTTACAAGAGAAACAGTTGTTAACACCTAATTTAAAGAAGTTATTAAGCTTTTCAAAAGAAAAACAAACCACGCCCAAGACGTCAGTAGTAGAAGTAAAGAGTTTGTCAAGCTTGCTAAAAGCCTTTAAAGGCTCTCAAAGTTTTGAGAGCCTACAAAAAATTCTAAGTTTGTCAGAAAAAGAAGATGCTGCTATCTTTTTAGCCTATGCAAAAAAAGGAGTGGAACTTTTTCCTGCTCAATCTTTTGTGTACCTAGCCTATGCAAAGGCATTAAACAAAGAAAAATCATATAAAAAAAGCTTAGAGACCTTGCAAAATGGCATTGATTTTGTAATAGACGATACCAATTTAGAAGCTGATTTTTATCTAGAAATGTCTTTCAGTTATGAGGGACTAGGAAATAAAGAAGCTGCCCTTGCAATGAAAAACAAATCCTTAGCTTTGCGTACTATAAAATAAATCGTATGAAACCATATCTATTTTTACTTGTTTTACTCTTTTTAGGGGCCTCATGTGGCTCTAGTAAAAAGGCAATGGGTACTGCTGTGGTTGCAGAACGCTTGGCGGCAAACAAGGTTGCTAAAAAACACTTAGCAACCAACTTTGATAAAGAAAGTGTAGAGGCTAAGTTAAAAGTTGTCTATCAAGATGCTAAAAACAAACAGAGTGTTTCTGTTAAACTGCGTTTACAAAAAGATAGTGTTATTTGGTTAAACGCTACGTATGCAGGCTTTTTAGTTGCCCGTGCAAAGATTACTCCCACTCGAGTTAGTTATTATGAAAAATTAAACAAAACCTATTTTGACGGGGACTTTACCTTGTTGAGAAATGTATTGGGTACAGAAGTTAATTTTAATCAGCTTCAAAGCATGCTTTTAGGTCAAGCAATTGTCAATATTGGAGACCAAGACTTTAGTTCAAAATTAGAGAACAATGCACATTTGTTGACACCAGAAAAACAAAATCCTCTTTTTGATTTGTTGTTTTGGATAAATCCACAGCATTTTAAATTAGACAAACAGGCCTTAAAAAACAGTGCAAAAAATCAATTGTTAGAAGTAGAATATCACGGATATTCAGATTTCGACGGAACTTTTTTCCCAAAAGAAATTGTGATAGAAGGCAAGCAGGCTGAAAAAGTGACTCAGATAACAATTGCCTATAAAAGTGTTGACTTTAACGTGCAATTTAACACACCTTATTCAATTCCTAGAGGATATAAAAAAATAGTTTTTGATGAGTAAAAAGATGCTGTTTCCTTGGGTTTTTCTTTTGTTTGTATTTGTAAACACAGCAATGTTTTCACAAACCAGACAAGAGCTTGAGGCGCAACGAATCTTACTTAAAGAAGAAATCAACAGGGTAAATAAATTACTATTTACTGCGCAGAAAAATGAAAAAAATGCCCTTGAAGATTTAAAGGATCTAAACCAAAAAATTGAAGTTCGCGAAAAGTTGATTGCTACCATAGATAAAGAGGCAAAAGCCATCACGAGAGAGATTAATAGCAACCAAAAGGAAATTGACAAACTAAGCAAAGAACTAGAGGTCTTAAAGAAAGATTACGCCGAGATGATTTTTAAATCATACAAAAGCAAATCAAGACAAAGTAGGATTATGTTTTTATTGTCATCTACCAGTTTTACTCAAGCGTACAAAAGAACTCAGTATATGAATCAATATGCTGCGTTTCGAAAAAAACAAGGTGAAGAAATAGGGGTTCAAACTCAAAAAATTTCAGAACTTAATAAAGTCTTACGAGATCAAAAGAAAAGCAAAGACACCTTAATTTTATCAGAAAAAGAGCAAAAAGCTCAAATAGAATTAGATAAAAAGAGCAAAGAAGGTTTGGTGACTCAGATAAAAAGAAAAGAGCAGCAATACAGAAATGAAATCAAAATTAAACAACGAGAAGAAGCTGTATTATCTGCAAAAATTGATAAGATTATTAAAGATGCGATAGCCAAATCAAATGCAAATAAGGGAACTACAAAAAACACTGGTTTTGCTTTAACTCCAGAAGCCAAGGCTTTGGCCGCAAGCTTTGAAAAAAACAAAGGAAGTTTACCGTGGCCTGTAGATAATGGATTGGTAGTAAGGCGCTATGGTACTCAAGCCCACCCGACCTTAAGAGGGATTACAATTACCAGTACCGGTTTGCATATCGCAACCAACCCAAATGCCAATGCAAAAAGTGTGTTTAACGGAACGGTGCTCGCAATTCAGGTTTTGTCTGGAGGTAAAAAAGCGGTGTTAGTACAACACGGAAATTACATTACAACCTATAACAATTTAGAAAATCTCTATGTAGAAACTGGAGACAAGGTTGTTACCGGGCAAGTACTTGGAAAAATATTTACCAACAAGGTTACCGGAAAGACCATTCTTATTTTTGCCCTACACAAAGAAACTCAAAGGCAAAACCCATCGAGCTGGATTTTAAAAAGATAAAATTTAGTTGTTAAATAAGGCTTTTAGCTCTGTTGCATCTTCAGGCTTCATTTTTCCTGATAAAATTAAACTCAGTTGTTTTCTACGAAGCGCTCCATCAAAACGATTTTTCTCTAATTCAGTTTCTGGAATGATCTGAGGAATCGGTACAGGGCTTCCTGTTTCATCCACTGCCACAAAGGTGTAGATTCCTTCGTTGGCACGAGCTCTTTCTCCAGATTCTCTGTCTTCTATCCAAACATCAACATATACTTCCATAGATGATTTAAAGGCACGTGACACCTTTGCCTCAACAGTAACAACACTTCCTACAGGAACTGCCTTTGTAAATGAAACATGATTAACGGATGCTGTAACCACAATTCTACGAGAATGACGTCGTGCAGCAATGCTACAAGCTCTATCCATTCTAGCCAAAAGCTCACCACCAAACAGGTTGTTTAAAGGGTTGGTTTCTCCTGGTAAAACCATATCTGTTAGTATGGTTAATGATTGTGAAGGTGTTTTTGCGTTCATCAAAAAAGGCTTTTATAATTGGATGCAAAGATATAGAAACCCAACGAGATGATGGGTTCATTTTAAATTTTTAGCTAAAGGATTATAATTTTTTGATTAGAAGCCAAGCGTCTTCTGAGTGGCTCTTTTTTAAGCTTGCTAATTCTTTTTCAGCTTCTTTTCTAGTTGAGAGACTTTTAAAAGTAACCTGAATTAGGCCCCATTTATTTTTTCCGATAATCTGAGCATCAAACCCTGCTTTTTTTAATTCACTTAGTTTTTGAGCCGCATTTTCTGGAAATTGAAAAGCACCTGCGATAATGTGAAAGTTTTTTGGAGCCGCTGTTTCTAAAGTCAAATTAATAGTTGGCAAAGGAGTATCAATAACAAAAGTTGCCGATTGAATTTTGTTTTCTACTTCTTTTTGTTGTTGAGCAGCCATCTCTTTTTGTTGATTGACTTGATAGCCATTCCAACCAAAAGCACCTAAAGTAAGCACAACTGCAGCGGTAGCGGCATACTTAAAAAAAGAAGAAGATTTCTTAGCTGTTTTTACAGCCATCAACTTTGTTGCTTGCTCTTGATATTCTGCACGTTTGATAGATGGAGAACTCACGCTTTCTAAACCAAAAGAACTGGTCAAATAATTGGTGCTTGGCGTAGGCTCAAAAACTAATTGTTGTTCTTTGTTTAAAGTTAGCTGTCCAATAGTTGCCAACTCTACACCTGAATTTTTTAGTTGTTTTTGCCAATCTAAAACGCTGTTTGCAATTAACTCAGTTGCCTTATCAAAAGAAATTTGTTCTGATACTGCAATGTGATTTGCCAACAAGCCATCATTGTTTTTTAGATGTGCATTAAAGGTGATTTGTTTGCTAGGCGGATAAAATGTATGCGAAAAAGCATTCAATTTTGCCGAGACAGCATTGGTTACAAAACCACCAAAATTAGGCACAATAACACAATCGTATCGGTATAATAAATCACTGATGTAGTTGGCTAAAATCATATAAACAAAGTTAGTATTTTTTTGCAAAAAAGAATCCCTAAAGCCAAAACTTATCAACAAAAAATTGTTGTATATTGAATTCCAAATTGTTATGTGTTGAAAAAAGAAAAACTACTTGCAGCCTTGCGGCTACAAAAGACGGTATCTGTGGGCCCAATTCAAGCTAAAAAACTCATCCGAGCGACCGGGAGTGTGGAGCAAATTTTTGAAGAGAAAACAAAGAATTTAGCAAAAATAGAAGGGATTGGTCTTCGTCCGTTACTACAACTTAAGGATCCTGAAACCAAGGCTAAAGCAATTAAAGAACTTGAGTACATAGAAAAAAACGCTATTGATACGGTGTATTTTTTAGACCCAGATTATCCTAGAAATTTGGCTCAGTGTATAGACTCTCCAATTCTGTTTTTTAAAGAAGGGAATCTCAATTTTAGCAATCCAAAAATTATTAGCATTGTCGGGACCAGAAAAATGACTTCTTATGGGAGAGCTATCTGCAAAGAGCTTATTGATGGTTTGGCTATTCATAACCCAATAGTTGTTAGTGGTTTTGCCTATGGAGTAGATATTTGTGCTCATACAGCTGCTATAGAAAACAAGTTACAAACCATAGCGGTCTTAGCACATGGCTTTGAAGAAATATACCCTAAGGTTCATAAAAAGTACATGCATCAGGTGCAAGAAAACGGCGGATTCATTACAGAATTTTGGCATGAGGACCCTCCTTTACGAGAACATTTTATCCAGCGAAACAGAATTGTAGCCGGGATCTCACAAGCTACTTTGGTTATTGAGTCTTCTGAGAAAGGAGGTTCTTTAATCACTGCAGATTTGGCCAACTCATACAGTAGAGACGTTTTTGCAGTACCTGGGAGAACCTCAGACGCTTTTAGTAAAGGCTGTAATCAGCTTATAAAAAACCACAAAGCGGCACTCGTTACCTGCGCAGATGATATCGCAAAATTATTAAACTGGGATCAGTCGGTAAAGGCAAAACCAGCCATCCAAAAACAGCTTTTTGTTACGCTTGATGACACCGAGCAAAAAGTCTATGATTATTTGCTAAAAGAGGGTAAACAATTGTTGGATGTGATTGCGCTTGATTGTCAAATTAGACTTCCTGTCTTGGCGAGTTTGCTCTTTCAACTAGAGATGAAAGGACTTGTACGTCCTTTGCCTGGAAAATTATTTGAGGCTGTTTAATACCCTTTTGTTGAATCCAAAATGGATTCCCAATCAAGTTGGGAATGACAAGCCACGTGCATTTTTGATGGAAAAAAAGCAAAAACAATAATAGTAATATCAAAGAGTAGAATGTCATCCATGAGCAGCTGTCTGCAGATAGGAAGAATTGAGGCTCCACAGAGATTAAATAAAAGATACATCAAAATAAAAAGACTACTTCTTCTTAGACCGTACACTTTCAATGACGACGGTGGTCAAGATCAAAAAGCCTCCAAAAAAAGTATTTAACGTAGGAACCTCATTTAAAAAAAGAAAAGCCAAAAAGATTCCAAAAACAGGTTGAATACTGCTCAATATACTCGCTGTAGAAACCGAGAAATAACGCAAAGAAAGTACCATTAATGTATGCCCGATAGCCGTGGTTAGCAATGCCAGTAGTAAGACATATGGGTACTGGGTTTGAATGCCAGAAACATCCATAAAAAACAAGAAAGGAGTTAAAAGCACAGCGACAATACAAAGTTGGTAAAACATCAGCATAGATCCGTGATACTTAGCAACATGTTGCTTTAAAATTAAAATCCGTACCGCATAAAACAACGCAGAGAGTATGCCTATTAAAATTCCTTTTAGATGGTTGTTTTCTAAGCTAAAATCAGGCGCTAATATGTATACTCCAATCAACACCACTGCTCCTAACACAAGATGAATTGGGTTTAGTTTGGTTTTCATAAAAAAGGGCTCTAACAAGGCCGTAATCACAGGAAAGGTGTATAAGGAAAGCATTCCCAAAGCCACGTTTGATAGTTTTAAAGCATAAAAATAGCTAATCCAATGTGCAGCCATACAGGCGGCACTTAGGACAAATGGAAGGTAATCTTTTTTTGATTGAATGCGTAAATCAATCTTTTTTATCCTGCAATACATCCACAGAAAAAACAGGGCAATAAAAGCCCTCCACCACACTAAAACTGGAGGTGGAATAGCAATGTATTTTCCTAAAACCCCAGAAGTACTTATAAAAAGTGTGGCAATTAAAACTTCAGAGATGTGTTTTCCATGACTTTTTTCCATCAAATAGATTTCAATACAGACAAGGCTTTTCCAACGGAATCAATATGGATAAAGGTCACCAATAAGCGCAAACCACTTTTGGTTTCTTTTTCTTTCATTACACAGCTTTTGCCATTTTGTTGTACGTATTTAAGCATTTTTCCAAAAGCATCCGTTTGATAAAAATCACTTTGCTGATTGGATACAAAGTACCCAACTAAACGTTTTTTCTTGAGGATGATTTTTTCTAGACCCAGTTCTTTTGCCAACCATTTGATGCGAACACTGTCTAGTAAGGCGCCAACTTCTTTTGGAAGTTCTCCAAAGCGATCTTTAATTTCTGACTCAAAAACAAGCAGTTCTTTTTCGTTTGTTAACTGGCCTAGTTTATTGTATAAATTTAAACGTTCTGTTATAGAATTTACATAATCATCTGGAAAAAGAATTTCAAAGTCAGTATCAATCTGTACTTCTTTGACAAACTCTTTTGGTTTTGATTGATCTTGAGGATAGAGTTCTTTAAACTCATTTTCTTTCAATTCTTCAATGGCTTCTTGTAAGATTTTTTGATAGGTATCAAAACCGATATCATTGATAAAACCACTTTGTTCTCCTCCTAGTAAATCTCCTGCTCCACGAATTTCTAAATCTTTCATGGCGATATTGATCCCAGATCCTAAATCAGAAAACAGCTCTAAGGCTGTGATTCGTTTTCTGGCATCATCGGTCATCATATGATAAGGCGGGGTAATAAAATAACAAAAGGCTTTTTTGTTTGATCTACCAACGCGGCCACGCATCTGATGCAGATCAGAAAGTCCAAAATTGTTGGCATTGTTTACAAAAATGGTGTTGGCATTTGGCACATCCAAACCACTTTCTATAATGGTGGTAGAAACCAACACATCAAATTCATTATTCATAAAAGCCAGCATCAATGCTTCAAGTTTTTTCCCTTCCATTTGCCCATGACCAATTCCAATCTTGGCAGACGGCAAAAGACGTTGTAAAAGTCCTGCAACTTCTTTAATATTTTCTATTCTATTGTGAATAAAAAACACCTGCCCTCCACGAGATATTTCGTACGAAACGGCATCTCGAATGCTTTCTTCACTAAAGCGAATAACATTCGTTTCTATTGGATGACGGTTTGGTGGCGGCGTGGTTATTACCGATAAATCTCTTGCAGCCATCAAGCTAAATTGCAGCGTTCTCGGAATAGGCGTTGCGGTTAGTGTTAGGGTATCTACATTTTCTTTGAGAGTTTTTAATTTGTCTTTAACTGCAACACCAAATTTTTGTTCTTCATCAATAATTAACAAGCCCAAATCTTTAAATTGTACCCGCTGATTGGTTAATTGATGGGTTCCAATAACGATGTCAACACTTCCATCAGCTACACCATTAATCACCCCTGTTTTTTGATTGGCTGTTCGAAACCTGTTGAGGTAATCTATGGTGACAGGAAAGCCTTTTAAACGTTCAGAGAATGTTCTAAAATGCTGATAAGCCAGAATGGTAGTCGGCACTAAAATTGCCACTTGCTTTCCGTTGTCCACAGCTTTAAATGCAGCTCTGATAGCAACTTCTGTTTTTCCAAAACCAACATCACCACAAACCAATCGATCCATAGGCTGCTCTTTTTCCATGTCTGCTTTTACATCCTGAGTGGCCGAATACTGATCAGGAGTATCTTCGTAGATAAAGCTAGCTTCTAGCTCATGCTGCATATGGCTATCTTCTGCAAACTGGAATCCTTTTTCTAGACGTCTTTTTGCGTAGAGTTTAATAAGGTTAAAGGCAATGTGTTTTACGCGTGCTTTGGTTTTTTGTTTGATTTTTTTCCAAGCTCCAGAACCCAATTTATACACTTTAGGGGCCTTGCCGTCTTTGCCGTTAAACTTGGATATCTTATGTAGAGAATGGATGCTGATATACAGGATATCTCGATCGCCATAGATGAGTTTAATGGCCTCTTGTTTGTTGCCATCTACATCAATTTTTTGCAGGCCACCAAATTTTCCAATTCCATGGTCCATATGGGTTACATAATCGCCAATTTCTAAATTATTTAACTCTTTTAAGCTGATAGATTGCTTTTTAGCGTATCCATTTTTTAGGCGAAACTTATGATAGCGTTCAAAAATTTGATGATCTGTATAGCAGAGTATTTTTTCATCTTCATCAATAAAGCCTTGATGTAAGGACATGACGATGGTTTGGTAGGCTACCTCTTGTTCTGCATCGTCAAAAATATCATGAAAACGTTGAGCTTGCTGTTCATTAGCACAGAAAATATAATTTTCATAGCCTTTGTTTCCATAAGAATTGAGGTTCTCTATTAGTAGGTCAAATTGTTTGTTAAAACTTGGTTGAGCCTGCATGTTAAATGAAACTGTTGATGCAGCAGTTGATGTTGTAGTAAAATGACCTAGCGTAAATTCATTTAACTGCGCTTTAATTAGCTGTCCATTGCAAAACAGTTCTTCTGGGCTAGCGTGTTTGAGCTCAGAGTTGATCAACTTAAAAGCAGTTTGGGCTTTTTCGTAAAGTGTGTCTAAGCTACCTGAAATCATCTCAATATTTTGAGCAAAAACAACCGTCTTAGAAGAAATATATTGTAAAAAGCTTTCTCGATTTTCTTGAAGCATTTTGTTTTCTACATTGGGCATAATTTGGACCTTTTTTAAGGTCTCTTTTGACAGCTGTGTCTCTACATCAAAACTTCTAATACTGTCTATTTCATCGCCAAAGAATTCAATCCTATATGGTTCATCATTCGAAAACGAAAAAACATCAATGATTCCACCTCTTACAGAAAAATCACCGGGCTCGGTAACAAAGTCAACCCGCTTAAAATGATATTCAAATAAGACCTCATTAACAAAATCTAAAGAAAGCTGATTGCCAACAGCCACTTTTAAGGTGTTTTTTTCCAGTTCTTTTTTGGTGACAACTTTTTCAAAAAGCGCTTCAGGATAACTAATTATTACCGCGGGCTTTTTTCTAGAATTGATTCTATTTAAAACCTCAGAACGCAGTAAGACGTTTGCGTTGTCTACCTCTTCTATCTGATAAGGTCTTCTGTACGAACCAGGATAGAAAAGTACGTTTTGATCACCCAATAATTGTTCAAAATCGTTTAAATAATAGGCGGCTTCTTCTTTATCGTTAAGGATGATTAAGTAGGGTTTTTCTGCCTCTTTAAATGTTTCAGAAATAACAAAAGACAACGACGATCCTACCAAATTCGAAATCTGAAAATGGTTTTTATCGTGTTGTAAGGCTTCTAAAATCTGCTTTGTTTTAGCAGATTTTTTGTAGTGATTTACAAGAATCTGTTTACTCAAGGATACAAAATTTGTGTAAAGGTACTATCTATTTGTAAATATTGGCTTCCTTTTTTTCAATTCTACTCTAGATTCAAGCTAAAACCAGTAGATAGATACTGCATGTTGTGGTTGATGCCAAATCCATAAGACACATCAAATTGCATGGTATTGTTAACCAAATAGGTAAAACCGGTATCAAAACTATTTTTAAATTTCTTTAAGGATTCCCATTCACCATAAGGCTCAAGATAGAAGTTCAACTGTTGGGTTATTTTAATAGCCAAAGCTACAGCATACGTTCCTTTAGAAGAGTTGTTACCCTCATAATCATAGCCGATATTATAACCGAGATTAAAACGATCACTTAAGCGATGGGCAACAGCAAACTTATTTATTGATCCAAAAAAGGCAGGGTCAATTAGATTAAAACCCAAAGGCACTATTAGATGTGAAATAAAAGCAGCTTCTGTATTGTTTTTTTGAAATAATTGAAATTTAAAACCTATTTGCAAGTTTTTAAAACCGTTTATAACTTTACTCTGCAATTCATTTTTTTGGGATTCAAACTCTTGAAATAAGCGTATTTCAAATTTGTTAGTTAGTCCATAACGAACTAATATCGAAGGAGCAATCAGGTTTTGAGAATCTAACCCGTCTTTATCAAAAGAGCCATACACAAATCCACTTTCAAATTGTAAACTACTTAAAGCAACCAAAGAGGCTCCTTCAGTCTGATCTGGTCGATCAGTACTAATTGTTTGTCCAAGAATAAGACTTGGAATTAAAAGCATACTAAAAAAAAAGACAGGATGTAATTTGTGCATGATAGTTTAAATTTTGTCAAATATAAATAAATTTTTAGGTTTGTCTAAAAATTTATTTATATAATAATAAATTGTATATTTGCCGAAACTAAATACAAGTATGTTTACCCAAGCTGAAGAAAATTATTTAAAAAGCATTTATCATTTAGGCTTGCTATCCAAAAAAGGGATTAGCACCAATGCGATTGCTAAAAAATTAGAAACTAAAGCGTCTTCTGTTACTGATATGATTCAAAAGTTGGCGGATAAAAAAGTGCTGATTTATCAAAAATATCAAGGCGTTAAATTGACTGATCTAGGGACTAAAACAGCTGCTAATATTATTAGAAAACATCGACTTTGGGAAGTTTTTTTAGTGGAGAAATTAAATTTTTCTTGGGATGAAGTACACGATGTAGCAGAGCAGCTAGAACATATTAGATCTAAAAAACTAATCGCAGAACTCGATGCTTTTTTAGGTTTTCCAAAAAGTGATCCACATGGAGATCCTATTCCAGACGTCAATGGAAACCTTCCTCAAATAGAGAAGTGTTTATTAGCGTCTTTAAGCAAAAATGAAAAAGGACTTTGTGTAGGAGTTAATGATTCTTCTTCTGAGTTTTTGCAATTTTTGGATAAGCAAGAGATAGCCTTGGGCCAAGTGATTACTGTACTTAATAAGGAGCCTTTTGACGGCTCTCTAACCATAGAAATTGGAAGTAGAGCACTTTCAATTTCAAATAAAATAGCAAACAATTTATACGTACAAAAACAATGAGCACATTTGATCAAATAGTTGCATTTGCAAAAGAAAACCCAATCTGGGCAGCCTTATATGCCTCTTTATTTACTTGGGGCTTAACCGCATTAGGAGCGGCATTGGTGTTTTTCTTTAAGAAAATGAATAGAGCTGTCTTAGATGGCATGCTTGGTTTTACAGGAGGCGTAATGGTCGCTGCCAGTTTTTGGAGTTTATTGGCTCCCGCTATCGACAATAGCCCTGGAGAAGGATTTGTAAAAGTATTGCCATCTGCCATTGGATTTGCTCTAGGAGCTTTGGCACTTTTTGGGATGGATAAAATTTTACCCCACCTTCATATTAACTTTAAAGAAAGCGAAGCAGAGGGTGTTAAAACAGGCTGGCATAAAACTACCTTATTGGTATTGGCAATTACCCTTCACAACATTCCAGAAGGTTTGGCTGTCGGGGTTTTGTTTGGTGCTGCATCAACTTTAGTAGGTGTAGAACAAACAGAAATGATCATTGCTGCCATTTCTTTAGCCATTGGTATTGGGATTCAAAATTTTCCAGAAGGATTTGCTGTTGCGATGCCTTTGAGAAGACAGGGTGTAAGTCGATTTAAGAGTTTTTGGTATGGACAGCTCTCCGCGATTGTTGAACCTGTTGCTGCTGTTTTAGGTGCAGTCGCTGTTTCATTTTTTACACCAATTTTACCATATGCTTTAGCTTTTGCAGCAGGTGCGATGATTTTTGTGGTGGTAGAAGAAGTAATTCCAGAAACACAACAAGATAAATATACAGATATTGCCACCTTAGGTTTTATAGGAGGGTTTATCGTCATGATGTCCTTAGATGTTGGTTTAGGCTAAGATCAAAAAAGAAAGACCAAAGCCAAACAAAATTGTTTGGCTTTTTTGTATTTTGCAGGAAAAATAACCTGTGAATTCAGTTTCAACCTTTCAAGTTTATAATGCCTCCGCAGGTAGCGGAAAGACTTTTACTTTGGTAAAAGAATACTTAAAAATCCTACTGCAAACAGAGGATGTTTATGCTTTTCAGAAGATTTTGGCAATCACCTTTACCAATAAGGCTGCTGCCGAAATGAAAGAGCGGGTGTTAGAAAACTTACAAGCTATTTCAGAAGGAGAGGCCACAGATATTCTAAAAATCATACTTCTAGAAACTTCCCTAGATCAGAAAATAGCAACCAAGCGAGCAACAATTATTTTAAAAGCCATACTCCAAAATTATTCGGCTTTTTACATTACTACTATTGATAGCTTTACCCATAAAATTATCAAATCCTTTGCTTTTGATTTGGGATTAAACCTCAATTTTGAAGTAGAAATGGATGCAACTACACTTTTAAGCAAAGCGGTTGATGTCTTAATTTCTAAAATAGGTGTAGACGCAAGTCTTACCAAGGTTCTTATAGATTTCTCCATAGACAAAGCAGCAGACGATAAATCTTGGGACATCGTAAAAGATTTAAATAGTTTTGCCAAATTGCTTTTAAACGAAGATGAAGCCAAACATTTTAAAAGATTATCAAGCACCACACTAGAGGATTTTTTAGAACTAAAAACAAAACTTAAACAACAGCAAAAAAATATTGAACAGCAAGCCAAAGAGCTTGGAGAAAAAGGACTTGCTCTTATTGATGGACAAGCCTTAAAACACAATGATTTTTATTATTCTTTATTACCAAAACACTTTGTAAAATTAAGGACCTCTATTAAAAGTGCTGCGTTTTTTAATAATGGATCGCTTAAAAAAAGAATTGAGGAAGAACTTTTTTACAGCAAAAAGACATCCGCAGAGAGTATTTCGAGCATTGAGTTTATTTTGCCAGAACTTTTAGAGTTGTATAAACAGTCTGAAGAACTCTATAGACTCTATACACTCAATGCATTAATTTTAAAAAACCTGATTCCACTAGCCGTTGTTTCTAAAATTAACTCTGAACTTTCTCAAATTAAAGAAGACAATAATATTCGATTAAACGCGGAGTTTAATCAATTAATCTCTGATGCAATTGCCGACGAACCAGCGCCTTTTATTTATGAGAGAATTGGTCAAAAGTTTAGCAATTATTTTTTGGATGAGATGCAAGATACCTCGGTGTTGCAATGGACAAACTTAATTCCGTTAATACACAATAGCTTGGCGCAGGAAAGTGGAAGCCTGTTGTTGGTAGGCGATGGAAAACAAGCAATCTACCGATGGAGAGGAGGAAGGGCTGAGCAATTTATAGCCTTGGGTAGTGAGCAAAATTCAAATGCAGCCAACCCGTTTCAGGTGCCAAAAACCGTTGAAAAACTAGATACCAATCGCAGAAGTTATAGCCAAATTATTGATTTTACCAATGAGTTTTTTCAACATGTGGCTCAGTATCTTCAAGAACCCTCTTACCAACATTTATTTTTGGATGGAAATAAACAAAAAACCACCGACAAAAAAGGAGGTTATGTTTCCATTGATTTCTTAGAAACTGAAGAAGATAAAGAAGAAGACGATTTAAAATTCGCGAAAAGAGTTCACGAGATTATTTTAACTATTGATCCTTCATTTTCTAGAAATTCAATCTGTGTATTGGTTCGAAATAAAAAAAATGCCATCACTGTAGCCAATTATCTTTCAGAAAAAGATGTCCGGATTGTTTCTTCAGAAACGCTGTTGTTAGCAAACAGTACTAAAGTTAATTTTTTGATTGACCTCTTGCAGATTGTTGAGCACCCAAATGATCAATCTGCAAAATTAAAAGCCCTCTATTTTCTCCATAAAAACCTTCAACTAAATACAGATCCAACGCTGTTTTATGCAGACTTGGTCCATGAAGAAAATGCTAGTTTCTTTGCTAAATTAAATGACTTGGGTTGCCTATTTGATTTTGTGGTTTTTCAACAAAGTTCTTTATACGAAAAGATAGAGATGCTTATTCGAAGCTTTCAATTGGCACCGAGTTCTGATGCCTATTTACAATTCTTTTTAGATGTTGTTTTTGAACAGCAGCAAAAAAGAAGTAGTGTACAAGAGTTTTTAAATTTTTGGGAACTCAAAAAAGATAGTTTAAGTATTGTTGCACCTTCTGATGAAGCCGCCGTGCAAATTATGACCATTCACAAAGCCAAAGGATTAGAGTTTCCGATTGTGATTTTTCCCTATGATATTGATATCTATTTTCAGAAAGAACCAAAAGCTTGGCTACAAAACTTACCAGGAGAAAATTTTGAAGGTTTTGATGAATTACTTATTTCTGCCTCAAAAGACATTCAAGACATTAACAACGAAGGGGCTGCTATTTATCAAGAGCAGCAAACCTTACTGGAGTTGGATAATTTTAACCTGATGTATGTTGCTTTTACCAGACCTATTGAGCAGTTGTATATAGTTGCCAATAAAAAAACAGCTAGCAAAGGCGAAGTAAAACTTAGGTCCTCGGCAGGCTTGCTTATTAATTACTTGCAAGAAACAGGGCACTGGTCTGAAGATAAATTGCATTATGATTTTGGACAAGCCAATCGACTTAGTACTGTAGAGAAAACAAAAATTAAAACTCAGATTCAAAAGCGATTTATTAGCAATTCAATCGCAGAATTGCCCATCACTATTTTGGCGAGTTCATCGATTCTTTGGGATACAGTACAAGGAAAGGCTATTGCATACGGAAATCTTATTCATGAGCTTTTATCTAAAATTAAAACGCATAATGATGTAGATGCTGTTTTGCAAGTGTATAAGCAGCAAGGGTTGTTAGATCAACAAAATGAAAGGTTGGTTAAAAACCAGGTGCTTCAGATTGTCAATCATTCACTTTTAAAAAAATATTATTCAGCAGAGGTCTCTGTATACAATGAACGAGAGATTGTAGATACAGACGGTCAAATTATTATTCCAGACAGGTTGGTTTTTCTTTCAAAAAACGAAGTGGTTTTGCTAGATTATAAGACAGGAAAACCAGAAAAGCAACATCAACAACAACTGCTTAGGTATGAAAAGGTACTTTCCTCGATGAATTTAAAAACACTTAAAAAAGTACTCGTATATATTGACAGTGAAATTTTAGTCGAGGAATTCTAGATTGCTTCTTTAAAAGTTTTGCTATTTTTACAGCAAAATTACAACATCATATTTACTATGTACGGAAAAATACAACAAGTACTCGAACAAGAATTACAAGATATTAAAGACGCAGGTTTGTACAAATCAGAGCGTATCATAACTTCATCACAAGACGCGGTCATAAAAATTTCAACTGGAGAAGAGGTTATCAATTTTTGCGCCAACAACTATTTGGGTTTATCAAACAACCCTGAGGTCATACAAGCCGCAAAAGATACTATGGATACGCATGGGTTTGGAATGTCTTCAGTTCGTTTTATTTGCGGAACTCAAGATATACACAAACAACTTGAAAAAACAGTTGCTGATTTTTATCAAACAGAAGATACCATTTTATATGCAGCAGCATTTGATGCCAATGGAGGTGTTTTTGAACCTTTATTAACTGCCCAGGACGCTATTATTTCTGATAGTTTAAACCACGCATCTATTATTGATGGGGTTCGTTTGTGTAAAGCAGCTCGTTATCGTTATGATAATAATGATATGAAATCTTTAGAAGATCAACTGATTGAAGCAAATAAACAAAACCACAGGTTTAAAATTATTGTAACCGATGGTGTGTTCTCAATGGATGGTATTGTTGCCAAGCTAGATGAGATTTGTGATTTGGCAGATAAATACGATGCTTTGGTTATGGTGGATGAATGTCATGCTGCTGGTTTTATCGGTAAAACAGGAAGAGGGACTTTAGAACTTAAAAATGTGATGGGCCGTGTAGATATTGTAACAGGTACTTTTGGGAAAGCTCTTGGAGGCGCAATGGGAGGTTATACTACTGGAAAAAAAGAAATTATCGCTTTGCTTCGTCAACGATCTAGACCTTATTTATTTTCTAACTCATTAGCTCCTGCAATTGTTGGAGCCAGTTTAAAGGTTTTTGATCTAATTGCAAATGACACTAGTTTTAGAGATCGTTTAGAGTGGAACACTAATTATTTTAGAACAGGGATGGAAAAGGCTGGTTTTGATTTGGTTGGGGCTGATGCAGCCATAGTTCCAGTAATGCTTTACGATGCAAAGTTGTCGCAAGAGATGGCAAATCAATTATTGGAAGAAGGTATTTATGTGATTGGTTTTTTCTTTCCGGTTGTTCCTAAAGAAAAAGCGAGAATCCGAGTACAACTATCTGCTTCTCATACACAAGAACATTTAGACAAGGCAATAGCTGCATTTACTAAGGTAGGGAAAGCCTTAAAAGTTATTTAAAAACAAAAAAACTTGTAGATTCTAGAAGTTTTTGTAGATTTGTCTTTGAATATAAGTTTTAACCACTTATTTTTGCATACATAATAAACGAACTTTTAATTTAAAAATTTGATAATGAAACAATTTAAAATAGCTGTGATAGCTTTGTTTACGTTAGTAACAGTTAGCAACGTAAGCGCACAAGACGCATCAAATCCTTGGGCAGTTAGTGCTGGGGTTACTGTAGTTGATGTTAAAGGAGGAAACTCAATTAGTAATGTCCTTAAAGATTATTTTGGAACTGGTGATTGGGAATTTGGTGTTCCAAGAATTACTGGTGAGAGATATTTAAATGAAGACTTTACTGCGCAATTGGCTTTGTCTTATGCAAAAGTGAATTCTAACACTTATTTGTCAGCTGATGCAAATGTAAAGTACAGCTTAAACAAATTGTCAGAAATGGTTTTTGGATCTACTACTCAGTATTTTGATCCTTATATTCTTGCAGGAGCAGGGATGACTCATTTATACGGAAATAAATTCCTTACAGTTAACGCTGGTTGGGGAGTAACAAGTTGGATAGATGAAAACTATGGTATTAACTTCCAGTCTGGACTTAAACAAGCTTTTGGTTCAAACAGAGTTAGTCATTACCAACACTCTTTAGGAGTTGTTTACCGTTTTGGTGCTGTTGATACTGATGGTGACGGTGTAGTTGATAAAGATGACGCTTGTCCAGATGTTGCTGGTTTAGCAGCTTTCAATGGTTGTCCTGATACTGATGGTGACGGAGTACAAGATTCTGAAGATGCTTGTGTTAATGTTGCTGGTTTAGCTTCATTAAACGGTTGTCCTGATGCAGATGGTGATGGTATCGCTGATAAAGATGATATGTGTCCAGATGCTAAAGGTTCTGCAGCTAACAATGGTTGTCCAGATTCTGATGGTGACGGAGTTGTTGATAGAGATGATAAATGTCCTAATGTAGCAGGTCCTGTTGCAAACGGTGGATGTCCTTGGCCAGATACTGACGGAGACGGAGTATTAGACAAAGATGATAACTGTCCTAATGAAGCAGGTGTTGCATCTAACAACGGTTGTCCAGAGCCAGTAATTACTGACGCTGCAGCTAAAGAATTAGAAGATTTCGCTAAATCTATCTTGTTTAACAGTGGAAGAACTACCTTTAAAACTGGAGTTTCTGCTAAGTTAGACCAAGTAGTTGAGTTGATGAATAAATTCCCAAGAGCTAACTTCATCATTGAAGGTCATACTGATAGCACTGGTACTGATGCAGTAAACTTAAAAGTTTCTGACAAAAGAGCTAAAGCTGTAAGAGATTACTTAGTGAAAAATGGAGTTGACGCTAGTCGTTTAGAATCAAAAGGATTCGGTGAAATGTATCCAATTGCTGATAACAAAACAAGCGCAGGAAGAGCTAAGAACAGAAGAGTTGTTATTAAAGTAGTAGAATAATAACAATCTCTTAGAGATATTAAAAAGCCTCATGGAAACATGAGGCTTTTTTTATGTGCTATTGTTAAGCTCTTTTTATTCTTTGATCTAACTAAACTTTTGATTAAAAAATACTGTAAAACGCTTTTAAAGTTCCTTTAAATAATTTACCTTTGCACCCTGAAAAAGAGAGGTAAAACTCACAATATAAAATAACTAACATTAATTAGATACGACAATGTCTACAATAACAGGTAAAGTTTCTCAAATTATTGGTCCAGTAATCGATGTGGAATTTAATACAGAAAACGGAGTACTTCCTCAAATTTACGATTCATTAGAAATTGTAAAAACTGATGGTTCTATTTTGGTTTTAGAAGTACAACAACATATCGGTGAAGATACCGTACGTACCATCTCTATGGATGCTACGGATGGTTTAAGAAGAGGACAAGAAGTAAAAGCAACTGGTAGTCCAATTCAAATGCCAATAGGTGGAGATATTTATGGCCGTTTGTTTAATGTCACAGGAGATGCTATTGATGGATTAGGGAATTTAGACAAGACTGGTGATCATGGTTTACCAATTCACCGTTCTGCTCCTAAATTTGAAGATTTATCTACTTCAACTGAAGTTCTTTTTACAGGAATTAAAGTAATTGACTTAATCGAGCCTTACTCTAAAGGAGGTAAGATTGGTTTATTCGGTGGAGCCGGTGTAGGTAAAACAGTATTGATTCAAGAGTTGATCAACAATATCGCAAAAGGTCACGGTGGTTTATCTGTGTTTGCAGGAGTTGGTGAAAGAACTCGTGAAGGAAATGACTTGTTGAGAGAGATGTTAGAATCAGGAATTATCAAATACGGTGATGACTTTATGCATTCTATGGAAGAAGGCGGATGGGATTTATCAAAGGTTGATAAACCAGGAATGAAAGAATCTAAAGCAACATTTGTTTTTGGACAAATGAACGAACCTCCTGGAGCTCGTGCTCGTGTAGCCTTGTCAGGATTAACCATTGCAGAGTATTTCCGTGATGGAGCAGGTGATTCTCAAGGAAAAGACGTATTGTTTTTCGTAGATAATATCTTCCGTTTTACACAAGCAGGATCAGAAGTATCAGCTTTGTTAGGACGTATGCCATCAGCGGTAGGATACCAACCAACTTTGGCAACAGAGATGGGAGCAATGCAAGAACGTATTACTTCAACTAAAAAAGGATCAATTACATCTGTACAAGCAGTATATGTACCTGCGGATGATTTAACAGATCCAGCACCAGCAACAACTTTTGCGCATTTAGATGCAACAACCGTATTGTCTCGTAAAATTGCAGAATTGGGTATTTACCCAGCAGTAGATCCTTTAGATTCTACTTCTAGAATTTTAAGTGCAGATATTTTAGGTGATGAGCACTATGACTGTGCAACTCGTGTAAAAGAATTGTTACAACGTTATAAAGAATTACAAGACATTATTGCCATCTTAGGTATGGAAGAATTGTCTGAAGAAGATAAATTAGCAGTTCACAGAGCAAGACGTGTACAACGTTTCTTATCTCAACCTTTCCATGTTGCAGAGCAGTTTACAGGAATCCCTGGAGTATTGGTAGATATTAAAGATACCATCAAAGGATTTAACATGATTATGGATGGAGAATTGGATAAATATCCTGAAGCAGCATTTAACTTACGTGGTTCAATTGATGATGCAATTGAGGCAGGTGAAAAAATGTTAGCAGAAGCGTAAAAATCAGTTTTAAGTTTTAAGTTCAGAATTAACTAAAAACTCAAAACTAAAAATTAAAAGATATATGTTTTTAGAAATCGTATCACCAGAAGCTATTTTATTTTCATCAGAAATTGATTCAATTTCAGTTCCTGGTGTCAATGGAGATTTTCAAATGTTGAACAATCACGCGCCAATCGTTTCTATTTTAAGAACTGGAACTGTTGAAATTCACACGCATACTCAAGAACATTTAGAGTTAAATGATTTGAGTGGGCTTCTTGTGCCAAAAGCAGATGATGATAAAATTTTAACATTGAAAATTAATTCGGGAACTATAGAAATGAAAGACAATAAAGTCATTTTATTAGCCGATTAATTGAGTTTCTTATAAAATATTTAAATCCCCGTTAATAACGGGGATTTTTTTTGTTAAAATAGTACTAAAAGTCTTCCCTAAAATTTGCTATGTAATTTCTTTTGATGAACTTTATAGTTTTATACCTAATAAAAACTAACAACTAAATCAAATGAAAAAACTTATCCTGCTATTTGTATTTGTCTTTGCTACAAGTATACTTACTGCACAACGGACACCAGAACCAAACTACAGAGCTGCGGCTAAATATTCGCCAAAGAATCTTGCAAAGTTGGTACACTCTACAACAGTCTCTCCTAACTGGTTAAAAAAAGGAAATCGATTTTGGTATCAATATAAAACCTCTGATGGGGCTAATTATTATTTGGTTGATGCTGATAAAAAAACCAGAACTCCACTTTTTGACAATGTTAAAATGGCCAAATGGTTAACAGAAATCACTAAAGATCCTTATGATGCTCAACATTTACCTCGTTTAAGTTTTAAATTTAATGAGAGTGAAACTGCTATCCGTTTTAGAGTAACGGCTACTGAAGAAGTACCTGCAAAAGAAGACGATGCTAAAAAAGGTAAAAAGGATGCGAAAGCCAAAAGCAAAAAACCAAAGATGGAAAAAAAGATATACCATCTTGAGTATAGGCTTGGAGGCAATAGCTTGACCATTATTGACAATGAAAAAGAAGATCGCAAAAGAAAGAGCTGGGCAAACATTGCTCCAGATAGCTCTATTGTTTTGTTTTCTAAAAATTACAATCTTTTTTGGATGGATAAGGCTAATTTCTTAAAAGCTTTAGAAGATGAAAAAGATTCTACCATCGTAGAACACCAATGGACTAAAGATGGCGTAGAAGATTATAGCTATGGCGGAGGAAGCCGTGGTGAAAACAATGAAACGAAGATTAAAAACCAAGATAAGCGTAAAGGTGTTTGGGGAACTTGGTCTCACGATTCTAAAAAGTTTGTTTTTCAAAAAACTGACTCGAGAGCCCTTAAAGACTTATGGGTTATTAACTCTGTAAGTAGCAAAAGACCAGTTTTAGAAACGTATAAATACCACATGCCAGGAGAAGCAGAATTTAGCAAGACAGAATTGTTAATTTTTGATATTCCTACAAAATCGGTTACCAATATTGCATTGGATACCACCAAACAACAAAGTGTATCAGTTTTTAGAGCACCAATAAAGTTGTCAGATAGATCTAATGATTTTAACCCATCATTATTGTTGTCTAAAAAAGGCAAAGTCTACTATAGTGTTATCAGTAGAGATCGTAAAAAATATGATATTTGTGTAGCAGATTTAAATACAGGAAAATCTAAAGTGCTAATAGAAGAGCGTTTTAACACCTATATTGAGTCTAGACCTCTAATCTTATTTAATGATGAAACAGAAATGTTGCATTGGGCAGAACGTGATGGATGGGCACATTTTTACTTGTATGACAGCAATGGGAAATTAAAAAATCAGGTAACTGATGGTGATTATCACGTTGCTAATTTTGCAGGATTGGATGAAAAATCAAGAACCTTGTATTTTACTGCAAATGGAGCTGATAAAAGTCAAGATCCTTACTATGAGCACATGTATAAAATCAACTTAAATGGATCTGGCATGAAAAGCCTAAATCCAGGGAATTTTACAACTAGAACTAGTATGTCAGATTCTAACAAGTTTTTTGTAAGTAATTATTCTAGAGTAAATACCGTACCAAAATCTGAGTTGCGTACTTCTGATGGAAGATTGGTAATGGACTTAGAAGAAGCAGATCTAACACAATTGTTCGCAACAGGCTATAAGTTCCCAGAGCCGTTTAAAGTAAAAGCAGCTGATGGAATTACAGATTTGTATGGAGTAATGTACAAGCCTTTTAATTTTAACCCAAACTTATCATATCCTTTATTAGAATATGTATATCCAGGTCCACAAACAGAGTCTGTAAACAAATCTTTTTCTTACAGCATGGATCGTTTGGATAGAATGGCTCAAGTAGGTTTTATTGTAATTACCCTTGGTAATAGAGGAGGTCACCCAGATCGTTCTAAATGGTATCATAATTATGGATATGGAAACCTAAGAGATTATGGGTTGGATGATAAAAAATACGTTGCTGAGCAGTTGGCAAACAAACACAGGTTTATTGACATTTCTAAAGTAGGTATCTATGGACACTCTGGTGGAGGTTTTATGTCTACTGCTGCAATGTTGGTTTATCCAGATTTCTTTAAAGCTGCAGTTTCATCTGCAGGGAACCATGACAATACTGTTTACAACAGCTGGTGGAGTGAAACGCATCACGGAGTTAAAGAAGAAATCGATGAAAAAGGAAAATCAAGTTATGTGTATAAGATTGATGTAAATCAAACTTTGGCAGAAAACTTAAAAGGACACCTAATGTTAATCCATGGTGATGTAGATAATAATGTACATCCAGCCGGAACCATTAGAATGGCAAATGCATTGATCAAAGCTAACAAGAGGTTTAAGTTTATGATTATGCCAGGACAACGTCATGGCTTTGGAAGCATGACAGAGTATTCTTTTTGGTTGCGTGCAGATCACTTTAGCAAGTATTTCT
Source organism: Polaribacter pacificus (assembly GCF_038024035.1). NCBI lineage: Bacteria > Pseudomonadati > Bacteroidota > Flavobacteriia > Flavobacteriales > Flavobacteriaceae > Polaribacter > Polaribacter pacificus. The sequence goes on from NZ_CP150664.1 coordinate 1,890,849, forward strand.
TAGGGAAAGAAGCGACAAGTGTAGACATTACAGAGATGAATAGAGACGTTCCTCAAAACAGATAAGGAACTTATCCAAATAAAAAAACGCCGAGCAAAGCTCGGCGTTTTTTGTTTATGACTGAACTGTTATTTTTTCTCCAACCAAGCCTTTCTGTTTTTCAACATGGCTTCAGTTGGTTTTTTACCAGCTGTTTCAAAAGATTGAATGGTATATCTAGGGTCTTTAACAAGCGTTGTTTTTACGGTTTTTAAGTTGTTATAACGACTGTATTGAATGTTGATTACATCTCCAGCCTTATAGTTGCTTAAAATAGCATTTACCGAATTGTTTCTGCTCACAGCATGATTGTCAATTGCTACAATTTGATCCCCATTATTTAAACCAGCTTTATAAGCAGGGCTTCCTTTTTGTGCATTTCCACTAACAAGACCATTTGGAGCGCTAACACCAAAAAAGACATTTTTGCTATCTTGTTTTAACAGCAATCCAACAGATTCAAATAAAGGAGTATAGTTTGGCATTGCACTTTTATAGATATAATTGTTAAAGAAGTAATCTCCAAACAATTTACCCGCATAACTGTTTAAGGTTTTATTTAGGTCTTCTACGGTATAGGGTTTTTCATTTTTTCCATAGGTTTTCCAAACCTTTTGCATAAAACCATCCAAGGTTAAATTTCCTTTTTCATTTCGCAAAGACAAATCTAAGGCCAAGCCCAAAACGCTTCCGTAAGAATAATAAGAAATAAAGGTGTTTTCTCTATTTACAGGGTCAACAGAGGTAGCAGCATCTACAAACGGAGCTTGATAGCTCATCTCTATTGGATTAAAATAAGATCTTCCTGGTGAGTTCCATACATAATTAAAAGCGCCTCCTAAGCTATTAATATAAGCTTCTGGGCTCATGATGCCTGCACGGCATAAAATTAAATTGGTGTAATAACTGGTAAAGCCTTCTGCAAACCAAAGTTCACCACTCATATTAGCCTCTTCAAAATCAAATGGCTCTAAAGATTGAGGGCGGATACGTTCTACGTTCCAAGCATGAAAAAACTCATGAGAAACGGTTCCTATATTTCCTTTCATTCCTCCATTAGCCAAGCTTCGTGAACTACTTACCACTGTAGAGTTTCTGTGTTCCATGCCATCTCCACTTGCGTTAGGCACATAACAGGCTAAAAAGGTATAGGCTCCATAATCAAAATCAGGTAACGTACCGTAAACGGCTTTTTCTTGTAAAACAACGGCTTTTACCTGCTCAAAATAGGCATCCAATTCTGCTTCGGTTCCGTTGTGATGCAAGGCTAAATTAATAGTATAGTTTTTATCATTTGCAGCTACCTGAAAAGAGCGAACCTGATGATTGCTTAACTCTACTGGGCTGTCCATAAAGTATTGCAAATTTGGAGCGTAGTAAGTGTTGTTAAACATCTTCTTTAATTGAGTAGCAATTTTCCAATCTGCTCTCGGATTAAAGGTAACTTGTATTGGTGTTGCTGCTAAAGACGGCGCAAACATAAATGTTGCAGGAATGTTTAAGTGCGCATGGGTCTCATCAATTTGCGCATAGGTTCCATCTGCTCTATTAGCAAAAAGGGTGTAGCTTACCTTTACAGTTCCATCGTGTTTTTCTACATCCCATTGGTATGGGTTTGGTCTGGTGATTTTCAGAGTTTCTCCTTTGCTGTTTACCGCTTTTACATTGTAAACATTTTTAGCAAATTCATGGATCGCGTAGCGACCAGGAGAGGTTCTACTCATTCTAAATGAAAACTTACCGGCTTTAATTTTTGTAAAAGAAACGGTAATTTCTGCTTCGTGTTGTGCTGCATTGTTAAAAGAAACATCATAGGTGATATAACTTTGGGCAGCGCTCATTTGAACAATACAGAGACTTAAAAATAAAATTTTGATAACTGAAAAACGCATAATCTATAGTTTTAAATACGAGAACTCAAAACTACGGAAAATTGATTAATCATTTACATATTCTAAAAGATCTGATGGTTGACAATCGAGAGCTTGGCAGATGGCTTCGAGTGTAGAAAACCGAATCGCTTTGGCTTTCCCTGATTTTAAAATGGACAAATTGGCCGTGGTAATGCCTATCTGTTCTGCCAAGTCTTTGCTTTTCATTTTCCGTTTGGCAAGCATTACATCTAAATTTACAATAATTGCCATAGTTAAATTGTTAAGTCGTTTTCTTGTTTTAGTTGTCGAGCTTCTATGAGTACTTTACTAATCAGTATAAAGAACAAACCTATAAATAAAATAAAAAGGTAGAGCATGTCTATTCCGTTCCAAATAGATACAATACTTGTATCAAAAATCCAATTGAAAGCTCTAAGGAGCAATATTAAAAGACCAATAAAAGTAAACAAATTTCCCGCTTTTTTTAAATGAGTAATACTGGCTAATGAAAATGTTTTGTTTGAAATAAAGAGCCTTGTCACGGTCTTTAAGTGGTAAAATCCGATCGTGAACAGTATTTGTGAAATGATCACCACTAAAAACAACACTTTAGTAGACCAATTGCTGTTGTAGATAAATTGAATTTCTTTAAACGTAAATGGAATTTTATCGCCCATAAACAGCCAGACTGGGTAGGACAATACAAAGATTCCTACACTTAGTATTGAGATATAAAACAGCAAGTTGATAACCCATTGTATCGTTTTGATAGCTTTCATCGTTTAAATGTTTTATTAAATTGTTAAATCGTTTTCTTGTTTTAAAACTCTTGAGTTTTCAAAAATTTTGCTAAATAACAAAAAGAACAAGCCGATGATGATGGCGATGATACTTTTTAAATCAATAGCAGCTGCTAGGATATTTGACCATCGAATTAAAAAATTATATTGACCACCAATCATGTCGTTTGCTATGTTTTGAATATAAATTGCAGAAAAGAATTGAATTGTAATTGTTGAAACTCCAATAAATATAAAAAGAGACCCTCCTTTTTGTAAGTTTTTCGTCACTCTTTCGCTATAAAAATCTGATTTTAAAAAAGAAGAAACACTTTTCTTTAAAAAGAAAATTGCCAAAATTAAGAGGACGTAATTTATAATTGCGATGCTGGGCATTAAATACATTTTCCAAGTAAAAAAACTACTAAACAGCATGGTATAAGCATTGTATGGACTTGGTAATATTTCTGGAAAAAACAATAGTATTACCCCAAATGCAAACCCTAGGGCAAAAATCGCAATTAAGGTGTAAAATAATAGATTGATAAGAGTTCTTAAAATTTGAATTGTTTTCATGTTTGATAAGTTTAGATGCAGCAAATATATACAAATTATTGAAAAACAATAATAAATTATTAAAAAAGAATGATTTTAATTCTTTGTTCGCTGGCGATAACATCAATTCATGAACTAGTTTAAAGTCGTATAATCCTAAAAACAACAGCATGAATATTAACAGAATAGCTTAGATAGCTACTTTAAGATAGGCACTCTTTAACTTTTGAACCACAGTTTCTAGTTCTTCTTCATTTAAATGTCCAAATCCAAAGCGGATGGCACAGGTGTTTTTATCCTGATAAAGTATCGTTTTTGGTAAGAATAAATGGAGCTTCTCTGCTTGTTCAGCTAGTTGTACTAAGGATATTTTAGCGGTAAACTCTAACCAAATGGCCAAGCCACCAGAAGGGATTTCCCAGGTTGCGATTTCTGAAAAATAATGAGTTAAAAGCTTGCTTAAACAATCTCTTCGTTGCTTATACACAACGATATTTTTTTTCATAAGGCGATAGATTTCGCCCTCGCTAATTAATTCAGAAAGCATTTGCTCTTGTATCAAATCGCCTTGTGTATCAAGCAATTGTAAATAATTAGTTGCTTCAGAGATTAAGTTTTCTGGCGCAACTATAAATCCTGTTTGAAAACTCGGAAACAAAGATTGCCCCATCTTCCCTAAATAAATCACCATTCCGCTGGCATTTGCACTTGCCATAGGCAACATTGCAGAGCCTTCAAACTGAAAATCGTAATCGTAATCATCTTCTATAATGGCAAAGCCATATTCTTTAGCAAGTTCTAGCAATGCCAAACGACGTTTTGCACTTAATGTTACTACGGTGGGATAATCTCTCTGGGCAGATACATAGACACATCGAATGCCTTGTTTTACAAAATGTTTTTTAATGTATTCAATATCTAAACCCTCTTTATCTACAGGAACTGTTTTAATGTTTGCGCCTACTTGCTGGAAAATCATATTGGCTGCATAATTACTTAAATTCCCTACCAATACCACATCGTTTTTTTTTATCAATAATTGAGAAACGATGTACAAACTCATTTCTGTACTACGCGTGCTTAACAAATTGCTAGGACTCATATGAAAACCTCTAGTCGCATTTAAAAAATTACACAACTGCGTTTGATAATGAGAATAGGAAAACTCCTGCGGTCTGTTCCATTTTTTTATCAACGTCTTTTTTTTCATTACAGCACTGTACCATCGTGTAAACTGATGTACAGGATGCAAACGCAAGTCTGGTTTGCCATCATTAATTGTAAAGCTTGCATTTGTCAACTGAGCTGTGGATGCTAAGTGAAAGGATTTTTGAAAAGGAAACCCTGTTGTTTTTGCGTATTTGTAAGCCTCATTTATTTTTTGAGAGGGTGCTTTTATTTTTGCGATCTTTAACTCTGGCTCTAAAACAAAGGTCCCTTTGTTTGGGAGTATTTCTACCCAACCTTGCGATGCCAGCTCTTCATAGATAGCAACAGCTGTATTTCTATGGATATTTAGTAGCTTGCTTAGAACACGCGTTCCGGGAAGGAGCGTCCCCTTGCTTAGGTACCTTCGTTGGATTGCATTTATAATCTGTTGTGAAACTTGGATGTACACAGGCTGAGCGCTAGTTTTATCAAAAACTATTAACTCTTTAAACAAGGCAATTACCGGACTATCTTTCATTTTAAAACTGGACTAGTTTAATCGTCCGGCAAGTTACTACTTTTGTCTTGCTTTTAAATAAAAAACAACATGATACGCAATACATTTTTTCTTGCATTTTTTCTGATGCAACTCACCTTATTTTCTCAAGAAAATATACCCGTCCAACAACTGGATACTGTGGTAATTAAATCGTCAAGAATCGACTTGCCTTTTAAAGAAAATTCTAGAACCTTACATATTATCACCGCTGCAGCTATTAAAAATAGTGCTGCTACCAATGTGGTTGCGCTTTTAAAACAAGTTGCAGGAGTAGACATCAGAACAAGAGGTACCGCCGGAAGCCAGGCAGATCTCTATATTAGAGGAGGTGGTTTTGACCAAACACTTTTATTAATAGACGGAATTAAAATGGATGATTCACAAACAGGACATCATACCTTAAATGCAGCACTTCCTCTAGAAGTCATCCAGCGAATCGAAATTGTAAAAGGGCCTGCTGCCAGAGTTTTTGGACAAAATGCCTTTACTGGAGCCATTAATATCGTTACCAAAAAGAGATTAGAAAATACGGTCATTACCCAAGTAGAAGCGGGTTCTTTTGGTCAGTTAAATGGAGCAATCACTGTGGGTAAAGAGTATGAGCATACCTCATTTATTGCACATGCAAGCGCTTTAACCTCTGATGGATATCGAACAAATACAGACTACAAAAACTACAATTACTTTTTAAAAGGAATTTTTAATAAGAAAAAACAGCCCATAGAATTGATTGCTACATTTTTTGATAAAAATTATGGCGCAGAAAATTTCTATACCACCAATCCTGCTTTTCATGAATACGAAGAGACTCAAAGTAGTTTGGTGGGTGTTTCAACCACATTTCGTACAGAAAAGTTTAAAATTACACCCAGAGTTTATTGGAAAAGAGGCCAAGATATCTTTTTGCTAAAAAGAGATGATCCTGGCTTTTATAGAAATTTACACATTACTAACAAGGTGGGTGTAGAGGCCAATGCTTCTTATACATCAAACTTAGGAGTAACAGGTTTTGGATTGGATGTTTCTGGCGTTTCTATTAGCAGTAATAACTTAGGAAAAAGAGACCGTATGATGGCATCGCTTTTTGTTGAGCACCGTTTTAAATTTTTCAATGAAAAATTAGACATTACTCCAGGAGTTGCCATTACCTATTTTTCGGATTTTAAATTTCACGCCTTTCCGGGGATGGATATCGGCTATGCCTTATCAGACAATTTAAAGGTGTATGGTAATATTGGCTACACCTACAGAATCCCAACCTATACAGATTTGTTTTATAAAGATCCCGTAACCATTGGGAATGAAAACTTAGAACCAGAGGAAGCCCTTTCGCAAGAACTAGGTATAAAATTTAACCAGTCTAACTTTTTTGGATCCATTGCTTTTTTTAACAGATCTGCTAAAAACCTAATCGATTATATTAGACCCAACACCAACCAAAGTGTTTTTACAGCTGCTAATATTGCAGAGGTAACCACCAAAGGCTTTGAGTTGGATGCTTCTTACCAATTTAAAATAAGCGATTATCAACAATCAATAGCTGTAGGATACAGTTATTTGGACGATGATATTTTAGATCAAAACAAAGATTTATCACGCTATTCTTTAAACACACTTAGGCATCAATTTACAACTCGTCTAACAACAAAGTTTTTTAAGAACATAGAACAAAACCTTATTTACAAGCACGCAGAACGAACCATTGGAACCAGTTATAATGTTTGGGATGCTTCTATAATAGTGGCTTTTAAATCTTTTGATTTTACACTTACTGCCAACAATATATTTGATGCAGACTATATAGAATCTGGTTTTATACCCATGCCACCAAGTAGTTTTATGGCTGGTCTGAGATACGCCTTTTAAACAATCTTAAAAACACCTTGGTAATTTTTATCAAGGTGTTTTTTATTTAATGAGCTATTTTTTTTGAATTCATGTAACAAAAAGTCTAATTTTAATACTAATTAGGTAGGAAGACCTTAAAAGAGACTTTTCTTTACTGTAATAAGGTTTCTTTTTAATTAACAGAACAGCTGTTATTTAATCAAAGATTTTCTATCTTTAGTAACTCATTTAAAACAATTGCTTTATGTCAGAATGGTTTTCAGATTTTACGCTCTTCGAAAAAGTGTATTGGGTAATTACAGGTGTCGCTACACTTCTTTTTCTGTTTGTTTTGATAGGAACTTTTATCGGAGCAGATCAAGGGGATGTTGGGGATGTGGACGCTGAGATTGATGCCGATACAGGAGCGGGATTTCAGTTTTTTACTTTAAAAAATATGGTTTCTTTTTTCGCCATATTCGGATGGAGTGGTATCGCAAGTATTGATGCCGGAAACTCAAAGACCCTTACCATTATTATTTCTGTAATCTGTGGATTGATTATGATGGCCATTATGGCTTCTATGTTTTATTATATCAGCAAGCTAGTCTCTAGTGGAACTCTTAAAATGAATAATGCGCTCAATGCCATTGGCGAAGTTTATTTAACCGTAGGTGCAAATAGATCTTCTATTGGTAAAGTACAAGTAAAAGTACAGGGAGCTCTAAGAGAGTTAGAAGCCTTGACAGATCACGATACTGATTTAAAACAAGGACATGTGATCAAGGTTATAGAAGTAACCAAGAATGGCATATTAATTATAGAACCTCAAACAAAATAAAAAATAGACTATGTTACAAATACCTTTATTTCAATTAGAATCTTTTGGGCCGTTACCTACCATTGTGGTAGCTGTGCTATCGATTATTGTCATTTTCGTGACACTTGTTAAACGCTATAAAAGATGTCCATCAGACAGAATTTTAGTGGTGTATGGAAAAGTTGGTGGTGGTGAATCAGCAAAATGTATTCACGGTGGAGCAGCATTTATCTTCCCTGTGATTCAAGATTATCAGTTTCTTGATTTAACACCGATTTCTATCGAAGTTAATTTGGTCAATGCACTGTCTAAACAAAACATTCGTGTTAATGTACCATCAAGATTTACTATTGGGGTTTCTACTGAGCCAGGAATCATGCAAAATGCAGCTGAGCGTTTATTAGGTTTAGCACAAGCAGATATTCAAGAATTGGCACAAGAAATAATTTTTGGTCAACTGCGTTTGGTAGTTGCATCTATGGATATTGAAGAAATTAATAGTGATAGAGATAAATTTTTAACCAATATTTCTCAAAGTGTAGAATCAGAATTAAAGAAAGTTGGTTTAAAACTGATCAACGTAAATATTACAGATATTGTTGATGAGTCTGGTTATATTGAAGCTTTGGGTAAAGAAGCTGCAGCACATGCTATTAATGCGGCACGTAAGTCTGTAGCAGAAAAAAATAGAGATGGTTCTATTGGTGAAGCCAATGCCGTTCAAGATGAAAGAACCCAAGTTGCAGCAGCAAATGCACAAGCAGTTGAAGGAGAGAATACAGCAAAAATTGCGGTTGCCAACTCTGACTCCTTGCGTAGACAACGTGAAGCTGAAGCAGAACGTGTTGCAATTGCATCAGAAAAAGTACAAACAGCAAACGCCTTAAAAGAATCGTATGCAGCAGAGCAAGAAGCAGAAACTGCCAGAGCAGAAAGAGAGCGTTCTTCACAGTTAGCAGATGTTATTGTTCCTGCAGAAATCGATAAAAGAAAAGTAGAAATTGATGCAGAGGCAAGAGCAGAAAATATTAGAAGAATTGCAAAAGGAGAGGCAGATGCCATCTTGTTTAAAGCGCAGGCTGAGGCACAAGGACAATACGAAGTATTAACCAAGCAGGCAGCAGGTCTTGATCAGATTGTAAAAGCAGCAGGAAACAGTTCTAAAGATGCTGTATTATTATTGATTGCTGATAAATTACCAGAGCTGGTTAAAACACAAGCAGAAGCTATTAAAAACATTAAGATTGATAAGGTGACTGTTTGGGAAAACGGTGGAGGTGAAAACGGAAAGTCATCAACGTCCAACTTTATCTCAGGCATGTACAAATCTGTACCGCCTTTGCAAGAGATGTTTAATATGGCAGGTATGCAATTGCCAGACTATTTAAAAGGAAAAGAACTTCCGACAGACCCATCAGAAGATGTTACAGAGGATACTTCTTCCAAATCATAAGAAATCAAAAACTAAAAAATTCCGCAACATTTGCGGAATTTTTTGGTTTATAGCACCTGCTTAGAGGTTTAGCTGTTTTTCTAAAGCTATTCCGTTCATATTCCTTCTTTGAGAACTCCTTGATTAATATTAGGAACTTTTTAACGAGAGAATACGCCTGTTTATTTAAAGAACATTTTACAATTTAGTAACTTTGTGCTTTAATTTTTTTACATGGATTTACAGTTATCTCAAATTGAGAGGGTAAAAACAATTACCAAAGAAGATTTTATAAAAAACTACTTTAAGCCTCAAAAGCCTGTAGTTATTGAGCAGTTTATTACTGATTGGCCAGCCTACAACAAATGGAGCTTAGACTATATGAAAGAGCAGGTAGGAGACAAAATAGTGCCTTTGTATGATGATAGACCTGTAGATTATAAGGATGGGTTTAATGAGCCACACGCCACCATGAAAATGGCTGATTATATTAATCTTCTTAAAAGAGAACCTACAAAATTTAGAATCTTTTTATGGAACATTTTAAAAGAGGTTCCAAGTCTTCAAAAAGATTATCGGTATCCTGATTTTGGTCTGCGTTTAATGAAGGGTTTGCCCATGTTGTTTTTTGGAGGAAAGGACTCTTATACTTTTATGCATTACGATATTGATTTGGCAAATATTTTCCATTTTCATTTTGAAGGAACCAAGAGAGTTATTCTTTTTGATCAAAAACAGAACAAGTATTTGTACAAGGTGCCACACTCTTTGATTACTCGAGAAGATATAGATTTTTCTAACCCAGATTTTGAAAAATGGCCAGCTTTAAAAAATGCAAAAGGCTATGAAACCCAATTAAACCACGGTGAAGTTTTGTATATGCCTGAGGGTTATTGGCACTATATGAAATATCTTACTCCAGGCTTTTCTATGAGTCTAAGAGCCATTGCAAGAAAACCAAAGAACTTTTCAAAGGCCGTTTACAATGTTTTTATCATGCGAAGCATAGACAATCTTATGCGAAGAATTAAAGGACAAAAATGGATAGACTGGAAGAATAATCAAGCGATTGTAAAAACAAATAAGGTTCTAGAAAAAGAAGGGCGTTAAGGTCCTCTTGTTTTTAAATGATTTTATACCCTATAAAAAAAGCTCTTGAATTTTCAAGAGCTTTTTTGTTTGTATGGTTTGGCTTATTTAAAGAGCCATCGATATATATCGTTTCCGTTGGCAAAGAGCAGCAGGATAATTAATAAGAAAAAACCTGCGATTTGAGCATATTCTAAAAACTTATCTCCTGGTTTTTTTCCGGTAATCATTTCCCAAAGGGTAAATACCACATGACCTCCATCTAATGCAGGGATTGGCAATAAATTCATAAACCCTAACATGATAGACAAAAAGGCTGTGATGTTCCAAAAAGATTCTGCGCTCCACTCAGAAGGAAAGATGCTCCCGATAGAGATAAAGCCTCCTAATCCTTTATAAGCACCAGTGCTTGGATTAAATATTTTTTTCAATTGTTTAATGTAGCCCGCTAAGGTTTCATAAGCTTTATTGGCTCCGGCAGGAATCGCTTCGGCAAAAGTAAATTGATTGTTTTCCAATTCGTAATAACCAAGCTTTTCTAAGTCAGATACAGACAATCTTGCCAGGGAAACACCCAAGGCTCCATCTTCTGTAACTTTTACAGGTAGATTAAGGGTTTTATTTGATCGTTTAACGCTAATCTCAATGTCTTGTCCTTTTAGACCTTCTAGATGCTTTTGAGCTTCATCAAAATAAGTAATAGAGACACCGTTAATAGCAGTAATAATATCTTTAGTAGCCAAACCACTTTTTAAATTTGGAGAGTCTTTAGAAAGAGCTCCTACCATAAAAGGATATCTTGGTAAAATAAAAGAACCTTCGTTTTTACCGCGTTCTATTAATTTTGAGATAAAGTCGATTGGGATTTCTTTTTCGATAACTTGACCATTTCTTTCAATGGTATAGTTGTTTCCGTTGATGAATTCTACAGGTAGGCTGTTAAATTTTCGAACTGAATTACCGTCAATACTTAGAATCTTATCTCCGTTTTTAAGGCCCAAATCGGTACCTAATTGATCTTGTACCCAAACACCACCTTTTACATTATCATTAGGTAAAAAGTTTTCGCCATAGGTGTACATTAACATGATATAGATAAAAATACCCAAGATAAAATTAACGATCACACCACCCAACATGATAATCAATCGTTGCCAAGCTGGTTTAGATCTAAACTCCCAGGGTTGTGCAGGTTGTTTCATTTGCTCGGTGTCCATGCTTTCATCGATCATTCCAGAGATCTTAACATAACCACCTAAAGGAATCCAACCAATACCGTATACCGTATCTCCAACTTTCTTTTTTACCAAAGAAAACTTATAATCAAAAAATAAGTAGAATTTTTCTACTCTTGTTTTAAAGAGTTTTGCTGGGATAAAATGCCCCAATTCATGCAGAACGATTAAGAGCGATAAACTTAAAATAAATTGAGATGCCTTTATCAGTATTTCCATTGAGCTGTTTTCTTTTTATAATCCCGCAAATGTACGTTTTTAATAAGAGTTGTAAAATAGCATTTTAAATCTATTGCTTGTTTTAACAAACTTTTATCGGTCATTTCTTTGATTATCTTCGTCTTTACAAGAATTATGTAGTAATTTTGTAGCTCTTCAAAGCTTTATTTTATGAAATCGTTTTCTTTTAAGAAATCACTACCATTTATCATCATAGCGGTGGTTCTATCGGTAATTTCACTGATTGTTTTTTACAATTTATTGTCTGTTGATAAACGACTGCCTATTTACAGCCCTTCTGATGTAAACCCGAAGTTGGTTGATGCCTCTGTAAAGCATATTCGAGTAAATCATGAGATCGCAGCATTTAACTTGACCAATCAAAATGGAGAGCAGATTACCCAAAAAGATTACGATGGTAAAATTTACATCGCTGATTTTTTCTTTACCCGTTGTCAGACCATCTGTATTGCGATGGCATACAATATGAGTGAGCTTCAATCTTACTATAAAAATGATGATGACATTATGTTTTTATCACATTCCGTAACTCCAGTAATGGACAGCGTACCTGTGTTAAAAGCCTATGCAGAAAACAAAGGTGTTATTGATGGCAAGTGGAACGTAACCACGGGTTCTAAAAAGCATATTTATGAGCTGGCTAGAAAAAGCTACTTTGCTGTTTTAGATGAAGGCAATGGAGACGAAGATGATTTTATTCATACCGAGCAATTTATTTTAGTAGATAAAGAACGCAGGATTCGAGGATATTATGACGGTACAGACAAAGAAGAAATGAAAAAACTTATTTCAGACGTCGCTTTGTTAAAAGAAGAATATCAAAAAAAGAAATAATATTTAATAAGAGTCAATTAACTTGTTTAGAATCATTCTAAATTTGTATCTTTGCTTTCTAAAATTTTGGCTTTTTGGACACAATTGCAAGCTTATTAATTGGAGAGGTAGGAATCATCACAGAAGATGCTTTGGATAATATTCCTCTAAAACTATTAGAAATGGGATGTTTGCCAGGAGCAGAGGTTGTTATTTTGCAAATAGCTCCGCTTAAAGATCCCTTATATATTTGTGTAAACGGAAGTCACTTAGCCATTCGTAAAGAAATGGCAGCACAAATAAGAGTGGTAAAAAGTGAATAAATGGAAAAAGCAAGGCCCATTAAAGTAGCATTGATAGGAAATCCCAATACAGGGAAGACCTCTTTATTTAATCAACTAACAGGGTTAACTCAGAAAGTTGGAAACTACCCAGGGGTAACTGTAGACAAAAAAGAGGGTACTTGCAAATTACCAAACGGAACAGCTGCTACCATCATTGATTTACCCGGTACCTATAGCATCAACCCTACATCTATTGATGAAAGCATCGTTTTAAAATCGCTGTTAAATACTGATGATAATAACCATCCAGATGTTATTGTTTTGGTGGCTGATATAGAAAATTTAAAAAGAAACTTACTGCTGTTTTCTCAAGTCAAAGACTTAGAGATTCCCATCGTTTTGGCCATTAACATGGCAGATCAACAGGAGAGAAAAGGAATTTTTATTGATCTAAAAACCTTAGAAAAAGAATTGCAAACAGAGGTTGTACTGATGAGTGCCAGAAAGCACGAAGGTATTACAGAGGTAAAAGAAGCAATTGAGCGAGCAGCTCAAGTAGAAAAAGGGCATCCACTGTGTTCTATAAATCACAAAATTGACGCTGATTATTTTAAATTGCTAAAAGAGGTAAGCCCAAATCATACCTTGTATGAGTTGTGGTTAATGATTACTCAAAACAATTACCCCAATCAGCTTACAGAAGAAGAAAAAATTAAACTACAAGAATTTAGACAAGACCTGTCTAAGTTAAAACGCTATCAGCATAAAGAAACTATCCATCGCTATCAGCAGATTAACGATATCTTAAAAAGAACCTATCGAGTAGATCAAGCGAAGGCTAAAAACCTACGCGGTAGATTGGATCGTGTGTTTACACATAAAATATTTGGCTATGTAATTTTCTTTGGGATTTTACTGTTGATTTTTCAATCTATTTTTGATTGGTCTTCTGCCCCAATGGATTTTATTGATGGAGCTTTTGCTAGCCTTAGTGATTTTGTAAAAGAGCAAATGAGTCCAGGAGTATTGACAGATTTAATCACAGACGGAATTATTCCAGGTATTGGAGGTGTGGTTATTTTTATTCCACAAATTGCCATCCTATTTTTGTTTGTTGCCATTTTAGAAGAAACAGGCTATATGAGTCGTGTGGTTTTTTTAATGGATAAAATTATGCGAAAGTTTGGAATGAGCGGTAAAAGTGTCATTCCATTAATTTCTGGAACCGCTTGTGCTATTCCTGCTGTGATGGCAACCAGAACAATAGCAGGTTGGAAAGAACGCCTTATTACTATTTTGGTAACCCCGTTTACCACCTGTTCTGCGCGTTTGCCTGTGTATGCTATTTTAATTTCTTTGGTCATCCCGAATAAAAAATTATTTGGCTTTTTTAGTCTTCAAGGTTTTGTATTGCTATGTCTTTATGTTTTAGGTTTTGCGACGGCAATTATTTCTGCCTACCTATTGCACAAAACACTCAAGGTAAAAAACACTTCGTTTTTTGTAGCCGAAATGCCAAACTACAAATTACCATCTCTTAAAAATGTCTTTTTTGATGTATTAGAAAAAACCAAGGCCTTTGTTTTTGGAGCCGGAAAAATAATCTTAGCCATCTCTATTGTTTTGTGGTTCTTGGCTTCTAACGGACCAAGTTCTTTTGATACCGTAGAAAAAAACATTGTAGAAAACACTCAAAACAATGCGCTAAGTGCAGATGAAATGCAGCATAAAATAGCTTCGGCTAAGTTGCAAAACTCTTATATCGGTATTATGGGTAAAGCCATAGAACCAGCAATCAAACCATTGGGTTATGATTGGAAAATTGGGATCGCATTAATCAGTTCTTTTGCTGCACGTGAGGTCTTTGTGGGCACACTGGCAACCATATACAGTGTAGAAAGTGGAGATGAAGACACAAGTACTATTAAAGAACGTATGCGCGCTGAGGTCAATCCTGATACAGGAGAAAAACGATTTAATTTGGCCGTAGGAATGTCCTTGCTTATCTTTTATGCCTTTGCCATGCAATGTATGGGAACCTTGGCCGTTGTAAAAAGAGAAACAAAATCTTGGAAGTGGCCTCTTTTTCAGTTATTCGGAATGGGAGCTTTGGCCTATGTAGCTGCTTTTATAACCTATACAATCTTTAGCTAATGCAAGAAATCATCGCCTATAGCATCCTTATATTTGCCCTATATTTTCTGGCAAAAAAATTTCTTTTTAAAAAGAAAACAAGCTCAGATAGCTGTGGATCTGGCTGTGGAAAATGCTAAGTAAGCATCCTAAATTACACATTTGATAAAAAAATAGTATCATTACAGTGTAAGGAAGTCTTTTTTTTAAGACCTAATCCCTAAACTAATCAAATACACAAATCATGAAAAAAAATGTTTTAGTCATTGCTCTTTTTGCAATTGCAGCCTTGTTTTCTAATGAAACTACTGCTCAAAAATTTTCAACATTGGACAAGAGCCCAATGGATGTAGCTTCTTTCCCAACGAGCTATAAAATTTCTGATAAAATTGTAAAAATCACCTATAGCCGACCACAGTTAAGCGGAAGGTCTTTAGAGGCTTTAGCACCAAAAGGAAAACTATGGAGAACTGGAGCCAATGAAGCTGCAGAAGTTGTTTTTTATAAGGATGTAACCTTTGGTGGTAAATCAGTTAAAGCAGGAAGATATACCATGTTTACGATTCCTAATGATAATGAATGGACGATTATTTTAAGCACTGCTGAGAATGTTTGGGGAGCGTACTTTTATAAAGAAAGTGAAGATGTTGTTAAGGTAAAAGCAAAAGTATCTTCTAGTATTGCACCAATAGAGGCTTTCTCTATGACCTTTGACGATAATATGAACCTATACATGGGCTGGGAGTATACAGTTGTAAAAGTTACAATTAAATAAGAATTTAACTAATAAATAAAAAGAGATACATCATGAAAAAAAATGTTTTAATCATTGCTTTTTTAGCAATCGCAGGCTTGTTTTCTACAGAAGCAACCGCACAGAAATTTGAAAATAAACTTGATAAGAGTCCAGCAGATATTGCCTTGTACAAAACAAAAGCAGATGGAGTAATTGCAAAAGTAATCTATGGAAGACCACAATTAAAAGGGAGAAGTCTTTCTAAGTTGGCGC
Source organism: Polaribacter pacificus (assembly GCF_038024035.1). Lineage (NCBI taxonomy): Bacteria > Pseudomonadati > Bacteroidota > Flavobacteriia > Flavobacteriales > Flavobacteriaceae > Polaribacter > Polaribacter pacificus. The sequence goes on from NZ_CP150664.1 coordinate 1,906,686, forward strand.
CTGCAGGAAAAGTATGGAGATTAGGAGCCAATGAGGCGACTGAAATCCAATTTTTTAAAGACGTTACTTTTGGTGGAAAATCAGTAAAAGCAGGTACGTATACAATGTTTGCAATTCCTGGAGCAAATCAATGGACCATCATCTTAAATAAAGCTACCAATGTTTGGGGTGCTTTTTCTTATAAACAAAGTCAAGATGTTGTAAGAGTAATTGCAAAAGTTTCTAACAACAGCAAGACTCTTGAAGCATTAGAGATCGTATTTTCTAATTCAGGAGATATGTATATTGGATGGGCAAATACAGTAGTAACTGTTCCAGTAAAATAAGTCTAAATCACATCAATTTAAGAATCCGAAAACTGCATTTTTCGGATTTTTTTATGCCTGATGTTTTGGTTTTTTGCTAATTAAATAGACCCCTAAAACCACCAGCAGACAGCAGACAATTTTTATGGGATGTATGTCTTGTGCGTATTCTGTTTTACCCAAGACAAATGCATACAAGCTTACCATAAGAAAGCTAACTACAGGCTGTAAATACACATAGCTTCCATTGACAGAAGGCGACACATAATTTAAGGCATAAATATTAAACAAGTAGGCTAAAAAGGTGGTTCCGACCACTACAAAAAGGATGGCTGCATAAGTTTGAGCAGTAAAGGCCTCAAAATTTGTTTGTAGTATGTCTGGAATCCCAAAAGGAAGCATAAACAAGAAACCAAAGAGAAATACCCAGCTAATTACAGTAAGTGAATTGTAGCTTTTCATCAAAGGTTTTACCAGCACAAGGTACAGTCCATACGAGCAGGCGTTTAAAAAGACCAAGATGTTTCCAAGCAAAGAACTAGTGCCCTCTGTATTGTTTCCAAACCAAACCAACAAAACAGCTCCGACCCCTCCAATAGAAATCCCTAGCAGTTTGTTTCTGGTAATTTTTTCTTTTAAAAGCAAGGCGCTAAAAACTAAAACAACAATCGGGATTGCGGTAATAATGATAGAAGCATCAATTGGTGAGGTTAAATTTAATCCGTGAAAAAACAGCAATTGATTGGCAGCTACTCCTAACAATCCACATAAAATTAATCGAGGAAAATGCTTTTTTTCTATGCGTTCTTTGATAAATGACTTGATAATCCAGAATAAAATTCCAGCACCAACAATCCGTAAAAAAATAAATCCAGAAGGACCAATTTTAGTAGGCATTATCCCTTTGGCAATAATATAATTTGCTCCGTAAATTAGGTTGGCGCCCAATAAGGCTAAATGCGCTTTTACAAGATTATTTTTCACTCTACTTAAAATTTATTCTGCAAAGAACTGACTTTTTTATTGAATTTTTACCCTGTAATAGCAATAAAAAATGGCTATTAAAATTCCTTTAATCTTTTAGGAATAAGCTGTAACTTTGGGCCTTCTAAAAAGCAGAAAATCACATGCAATACAATCATATTGAGATCGAAAAGAAATGGCAAGAATTTTGGGATAAAAACCAAACTTTTAAAGCCTCTAATGAATCAGAGAAACCTAAATATTATGTGTTAGACATGTTCCCGTATCCATCTGGAGCAGGATTGCATGTTGGGCATCCCTTAGGATATATTGCCAGTGATATTTATGCGCGTTATAAGCGTCATAAAGGATTTAATGTATTGCACCCACAAGGCTATGATTCTTTTGGTTTGCCAGCAGAACAGTACGCTATACAAACAGGACAGCATCCAGCAACGACTACAGAAGAAAATATTACTACCTACAGAAGACAGTTAGATAGAATCGGTTTTTCTTTTGATTGGAGTAGAGAAGTACGCACATCAAACCCAGATTATTACAAGTGGACTCAGTGGATTTTTATTCAACTGTTTAACTCTTGGTACAATAAAGACACAGACAAAGCAGAGGATGTTGCTAGCTTGATTAAGATCTTTAAAAAATCAGGTAATACTACGGTAAATGCTGTTTGTGATGAAGATATCAAATCTTTTACTGCGGATGAGTGGAAGGCAATGACCAAAGAAGCTCAAGAAGAAATTTTATTACAATACAGATTGACATATTTGTCAGATACCGAAGTAAACTGGTGTCCAGCTTTGGGAACAGTCTTGGCCAATGACGAGATTGTAAACGGTGTTTCAGAACGTGGAGGTCATCCTGTAGTCAGAAAAAAAATGACTCAGTGGTCAATGAGAATTTCTGCCTATGCGCAACGTTTGTTAGATGGATTATCAACAATAGATTGGCCACAACCACTAAAAGATTCTCAAACCAATTGGATAGGCCGAAGCGAAGGAGCGATGGTTACTTTTAAGGTTGCTGGAGATACTTTAAAAGAAGATGCAGGAGTTAAACTTAACTATAAAGAGTTAGAAGCTTTAAAAGAGCTTCGTTTAAATTTATCAAAAGCAGAAACGCTTCTCTGGGATGAATTAAAAAACAAAAAAGGCGCAGCAAAATTTAGAAAAAAATACACCATCGGTACGTTTTTAGTAGATTATGTGTGTTTGGCTAAAAATATAATTGTAGAGTTTTCTGGTAAAGAAGACCAAGCAGAAAGAGATCTTTTATTTGCAAACGAAGGATTTAATGTTATCCGTTTTACAAATGAAGAGGTTGTAGAAAATGTATTGAGTGTTGTTTCTAAGATTAACAATGCAATTCAATTTGCAAAACCAATAGAAAAAACAGCTAAAAAAGCAGTTATTACTCCAAGCGAAAGCGAGAATTCTTATAGGATTAGTGTGTTTACAACACGTCCAGATACCATCTTTGGAGTGTCGTTTATGACCCTTGCTCCAGAACATGAGTTGGTTTCTAAAATTACCACTTCAGAACAAAGAAAGTCTGTTGAGGCCTATGTAAAAGCAACAGCAAAACGCTCTGAACGCGATCGTATGGCCGATGTAAAAACCATTTCTGGTGTGTTTACAGGTGCCTATGCAGTTCATCCATTTACAGGAAAACAGATTCCTGTTTGGATTGGAGATTATGTATTGGCAAACTACGGAACAGGTGCAGTAATGGCAGTTCCTTGTGGAGATCAACGCGATTATGATTTTGCAAAACACTTTGGACTTGAGATTCCGAATATTTTTGAAAATGTAGATATCTCAGAAGCTGCACATGCAGACAAAGAAGGTACTAAAATTGCAAATTCTGATTTCTTAAATGGCCTATCGTATAAAAAAGCGATGAAATTAGCCATTTACGAACTAGAAAAACAAGGTTTTGGTCAAGGAAAAATAAACTACCGTTTGCGCGATGCTGTGTTTAGCAGACAACGTTATTGGGGAGAGCCTTTCCCAGTCTATTACAAAGACGGAATGCCGCAAATGATTGATGAGAAACACTTGCCAATTGTCTTGCCAGAGGTAGAGAAGTATTTGCCAACCGAAGATGGGAAACCACCTTTAGGAAACGCAACAGCTTGGGCTTGGGATTCACGTGCTAAGAAAGTCGTGTCTAATGAAAAGCTTAAAAACAAAACGGTATATCCTTTAGAACTAAACACCATGCCAGGTTGGGCAGGAAGTTCTTGGTATTTTAACCGCTATATGGATGCTACAAATACAGAAGAATTTGCAAGCAAAGAATCTTTAGACTATTGGAAAGAAGTTGATTTGTACATTGGAGGATCAGAGCACGCAACCGGACATTTATTGTACGCGCGTTTTTGGCAAAAATTCTTGTTTGATAAGGGCATAGTTCCGGTAGATGAGTTTGCAAAAAAACTAATCAACCAAGGGATGATTTTGGGGGAAAGTGCTTTTGTCAGAATTATTAATCGTGGTTATTATGGTTATAAAGAAGGAATATCTTCTGATGAATTAGAAGAAAGAGATAATGTTTTTGATAATCTATTTAATGATTTATTTCTAGGTCAAGTTATTTCTTGGTCAAAATTAGAAGGAAAGTTAGTGCATCAAGCGATTAATGGAGAATTGTATAAATTATCAGATATAGTTGATTTACCTAACTTAAGAGAGAAGTTTGAAAAACTTGGTTTTGAATATGATAAAATTAACTTTACAGTAAACAAAAGACACATTTTAGTAGATTATGTTAATCTTCAAAATGAAATAGATACTGAAGGGTTTTTAAAATGGTTCAATGATAGTAAAGTTAGATTTGATAAAGAATTTAGTGATGAAGAAAAATTCACTGTTTCTCGTGAGGTAGAAAAAATGTCAAAATCCAAATACAATGTGGTAAACCCAGATCTTATTTGTGAAGAATACGGCGCAGATAGTTTGCGATTGTTTGAGATGTTTTTAGGGCCTTTAGAGCAAACAAAACCTTGGAAAAATTCTGGTATTTCTGGAGTGTCATCCTTCTTAAAGAAATTGTGGAAGTTGTACCATTCGGGAGAAAATGGAACGTTTTATGTGGACAACTCCCCTCCTTCGGAGGGGTCGGGGGAGGAATTAAAAACCTTACATAAAACTATTAAAAAAGTAGAAGAAGATATAGAGAATTTCTCTTTCAACACCTCGGTTTCTACCTTTATGATTGCAGTTAATGAGCTAACAGCCTTAAAATGCAACAAGCGTGCAATTTTAGAGCCTTTAGCAATTTTGGTATCGCCTTATGCTCCGCATATTGCAGAAGAATTGTGGAGTTTATTAGGACATAAAGAGTCTATTGCCACTGCAAATTTCCCTGTTTTTGATGCAAGTCATCTGGTAGAAAGCAGTAAGGAATATCCAATTTCATTTAACGGAAAAATGCGCTTTACGCTAGAGTTGCCTTTAGATTTAAGCAAAGAAGATATAGAAAAAGCAGTTATGGCACATGAAAAAACGATTGCGCAATTAGACGGAAGAACTCCTAAAAAAGTGATCATAGTTCCCGGAAAGATTGTCAACATCGTTGGTTAAGATTTTCTGCCTGTTTTTAGTTGTCATTCTTAAATGAGGAACATAATAAGAACCTATAAATTAAAGTCGTTACACAGTTTGTAACGACTTTTTTATTTAACTATCTTGTGGCTTTAAAGAGCGCATACCATGTTTAAAAAAATGTCTTTACGGAATCGTATTTTTTTAGCAATGATTTTGTTGGTGTTGTTGGCATCGATACTTATTGTTGGTGTAACCATCTATCAATACGATGAAGAAAGAAAAGAATATAACAAAGAGCGTTTTAGCAGAAAAGAAGAGGCGGTCATCTCAAATTTTGATTTTGAATTAAAAAGACAAGGGCTCGATTCCATTACAACTCCAAAGCTTGTTGAGGTTTTTCAAGAGCGGATTTATGAAATTTCTAGTGTCCATAATTTAGACATTACCATCTTTGATTTGGATGGGAATCTTTTAAAAACGTCAAATACTCTTAACTCTTTTAGCAACGCGCCAAAAACGGTTTTATCTCAACAAATTTTAGACGATCTAGAGACCTTTCCATCTCACAGAGTTTTTAGCAGTGTAGAGATGGGAAACATTAGTAATGAAACCTCATACAACTATATTACAGACTTAAAATTTAAATCAATAGCGGTTATAGAATTAAAGTTTTCGCAAGACAATTCTGATCAAAAAAGAGAGCTAAAAGAATTTATTTCTAGGTTGGCTTATGTTTATGCGTTTATGTTTATGATTGCCATCGTTTTGGCTTATTTTTTATCGAGATATATTACCAAGTCTTTAAAAACCATCTCTGATAAGATTAACAGAACGACCTTGCACAAACGGAATGAAAAAATTGAGTTTTCATCCGCCAGTGAAGAAATTGCCACTTTGGTCAATGCCTACAACAGCATGATTGACCAACTAGAAGAGAGTGCAGCAAGATTGGCTAAAAGCGAACGTGAACAAGCTTGGAGAGAGATGGCAAAACAGGTGGCCCACGAAATTAAAAACCCGCTGACACCGATGCGTTTAACCGTGCAAAGTTTTGAGCGAAAATTTGATCCAACAGATCCAAAAATTAAAGACAAAATTAAAGAGTATAGTCAAACCTTGATTCAGCAAATAGATGTAATGACCTCTATTGCATCTGCCTTTTCTGATTTTGCAAAGATGCCCAAACAAAACAAAGAACCTGTTGATGTGGTCGCTGTGGTAAAACTAGCCTTAGAGATTTTTAATGACAGCAATATTAATTACGAATCTACTGCCTCTGATATTGTAGCCAATTTAGACAAGACCCAGCTAATACGCATCGTTACAAACTTGGTAACCAATGCACAACAAGCTGTAGAAAGCAAAGAAAACCCTGAGATAAAGGTAACGGTTACTCAAGATGAACACAATGTAATCATTTCTGTAGAAGACAATGGAAAAGGAATTTCTGAAGCGGTAAAAGATTTAATTTTTGAACCAAAGTTTACCACAAAATCAAGTGGAATGGGCTTGGGATTAGGGATGATTAAAAAAATTATTGAGGCCTATAACGGAAGTATCAGTTTTACCTCAGAAGAAAATAAAGGAACCATATTTACTGTAACCATACCAAAAACTTAAAAAAATGACATTTGAAAATTTACGGATCGCTATTGAAAATAAAATAGCCATCATTATCATTAACAGACCCACAAAACTAAATGCCTTAAACAAGCAAACTATAGAAGAATTGCACGAGGCCTTCTCTGCGTTAGATGCAGACAAAGAAGTCAAGGTAATTTTAATTACAGGAAGCGGAGAAAAAGCCTTTGTTGCTGGTGCAGACATTTCTGAGTTTGCTCATTTTGATGTTAGTCAAGGAGGAAGTTTAGCCGCCAAAGGACAAGAAATTTTATTTGATTTTATAGAAAATCTAGGAACGCCTGTTATTGCGGCAATCAACGGATTTGCTTTAGGGGGAGGTTTAGAATTGGCAATGGCCTGTCATTTTAGAATCGCTTCAGACAATGCAAAAATGGGGCTTCCAGAGGTTTCTTTGGGTGTTATTCCAGGCTATGGTGGTACTCAACGTTTGCCTCAACTTATAGGAAAAGGACGCGCTATGGAATTGATTATGACTGCAGGAATGATAAGCGCAGAAGAAGCCAAAGCTTATGGCTTGGTAAACCATGTAACTAGTCAAGAAGATCTGTTGCCTTTGGCAGAGAAAATCGCTAGTAAAATGCTTAGAAATTCATCGGTTGCTATTGGAGCAGCAATCAGAGCAGTTAATGCTAATTTTAAAGAAGGGGTTAATGGATTTGAAACAGAAATTTCTGAATTCGGAAACTGTTTTGGAACAGAAGATTTTAAAGAAGGAACTACTGCTTTTTTAGAAAAAAGAAAAGCTGATTTTCCTGGAGCGTAAATTATTTTACGCCATTCCACTCATCATAAAATTGTTGAAGAAATGTTTCCATAAATGCATGGCGTTCTTCAGCAATTTTTTTTGCCGTCGCTGTATTCATTTGATCTTTTAGCAATAACAATTTTTCGTAAAAATGATTGATTGTTGGCGAGTCAGATTTTTTATACGCCTCTTTGGTCATGGTTAAATTTGGTTTAATCTGAGGGTCGTATAAGGCTCTGTTTTTAAATCCTCCATAATTAAAACAGCGCGCAATTCCAACAGCTCCAATAGCATCTAGGCGATCGGCATCTTGAACAACGGCAAGCTCTGGAGAGCTAAAAGCAACTCCATTTTTTTCCAAGCTATTTTTATAAGAAATGTGTTTGATGATGTTTGTTATATGGTCTATAATTAAAGAGTCAACCCCTTGTTTTTCTAAGAAAGTTCTAGCCTTTGCAGGGCCAACTTCTTCATCGCCGTCATAAAATTTTGCGTCGGCAATATCGTGCAATAAGGCCCCTAAAGAAACAATTAAAAGGTCTACCTGTTCTTCTTTTGCGATGAGCAATGCGTTCTTATAAACCCGCTCTATATGAAACCAATCATGTCCTCCTTCGGCGCCTTTTAAGGTTTCTTTTACAAAGGCGATGGTTTGGTTGATAAGTGTATCTTGGTTCATAAAATTCTGTTTTTTAACAAAAGTAAGCCTCACAAAAATAGGCAAAATATGCTACCTTTACTTGCATGTATGCATTGGTAGATTGCAATAATTTTTACGCCTCTTGTGAACGGGTTTTTAACCCTAGTTTACAGGGAAAACCCGTGGCTGTTTTAAGCAATAATGACGGTTGTGTTATCGCGATGAGTGATGAAGCCAAGGCGTTACAATTGCCCTTTGGAGCTCCAATTTTTAAGTGGGAGTCTTTTTGTAAAATGCACGGGATAGAAATCTTGTCATCCAACTATCCATTGTACGGAGATATGAGTGCACGGGTTATGAAAATTCTCGAGCAGTTTTCTAAAGATATTGAAGTCTATTCTATTGATGAAGCTTTTTTAGACCTCAAGGGTTTTGATCAAGCCGCACTCACCAAGTACGCTTTAGAAATGCGGACCCGTATTTTGCAATGGACAGGCATTCCGACCTGTGTAGGAATAGGGCCTACCAAGGCACTTAGCAAAGTGGCGAATAAAATTGCCAGAAAGTTTCCAAAACAAACCCAAGGTGTTTATGTTATAGATTCCGAAGAAAAACGAGTTAAAGCCTTAAAATGGATTCTGTTAAAAGATGTATGGGGCATCGGAAGACGCCTAGAAAAACGCTTGGCCAGTAAAGGTTGCAAAACTGCTTTTGATTTTGCGCAGTTGGATGAGCATTGGCTGCGTAAAAACTTTTCGATTACAGAATGGAAATTACAAAAAGAATTAGCCGGCATTCCTAAGATTGAAATGGAGCTTGCTCAAAGTACTAAAAAGACCATTGCTACTACACGAAGTTTTGAACACACCTTTTCTGACCTCGAAAATATTAAAGAACGCATTGCTACGTTTGCAGTTTCCTGCTCAGAAAAACTGCGAAAACAGCACTCAAGTTGCCATATGGTTTTGGTTTTTTTAAGCAGCAATCGCCATCAAAAAGAAGAAGTGCAGCACCAGGCAAGCACCACAGTTGTTTTTCCGTATCCAACAGATTCTAGCTTGTCTATTAGCCATGCCGCTGTACAGGCAGTTGAATCCATTTTTAGAGAAGGCGTTGAGTACAAACGCGCCGGGGTCCTTGTAACAGGACTGGTTCCAACGGCCAACCATCAGCTTAATTTCTTTGAATGTGAAAATCCAAAGCACAAATCATTAATGAATGCCATTGACTCGTTAAACGGCAGGTATAAGACAGATGTTATTAAGTTAGGACGTCAAGATTTACAGCGTACCTGGAAAATGCGTCAAGAAAGATTATCGCCAAAATTTACCACCAATTTTAAAGATATTATTGTTGTAAAATGAGAAAAAGAAGCCAACATAGTTTAGAGTTTTTAAGCCCAAAATTTAGCAAGGGCAGTAGTACCATCTTAATCGATACTGGAATTTCGGCAGGTTTTCCTTCGCCAGCAGATGATTTTAGAGAAACGCGAATCTCATTAGATGAAGAACTTATTCAGAACAAAGAAGCCACTTTTTTTGCAAGAGTAAGCGGTCAATCAATGATTGGTGCGGGTTTGGATGATAATGATTTATTGGTAATTGACAGAAGCATTGCACCAGCAGACAATAAAATTGCCGTGTGTTTTTTAGATGGCGAGTTTACAGTTAAGCGTTTAAAAGTGGGGAACGGCGAGGTTTGGTTACAGCCAGAAAACGAGAACTATAAGAGTATAAAAATAACAGAAGACAATAATTTTATTATTTGGGGCATCGTTACCAACGTGATTAAAAAGGTCTAAAGCCTTAAAAAATCAAGGTAAAAGAAGTGCTTTTGTTAGGGGTAGAATGTACGGTTAAGCTTCCGTTGTGCATTTTCATAATGTGCTTAGACAGGCTTAAACCAACTCCAGATCCTTCTTTTTTTGTAGAGAAAAAAGGCACAAAAACTTGCTCAATTTGATCTTTTGAAATTCCAGCACCATTGTCAGTTATTTTAATAGCAACTGAGTTTTGACCAGTGCTAAAAGCGCTTAGTTGTATTTTTTTTGCTTCTACGCCCATTGGGCTTTCTACAGCATTTTTGACCAAATTAAAAAGCACCTGTGAGATTTGATTTTCATCAGCAAAAATTTGCAGGGATGCGTCTTTACAATCCACTGTAAATAGGCTCTTTTTTGATGCTTGTTCACTGCTAAAGAGTGCGTGGATTTTTTGCAATAATTCTGTCACGTTAATCACTTGTTTTTCTGGGCTTGAAACTCCAGAAAACGAGCGATAAGAAATAACAAAATCTTGTAGACTTTTGGATTGTTCCTTGATTACTTGTAGCCCCATAAGAGTGTCCTTAAACAACTCTTGGCTTGGCGCAGTTTGCTGCTCTTTAAGACGATGGTACAACGTATCTGTAATTGAGCTAATTGGCGCAATAGAATTCATGATTTCATGGGTTAACACCTTGGTTAATTTTACCCAAGAATCAATTTCTTTATTGTCTAGTTCATTTTTAATATTTGTGGCAACCACCAACAACAGCGATTCATTGTTTAGCTTTATATGGGTGGCATTAAGCGTTAGTAGTTTTGTTTCTCGCTCATTGGTGAGCTCGATGATTTTATTTGAAAAAGGCTTTAATGTTTTAAGCAGTTCAAACAAAGGAGTATCAACCTTTTTTAACTGCTGAATATGCGTTAGAGAGTCGTAATTGAGTAACTTTTTAACACTTTGGTTGGCAAATAAAATATGGTGCTGTGCATTGACGGTTAAGACGCCAATCTCTGCACTTTCTATGATTGATTTGTAATATTGATCTTGTGCTTTGTTCTTTAATTTTATTTTTTGAATGATGGTGTTTACCTTGTTTAGGTGAGCATTGAGCTCTTTGGTTGGCGTTTTTGAGGCTGCCTCAGTAAAATACAAGGTAGAGTCGTTGTTTTTAATGGCGTCAAAAAAATAGGCAATTTTTTTATTGGTTTTGTTAAAGCTAAAGACAAACTGAGCTATGAGGATAAGCAATAAAATTCCTAAAAAAAATGAAATTTCTGTACTGAATTTAAAAAGGCTATAGGCAAATAGCATAGATATAATACAGAGCAATAGCACTTTTAAAAGAAGGAGATAATACAGCTTTTTACTAAACATTATTTTGGCAGATGTTTCTTCGTTTTATTGTACAAGGTTTGTCGGGTGATCCCCAATTGTTTTGCAGCAGTACTCATGTTTCCATCGTGCTTTTCTAAGGCATTTATGATCATGTTTTTTTCCATTTCATCTAAGGTAACATCTTCTTTAAAGCGAGTGTTTTTACTGTTTTTAAAGAAAATATCATTAGAGGTTATTTGCATACTTTCTGTTAAGATAACAATTCTTTCGACAGTGTGTTTTAATTCTCTAATATTTCCGGGCCAAGTGTGTTTTTCTAATTTCTGCAAGGCAGAAGCATGTATTTTAATGTTTGGCTTGTTGTACTTTTTAGCAAAAAGAGCTAGGTAGTGCTTTGTAAGCAGCGCAATGTCTTCTTTTCTGTCTCGCAGTGCGGGCAATTCAATATGAATGGTGTTGATACGGTATAATAAATCTTCTCTAAAACTGCCATCAGCAACCATTTGCTCTAAGTTGCAATTGGTAGCACAAATTAAACGAATGTCTATAGGAATCTGCTTGTTTTCACCCACTTTGGTAATGGTTCTGTTTTGCAAAACCTGCAAAAGCTTGGATTGTAATTGGATGGGCGTATTGCCAATTTCATCTAAAAAAAGAGTTCCTTTGTTGGCAATTTCAAACTTCCCCACCCGATCTTCTATGGCATCTGTATAGGCTCCTTTTTTATGACCAAACAGTTCGCTTTCAAACAAACTCTCTGGAATAGCTCCTAAATCAACAGAGATTAAGAGGTTATTTTTACGAGTAGAAAGTGCCTGTATTTTTTTGGCGATGATTTCTTTTCCGGTACCGTTTTCGCCAGTAATTAAAATATTGGCATCGGTCTTGGCCACCTTTTCTACCATGCTCATTACCGCCTTAAAAGCACTCGATTGACCAATGATGGCATCTGTGTTGGGCGCGTTGATTAGGCTTTTTAGATTTTTTTCATTTTCTTTTAAGCTATTTACCTCTTTGTTAGACCTGCTTAGCTGATAGGCACTCTGCACAGTGGCAAGTAATTTTTTATTGTCCCAAGGCTTTAACACAAAATCGGTAGCACCTTTTTTAAGCGTTTTTACAACCAGCTCTACATCACCATAAGCAGTCATCATAACTACAGAGGTGTTTGGAGCCAGTTCATGAATTCTTTGAAACCAATACAAGCCCTCATTACCGGTGTTGGTTCCTTTGGTAAAGTTCATATCGAGCAATAGTACATCTACCTCTTTTAGGTTGGGAAAAGAAAGCAGCAGGTTAGGATTCTCTATGGTTTTGACCGATTTAAAGTGGGGTTGCAATAACAATTTTAGGGCAACCAAAATGGTTGTATTGTCATCTACGATCAAAACAGTTCCTTTTTTCATCTTTTTTATCTTGAGAACTCAAAACTACAAAAAGCTTTTTTTGATTTGATTAAAGTGTAAAAAATTTTTACAGTTTGTGTAAAATAAATTAACAATTCAACGCTTTTAAATTTAGTTAAAATACTGATAATTAGCTTGTTGTTTTTATGGCATGGTAGTGGTATCAAGAATAGCCAATTAGTATGTAACAGATGAAAATAAAAATTATTTTTTGTATCGTTGTTTTCTTTTTAGGGATTCAAAATCACACTGCTCAGAAAAAATGGAGTTTGGATGAATGCATTGCCTATGCATTTCAAAACAACTTAAGCTTTCAGAACAACAAGTATGATTTAGAAATTAAAGAAGCAAGCTACAATCAAAGTAAACGCAATTTACTACCAAGTATCAGTGCCAGCTCTGGCTACTCCATTAATTATGGGCGTTCTATTGATCCCAACACCAATGGCTATACCAACACAAGTTTCTTTTCGAATAGTTATTCTGTATCTGCTTCCTTAGATTTGTTTGCAGGTTTTAGAAAATGGAATGCTATTTTTTATGAAGACTATCAGAAAAAAGCAACCGAGCAATCTGTATTAAAAGCAAAACAAGCGCTAAAAATTAAAATCTTAGAAAGTTTTCATGAAGTTTTATACAGCCAAGAATTGTTAAACATCACCAAAGAGCAATTGGACATTTCAAAAACAAATGTAAAAATAATTGACACTAAAATTTCTTTAGGTCTAAAAGCAAAATCTGATTTGCACGAAGCAAATTCTTTATTGCTTTCTGATAGTTTAGCCGTTTTAAAGGCGCAGAATTCGGTGCGAGCCAACAAGCTAACCTTGCTCCAAGTTATGAATCTGCCAGAGAAAGAAATCTCGTTACAGCACCCGTTGGAGCTTCAAAAGCAGCAGGCAGTTGCTATTGCAAACTCACAATTTATCATAGACCAAGCGGTACAGCATGTTCCAGAAATTATAGAACAAGAGTTTTTGCTTAGTGCTGCAAAAAAACAAGTGCGTATTACCCGAAGCTATTTGCTTCCTTCTATATCGCTAAGAGCTGGATACAGTACAGGTTTTTATGAGGCCAGAACCAATGCTTTGGGGCAAACAGTTAGTTTTACCACTCAAATACAAGACAATGCCTCAAAATACATTGCTGCCTCTTTAAACATTCCGATATTTTCTGGACTGCAAAAAAGACATCAACTAAAGCTTTCTAAAATTCAGCTGTTGAAAGCCGAAAACAACCTCAGACAAAAAAAGCAGTTGTTAGCACAAGAAATAGAAGCTGCTGTTCAAAAAGCAAATGCCTTAAGTGTAGAGCGAGCGATGTCAGAAAAAAGCATCGACGCAAAAGAATTGGCATTTACCATTGCTCAGAAAAAATTTTCTAATGGACTGATTAACTTTTTTGAGTTAAGTCAAATTAAAAAAGAGTTTATACAAGCCAAGGTAGCACTCTTGCAAGTTTCTATACAGCTTATTAGCAACAAATGGCTTTTACATTATTATCAAAATAACACCTTAAACTAATGGATACCGTACTAGAAAACAAATCTAAATTTACACCCAAAAGGATTGGGATTTTTATTGCTGTATTGGCGGTAATCTCGCTAATATCTTACAGTATTTTTAGCGCGAATAGCTCAACGTATAAAACCGATAAAGACCAGGTAACGATAGCCAGTGTTAGTCATGGTAGTTTTAATGATTATATTAGTATTGGCGGTACTGTAAAGCCCATAACGACGGTTTTTTTAGATGCTTATGAAGGTGGGAGAGTTCAGGAGATTAACATAGAAGAAGGCGCCATGCTAAAAAAGGGTGATGTGATTCTAACCCTAGAAAACCAATCTCTTTACGAAGAAATTTTAAGCAGTGAAAACAATTTGGCAACCAAACAGAACAACTTACGAGACACCAAATTAAAATTTGAATCCAATAGAATTTTGGGACAAAAAAACACCTTGGAGGCACGTTTTAGGTTTGTCCAAGCAAAGCGAAAGTTTGAGCAGTATACAAAGTTGTATACAGAAGAGTTGATTGCCAAAGAAGAGTATTTACAAGCCAAAGAAAGTTTTGAGCTTACCAAAAATCAATTAGACATTACGCTGTTTCAGAACCAACAAGATTCCATTTTACAACTAACAGGAATCAAAGATTTAGACAACGATTTACTGCGAATGAAAAAAACCTTGAATTTGGTCTATGACAGAATCAACCAATTAAAAGTAAAATCGCCGATTGATGGTCAGTTGGGCTTTTTAGATGTTCAGATAGGTCAGCAAATTAGCAGAGGGAAGCAAATTGGTCAGATAAATGTACTGTCTAGCTATAAAATAGAATCAGAAGTTAGTGAGTTTTATTTGGATCGTGTAAAAAGAGGATTGACCGGAACTTTTGAGAGAAATGGAAAAAGCTATGGCTTAAAACTTAAAAAAATCTATCCAGAAGTACGGAACAACACCTTTAAGGTTGATTTAATTTTTGATGGAGAACGACCAGATAATATTACTACTGGGCAAAGCTATTATATTAAATTGCAATTGGGCAATCCCACCAAAGCAATCTTATTGCCAAAAGGAGTCTTTTTTCAGAATACCTCAGGCCAATGGGTCTATGTATTAGACGCTTCTGGAGAGGTTGCTGTTAAAAGAAACATCAAACTAGGAAAACAAAACCCAGACTTTTACGAGGTCATTGAAGGTTTGGAGCAGGGAGAAAAAGTAATCATCTCTAGCTATGATTCCTTTGGCGAAAACGAAAAAATAATCTTAAAATAAAGAACAAATTAAATAGAATAATTATGATTAAAACAAGCAGTTTATCCAAGATTTTTAGAACCGAAGAGATTCAAACTCGGGCGCTAAACGAAGTAAATTTAGAAGTAAAAGATGGTGAGTTTGTAGCCATTATGGGCCCATCAGGTTGTGGAAAATCAACCCTGTTAAACATTATTGGTTTGTTAGACAATCCAAGCTCTGGAACCTATCATTTTAACGGCGTTGAGGTTGGTAAATTAAAAGAAAACAAACGAACCAAATACAGAAAAGGCAATGTGGGTTTTGTCTTTCAGAGCTTTAATTTAATTGATGAATTAACAGTTTATGAAAATGTTGAACTGCCATTAATTTATTTAAACATCAAGGCAAAAGAGCGTAAAAGAATGATTGTTGAGGTGCTAGAGCAGATGGATATGGGACATAGAATTAAGCATTTTCCAAAACAACTTTCTGGAGGGCAGCAACAGCGTGTGGCCATTGCTAGAGCTGTGGTGGCAAATCCAAAATTGATTTTAGCAGATGAGCCTACAGGAAACCTAGACTCAAAAAACGGAATTGAGGTAATGAACCTACTAACCAAATTAAACCGTGAAGGAACCACTATTATTATGGTTACGCACTCAGACAGAGATGCTGCATATGCACATAGAACCATTCAATTGTTTGATGGGCAAATTGTGGCAGAAAATATAAAAGACAAAGCTTTGGTGTAATCAACCTCAGGATACATTTAACAAATACGCTTACACCATGCTTATACATTATATAAAACTTAGTCTTAGAAATTTTCGCTCGAATGCAATTATCTTTTGGGGTAGCTTGCTAACACTTTGTTTGGGGGCCTTGTGCATCTCATTGTTGTTTTCTTATGTAAACAATGAGGTTAGCATGGATAATTTTTATAAGAATAAGGAAGACATGTATTTGTTAACCTTGAAGAGTTCTCCTAAAGGAGGATGGACGTCAATTCGTAGATTTGAAGCCAAAGAATATCCAGAGGTTAAAAATGCAACGACTTTAAAAAATTATAAAGAAGATGAGTTAAAGCTTAGTTATAATAACAACACTTTTACTCCGAAAGGTATCGTAATCGATAGTAGTTTTTTTAAAGTGTTTACCTTTTCTTTAAAGCTCGGACAATTAGACGGATTGGCAGAAGATAGAGAAGCTATTGTTTTAAGTGAAACGTATAGCAAAAAAATATTTGGGGATAAAAATCCAATTGGGAAGAGCTTGAAGGTCGTGATGGAGTATTATGAAGGAGTTCGCATTGTAAAAGGTATTGTCAAAATACCCCCAAACAGTTCATTATCGTTTGACTATTTATTACCAGCAGGAAGAAGCAATTTTGGAAGCAATGAGTTTAACAGAATGGGTATTGATTTTATCCGTGTAAATGATCAATTTAACCCAGAAGCATTTAATGAAAAAATTAAGCACATAAATAACAATGTGCCAAGGTTTTACCCTCAATACACAAAAAGCATTACCAAAGTGGTGCCTTTTAAAGACTTGTATTTGGACAGTCAATACAAAACCATAGTTAATCGCACCCATCTTAACACTGGAGATAAAAACAACAACAATATTTTAAAAATAATCATTTTAGTTGTTTTTTTAGTTTCCATGCTAAACTATACTAGTTTGCAGATTGTGAATACACATTCTGTGACTAAAAATATTATTATTTCTAAGATAAATGGCGCACTAAAAAAACACATTTACATTCAAAAAATCGTTGAAACCCTAATAATTGTTGGCCTCTCCGCATTGATAATTACCTTCTTTTACAACCTCATTTCACCTTCTTTTAATGCATTTGTAAAGGTAAATTTGGCACCACCTCTTTGGAAAATACTTTTAGTGAACAGTATTATTTTAGCGGCCATCGCCTTTTTAGGTTTGGTGTATCCAATGATCATCATTCATCGTTTTTCTGATGTTAAAAACCTAAAACAAAATAACAGTTCGCAAAAAATTAATGGCAAACAATTTATTGTCATTGGACAATTTGCCTTGGCTTTTGTATTGCTTATTTCTTCTGTTATAGTTCATCGGCAATTGCAACTAATGCTTAATAAAGATTTGGGTTTTAGTAGCGAGGATATTGTTAGAGTCAAACTTTTTTATGAAACACCCTATAATCCAGAGATTAGATTTTGGAGTGATGAGCGAAAAAAGCAAGAGACTGAAATGCTTCAAAAAATACCTCAATATATAAATGATCAATTGGCTTCTTTTTCTTCGGTAGAAAAAGTTGCTCAGGGCTATTCTCCTTTAGATCCTTTTACAATTGATTGGAAGAACAAAGAAAACAATGAGCAACTTGAACCTTTTCATACCTTAATTATTACACCAGGTTACTTAGACATGTTTAATTTACAGGTTACGCAAGGTCGATTTTTTGATAAGACGAAAGACAAACCAAGAAATAATATTATAATGCTAAATGAGGCTGCTGTAAAATATTGGAATATTACAGACATCAATAGCACCCGAATATTGGGAAGATCTTGGGGAGGAGCAGAAGGTTATCAAATTGTTGGAGTGGTAAAGGATTTTAATTTTCAACACCTATCAGCAAAACCAAAACCATTAATGATGCTTTATTGGGCAGACCCAGACGCTGATTATTTTATAAAATTTACTAAGAACAGTACACAAGAAGGATTACAACAGCTAGAAAAATTATTTAAAGAAATAAATCCTAATCAAACGTTTAGCTACTCTTTTTTAAGTAATGAATTGGATGCCTTATATATAAAAGAAAGACGCTTGAGCACCATTTATATTTTCTTTACCATCATTGCCTTACTCATCTCAGCCATTGGGTTGTTTACCATCGCCTTGTATGATACAAGACGAAGAATAAAGGAAATAGGCATTCGCAAAGTAAACGGAGCAACGAGCACAGAAATTGTCACTATGCTTAACAAAGATTTTATGAAATGGGTATTTATCGCGTTTATCATTGCCACCCCAATTGCTTATTATGCGATGAATAGTTGGCTGATGAATTTTGCCTATAAAACAGCCTTGAGTTGGTGGATATTTATTGTGGCTGGGTTGTTTACATTGATTATTGCCTTGTTTACGGTGAGTTGGCAAAGTTATTTTGCCGCCAAGAAAAATCCAGTAACGGCTTTACGAGATGATTAGTTTAGAGAGAAAATAGAGAAGAGAAAAGAGAAAACTGACAAAAATAATATGGTATTAGAAAAAGCAAAATAAGATGTATCTACTTAAAATCATAAAAGAATACCTGCGAAGAATCCTTCGGAATTACAAAATTTATGCAATTACCATTTTGGGGATGAGCATTGCTATTATTGCTAGTTTTCATATTTACTTTTTTGTAGCCAAAGAGTACAGTGTTAATGCTTTTCATGAACATAAAAAAGATATTTATCGGGTTGTTTTAAAAAACACTAATAGTAATTATAGGTACAATGGCTGTTCTGTTCCTGTGGCTAAAATTTTAAAAGAGCAATTACCAGAAGTGGTCGATTATGTACGAATAGAAGATTCTTTTAATTTTAAAATAAACATAGGTGGGAATGATGTAGACAAACGTTTTACAGTCATTGACAAGTCTTTTTTTAACCTGTTTGATTTTAAGTTGATTCAGGGAGATATTACACAGTTTAATAACTCAACTAATGGGATGATTATTTCTCAAAAGATGGCAAAAATGCTCTTTGGAAATGAAGACCCAATTAATAAAGTAATCCAAGATGTTGGAAGAGCCAATAGTTCTTTTCGGGTTCTAGGAGTTATTGATGATATCCCAAGAGAATCCACCATACAGGGTGATTTTTTTGTACCCTTTCGGTTTTTAGAATCCATTATGTCAGAAGGAAGTGAGTGGTCTGAACTAGCAGAAACATATCTTTATATACCAAATTTAGCAGATGAGGATGCCTTTCTAGAAAAAGCATATGCTGTTTTATTGGAAGCCAACAAAAAATTAAAAAAGGATTTTTTAAGTTATGATTTACAGCGATTGGATGAGGTATACCTGCATTCAGAAGATGTGAGAAATCAAGAAGTAAAAGGCTCGTATCAATATGTAATGATATTATTTATAGTTTCTTTACTGCTGTTGCTCCTAGCCTCTGTTAACTATGTGGTTATGAATCTTGGTTTAAATTTAAATAGAATAAAAGAGTTTCAATCTCGTAGATATTTAGGAGCCACCAAAAATAATTTATACTTACAACTACTTACAGAATCTATTGTAAACGTAAGCATCTGTTTTTTACTAACCTTAGTTTCGTATTCTTTTCTGAGTGATTTTGTTTCCAGTATTTTAGATTTTGACTATAAATTATCGTTTCAAAAAGATGTATTTATTTTACTTAGTTATTACCTGTTTTTATTAGGGATCGCCTTTGTAACCTCGTTCGCTCAGTTTTTGTTATTGTATAAACCCGTTTTTAATTCATTCTCTTTAAAAACAAAGGCCTCAGGATTTGGAAAAAAGTTTCTTATCACCAGCCAACTAGTGTTGTTTTTGGTGACTTTGATGATGGCATTTTTTGTAAACAAACAGCTAAATTTTATCCAACAAACAGAGGTGGGTTTTCAAAAGGACAACATATTTTCTGTGAGCACCTATCCAGGGGCAAACCAAGTGAAAGATTTTCTACAATCAAGACCCTATGTCAATTCTTTTACTAGAGGAAACTCATTGTTTTATAGAACCTTTAATTTATATGACGTTAACGTACTAAAAACCAATACAAGCATAAAAGCAAGTCTTTTAATAGGTGATCCAAATTATGTTAAAACGCATGGCTTAGAAATTGTAGCAGGAAATGATTTTAATCCAAACCTAGTGAGGGATTTTGACGATAAAGAAAAAAACAAAACCAGAGGAAAAGAAATCATAGAGGTCATAGTCAATGAAGAGTTTGTAAAAAATGCAGGCTTAGAAAACCCTATAGGAACGATTTTAAAATACAAGTCCTATTTAGACAAAAGAGATGATGCAAAAATTGTCGGTGTTTTTAAGAATGTATACAACACACCTCTATACAATGCAGCCCATCCAATAGTTGTTGGGTACAATTACAGTGGGTTGTATGTGCATATTTTTCAGGTAAACATCCATCCAAAAAATAGAGAGCAATTTAAACAAGAGTATAACCAGTTTTTTGAGTCTAGAACAAAAACAAAAAATGGATTTGATAGAAATGTTTCACAAGTCAATTACGATGAGGTGTATGAAAAAGAGATTCACTTAAAAAGAATCTTACAGTTTTTCTCTGTAATTGTAATGATAATTGCCTCATTAGGGCTTGTTGCTATTAGTCTTTTTATTACACAAAACCGCACCAAAGAAATAGGGGTCCGCAAGATCAACGGAGCAACGATTTTAGAGATTTTAAAAATGCTCAACAAGAGTTTTGTAATCTGGGTAGGCATTGCCTTTGTGGTAGCGGTGCCAGTAAGTTATTTGGCCATGCAAAAATGGCTGCAAAATTTTGCTTTTAAAACGGCATTGAGTTGGTGGGTTTTTGCACTGTCTGGTTTGTTGGTTTTATTAATTTCATTGCTAGCAGTGAGTTGGCAAACCTATAAGGCAGCTACGCAGAATCCAGTGGAAGCTTTGCGGGATGAATAGTTAAGAGAGAGAAGAGAAAAGAGAGAAGAGAAAAGAGAGAACTGACAAAAATAAAATTAGATGTATCTATTTAAAATCATAAAAGAATACCTGCGAAGAATTGTACGAAACTACAAAATCTATGCAATCACCATTTTAGGAATGAGCATTGCTATTATTGCGAGTTTTCATATCTATTTTTTTGTAGCCAAAGAGTACAGTGTTGATGCTTTTCATGAACATAAAAAAGATGTGTATCGGGTTCTTAGTACTGGTAAGTACAGTAATCTTCGCCAAAAAAGCAACGTAATGCCTTTTGGTCAAAAAATCAAAGAAAAAATCCCAGGGGTAAAGAACTATGTAAGAGTATTGACCGATCGATTTGTACTTTCTCAAGATGGCCAAAAAACAGAGACACTTTTTCAAATGACTGATCCTGCTTTTTTTGAACTTTTTAGCTTCCCTTTAAAACAAGGAAATGTTTTGGATTTTAAAAATAAACCGAATGGGGTTGTTTTATCCGAAAAGAAAGCAAACGAATTGTTTTTAAATCAAAACCCGATAGGAAAGGTTTTAAATATTTCTAAAGAAAATTTTAGAACAAAGGCCATTGAAAGTTGGCAATTAGAGGTTGTTGGGGTGCTAAAAGACATCCCAAAGACCTCCACCATCCAAGGTGATTCTTTTATTAATATCGCTTTTTTTACACAGGTGTATAAAGATGATTTTGAGGTTGGATGGAACTCTTCTTTCCCTGAATTGTATCTACAGGTCCCAGATTTACAAAATAAGGCAGCTTTTGAAACCCAAATTTCAAAGTTGTTCCTTGAAAATTATAATTTAAACAATCCTGTTAAATTTCACCAAAAAGAAGGTGATCAGAAATTTTCGATCCAACGACTAGATGCTATTTATTTTGATTCTGAAGATGTAGATCGTCAAGTTTTAAAAGGATCAAGACAATTTGTAAACGTGTTGTGGTTAATTGGGTTCTTAACCCTACTCTTAGCAACAACCAATTATATAATTATGAATTTAGGATTGAACCTAAACCGAGCAAAAGAGTTTCAATCAAGGCGTTACTTAGGGGCTAGTAAGTTGAATATATTAGGGCAATTAAGTCTTGAGTCAATAATCAATGTAAGCCTCTGTTTTGTGATTGCCTTACTTACCTATCCGTTGTTTAGTGATAGTGTTGCAAGCCTGCTAGATTTCACTTACCAATTAAACTATATAACAGATATAGGTATCGTCTTATCCTTTTTTGCCATTCTTGTATGTATTGCTTTTATGACGGGATTATTACAATACCTTATTTTATACAGTGCAATTTTTGCGAGTACGAAAGGTGCTAAAAAAATAAATTTTTCGATTAGCGCTATCATCAAAGGGCTTATTGGACTTCAATTATTTTTATTTATTACAATTATCTGTTGTGCCATTATAGTGCAAAAGCAAAACACGTTTTTACAAAACAAAGATTTAGGGTTTAATCCAGAAAACATCATTTCTATCTACCCAAACAGAGAGAATGAAGCCATTAGAGATTTATTAGCGAGTAAAAGTTATGTCGCTTCATTTTCACAAGGCGAAGAATTGTTTCGGACAGAATTTCGATTGGATGAATACGAAGTAGGGACAGAAAAGCAAAAAATAAGTGCAACTATTATTCAAGGAGATGGAAATTATGTTAAAACACACGGAATAGAGCTTGTACAAGGAAGAAATTTTCAACCCTTTTTAACATATAAAACTCTTTTTGATTGGGATGAGCGTAAAAAAATGGACATAGTTGAGGTGATTGTCAATGAAGAATTTGTTAGAAAAGCCAACTTAAAAAACCCAATAGGGACTCTAATTTCGAATAGGGATTACAAAATAGTAGGTGTTTTTAAGAACACCTATAATACGCCGTTGTACAATCCAATTCAACCAACAATTTTAGGCTTTGATTTTTCCTTTAGCTCAAACAAATATCAAATAGCATACAATCCGACATTTAAAAAAGAATTGTTAAATGATTTGTATGCCTTTTTTGAAAAATTTGAGCTTAGCAAAGCAGTGTATCAAAATTACATCCATGAATTTGATTATAAAGAGGTCTATAAAAAAGAGGTGCAATTAAAAAACCTCTTGCAATTGTTTACAGGTATTGTATTGGTTATAGCTGTACTAGGTCTTTTTGCCATTAGTTTATTCATCACTCAAAACCGCACCAAAGAAATTGGGGTTCGCAAGATCAACGGAGCAACTATTTTAGAGGTTTTAAAAATGCTCAACAAGACTTTTGTGTTTTGGGTCGCTATTGCCTTTGTATTTGCCGTGCCTATTAGCTATATCATCATGCAAAAATGGCTGCAAAATTTTGCTTTTAAAACGGCATTGAGTTGGTGGGTTTTTGCACTGTCTGGTTTGTTGGTTTTATTAATTTCATTGCTAGCAGTGAGTTGGCAAACCTACAAGGCAGCTACGCAGAATCCGGTGAAGGCTTTGCGGGATGATTAGTTTGGTGAGAGAAGAGAAAAGAGAGAATAGAAAATAGAAAAGAGAACTGACAAAAATAATATGGTATTAAAAAAACAAAATTTAGATGTATCTATTTAAAATCATAAAAGAATACTTAAGAAGAATTGTACGAAACTACAAGATTTATGCAATTACCATTTTGGGGATGAGCATTGCTATTATTGCGAGTTTTCATATCTATTTTTTTGTACAAAAAGAGTACAGTGTTGATGCTTTTCAGGAAAATAAAGAAGATTTGTACCGGGTTTTAAATACCGAACAGACATTTAAGTCTGAGATGGTTTTTATTGGAATGGCTGAATTTTTAAAAGAAGAGTTTCCAGAAGTAGTCGATTATATTAGAATTACAGGTAATAGTTTTAAAGTAAAAAATATTTCTGAAGAGGAATGGCAAGTTTTTAATAAAGTAGACAAATCGTTTTTTGAGTTGCTCAATTTTCCCATAATTAACGGAAGTACTGCTTCTTTTGACAATAAAGTTAACCATATTGTTATTTCAAAAAAAATAGCCACCAAGCTTTTTGGCAATGAAAATCCTGTTGGTCAAACTATAGAAGCTACTCAGTTTAATCAAAAGATTCCTCAATCTTTTATTGTTATTGCCGTAATGCAAAATATTCCTAAGGAGTCTACAATAGTTGGTGATTTTTTCTTGCCTTTTGCAAAACGTAAATCCATTTGGGAAGGAGGTCCTGAGGTTACCGCCTACTTATTTATGCCTAATTTAATAAGTCAAAAAGAATTTATTGAAAAGGCTATAGCCAAGCTAGATAAAATCTTGTCTTTTAAAGACAATAGTTTTGAGCTTCAAAAACTAAAGAATGTTTATTTAAATTCAGAAGAAGTTGCATACCAGAAGATTAAAGGATCTAAGCAATTTGCAGATATTTTATTTATAGTTTCCCTGCTGCTTTTGTTTTTAGCATCCATTAATTATGTAGTAATGAGCTTAGGACTCAACCTTAGTCGAATAAAGGAGTTTAAAGCAAAACGATATTTAGGCGCAACAAGATTAATTCTGTTTTATCAGCTTTTAGTAGAATCATTGTTAAACATTTTTATCTGTTTTGTATTTACCTTACTAACATATCCTTTGTTTAGTGATTTTATAAAATCCCTTTTAGGCTTCACTCATAAATTTTCTTACGCCAACGATATTTCTATTCTAGTTAATTATTTTCTCTTTTTAGTTTTCATTGCTACACTAACCTCGAGTATTGAGTTTTTAGTATTGAAAAGGAATATAACTAAATTCACAAAAGGAGCTACAAAAAAGACAAATACGAATGTACCAATGTTAATTGGATTTCAATTGGTTTTGTTTGTTTCTATAATCTGTGTAGCATTATTTGTTAATAAGCAAATCAACTTTATCCAAGCCAAAGATCTTGGTTTTGATAATGAAGATATTTACACTATTAATAATACAATGCGTAAGGATAAAGAAATAGAAGATTTCTTAGAGAAGAATGCAAAAGTAAATGAGTTTACTAGGGGTAAGAGGTTGTTTTACGAGGTGCCTGACCTTAAGGATATAAAAATAGTAAACACAAATACAACAATAAAAGCAAATATTAAATTGGGGTATCCCAAATATGAAAAAACACATCAGCTAACTATACTACAAGGCTCCGTGCTAAGAAAATTACCAGGAATCATTGATAGTGAGAGTATAGGTGAGGTTGTCGTAAATGAAAAGTTTATAAAACAGGCAAACTTAAAAAACCCGATAGGTACTATAATTCAAAATTCTTACTTTAATAATCACAAAGCAGAAATCATAGGAGTGTTTAAAGACGTTCATAACATGCCACTCTATAACCCAATGGAGCCTATTGTTGTCGGCACATTTAACATTAAAGTTAATGGTTTTATATTAAATATTGACAAAATAAATATTGATGCGTTTAAAAAGGAGTATGACATTTTTCAAAAGAATTTACTTGTTGAATTCAAGGATATTTCTTCAGATGTTTTGAGTGTAGATTATGCAAAAATTTATGAAAAGGAGACAAACTTTAAAAACCTTTTGATATTCTTTGCGTTTATTGTTATAACGATTTCAGTTCTAGGCTTAATTGCTACAAGTGTCTACGTAACCCAAAACCGCACCAAAGAAATAGGTATTCGTAAAATAAATGGAGCAACCACCTTACAAATTCTAAAAATGCTCAATAAAAGTTTTGTGTTTTGGGTGGGTATTGCTTTTGTATTTGCAGTTCCCGTTAGCTATATCATCATGCAAAAATGGCTTCAAAATTTTGCTTTTAAAACGGTATTGAGTTGGTGGGTTTTTGCACTGTCTGGTTTGATTGTTTTAGTGATTTCATTGCTTGCGGTAAGTTGGCAAACCTATAAGGCAGCTACGCAGAATCCGGTGAAGGCTTTGCGAGACGATTAGTTTGGTGAGAGAAGAGAAAAGAGAAGAGAGAAGTTCTCGATCTGCCTATCGCAGGTAGGTGTAATATTCCAAAAAAAAACCACGCAGGTTGCGTGGTTTTTAGATCTTATTATTTCTACTTAAAAACACTTTCCAAAGGAAAAGATTTAGGATAGGAAGTTTAACAAAATTCGTCGTAAGCTTGTGCTAAGTTTTGCGCAATCATCTGTGCAGAACGTCCTTCAATATGGTGACGCTCTAGCATGTGAACCAAGTTCCCATCCTTAAACAAGGCAATGGCTGGTGATGATGGAGGAAAAGGAATCATATGTTCTCTTGCTTTTTGAGTCGATTCTTTTTCTACACCTGCAAAAACAGTTGTTAAATTTGTAGGTCTTTTGTCTGCGCCTAATGAAGCAATCGCTCCAGGTCTAGCAGTACCTGCTGCACAACCACAAACAGAATTTACCATAACTAAGGTTGTTCCTTCTTTTGCCAATGCATTGTCTACATCTTCAGCAGTATATAAAGCTTCAAAACCAGCGTTGATCAATTCATCACGCATTGGTTTTACTAATTCTTCTGGATACATAATTTAAAATTTTAAGCTACAAAGGTACAGATAAAAATTAGGATTTAAAAGTCTAAGAATCTAACAAAGCGTTAACTTTTAGATCAGGTTTTTATGCCTATATTTGACACCTTAAAAAGATAAAAATGGGAAATTTTACCAAATGGTTAGGAGCAGGATTGGGTTTTACCTTAGGTGGGCCAATCGGGAGCATCATTGGGTTTGCAGTAGGAAGTTTTGTAGATGGATTTAGCAAAGAAGACATACTTAAAGAAGCACAGTCTGCCAGAGGTCGTTCTGCAGGAACGCAATCGGGAGATTTTGAAATAAGTTTATTGGTTTTGGCCTCTGTTGTGATAAAGGCTGATGGAAAGGTAGATCAACGAGAACTCGATTATGTAAGAACTCAGTTTGTAGGCATGTACGGCAAGGATCGTGCAAACAATGCATTTCGTTTGTTTAAAGGCATCATCAAAGAACAAGTGTCTTCTTACCAAGTTTGTATGCAAATAAGACAGCATATGCCACATGCTTCTCGATTGCAATTGCTTCACTTTTTGTTTGGGATAGCCAAATCAGATGAGCACGTTACAGAAGTTGAGGTTATAGAAATTAAAAAAATAGCAGGGTATTTAAACATCAATCCACATGATTTTGAATCGATCAAGGCCATGTTTTTTGACAGCTCTGACAATGCCTATAAGATTTTAGAAATCACCAAAGATGCCACCAATGATGAGCTTAAAAAAGCCTACCGAAAAATGGCTAAAAAATACCATCCAGACAAGCTGCAAGATTTAGGAGAAGAGCATTTAAAAGGCGCACAGGATAAATTTTTACAGATTCAAAATGCCTACGAAAAATTAAAGAAAGAGCGAGGAATGAATTAGAAAAGCATCGTCTGTATTGCAAGTTCTCAATCGTATACTTTATAGGTTAGAACCGCTGTAAGGCTGCGCCATTCTCCCTTGGCAACTTTGTCCTTTTGAACCTTTGCAACTTTAGCCCTTCATTTATCAAAAATTACAAGAAAATATGTAATTTCGCACATTGATTAAAGAGCAGGAAAAAATGAGCACGAAATTTACTGAGTATAAAGGACTTGACCTACCAAAAGTTGCCGAAGAAATCTTAGATTATTGGAACACAGAAAACATCTTTGAAAAGAGCATTAGCTCTCGAGAAGGAAACAAACCGTTTGTGTTTTTTGAAGGGCCTCCATCAGCCAATGGGTTGCCAGGAGTTCATCACGTATTAGCTCGTTCTATTAAAGATATTTTTCCACGCTATAAAACCATGAAAGGTTTTCAGGTAAAGCGTAAAGCAGGATGGGATACTCACGGTCTTCCAATTGAGTTGGGTGTAGAAAAAGAATTGGGAATCACCAAAGAAGATATCGGAACCAAAATATCTGTAGAAGCCTATAATGAAGCTTGTAAAAAAGCGGTGATGCGCTATACGGATATCTGGAATGATATGACCAATAAAATTGGATATTGGGTAGATATGGAAGATCCATATATTACTTACAAATCTAAGTATATGGAGAGTGTTTGGTGGTTGTTAAAGCAGATTTACAATAAGAATTTATTGTACAAGGGCTATACCATTCAGCCCTATTCTCCAAAAGCAGGAACAGGTTTAAGTTCACATGAGTTAAACCAGCCTGGAACCTATCAAGATGTTACAGATACGACTGTTGTCGCGCAATTTAAAACGATAAAAGACAGCCTGCCAGAATTTTTACAAGTTGATGGCGATGTACACTTTTTAGCATGGACAACAACACCTTGGACCCTGCCCAGCAATACTGCATTAACCGTTGGGCCAAAAATTGACTATGTGCTAGTTGAAACTTTTAATCAGTATACTTTTGAGCCGATAAAAGTGGTGTTGGCTAAAAGCTTAGTTGCAAAACAATTTGCTGGAAAAAAGTTTAATCAAGTTAAAGATGTAGCCGATTTAAAAAGCTACACAGAAGCAGACAAACAAATTCCATATTTGATTTTAAACGAATTTAAAGGGAAAGATTTAGTCGGAATAAAATACGAGCAGTTATTAAAATACGCCTTGCCTTATGAAAATCCAGAAAATGCTTTTCGAGTAATTTCAGGAGATTTTGTAACCACAGAAGACGGAACCGGTATCGTACATACTGCACCCACATTTGGTGCTGATGATGCCTTGGTTGCCAAACAAGCGAGTCCAGAAATCCCACCTTTATTGGTTTTAGATGACAACGGAAATCCAGTTCCATTGGTAGATCTACAAGGAAAATTTAGACCAGAGTTGGGTGAGTTTGCCGGGAAATATGTAAAAAATGAATATTATGCTGATGGTGAAGCACCAGAGAAATCTGTAGATGTAGAATTAGCCATCAAATTAAAAACAGAAAATAAAGCCTTTAAGGTTGAGAAGTATGTGCACAGTTATCCAAATTGTTGGAGAACTGATAAGCCAATCTTATACTACCCATTAGATTCTTGGTTTATCAAAGTGACCGATGTAAAAGATCGAATGCATGAATTAAATGAAACCATTAATTGGAAACCAGAATCTACAGGGACAGGACGCTTTGGAAATTGGTTAAAAAATGCCAATGATTGGAATCTTTCACGTTCTCGTTACTGGGGAATCCCATTGCCAATTTGGAGAACCGAAGATGGCAAAGAAGAAATCATGATCGGTTCTGTAGCAGAATTGAAATCTGAAATGGCAAAAGCCATTAGTGCAGGCCTGTTAAAAGAAGATATTTTTGCTGATTTTGAGGTAGGAAACATGTCTGAAGAAAACTATGATACCATTGATTTACACAAAAACATTGTAGATCAGATCGTTTTGGTTTCTAAATCAGGTAAACCGATGAAACGCGAAAGTGATTTAATTGATGTCTGGTTTGATTCTGGGTCGATGCCTTACGCACAATGGCATTATCCATTTGAAAATAAAGAATTAATAGACAATAAAGAATTTTATCCAGCTGATTTTATCGCCGAAGGTGTAGATCAGACAAGAGGCTGGTTTTATACATTGCATGCAATCGGAACCATGGTTTTTGATTCTGTAGCCTATAAAAATGTAGTTTCAAACGGTTTGGTTTTAGATAAAAATGGTCAAAAAATGTCGAAGCGCTTAGGCAACGCCACAGATCCTTTTGAAACCTTAAAAACCTATGGCGCGGATGCCACACGTTGGTATATGATTAGCAATGCCAATCCTTGGGATAATTTAAAGTTTGATGTGGATGGGATTGCAGAGGTCTCTCGAAAATTTTTCGGGACGCTTTACAATACTTATTCGTTTTTTACGCTTTATGCCAATATCGATAAGTTCTCTTATAAAGAAGCAGATATTCCATTAGAAGAACGTCCAGAAATTGATCGTTGGATTTTATCAGAATTGCACTCTTTGATTGCGCGTGTTGATGGATTTTATGGAGACTACGAGCCAACAAAAGCCACGAGAGCTATTTCTGATTTTGTTCAAGAATTATTGAGTAACTGGTATGTTCGTTTGTGTAGAAGACGTTTTTGGAAAGGAGAGTATGAGCAAGATAAAATTTCTGCATATCAAACACTCTACACGTGTATGTTAACGGTAGCCAAATTATCGGCACCGGTTGCGCCATTCTTTATGGATCGTTTGTATAAAGATTTAACCAGCGTAACGGGCAAAGAAACTTTTGAGAGTGTGCACTTAGCAGATTTCCCAGTGTATGATGCTGCTTTTGTAGATGCATCTTTAGAGAGAAAAATGGAGAACGCCCAGATTATCTCTTCATTGGTCTTGTCATTAAGAGCCAAAGAAAAAATCAAAGTTCGTCAGCCATTACAGAAAATAATGATTCCTGTATTGGACGCTCAACAAAAAGAAGAAATTTTAGCCGTTTCTCAGTTAATTAAACACGAGGTAAACGTTAAAGAAATAGAATTGTTAGATGATGCTTCTGGCATCTTGGTCAAGCAAATTAAACCGAACTTTAAAACTTTAGGACCAAAATTTGGAAAAGACATGGGCCTAATTTCTAAAGCAATTCAACAATTTTCGCAGGATGACATCATCAAAATAGAAAAAGATGGAAATTTGATGATACAAATTGCCGGAAAAAGTATAAATTTGGAAACCTCAGATGTAGAAATCTCATCAAAAGACATTGAAGGTTGGTTGGTAGCAAATGCTGCTGGATTAACAGTCGCTTTGGATGTGCATATTTCTGAAGATTTACGAAAAGAAGGAATTGCTAGAGAATTGGTCAATAGAATTCAAAATTTGCGTAAAGATTCTGGTCTTGAGGTTACAGACAAAATACAATTGACTGTTTTAAAGTTTGAAAACTTAGAGGCAGCAGTGCTGGAAAATAAAGACTATATCATGAGTGAAACACTTACCAAAGAACTCAATTTTGTTAGTACTTTAGAGAATGGTACAGATATTGAGTTTGATGATATAAAAAGTAAAATTATAATCCAAAAAATGTAAGCAATGACAGAGAATAAAATTAGATACTCAGATGCAGACTTACAAGAGTTTAAAGAAATCATCTTAAAAAAAATCGCTAGAGCAGAAGAAGATCTAGCGCTCTTGGAAAGTTCTTATAAAAACGGAGCTAATAATGACACCGATGACACTTCTCCTACCTTTAAGTCGTTTGAAGAAGGTTCAGACACTATGAGCAAAGAAGCCAATGTGCAATTGGCTATTCGTCAAGAAAAGTTTATCCGTGATTTAAAGAATGCTTTGTTACGTATAGAAAACAAAACTTATGGAGTTTGTAGAGTTACCGGAAACTTGATCCAAAAAGAACGTTTAAAATTGGTTCCGCATGCTACCTTAAGCATCGAAGCCAAAAGAAAACAATAAATAAAAAAGCAGCGAGTTTCGCTGCTTTTTTTATGGGTTATTTTTAAGGTAAAAATCGTGCCTTTAGTTGAGGTGTCGGAATATAACAGGCTTCTTTTTTGCCGTACCAAGCATACCTGTTTCTTGCAATATAATCATAGACGATGTTTCTGAGTCCTGCAGGCAAAATTAAAAAAGGCGTCAAAAGATTGGTAGGAAAACCCAGTCTTGAGGCTATTTTAAGTGCTGCTGTTGATTTGTAAAATATTTTTTTGTCTGAGGTATACAGAATAATAGAGTCCATTTTTGCCACATCTACTTTAAAATGTGCTAAAATGGCTTGTCCAGTTTCTCCCTGTAATGAGGTAAAGAGAAAGCGTTGCTTTGTGTCCTTGCCAAGCACGTATTGTACAGAGC
The DNA here is from genome assembly GCF_038024035.1 of Polaribacter pacificus. Taxonomy (NCBI): domain Bacteria; kingdom Pseudomonadati; phylum Bacteroidota; class Flavobacteriia; order Flavobacteriales; family Flavobacteriaceae; genus Polaribacter; species Polaribacter pacificus. The sequence continues at coordinate 1,938,167 of NZ_CP150664.1, forward strand.
TGTTACAAAGATTGCAAACTCCATCAAAAAGAATTAATTGTGTTCCCTCTGGTAGTATTGGTAGCATTTGCTTATCTGTTAAATGGGACTTCATTGATCCAATGAAAACCTCGGTTAGTTAGTAAAAATTTCTCTCTATAATCTAGGGTTCGTTTCGTTTTAATTGAAATTGTATCTTTATTATAGAGACCGTTGAGGTAAAAATCACCGTCCACCCCTTCATGATAGGTAAAAGTATATTCTTTTAAATCTGCAGAGGTACTTTTTAGCTGTAAACTTTTCGCAAGACTGTCAATTTTTACAGTAAACCAAAGTTTTTCTCCATTTTTATATTGGATTAGCGCATATTCTTTATGATCTATGAGCAAGTTTTTCCACCCGTTAATTTCTGTCGGTGAATCTGATATTTCCTTACCTTTTTGAATGCTCACTTCTTCTATTTCATACAAACCTCTTAAAGGAAGTGCGGCCTTTGCTTGTATAGAGCGTTCTTTAGAGGCCATTGCATTTATGGTTCCATAACCCAATACATAGCTGAGAAGCAAAATTTTAGCAGCGATTAAGAAAATCTTAAAGCCTTTTTTAAATGGAGGCTGGTAGATGCTGGTTAAAGAAACAGGTTTTCTAAAAAAGAAAAATTGCCATGCTTTATTAAAATCACGTGCAAACAAAAAGGCAGCCATCAAAAATAAATGGGTGGATAATAACTTTACAGGTACATCGTAAAAATAATTTACAGCCATTACATTGGCAGTCGTCATAAGTGTAATGATTAGACCAAAAGTGAGTGTTCTTCTAAATAATAACAAAACGGCTGCCACTTCTGCAAGTCCCATAAAGAGGTTATAGCCTTTTGAAAATCCTAAAAAAGTCCATGCCAGACCCATTGGAGAGGCTTCTCCAAAAGTTTGCGTTAATCGCGAGAAACTCGGTGGTGAAAATTGCAATTGAATTACTTTGACCAGTCCGTAATTGATAAGCATTAATCCAACATACAATCGCAATGAAAGGCTCAACCAATAGTACATTTTAAGGTAATTCTTTGATTTTTTGTCAATCAAACTCCAAATAAGCGTGCTAAAAATTGCTATCAAAGCAATGCTAAATACCAACACATAATCATAGGTAGTATCTCCACTTCCAGAAGGTCCTGTTGGAATTTTAACCTCAATTCCAAAGAAGGTTTTTCCAATCCCGGGAACAAAATTGTAGAACAGGTTTTTAAAAAAATTACCAATAAACCCAAAATATGGATAAGCACCATTGTTTTGTAATAGGATAAACAATGAGAAATAACTAAAGAAAAAACGGAAACTTATTTTTTTTAAAAAAGACCAATGGGTGTTTTCTGACGGGCTTATAGTGTTCATAGTTAGTGGGTTATTGAGTTTGGTAAAACTAAAGTACTATAGATTTATTAAATAATTGAGAATAGTAGAGACATTAACTTTATTTTATACTTTGTTGTAAAGTAGTTGTTAATTTTATTGGTTTTAATGCCCAGAAAAAACACTCGCCATAAAAAGAAAGAAGAATCTTAATAATATTCTTATTTTTGACAAAATAATTAAGCAGATACATGTCAAAAAGAAATATAGCCATCCTCACCATTTTTTTAGCACTACTTATAGATCAAGCGTCTAAAATTTATGTAAAAACTCATTTTTCTATCGGTGAAGAAGTGACTGTGTTTTCTAATTGGTTTTTACTTCATTTTACAGAAAACAACGGAATGGCCTGGGGCTTTGAGTTTGGAGGAAAATCAGGCAAGTTATTTTTGACAATTTTTAGAATATTCGCTGTTTTTGGAATTCTGTACTGGCTGATTAGCAGTATCAAAAAAAATACCCATACCGCTGTCATTATCGCTATTGCATTGGTGTTTTCTGGCGCTGTAGGAAACATCATTGATTCTGTATTTTACGGAGTTATTTTTGACGCGCCAGCTTATGGGGTAGCCACCTTATTTGCAGAGAATCCTTATGGAGAACTTATGCACGGAAGGGTTGTTGATATGTTGTATTTCCCTATCTATGAAGGTGAAAACTTTACCTTTTTTAACGCTATTTTTAATGGAGCAGACTCGTTTATTACCATAGGTGTTATTCTGTTGTTTTTATTTAACAAACAAGCGTTCCCAAAAGAAACTGAAAAATAGAAAATCAGCCTTAGGTTTCAAATTTACTGGCAAAAAAATGGTATTTTCGTAAGATGCCAACAGCTTTAGAAATTCAAGTAAAAACCCTGCCAGACTCTCCTGGAGTTTATCAGTATTATGATAAAGAAGGGCTTATTTTGTATGTTGGTAAAGCCAAAAATTTAAAAAAACGCGTAGCTTCTTATTTTAACAAACAACAAGACAATGGTAAAACTAGGGTTTTGGTTAAAAAAATTGCATCTATCAAGCACATAGTTGTCAACACGGAGACCGATGCACTTTTATTAGAAAACAATCTTATTAAAAAGTACCAGCCAAAGTACAATGTCATGCTCAAGGATGATAAAACCTATCCTTGGATTTGCATAAAAAAAGAGCGGTTTCCCAGAATTTTTCTTACCAGAAACGTCATTAAAGATGGGTCTGAATATTTTGGACCATACACTTCTGTTAGAACGGTAAAGGCCCTGCTTGATCTTATCAAAGAGCTCTATACCTTAAGAACTTGTGCCTATGATCTAAGCAAAACCAATATTAGCAATCACAAATACAAGGTTTGTTTAGAATATCATTTAGGCAACTGCAAGGCGCCCTGTGAAAACTTACAAACCGAGGAGAACTATTTAACAGACATAGAAGCCATTCGGAATATTATCAAAGGGAATTTTAAAGAATCCCTAGAGAAGTTTTCTGAGTTGATGCAAACCTTTGCTGGGCGAATGGAGTTTGAAGAGGCACATAAAATTAAAGAGAAGATAGATCTCTTGGCCAATTATCAATCAAAATCTACGGTGGTAAATCCGAGCATTACCAATGTAGATGTGTTTTCTGTAATTTCTGATGAAAGCTATGCCTATGTCAATTTTTTTAAAATAGCCAATGGGGCTATCATACAATCGCATACTTCAGAAATAAAAAAGAAATTAGACGAAACAGATAAAGAACTTTTAGAACTGGCAATTGTAGAGATCCGTCAGCGATTTCACTCTCAATCCAAAGAAATTTACACCCCTTTTAAGGTAGACCTTGGCGGTGATATTAAAGTAACAGTTCCTAAACTGGGAGATAAAAAAAGAATTGTAGAGCTTTCTATCAGAAATGCTCGGTATTACAGACAAGATCGATTTAAGCAAATAAAAATTGTGGATCCAGATAGGCATGTTAAGAGAATAATGGCTCAGATGCAAAAAGATTTGCGCCTTTCTTCACCCCCTAGACATATTGAGTGTTTTGACAATTCAAACATTCAAGGAACACATCCTGTGGCTGCCTGTGTGGTTTTTAAAGATGGGAAACCCAGCAAGAAAGACTACAGGCACTACAATATAAAAACAGTAGAAGGTCCAGATGATTTTGCCTCGATGGAAGAGGTTGTTTTTAGGCGATATAAGCGCTTATTGGCAGAGAATGAGCCATTGCCTCAGTTAGTTGTTATTGATGGCGGAAAAGGACAGCTATCGTCGGCATTAAAAAGCTTAGATTTATTGGGTTTACGAGGTAGGATTGCCATTATCGGAATTGCCAAAAGGCTCGAAGAAATTTACTATCCAGAAGATCCAATTCCATTGTATTTGGATAAAAAATCAGAGAGTCTTAAGATCATTCAGTTTTTGAGAAATGAGGCCCACAGATTTGGAATTACTTTTCATAGAAATAAAAGAAGTAAAAGCGCTATCCAATCAGAGTTAGAGCAGATTCCAAGCATTGGTAACCAAACCATAACAGTTTTATTGCGAAAATTTAAATCAGCAAAAAGAGTTAAAAGCGCTACATTTGAAGAACTTAAGGCAGAAATCGGAGCCGCTAGGGCTCAGAAAATTATCGATTATTTTAAAGCAGCTTCAATATGATTAAGAAATGCATCCTCTTTTTTTTAATAGGAACTCTTTCCGTTTTTAGTCAAGAAAGACAGCCAAAAGTAGGCTTGGTTCTTAGTGGAGGTGGAGCTAAAGGCTTTGCTCATATTGGTGTTTTAAAAGCCATTGAAAAAGCCGGAATTCAGATCGATTATATTGGAGGTACTAGTATGGGTGCTATTATCGGAGGTTTGTATTCAGCGGGTTATTCTGCTAGTCAAATAGAGAAAATTATTCTGGACACTGATTTTTATGCCTTGTTGCAAGATAAAAACCCACGAAGAACAAAAACACTTTTCGAAAAACAACACGGAGAAAAACACGCAGTAGTTTTACCAGTAAACAAAGGTAAAATTGGACTGCCAAAAGGAGTTTCAAAAGGACAAAATGTATTAAATTTCCTTTCCTATCTTTTATCTCCTGTAGATTCTATCACAGATTTTTCTAAATTACCTATTCCTTTTTTCTGTATTGCAACTGATGTTGAAACTGGAGAAGAGGTGGTTATTAATAAGGGGTCACTAGCCTTGGCGTTAAGAGCCAGTGGATCTTTCCCTACTTTATTAAACCCCGTTGAAATTGATGGCAAGTTGTTGATCGATGGAGGTGTTTCAAATAATTTCCCTGTGGATATTCTTAAAAGCAAAGGAGTTGATATTATTATTGGTGTAGATGTTCAAGGAAAATTATACAACAAAGAAGATATAAACTCTGTATTAGATGTGCTCAATCAGGTAACCAGTTATCAGATGTACAAAAAATCTTCAGAGCAATCTAAAGAAGTAGATGTATACGTTAGGCCTCAAGTAACTGATTATTCTGTGGTGTCTTTTGAAGACTCTAAAAGTATTTTAGAACAAGGAAGATTAGCCGCCGATTTACACTCCAAAACTTTTGATAGTATTGCTGCTTTGCAAAAAGTTAGGAAGCCCATCCCTCAAATAAAAACCAAACGCGTTAAATTTCTTTTAGATAAAATAGAGATATCAGGGAATGAAAATTATACAAGAGCTTTTGTTTTAGGAGCGATGAAAATTTCTGAAGGTGATTCTATTACCGCAAAAGCAATTTCAGATAAAATCAACTATTTGTCATCGACCAATAATTTTCAGCGAATCGATTTTAATTTGCAAAATACGGATCGAGGAAAAAAGTTAGAGCTAAAAGTAAAAGAGAGCACCCAAAAAGCCAATATCAAACTCGGAATCCATTATGATTTGCTTTATGAATCTGCTGTACTAGTTAATTATACCCATAAAAACCTATTGGTTAAAAATGATGAGTTAACACTTGATTTTATCATAGGTGATTCTCCTAGGTTTAACCTAGACTTTTTTGTGGATAATGGTTTTTATTACAGTTATGGGTTTTCTAGTAGATACAATAGCTTTAATACCAATATTGCTATAGATGACCCTCTACTTAATTCTATGAATGTTCAATTTACTGATTTTACTAGTAATGCCTATATGCAAACAACTTTTGATAGGAAGTTTGCTATAGGAATTGGCCTTGAATATAAAAAACTAAAATACAGTTCAAAAAATGTTACCGGCGCCAACAATCAACCAATAATTTTTGACAACAGTCATTACTTTAATGCAATTTCGTATCTAAATTTAGATACCTATGACGATAAAAATTTCCCAACCAAAGGGTTTTATCTAGACGCAAAATACACCTGGTACTTTTGGTCTTCTGACTACCTTAATAACTTTGTTCAGTTTTCCCAAATTAAAGGAAAGCTAGGTTTTGTTAAGAGCTTATCACCTAAATTTAGTTTTGAGTATGTTTCTGATGCTGGGTTTACCTTAGGTAAGGTTGCTTCAGAGGTTTTTGATTTTTCTTTGGGTGGATACAATCAAAATTTCATTAACAACTTTACTCCACTCTACGGATATGATATTAAAAGTTTATCAGATCAGGCTTTTGTTAAGTCTACATTTAATTTTAGATATCAATTATTAAAAAACCACTATGTCAGTTTTTTAGCTAATTACGCACGGGTTGCAAGCAGTGTTTTTAAAAATGGAGATTTCTTTCAAGACACAAAATCAGGTTATGCAGTAGGGTATAGTTTAAAAACTTTTTTAGGCCCGATAGACTTAAAATACTCTTGGTCTCCAGATACAAAAAACCATTATTGGTATTTTAATTTGGGTTTCTGGTTTTAGCCCAATGTTAATTTAATGTTACCAAAATGTTTTTTTATTGTAAAAAAATGCTATATTTGTGTCAGTTGTTAACATTAAATATACAGAACATGAAAAAAATAGCCACCTTAATTTTAGTATTTGCAGTTGCATTTACATACGCTCAAGAAAAAAGTCCAGTATTTGAAAAAGCAGGAGATTTGGTCAAGGCAACCTATTTTTATGAAGATGGTTCTGTAAAAGAGCAAGGCTTCTTTAAAGATAAAAAGCTTACTGGTCAATGGGTTCAGTTTGATCAACAAGGAAACAAAACCATGATCGCTCAATACAAAGAAGGAAATAAAGTTGGAAGATGGTTTTCTTTAAAGGGAAATCTTATTAAAGAAATTAACTTTCAAAAGAATGTGATTGTAAGTGTTAAGAGCATTGATAGAGAAACTGTATTGGCCCTAAATAACGATTAAGGGATACACTAAAATAAAGATTTATAAACCTCGACCTTTTGGTCGGGGTTTTTTATGCTCAAAATTTTGCATAAAAAAAACCGCATCTATTGGATGCGGTTTCTAGTTTTTGATATTTATTGCCTTACTTACTTTTCTTATATTCAAATTTAAATTGTAAGTACTGATAAGCATCTCTTGGTAATACTCGAATCCACTTTTTGTATTTTAAAAACCATCTAAAACGAATAGATGTTACACCTTGTTTAAGGTATGATGCAATAAAAGGATGTGCGTTTATCGTTATATCCTTTAAGTCTTTACCACTAGAAATTAATTTTTCTAGATCAGCTTCAATTTTATCAATTAAAACAATAGGGGCTTCAACTTCTCCATTTTTATTGGGGTTGGGCTCACGTGTTTTAATTTCTAATTCTGGCCTCACTCTTTGTCTGGTTATCTGAACCAGTCCAAATTTACTTGGAGGTAGGATCTTGTGCTTGGTCCTATCATAAGACATTTCATCTTTTAAGCATTGGTACAGCTTTTGTCTATTTTCTGCACTTTGCATATCGATGAAATCCACTACGATAATTCCACCCATATCTCGTAACTGTAATTGTCTGGCAATCTCTTTTGCAGCAATTAAGTTAACCTCTAGGGCTGTATCCTCTTGTGAATTAGCTTTGTTTGATCTGTTACCACTATTTACGTCTATAACATGTAATGCTTCGGTGTGTTCAATCACTAAATAAGCTCCTTTGCTCATTGAGGTTGTTTTACCGAAAGAAGTTTTAATTTGACGCTCTATCCCATATTTTTCGAAAATGGGAGTACTAGAATCGTGTAATTTTACAATTTTCTCCTTTTCAGGATTGATTTCTTGTAAATATTCTTTAATTTCTACATACAACGTTTCATCGTTGGTAACAATATTTGTAAAAGAATCATTCATAACATCTCTTAAAATAGAAGATGCTCTGTTTAACTCACTTAAAATTTTGGTTGGTGTGTTTTTATTAGTAATGCTTTTGCACATACTCTTCCAACGTTCTAATGAGTTTTGTAAATCTCTATCAAGTTCTGCTACCTTTTTTCCTTCAGCAACAGTTCTTAAAATAACACCAAAACCTTTAGGCTTGATGCTTTGAGCTAATCTTTTTAAACGTTCTTTTTCTTTGGAATCTTCTATTTTTTGTGAGACAGAAACTCGATTAGAAAAAGGAACTAAAACTAAATACCTACCAGCTATTGAAAGCTCAGAACTCAAACGTGGTCCTTTAGTAGATATGGGTTCTTTTACAATTTGTACTAATAAATTCTGTCCTGTTTTAATGACATCATTTATGCTTCCGTTTTTGTCAATGTCGTTTTCAAAACGGAAATTTTTGAGTGTGAATTCTTTGTAATTACCTGTGCTTACTTTCTTAAGGAATGTGTTTAAAGAGTTTACCTGTGCACCTAAATCATGATAGTGCAAAAAGCCATCTTTAGGATAGCCTACATTTACAAAAGCAGCATTTAAGCCCGACAACACTTTTCCTACTTTGGCGAGAAAAATATCGCCTACAGAAAACTTGTTATCGTTTGTCTCTTTATTTAATTCAATAAGTTTACCATCTCTTAGTAAGGCAAAATCAATATCAGAAGAATTTGAACGAATAATTAATTCTGTTTTCATTCTGAAGTTGGTTTTAAACTACACGGCGAAATGCCAGTGTAGATGGTTAAAATAATGTACAGGGTTTTGCCTGTATGAAGTGTTTAAACTTCTTGTCAATGAACTTGTGAGCTTTTTTTAAAGCAAATAAGAAAAAGTAAGCGGATGCTTACTTTTTCTTATGTCTGTTTGCTCTTGCTCTTTTCTTACGTTTGTGCGTAGAGATTTTTGCTCTCTTTCTTTTTTTACCACTTGGCATAATTAAAGTGTTTTAAAAACCAATTAAGGTTTTGATTAATAATGTTATATTATTTTACTAATACGTTATTTTTTACTCCTTCAGTAAAAGTTTTTGCTGGTTTAAAAGCAGGAATGTTGTGAGCAGGAATCTTGATCGTTGTGTTTTTAGAAATATTTCTACCTGTTTTTTCTGCTCTTGTTTTGATAATAAAACTACCAAAACCTCTTAGGTATACATTATCTCCATTTTCCAATGCATCTTTAACCTCATTCATAAATGCTTCAACTGTCGCCAAAACATCTGTCTTTTCTATTCCAGATTTATCCGAAATTTTTGATACGATATCTGCTTTCGTCATGTTACTATATTTGTTTGTTTATTTTCAAAATTGCGGGTGCAAATATATGATAATTAATCTATTTCAAAAAGTTAAACACCTAAAATTATGTGAATATTATGATGTAATTTTGCGAGAATAATCATTTACATGACTTTTTCTAATAAATTAATATTCTGGTATTTACAAAACGATCGAGATTTACCTTGGCGAAAAACACGAAATCCATATTTTATTTGGCTTTCTGAAATCATGTTACAGCAAACTAGAGTTCAACAAGGCTTGTCATACTATTTGGTTTTTACCAAAGAATTTCCAACTGTTTTCGATTTGGCAAATGCATCCGAGTCAAAGGTACTCAAATTATGGCAAGGATTGGGATATTATTCAAGAGCAAGAAATTTACATGCAACCGCCCAATACATTGCTTCTGATTTAAATGGCATTTTTCCAGATAACTATACAGATTTAAAAAAACTAAAAGGAGTTGGTGATTATACAGCTTCTGCAATTGCCTCCATTTGTTACGAACATCCAGAGGCAGTAGTTGATGGTAATGTATACAGAGTTTTAGCGCGACATTTTGGAAGGCAAACGGCCATAAACTCGAGCTTGGGGATTAAAGAATTTAAAGCGCTAGCGCAAGAGTTAATAGACCCTAAACAACCAGGAACGTTTAACCAGGCAATTATGGATTTTGGAGCCTTACACTGCAAGCCACAAAACCCTTTGTGCACTAGTTGTCCGCTCCAAAACAGCTGTGTAGCTTTTACAACCAATACGGTAAAAGAGTTACCAGTTAAAGAAAAAAAGACCAAAGTTAAGCAGCGTTATTTTAATTATTTGGTGCTGCTTACCAAAGAAAATAAGACCGTATTTACAGAAAGAAAAGGCAAGGGAATTTGGCAAGGACTCTATGAGTTTCCACTTGTAGAAACTACGAATTCTGTAGAAGAATCAGAGCTGGTTTATGCTGCTGAATTTAAAAAATACATTAAAGAAGAAGCAAAAATTGTGTTGTTTAACAAAGAAGATACTGTACACAAACTTTCACACCAACATTTGCATACCAAATTTTGGCTGGTAAAATTAGATGAGCATAAGGATGCAGAAATCTCATGGGATACACTTCAAAAGTATCCTGTACCTGTATTGATTGCTAATTTTTTAGAAGAGTTGGATACTTTAAATGGATATTTTTAGTACATTTGATAGGTTGAAAAACAGATAAGTTATGGCTGGAACATTGAACAAAGTGATGCTTATAGGGCATTTAGGAGATGAAGTTAAGATGCACTATTTTGAAGGTGGAAATTCGATTGGTCGGTTTCCAATAGCGACCAATGAAAGTTTTACTAACAAACAAACTGGAGAAAAAGTAACCAACACAGAATGGCACAATGTGGTCGTTAGAAATAAGTTGGCCGAGATTTGTGAAAAATACCTTAGCAAAGGCGATAAAGTTTATTGTGAAGGCCGGATCAAAACAAGACAATGGGAGCAAGATGGCCAGAAAAAATACACCACAGAAATTCATGTTGTCGATATGACTTTTTTAAGCACTAAAAAAGAAACAACAAAACCAGAATCACAGAACCAACAGCAGCCGAATTCTTCTAGCAATCCATCCGATAGCCAAGAAAATGACGACCTGCCATTTTAGATTTAAAAACCTTTAGAATTGGACCCAGAACCCGCGAGTATATTTTTAACGATTGCATTTAGCATTGATTGGTTGCTAACTTTTGACAGTATCGGATTGGTACTTTTATTAATTTGTTCTGCTTTAATTTCGGGGACCGAAGTTGCTTTTTTCTCTCTTTCACAAACTGTTTTAGACAAGCATGCCGAAGAAACAAAAGGCGAGAGTCTTGTTATTCGATTGTTGCAAAGACCTAAGAAACTATTAGCAACCATTTTAATTACAAATAACTTTATTAATATCTTAATTGTTTTGTTATTTGCAAATCTTGGAGGAATTCTCTTCTCTGAGATTAATTACAATCTAAACCTCTATTTCTTTGAGGTTTCAGTTCGCTTTTTAATAGAAGTTGTTCTGGTTACCTTTTTAATTCTTTTGTTTGGAGAGGTCTTGCCAAAGGTCTATGCCACCAGAAACTCCTTGAAGTTTGCGCTACTAATGTCAAAACCAATTAAGGCACTTAATGTTGTTTTAAGTCCTTTAAGCTTGCCTCTAATAAGGCTTACAAAGATTGTAGAAAACAGATTGGGAGATCGAAGTCATGATTTTTCTGTAGAGAAATTATCACAGGCACTAGAGCTTACCTCAGACAATGGTTCTAGTAAAGATGAGCAAAAAATATTAAAAGGAATTGTCTCTTTTGGAAATACAGAAACGGTGCAAATAATGAAGCCTCGGATTGATATTTTTGCCATTTCTGATGAAGAACCCTATGAAGAAGTCTTGGCTAAAATTTTAAAAAATGGGTATTCAAGAAACCCAGTATACAAGAATTCTATTGATAATATTACAGGGGTTTTGTACGCCAAAGATTTGTTAGCTCATTTAGATAAAACAAAACTTAAATGGCAAGACCTGCAAAGAGATCCATTTTTTGTCCCTGAAAACAAAAAATTAGATGATTTGCTCAGCGAGTTTCAAGACAAGAAAAATCACTTAGCAATTGTTGTTGATGAGTATGGTGGTACTAGTGGAATTGTTACCTTAGAAGATGTTATAGAGGAGATTGTTGGGGATATTAACGATGAGTTTGATGATGAAGATCTATCGTACTCTAAATTGGATGAAAACAATTATGTTTTTGAAGGGAAAACCACCATCAAAGATTTTTGTAAGGTGATGCATGTTAAGGATGAATCTGTTTTTGAAGAAGAAAAAGGAGAGTCAGAAACCTTGGCTGGTTTTATCTTAGAAGTTTACGGAAGGTTCCCTAAAAAGGGAGAGAAAATTAGCTTTCTTAACTTTTTATTTACCATAGAGGTTCTAGATAGAAAACGCATCAAGCAGGTAAAAGTCACTCGAACACCTACTAAAGTTTAGGCGCCAATCTCTTTTGCCTTTCTGCTTTGTAGCCACAAATAACATTGCAATCCAAATAAAACAGCTCCTGCTAGTAAATGAGTTGCTTGTGTTCCTAAAGGGAAGGAAGCATAATACATTAAGATCCCAGTTAAAGTTTCTAAGAAGAGTAAGCCTAGAATCCAATTAACTAAAGAGTAGCCTAGATTTTTAACCTGATTGATATAAAACAATCCAAGATTTACTGCTATTATGGCGATGGTAAATGATCGGTGAAAGTAAAACTTAAAGTTTGGATTTAACAGGCTGTAATTTTTATTCTCAAAACCAAATAATTTAACCTGCTCATCTATAAATTGACGTACCTGAGTTCCCAACGCAATCTGTATCAAAGAGAAAACGACAGAGATAATAAGTAATTTATTAAATAAAGAATGGTAAGGATGTGCTTTTTTAGGTTTTGAACTCAACGTTGTTGCGGAGATATACATCAAACGCAGTAAGATTCCAATAATTACTAATCCACCGACCATGTGTATGGTAATAATGGTAGGTTTTAGATTCGAATCTACGACTGTTTTTCCTAGCCATGCTTGCACGAGCATTAAGAAAAAGGCCAAGAAAGAAAGCGCGACTATTTCTTTGTTTTCTTTTCTGTAAGCCCAAGCGCTAATAAGTAAAAAAACAAAAGCAAACCCAGCAAGTACAGAAGTTAATCGGTTAATGTATTCTGTCCAGGTGTGATATTTGTTAAAGCTTGCGTAATTGTGTTTGGTGTATTTTTCCCAGTTATTTAAATTAAAATTGGCACCAGAAGTCAATCTTTTTTGAGCGACAAAAAGTGCCTTATCCTTAATGATAATCATGCCTTTGTTGTATGCTGCATCTGGTTTCCAGGTAATCTGATCTTCAGAGGTGGGTGGAATATAATAGCCAAAACACTTTGGCCAATCAGGGCAGCCCATCCCAGAGCCAGTCATACGAACAACAGAGCCTGCTAAAAAAATAACATAGACTGATATAAGAGCAATCTTAACAAATAAAGGGAAGCGTTTTTTCAAAATCAGCTGATTTTTATTTACCCGGAGTTTCTTCTAGAACTTCTTTAACCTCTTTTACAGTGTACAAATCACCACCAGCGATTCCATTGACAAAGGTTTCAATTTCTTTGGCAGATATTTGGTTTGCATCATATTCTACAAGACCTAAACTGTCTGTAAAGATTACTTTAGCATTGGTAATTCCCGCCATTTTTGAAAGTTTTGATTGGATGGTTTTTGCGCAGCCAATTTCACAGGTCATTCCAGAAATAGCTAAAGCTATTTTTTTTGGATTAGGTTCTTTTTGAACAAGGACTTCGTTGGTATTTTGTGTTTCTGATTTACAAGAAATAAGTGTGCTAGTTGCAAGTAAAACAGCAAAAACTAGTTTGTGAATTTTCATAATTGAAAGAAGTTATTTTAAGATAGTACAAAGTTATTAATAAATTGCTTTAAAACGGTATTTTTGAGCGATTTTTGCACTGTCTTAAATAGCATATAGTATGAAAGTAGCCTATCAAAAATGGTTATATTTAAGTATCCTAGCATTGGTGTGGGGTAGCTCTTTTATTTTGATGAAAAAAGCGCTTATAAGCCTAAGTCCAATTCAGTTAGGTGCTTTGCGAATCGTAATAGCAGCACTTTTTTTATTTCTTATCGGATTTAAGAGTCTAAAGAAGATTCAAAAAAAACATTGGAAGTACATTCTTGCCACTGCGCTATTTGGTACTTTTTTTCCTGTTTTTTTATTCGCTTATGCGGTTAAAGGTATTGATAGTTCTATCGTTTCAATACTTAATTCACTAACGCCATTTAATACATTGCTCTTTGGTGCTTGGGTCTTTGGATTCCATTTTAAAAAGGGGCAATTAATTGGAGTGTTTATCGGATTGATAGGAACTGTTCTTCTAATTTTAAACGGCGCTGATTTGCATCCAAACCAAAATTATGCTTCTGCTTTTTTAATTGTAATCGCCTCTGTGGGCTATGCTTTTAATGTAAACATTGTTAAGAAGTATTTGAGTGATTTAAGTGCATTAAGCATTGTGGTTGGAAATTTTTTAATCTTATTTATACCAGCGTTAATCGTACTTGCTTCTACAGGGTTTTTTACAGACTTTGAATTGAAAACTCCTCAGTTACACTCGTTAGGGTATATTACCATATTGGCGATTTTTGGTACCGGTATCGCAAAGGTGATATACAATAAAATGGTGCACTTAGCCAATCCTCTTTTTGCTTCTTCTGTTACCTATCTTATTCCAATAGTCGCTGTGATGTGGGGCATGTTAGATGGTGAGCAATTAAGTTTGACTCAGCTCTTAGCAGGAGGTATTATATTGTTTGGGGTGTATTTGAGCAATACCGCTAAGTAAGGTATTTGTTCTCTGAGTTTTATAAAAGCTTGAGGCAGAAAAAATTACTTTTTATAAAAATTGTAAATTCACAATAAAAATGTATATTTGCACCCGCATTTTCATTAAGAAGATGCATTCATAAAGTATTAATACGCAAAACTAATAGTATGTACGCAATCGTAGAGATAGCAGGGCAGCAGTTTAAAGTAGCAAAAGACCAAAAGGTATACGTTCATCGTTTACAAGGAGAAGAAGGATCAAAAGTAACTTTTGATAATGTTCTTTTAGTAGCAGATAATGGAACGGTAACTATTGGCGCCCCAGCTATAGAAGGAGCCGCAGTAACGGCTAAGATTTTAGGTCACCTTAAAGGTGATAAAGTAATCGTTTTTAAGAAAAAACGTAGAAAAGGTTACAAAAAGAAAAACGGACATCGTCAGTATTTGAGCGAGATTCAAATTGAATCTATCGCTTCAACTGGTGCTAAAAAAACAGCAAAAAAAGAAGCAGCTCCTAAAAAAGCAGCTCCTAAAGCTGAGGTAAAAGAATCAGCTACTGTTGATTATAGCTCAATGACTGTTGCAGAATTAAAAGCTGCCGCTAAAGAACAAGGTATCTCTGGATATACTTCTTTAAAGAAAGCAGAATTAATTGAAGCGTTAACTAAATAAGAAACCAATTTTAAAACCATAGAATCATGGCACATAAAAAAGGAGTAGGTAGTTCGAAGAATGGTAGAGAATCAGAATCGAAACGACTAGGAGTTAAAATTTTTGGAGGACAAGCTGCAATTGCAGGAAATATCATTGTTCGTCAAAGAGGAACCACGCACAACCCAGGAGAGAATGTATATATGGGGAAAGACCATACTTTACATGCTAAAGTTGATGGAGTTGTACAATTTCAAAAGAAAAGAGATAATAAATCATATGTTTCTGTAGACCCATTTGAGGTTTAGTAGACTAGATTTTATAATTATTAAAACCGCTTAAACATTTATTTGTTTAAGCGGTTTTTGTTTTCTAGCAAACTTTGTTTTATATCTAACAATCTTTGGTTAACTTTAAAGTCTAAATCAGCTACAAATGAAATTTACATTAAGGCTCTTTCTCTTGTTTTTTTATAGTTATACAACTGCTCAAGTAGTATTGCCAAAAATATCAGAGTTACCAGAGACTAAAATTAAGATTGAAAAATTTATCATTGAGAGTCAACTTGATTCTGCTTCTTATTATTTAAGACAACTAGAAGAAGACGATTATGATAAAGAGATCTACACAGAGTTAATTGAAGGGAATCAAATATCATATAAAGATTTTTACAGTTTTGTTTCTAGGCTAGGAAATAGACGTTCTTTATATTATGACAAGGTTTCTGATTTTATAAATCGCTTTTTAATACCACCTACAGACACAAAAAAAATTAATCTTGATTATGTTGAGATTAAATGGACTCAAATTACCAAGCTAAGAGACGATGTTAGTTTGGAGAAAGCATCTAAAGAACAAGAGAAGGCATTGCAGTACGTGTCTAAATTTGATCCATCCGATAAAGATGTTCAAAGAACACTTATAAAAATGAACACACATCCTATCGTGATGTATTTGATTCAAAAAGATATAAAAAAAGGAAAAGAACTTACCTTACAGAGTTTAGAAACGGCTAGACAACTAGGAGATATACAGTTAGAAATTGGATTTTTATACCATTTATCAGATTTTTTACTTTTAGAAAGAAATCTAGATGAGTATATAAAAATCAGTGAAGAAAGTCTTCTTTTAGAAGAGAAATTACCAAGAGTAAGCTCATACTACCACAGTACTGTTGAGCATTTAATAGATGCATATATTTTTAAAGGAGGTCATAATGAAAGAGTAGTTTCGTTGATTCATATTTTAAATGATGATTTTGAAACAACAATGTACACTTCAATTTTATATGCAAAATTAATTACCAAACTCGAAAAGAACTCTCCATTAAAAAATGAAATTTTACAAAAATTTGAGGCAAAAGACATTCCGACTTTAGTTGGTAAATTAGATATTTTAGGCAAAAATTTAAATTCAAACGATTTGTTTAGATTGTATACTGAATGTTCTAATGTATTGGAAGTGTATGGTTTTTATCCACAGGCTATTGCATATAAAGACAAAGCTATTGAGCTGAACAGAAAAATTTACTCTGAAGAACTGTCCAATTCTTTGGCAAACTTTAAAACAGAACAAGCTGTTGCCGTTAAAGAAAAAGAAATTGACTTTGAGAAAGAAAAAACAAAGCTGTATGGTGTGATTGCAGGTTTAGCAGGTTTATTTTTACTGATAAGTTTGTATGTTATTATTAAAATGAGAAAGCAATCTAAAGAATTGTCAGAAAAAAACAGAATTATAAAAAAGGCCTTAAAAGAAAAAGAGTTTTTAATTAAAGAGGTACATCATCGCGTTAAAAATAACTTCCAAGTAGTATCGAGTTTATTAGAACTGCAAAGCAAAGGTATCGAAGATAAAAAAGCCTTAGAGCTTGCTAATGAAGGGAAAAACAGAGTCAAATCAATGGCTTTGATTCATCAAAAATTATATCAAAACAACACCGGGTTGGTCGATTTTGATGAGTACATTCGCCTTTTGGTAAAAGAGCTTTCCTCTTTAAATACAGATGGGAAAGAAGTGCAAACCAACATTGAATCTAAGCATATGTTTTTTGATGTTGATACTGCCATACCACTTGGGCTTATCATCAATGAAATTATCACCAACAGCTATAAGTATGCCTTTTCTAAAGACAGGAGCAACACCCTAGACATCTCTATACAAAAGGATGGTGATGATGACTATACCTTAACGGTATCAGACAATGGGCCAGGAATTGATAGTGCTGTTGAAACAAGAAAATCAAAAAGCCTCGGTTTGCGTTTAATTTCTAGGTTGGTAAAGCAGCTTCAAGGAACTCTTGAGCAGACCAATTCTGGTGGCGCAAAATTTACCATTCATTTTAAAGATATTAGAATTAGACATGCAGTAGATTAATTAGTATTGCAACTTTTGATTAAGATTTTTAAAGCATTTGTATAAAATAAAATTGATTAATACGTATCTTCGTTTATAGATGGAAAAAGTTAAAATTTTAGTAGTAGAAGACGAAATCATTATTGCAGATAACATCTGTGATACACTAGAAGATTTAGGATATGAGTGTTTAGAGCCTGCAATTAATTATACTGAGGCTATCGCTATTATTGAGTCTACTGTACCTGATATTGCAATTTTAGATGTTCAACTTGCAGGTGCTAAGACAGGTATAGACCTTGCAAAAACAATCAAAGAGAAATACAATTTTCCCTTTATCTTTTTAACGTCTAATGCCGATGCTGCAACTGTAAATTTAGCCAAAGAAGTGATGCCTCCTGCTTATTTGATTAAGCCATTTAGCAAAGATGATTTGTATACCTCAATTGAGATTGCACTTCATAATTTCTCTAAAAAAATAGGGGATATTAAAGACAATAATTTGGTCATTAAAGATTCTCTTTTTGTAAAGGATAAAGGCTTTTATAAAAAAGTGAAGTTTGAAGATATTTTATATGTAGAAAGTTCTCATGTTTATGTAGAAATCTTCCTGGCGAATAATCAGAAATTATTGGTTAGAACAAGTTTAAATGAGATACTAAATAACTTAAATGATAATTTTATAAGAGTTCATCGGGGTTATATAATTAATACAAATCACCTAAGTCAAATTAGTAGTACTGTGGTGATGGTTGCTGATAAGAATATCCCGATTGGGAAGAAGTATCGAGAGGATATTTTAACAAAAATAAACCTAGTTTAAGTAAATAAAGAGATTTAACTGGCTGATAAACAGATAAAACAGCTAAAAAAAACGTTTGAGAACAAAAAACTGCAGTTTTAGAACATTTTCTATTATTTAAACAGATACATTTTTAACTTTACTTCAAAGTCTTAAACAGTTTAAATGTTATTGGGGGATAATTATTTTAAATTTGTTAAAGAAAGATTCAGAAAAGAAAGCTGTTTGCCTAAGGTAGACGGCTTTTTTTTGTAGTAAACTTAACAATGCTACTTGTTACAATTTTGTACCTTTACGGTATGAGATATATCTACAATGCACTGGTTTTTATAACGACAATTCTCCTGTCGTTGGTAGCGCTATTTCATAAAAAAATTAACCTTTTTGTAGCTGGTAGAAAACAAACTTTTGAAAAACTAACTGCTGTAAAGAATGCTCAAAATACTATTTGGTTTCACGCTGCTTCACTGGGAGAGTTTGAGCAAGGTAGACCTGTGATGGAGGCTTTTAAAGAGCAGTATCCAACATATAAAATTGTCCTTACTTTTTTTTCTCCTTCGGGATATGAAGTTAGAAAGGATTATGGTCTGGCAGATGTCGTTTGCTATTTGCCAGTAGATTCAGAAAAGAATGTCCAGCAATTTTTAGATTTAGTGAAGCCTAAAATGGCTATTTTTATTAAGTATGAGTTTTGGCCAAATTTTTTAAACGGGCTTAAATTAAGAGAGATTCCTACCATACTTATCTCAGGCATTTTTAGACCCAATCAAATTTTTTTTAAAAAGCACGGCGGGTTTATGCTAAAAGCGTTAAAAACTTTTGATCACTTTTTTGTTCAAGATCAATCATCCAAAGAGCTCTTAAATACCTTTAATATTAACAATGCTTCCATTTCTGGCGATACACGTTTTGATAGGGTTCACGCTATTTTAGATCAAAAAAACGATTTAGATTTTATCGATGCTTTTAAAAACAAACACTACACGGTTGTTGCTGGAAGTACTTGGAAAGAAGATGAAAAATTATTGGTAGACTATATCAATTCTGAGGCTTCAGAAAACACCAAATTTATCATTGCACCTCATAATATTGTCGCTAAAGACATTGAGGCTTTAAAAAAATCGTTACAAAAAACCTGTGTCTTGTATTCGTCCAAATCAGGAAAAAATTTAGCAGACTATCAAGTTCTAATAATAGATACGATAGGTCTGCTAACAAAAATCTATTCAGCTGCAGATGTTGCTTATGTTGGAGGAGGTTTCGGTAAATCTGGGGTTCATAATATTTTAGAACCAGCCACATTCGGGATTCCTATAATTATAGGGCCCGTTTATGAAAAATACAAAGAAGTAGTAGACTTGGTTGCTTTAAAAAGTTGTCTTGTCGTTTCTGATAAAGAAACTTTTTCAAGTACCTTTACACAAGTGCGGACAGATGAAACATATAGGTCTCAGCTTGGTAAAACTAATCATGAGTTTATCCAAAATAATCTAGGAGCAACAAAAATGATCATGGAATATATTAATACACAATTAAAATAATATGGAGTTTATAACACAAGCCTGGCCTTGGTATGTGTCGGGTCCAAGTATTGCATTTATTCTTTTTCTGGTATTTTATTACGGGAAGAACTTTGGAGTGTCAACAAATTTAGAAACCTTTTGTACAATTGGTGGGGCAGGAAAATTTTCTGACTACTTTAAAACCGATTGGAAAGAACGAAAATGGAGTTTGTTTTTTGTGGCAGGAATTGTTCTTGGAGGTTTTATTTCTCATCAGTTTTTAATGCCTTCAGAGGCTATTGCTTTAAACCCAGAAACCATCAAAGAATTAAATCAATTAGGTTTTGAACAGGCAGGGAAAAGCTATTTGCCTGCAGAGATATTTAGTCTAGAGCAACTCGGAACCGTAAAAGGCTTTTTAATTCTATTGGTATCAGGAATTTTGGTTGGTTTTGGTTCTCGGTATGCTGGAGGTTGTACTTCTGGGCATACGATTACGGGGATTAGTAGTTTTCAAAAACCATCAATGTTAGCAACTATTGGTTTTTTTGTAGGAGGTTTGCTCATGGTTTGGTTTTTAATTCCTTTAATTTTTTAACGATGAAAAACATTAGATTTTTAATCATAGGCCTTCTTTTCGGAATTATATTAAGCAAATCAGAAGTGGTTTCTTGGTATCGAATTTATGAAATGTTTAAGTTTCAATCGTTTCATATGTATGGGATTATTGGAAGTGCAATTTTTATTAGTATTATTTTGATGCAGCTTTTTAAAAAAGGCACTATAAAGAATGTTGATGGAAATCAAATTACAGTAAAAGAAAAGAAAAAAGGAATTGTAAGAACGCTGTTAGGCGGGATTATTTTTGGTTTGGGCTGGGCGCTTTCTGGAATCTGTGCTGGACCAATCTTTGTTTTATTAGGTCATGGCTCACTTCCTATTTTAGTGGTGTTATTAGGGGCTATTTTAGGCGCTTTCTTATACGGATTGATAAGTAAAAAACTACCTCATTAATGGAAGCTCATTGGACTTTATCAGATGCACAGTTTGAGGACCAATTTACATTTGGGACTTTTAAACCTCTTTGGTTTAGTCATGAGGCACATTTGAGATTGGCCTGGATGTATATCACAAAGTATGGAGTTCAAAAAGCTTTTGAAATGTATAAAAGTCAATTGCTTGCTTTTGCCGTTAAGCATTTGGCAAAAAACAAATTTAATCTCACTGTAACCTATGCATCAATTAAAGTTGTAGCTGGCTATTGTGAACGATCCAATTCAAGCAATTTTAAAGATTTTCTTCAGGAATTTCCAGAACTCAAAACCAATTTTAAAGAGCTTTTAAGTGCACACTATTCTATAAATATTTTTAGTGATTCTGTTGCCAAGCAACAAATCTTAGAACCTGACCTAGTTCCTTTTTGATGAGCACACTTATTGACAGTTTTGGAAGACAAATAAATTACGTGCGTTTGGCCGTAACGGATCGCTGTAATTTGCGTTGCCAATACTGCATGCCTGCTCACGGCATAGAGATAGTTCCTCGTAAAGAGTTATTAAGCTACAAAGAAATGTATCGGGTAATCCGCGTACTCACAGAGTTGGGTGTCAATAAGATTCGCTTAACAGGTGGCGAGCCTTTTGTGCGTAAAGATTTTATCGGTTTTTTAGAAATGTTATCGTTTAATGATTTGTTAGACGATATCAATATCACTACAAATGGTGCACTTATTTACAATCATATAGAAACCTTAGAAAAGCTTAAAAAAGTAAAGAATATCAATTTGAGTATTGATAGTTTACAGGCGGATAAATTTAATGAGATAACACGCAGAAATGTATTTGATGAGGTTTTTAAGACCATGGAGGCTTTAGAAAAGAGCAGCATGAATTTAAAACTAAATGTGGTTGTACAATCTGGGATTAACACCGACGAAATTACAGATTTTGTTCGATTGACAAAAGACAAAGACATCGCCGTTCGATTTATCGAAGAAATGCCTTTTAACGGAAAAGGGCAACGTGAAATGCAAGAAGCGTGGAATTATAATACGATCTTAAACGAGATAAAATCTGAGTTTGATGTTACAGAAATGAAATCCGAAAAATCATCAACATCACGTAATTTTTTGATAGAAAATCACAAAGGTTCTATCGGAATTATTCCTGCATTTACAAGGACTATTTGTGGCGATTGTAACAGAATTAGAATTACATCAACCGGCACTTTTAAAAACTGTTTGTTTGATGATGGTGTTTTTAATTTAAGAGATTTTATAAGAAATGGTGCTTCTAACCAAGATTTAAAAGAACTTTTTTTAAGTTTAGTAAAAGAAAAGCCAGAAAATGGTTTTGTTGCAGAAGCAAACAGAACCAAAGGGAATGTTTCTGAAAGTATGAGTACAATTGGAGGGTAGTATGGAGCGTTTAAAAAATATTTTTGAAATTCATGCAACAGAAACAGGTATATTTATTGTAGCTCTTTGTTTATTATTAATAATTATTGAAATTATTACTTTAGTTAAGCCAGACACAGATAATTCAAAATTTATAACATTAAAATCTTTTTTTAAAGATTGGTTCTTTTTATTATTAATGCTATTTCTTGGATTACATCTTATATTTAAAAACGTATAATGATTTCAGTAGAAGAAGCTTTACAAATTGTTATAGACTCAGCACAAGATTTTGGTGTTGAAGAGATTCCGTTTATCCAATCTGCTGGGAGAATCCTAAAAGAACAGATAAAAGCTGATAGAGATTTCCCGCCTTTCAATAGAGTTGCTATGGACGGAATTGCCATTGCGTATTCATCATTTAAAAACGGACAAAGAAGTTTTAAAATTGAAGGAATTCAGGCGGCAGGAAGTGAGCAAATTAGCTTGCAAAATTTAGAAAATTGTATCGAAGTAATGACAGGTGCTGTGTTGCCAAACAAATGCGATGCAGTTATTCGGTATGAGGATGTTTTCATCGAAAATGGAATAGCAACAATTAGCATTGATGCTGTTACGGATGGACAAAATATTCATCAAAAAGGAAAAGATGAAAAGGCAGGAGATGTATTAATCAAACAAAACACAATCATTTCTGCAGCAGAAATTGGCGTCTTGGCAACGGTTGGAAAATCAACAGTAAAAGTTGCCAAACAACCCAAAGTGATGATTGTTTCGACGGGTGATGAATTGGTTGCTGTTGATGATGTTCCTTTAGCTCATCAAATTAGAAGAAGCAATGTGTTTACTTTAGTTTCTTTGTTAGAAAAATTGCATATTCCTTCAGAAACAGCACATCTTACAGATGATAAACCCATCTTAAAAGAAAAAATAAAATCCTTTTTAGCAACCTACGATGTTTTACTTTTTAGCGGAGCGGTAAGCAAAGGAAAATTTGATTTTTTACCAGAAGTTTTAGCAGAGTTGGGAGTGGTTAAAAGTTTTCACAAAGTAGCACAAAGGCCAGGAAAACCCTTTTGGTTTGGACAAACTAAAAACTCTAGTGTTTTTGCATTTCCGGGGAACCCAATTTCTACCTTTGTCAATTGTTTGGCGTATTTTTATCCTTGGTATTTCAAATCTATTGGTGTTGAACTACAAGAAGAGAATGCAATTTTATCAGAAGACGTTTCTTTTAAACCAAATTTAGCATACTTTTTGCAAGTACAATTAAGCTATCGTTATGGGCATTTAATTGCCTCACCAATTACAGGAAATGGTTCTGGCGATTTGGCAAGTTTGGTAAAGGCTGATGCATTTATCCAATTGCCAGCAAATCAGAATGAGTTTAAAAAAGGAGAAGTTTTTAAGATAATTCGCTATCGCTAATCAATGATGATTATGAAAAACTTCCTAATTTAGCAAAGAAGAAGTTTAAATAGCTTCTCGATACAATTTTCTCATAAAATCGAAAATCACTCGAAGTACTCGAAGTAACAATACGCACTGTCAGTTTGAGTTAATTTGAGAGGAACGAACAAATTTGTATCGAGAACACTTAAACTAAAAATTAAGCACTTAACATTTATAACTTCAAGCGTGAGCGACTTTACACATATAAATAAAAAGAACAATCCTAAAATGGTAAACGTTTCTGATAAGAAAATTACCAAGAGAACAGCCACAGCAAAAGCAAGCATGTTTTTAGGGTCAGAAATCATTTCTCATTTTACAGATGATGAGTTAGTCACCAAGAAGGGGCCTGTTTTTCAGACGGCAATTATTGCTGGAATTCAAGGTGTTAAAAAAACCTCAGAACTAATACCCATGTGTCATCCATTATTAATTAACGGAGTAGATATTGATGTTGAAATTGTGGATGAAGAGAACATAGAAGTTTTTTGCAAAGTAACTATTGAAGGAAAAACTGGTGTAGAAATGGAAGCCCTAACAGGCGTAAATATTGCTTGTTTAACCATTTATGATATGTGTAAAAGCATTTCGCAAAAGATGCTGATTAAAGAAGTGAAACTGCTAGAAAAAACGGGAGGAAAATCGGATATTAAGAATGACTAAACACACAAAACATACAAATTTAGAAAGACGAGATAACGATCTTTTTGCGCCCAATGAAATTTCTTTTGTGGGTGCAAATTGCAATAGTATTTCTGATTTGGTTAAAGCGATTTCTCAAAAGTTACCTAGGTATAAGCTAGCCTACTTTGATGCTTCTCATGCAAAAGATGTTCAAGAGACAAACGTATCAGAATTTGTATTTCACCATCGTGGAAATTTACAAGTGTCTACCACAAGCCCTGTAAACACCTATTTGCAACGACTTCAATTTTCACAATTTGATTGTATTTTTATCAATGGGAATCATTATAAAGCGGCAAAGCAGATCCTAATTTTAGACCCACAAAAAGAGGCGTCTGTATTAAAAAGATTGGATCAATTAGATCGCATTCAATTTGTGATAAAACTTAATAAAGACACGGAGTATTTTTCTTTTTTAGAAAAGAAATTCCCAAAAATTAAAAATTTAATCTGTTATACTATCGATGAGGTAGATAAGATATCTCATCAAATAGATCAGTTAATCCAAGAGAAAATAGCCCCAGTAAAAGGTCTGGTATTGGTTGGTGGTAAAAGCACTAGAATGGGGAAAGATAAATCAACCTTGGATTATTTTGGGAAGCCTCAAAAACAGGCTGCAAAAGAACTCTTAGTAAGCAATAATTTAGAAACGTATTATTCTGTACAAAAACAGACAGATAAAGCAGACGAAATTTCTGACACATTTTTAAATTTAGGCCCTTTTGGAGGCATCTGTTCTGCCTTTCAAAAAAATCCAAATGTAGCCTGGTTGGTCTTAGCGACTGATCTTCCTTTTGTAGATTCTAAGCTTATCCAATTATTGTTGCAAAAACGCAACCCTAGTAAAGTTGCTACAGCAATTAAAGGCAAGGGCAATCAGTTTGTAGAGCCGTTAATTACCATCTACGAGCCCAAAGCTTATCCACTATTGCTGCAGTATTTAGCACAGGGCTATTCATGTCCTCGAAAAATGCTGATCAACTCTGATGTAGAAATAGTTGAGGTGGATGCTGCTTTTATTAGAAATGTAAATACACCAGAAGAGTTTGAATTAGCAAAAAAAGAGCTTCAATAAAAGAAACTGAAACCAGTTCAGCAGACAATGAAACCCACAAAAGATCAACTTTTTAAACGGCAAATTACCTTATCAGAAATAGGTGAGATTGGGCAGCAAAAACTACAAAAGGCTTCTGTTGTCGTTGTTGGCTGTGGCGGCTTGGGAGGTCCAATTGCTGTGCATTTGGCCACCAGTGGCATTGGAAAACTTCACTTGATAGATTTTGACACCATTGATCTGAGTAATTTGCATAGACAGGTCTATTTTTCTTTAGCGGATGTAGGAAAATACAAAGCTGCTACTTTGGCAAAATTTATAGAAAAAAGAGCGCCGTTTACTCAGGTAAAATACACGCTTGATCCCATTGCCAAAAGCAATGTTTTTGACTTGATTTCTGAGGCTGATATTGTTGTTGACGGTACAGATTCATTGCCCACAAAATACTTATTAAACGATGCCTGTGTACTTAAAAACAAAGCACTTGTGTATGGCTCATTGTACAAGTATGATGGCTATGTTGCCAGTTTTAACATCGCACAAGGTGCAGGAGCCTATTCAGCCAATTTACGAGATGCATTTCCTACCATGGCAACAGATGTTCCTAATTGTGAAGAAGCAGGAACCTTAAATTCTATCGTTAGCTTTATTGCAGCTCAACAAGTAAACGAAGTATTAAAACTGGTTTTAGAAATCGGAAAACCACTGGTCAATCAAGTGTTGATTTATAATTCATTGCAAAACTCACAATTAAAAATGAAGCTTACTAACCAAGTTTCAAAAGCAGCTATAGAAGAACTATTTTTTAGAGAATCCTACTTTGATGCTAGTTGCCAAGTACAAAATAGTGATTGGTTAATTTCTGCAGAAAAATTGAAGCAACTAATCTCAGATCCCGAGCGCAGAAAAAGCATTCAAATTATAGCTGTACTAGAAAATTTAAAAACGCCATTTGAGGTAGATCAGACCATTCCTTTTTTTTCAGCAGCTATTGAAAATTTTAAGATAGACAATAATAAAGAGTATGTACTGGTGTGTCAAAAAGGAATTACCAGCTACAGCGCAACAATAAAATTAAAAGAAAGCTTTCCTACAGCAACAATACTTAGTTTAGCTGATGGAATCAACAATTATTAAATGACGACAAATCCTACCCATTTTTATACCCAAGAAAAGTTAGCACTCGAAACAGCATTGGCTAGTTTAAAAAAAACACTTTCTCTGATTAGTGTTTTTCGCTTGGCAATTTTTATCGCATCAAGTATTGGCATTTATTTTTTTATAGGCAATGGACTCATTGCTACTGTTATTGGATTTGTCGGTTTTGTAATTTTTGCCATTCTGTTGGTCAAAAACTCAAAATTACAATCAACTAAAGAAATGTTGCTTGCTAAAATAAAAATCAACACCATAGAATTAGCTGCCTTAGAAGGGAATTTTAAAGACTTAAAAGATGGGAGTGAATTTATAGATCCACATCATTTTTATAGCAATGATATTGATTTGTTTGGAAAAGGTTCTTTTTTTCAATATTCAAACAGAACTGCTACTCAAGAAGGCGCAAAGGCTTATGCAACAATTTTAACAGCCAATACTATCAATGATATTACGGAAAAACAAAAAGCAATTATTGAACTAGCTGGAGAGGCAAAATGGCGTCAACATTTTTCTGCGATTGCCAGTTTGGTTGATGTAAAGTTGAGTGCAAAATCAATTTTAAATTCTATAAAAAATTACGAAACTGTTTTGCCGAATTTCTTTGGAAACTTGGTGAAGGTCTTTTCTGCGGTATCCATTGTGTTAATCGCTTTGGTGTCTTTTAATATTTTGCCGTTTTCAGCTATTGTAATTTGGTTTTTTATGGGATTGTTTATCTCTGGATCACAACTTAAAAAGACCAATACTATTTATGCGATTTCTGGCAATGCAAAAGAAATATTTAAGCAGTATTACCAATTATTAGCAGCCATAGAAGAGCATACTTTTGCTGCTAAAATACTTGTCAAAAAACAAGAAGAGATACAATCAGAAAAAGAAAAAGCATCGACGGTGTTTCAAAAATTTTCTAGAATTTTAGATTCATTTGATCAACGAAATAATATTGTCATCGCTATTTTTGGAAATGCCTTATTTCTTTGGGATATTCAAAATGCTGTAAAAGTAGAAAACTGGATTTCTCAGTATAAACACACCGCAGAAAATTGGTTTGATGTCATTAGCTTTTTTGATGCTCAAAACACATTGGCAAATTTTTCTTTTAATCATCCAGCTTTTGTACTCCCAACAATTAGCAATGAAAAGCGCGTACTAGATGTCGAGCAATTAGGACACCCATTATTAAATTCAAGCAAAAGAATTGACAATGATTTTGCTATAGACCAAGAACAATTTTTTATTATAACGGGAGCAAACATGGCAGGAAAAAGTACTTTTTTAAGAAGTCTATCTTTAACCATACTCATGGCCAATATTGGCTTGCCTGTTTGTGCGAAAAAGGTAACATACAGTCCGATAAAATTAATTACAAGCATGCGAACTTCTGATTCTTTAGCAGATGATGAATCGTATTTTTATTCAGAGTTAAAACGACTTAAATTTATTGTTGATCAGATAGCGTCAGAACCTTATTTTATCATCTTAGATGAGATTTTAAAGGGAACAAACAGCAAAGACAAAGCCATTGGGTCTAAAAAATTTATTGAGAAATTAAACAAGTCCAATTCAACCGGTATTATTGCAACCCATGATGTAAGCTTGTGTGTCTTGGAAGAAGAATATACAACCATCAAAAATTATTACTTTGACGCTCAGATAAAAGATGATGAATTGTATTTTGATTATACCTTAAAAAAAGGGGTCTGTACCAATATGAATGCTTCTTTTTTATTGACTAAAATGGAGATTATTTAGGGAAATTCTACAGTCAAATTTTTCTTAATCACTGTCTAAGGATGCGCATTTACCCAAACTTCTCCATCAGAAAAATATTCTTTTTTCCAGATAGGCACTGTTTCTTTTAGAGTATCTATAGCAAACTGACACGCATCAAAAGCAGCCTTTCTGTGTTTTGCAGAGGCTGTAATAATTACAGGTATTTCGCCAACTTGTAACATGCCTTCTGCATGGTGTATGGCAATTTTTACAATGTCAAATTTTTCCAAAGCTAGTTGTGCGATTTTTCCCATTTCTTTTAGGGCCATGGGTTTGTAGGTAGAGAAATCTAATCGTAGCACTTCTTTTCCCTTTGTGTCATTTCTAACCGTTCCGATAAAAGCAGAAATACCTCCACAGCCATCATCGCTAACAAAATCATAGCACTGCTGTAAGTTGAGTTTTTCTGAAGTAATTTTTATCGATGTTTTAGGCATATCTGTTACAAAAATAGCAAATCAAAACGTATCTTTGCCTTGCTAATTTTAGAAGTTTATAAAATGAAGGGTATCTTTAGAATTGTCAGTTTTTTAGAAGGAATTTCTTACTTGTTATTGTTGTTTATTGCAACGCCTATAAAATATTTTGGAGAGGATGAAAGCTATGTAAAAATGCTAGGAATGCCTCATGGAATTTTATTTATGGTCTATATTATTTTAGCAATTATGTTAAAAGCTCCAGAAAAATGGAGTGGTAAAACACTAGGTATTGTATTGGTGGCATCTATTCTGCCTTTCGGAACCTTTTATATAGATAAAAAATATTTACAAAATTAGCCTCCACTCACTGGTGGAATAATGGCTACAACATCATTTTTATGTATTGTGATTTGATCTGAAGCATAGGCTTCATTTACTGCAACAGCATATGAATTGATGTTCTCCAACTTTGGATATAGTTTTGCAAGCTCTTTTTTAAAAGTAGCTACAGTACAATCTTCTGAGATCTCAATCTCTAGGGATGATGTTTCAAGTAGGTCTGTTGCAATCCCGAAAAGTAAAACCTGTATGTTCATACTTCAAAGTTAATTAAACAAACTCAAACCAAAGACAAAACCACTTTGCTTTTGATTGATTCCTCCTTTAGAGATGACATAATCAACACGTAAAAAACGCCATTTTCCCCAACCGATATTGCTAAGTCCAAAAGAGGCTTCTGAATAGGGTTTACGATCTCCGGTAAATAGGCCCTTAGCTCCTACAACTAAATGAAAATTTAATCGGTTAATCAGCGGAATCTTGTTTAAGAAAAACCCTTTAAAATTATGTTCTCCATGAAATTCTGCAAATTTATCGTTGGTGCTGTATGCGTAATAATCCAATAAATTAAAATGGTTTAAATAGTTGGTAGAAGGCGATACAGAAAGCTTGTTTCCATTAAAATGTTCGTAATCAATAAAAGAGATGTTCTTTTGCTCTAAAAAGAGCCCTCCTTTTACTTTATAAGAAAAAGCACCAAGATTCCCCAAAGAAGCACGTTGCCTTACTTGTCCAACGATTAGATCTGAATGTAAGTCGCTATCTCCAGAACCAAAAGTTTTTCGGTAAGCAACATACAGTGAAGGGTATTTGTCATTGTAAACAGTTATTTTACTATCGGGATATGAGAGGTATTTTGTTCCAAAATTAATTGTACTTCCCAAGCTCCAAGTCCATAAATGATGTGGTGTAAATGAGGGAGTAAAATTAGTAGCATCTTGTGGGTCATTAGACGTATAACTGCGATCCTCAATATTTCTTGCGCTATAATCTGTAGTATTTACCAAGGGTTTTCTGTCAGCATATTCTAAAGTGGTAGAAAAATTGACGCCATTTGTTAGCTCTCTAGAAAAGCCAATGTTTGCAAAAGTTTTTTCATAAATCTTTAAATAGTTTCTTTCAAAATAAGCTGAGTTAATGGTATTCATAAATTGAGAAATAGGGTTTTTACCATTAAATTGTGCTGTGGTGTTTCCTCCAGAAAAGCTGATCATTGGACGGCTTAAATTATCCCATTTATAAGTAAAATTAACGGTAGGGCGTATTTTTTTATCAGAAAAACCGTACTTAAAATTGGTAGAAACTCGAACCCATTTTCCCTGCTCATTTAATTGATTAAAGAAAGAAATACCCATTCCGGTATTCCATCCTTGCACCGTATTAAAGTTTAAATCTGATAGGGGTGAGTCTATAAACAAAGACCAGTTTTTATAAGAATTTTGAAAGCGGTATCCCGAGAGCAGATCTCCTAAAGAAAACTTGTTAGATTTTTGATCTATAGAGTCTAGATATTGTTTAGAGTTTCTAACTAGTTGAATACTGTCTTTTATTATGTAATCGGTTACTTCTTCTGTGGTTAACGGAACAGGTCTTAAGGATTTCCAATAGCTTGAATCTTTTTCTGTTGCTTCTTTGGCAAAAGATAAGATTTCTTTGCCAAAGGTGTTGCTGTCAAAAATTGGAGAAAAATTATAATTGTTATAAGCAGAGGTAAATCGACCATCAATATTAAAACCAAACAGCCCAATTTTAAAGTCGATGATCTGAGAAATAACCACCCAAAGATCTTCTGAAGCTGCATAATTGTAATCCTGTTTAAAGCGAAGAACGTCTACCATTGGCAGATTTATTTGTGCCCCAGTAATAGTTATATCTGAACCATAAATGGCCCAATCATCTTCTACGATATAAATAAAGCCATTAAAAACTCGATCATTTTTTCTTTTAGGTGTCAACTCAATTTTATTAATCAGTTTGCCTTGTTTGTCATAAAAGGTTCCCACTAATTTGAAGTTATAATAGCTAAAGGCGTAATTGGCTAAAGGTGAAATTACTTCGGCGCCAAAATCAATCGTATTTTCATACAGGTTAAAGTTTACATCTTCTGCTCTGTTAAAGCTCACGCCATTATCGCTCCCACTAACCTTAGAAGCCACAATGTGTTCTTTAAAGCTCGAAGGTCGTTTAAAAGCAATTTTTGAAACAGTTTCTGATAAATAAATGATTCCGCTTCTGGTAGAATCTAAACCTCCACCAAGATCTCCTAAGTCTTGTCCTAATATTTTTTTGGGTGCATTCTTAACTTTATACAAACCTCTAGAGTAAAAATCTGCAGTGTATTGTTTTAGTTTTTCCTGATTTTTACTCTTGTTTTGAATAACACTTCTAATAATCTTATCGGCTAAGTTTTCTTTGCTATCAATCACAACCTCATCAAGTTCAAACTGTTCTTCAATCATTTTGATGTCTAAAACATAGGGTAATTTAACTACAGAAATTTTCTTTTTGATGGTTTTAAAACCTAAGAATTGAAAAACCACAGTATAATTACCAGTACTTTTTAAGGGCAATATATATTCACCATTGTCATTACTTGTAGTCCCTGCAATCGTGTTTTCTAAATAGACACTCACAGATGATAGGGGTTCATTTTTTATGTCCACTACTTTCCCTTTAATTTGAGCACTAAGGATTGTTGTAAAAAAAAGAGAAAATAGAATGGTAGCTTTTTTCATTGGGTTTGGTTTTGATCGATAAACAAACTTAAGGATTAAAAACAGCCTAAGTTGTTTAAATGCTGTTAAAGAAGTACTATAGTTATCATAAAACTATGTTACTGTCTCTTGTTAAGAGACGCCTCTAATTATAAAAAGGTTGCTTGCTAAACTTCTTTAAAATCAGAATAGATCAAAGAATAAAGACCTCTAAAATGAATATAGGCCTTGTTAAAAAAGAGTATATTTGTAAGTTCTTATAAACAGCAAAAACTATGAGTGATTCTAGAAAAAGGCATGAAGCTTTAATATACCACGCAAAGCCACAACCAGGGAAAATAGAAGTTGTTCCGACAAAAAAATATGCCACTCAGCATGATTTATCATTGGCCTATTCACCAGGAGTTGCAGAACCTTGTTTAGAAATAGAAAAAGACCCAAACAATGCTTATAAGTATACAGCAAAGGGTAATTTAGTTGCTGTAATTACTAATGGAACCGCTGTTTTAGGTCTCGGAAATATTGGGGCATTGGCATCCAAACCAGTAATGGAAGGAAAGGCATTGCTTTTTAAGATTTTTGCAGACATAGATGTGTTTGATATAGAAGTTGACACTACTGATATTGATAAATTTATAGAAACGGTCAAGGCAATTGCTCCAACTTTTGGAGGGATTAATTTAGAAGATATTAAGGCGCCAGAAGCCTTTGAAATAGAAAGACGATTAAAAGAAGAATTAGACATTCCCGTAATGCACGATGACCAGCATGGAACGGCTATAATTTCTGCAGCCGCGCTTAAAAATGCCATCGAAATTACAGGTAAAAATATAAAAGATATACAAGTTGTAATTAATGGAGCAGGTGCTGCAGCCATTTCTTGTACCAAATTATATTTAAAATTAGGCGTACAAGTGTCTAATGTTGTGATGTGTGATAGCAAAGGTGTCATTAGAAAAGATCGCGATAACTTAAACGAACAAAAGCAAGAGTTTGCGACCAATAAAGACATTCATACTTTAGAAGAGGCCATGCACAATGCAGATGTTTTTATCGGTTTGTCTAAAGGAAATGTTGTGAGTCCAGAGATGTTATTATCTATGGCCAAAGACCCAATAGTTTTTGCAATGGCAAATCCAGTTCCAGAAATTTCATATGATGTTGCAGTCGCAACTAGAAAAGATATTATTATGGCTACCGGTCGTTCTGACCACCCTAATCAGGTAAATAATGTTCTTGGATTTCCATTTATTTTTAGAGGAGCGTTAGATGTTAGGGCTACTAAAATAAATGAAGAAATGAAAATGGCAGCAGTGCACGCCTTAGCTGAATTGGCCAAAAAAACGGTTCCAGAACAAGTGAATATTGTATATGATGAAATTAGTTTGTCATTTGGTAAAGAATACATCATCCCAAAACCTTTTGACCCTAGATTGATTTATGAAATACCTCCAGCAATTGCAAAAGCAGCCATTGATTCTGGTGTAGCTCTAGAGCCAATTACTGATTGGGTAAAATACCAAGAAGAACTGATGGATCGTTCTGGTACAGGTAGTAAAGAAATCCGATTGTTGCACAACAGAGCAAAAAACAACCCAAAGAGCATTGTTTTTGCAGAGGCAGATCATTTAGATGTATTAAAGGCTGCACAGCGAGTACATGATGAAAAGATTGGTTTCCCTATTTTATTGGGTAGACGTGAAGTTATTTTAGAGTTAAAAGAAGAGATTGGTTTTCATGCTGATGTACTTATCATTGACCCTAAAACCGATGAAGAAGAAGAGCGTAGAAATCGTTATGGAGAGATCTATTGGAAATCAAGACAACGCAAAGGAACTACACTTTTTCAGGCTAGAAAAATAATGAGAGAGCGCAATTATTTTGCTGCCATGATGGTTAATTCAGGTGAGGCAGATTCATTAATTACAGGGTACTCTAGATCATATCCTTCAGTGGTAAAACCAATGCTAGAACTGATAGAAAAAGCAAATGGAGTTACCCGAGTTGCTGCGGCTAATTTAATGTTAACCAAACAAGGTCCCTTGTTTTTAGCAGATACAACCATTAATATCAATCCTACTGCTAAAGACCTGGCAAAAATATCTCAATTAACCTATTCACTGGCTAGAATGTTTGGAGTAAAACCCAATATAGCCATGCTGTCTTTTTCTAATTTTGGTTCATCAGAATCAGAATCAGCGGTTAAAATTAGAGAAGCTGTGGCTTATATTCACAGACATTTTCCTCAGGTAGTTATTGATGGAGAGCTTCAGGCAGACTTTGCTTTAAACAGAGAAATGCTTGCCAAAGAATTTCCATTTTCTAAATTGAATGGACAAAAAGTAAATGTGCTAATTTTCCCAAATTTAGATGCGGCAAACATTACCTACAAACTAATGAAACAAGTTGATGAAATTGAGTCTGTAGGGCCTATTTTAATGGGACTTAAAAAACCGGTTCATATTCTACAGTTAGGAGCAAGTGTTGATGAAATGGTGAATATGGCTGCTGTAGCAGTAGTAGATGCACAACAAAAAGGAAAGCATAAATAAAGCAGATATGATTACTCAAATTAAAGGTAGATTGGTAGAGAAAAATCCCACTTATGTGGTGATAGACTGTAATGGTGTGGGGTATTTACTACACATTTCATTGCAAACTTTTTCTGCACTTCCAGATCATGAAGCAATTACCCTATTTACGCATCTTTCTGTAAAAGAAGATGCACATACGCTCTACGGATTTATTGATAAGACAGAGCGTGAAATCTTTAGGTTGCTAATTTCTGTTTCGGGAGTTGGACCGAGCATCGCTAGAACCATGTTGTCTTCTATGACTACCGATGAGATTCAACAAGCCATAGCTTCAGAAAATACAGCGGTAATTCAAGGAGTTAAAGGAATAGGAGCTAAAACAGCCCAAAGAGTCATTATAGACCTAAAAGATAAAATTTTAAAAACGTTCGATATGGACGTAATTTCCGTTGGACAAAACAATACAAACAAAGAAGAAGCGTTATCTGCATTAGAAGTACTAGGCTTTAATAGAAAACAATCAGATAAAGTAGTTAATACCATTTTAAAAGAGCACCGTGATGCAACGGTAGAGTTTTTAATAAAAAAGGCATTAAAAAGTTTGTAATAAATTTGAAAAACGTGAAGTTTCATAGGTTTTTATGCTGTGCCATTATTGCATTTTTAGCAACTGCGACTTCCTACTCACAAACCAAAACCACAGCTAGAGATTCCATTGTTAAAGACACGGTTTCTCCGCTTAGATATACCTTTAAATCTTCTCAACAAGGGAGTCTCTTTTTAAACAAACCATCTAGCATAGAAGTAAGGTTTGATAAGGGTTTAAACAAGTATATCATCCAAGAAAAAATTGGTTCTTATAAAATTGGAAACCCCAAATATTTATCACTTAAAGAGTATCAAGAATATCGCTTAAAAAATGATGTAAAAAGTTATTTTAAAAATAAGATTGATGCTTTAAACAGTAAAAAGAAAGGAGTAGACGATGTGCAAAAGAACCTTCTACCTACTTACTATGTCAATTCTAAATTTTTTGAATCTGTTTTTGGTAGCAATAGTGTAGAAGTAACTCCAACAGGTAGCATTTCTCTTAAATTTGGTGGAATTTATCAGAATGTAGACAATCCTCAAATATCAGAAAACAACCGAAGTAGTTTTACTTTTGATTTTGATCAGCAAATTACAGCAAGCATCACCGCTAAAATAGGTGAACGATTAAAAGTTACCGCAGATTATGATACGCAGGCCTCTTTTGATTTTCAAAACCTTTTTAAATTAGAATACACGCCAACAGAAGATGATATTATTCGGAAAATTGAGGCAGGAAATATCTCAATGCCGATTAAAAATTCGCTGATCAATGGTGCTCAGAGTTTGTTCGGAGCAAAAACTGAATTGCAATTTGGAAAGACCAAAGTTACTGCTGTAATTTCTCAGCAGAATTCAGAAAGCAAGAACATCGTTTCTGAGACAGGAGGCTATATTACTCCTTTTGAACTGCGTGCAACTGATTATGATGACAATCGTCATTTTTTCTTGGCTCAATATTTTAGAACCCAATACAAAACAGCTTTACAAAATTACCCACTAATTAGTAGCCCAATTAAGATTACCCGATTAGAAGTTTGGGTGACTAATAAAAATGCCAATACAGAAAACTTTAGAAATATTGTTGCCTTTGCAGATCTTGGAGAATCTGAACCAAATGAGTTTGTTAACTCAAACATAAACCCAACGAGCCCACCAACAGTTCTCGGTAAAAATATCCCTGCAAATGAGGCAAATGAGCTCTCGTCATTTTTAGTACTCAATAGCCCAATTAGAGATATATCAACTGTTGATGATGCCCTAAGTTCTAGTTTTAATATGAAACAAGGAACCGATTATTCAGTTTTACAGAACGCAAGA
Organism: Polaribacter pacificus; assembly: GCF_038024035.1. NCBI lineage: Bacteria > Pseudomonadati > Bacteroidota > Flavobacteriia > Flavobacteriales > Flavobacteriaceae > Polaribacter > Polaribacter pacificus. Next base: position 1,974,150 of record NZ_CP150664.1, read on the forward strand.
AAATTAAATGAATCAGAGTATACATTTAACTCACAACTGGGGTTTATCTCTTTAAATAGAAAACTAAATGAAGGAGAAGTATTAGCAGTTGCCTATGAGTACACTGTGGTCGGTAGTGATAAATCGTCTTATAAAGTTGGAGAGTTTACCAACGACGGAATTGTGGCACCAGAAAACTTGGCCGTAAAATTATTGCGAAGTGAAATCATCACCACAAAGAGAACGGTTGCTGGAGTCGAAGAGCAGTTTCCTCTTTGGAAATTGATGATGAAAAACGTGTATGCTTTAGGTGTGTTTCCGATCAACCCTAATGGTTTTAGATTTGAAGTTTTATACAGAGATGACCTTACAGGGATCTCAACTAATACACTTCAGAACGCGAGTACTCCAGACATCAATACAAAGCCATTGTTGAAAGTGCTTAATCTAGATCAATTAAATCAAAGTTTGATCACGGTTCCCAATGGAGATGGTTTCTTTGATTTTGTAGAAAACATTACGGTAAATTCAAGCAAGGGTTTTGTAATTTTTCCTGATACAGAGCCTTTTGGAACAGGCTTAAAAAGCGTATTAACAACTGCAAGTGATCAAAGCAGCTATGTTTTTAGCGAGTTGTATAGCAATACCAAAGCGCAGGCAAAAAACAATTTTCAAAACAAGGACAAATTTCTTTTAAAAGGATACGCCAAAACAGAAAATAATGGCAGTATTTCTTTAAATGCATTTAATGTTCCTCAGGGTTCTGTAAAGGTCACAGCTGGAGGAAGACAGCTGGTAGAAGGAATGGATTATACTGTTGATTATCGATTTGGAAAAGTACAGATTATTGATGCAGGGCTACAAGCATCTGGAATTCCAATTAATGTATCAACAGAAAATAATGCTGTTTTTAATCAGCAACGTAAAACTTTTTTAGGTCTTGATATTGAGCATCAATTTTCTGATGAATTTATAGTTGGAGCAACGGTGGTAAATGTCAATGAACGACCGGTAACTCAAAAAGCAAATTACGGACAAGATCCAATAAACAATACCATGTTTGGTTTAAATGTGGATTATGCTACAGAAGTTCCGCTTTTTACAAGACTTGCTAATAAACTCCCTTTTGTAAGTACAGATGTTCCTTCTAATTTGTCCATTAGAGCAGATATGGCTTATTTATTACCTGGGACTCCTAGCGGGATAGATGTCAACGGACAGGCCACTACCTATGTTGATGATTTTGAAGCTTCACAGATTCCAATTGATTTGCTGTCGCCTTTAAGTTGGTTTACGGCGAGCACGCCTGATACTCCAACTTTTCCTAATTTTAATGGTGATAAAAAAAATGACCTTTCTTATAACAATCAGCGGGCAAAATTATCTTGGTATTCTGTAGATCAAATTTTTTATGGAAATGGTGCTAAACCAGCAAACATAGACAACGTAGAACTGTCAAGAAGTGAAGTTCGTCAAATTGGGTATGCAGAATTGTTTCCCAATACTGATTTGGACATTACTCAAAACACCTTGGTAAGAACCTTAGATTTGGCATATTTTCCTTCAGAAAGAGGGACTTATAATATGGATGATACCAATGCAAATGGAACTGTTTTAAATAATCCAGAAACTAGGTGGGGTGGTATCATGAGACCTTTAACCACCAATAATTTTGATCAAGCAAATGTTGAGTACATTCAATTTTGGATTAAAGATCCCTATCAAGATTATTCCATCACCAATGAAGAAGGTCTTCCAATAGGAATAGATCCTAAGAATCCATTAAATCAGGTTGGAGATTTGTATTTTAACTTGGGAAACATCTCTGAGGACATTTTAAAGGACAATCGTAAAATGTATGAAAATGGGCTGCCTACAGATGGATCAACCAGAAATACGATACCAACCAATTGGGGTAATATACCCTTAAATCAATCCATTGTTTATGCTTTTGATGAGAATGATTTATCTCGAAAAAATCAAGATATTGGTTTAGATGGAATTAAAAATGAAGATGAAGCAGCATTTTTCTCTAATTTGGGAATCAATATTGCCAATTTAAACCCTAAAGATATTGCTTCTGATAACTTTCAATATTTTAGAGGAAGTGATTTAGATGCTAAGAATGCAACTATTTTAACTCGATATAAAAACTTCAACAATACCGAAGGGAATTCACCAACAGCAAACCAATCTTTAGAACCCTATCCAACTTCTGCAAGTTCATATCCAGATACAGAAGACATTAATAAGGATCAAACCATGAACACTGTTGAGAGTTATTTTGAATACAAGATATCCCTCGATAAAAATAATTTGGTAAAAGGAGTCAATAATATAGTTGATGAAAAAGAAACAACTGTAACCTTACCTGATGGTAGTTCTAGACGAACCAAATGGTATCAGTTTCGAATTCCAGTTAGAAGTGGCGTTCCTATTAATGGGATCACAGATTTTAATAGCATTCGATTTATCAGAATGTATTTAACCAAATTTAAAATGCCGGTAGTTTTGCGTTTTGGTCAATTAGAGTTGGTTAGAAGTGATTATAGACGTTATACAAAAACCTTAGATCCTTCTGTTAGTCCACAAAAAGAGTTAACCCAACAACAGGTAAATGATTTTGAAGTCGGGGTGGTAAATATTGAACAAAATGAAGGTAGATATGTGGTTCCTCCAGGAATAATAAGAGAACAATTACAAGGAACATCAACCATACAACAGCAAAATGAACAATCTGTTTCTATCAAGGTTTCAAATCTAGGACCCAATGAAATTAGAGCTATTTATAAAAATGTAAGTGTAGATTTGCGGATGTATAAAGAACTTCAGATGTTCTTGCACGCAGAACCTTTGGTAACCGGAAGTATTGCAGATGATGATTTGGTGGCAATTGTGAGATTAGGGACAGATCTAGATGAAAATTTTTACCAGTTAGAAATCCCTTTAAAAATTTCTCAAAATGGAAGCCTGGTCCCGACAAGTGTTTGGCCCGAGGCCAATAACTTACAAGCGACTTTAGAAAAATTAGGACAGCTTAAACTACAAAGAGATGCTAATATTCTTAACTCTGGTGGAGCGGTAGCGGTAAACAAATTATACCCATTTCCTTCAGGTTCTGACCCTAAAGAGTTAATCCTACGGGTTAAGGGGAACCCCACATTGGCATCGGTTAGAACCTTAATGTTAGGGGTTAAAAATAGTGCTACCACAGCTAAAAGTGCCGAAATTTGGTTTAATGAGCTTCGCGCCGCAGGGTTTGACAATCAAGGAGGGTGGGCAGCAGTTATAAGTGCTGATACAAATTTTGCAGATGTCATTGATTTGTCCTTAACCGGGAAAGTGCAAACCATGGGCTTTGGGAATGTAGAGGATCGTGTAAATCAAAGGAGTATAGAAGAAGTAAAACAATACGATTTTTCAACCAATATTAAACTCGGAAAGATGCTTCCTCAACATTGGGGCATCCAATTGCCTTTAAGTTATAGTATAGGAGAAGAGTTTAAAGACCCCAAATATGATCCACAGTATCAAGATGTAAAGTTTGCAGATGCCAAAGACAGCAATCCAAATAGTATTAATGCACAAGATTACACCATTAGAAAGAGTGTTAGTTTTATAAATGTAAAAAAGAAAAAGAATCCAAAATCAACCAAAAAACCAAAATTCTACGATGTAGAAAACCTGTCTTTTTCTTATGCCTTTTCTGAAGAGTTTCACAAGGATTATACGATAGAAAAGTACCTAAATAAAAATTTAACAACCTCAGCAAGTTATAATTTTCAGATTCAATCAAAATTTTTAGAACCTTTTAAAAACAGTAAAATGTTTGCTAAAAGCAAGTATTTTCAATTTATAAAAGATATAAACCTTAAGCTATTGCCAACAAGTTTTGGGGTAAATTCTCGTATTACTCGTAGTTTTAATCAACAAAAATCAAGAAACTTAATAGAAGGTCTGTCATCTCAGCCAACGCTTACTCAGCGTAAATTTTTATTTGATTGGGATTATACGGTTGCTTTTGATTTGACAAAATCTCTAGAATTAAACTTTAACGCAAACAACAACTATATAAATGATGTTTTAGATTTTAAGGAAGATGACGGAATCTATACTGGCTTCTTTAACATTGGTAGACCTAATCATTATAACCAAAACTTAAAAGCAACCTATAAACTGCCTCTTGATAAATTTCCTTTTTTAGGTTTTGTCAATTCACAGTACTCTTACAATGCAACTTTTGATTGGCAAGCGAGTTCACAGACCTATCAAGATAAAATAGGAAACCTATTACAAAACTCAAACACACATAATTTTAATAGTAAGTTTAATTTTACAAAATTGTATCAAGATCTTGGGCTTAAAAAGTTGTTTGTTCGTGCTCCAAAGCCAAAAAAACCGACTATTAACAGCAACCCGAGACTTCCTAGTATCAGAAAAGCTACTATAGATGATGTAGCCCCCCCCGAAACCTTTAAGGATAAATTTTTATTAGGGATGTACAATTTTCTTACCATTGTTAAAACAGGGCAGCTGAGTTACGCTTCAAACAACGGGACCTTACTACCTGGATATACAGGTACTGCTGGCTTTTTGGGGACTGATCAAATTAACGGAGGATTAGCACCTTCTTTAGGTTTTGTTTTTGGAAGTCAGGTAGATATCAGAAACACAGCTTTATCTAAAGGATGGCTAGTAGCACCAAGAAATCAAAATACAGGAGAGTATTATAATAAAACTTATAGCAACACATCGTATAATAAATTTGATCTCTCGGTTTCTATTCAGCCAATAAAAGATTTAACTGTAGAGCTGTTCGGAAATAAAATTCGTACTAAAAACATTTCACAGCAACTCGATATTATAGATGATGGTAGCACTTTTGGAGCTTTGGCAGAGACACCACTCTTTGAAAGCGGGAATTTTAGCACTAGTTATTCTATGCTTTCTACCGTTTTTAAAGACTCAGATGTTTTATTTCAAAATCTATTAAATAATAGAACTGAGATTGCTCAAAGATTATCTGATCAATCAGGGCTTCCGTTAAATGGTTTTAAGGAAAGTGGACAACAAGTTTTATTACCCGCTTTTGTGGCCGCCTATTCTGGAGAGAGTTCAAGTAAGGTTGGGCTTGGCGTTTTTAAAAACCTCCCGATTCCAAACTGGACTTTTCGATATAGAGGCTTGATGAATCTAGATTGGTTTAAAGATAATTTTTCAAGTTTTGTAATTTCTAACGGATACAAATCTTCCTACACAGTAGCAAATTACACCAACAATCTTCAATTTGATGCTAGTAAACCAACTCAAGTAAATGCTTCGGGTAATTACCAACCAGAGTTGTTGGTTTCTTCTCTAAGTTTAATTGATGAGTTTTCTCCCCTAATTAAAATTGATGTAAAAATGAGAAATTCATTTTCTTTTGTGGGTGAAATAAGAAGAGATAGAACGCTAACTCTAAACTTTGACAATAGTACTTTAACAGATGTAAAAGGGACAGAATTTATCGTTGGCTTGGGCTATAAGATCTCAAATGTTGGCTTTAGAACCAACTTTATTGGAAAGAATCAACAGTTAAGAGGTGATATCAACCTGCGCGCAAATCTTTCAATTAGAGATAATTTAACCATGATTCGTTCTTTAGATGTAGAAAATAATCAAATAAGTGGTGGTCAAAAACTTTTATCTATTAAATTTGCGGCAGATTATAAATTAAATACTAGTTTAACGGCTTCGTTTTATTACAATCACAATACTTCGAAATATGCCATTTCAACAACCTTTCCGAGACAGACAATCAATGCAGGGTTGAACATAATTTACAATTTAGGAAACTAAACATTAACAATTATAAAATTAGATTACAATGAACATTCCATCAGAATTAAAGTACACCAAAGACCACGAATGGGTTAGAGTAGAAGGCGACACAGTAACTATTGGAATTACTGATTTTGCACAAAGTGAATTAGGGGACATCGTATATGTAGATGTTGACACATTAGACGATACTGTAGAAAAAGACGAAGTTTTCGGATCTGTAGAAGCTGTAAAAACAGTTTCAGATTTATTTATGCCAGTTACTGGAGAGGTTACTGAGTTTAACGAAGGTTTAGAAGATGAACCAGAATTAGTAAACAAAGATCCCTACGGAGCAGGATGGATGATTAAGGTGACTGTTTCTGATGCTTCTCAACTAGATGATTTATTAGATGCTGAAGCTTATACAAACCTTATACAAGGATAGGTTTATATATGTAGCCATTGCTGTTACATGTCTAATTGCTTTTTTAAGTTTAATCCAATTGGGTAAAGCCCCCATTTCGGTTTCACATGCAGACAAGTTTCAACATGCAATTGCGTATTGTACTCTGGGCTTTACTTGGATTTTGGCAATTAAAAAAGCACATCAAAATCTCAAAGTTAGGTATCTAATTGCAATCGCCTGTGTAATTTATGGCATACTTATTGAAGTCTTACAAGAAACCACAACAAGTTATCGGACTGCTAGCGTCCTTGATGTAGTAGCAAACGTGGTTGGAATTTGCATCGCTTTATTGCTTTTTAAGTTAATTTTTAAAAAAAATTAAGCGAAATAGTAAGAAGGCTTGCATAAGTCATAAGAATTTAATTAAATTAGCGAACTATTTAAAACAAACTAGGATGGAAATTAAAAAAAATCCAAAATCAAATCTTGAGAATTACTCTAAATTGTTTATTCAATTAGGTTTGGTTTTAGCACTTTTTGTGGTGTATGTATCAATGGAAAACAAAACTTACGACAAGCAAGTTGGATCGTTAGGTGATGTAACTATGGAAGATCTTTTAGAAGAGGATATTCCAATTACAGAGCGTGTTGAGCCAGAAATTCCAAAAGCAACACCTCCACCAGCACCAGAAGAAATTGAAGTTGTTGAAGATGAAAAAGAAGTTGAGGAAACTGTAATTGAAACTACTGAAACTGATGAAACTGAAGCAATTGAGGTTGAAGATATTGTAGAGGCAGAAATTGAGGAAGATATTCCAGAAGATGTACCTTTTAATATTATTGAAGAAGTTCCAGTTTTTCCAGGATGTTCTGGATCAAAACAAGAACTAACAGACTGTCTTAATGAAAAAATTAGAAGTCATGTTTTGAAAAAATTCAATAATGAATTGGCTGCAGATTTAGGTTTGCCTCCAGGGAAAAAGAAAATTTATGTTGTTTTCCGTATAGATCCTAAAGGAAACATTACAGAAATTAACGCAAGAGCTCCACACCCTAGATTAAAACAAGAAGCAATTAGAGTAGCAAAAACACTACCTAAAATGACTCCAGGTAAACAAAGAGGGAAACCAGTAGGGATGAGATACACCTTGCCAATCTCTTTTAACGTAGAGTAAAGAAAAATACACAAAAAAAAGAGCAACCGTGGTTGCTCTTTTTTTTTGCTCTAAAAACAGTTAAATTAGATTCTGTTTTTTAGTAGTGTTAAGCTCAGCTGTTTTAATAAAAAGAACGGTATTTATTTAGTATTTTTGTTGTACAAAAACAAAATAATGAGACTGGCCAACTATATAGATTCTACCTATTTAAAAACATCGAGTCAAGCAGGTGTTTCTTCTCAGGAAACACGAAATCTAGTTAGTGCTCTTGTTAATGAAGCAATTGAGTATCAATTTAAGGCGGTGATGATTCGATCTCAATTTATTCCTTTGGCAAAAAATTTGATTCAAGAAGCCAAATCTAAGGTACTTGTTGGAACAGTGGTTTGTTTTCATGAAGGCAACTGTACTGTTGATGAAAAACTAAAAGAGATTAAAGAAGCATTAGCTCTAGGGGCAGATGAAGTTGATGTTGTTGTTAATTACAAAGCCTTTAAAAATAATCAGATTGCATTGGTTAGTAATGAGCTTGTTCAGTGTACGCGCCTGGCTTTAGAGAGTGGTAAAGTCATAAAATGGATTATAGAAGTAGCTGCTTTGACAACAAGTGAGATTGCAGAAATCTCTAGTTTGATAAAAGATTTGGTGTTAGAAAAGTTTTCTTTAGCAGCAGTAGAAAGTGTTTTTGTAAAATCCTCAACAGGTTTTTATCATACTGTTGATGGAGTTCCAAATGGTGCAACGTTTACAAGTATTAGAACCATGGCAGAAAACGCAAAACCACTTAAAATTAAAGCAGCGGGCGGTATAAAAACCAAAGGAGATCTATTAAAAATGATTACTTTAGGGGTCGATAGAATCGGGACTTCATCAGCAAAGCAGCTGATAGAAGAAACTAAGCACAGTTCAAACTATTAAAAAATGGATTCATATTTTGCTCATGAAACAGCAGTGATAGACAAAGGGTGTATCATTGGTAAAGGAACAAAAATTTGGCATTTTAGTCATATCATGCCTGAGTGTACTATTGGCAATAATTGTAATATTGGTCAGAATGTAGTAGTGTCTCCTAAGGTTGTTTTAGGAAGCAACGTTAAGGTGCAGAATAATGTTTCTATTTATACAGGTGTTGTTTGTGAAGATGATGTCTTTTTAGGTCCCTCTATGGTGTTTACCAATGTGATCAATCCTAGGAGTGCGATTAATAGAAAAAATGAATATGTGGCGACCCGTGTTAAAAAAGGAGCGAGTATTGGCGCTAATGCAACGATTGTATGTGGACATGATATTGGAGAATATGCTTTTATTGGAGCGGGAGCAGTTGTTGTAAAAGAAGTGCTACCTTATGCCTTAGTCGTTGGAAATCCTTCAAAGCAAATCGGTTGGATTAGTGAGTATGGCCACCGACTCGTTTTTGATGAACAAAATTTGGCAGCATGCCCAGAAAGTGGAGATAAGTATCTACTTAAAAATAATCAGGTAACAAAAATTAAATAGCCCTCTTAATTGCTTTAGACAGATGAAAAAAAATATACTATTAGTAAGCTTGTTTTTGCCGTTTTTATTGATGGGACAGGTAGAGAAATTACCCGTTTTTAAAAGCTGTACAACTCAAGATTCTTTATCTCTTGAGGATTGTTTTTATGCAGAAACAAAAAAAGCATTTTTTAAAGAATTTAAAACGCCAAGCGTTCTAACAACTGATCGTTTTACTGGTGCAGTCACAGCTACTTTTGTGGTAACTACCGAAGGGAAATTTCGCTTAATTTATCTCAACTCACCTTATATAGAACTCAAAGAAGAGGTAGAAAGAAGCTTTCTTAGGATGGAATCTGTTGCGCCCGCAATGTACAACAACAATAAAGTAGAAATGCGCTTTCAACTTCCTTTGCAATTTCCTACTGAAAATGGAGGTAAAATTAGTGAATCAAAAAAAGCTGTTGAATCAAAAATTAAGCAGCCTAAAAGTGATTTAAGAAAAGTGATAGCTCAGGCTCGTGATGCGAGTGAATATAATGAACATAGAAGTCAATTAAACATTCCTTTTAATCATATCAAATATATAGATTACGATTATCAGCTTAACAAAGCATCCGAAACACATACAGCATTTAAACCTTATACTTATAGCTTTGTTAATGCGTATGTTGATCTTGATCAGGAAAAGCAAAAATTTTTAAAGCCCAATAAAAAAACGTGGTTAGGGAAAAAATTATGGAATGAACATTTGTTGTCTATTGAGGGAGATGGTTATTGGTTAAATATGGATGTCTTAGCTGATATTCAGTTAGGAAAAGCAAATAGAGGTAGTACATTTACATACAACAACACAAGAGTCTTAACTGTAAATGGAGGTTTGGGAGATAAATTTTCTTTTTCAACTACTTATTATGAAAGTCAAGGAAGATTTGCGGGTTATATTAATGATTATATAAGCAATCGCTCAGATACTTTTAAACCAGCTTTTTCAGAAGGTTTAGTGCCAGGAAGAGGCAAGGCAAAGGGTTTTGGTTCTGATGCGTATGATTATCCTGTAGCAGAAGGGTATTTGGCCTATACGCCTAATAAATTCTTGCAGTTTCAGTTTGGGAACGGAAAAAACTTTATCGGAGATGGGTATCGATCTTTATTGCTGTCTGATGCTACTGCACCGATGACCTATTTTAAAATGAACTTTTCTATTTGGAAGTTTAATTATACCAATCTATGGCTTTGGGGTACAGATGTTAGAGCACCAGTTGTGGTAAACAATGAACACGCTAGAAAATATGTAGCCATACATTATTTGAGCATCAATATTACGGATCGTTTAAATCTTGGCTTATTTGAGACCGCTGTTTCTAAAGGGGATCAAGGCTTTGATGTGGGCTATTTAAATCCCGTTATTTTTTACCGTTCTATAGAGTTTAATAGAGGAGAAGACTCTGGTAATGCCATGATTGGGTTGACGGCAAAATACAAGTTAAAAGAAAATATTCACTTATATTCTCAGCTTATTGTCGATGAATTTTCTTTTGGGAAAATCAGTGACTTAGGGTACTGGGGGAATAAATTTGGAGTTCAATTAGGTGCTAAATACTTTAATGCTTTTGATGTTGATGACTTATATCTTCAGGCAGAGTTTAACACAGTGAGACCCTATACTTATGCGCATAAAGACCCTGTTTTAAATTACGCAAATTACAGTCAGCCTCTTGGTCATTCTTGGGGAGCAAACTTCTGGGAAGCCCTAGTAATTGCTAATTATAAGTTTGATCGTTGGACTACCAGTGCAAAATTTATTTTAGGACAAAAAGGCTTTGATCCAGATGATACTATTAGTTACGGAGGTGACGTTTATAAGAGCTATGATACCCGTAGAGGAGATAATAATAATGAGTTAGGTCAAGGGAATAAAGCAACTATTTTTATTGCAGATTTACAGGCTCGTTATTTGTTAAACCCTTCAAATAATCTAAGTTTGTTTACCGGCCTGACAATCAGAAAATTTTCAGCAGAAACAACTACACCTAATTTTGAAAGCTCAAACGATGTTTGGTTTACACTTGGTATTAAGGCTGATTTGTTTAACTGGTATTTTGATTTTTAAGATAAAATCATAAAAATTTCTTAAAAAGAATAACTTATCCAAAAAACTTGTATATTTGTTACGTGGTGTAAAAACCACTTTCTTTTTCATAGCAATTTTCCCACTCTTTCTTAAGAGTGGGTTTTTTTTGTGATCAAAATTTAGGCATAAAAAAAAGTCTTAACAAAAATGTTAAGACTTCTTTAGTACTCAAGATGGGATTTGAACCCATACGGACCTTACAGTCCACTGGATTTTAAGTCCAGCGTGTCTACCAATTCCACCACTTGAGCATTGGTATCTATTCTATAGAGCGAAAGACGGGATTTGAACCCCTGCCTGCCGGCAGGCAGGCGCGACCTTGGTCGCTCTATTAATTCCAAACACAAATTTCTAAATGAAATTCTATTTGTAAGTAGAGCGAAAGACGGGATTTGAACCCGCGACCCCCACCTTGGCAAGGTGATGCTCTACCCCTGAGCTACTTTCGCAGTCATTCGTGAATGAACGTGCATGTCTTTCAATGCGGGTGCAAAGTTAATACAAAAAAGGAATTGACAAAGGTTTTTTTAAAAAAAAATCAAATCATTAATCAGTTGTTATTTATCTCTTAAAAATCATAGAGATTCGTGAATAATAAAATATCTTTGCAAAATAATTGAGCAGATAAAAATGAGTGCTATTTCGTCTATAGAGAAAAAATCTTCCTTAAAAAGTTTTTTGACAGATTTAAAGCAACTTACCAAAGTAGGTTTGTCTCTTAGCGTTGTCTTTTCTTCTGTTGCAGGTTACTTACTTGCAGCCGATATTGTATCGCTCAATATCTTAGTAATTCTTTCTATAGGTGGTTTTTTTATGGTTGGTGCATCTAACGCATTCAATCAAGTAATAGAAAAGCAAACAGATGCTTTGATGAAGAGAACAATGAACAGGCCTCTTCCTACAGGACGAATGCATGTGAACACAGCACTTACAATTGCTATTATTTTTACCATTGCTGGTATCGGGCTACTTTATTCAATTAATGCTAAAACAGCTTTGTTTGGAGCCATATCAATTTTTTTATACACCAGTGCTTATACTCCTTTAAAATCAGTTACACCTTTAGCAGTATTTGTTGGAGCTATACCAGGAGCCATTCCATTTATGTTGGGTTGGGTTGCTGCGACGGGACAGTTTGGAATCGAAGCAGGTTTTTTATTTTTGATTCAATTCTTCTGGCAGTTTCCACATTTTTGGGCGATTGGCTGGTTGCAATTTGAAGAATATAAAAAGGCAGGATTCAATATGCTGCCAATGAATACAAAAGATAAGGGTGCAATAAAGCAAATTATTTTTTACACCATCGTAATGATTTTAGTTTCTATTGCTCCTGTATTAAAGGTAACGGGAACTTTTTATATTTACCCACTTACTGCTGTAATTATTGCTTTGGCAGGGTTTGTAATGTTGTATTATGCAGTACAACTCTATAAAACTATGTCAAATACTGAGGCCAGAAAATTAATGTTGTCAAGTGTATTGTATATTACTCTTGTTCAAATTATATATGTTGTAGATAAATTTTTACATTAACAAAGATGAAAGAAAACACGTTACAATCAGAGTTAACGACAGCTAAAAGAAAATCAGCGAAACCCATGTTATGGGTCTCAATGATTAGTATGACCATGTTTTTTGCAGGTTTAACCAGTGCTTATGTTGTAAGTCAAAAAAGAGAAGATTGGGTAACTTTTGATTTACCAAGTTCTTTTTTTATCAGTACAATCTTAATTGTATTAAGTAGTATTACCTTGATTTTAACTCAGCGATTTATTAAAAAGAATAACAAAAGCTTAAGCAATCTTTTGATTTTAGCTACTCTAGGTTTGGGAATTGGTTTTATTTATTATCAATATGAGGGCTTTAATCAGCTAAAAAGTGTTGGCTTGTTTTTTACTGGACCAGATAGTACAGTATCGACATCTTTTATAATTGGAATCACATTTATGCACGTTTTACACCTATTAGCAGGGATAATTGTACTGCTAGTAGTTATTTATAATCATTTTAAATCTAAGTACAATGCAACGGAAATGCTTGGTTTTGAGCTAGGTGCTATATTTTGGCACTTTGTAGGTGTATTATGGATTTATCTATTTTTCTTTTTCTATTTCATTAGATGATGAAAATTATGTAATTTTGGCAAACTATATTAACAACAACAAACTATAGAGATTTATGGAAGCAACGATTGCTGTAAATTCTGAAAACAAAGAAACTTGGAGCGGAGGAGGAGTTCAACCTTTTGGAGCTAGTTATGGAAAAATGATGATGTGGTTTTTTATCGTATCTGATGCTTTAACTTTTTCTGGATTTTTAGCCGCTTACGGATTAACAAGATTTAAATTTATCGATTCTTGGCCAATTGCGGATGAGGTGTTTACTCACTTCCCGTTTTTACATGGTGTACATGCACCAATGTATTATGTGGCTTTGATGACATTTATTTTGATTTTTTCATCTGTAACCATGGTATTGGCAGTTGATGCTGGTCACCAAATGAAGAAAAAACAAGTAACTTGGTATATGTTATTTACCATTATTGGAGGTTTAATCTTCTTAGGTTCTCAAGCCTGGGAATGGAAAAACTTTATTGGAGGTTCTTACGGAGCTGTACAAACTACAGATGGAAAAATTTTACAATTTGTAAAAGATGGACATCAAATCGCTTTAGCAGATTTTGTTGTTGGGGATGCAGGAGAACGAGTTACCCATACTAGAGAAAATGGTTTGTGGTTTGAGGGCGAAAGCGCTTTACCTAACTATTCTTTAGATCAAGTAGTAAGTTCTTATACTCATAACTCAGACATTTTAATCAGAACAGAGTTGATAGATCCTGCTACCAAGAAAAAAACAATTTTAAGTAGAGAAGAAGGAGCTCGATATTTAGCCAACGCAAAACAAGTTGTTGAGGGAGCTAATTTAAAGTTCAATGAATATGGAAATCCAATCTTTGCTGATTTCTTTTTCTTTATTACAGGATTTCACGGATTTCACGTATTCTCAGGGGTAATTATCAATATCATTATTTTCTTTAATGTTATTTTAGGTACTTACGAAAGAAGAGGACATTATGAAATGGTAGAAAAAGTAGGTTTGTATTGGCACTTTGTAGATTTAGTTTGGGTATTTGTATTCACATTCTTCTACTTAGTATAATTATAAAAAATATAAAAAATGGCACACGCTCACGAATCAAATACAAAGAGAATCTGGAAAGTTTTTGGTTTTTTATCATTAATTACCTTAGTCGAGGTTGCATTTGGTATTATTAGACCTCATTCATTGGTTTTTACAAATTTTTTAGGAACCAATCTGTTAAACTGGCTCTTTATCATTTTAACCTTGGTTAAAGCCTATGGAATTGCATGGACTTTTATGCACTTAGAAGGAGAGAAAACATGGTTTAGACGTTCAATCGTTTGGACAGCAGTATTTTTAATATGTTATTTAATTACCTTATTATTACTAGAAGGAGGATATATCTTTGATGTATTGTCGCCTTTGGTAAAATGGAATTATTAATATAGATTTATAGATATAAGGTGGTTTTTACCACCTTTTTTTTTGCATTATGAAAAATATATTTACCAAAAAAACCATTGTTTTATTAGCTTTATTTATAGGGCCTTTATTGTTTTATATTTTTTTGTCATTAGGGATTTATCAGTATGCTAATTTACCGATCCTAACAAGCAAAGTAGAAAATATAAAAGGTAACGAGACTTTTAAGGGGCATTTTTCTGTGGTTAGTTTTTTAGGTGCCAATCCAAGCAACTCAAAAAGTGGTTTGTTTAATCTTAACGAGGTAATTTACAAACGTTTTAAATCGAGTAAATATTTTCAAGCTGTATTGATCATTCCTCAGGGTGCTGATGCCGAAGTGGAAGCCTTAAAAAAGAAATTGAAAACCTATACAGATATTAGTCAGTGGAAATTTGTTACCATGACGAATGAAGAGATTCAAGAAGTTTTTAACAGTTTTGATTCTCCTTATCAATTAAATGAGCAAATGAGTTCTGATTATGTTTTTATTATTGATAGAGAGCTGCGTTTGCGCGGAAGAAATGATGATGAAGATACTGATGGTGGTAAACTCTACGGATACAATATGACCAAGGTTGCAGATTTAAAAAATAAAATGAAAAAGGATTTGGAAATTATCTATTACCAACTCAAAAAATCTATAGAAAAAGAACAACGATTTCAACGTAAAAAATAAGTATCATGAATAAAAAATATTCTTACATAGGGATTTCTTTTGTGATTTTAATTTTTGGAATATATGTAGTTCCAAAAGTTGTCAAACGCTTTGAAAAAGCAGATTTAGTCGCTTTTAATAAGGTACCTGATTTTTCATTTGTCAATCAGTATGGTAAAACCATTACTAATAAGGATTATGAAGAAAAAGTATATGTTGTAGAATTTTTCTTTACAACCTGTCCTTCTATTTGCCCTATTATGAATGAAAAAATGCTTACCATACAAGATGCCTTTTATGGGAACCCTGGATTTGGTATCGCATCATTTTCTATTACTCCAGATATTGATAGCCCAGAAGTTTTAGCAGCATATGCTAAGAGCCATAACATTACAAGTAAAAATTGGAACTTACTAACAGGGAACTCAGAAGAAATTGTATATGCCTTGGCAAATCAAGGGTTTAAATTATATGCAGGAAGAGGAGATGAGGATCACGGAGGTTTTGAGCATTCTGGTTTGTTTGCTTTAATTGACAAGGATGGTGTTATTCGTTCTAGAAAAGACGAACATGGAAACCCTATTATGTACTATAGAGCACTTGAAGAGAATGGTTTTCCAGATCAAATAAAAGAACTTAAAGAAGATATAAAACTATTATTAGATGAGTAATTTGGTTAATGCAAAAGAAAAAAAATACAACAGAATCATACGTGTATTGTCTGTTGTTATTCCTTTAGCTGTAGCTGCACTTTTTGGTGTTAATTTAAGAGATTTGGGGTTTGATGTAGAGCCACTATCATTTTTACCACCTATTTACGCAACAATTAATGGTGTTACGGCTCTGTTACTGATTGCTGCAGTGATTGCCATTAAAAAAGGGAACCGGGTGGCTCATGAGCGCTTTAATACAACCGCGATTGTTTGTTCTGTACTTTTTTTATTGATGTACATCGCCTATCACATGACATCAGATTCAACAAAATTTGGCGGAGAAGGACTTATTAAGTACGTCTATTATTTTATTCTGATTAGTCATATCATTTTGTCAATAGTTGTAATACCGTTTGTATTACTTACTTTTGTTAGAGCTAAACTCGGCAAGTTTTCTGCCCATAAAAAAATAGCTAAAATTACATTTCCTCTTTGGCTTTATGTAGCCATTACAGGAGTTGTTGTTTATCTTTTAATAGCACCGTATTATGCATAAAATAAAAAAAACGCTGTTCTTTTTACTTGTGTTTCTTACACTAGATCCTATACATGCACAGTGTGCTATGTGTAAAGCAGTAGTAGAAAATGGAGGTGAACCTATGGCAGAAGGAATTAACTCTGGAATCACTTATTTAATGGCTTTTCCATACATATTGGTTGCTATTCTAGCCTATTCTTTATATCGTTATAAGAAGCGTGTCAAAAATTAACATTTCAATAAGAAACATTTCTTGTAACATATTCTACTTTTGGTCGTCATATAAGAAACGTCTATCAAATTGATGTTCACTTTTAGTCTATTGTGTTCGGAATCAGACAGTTTTATACAAAACATATTGAGTTAAATACTTGTAAAACAGTCATTTGCGATTGTTTTTGTTTTTAGCACAAAACTTGTATCATAAATAAATGAAATACTATAGAACAATTAAAATCTATTCATGAAAACTAACATTGCCGTTATTTTAAGTCTTTTTGCTTTTTCATTCGCTAATTATGCACAAAAGCAGTGGACATTACAAGAAAGTGTTAATTATGCACTAGAGCATAATATAACTATCAAACAGAATCAATTAAATTTAGAATCTCTTAAAGAAGATGTCGTTGGCTCAAAATGGAGTTTTTACCCAAATTTAAATGCATCATCAGGAGCTAATCTAAATTTCGGATCTACTATTGATCCAGTTAGTAACGGTAGAATTTCTTCTACAAGCTTTAGTTCTTCTTATAATCTATCCAGTGGTATAACTGTGTTTAATGGATTCCGATTGCTAAACTCTTACAAGCTTTCTCAATTGGGAGTAGAAGCAAGTAAGTTGGATTTGCAACAAATTAAAGACGATACCTCTTTAAATGTGGTAAACTCATATTTAAACATTTTGTTTGCGAAAGAAAATTTAGATGTTGCTAAGACTCAAGCAGAAATAAGTAAAAAACAAATTGAAGTAGTTACTAGTCAAGTTGATGCTGGAGCTAAACCTCAAGGTGAGTTGCTAAATGCAAAATCTACACATGCTAGTGATATTCAAAATGTGATTGCATCAGAAAACACTTTAAATTTAGCGCTATTGCAATTGGCTCAATTGCTTCAGATAGATCCTAATAATTTTGATATTGCACCTATAGAGGTGGGAGCGCCTACTGCAGCTTTAATGTTTAACAGCCCAAATGACATTTATGCAAACGCTGTTTTAAACCGACCAGAGATTATCAAAGAGAAGTACAATATCGAACGTTCTGAGTTAAACATTGAGATCGCAAAAAGTGGTTTTTTACCATCTGTATCAGCAAGTGCTAGTGCCGGAACTAATTACAGTCATCGTTTTACCCTTTTTCAAGGGCAGCAAAACGATTTCTTTTTTAATCAACTAAATAACAATTTTGGTTATGGAATTGGACTTTCTGTAAATGTTCCAATTTTTAACAGATACCAAAACAAAGTAAATGTAAACAAAGCTAAAATCAACAAAGAGAAAAGTGAGCTTTCATTAGAAAGTGCTAAATTGAGTTTACAGCAGTCTATACAAAGAGCTTTTTTAGATGCTAAAGCAGCATTAAAAAGTTATGAAGCAGCTAAATCATCTTTAATTGCTCAAGAAGAAGCGTTTAAAAATGCACAAGAGCGATATAATTTTGGAGCAATGACTTTGTTTGATTTTGATCAGGTTCGCAACAGATATGTAAGCGCTGAATCAACGTTGATTAGAGAAAAATACAATTATGTATTTAAAACCAAAGTTCTTAAATTTTACAATGGAGAATCAGTTTTAGATTAATCTGAAGCAACATCATATATTATAAAAAAACCTTGAGTTACAAACTCAAGGTTTTTTTATGGCTTAATTTGATTGCTGTTTAAGTTTTCTAAGACCAGGTCTTTTATCTTTTTATCTAAGTATGAAATAGCACTGTAGCTGGTGTGCTCTAAAATAATTACCACCAAATCATCTTCTGGGTATTGAGTAATCCCTGTGCTAAAGCCATTCCATTTTCCGTAGTGATAGATTATTTTTTGGTCATTTTTTTCATCAATACGGAATCCAAAACCATAAGGGATTTTTTTCCCGTACTTGGTTTCTCCTTTGGTATACATTAAATCCAAAGATTCTTTTGAGATAATAGCTCCTTGATTAAGTGCCAATATCCATTTTAAAAGGTCTTCAGTGGTCGCATAGATGTTTTTATCACCTACAACAGCATCATTTACCGTTCCATTTATTTTAAGGTGTCTCCAGCCTTTATACAAACGATACCCGGTTAATTGATTAGATCTTATAGAATCATTTTCAAAACTATACACAAAAGACTTGGACATTTGTAAGGGGTCAAAAATACTGGATTTGATAAAGTTGGCAAAAGGCAGATCTGTCACTTTTTCTATTATGGAAGCCAAAACAAAATAACCGGTATTTGAATAATCAAATCGTCGACCTGGAGAAAAATATTTAGTAGCTAAGCTGGTCTCAAGCAGCTGCATCATTTCTAAGTTGGTGGGTGCTTTTTCTTTTTCCCATTCATGTTCTGCT
Organism: Polaribacter pacificus; assembly: GCF_038024035.1. NCBI lineage: Bacteria > Pseudomonadati > Bacteroidota > Flavobacteriia > Flavobacteriales > Flavobacteriaceae > Polaribacter > Polaribacter pacificus. Next base: position 1,993,044 of record NZ_CP150664.1, read on the forward strand.
ACCCAAAAATATTTAGGAAGTCCAGCAGTGTGGTTTAATAAGTTTTTAATGGTTATCTGTTTGAAAGGAAAATTGGGAAAGTATTTGGTAACAGTATCGTTTAGTTGTAGTTGATTACGCTCTTTTAAAATCATGATTGCAGCTGCAGTAAACTGTTTGCTTACAGACGCCAATTGAAAAGCAGAATTTTCTGTTAAGGGTTTCTTTTTTTGAAAATCAGCAAAACCTATTTGGTTTTGATAGGCTAATTTTCCATTTTTTGCAACTAAGATAGATCCATGAAAATCATTTCTCTTGTTTATTCTCTTAAGTAATGAGTCTAACTTGTGTTTTAGCTTAGCAGTTTCACTTCTAGAAAATCTTTCGATGCGGAATACCTTTTCTTCTACGACGGAGTCTTTTTTTTCTTCTTTTATTACCACATCATTTAGAGACGCCGCTGGAGTTCCTTTAAGCATAAAAAAGCTAAAAAGGAGCAAGCAGAAACCAAAAAAGTATTTAATAATATTTTTCAAAATGGGTTTTCGAAATCAGAATATGGTCTTAAAAGTATAAAGACTTTTTCAATTATCATAACCTTTTCTTTACAGGACTTGTAATCGAATCATTATGTTCTTTTTAATACATACTGTATCTTTGCAAAAAAGAATCCATTGGCCTATATCTTAAACATAGAAACAGCGACTAAAAACTGCTCGGTAAGCCTTGCTTTTGAAGGAAAATCACTCGCAATTAAAGAAATGAATAATGGCGGGTATTCACATGCAGAACTTCTACATAAATTTATAGAAGAAGTTTTAGAAGAAGCAGGGAAAACTATTGATCAAGTTCAGGCCGTTGCTGTAAGTAAAGGGCCTGGCTCATACACTGGTCTGAGAATTGGTGTTTCAGCAGCCAAAGGGTTGTGCTTTTCGCAGGATATTCCATTAATTTCTATAGAAACGCTAAGTTCATTGGCTAGTACTATTACTTTAGATGAAGGTGTCATTGTTCCGATGCTGGACGCTCGAAGAATGGAGGTATATTCTGCCGTATTTTCTTCTAATTACTCACAAGTTAGAGCTACTGAGGCGCAAATTATCGATGAAAATTCTTTTGAGGATTATTTTGAAAAAGGGAAGGTCTATTTTTTAGGTGATGGAGCGGCAAAATGTAAGGACTTACTTACTCATAAGAATGCAGTATATCTAGAGGACAAGTTTCCGTCAGCTAAAGAGATGTGTTCTTTATCATATGCTAAATATCAAAATAATGATTTTGAAGATGTTGCTTATTTTGAACCTTTTTACTTAAAAGATTTTGTTGCAGTTCCTCAAAAAAAGAAATTATAATTGATTGTAAAAGCTTAATATTCTAAGCAGATCTCTTTCTTTTTTGATGTTTAATTTTTCTTTTTTAATATAGCTGTCTACGTCTTTAGCAGCATCGCCAAATAGCTTGATAAAATCTTTTTTTCTTCTGGGAACTTCTTGAGCAAGATCACTGCCATCAAAATTAATAAAGAAAGCATCTGATTCTCTCTTAAATTTTGCAGGAGTGTAAGTGCTATAACCAGTTTTTGGTTTAACAGCCTCTGTTTTACTAACCTCTTCTCTAATTAACAAGTTTGATTTTTGATTGATGGTAAGCAGTCTAAAAAAACCATAAACGACTTCTTTCTTTTTTCGAAATTGAAAGGCCTTATAAAGTTTAGAAGAACCTAATAATTGCACTTCATATGGGTACTCTTTAGAAGGTAAAAAATATTGAACCTTTCCATTTCTAAGCACCTCCATATAATCGCCATACCCATTGTATTTAATAGAAAGTATTACGTCTTTAAAATTAGAAATACTACCTCTTTCATAATCGTCCTGAATATAGGGAGACCCTTTGATCGTGGTGTCGTAATTAGCAAAAGTTTTGATCGAGTTGGTGTTGGTCAAATGATTAAAATTGTCAATATCTTGACCCATTAATAATCCAACCTGAAACAGTACAAAGAGCTTAATTATAGTTTTCATCAGTGTTCTTTTTTGTTAAATATACTCAAAAATAATGCCGAAACCTAAAAGGCAAAGGGCCTAACCAAGACTATTTCCTAATCTCAACTTGATGAGGATACGGAATTTCAATGCCTGCTTTATCTAGTGCTTCTTTTGTTTGTTCAAGTACTTCTGTATATACCGTCCAATAATTTGCTGTTTTGGTCCAAGAACGCACAGCAAAGTTAATTGAGCTATCAGCCAATTCAGTAAGGATAATTACAGGAGCTGGGTCTTTTAAAATTAATGGGTGATTGTTAACGATTGCTGCAAAAACTGCTTTGGTTTCTTTAATATCGGCATCGTAAGACACTCCAAATTTAAGATCAACACGTCTTTTTTCTTCTGTTGAATAATTTACAATACTACTGTTTGATAAAGCACCATTCGGGATGATCACTTCTTTATTGTCTACCGTGTTTAGCTTAGTAGTAAAAATTTCTATGCTCTTAACAACTCCTTCTTCTCCTTGAGCTTTGATATAATCACCAATTTTAAAAGGTTTAAAGATCATGATTAATGCACCTCCAGCAAAGTTAGCTAATGAGCCTTGTAAAGCCAAGCCTACTGCCAAACCAGCAGCACCAATGATAGCCACAAAAGAAGTTGTAGGAACACCTAGTTTTGTAATAACAGTTATAATCAATAAAGCCTTTAAAATCCAACCTAACAAATCACTTAAAAACTTTTTTAAGGTCACATCCACATTGGCTTTTGTCATTAATTTTTTTGACAAACGGATAATGAGATTAATAAAGAAAAGGCCAAACAGTAAAATAGCCAAGGCCATAATGACATCTGGTGCGTATTTAACTAAAAGTTCTGTTGCTTTGTCTAGGTATTTGTTCATATAGCTTGTTTTAAATAAAATAATAAATAATTACTGCAAAAATAGCGGGAATAGATTGAAAATAAAAGAGACGTATCTTTTTTGTTGAGTAGGCGCCGTAGATTCCTGCAACAATTACACAATATAAAAAGAACAGGCTGTTGTCTGTGTTGTTAGAAATAACAGACCAAAGCAAACCAGCACTTAAAAACCCATTGTACAAGCCTTGATTGGCGGCTAATACTTTAGTCTCTTGGGCAAAGGCCTTGTCTTTAAGTCCAAAAGCTTTGATTCCTTTAGGTTGGGTCCAGAAAAACATCTCGAGCACCAAAAAGTATAAATGTTCAAGAGCAACAAAGAGTACTAAAATGCTAAATAAAAGGCTCATATCTTATGCTTTTTTAAGTTGTTCAAAAACCTTGTCTAAAGAATCTGTAGGCAAAGAACAACGGTTGTTTTGACATAGGTAAATATAAGTTTTATCTGCTACATATCTATTTTTTAGCAAGTCTAATTGGCTTTTAATACGACTGGCACAAACCAGTTTGTTTGGAATATACTCCTTCTGAAGTTTTCTTAATTCTTGCTCAGCGTGATCTCCACTGATTGCAATTTCAAAATAATCACCTGTAAAATTAGCATATAAATCTAACCAGTTAGAATAACCAGAGCCATAATTTTCTATAGATTTTGTCATGGTGTGTAGCATCTGCTGACTGACTTTTAAATAATAAGCGTTGCTAAAATAATGGCTTAAAACAAAGAGGTTTTTAGCCATAATAGAATTTGAAGAAGGAAGAACATTGTCTTCCGTTTCAAAATTTTTGGCAATTAAAGGCTCTTGTTGGGTAGAGGTAAAATAAAACATTTGAGAGTCTTGATCATAAAACTGGTCAAAACATACATCTGTTAGATTTTTTGACAGCCAGAGCCATTGCTCATCAAGACTAACTTGATATAAGCAAATATAAGCCTCTATGAGTGTTGCATAATCTTCTAAAAAAGCTGTAATACTTGCTTTTTCACCTTTGTAATTTCGATACAAAGTGCCATCTTCTTTGATCATTTTTAGCTGTATAAAGCGCGCGTTTTGAAGAGCAATTTCTAAATAATGTGGATCCTCCAGGGCTTTATATGCATCTAAATATCCCTTTAACATAAGTGCATTCCACGAACATAAAATTTTATCATCCAGTCGAGGAGCAGATCTTAAATTTCTTCTCTCTAGGAGAATTTTTTTCCATTTTTTTACGCTGTGCTTTAACTGAGCTATAGAAATATCGTGTGCTTTTGAAAAGGCATCGTCAGAAAGCGTTCTAATCAGATGGTAGTTGTTTTCTTCCCAATATCCGTAGCTATTTACATTGTAATAGGCCGCAAAAAGAATATAGTCTTCTTGTAAACATTCCTGAAGCTCTTTTGTAGTCCATACATAATAAGCACCCTCTTTTAGTTGGTTGCCTTGTGTTAAGCTATCTGCATCTAAGGAGGCATAAAAACCTCCGTTGTCATCTAAAAGTTCTCTTTCTACAAATTCTAAAGTGCTGATAATGGTCTCTTTGTAAAGCTCTTCTTTGCTAGCAAGATAGGCATCGGCATACAAGCTTACCAATTGACCGTTGTCATAAAGCATTTTTTCAAAATGAGGAATATGCCATTTTGCATCAACCGAGTACCGAGAAAAACCACCACCAACTTGATCAAAAAGCCCGCCAAAAGCCATTTGAGTTAAGGTTGTATGGACATAATTACCAATATTTTTGTCTTGAAATTGATAGGCATATCTTAGTAAAAAATGATAATTATTTGGCATCGGAAATTTAGGTGCTTTTAGGTAGCCCCCTAAATCTTCATCAAAATACAAGCTCCACTTTTTAACCGTACGCTCTAAGAACTCTGTGTTAAAATCTATAGCATCATCGTTGCTCTGAACCAAGTTTGTTTGATGAATGCCTTCTGTTAATTTTTCTGCATACTCAAGAACTTTTTCTGGGTCATTTAAATACAATTCTCCAATTTGAGTCAAAGTAGTTTTCCATTCTTCGGGTTTAAAATAGATGCCACCCCACACAGGTTTTCCATTAGGTAGGGCAATGCAGTTTAAAGGCCAACCACCATTCCCAGTCATTAATTGTACCGCAGTCATATAGAGTTGATCAACATCAGGTCGTTCTTCACGATCAACTTTAATATTGATAAAATAATGATTCATTATTGCAGCAACAGTTTCATCTTCAAAACTTTCGTGCTCCATTACATGGCACCAGTGACAAGCGGCATAGCCTATAGAAATTAAAAGTAGTTTTTTCTCTTTTCTCGCTAAGGCCAGCGTAGCTTCATTCCAAGGGTGCCAGTTTACAGGATTGTGAGCATGCTGCAAGAGATAAGGACTGGTTTCATTGATAAGTTTGTTGGTGTGCTGATGCTGGGTCATGCCTTTTTTTCTCAAAGATAAAAAAAGCGATTTGATGGTTGTCAAATCGCTCATATAAAAAAATGTTGCTAAATTTAGAAATCTATCTGAAAGCGAAGCTGAAATATATTAGCCTTTCCTTTTCCACTGATATCTGCAAATACGTTGTTTGCCATTAGCCTGGTAGCAGGGTTTAAATACCAATTGACCCCGATCGTTATATCGTGTTGCTCACCACCAAAAATATCTTGATCGTTTAAATCAGATGAAGAATACCTTAAAGCAAGCTCTAGAGCGCCAGGACCACTTTTACCATAGTTTTTATTTGGGCTGATTCTATCCATTCCATCATATGAGTTTTTTAATCGCTTAGATTCGCCAGTTACGTAATAACTAACTTGGCCATAATAGGTTGCAAAACCATATGTATCAGTTGGATTGCTAATTCCGGTGTTAATGGTTGTGCTTAAGTATTCAGATTGAAAACTAAAAGAATTATTGATATAAAGTAGCTCCAAATTAATCAAGTTCAAATTTCGAACACTGCTAATTGGACCAGTAAAAATGTATTTTAAGCGGCTCAAATGCGCCTCAGGTCTCGATTCAATTCTGTAGGTTTTAGAACTTGGTTTTCTGTAGCTGTATGCAGTTGCCACTTGTAGTATTTTCCGTTCTTTTTTATTGTCTATTAGCAGGCCAGAAACTCTAGCAGTAATTGCGTATCCTCCGTTTGCTGCTTTATCATCAGATGAGTTATCCTCGTTAAAAAAGTATCCAGCCTGAACTGAAAGTCTTTTCTTGTAGAAGTCATTCATAACTAAGATTCCATTATTTCTTTGTTGAACAAAATCATCAGAAAAAGGCCTTTCCATAAAGCTTAAATATTTACTACTTGAAAGTGCTTCTAAACTAAAAGGTTCTTTAAGATGACCTGCTCGGACAGTTCCCAAATAAGGGATGTCATTGACTGAGATATAAGCATCTTTTACTGTGGTTAAGTTTCCAGAAAAATCAATAGAAAATTTAAAGTCTACATTTCCGTAAAGGGTCCCAGAAGTAAAAATCCGTGCTCTACGCAATTCTGTCCCAGAGGTTGTTGTTAAAGGATTGAAGTTAATATCTAGGTTTTTATCTTGCGAAAAGAAGGCATGATCAACCATTATTCTACCACCAAATTTCATTTTAAATTGCTTATCTAAGCTCTCTACTTTTAAACCTTTATCCCATTTAATTGTAAATGGATTTTCTTGTTGTTGTGCAAAAATTACAGATGTACTTAACAGAATAATGATAAAAAGATAATTTTTAAATAACGCCATTTTCACTTTTTTTATAAAAAGCAAAGATTATAAATTACTTAGCGATATAACTTCAACTTTTCTATTTGTTAACGTTAAAATAACATTGACATTCAACACAGTTCCTAATTTTGCATAACTTAAATTTAGAAATTATAATGGGAGATCCATATATTTTAATGCTTGTTGCATTGGCTGTATTAGCCTCAGTTGACTTGGTAGTTGGTGTGAGTAATGATGCAGTTAACTTTTTAAATTCTGCAATTGGGTCTAAAGCCCTTCCTGTAAAAAAGATCATGATCATAGCCAGTTTGGGTGTGTTCTTTGGAGCCGTGTCTTCGAGTGGAATGATGGAGGTTGCTAGAAAAGGAATTTTTGTGCCTAGCGAGTTTTATTTCAATGAAATCATGTACATATTTATGGCTGTAATGATTACAGACATTTTGTTGTTAGATGTGTTTAATTCTTTAGGAATGCCAACATCAACAACGGTTTCTATTGTATTTGAATTGTTGGGAGCAGCCGTAGCAATGGCTTTGATTAAGATTTCTGCCAATGACGCTCAAACCTTTGCAAATCTTGGACAATACATCAATTCAGATAAAGCCTTACAAATTATTTTTGGTATTCTGCTTTCTGTAGTCGTCGCATTCTCTGTAGGGGCAATAGTTCAATATTTTTCTCGATTAATCTATTCGTTTAATTTTGAACAAAGAGCCAGTTATATAAGTGCAATCTTTGGAGGTTTTGCAATTACTGCGATTACCTACTTTATCTTTATTAAAGGATTAAAAGGAACTCCTTACTATGGAGATATTGAGCATCTTATTGAAGGAAAAACCGTTTGGATTATTCTTTTGAGTTTTATCGCTTGGACCATACTTTCTCAAGTACTTATAGTCTTTTTTAAGATAAATGTTTTAAAACTGATTATTGGAATCGGAACTTTTTCTTTAGCCATGGCTTTTTCTGGAAACGATTTGGTAAACTTTATTGGAGTGCCTGTTGCCGCATGGAACTCATATGAAGCTTGGCAAGCATCAGGTGTTGATGCAGATTCTTTTCCGATGGGTGTCTTAGCGCAAAAAGTACCTTCAAATGTTTGGTTGCTTTTAGTTGCTGGAGGAGTAATGGTTATTACTTTATGGACCTCTAAAAAGGCAAAAACAGTTATAGAAACAGGAATCAATTTATCTCGACAAGGAGAAGGACATGAAAAGTTTCAACCAAATCCAATGTCAAGAATAGTAGTTAGAGCTGCTATGGGTATTAATTATGCCTTTAGTGCTTTAATCCCAGGAAAAACCTTAAAGTTTATCGATAATAAATTTCAAAAACCGGTAATAGAATTGTCTAAGGACAAAACCTATGAAATGCCAGCTTTTGATATGGTAAGAGCTTCTGTAAACTTGATTGTAGCCGGAATCTTAATCTCTATTGGAACCTCTTTAAAATTACCACTTTCTACTACCTATGTAACGTTTATGGTTGCTATGGGTACTTCTTTGGCTGATAGAGCTTGGGGAAGAGAGAGTGCAGTGTATAGAGTTGCAGGAGTTATCAATGTAATTGGAGGTTGGTTTGCAACTGCCATTATCGCTTTTGTAACTGCAGCAACCTTTGCATATTTAATTAGTTTAGGAGGTATAGCCGCTGTTGCGATGCTGTTAATTTTGGTTGTTTTTCTGATGGGGAAAAATTATATTTCTTATTCTAAGAAAAACAAAGAAGTTAAAAAGCAACGTCTAATTAACAGAGCAGAATTGATCACCATCAATGGGGTAATTGAAGAGAGCTCTGATCATATATCTGAAGTTGCTGATCGCGTAAATAAATTGTACACCAATGTGGTTGATGATTTAGCAAAACACGATTTAAACAAGCTTAGAAAAACTGACAAGCACGTTGGAAAGTTAAATGATGAAATAGACGACTTAAAAGATGGAGTGTTTTACTTTATCAAATCACTTGATGACACGTCTGTACAGGCAAGTAGATTTTACATCCTTGTGTTAGGTTATTTACAAGATGTAGCACAATCTATTAGTTATATTTCTAGAGCTAGCTATAAACATGTAAACAACAATCATAAAAACCTTAAAAAAGGTCAGTTAAAAGATTTGAAAGTTATTGATAATCAATTAACGGCTATCTTAGATAAAGTAAGTGCTGTTTTTCAGAATAGAACTTTTGAGCAATTAGATGAGGTCTTGGTTGATAAGAAAGAATTGTTAATCGATGTTACCAGCTCTATTGAAAAACAGATTGATAGAATTCGTACAGATGAAACAAGTCCTAAGAACACAACCTTGTACTTTAGTATATTGTTAGAAACTAAAGATTTGATTTCTGCATTGATGAATCTCTTGCAAACTTATGAAGAGTTTCATTTGAGCACCAAGCAGCAAGAAGAATTAAAGTAAAACAAAAAACCCGAGAATAATTTCTCGGGTTTTTTTATAGGTGTTGGTCAATTAAGATAGGGTTCCCATCCGGATCTTTAAGTAAAATGCTAGCAGGTCCTGTTGTGGTTGTATCTGCTTTGCTTTCAATCTGAATCTGTTGATCTAACAATTTTTGTTGAATTTCTCTAACATCTTCAAAATCACCAATGGGTGTTGCATTTTCATCCCATCCAGGGTTAAAGGTTAAGATGTTTTTTTCAAACATGCCTTCAAAAAGACCGATAAGACAGGATTCATTTTTCAGGATCAGATATTTGTGATTAAGGTCTCCACCAAAAATATGAAACCCCAATTTTTCATAAAATTCTTTAGAAACAGTTAAGTCTTTTACTGTCAAACTTACTGAGAATGCACCTAATTTCATATGTTTTAATTATTTGTTATACCTCTTAAAGATACACAAATAGAAAGAACTCTAAGAAAGCTAGTTATTGCTCTAGTGAGTAGAGTAGCATTTTTAAATCAGTATAACTGTAGGCATCTCCTACTTTTTCTTTTAATTCAGAGAGGCTATCATAGGTGGTATTTGTAACTATTTCTAGTAGTTCTTTGTGTTTTTTTAGAGGCATTAATTCTAAGATATCAACTTCACCTGTAGGAATAAAACTCATTAAATGTGTTTCAATAGTTTGTAGGGTCAATTCTCTTTTTGTGGCAATTTCTTTTAAACTATTGCCTTCTTTGAAAAGAGCTAAACTAATTTGGGCGCTTGGTATTTTAGCAGTTTTTGGTTCTTTTTTATTGGGCTGTAAATCTGTGTACTCCTTAACGCAGTCTAAGATTTCATCGCCATATTTTTGAACTCGTATCTTACCCATTCCTTTTATTTTTAAGAGTTCTTTGCTGTTTTTAGGAAGTGCATCACAGATGGCATATAAGGTTTCTTGAGTAAAAATTTGAAAATGAGGAATCAGTTCAGCCTTGGCAATATCATCTCTTAATTCTCGCAATTTTAAGGCTAAAATTGGATCGCGCTTGCTTGCAACTTTTTTCTTTTTAGCGGGTGCTGTTTTTTGTAAGACAGCGTTTGCTCTAACTTGTAAGTATGTTTTTGTTTTAAAACCCTCGGTCATTTTTTTTAGCGCAAAGACTTTTTCATTGAGCAGCTGGTGAAGTTGATCATACTGTTTATCAAAATCTTTTTTCACTGCTTTGTTGTCTGACGAAAACGAAATTTTTGACAAGGGTTGAACAATGTTTTTAATGGTCTGAGTTAAAAAATAATCGACGGCTTTTACAAATCGCTCTTGAACAGCTGAATTATTTTCTGGTAGAACAGCAGTATCTGCTAGTGCAGCTAATTGCTGTTTAAAGCCATTTGCAATTTTTAATAAAGCAACAACTCCTTGATCTTTTATAACTTGTAAAGGCTCGATTACCTCGCCTTTGATACTGGTCTTATTTTTATAATAAATATCAATCAATCGTGTTGTTGGGTATAAAAACTGCTGATAATCGAACAGTTCTGAAATTAAATTGAGTTGAAACTGTTTTTCGGATTTAATCAAATCATTTTCATCAGGATGATTTTCTTCAACACTTTTAGTAAACCAACCAACTTGTGCATCATTGATAATTGCATTGCTGCTAATTTTTGTTTTTAAGACGATGCCTTCTAAAGAGGTGCACCGGCTTAAGGCAACATAAGTTTGCCCATGTGCAAAAGAGGCTTCGGCATCTATAATTGCTTTATCAAAAGTAAGACCTTGGCTTTTATGGATGGTGATTGCCCAGGCCAAACGCAATGGAATCTGAGAAAAAGATCCAGAAACGTCTTCTTTAATTTCTTTTGTTTCTTCGTTAATGGAGTAATTGATATTCTCCCAAGTTTCTTTTTCTGTTTCAATTTCATCTATCTCATTGGCGCATTGCACCGTAACTGATTCTGTTGAAAGTTGCGTGATGACACCAATTTTTCCGTTGTAATACCTTTTATCTACAGAAGAATCATTTTTAATAAACATGACTTGAGCGCCCACTTTTAATGCTAGCTTTTCATCATTTGGAAAAGCGTTCTCGTTAAATTTTCCAGATACGGTGGCTGTATAATAAATGGTTTCAGCTTTAAGTTTGTTTAACTCAGTGTTATTAATTAATGTTGCTCTATTGTTGTGCGTGGTTAATGTAATATAGCCATCGTCAGTAGTTGGTGAAAAATCAGGGTCGAAACGCTCGTTTAAAACTTCTGCTGATTTTGGGCTTAAAGAGTCATTTCTTATTTCATTTAATATATTGATAAAGCGTTCGTTTTTTTGACGGTAGATATGCTTTAATTCTATAGAAACTACATTGGCTTCTTGGTATGCTTTTGAGCTAAAAAAATAGACGGTTTTGTAAAATTGTTGCAACAAACTCCACTCATTGGGTTTTACCACAGGAGCCAGTTGTTGTAAATCTCCAATCATTAATACCTGAGCGCCACCAAATACTTTATTCTTGTTTTTATACCTGCGCATTACTTGGTCAATGCCGTCTAATAGATCGGCTCTCACCATACTTATTTCATCAATGATTATTAGGTCTAATGATTTAATAATATCAATTTTAGTCCTGCTAAATTTACGCTGCTGATTAGAAGTATTAGCAATTTGATTGGGTAGGATAGGGCCAAAGGGCATTTGAAAAAAAGAATGAATAGTCACCCCTTTTGCATTAATTGCAGCAACTCCTGTAGGGGCAACAACCACCATTCTTTTTAATGATTCTTTTTTAATTTGATGTAAAAAAGTGGTTTTCCCAGTGCCTGCTTTTCCAGTGATAAACAAATTTCGATCTGTCTGATCAATAAACTGTAAAGCAAGTTCTAATTCAGGATTTCTAGGCATTGTAGCAATTTTGATGCAAGATAAACAATCATAAAATGAGTTTATAAAAAATGAGCAAAATTAGTTTACGATTTTGCCTCTTTTCTCTTTCCAAGTTGCCACATTAAAACTCCTCCAGTTACAAACATCCAAACAGAATAGGCGCCTATTGGAATTCCCATTTCTACATTTTTTAATATGGTAGTTGCAATAACAAATGCTAAGGTTCCATTCTGAATACCACTTTCTACGGTAATTGAAATAGCATTTTTTAAATCTAATTGAAAGAGTCTAGCAGTTAAATATCCTATTCCCATCGTTAAGATGTTTAAGGCCAAAGTAACCAATCCTACTTCTTTCATTCCTGTCCCAATCATTTCAAAGTTGGCTGCGATTACCGCGATAAAAACTAAAATAAAAATAAGGGTTGAGGCAAGTCTCATTGGTCTTTCCATTCGTTTTGCAAAGCTCGTCTTGAATTTTCGAACCAACATTCCTATAGAAATAGGAATCACAGTGATGACCATTATTTGTAATATTGTATCTAGAATAGGCAATTTAATGGTTGCATTTGTTTCTGTTCCAAAATAATCTAATACATAAGACAAAATAAATGGAATTGTAAGGATGCTTATAATGCTTGTAATCGCAGTAAGTGTTACAGATAAAGCGATGTTTCCTTTACAAACTTGTGTAATTAAATTACTTGTTGGTCCTCCAGGGCAAGTGGCTAATATCATTAAGCCGACTGCCATCGTAGGGTTTAAGTCAAAAGTGATTGCCAATAAAAAACCAATGATTGGTAAAAAAATGAGTTGATTAGTCAGTCCTACTAAAACCGCTTTTGGAAATTTTATAATTCTGCTAAAATCTTTAGGTACTAAAGTCATTCCCATTCCAAACATAATTATGGCGAGAGATAAGGGTAAAAACACTTTACTTATAATTTCGGTAGAAGACATAAAATCAATAATTTACATTCATAATTATCGAAAGATAATAAAAATAAATTTTGCTAAAATGAAGCCCAAAAAAAATCCCGAGCATATTGCTCGGGATTATGTATTTCTAAAACTAAATTTACAATTCTAAGGCTTTCTGGATGTTGTTGTCCATTAACAAATCAACAGGGTTTTCTAAAGCTTCTTTAACGGCTACTAAAAAACCTACAGATTCTCTACCATCAATGATTCTATGGTCATAAGAAAGTGCTACATACATAATAGGCTGAATAACCACTTGTCCATCAACAGCCATAGGTCTGTTAACGATGTTGTGCATTCCTAAAATTCCACTTTGTGGAGGATTGATAATTGGTGTAGACAACATAGAACCAAACACACCACCATTGGTAATGGTAAAGGTACCACCAGTCATTTCATCTACAGTAATTTGCCCGTCTCTAGCTCTTAATGCCAAACGCTTTACTTCTGATTCTACACCTCTAAAAGATAAGTTTTCTGCATTTCTAATTACAGGAACCATTAAACCTTTTGGTCCAGAAACTGCAATAGAAATATCTTGAAAATCGTTTTTAATTTGGAAGTCTCCATCAATCATTGAGTTGACATCTGGATACATTTGTAAAGCTCTTACGACAGCCAAAGTAAAGAAAGACATAAATCCTAAACCAACTCCGTGTTTTGCTTTAAAGTCTTCTTTGTACTGTGAACGCAAATCAAAAATTGGTTGCATGTTTACTTCGTTAAACGTAGTTAGCATAGCTGTTTCGCTTTTTACAGCTACTAAGCGTTCTGCTACTTTTCTACGCAACATAGACATTTTTTTACGTTCTGTTCCTCTTGATCCCGTTGCTGGTTGCGTTCCCATAGCAGGAGTCGCTTTTACAGCATCATCTTTGGTGATTCTACCATCTTTACCGGTTCCTTGTATGGCAGAAGTATCCATTCCTTTTTCTGCTAAAATCTTTTTAGCAGCAGGAGAAGCTGTTCCAGTAGCATAGGTTTTAGCTGCTTCTTTTTGTGGAGCAGGAGTAGCCTCTTTTGGAGCTTCCTCTTTTGGAGTAGCTTTTGTAGTTGCACCTTCAGGTTTAGGAGCGTCCATGTCTATTAAACAGACAACAGCGCCAACGGCGATAGCATCTCCTTCTTCTGCTTTTAAAGTAATGATTCCACTTTCTTCGGCTGGCAATTCTAAGGTTGCCTTATCTGAATCTACTTCTGCAATAGGTTGATCTTTTTCAACATAGTCACCGTCTTCCACTAACCAAGTTGCTATTTCTACTTCTGTAATTGATTCCCCCGGAGAAGGAACTTTCATTTCTAAAATCATCAGTACTAAATTTTATTTTTATCTGAAATTCTTTTTATTCTTTTGTTTCAAAAACACTATCGATTACACGTTGGTGTCTAATTTTAAATCGGGTACTTGAACCCGCCGCAGGAACTGCATAGTATTTTAAAGAACACACTTGTAATTTTACCAATTCAAATCGCTCTAGCATAAAGCTCCACGCTCCCATGTTTCTAGGTTCTTCTTGAGCCCAAACATAATCAGTTGCATTTGGATATCTATCGATTACCTGTTGTATTTTCTCTAAATGTAATGGAAATAATTGTTCAATTCTAATCAACGCTATATCCTCTCGTTCTAATTTCTCTCTTTCTGCCAATAAATCATAATAGAATTTACCCATACAAAATACCAGTTTAGTTACTTTTGATGGGTTGATTACATCGTCTATAACCTCTTGAAACTCTCCTTTTGAAAAATCATCCATAGAGCTGACTACCTTTGGATGTCTCAACAAACTCTTTGGTGTAAAAACAATTAATGGTTTTCTGTAATTGCGTTTCATTTGTCTTCTAAGTAAATGATAGAAGTTTGCAGGAGTTGTACAGTTGGCAACAGTCATATTGTCTTCTGCACATAATTGTAAATAACGCTCAATTCTTGCTGATGAATGTTCAGAACCTTGCCCTTCATATCCATGAGGTAATAAAACAACGATACCGTTTTGCATTTTCCATTTGTCTTCGGCAGCAGAAATGTACTGGTCAAACATAATCTGAGCTCCGTTAGAGAAATCACCAAATTGTGCTTCCCAAATGGTTAAAGTATTTGGATTTGCCATTGCATATCCATAATCAAACCCAAGCACACCGTATTCTGATAATAATGAGTTGTAAATGGTCATTTCACCCTTATTCTTTGGGTTGGTGTTGAGTAAGTTTATACGCTCTTCTGTGTTTTCATCACGTAAAATTGCATGTCTATGTGAAAAAGTTCCACGTTCTACATCCTGACCAGAAATTCGGACATGGAAACCTTCTTCTAGAAGTGATCCGTAAGCTAAAGTTTCTGCCATTCCCCAGTCTAATTTATCGTCTTCGAAGACCATTTTTGCTCTTCCTTGTAAGATACGCTCTGCTTTGCGAACAAATTTTACATTTTCTGGAACTGTAGAGACAATTTTAGAGATGCCTTTTAAAGCCTCAGCAGAATAGGTTGTGTCAATAGGTTTTAGCATGGCTTCTAACTGTTGGCGAACAAAACCTTTCCAGGTAGACTGCATAAATTCTTTTAACTTAGAAGTCGCTTGTAATTTAGATTTTTCAAACTCATCTTCTAGCATGGCTTTAAACTCTGCTGTGATACCCTCAATATGAGCAGCATCAATAGAGCCTTCTGCCAACAACTTCGCTACATAAATATCCTTAGGATCTTTGTGTTTTGAGATTGCTTTGTAAAGGTTAGGTTGGGTAAAACGAGGTTCATCACCTTCATTGTGCCCGTATTTTCGATAGCCTAATAAATCAATAAAGATATCAGACTTAAATTTCATTCTGTATTCAAGTGCCATTTCCATAGCATGACAAACCGCTTCAATATCATCTGCATTAACATGCAAGACAGGCGATAGGGTTACTTTTGCAACATCAGTACAATAGGTACTTGATCTTGCATCTAGATAATTGGTGGTAAAACCAATCTGGTTATTTACCACAATATGGATAGTTCCACCAGTTTTATAACCATTTAATTTGGCCATTTGAGTTACCTCATAGGCAATTCCTTGACCAGCAATGGCTGCATCTCCATGGATTATAATCGGAAGAATTTTGTTTTCGTCTCCGTTGTATTTTCTATCAATTTTAGCTCTCGTTATTCCTTCTGCAACTGCAGCAACGGTCTCTAAATGTGATGGATTTGGAACCAAGTTCATCTTGATTTTTTTACCATCTCTATAGGTTTTACTCAATGTTAAACCTAAGTGGTACTTTACATCTCCATCAATGTTTTCATCTTCAAAGTCTTTTCCTTCAAATTCGCTAAACAAATCACGAACGGGTTTTTTGAAAATATTTACCAAGGTGTTTAAACGACCTCTATGTGCCATTCCAATCACACACTCTTCAACTCCAAAGGATTCAGAGGCATTTCTAAGGGCTACGCTAATTCCAGGAATCAATGCTTCACCTCCTTCTAAAGAAAATCTTTTTTGCCCCACGTATTTGGTTTGCAAAAAGCTTTCGAAAGTTACAGCTTGGTTTAGTTTGTTTAAAATATATTTTTTTGAGTCTACAGAATAATTTGGGTGATTGTCGTTTTGGTTTAAACGCTCTTGCCACCATTTTAATTTTTCTGGGTTTCGCATATACATATACTCAACACCAATAGAGTCACAGTAAATTGCTTGTAAATGCGAGATAATTACTGTTAAGGTTGTTTTACCTAAGCCTAAAATTTCACCAGCGGAGAAACGAGTATTTAGATCTGCATCAGAAAGACCAAAATTTTCCAAGGCTAAAGTAGGCTCGTATTTTCTACGCTCTCTTACTGGATTTGTTTTCGTAAATAAATGACCTCGGGTTCTGTAGCCGTTAATTAAGTCAATCACTAAAAATTCTTTTCGAACTTCTTGAGGAATTTCTTCGCTAATTTCTTTATCGGTTAAGGTGTATTTTTCATTGGCCAGATCATAACCTTGAAAAAAGCTTCTCCAGCTCGGTTCAATTGCATCAGGATTCGTTAAGTATTGCTCGTATAAATCTGCAATAAAACCAGTATGTGCTGCGTTTAAGAACGAAAATTTGTCCATAGGTATCTAAAGTACTTTAGGTATAAAAAATTATCTAAGGCAAAAATACAACATTTAAAAATTCTGTCCTTTTTTTTCTAAAAAATTTAGTTAAATAAAACTTTGATTTTTTTTTAAAAAAGTTTGGCAGGTTTTTAAAAACGATTATATTTGCACTCGCAAAACAAATAGTCTTGCAAACTCCTCCTTAGCTCAGTTGGTTAGAGCATCTGACTGTTAATCAGAGGGTCCTTGGTTCGAGCCCAAGAGGGGGAGCTAAAAAAAGCATCTACAATCGTGTAGATGCTTTTTTTTTGTTTCTGATTATCATCGCTCTAAAACCCTAATCTAGATAGCTTTAGCAAGCTTATATTTTAATTTGACGATCAATTTGTTGATCTAAAGAAATAAAGGTTTCCGTTCTGGCAACTCCTTTAATGGATTGAATGCTTTCATTAAGTAGGCGCATTAAATCTTCATTGTTCTTGCATAAAATCTTAATGAAAATTCCATAATTTCCTGTTGTGTAATGACTTTCAACTACTTCTGGGATGTCCTGGAGTTTTTTTATTGCTGATTTATACATGCTTGCAGATTCTAAGAAGATCCCTACAAATGCAGTTGTGGTGTAGCCTAAAACTTTTGGGTTTAAGACCATTTTTGAACCAACAATAAGTTCAGTCTGTTCAAGTTTTTTAAGCCTCTGATGAATTGCAGCGCCAGAAATACCCACTTCCTTAGCAATGCTTAAAAGAGGTGTTCTAGCGTCTTCTACCAGGCTCCTGATAATGCATTTGTCTACGCCGTCAAGTTTAATAGTACTCATAAGCTTTATATCTTAAATGTAAATGTAAAAAAAAATCAACATATGATACCATATGTTGATTTTTTAAGAAATTTTATAACTAAAACTTAATTTATGATTTCATTTTAAAATCTTCCATAAATTTTGTCGTGTAGTTTCCAGATAAATAATCTTTATCATCCATTAATTGTCTGTGAAAAGGAATGGTTGTTTTTACTCCTTCAATCACAAACTCATCCAAAGCTCTTTTCATCTTATTAATTGCTTCTTCTCTTGTTTGAGCTGTCGTAATCAATTTAGCGATCATAGAGTCATAATTAGGTGGGATAGAGTATCCAGCATACACATGTGTATCTATTCGAACCCCATGACCTCCTGGCGCATGAAAGGTTGTGATTTTTCCTGGCGCAGGTCTAAAGTTATTGTAAGGATCTTCTGCATTAATTCTACATTCGATAGAATGCAATTGAGGCAAATAGTTTTTTCCAGAAATTGGAACTCCAGCAGCAACTAAGATTTGCTCTCTAATTAGATCAAAATCAATTACTTGTTCTGTAATTGGATGCTCTACTTGAATTCTAGTATTCATTTCCATAAAATAAAAATTACGGTGTTTGTCTACTAAGAACTCAACAGTACCAGCTCCTTCATATTTTATAAATTCAGAAGCTTTAACAGCAGCTTGTCCCATTGCTTCACGAAGTTCATCGGTCATAAATGGAGAAGGTGTTTCTTCTGTTAGTTTTTGATGACGTCTCTGAATAGAACAATCTCTTTCTGATAAATGACAGGCTTTACCAAAAGAGTCACCAACCACCTGAATTTCTATATGTCGAGGCTCTTCGATTAGTTTTTCCATGTACATTCCATCATTTCCAAAAGCAGCTTTCGCTTCTTGTCTAGCAGAATCCCAAGCATCTCTTAAGGCATCGGCAGTTAGTACGGCACGCATTCCTTTACCACCACCTCCGGCAGTTGCTTTAAGCATTACAGGGTAGCCCATTTCTTTGGCTAATCTTTCTGTCTCTTCAAAGCTCTCTAATATTCCTTCTGAACCAGGAATACAAGGTACTCCCGCGGCAATCATTGTTGCTTTTGCAGAAGCTTTATCTCCCATTTGATCAATCATTTGTCCAGAAGCACCGATAAATTTAATACCGTGTTCTTCACACAAATTTGAAAATTTTGCATTCTCAGCTAAGAATCCATATCCGGGATGGATTGCATCTGCATTTGTAATTTCTGCAGCGGCAATAATATTGGACATTTTTAAGTAAGATTCACTACTTGGTGCTGGGCCAATACAAACAGCTTCATCAGCAAAACGAACATGTAAGCTTTCTGCATCTGCTGTAGAATAAACAGCCACAGTTTTAATGTTCATTTCTTTACATGTTCTAATAACACGTAAAGCAATCTCACCTCTATTGGCAATTAATATTTTTTTAAACATCTTTTTATGTATTTAAAATTTAAAACTCAAAAACTAAAAAATGCGTAGAAATTTTAGTGTTAAGAAATATGAGTTTTTAAAAATGCATTATGATGGATCTACCAAAAATAAAGGTTGATCATACTCTACTGGTGATGCATCATCTACCAATACTTTAACGATCTTACCAGAAATTTCAGACTCAATCTCGTTAAATAATTTCATCGCTTCAATTACACAAACGGTATCACCTTCATTGATGGTACTACCAACTTCTACAAAAGAAGGTTTGTCTGGTGATGGTTTTCTATAAAAAGTACCAATAATTGGAGATTTAACGGTAATAAATCCTGCATTTTCATCTACAACTGCTGCTGGAGTTTCAGCCGCTGGTGTTACAGGTGCTGCTGCTGGCGCTGCTGCAGGCGCTTGCATTTGTTGCATGCCTCCCATTGGGTTTGCTTGTATGATTGTAGTTTCTGTGTTTGAAGAACCTGTTTTAATGGTGATTTTTACATCTTCCATTTCTAACTTTACTTCGCTTGCACCAGATTTTGCTACAAATTTTATCAAATTTTGAATCTCTTTAATATCCATAATTCTTTTGTTTAGTTGTTTTTGTTTTTATGAGTTATATGCCCACTTTAAGTAGATAGCTCCCCATGTGAAGCCTCCACCAAAAGCAGCAAAAATTATATTATCTCCTTTTTTAAGTTGTTGTTCGTAATCTGCTAATAACAATGGTAAAGTACCAGAAGTTGTGTTTCCGTATTTGTGAATATTTACCATTACTTTATCACTTTCCAAACCAATTCTATTGGCTGTGGCCTCAATAATTCTATTGTTTGCCTGATGTGGTGCTAGCCATTGTATATCATCTTTTGTAAGATGATTTCTGCTTAGCATTTTTTCTGATACATCTGCCATATTTGACACAGCAAACTTAAAGACAGTTCTACCTTCTTGCTGTACTGAGTGTTGATTGTTTTTAAGTGTTTCCTCAGAAGTTGGCAAGATAGATCCACCAGCTTCGATTCTTAAAAATTCTCTTCCATTACCATCACTTCTTAAGTATTCGTCTTGTAGGCCTAACCCATCAGTATTTGGCTCAAATAATACGGCACCGGCCCCATCTCCAAAGATGATACAAGTGGCTCTGTCTGTATAATCTATAATAGAAGACATTTTATCAGCTCCTATTAATAAGACCTTTTTATACCTCCCTGATTCTATATAGCTGGCTGCTGTTGACATCCCGTAGAGAAAGCTAGAACAAGCGGCTTGCAAATCATAAGAAAATGCGTTAACGGCACCAATCTGAGTTGCTACATAAGCAGCTGTAGATGCTACTGGAAGGTCAGGTGTGGCTGTGGCAACAATAACCAAGTCAATTTCTGAAGCTTCAATAGGTGATTTTTTTAATAATTCCTCACAGGCTTTGATGGCCATATAAGAAGTCCCTTTTCCTTTTTCTTTAAGAATTCTACGTTCTTTGATGCCGGTTCTTGAAGTGATCCATTCATCATTAGTGTCGACCATAGTTTCTAACTCTTTATTTGTTAGTATATAGTCTGGAACATATTTTCCTACTGCTGTGATTGCTGCAGTTATTTTTGTCATATTGATACCTTATTAGTAAAAAACAGGTTGTTTTTTCATTAAAAGCGATTGGCCAAAGTAATGAAATTTATTTTATATTTTTATGCAAAACACATCAAAAACATCTGTTTTTGATAAAAAAACAAAAAAAAACTCTCAAAATAGAGAGTTTTGTAAGTTAAAAAAACGTGTAATTATGCTTCTGCAGTTGCAGATTCTAAAACTACCTGTCCTCTGTAATATAGTTTACCTTCGTGCCAGTGAGCTCTATGGTATAAATGTGACTCTCCAGTAGTAGGGTCTACAGCGATTTGAGGAACACTAGCTTTGTAATGAGTTCTTCTTTTATCTCTTCTAGTTTTGGATATTTTTCTCTTAGGATGTGCCATTTTATGTCTTTTTTTCTGTTATTATATTCTTTAATTTATCCCATCTAGGGTCTACATTATCTGTAGTTTTTTCTTTTTTTACTCTTAGTTCTTCTAATTTTTTTAATGCTTCTGATTCCATTGTTCCATCTAATACTTTTGGATGAACTCTTTTACTTGGAGTCGATAAAACAATCATTTCATAGATGTACTGAGCAACATTTATTTGAAACTCTGTATACGGAAGAATTAATAGTTCTTCATTGTCATCGTTAAATTCTTCGCCAAAGTTAACCAATAAAGGAAGCGCTGCATTTATTTCTTGATCAAACTCTTCACCGCTAACATCACATTGAACCTTGATGGTTCCGGTAGCCGTAAAATGCAAATTTAATAAGGTGCTCTTCTTTTCTAAATTTAGTACAACCTTAATATTTGCATCATAAAATTCATCAAAATTAAATGCTTCAAAGAACGTGTTGTCAATTTGATATTCAAAGAGATGACTTGTTTCTTTTAATCCTATATATTGGATAGTAAATTGTTTCAAGTCCTTCATCTATAAAATCAATTTGAGCGTGCAAAGATATAAAAAAATGTTTTATTTAATACTTATTATCTAAAAAAGTAAAAGTTTCTATTTATTTCACTGCAAGGCGATTACGCACTAGCTTTTTGTACTCACTTCTTTTCTTAAATATTTCAATTCCGCTAAACAATGCTTCTTTAAAAGAAGTTTCATTTGCTTTGTTTTTTCCTGCTATTTCATAAGCCGTTCCGTGGTCTGGAGAGCATCTAACTTCTGATAGCCCTGCCGTAAAATTAACTCCATTTCCAAATGAGATGGCCTTAAAAGGCGCAAGTCCTTGATCGTGGTACATGGCAAGTATACCGTCAAATTGTTGATAGGTGTCCGATCCAAAGAAGCCATCAGCTGCATAAGGACCAAAAACCAATTTACCAGTTTCCTTTATTTGAGCAATACTCGGTCTAACAATTTCATCATCCTCTTTGCCAATTACTCCCTTGTCTCCACAGTGTGGATTAAGTCCTAAAACAGCAATTTTAGGTTTGCTAATTCCAAAATCTTCTACCAATGATTTGTGCATTAAGTTTACCTTTTGCTCAATTAGCTGGTGATTTATGTGGTTTGCAACCTCAGAAACAGGAATATGTCCTGTAATAAGGCCGACTCTTAGTGAGTCTGACATAAGAATCATTAGACTCTCTCCTTTAAGTTTAGATTCTAGATATTCTGTATGTCCAGCAAAGGCAAATTCTTCTGACTGAATATTTTCTTTATTTATTGGTGCGGTTAAAAGAAGGTCTATGGTTTGGTCTTTTAGACATTGTGTGGCTGCCTCTAAAGATTTTAGGGCATATTCTCCAGCAATTTTTGTCGATTTGCCAAATTCAATAGGAACTTCTTCTTTCCAAATATTTAATAAGTTTACTTTTCCGTGGGTTAATTGATTGATGGACATAATTCCATGAATATTTACCTCAGAATTTAATTGTTTTTTATGGTAGGAAACAGTTTTTGTTGAGCCAAATAAAACAGGAGTGCAAAAATCCAACATTCTTTTGTCTTCAAATGTTTTTAAAATCACTTCGATACCAATTCCATTTAAGTCTCCAATAGAAATCCCAACAACTATTTTTTCTTTTTTCTCCATGTTTTATGGTTCGATATTGTTAATTTTGATTCTTGCAAAAATAACGAATTTAAATTTAGAATCCATGTTTACAGGAATTATAGAAGGTTTGGGGATCATAAAAAATATTTCAAAAGAAAAGGACAATCTTCATTTAACGATATCGGCCAATTTTACAGATGAACTTCAGATAGATCAAAGTGTAGCTCACAATGGTATTTGTTTAACGGTTGTTGCAATTTCTAAGGATTGTTTTACGGTTACTGCGATTAAAGAAACCATTCAAAAAACAGCCATAGGATCTTATCAGGTTGGTGATGCTGTCAATCTAGAAAGAGCTATGCGATTGGGAGATCGATTGGACGGTCATATCGTTCAAGGTCATGTGGATGAGACAGGTGTTTGCACTGCCATCGTTGAGCAAAACGGAAGTACTATCTTTAGTTTTTCTTATGCTTCTAAAATGAATAATATTACCATAGAAAAAGGCTCAATTACCGTAAATGGTGTGAGCTTAACTGTTGTAGGTTCTAAAGAAAATGAATTTAGCGTAGCGATTATACCGTATACGCTGGCGCATACAACTTTCCAGAATTTAAAAATCAACGATGTTGTCAACCTGGAATTTGATGTTATAGGGAAATATGTAAGTAGATTAAATGCCCTAAGGCAATAATAGTCTACTATTTTAATTTTTTCATGCCGTATGCAACACCTGCAATTAATAAAATTGCAACACCTCCATCAATTGGGAGTCCTGGAGGTCTAGGTGGTCTTCTGGGTGGGGGCACCATTTGCGCCTCGACTAAGGTCGAAAAGGCTAATGACAAAATAAGCGAAAAAACAATTTTGTTTTTCATGATGCGTTTTAATGTTTGTTATAGATATAAAAGATCTCCTTTTATTCAAAGCTACTTCATTTTAAACTGGTATCAAAATAAAATAAAACTTTTTGTGGACCCACCAGGGCTCGAACCTGGGACCCTCTGATTATGAGTCAGATGCTCTAACCAACTGAGCTATGGGTCCTTTAAAAGTTTGGCAAAATTACTACTTTTTTGAATTCTGTCAAACTATTTTTTGATTTATGTTTTGTTTTTAGAAAGTTCTGTTCATAAGCCCTTCTCCAAAGAGACGTAATTTTTCTTTCTGTCTATCTGTGATTTTCATTTGTTCTACAATTTCAAAAGCAATTTTTGTATAATGTTCTAATTGGGTTTTTAAATGCTCTGGACTTTTACTTTTTTCAAATAGTAACCTTGCTGTTTCAATTTTTGTATCTGTATCAACATCAGATGTATTGTAGAGTGCAAGAAGTTTTTGTTGGTCTTCTGTAGATGACAACTCTAGAGTCTTTAAGTATAAATAGGTTTTTTTATTTTCTATAATATCACCCCCAACTTGTTTTCCAAAAGTTTTTGGATCTCCAAAAGTATCAAGATAATCGTCCTGTAATTGAAAAGCGATTCCGAGGTTTAACCCAAAATCATATAGTTTTTGAGCTTCTGTATCTGTGGCTCCTCCAACTATGGCCCCCATTTTTAACGCAGCACCAATCAATACAGATGTCTTTAAAGAAATCATATAAATGTATTCTGGAATAGTTACATCATTTCTGGTTTCAAAATCAATGTCTAATTGCTGTCCGTCACAAACTTCTATGGCTGTTTTGCTAAACAATTTAGCTAATTGCTGGAAAACTACAGGTTCGTAATTTTCAAAATATTGATAGGCTAAAATCAACATGGCATCACCAGAGAGGATTCCTGTGTTGAGATTCCATTTTTTATGAACGGTTTCAAAGCCCCTTCTTAACGGAGCAGCATCCATAATGTCATCATGCACCAAGGTAAAATTGTGAAACATTTCTATTGCATAAGCAGCAGGCAATGCTTTTTTAAAATCTTGATCATAAAGAGAAGCTCCCATTAAGGTTAAGATTGGGCGAATTCTTTTGCCACCTAATTGCAAAATATACTCAATAGGTTCATACAAGTTTTTAGGCTCTTTTGTAAGACGCTGGTCCTTTAGATAACTTAAAAAAGTTTCTTGAAATATCTGTAAATCCACTTGTTGTTATTTTGTAGCAAAAGTAACAAACATTTTCTTTAGAAGAAGCCAAAGTTAAATAATCGTAAAAACTTTGGAAACTTTATTGGTTTTTAAAGTTTCCTTTGTACCTTTGCACCTCATTATGAAAGAAAAAATCTTACAAAAATCCACCGAACTGTTTTTAACCCTTGGGTTTAAAAGTGTAACCATGGATGATATTGCTCAAGAATTAGGGGTGTCAAAAAAGACCATCTACAATCATTTTAAGAATAAAACTGATTTAGTAGAAGGGGTTACTACCAATATATTTGAGAATGTGTGCAAAGGGATTGATCAGATTTGTAGCTTAGATCAGAATCCAATAGAAGAGCTGTATTCTATTAAACGGTTTACTATGCAGTATTTGAAAAATGAAAAAGCATCTCCTCAACATCAATTAAACAAATACTATCCTAAAATTTACGCTAATCTTAAAAACAAACAATTTGAAGTGATGCAAGACTGCGTTGTTAAAAATTTAAATAAAGGAATAGCGGTTGGCATGTTTAGAGATACTATCGATGTAGATTTTATTTCTAGAATCTATTTTCATGGTATGATGGGGATTAAAGATATTAAATTGTTTCCGTTGCAAAAATTTTCTATGAATACGCTTTTAGATCATTATCTAGAGTATCATCTTAGAGGAATTTGTACAGATAAAGGAATTAAAAAAATGAATCAAACAATCATAAAAAATAAATAAAAAAATGCAATATAAATTACTTGTTTTAAGTGCTTTGTGCTTTGTAAGCATAAGTTTTGCTCAAGAAAAGAAAACTAAGTTTTCTTTACAAGAAGCCATAGATTATGCTTTGCAAAACAATTACAACGCCAAAACTGCAGCCAATAATATCGAAGCTGCAAAACAAAAGAAATGGGAAACTACCACCATTGGTTTACCTCAGGTAAGTGCGAAGGTTGATTATCAAAATTGGCTTAAACAACAAGTGTCTTTGTTGCCAGGAGAAATTACTGGAGGAGCCCCTGGAACTTATGTGCCTGTAACTTTTGGTACTAAGCAAAATATCAATGCAGCCATCACATTAAATCAATTGATTTTTGATGGGTCGTATTTAGTTGGTTTGCAGTCGGCAAAAACCTATTTAAAAATTTCTGAACTAGCCAATGAGAAAACAGCCTTGAGTATAAGAGAAGCTGTTATCAATGCCTACGGTAATGTTTTAGTCGCTGATAAAAGCATTGAAATTTTTAAAAAAAACATGCTTGTTTTAGAAAAGAATTTAGAAGATGCTAAAAAGATTTTTCAGAATGGATTTAATGAAGAGGAAGATGTAGAGCAGCTTCAAATTACCTATTCAACCGTAAAAAGTCAGTTAGATAAAACCAAACGATTAAGAGATATCGGCTTAAAAATGTTAAATATTTCGATGGGAAACAACCTTGAAAGTCCATTGTCTTTAACCGATACCTTAGAAGAGGTTATGAATGCAAATATTGATTTAAACTTGCTTAGCAAAACCTTTAATATAGAAGAGCACATTGATTATAAGATTGCAGAAAATGACAAAACATCTAAAGCCTTGTTGGTAAAATTAGAAAAAAGTAAAGCGTTACCTTCTTTAACTGCATTTGTAAATTATGGATATACTGGAAACGCTGAAGATTTTTCGTTTTTTAATAGCAGTCAAGAATGGTACAATTCATCATTGTTAGGTGTTAGTCTTAATATTCCAATCTTTAGTAGCTTCCAAAGACGTTCAAGAACACAACAAGCAACAATAGAACTGGACAATGCTGATCTTAAATTAGATCAAATAAAAGAGGAGTTAAATTTGGGTGTAGCTTCTGCTAAAAGTGATTATACTTTTAGTGTAGAGAACTACGGTACGGCTAAGAAAAATCTTGAGTTGGCACAACGTATAGAAAAGAAGCAACAAATTAAGTTTTTTGAAGGCGTTGGTTCTAGCTTTGATTTATCACAAGCTCAAAATCAATTATACACCCAACAACAAAATTATATACAATCAATGCTAGATGTTATTGCTAAAAAAGCAGCATTAGAGAATGCATTAAATATTCCAATTAAAAAGTAACCAAATATCATGAGAAAAATATATTTAATTTTAGTGAGCACTATTGTATTAGCGGCCTGTGAATCTAAAAAAAGCAGTACTGTTGAGGCTGTTATTTCTAAAGGAGACTTAAGTGAAATTAGAGCAAAAAAGACAGAAATTGAGACTAGACAACAAGAAATATTAAATCAGTTAGATTCTTTGAATTTTGCTATTTCTAAATTGGATACTGTTAAGAAATTGCCTTTGGTAACAACTTTAGTTACACAGAACACAGTTTTTGATCATTATTTAGAATTACAAGGAAATGTTAGTACTAAGCAAAATATTCTTGTCTATCCAGAAATGGCAGGGATTTTAGAAACAGTAAATGTTAAAGAAGGTAGGGCTGTAAAAAAAGGAGATGTATTGGCAACAATTAACGATGGTGGGCTTAGCCAACAATTGGCACAAGCAGAAACCCAACTAATGTTGGCAAAAACAACTTTTGAAAGACAGCAGCGTTTATGGGATCAAAAAATTGGTTCAGAGATGCAATACTTGCAAGCCAAAACAACCTATCAATCGCAAGAAAACATGGTTGCCCAGTTAAAAATTCAGTTGTCAAAAACCGTAATTAAAGCTCCTTTTGATGGTGTAATTGACAATGTTTTTAAAGAAAAAGGGAGTGTGGTCTCACCAGGCCCTGGGGCTGAGGTTTTTAGAATCATCAACCTATCTAAGATGTATATAGAAGCAGAAGTTCCAGAGAGTTATATTAGTAATGTTACCAATGGAAAAAGTGTTGAGGTATACTTTCCTGTACTTGGAAAAACTGTACATACTGTAGTAAGACAGGTTAGCAATTTTATCAACCCAAACAATCGATCTTTTAAAATTGAAGTTGCAGTACCCAATAAAGATAATCAGATCAAACCCAATTTAACTGCCAAATTAAAAATTAACGAATATACTAATAAGTCGGCTATTTTGATTCCTCAGAGTATTATTTCTGAGAACGCCAATGGAGAGCAGTATGTTTATTTGGTTAAAAACACCAATGCTAAAAATGAAGGAACCGCAACTCGTCAGATAATTAAAACAGGAAGAACACAAGGAGATATTATAGAAGTTATTGAAGGAGTTGGAAGCAATGCCCAAATTATAGAAGAGGGCGCAAGAAGCGTTAAAGAAGGGCAAACAGTTAAGGTCATTAAATACTAAGAAGAACCATGTCAGATAAAAATAAAAAAGTAAATAAGGAATTTGGTTTTTCGTCGTGGGCGATTTCTAATAAAACTACTATGTATGTAGTGATGTTGGTAATTTTTTACTTGGGAATATCAGCCTTTTTTGAAATGCCTCGTGAGAGTTTTCCAGAAATAAAAGAAACTAAAATTTATATTAGTTCTGTGTATCCAGGAAACACTGCCGAGGATATAGAAAAACTAATTACAGATCCCTTAGAAGACAAATTAAAAACGGTTAGTAATGTCGTTGATATTACTTCTACTTCACAAGAAGATTTCTCAATGGTAATTGTGGAGTTTGACGAAAATATTACCGTAGAACTTGCCAAGCAGAAAATCAAGGATGAAATCGATTCAGAAACCTCTGGAGAAGATTGGCCAACCTTTAACAATGCAAAGGTAGAGCCTAATGTGTTTTCATTGAGCATGAGTGAAGAAATGCCCATTTTAAACATTAATATTTCTGGTGATTATCCCGTTGAAAAATTAATAGAGTTTGGAGAATACTTACAAGATGAAATTGAAAACTTGCAAGAAATCAAGCAGGTTGATATTAGAGGGGTTCAGGAAAAAGAGGTAGAAATTGCTGTCGATATCTACAAGATGATGGCAGCCAAAGTAAGCTTTAATGATGTTATCAATACCATTCAGGGAGGTAATGTAACAATGTCGGCTGGAAATTTAATCGCAAGTGGGCAACGTCGAACAATCCGAATTTTAGGAGAGATTAACAATCCTAAAGAGTTGGAAGACTTTGTGGTAAAATCTGAAGATAACAATCCTATTTATTTAAAAGACATCGCAGAGGTATCTTTTAAAGAAAAAGACAGAACCACCTATGCAAGAGAGTTTGGTAAACGTGTTATTATGCTCGATGTTAAAAAACGAGCAGGAACTAATATGGTTGCGGCAACTGATCAGATAAAATTGATTGTTGCTCATGCTACAAAAGATATTTTTCCAAGTGATTTAATAGTAACCATTGCTAATGATCAATCTGCAACAACAATTGCTGCAGTTGATGATTTGGTTAACAATATTATTTTTGGAGTCATTTTAGTTGTTACCGTACTGATGTTTTTCTTAGGATTTAAAAACGCAGTCTTTGTTGGATTTGCAATTCCTATGTCAATGTTTATGTCGTTAATGTTACTGAATGGTTTGGGTTATACCTTAAACACCATGATTCTCTTTGGATTAATTATGGGATTAGGGATGCTAGTGGATAATGGGATCGTAGTCGTTGAGAACGTCTATCGACTAATGGATGAAGAAGGCATGAGTAGGACAGAAGCAGCCAAAAAAGGGATCGGTGAGATCGCCTTTCCAATTATCATCTCTACGGCAACGACTGTAGCTGCATTTATACCTTTAGGTCTTTGGCCAGGGGTGATGGGAGAATTTATGAAACTCTTACCTATTACGCTGTCTACTGTATTGGGATCTTCTTTGGTGGTAGCAATCTTTTTTAACTCAGTATTAGTCTCTGACTTTATGAGTGTAGAGGACAAGGATATGCCTTTGAAAAAAATCATCAAAACCACAAGTATTATTGCACTTATCGGAACCTTGATTTTGATTTTTGGAGGAACATATAGAGCCTTGGGAAGCTTAATGATCTTTACAGCGATCATGCTTTGGGTATATCGATTGTTTTTAAGAAAATGGGCAAATTCATTCCAAACAAAAGCTTTACCACGTCTAGAAAACTGGTATGAAAATATGCTGCGTAAAGCATTAAGAGGCAGAACTCCCTATTGGTTAATTGGAAGTACGTTTGTCTTATTGATTGTTGCTTTTATGGCTTTTGGTGCTTCTTTGGGTTCACAAAGAACCAAAGTAGAGTTTTTTCCAGATAACAAACCAAACCAAATCATTGTGTATATAGAATATCCACAAGGAACTGATATTGAAAAGACAAATGCAATTACCAAAGAAATTGAAGCAAAGGTTTATACTGTTTTAAATGATAAACAATATATGGACGGGTCTTACAATTTTATGGTAGAGAGTGCTGTTTCGCAAGTTGGTGAAGGCGCAGGAAATCCACAAACAGATGGAGGTTCTTCTGCAGAGATGCCACACAAAGGAAAGATTACAGCTTCTATGCGTCAATTTAAATACAGAAGAGGTCAAGACAGTGAATTATTAAGACAAAAGGTTCAAGAAGCCTTAGTAGGAATCTATCCTGGAGTTTTAATTTCAGTAGAAAAGGATGCCAATGGCCCACCAGCTGGATCACCAATTAATATTGAAATTGAAGGGAGTGACTATAATGAGTTGATTGCCACAGCAGAGAGAATGCGTGATTTTATCAATACAAAAAGGATTGCCGGAATTGATGAATTAAAGATTGATGTAAATAAAGACAAGCCCGGAATGCAGGTGGTTGTCGATAGAAAAAAAGCCGGAGAACTGGGGGTAAGTACATCACAAGTTGGCCAACAAATTAGAACGTCCATCTTTGGGTCTAAAGCAGGAGTCTACAAAGAAGATGGAGATGATTTTGATATCTATGTTCGTTTTAACAAAGAAAACAGGTATAATACCAGTGCAATCTTTAATCAAAAAATTACGTTTAGAGACAATACAGGTAAGGTTAAAGAAATCCCTGTTTCTACTTTGGCAAAACACACTAATAATTCTGGGTTTAGTGCCATAAAGCACAATGATACCAAGCGTGTAGTGACGGTTTACTCTGCCTTGTCTCCAGGGTATACAGATGCGGCTGCTATAGTGCATCAGATCCAAAAAGAAATGAAGGCATTTTCAAATTTACCAAAAGATATCAAGATAGATTACACAGGGCAAATTGAAGAGCAGAATAAGCAAATGTCCTTTTTAATGGGTGCATTGATTACAGGTTTGGGCTTGATTTTCTTTATTTTGATTTTCCAGTTTAACTCTGTGTCAAGACCGACCATAATTATGTTGGCAATCTTTTTGAGTTTTATTGGTGTATTTGGAGGACTGGTAATTACTGGTGATGCTTTTGTTATTATGATGACCATGATGGGAATCATTTCTCTTGCCGGAATTGTTGTAAATAATGGAGTTGTTTTGTTAGATTATGCACAATTACTCATTGATCGAAAAAAACTAGAGCTAGGTTTAGAAGACAAAGATCTTTTAGAAGACGATGATTTGTTTGAAAGTATCGTAAAAGCGGGGAAGGCTCGTTTGCGCCCTGTATTGTTAACTGCCATCACAACCATTTTAGGTTTGGTGCCTTTGGCCATAGGATTGAATATTAATTTCTTTACTCTTTTTAGCGAGTTTGACCCTCATATTTATATGGGAGGTGACAATGTTGTATTCTGGGGACCATTAGCTTGGACAGTAATTTACGGTCTATTAATTGCTACCTTTTTAACACTTATCGTAGTGCCAATTTTATTTTACTTCGTAAGTCAATTTAAGAGATGGATGCGAGGGAAAATGACAGCATAAATAGTGATTTTCTATATAAAAAAAGCTGAGCAGTACTTCTCAGCTTTTTTTATATATGTAGATTTGTAATCAAAGGGGGTAGATATGCAACAAAAAAAATATTTTTCGATAGAAGAGATCACTAGAAAACTAGAAAGATATTGTGTATATCAAGATAGATGTCATCAAGAGATAGAGAAGAAACTCAGTGAATTTACACTTATACCAGAAGCAAGGGATCAAATTATTTTTCATTTACTGGAGCATAATTTTTTAAATGAAGAACGCTTTTCAAAAAGCTTTGCAAGGGGCAAATTCAATATAAAAAAATGGGGGAAAACTATAATTGTCAATGAATTAAAAAGGCGCGAAGTTTCTGCCTACAATATTAAAACTGCTCTCAATGAAATTGATGAAGAGACTTACCTAAAAACACTCTATGAGCTTGCAGAAAAACGCCATCAACTACGGAAAGAAAAAGATTGGTATGCCCATAAAAAGAAGCTTGTTGATTTCTTAATCAGGAAAGGCTATGAGTATGATTTAATTTTTAAGGTGGTTGATGAGCTTTTAAATGATAGCAAACCTTAGTATTTTTCTTTTTTCTTTTTTACTTTGATTATTTCATTAGTTCCATCATTTGGAACGGTCATAGAAAGGACATACTGTTTTATTTTCCACTCACCAGCAACTTGTTCTAACACGCCAGAGCCTCTACAAAAACCCATCCAGGTGTCTAATATTTCATCAAACCAAACCACAGTAGCGTCATTGTTTGTATAAATGTTCCTTTCAACAGCTTTAAATGCCCAGGCAGAACCTCTATCAAAATAGGGTTTGCTAAATTTACTAAACTGTTCTTTGGTCCAGACCTCTGTAACATCAGTTCCGATGTACACAGCAGAGCTGTCTAAGCTCTCAAAATAGGCTTCGAAATTTGCGTTTGCTGCAGCCAAATGCCAATCGTCTAAGACAGTTTTTATATTCTTTTTAATCAATTCTTTTTGGCTAGAATTGACTGTTTTATTTTGCTGACAAGCCAGTAAGCTTAAGCAGCATATAAGAAAAAGTAGTGTTTTTTTCATTGTTTTAATTGCTAGGTTCTAGTTCTTTGTCGATGCTTAACTTGATAAAAACGGCATTTATTTTTGAGTTTGTCGCAGTAAAAGCATCCATTACTTTATCTACCTGATCATTGACTTCTTTGGCAGTGAGTGCAGCGGCAATATAGGTCATGTCTTTTAGGCGCAAAGTCTCATTTTCTAGAACATTAATCCGTGTTTTAAACGAGAGGGTTTCTAGAGGTTTGGGTTTGGTGTTGCTTTTAAGCTTCTTAACCAAGTCTGCCAACTCTAAAGCATTGTTTAAGGCCTCATTTGCAGAAATTGAAGAAAATTCTTTAATTTTTTGCTCTAAATTTAAATAAGCTCCCCAGTCCTCTACTTCTTTTCTTACCTGTTTATCTACAACAACAGAAAGTGTGTGCTTTTGAACCACAGAAAGTGCAGCGGGTTTATGAACCTCTTTGTTTTGTTGTGAATTTTCTTTACAGGCACAAAAACAAAGCACCAATAACAAGACTAATTTTTTCATTTTACACCGATGAATTAAAGGCTTAAAAATACGTTTTTTTATGAGAAGTATCCTGATATTATGTTCAATTCAAACTTCTAAATAAATTGCTTCTTAAATAATTGATTGATATTTAATCGGATTATTTTTTACGAATAGTTAAATTAAGTACCTTTGTTTGTATAAATTTTTTGAATTTCATAAAATATGAGTGACACCATTTTAATTATCGGTGCCTGTGGGCAAATTGGAACAGAATTGACCCAAAAACTAAGAGAAATCTACGGAAATCAACAGGTAATCGCTTCGGATATAAGAGAAGGAAATGATGAGATGAAACGTTCAGGTCCTTTTGAGATCCTAGACGCTACCGATAAAGAAGGAATCTTAAAAACCGTTCAAAAACACCAAGTTACACAAGTTTATTTAATGGCTGCAATGCTTTCTGCTACGGCTGAACAGCATCCTCAAAAAGCATGGGAGCTCAATATGAATTCTCTCTTAGCAGTTTTAGAATTGGCCAAAGAAAAACATATTAAACAGGTCTATTGGCCAAGCTCAATAGCAGCATTCGGACCTACTTCTCCAAAAGTACAAACACCACAAAAAACCATCATGGAACCTAGCACTGTTTATGGAATCAGCAAGTTAGCTGGAGAACACTGGTGTAATTACTATCATGAAAAATTTGGGGTTGATGTTAGAAGTTTACGTTACCCAGGAATCATTAGTTGGAAAACCAAGCCAGGAGGAGGGACTACAGATTACGCAGTTGATATTTACTTTAAAGCACTAGAAGAACAAAAATACGAGTGTTTTTTAACAGAGGAAACTCGTTTACCGATGATGTATATGCAAGACGCCATTGCTGCGACCATTCAGATTATGCAAGCAGATGCAGAGAAAATAAAAAATAGAACCTCTTATAATTTAGCAGCGATGAGTTTTACTCCTAAAGAAATTGCAGCAGCCATACAAAAGGAGATACCAGAGTTTACAATTTCATATAAAGCAGATTTTAGGCAACAAATAGCAGATAGCTGGCCGCAAATAATTGATGACAGTGATGCTAGAAACGATTGGGGTTGGCAACAGCACTTTGATTTGGATGCCATGACCAAAGACATGTTAAAAAATTTGAGCTAAAACTCATGATCTAATTTTAAAGCCTAATCCTTAAAAAAGAATTAGGCTTTTTTTTCTTGTTTTTTTTGATCTAAAGATCGCAATATGAAAGCTTGTAAGTTTGACAATTTGTATCGTCTAACAAATAAATTAGTAGTTGATGAAACAGTTATTTAAAGAAAGTTTAGCTAAGAGCATGGACTATGCCAGCTATCGGAAATTGGTTTTAGATTTGTTAGAGGCAGGCAAATCTACCGGGCCAACTCAGTCTGATGATTTGTATAATTACAGCAAACTAAACAATGCAAGAATGCATCGTTTAGATCAGAAGACTAGGTTAACTCCAGAGACAGAAGAAGCCCTAAAATTTATGAAAGAGCCTCAGACTTGGTTAGTGATTACAGAAGGTTGGTGTGGAGATGCAGCACAGATATTACCCGTAATCAATGCTATGAGTGCTATGAGCCATCAAATAGATCTTAGGATAGTCCTAAGAGATGAGAATCCAGAGTTGATGGCTCAGTTTTTAACCAATGGGTCTATGTCAATTCCAAAAATGATTGTTTTAGACAAGAGTAGTGCATTGCTCAACTCTTGGGGGCCAAGACCCTCAGTGGCTACTAAAATGGTTAATGATTATAAAGCGAAACACGGAAGTTTAGATGCTGCGTTTAAAAAAGAGTTACAGCTTTGGTATAACAAAGACAAAGGAGTTTCTATACAACAAGATCTAATAGAATTTGTAAAATAGAAAATCAAACAATTGTATTAATAGCAAAGTCCTTTTACAAAAATGTGGAAGGGCTTTTAGTTTGTGCTATCTTTGTGGTCTTAAAAGAAATAGATGTTTGTAGATTATAGTGAGATTTCTGAAGATGCCAAGGTTTGGGTGTATCCTTCTAGCCGAAAATTTTATCCTAAAGAACTTGAGCCTATCGAAGAAAAGATTCAGCAATTTATTGCAGGATGGAAAGCAGACGATGAAAACTTTAAGGCGTCTTATAAGTTTGTCCATCAGCGATTTATCATTTTAGTCGCAGATACAGAAAATTCACCCTTAAGTATTTCTGAGATTGATGCTTCTGTAGCATTTATCATTGCGCTTCAAGAAGAGTTTGGCGTAGAACTTTTAGACAAAATGAACGTCTGTTTTAAACAGGGCGAGTTTGTACAATACAAAGAGCTAAAAGAATTTAAAAAACTACTTAAAAACAAAGCAGTTACTGCTAAAACAATTGTTTTTGATAATCTAATCAATACCAAGCACGATCTGGAGAACCATTGGGAAATTTCGATTGAAGAGAGTTGGTATGGACGTTTTTTAAAAAAATAAACCAGACTTAATTAGCGTCTAATCGGCTAATAAATTGCTCTATATTTTCGGCTTTATCTACAGAAAAATCGCCTATTTTGGTTCTTCGCAATGCGGTTAAATGTGCTCCAGACTGGAGTGCTTTCCCAAAGTCAAAAGCCAAAGAACGAATATAGGTCCCTTTGCTACACACCACTCTAAATTCAATTTCAGGAAGTGCTTTTTTGGTAATTTCAAATTCTGATATTTCTACAGATCTACTTGCTATTTCTGTAGTCTCAGTGGTCTCACCTTTTCTAGCTAGCTCATATAAGCGCTTTCCGTCTTTTTTTAAGGCCGAAAAAATAGGAGGTTGCTGTTGTATGATTCCAATAAACTTTTTACAGGTATCATAAATTAAGTCATCTGTAATGTGAGCAGTCTCAAAACGTTGGTTAATTTCGGTTTCTAAATCAAAGCTTGGGGTGGTAGCACCAACAGTGATGGTTCCGGTATATTCTTTTACCTGACCTTGATACTCATTAATGTTTTTGGTCTGCTTGCCTGTGCAAATAATCAACAAGCCTGTGGCAAGCGGATCTAAAGTTCCTGCATGGCCAACTTTTATTTTTTTGATGTTAAAACGTTGTCTGATATGCCAACGAATTTTATTTACAGCCTGAAAAGATGTCCAATTTAGTGGTTTGTCAATCAATAGTATTTGGCCATTTTTATAATCTTCTCCAGTCATTTATTCAGGGACTAATTCATTAAAGAATAACCAATTGCAACAACACCAACAACGGCACAATAGATTGCAAAATATGATAGTTTACTTTTTTTAACTAAAGAAATCATCCAAGTACAGGCAAATAAACCAGCAATAAATGCGGCTAAAAACCCTACGGACATGGGTAAAATTTCTGCACTCTTAAAATTGATATCTCCACTCAATAAATCTTTGGCAATTTTACCGACAATTAAGGGTACAACCATTAAAAAAGAAAAACGTGCAGCCTTATTCCTATCAACGCCTAATAATACAGAGGTAGAAATTGTTGCCCCAGATCTAGAGATGCCTGGAAGCATTGCTATGGCTTGCGAAATACCAATAATTACTGCATTTGTAAAAGATACTTTTTTGTCTGTTTTTTTTGCCTTATCAGCCAATAATAACAAAAGAGCAGTTACTAGCAACATAAAACCCACCAGTAATATCTGTCCTCCAAAAAAGGACTCCAATTCTTTTTCGAAAAGCAAACCAATAACCACTGCAGGAATCATTGAAGCAATAATTTTTAAAGAAAATTCAGTTTCATCATTCCATTTAAATTGGAACAAGCCTTTAAAAATTTCTGCAACCTCTTTTCTAAATACAACGAGGGTGCTTAAGGCGGTTGCAAAATGCAAAACAACCGTAAAAGTGAGACTTTCTTCTGGCACAGAAGTATCGCCTAAAATAGCTTTTGCCAGCTCTAAATGTCCACTAGAAGAAACGGGTAAAAACTCAGTTAGTCCTTGAATGATTCCAAGAACAATTGCTTCGATATAATCCATGCTTATTTTTTAGGTTTTGCAAAAATGGCATAAATCTGAATCCCCAACCCAACAATTACTAGTGTTGGAGCCAATCGAATACGTTGCCAGTTGTATATTTCTGGATTAAAAACCTCAGGATCATCACTTCCGCCACCAGCCATTAGGATAAATCCTAAAGCAATAAAAGCAAGGCCAATTAGCATAATGATGTAGTTTCTCTTTTCAAAAAGAAAAACAGGTTTCTCGGAGTTGTTTTTAGAATTCATAGGCTTAGTAATATAATTCGTCAGTTTGTAAATTTAAAAAGCGTTGCGTAGCCAAATAGGTGCTTAACCAAGTTATAATAAAAGAAGCGAGAACTACACCACCAAATAAATAGGCTAGGAGTAGGTAATCACTTAATAGATGTAATGACGGGATGTATTGATTGGCGTAGTAAATGGTAAGACCTAAACCAATAATGGCAACAAGGGCACCAATTAGTCCAAGTTTTATGGCTTGCCAAATAAAAGGTTTTCTAATAAAGCTCTTTGTGGCACCAACCATCTGCATGGTTTTAATATTAAATCGTTTTGAGTATACAGAAAGGCGTATGGCACTGTTGATTAAAATCATAGAAACCAAGCCAAAAAAAGCACTGATAATGAGCAGCCAAAAACTAATTTTTTGAATATTTTTTGTCAATAAACTAATTAGAGGTTTGTCATAAGATACTTCTTCTACAAAGGCATTCTTTTGAAAACGCTTTTCAATTTCTGCCATTTTTTCTGGAGTTACAAATTCTGCGTTTAAATACAGTTCAAGACCATTTTTAAGTGGATTTGTCCCTAAAAAAGTTAAAAAATCCTCTCCCAATTCTTTGCTATGTGCTTTTGCAGCTTGTGCTTTTGAGGTATAAATGATTCTTCTAGTAAAGGGTTCTTTTTGCAAAGAAGCTTTTAGTGTTTCAATTTGCTTGTTAGACACCTTGTCTTTTAAAAACAAAGTCATGGCAACTTTTTCTTTAAAGAGATTGGCAACACTGGTAGATTTTAGCAATACCAACCCTAAAACACCCACCATAAACAAGACCAAAGCGATACTAATCACTACAGAAAAATAGGAAGAGCGCAATCTGCGTTTTTGATATTTATCAAAAGAACTAGCCATGGATCTAAATTCGTTTTATGTTGGCAAGATACAAAAAATCACGCGCAATCATAGCTTGCTTATTTGCAGTAATTTTGTTAAAATTATGGACGTTCTTGGCACAATTCTATCAGCACACCATTTGTGCTTTTTGGGTGTAAAAAAGCAACCAATTTGTTATCAGCTCCTAGTTTTGGTTCTTTATTTAACAGGATAAAACCTTCCTTTTGTAGGCGATCCATTTCTGCCTGTATATCAGAAACAGCAAAGGCAATATGATGAATACCTTCTCCTTTTTTATCTATAAATTTTGCAATTGGGCTATCGGGTTTGGTGGCCTCTAGTAGCTCAATTTTATTAGGGCCTACTTCAAAAAACGAAGTCTTAACACCTTCGCTTTCTACAGTTTCTGTTTTGTAATGTGCTTTGCCAAATAAGGCTGCAAAAACTCCGTTAGACTTCTCCAAATCTTTAACGGCAATTCCAATATGTTCTATTTTATCCATTCTTAGGGTTCTATCAATCAAAAATAAACATTCTTTTGGGAATTATCCGTAAATTTGCAGCATGGAAGAAACAAACAGACAGAAAAAAATCGCAGGAGTCATTCAAAAAGACTTGGTAGATGTGCTTCAGAAAGCAGCACAAGACGGAATGCAAGGGACTATTATTTCGGTTTCTAAGGTAACCGTAACTACAGATTTGAGCATTGCTAAGGTGTATTTAAGTGTTTTTCCATCAGAAAAAAGAGATGAGTTGGTTAAGGGAATCCAATCCAATACTTCACTCATTAGACATGAATTGGCTAAAAGAACCAGAAATCAATTAAGAAGAATGCCTGAGCTTTCTTTTTTTGGTGATGATTCTTTAGACTATATAGAAAATATAGATAAATCCTTACGAGGAGAAGATCCAAATCCGATTCAAAACCCAGAGGTTTTACCAAGACGACAAAAAAGGTAATTTTAGAATTTGTTTCTGTATCTTGCCTTAAAATATTTTAGGGACTTTTGAACTTTCCACTCTACATTGCAAAACGCTATTTGGTAGCCAAAAGCAGTAAAAATGCCATCAACATTATTACTGTTATTGCTTCGTTTGGTGTTATCGTAGGAACACTAGCCTTGTTTATTATTTTGTCGGGATTTTCTGGTTTTCGTCTGTTTACAAACTCCATGCTTCAAAGCTCTGATCCAGACATAAAAATTTCTGCAGTGAAAGGAAAATCTTTTCTCTACACTGATCAGGTTTCGCAAATTTTAAAAGAACAACCAGAAATTTTAGCCAGCACTCAGGTAGTAGAAGAACGTGTTTTTTTACAGTATAAAGAGCGAGATCACATTTCATATATTAAAGGAGTCGGTACAAATTATACCGATGTAACCCGTGTAGATTCTACCTTATCGGTAGGTCAATGGCTGGATCCTGATTTTTTAAATTCGGCAGTGATCGGTTATGGGATTTCTGAAAAACTCTCTATGGGTGTGCTTAGTTTTGGAGAACCCTTATATATTAGAGTACCCAAACCAGGAACTAATTATATTACCAGTCAAAGAGCTGCTTTTAATGAGGTAAGCGCACAAATCGTAGGCGTGTACTCTGGCTTGGAAGAGTTTGCAAATAAATATGTTTTTGTTGATTTGAGCTTGGCGAGAAAACTACTTAACTATTCAGAAAATCAATTGACTGCCATAGAGGTTAAGATTAAAGAAGGTGTAGACCCAGAAAATTTTGCAGAAAAACTTCAAAGCCAATTAGGCAGTTCGTTAAAAGTAGAAACAAGGATTCAATTTAATGCCTTAACCTATCAGGTACTCAATACAGAAAGCCTTATATCATATTTGGTTTTTACCTTGATCATTATGATTGCCTTGTTTAATGTTATCGGAGCCATTATTATGATGATTATTGATAAAAAAGAAAACCTAAAAACCTTATTTAGTCTTGGTGTTACTCTAAAAGAGATCAAGCGAATTTTTGTATTTCAAGGCTTTTTACTCACCTTATTTGGCTTGTCTGTAGGCTTGTTTTTAGGAATCTCCTTAGTCTTGCTCCAAAAGCAGTTTTCTTTTTTTATGATTACCACCTCCATTCCGTATCCAGTAGCATTTAATTTTTACAATGTTTTTTTGGTTGCCATAACCATTTTAATTCTGGGTTATCTCGCTGCTCGCATTGCCAGCAGCAGCATTTCTAAAAACTTTATAGAGTCGTAAATTCTTTTTTAACGCTCTCATTTGGTATCAGCTAGAAACTAAATCGATGATGTAGCTTTATAGTTAGCCTCTTTTTACATCTTCTTTGATAAAGCATTCTTTATTCATAAAATAAACTGCTGTTTTTATAAAAGCAGAACTAGGATGTTTGTTTTTCCGCTTTTTCTTTATTTGGTTTGTTATGGAATTTATCCCCTCGTAGATTGGAAAATTCTATGAAAAAGAAAGTTTTTTGCGCAAAGACGGTCGGAAGCTTGTAACTGACTTTAAAAAAATTACAAGGTTTTATTCACTAAGGATGCCCATTCTTAGGTAGTGGGTATTCTTTAAAAATTGTATCATTATGAAAAAGATCATTTTTACACTAAGCCTATTGCTAGTCGTTTCTATTGCTTCGGCATCTAACGAAACAGATGGAGCAATCAACAACAAAGCAAACACCAAAACCAGTTTGCTAATTCCAACAAAGTCATTTAGTCACCCGATGACTGCGCTGCTAAAAGTCAATGTAAACAAACTGACAAAACCAGCAGATCAATCGGTAGACAAATGTATTGTAGAAGGAAAGGTAACCATCTCTACAGAAGAAGGAGATTCAGTTAAATTAGAGTTTACCATTACTGCAAACACTTGTAAAGAAGCAAGAAGAGTAATGAATAAGCTAATGGAAGTTTTTGATGATTAAACCATTGGTTATGAAAATCAAAACCATCGTATGGGTCTGTTTACTCATGGTAAACCTCTCTTTTGCAGCACCTAAAGCCATCGCTGTAAGCGAGTCAATACTACAAAATGAGCAACTGATTGAATCAAAAGCTGGTAAGTGTACTATTAACATTAGTATAAAACTAGAAGACGGTACCATCATCGAAGGCGTTGTTACGATTTCGGGTGATGAGATGAATTTTCTGAAGTGTATAGCTATCAAGATATACGATTTCTTCTCTTCAGATTTTTAATTGATTTATATTTTATAAATTTATGTGCCTAAGTGCTTGTAATAAGTTACTTAGGTACATTTTTAAAACCCCCTTATTATGAAATTTATTTTTAGAATACTGCTGTTCTTATTTGTGGTTCAAGCTACGGCACAGACCCAACTTCAGCCCACATTAACGCTAAGCTACAAAGTTTTTCAAAACGGCACCGAAAAAGATGGTGTTTTATATAAGACAGGAAATCAAAGTGTCTTTTTTTATCAGCGTGATTTGGCGCCAGCATCAACCGAAAAAGAAGAAATTGTTAATGGTCAAACCGTTCAAAATATAAGCTTGAGCTCAGGAGAGACCATTTTTGGAAATGTAGAGTCAGATGCAGTAGCGCAAACTGTATTTTCTAGTGAGCGTGTTTTTAAGAACAGTGAGTATACCCAATATGTGGTCCGTGAAAAAATGAATGGAATTCAATGGGATTTAAGCACAGAAGAAAAAAAAATTGGAAACTATACCTGTAAAAAAGCAACAGCTCTTTTTAAAGGAAGAACGTATACTGCTTGGTATACTATAGAGGTTCCTATGCTTTTTGGTCCCTGGAAACTACACGGCTTGCCAGGGATGATTGTAGAAGCCTATGATGCTGAGAATTTTATTCATTTTAGTTTGACCGCTATTTCTACAGAAAAGCAATCCATTGACTACAAACCTTTAGATATAAAAGCGGCAATTAGTTGCGAAGCCATCTTTAAATTAAAGAATAGCCAAACCAATGAACTAAAAAAGAAAATTCAAACAAAATTACCTAGAGGAGCCAGTGTTCAGATAACAGCTGTTGAAACTAAGTGGTTAGAAAAAAGTTGTAATTAGGTCTTGCCTAATTATAATAAATCTTTTTAAGATCGTTTAGATGCAATTGTTTTTAAAACATAGAACTTTTCTTGCCTTTTGGTTTTTTATGAATGTCACTTTTTTGGGCTTTGGTCAGGAACTCCTAAAAGGTACCGTTGTAGACCAACAAAAACAAGCCCTTGCGTTTGCCAGCGTGGTGCTTAAAGATTCTCTTAGTTCAAAAATTATTGCTTATACCTATAGCAATGAACAAGGTCAGTTTCAGTTAAAGCTGCCCAATAAAAGACCTTTGATTTTGTCATTTTCTGTTCTTGGTTTTAAAACCCAAAATCTTCCTATAAAAGATAGAAATACCATCCCTAATTTAACCATAGTTTTAGAGGAGCAAAATTTTGAGCTCAAAGAAGTTATTGTGCATGCGGTGAAACCCATCGAAAGAAAAAAAGATACGGTTGTTTTTAATGTCGCTTCTTTTTTAAGAGGCAATGAGCAAGTCTTAGAAGATTTGCTAAAGAACATTCCAGGCCTACAGGTTTTAACTGATGGGACTATTAAAGTAGGAAATAAAGAGATTGAAAGCGTGTTGGTAGAGGGAGATGATCTTTTTGAAAAGGGGTATAAGATTTTAACCAAAAACATGCCTCCCAATCCAATAGACAAAGTAGAACTTATAGAGAGCTATTCTAAAAACAAGCTTTTAAAAGGCATAGAGGACAGCGATAAAATAGCCTTAAATTTAAGGCTAAAGGAAGAGGCCAAACGGGTGTGGTTTGGCAATGCACACTTAGGTGTTTCTCTTGATTCAGAAAAGAGAACATCGGCTTTAGGAAACTTGATGAATTTTGGTAAAAAAAACAAATACTACTTTTTAACCAATCAAAATTCTATAGGGCATGATGCTACTGGAGACCTCTCTCAATTAATCAATCCGTATAGCGCAGACGAGGTTTCTGGCATTGGTGATAATCAAGAGGTAGAAACCTTTTTAGGCTTAGAAGCAAATTCGCCCAACTTTAAAGCGTCAAGAACCAACTTTAACAACAGCAAATTGGTCTCTTTAAACGCACTTTTTAGCCCGAGTAAAAATTTTAAGATTAAAACCTTGGGGTTTTTTAATTGGGATGATAGAAATTTTTATCAAAAGTCAATTGCAGCCTATAACCTGGGAACCACTCAGTTTACCAACACAGAAAACTACAGTCTAGCTAAAAATTTTGTTTTGGGTTTTGGGAAACTTGATCTGAATTACCAACTTTCAAAAGTAAAGGCACTTGAACTTGTTAGCAAGTATTCTCAAAAAGATCAACAGCATTTGGGAGATCTAATTTTTAACACCCTAAGTACCCGAGAAGTTGTAAAAAGCAAACAGACTTTTGTTGATCAAAAGGTGCAGTACACCCATCAGCTAACAGCGCGAAAAGTGCTGTTAATTAAAGGAAGATATATCTATCAAACCAACCCAGAGCAGTATGCAATTGACCACTTTTTTTACCAAGAAGACTTTCCAAATAGCACTGTAAACA
The DNA here is from genome assembly GCF_038024035.1 of Polaribacter pacificus. Taxonomy (NCBI): domain Bacteria; kingdom Pseudomonadati; phylum Bacteroidota; class Flavobacteriia; order Flavobacteriales; family Flavobacteriaceae; genus Polaribacter; species Polaribacter pacificus. The sequence goes on from NZ_CP150664.1 coordinate 2,036,740, forward strand.
ATGTGTCTCAAAAAGTAGATAACACCATGAAATATGGCGGTTTTGAAGCGCATTACTTACACAGATCAACTGATGATAATTTGTTTCAAATCCAATTGGGCAATCAATATAGAGAGGATCAGTTGGTTTCTGGGTTCCAACTGTTTCAAGATCAACAACTCGTTTTAAGTCCAGAAGGCTATCAAAATAGACAAAAATACAGCATACATGATTTGTATTTTAAAAGCAATTATACCTTTAAATTGAATCGGTTTTCTATAAAAGGAAAACTACAAGTACATCAATATTTTAAAGAGTTAAACCAACAAAAAAGCCAGCCTTTTGTGCTAAACCCCAAATTGGGCTTGGCATACCAACCAAACAATAATCACAAATTTGAAACTTCGTACGCATTTAAAAGCAGCAATGCCCAATTGCCAGAGTTATACGATGCCTATATTTTAACTGGGTTTCGATCTTTTTCTAGAGGGACTAGTCAAAACCAACTCTTAAATACCTCAAGCCTTATGTTTAATTATCAGTTTGGTAATTGGGGAGATAAATTTTTTGCCAACACCAATCTGCTATATACCAAAATGCACGATTATTACTCAAGCACAGCGCTCCTGAATCCAAGCTATGTAAAATCTACAAAAACCTTAATCAAAGACAAGAGTTTGTTAAGTATTAGCAGTCAAGTTGATCGCTATTTCAAGGCTATTTCTTCCAATCTAAAACTAAGCTTTGGCTATACGGATACCCAGTATATGAACCGAGTAAATAGCAGCAACCTTAGGCAGGTGTCACTTAAAAACTTTAATTATGGGTTTGAACTGCGATCAGGATTTTTAGGAATCTTTAATTACCATATTGGGAGCTCATGGAGTCGCAATCTCATTTATACAAGCTTTAAAGAATCTTATGCTAACAACAATATGTTTTTAGATTTTTTCTTTGCGGTAAACGACCAACTAACCATAGACCTTCAGACGGAGCGCTATGCCTTTAAAAATGGAAACAAAACACAACATGAATATTACTTTGCAGATGTAAGCGCGCGTTATGAGTTAAAAAAACAAGGATTGAGTTTTTCTTTAGTAGGAAAAAACCTTTTAAATACAGCTGAGTTTAAAGAGTTTTCTGTTAGTGATATTGGGAGCTTTACCAATGTGTACAGGTTGTTGCCAAGATATGTGCTTTTACAAGTAGGGTATCGGTTTTGATGAAAACTTAATTTTTAGAAATACTGTCTGCCATGATTAGTGCATTGTAGGCGTTTACAATTCCTCCAGATTTTGACAAGCTTGAAAAAGGAGCTAAGGTTTTCTCTTTACCAACTTTAATTTCTACATCGATATTGTATTTAACACTTGAGTTTATGATGATGTCTTTAATTTGAGAAACTGTTAAATCTGGATAATATGAATAAACTAAAGCAGCAACACCAGCTACAGTTGCAGAAGAAAGTGATGTGCCAGAATCATATTTATACTTGTTATTAGGAAATGCTACGTATAAATTTTCTCCGGGAGCAAAAACATCTACATGTTTATTGCCATAATTAGAGTATGAAGAAACAAAGTTTTTAGTTAATTTTTGTGAAGTGCTTCCAATTTTTAAAAAATTATTTGATATTTCTTTATTGTCAAAGTAATCCGTTGGGTATACTGTTTCACTATTATTTAAATTTATATACGAGTTTCCTGAAGAAGTGACAATAAGGACATTGTGATTTTCTGCGTATTTAAAAGCATCTTCTAGCCAATTTTCATGTAACGATAAGCTCTTGCTAAAACTCATGTTAATTATGCTAGCTCCATTGTCAACCGCATATCTAATTGCCAATGCCAAATCTTTGTCTGTAACCTCTCCATTGGTAAAAATAGGAATAGGCATAATTTTAACATTGTCTAATTTAAAGCTCGTAATTACACTTGATACTTCTGTTGCATGGACAAATAAACCTAAATAATCATCTACAATATTATTCCCATAGTTTGTTTCATTAATATCTTCTAAATCATCACCAATTAATTCTCTTTCATTATATGATAAGTTCAACAGCTTATCAATTCTTTCTTGAGCTTTTAACTTTCCTAATTCCATGCTCTTTTGACTGTATTTAGGCTTCATGAAATTTGTGTAAATTAAAGTATACCTATGTAATTCTTTATCATCTGGATAGATTTTTTTTAAACTGTCTAGATCTTTTTTGGTATACTGGTTATTTGGAAAATATTTTAATAAGCCTTTTTCAAGATCTGCTCTATATTTTAAAAGATTATTTGCATATTTTAATTGTGATTCAGTATATTTCATCCTTTTATCATACGCCTTTTTTGCTCTAGTGTATAAATTAAACAATAGCGAATCTTTAGAAGTGATATCTACTTCTTTTTTATCCTTAAATAAGTGATCGTACTTTTTTAATATTCTAGTATACTCATAACTAGTGTAATTAGTATTTTCTCCTTTTTGGTTCCCTAAAAAATTCCAACCATGTACATCATCGATATAGCCATTTTGGTCATCATCAATTCCATTATTTGGAATTTCTTTCGGATTTTTCCAGATATAGTCTTTTAAACTTTCGTGATTGATGTCAATTTTAGAATCCAATATTGCGACAATGACTTCTTTCCCTTTTTTACCAGTTAACAAACTGTCTTTAGCTCTTTGTAGACTAATTCCAGGAATAGAGTCAATTTCAATATCTTTTAGGTGCCAATTTTGTGTTTCAAATTCAGTAAGCTCTAGCTTTTTCTCTTTCACAAACGTTTGATCAGAAATAGGAGTGTAAGCTTTTTCTTTTTTGCAGCTAGTAATTAATACTATAAAAAACGCAAAGAACAATTTGTTTTTTTTCATTGAATGAGTTTTACAAAGGCTGATAAGTTGTTGCTAAGATATGTTTTTTTACAAGTAAGGTGTTGTTTTAAGCGTTAAAAGGCTAGAAATATGAAGCTTATTAATCTTCTTAGTGAATCGAGCCAAAAATTCTTACAAAAAAAACTAGGCTCGATTTTTGATTGATTTTTAAAAAGCATAAAAATGAAAAAGAAGTTTTTTAAATTAAAATGCGGTTTTTATAGCCTATTGTTTCTGGTCTTTTTTTCTTTGAATTCTTGTAATAATAAAAATAAAAAAACGAAGTCAATAGATATGACTTCTAAAGAAATTAAAGCAAAATCAAAAACAGATTCGCTTACAATCTCTGTGAAATTAAAGTTTAAAGAATCTGTAATACTAAATTACGATAATGAGTATTTTGAAAACAACACTCTTAAATTCACAAATAACATTAACAGAGACACCATAGTTACTCGTAAAATACTTAGGCTATACAATTCTCAAGTTTTTAATTATGGACACATACAAAATCTAACCACAGGTTTTAAAAGAACCAGTCAAAATATTTTGATTGATAAAAGCATCAAAAAAATTAATTTTGAATTAAGAAACAACCAGTTATTCCCTTTAAAAACAAACAATGATGTTTTAGTTTCTGAGTTAATTAATGATTACAACCTCTTATATAGTAAAATATATAAATCTAAAGGATCTTTTAAATTAGAAATAAAAAATGAGCTAGATAGTCTACATAAAAAATACCAAAAAAAATATCAAAGCACAAACAAATTATTACATATTCAATTGAATGATTTTAATTATATGATTTTATTAGAGCATTTATTTCCAAAAAATAAAGCAGTTGATTTATTTATTCAAAAAGTAAATTTTGATGTTATATGCGGCTCATTTACTGGTTTAGGATATCAATTTGTAAAACATAGAATTAATAGTTTAAATTATAAAAAATTGAACTCAAATAATTATTCAGATTTTTATCTAAAATATATAGCTTTAAGTATTTATAAATTTTTAAAACATAAAGATAATAAAGGAGACCAAAACTTTCATGAATCAAGAGATTGGCTAAAAACAACCGAATTTTATAAAAAAGACTCTGTCTATATCAAAAAACAGATACAACCTTTAAATAATAATTTGTTTAAAGAAAAAATTAAAAATCTTAGTTTAGCTGATGTAGATCTAAAAGAAAGCTCCCTTTCAAAAATCATACAGAAACATCCTTCTCCCTACTATCTTATTGATTTTTGGGCTACCTGGTGTGCTCCTTGTATTAGCGGCATTAAAGAAATGAAAAAAATGGATTTTCCAAAAAATGTAAAAATACTTAGTTTAAGTGTTGATAAAGAAGAGGTAAAAGAGAAATGGCAATTAAAAACAAAAGAGTTGAAACAAAAAATTACCTACCTAATTGATAATAGGATAGAAGAAAACAAAGAGTTCTTAAAGTTCATAGAACTAAATTCCATACCAAGATATATTCTAATCGATAAAAACATGAATTTAATAGATCAATCGTTTTTGCCCTCTCATGATCCTCAATTTTTACCAAAATTAAGGGATGTAAGAAATGCTAAGTTTTGGTAAATTGAAAAAAAGGAATACTAGAAATATAATTAACCTTGAGTGTCTTTAAACGATCAAGGCATTTTATAAATCATAAATATTTTTATTATGAAAAAACAAATTTTAAATTTAGGAAAAGCTTTAAGTAAAGCGGAACAAAGAAATGTGTTTGGTGGGTATCTACAAGAGTGTACTTTCACTTACCTAAGCACATATACTGGGCAGTGGGAGACTGTAACATCTGGTGGGTACGCAGATGGACAAGCTGGCTCTGATCAAGCAAATGAAGATTGTGTAGGCATGATTTCAAATATGGATGCTACAAGATGTTTTTATGATTGTGAATGGGATGATTAACTATTAAAGAAAGCAGCAAACTTGAAAAGTTTGCTGCTTTTATTATTTTAAATTAGAATAAACATATTCATCTAATACTAAAACTAAAGAAATGGGATTAACAATTAACTATTACTTTTTTAAAATCAAAAAGTTACTATCTCTTTTGATACTTATTTTTATTTTATATAGCTGTGAGTCAAAGAATTTTGAAAAAGAAAGAGATAATCGGGTTTATATTCAAAAGGATAATTTAGATTCACTTACAATTTCGGTAAAATTAAAAACGGAGGAGTCGGTATTTTTGAATTTTACCAATAAAAATTTTGATAATGAAGTATTAAAGTTTGTTAACTCCTCTAAAAAAGATACAATTGTTTCAAGAACGATACCAGTTGTGCATAGTCTTAAGCTATATAAGTATGGTTTCATGAAAAGACAAGAAGGGGGGTTACAAATGATTAGTCAAAATTTTTTAATTCACGATAAGATAAAAAAAATAGACTTTGAATTAAAAAATAATCAACTATATCCAATTGAAAATGACGCCGTTTTAGTAACCGATATTTTAGAAGATTACAAATCTATTTTTTATAAAATAATTGCCTTAAAAAACAATTCTAAGATAAAAATCAAGAAAGAGTTAGACAGTCTCTATACCTATTACCAAGAAAAGTATCAAATCGAAAATAGATTGTTCAATCTTCAGTTAAACGATATTCAATATATGAGGATGTTTGAGAGTTTGTACCCTAAAAATAAAACTGTTGATGCGTATGTAAAGGAAATTAATTTGGATCTTGTTGGAAGTCTTTTTATAGACTCAGGTTTAGGTAATGTTTATATAAAAAATCGAGTTTCTGAATTGGATTACCCAAACATAAATTCACTTGACTATTCTGATGATTATAAGAAGTTTTTAGCAGCGAACACATACAAGTTCTTAATAATGGGAGAAAATAAAGGGAAACCGCAATTTAAAACCGCAATAGATTGGCTAAAAACAACCGAATTTTATAAAAAAGACTCTGTCTATATCAAAAAACAGATACAACATTTAAGTAATGATTTGTTTAAAGAAAAAATTAAAAACCTTCGTTTAAGTAGTGTTGCTCTTAAAGAAAGCTCTCTTTCAAAAATCATACAGAAACATCCTTCTCCCTACTATCTTATTGATTTTTGGGCTACCTGGTGTGCTCCTTGTATTAGTGGTATTAAAGAAATGAAAAAAATGAATTTTCCAAAAAATGTAAAAGTACTTAGCTTAAGTGTTGATAAAGAAGCGGTAAAAGAGAAATGGCAATTAAAAACAAAAGAGTTAGCTCAGAAAATTACGTATTTGATTGATGAAAAAGCTATGGAAAATAAAGAGTTCTTGAAGTTCATAGAACTAAATTCCATACCAAGATACATTCTAATCGATAAAAACATGAATTTAATAGATCAATCGTTTTTGCCCCCTCATGATCCTCAATTTTTACCAAAATTAAAGGATGTAAGAAATGCTAAGTTTTGGTAAATTGAAAAAAAGGAATACTAGAAATATAATTAACCTTGAGTGTCTTAAAACGATTAAGGCATACTATAAATCATAAATATATATTATGAAAAAACAAATTTTAAATTTAGGAAAGGCTTTAAGTAAAGCGGAGCAAAGAAATGTATTTGGAGGTTCTGAAGAACACCCATGTAGCGGAAACTATCACATGTTTCCAGTTTGTCTTTGTTTCAGATCTAAGTCAGAGAATTGTGCATCAGGTGTATGTAATGGTACAGGCACTTTTGGCTTTTGTGCTTAAAAAACCTATATTAATAAAGGTATCAGGGATAAATTTATCTCTGTCACCTAATTTTAGAATAAAAAAACATTAAAATAATGAAAAACAGTATCCTAATTTTATGCATCCTATTTTGTTTAGCATCTTGTAAAAAACAACCAGACACTTATCTAATTGAAGCAAAGATTTCAGGTATAAAAGACAGCACAAAAGTCTATTTATTTAATAGTCATACATACAAAAATATAGACTCTACAATTATCGTAAACAATAAATTTAATTTTAAAGGAAAATTAAAAGACCCAACACCTGTGTCTATTAGCATCTCTAAATACGATATTTATACTGGTTTTTGGTTAGAAAACAAAAAAATTAAGATCAGTGCTTCTAAAAAACAACTATTAGAAAAGGATATTGATTTTAATAAGATTATTATAGGAAGCGAAACAAATAAAATTGCACTTCGTTATGATGAACTGTTAAAACCCTTAAGGGATAGACAAAGAAAAGCGTATATAAAATTTAGTAAAAATCTTATTTCTGAAGAAGAGTATAAAGAGTATAGAGATTCAACTACAAATATCTCAATAAAATTTCTATTTGAGAATCCTAATAATTATTTCTCTTTATCTAATATTTATGATTACAGGACTGATTTAAAAAAAGAAAAACTAGAAGAATACTTTAGTCAACTTCCTATAGAACTAAAAAACTCTAGTTATGGAAAGTTGTTAGATGATTTTATACATATAAAACCTGTAAAAGAAGGCGATTATTTTGTAGATATTATCGGAAAAAACTTAAACGATGAAGAAGTAAAGTTAAGTGATTTTAAAGGTAAAATTATCTTACTAGATTTTTGGGCAGGTTGGTGCTCTCCATGTATCAAGCAAATGGAAGAAGAATTCCCTCAGTTAATAGAAAAATACAAAGACAAAAATTTTCAGATTGTAAGTTATTCATTTGATCATGACAAAAAATTATGGAAAGATGCAAGTGATAAATTAGAAATAAGTTGGTCAAATTTTTCTAAACTTACTAAAATAAATAATGATCCAGTAGCCCTACAGTATGGTTTGTCTATAACAATACCTACTTCTTTTATTATTGGTGCTGACGGAAAAATATTAAAACGCGTAGAATATGATGATGATCTAGAAAAAGAACTGGATAAAGTATTTGCAAAAAAAGAATAACTATAATTTAGTTGAGTCAATCAATTTTTATAAAAAATCTGGAATCACTGTATCCCCAAACTTTTCATATACCTCGTCAAAGGCAGCAAACACATCACTGGCATCATCAGAAGTGACCATTTTCATACGGTATTCTTTAAAATGAGGAATGCCTTTAAAATAGTTGGTGTAGTGTCTTCTGGTTTCTAAAACGCCCAGAGTTTCACCTTTCCAATCGATGGCCATTTGCAAATGTCTGCGAGCAATTTCTACACGCTCTGCAATACTCGGAGAAGGCAAGTGTTCTCCTGTTTTAAAAAAGTGCTTTACCTGATTAAAAAACCAAGGAGATCCTATAGAAGCTCTCCCAATCATGGCTCCATCTAAACCGTACACATCACGCATTTCCATAGCTCTTTCTGGCGTGGTAACATCACCGTTTCCAAAAACAGGAATGTGCATACGTTGGTTGTTTTTTACTTCGGCAATAGGTTTCCAGTTGGCATCACCTTTGTACATCTGCGCACGGGTTCTTCCATGGATAGAAATGGCTTTACAACCCACATCTTGTAAGCGTTCTGCAACTTCAACAATCCTGATAGAATCCTCATCCCAGCCCAAACGGGTTTTTACGGTGATGGGCAGGTTGGTGTGCTTTGCCATGGCTTCTGTTAGAGAAACCATCAAGTCGATGTCTTTTAAAATCCCTGCACCAGCACCTTTAGAGACCACTTTTTTTACAGGGCAGCCAAAATTAATATCAATAATGTCTGGCTTTGATTTTTCTACGATTTCTACGGTTCTAAGCATGGATTCTAAATTGGCTCCAAATATTTGAATGCCAACAGGGCGTTCTTTTTCGTAGATGTCTAATTTCATGACGCTTTTAGCAGCATCTCTAATCAAACCTTCCGAAGAAATAAACTCGGTATACACCACATCTGCACCTTGTTCTTTACACAAAGCTCTAAACGGAGGGTCACTCACGTCTTCCATAGGTGCTAAGAGCAAAGGGAAATCATTTAATTCTATGTCGCCAATTTTAACCATTGCGCAAAAATACTTATTTTATCTTAAAAAAAAGACCTGCTAGATCATTTCTAACAGGCCTATGGTAGTGTGCTAAATTAAGTTTAGAACTCAATTGTTAAGCTTACTTCTTTGCCATTTCTATTTACGACGATTGTTTTTTTATCACCTTCTTTGGTTTTTGCAAGTGCTTTCATATAGCCCATCATATCTGTAATTTTTTCACCATCAAATTTTACAAGAACATCTCCCTTTTTAACGCCTGCTTTTTTCGCTGGTTTTCCTTCACTAACTCCATCAATTTTCATTCCCTTTCCATCATACATATAATCAGGAACGACCCCCATACTAACTTTATAACGAGGTGTTTCTTCACTTTCATTTTTAGTGGTTCTAAAAGCCAGTTTTCCATTGTCATTTAGATCGCCAATAATGTTGTAGATATAAGATCCAATGGTTCTCATACCCTTGTAGTTTAATTTGTCTGCATCATCTCCTGGCTTGTGATAATCTTCGTGTTGTCCGGTAAAGAAATGCAAGACAGGGATGTCTGCCAAATAGAAACTGGTGTGGTCACTTGGCCCAATACCTGATTCTTTTTGAATCAATTTAAAATTGTCGTTATGCGATTTTAATACCTGCTTAAAAATAGGAGAGGTTCCAGTTCCGTATACTGCAAGAGCACTGTCTTGCTTTAAACGGCCCACCATGTCCATATTAATCATATAATTTACCTTTTTAAGATCTATGGTTGGGTTTTTTACAAAGTAGTTAGACCCTAACAAACCCATTTCTTCACCAGAAAAGGCCATAAAGAGGTAATTGTTGTTTTTGTGATTTCCTTTTAATTTTTCAATTAAATTTAGCATCACTGCCACACCACTTGCATTGTCATCAGCTCCATTATGAATGGCTTTGATAGAATCTCTATACAAAGAACCATCACCTCCATACCCTAGGTGATCAAAGTGTGCTCCAATAACAATGGTGTTTTCGGCCTTGTTGTCTAAATACCCAACAACATTGGTTCCTGTAATGGTGCCATCTGCATTTTCGGTAAATTTAATTTCTTCGTGTGGATGTGTCTTAGGTTTAAAACTAAAAGCTTGTAAAAAGCCATCAGTCCCTTTTCCTTCTAGACCTAAATCTTTAAAACGCTTTTGAATGTATTCAACGGCCTTTTTTTCGCCGTCGGTTCCGGTTTGTCTTCCTTCTAATGCATCAGAAGCTAAAAAGTTGGCATCGCTTTCTATGCTAACTTTTTGCTTGTTTTCTTGTTTGCAAGAAATTACAAGAGATAAAAAGAGTAAAAATAGAATGTTTCTCATGAGATAATATTATTTTTGTCAAAATTAAAGAATTATTACCATAATACTGAATAGATTTCAAAAAATGAAAATACGAATCATCATTATCGCCCTGTGTAGTTTAAGTGTTATTGCATGTAAAACAGATAAAAAATCGAAAACAGATGCTGCTTCTGGAGCTACAAAAAAATGGGTAGATACCCTTATATACCCAGAAGAGGTTCACTTTAAATCCATCAAGCAAATTACCTTTGGAGGAGATAATGCAGAGGCGTATTGGAGTTTTGACGATGAGCAAATTATTTTTCAATCTAACAATACCAATTGGGGAGTTAACTGTGATCAGATGTTTTTAATGAATGTTGATGAAACATTTAAAGATAGCAAGCCACCGATGATTTCTACTGGTTTAGGAAGAACCACCTGTGCTTATTTCTTGCCAGACAACAAACACTTTGTGTATGGTTCTACCCATTTAGGAGGCAATGAATGTCCACCAGCACCTTTGAGAAGAGAGGGTAAATACGTGTGGCCAATCTATGAAAGCTATGATATTTTTGTAGCAGATTTAAATGGAAACATCACAAAACAATTAACTAATGAACCGGGCTATGATGCAGAGGCAACTGTATCTCCTAAAGGGGATAAAATTGTGTTTACCTCAATGAGAACAGGTGATTTGGAATTGTTTACGATGAATATTGATGGTACAGATGTAAAGCAGATTACCACTGAGCTAGGGTATGATGGAGGTGCTTTTTTCTCACCAGACGGAAGCAAGCTAATTTTCCGTTCTTCGAGACCAAAAACTCCCGAAGAGATTAAAGAATACAAAGATTTATTAAAAGAAGGTCTGGTAATGCCAACAGAGATGGAATTGTACATTTGTAATGCTGATGGTTCTGATCTTAGACAGCTAACAGACCTTGGAAATGCCAACTGGAGTCCATTTTTTCATCCTTCTGGAGAGAAAATTTTATTCTCTTCAAACTTTGAATCTGAAAGAGGTTTTCCGTTTAACTTATACATGATAGACCTTGATGGTAAAAACTTAAAACGCATTACTCATGGTGAAACTTTTGATGCGTTCCCAGTATTTTCTAACGACGGAAAAAAATTGATTTTTTCTTCGAACAGAAATAATGGAGGAGGGCATGATACCAATCTGTTTATTGCAGAATGGCAAGACTAGTTTACTAGATTTTTCAATACAAATTTGATACAAATATATAAACTGCCAATAAATTTGTATCGAGTACTTAGTCGCTTCGGGGCCTTTTATTTACTGCTCCTTTGAAACTTTTTAAGTTTCCAATTTTTCAATCCCAAAAAACCTATATTTGCAGACGATTTTAATAATCAATATTTATAGATGAAGAACATAAGAAACTTTTGCATTATCGCTCATATCGATCACGGTAAAAGTACGTTGGCAGATAGATTGTTAGATTATACCGGGTCTGTAACCGATAGAGAAAAGAAAGATCAGTTGCTAGACAACATGGATTTAGAGCGTGAGCGTGGGATAACCATTAAGTCACATGCTGTCCAAATGGATTTTATCCATGAAGGAACTCAATATGTATTAAACTTAATTGACACACCGGGCCATGTAGATTTTTCGTACGAGGTTTCTCGTTCTATTGCGGCTTGTGAGGGTGCTTTGCTTATTGTAGATGCTGCTCAAAGCATTCAGGCGCAAACCATATCAAACCTATATTTGGCTTTAGAAAATGATTTGGAAATTATTCCGATCCTTAATAAGGTAGACCTTCCAAGTGCCAATCCAGATGAGGTTACAGATGATATTGTAGATTTATTGGGCTGTGATCCAGAAGATGTGATTCACGCTAGTGGAAAAACAGGCTTTGGAGTCGATAAAATTTTAGAAGCAATTATCAATAGAATTCCTGCTCCAAAAGGAGATCCAGATGCGCCGCTTCAGGCCTTAATTTTTGATTCAGTATACAATTCTTATAGAGGTATCGAAACCTACTTTAGAGTGATGAATGGCGAAATTAAAAAAGGGCAACGCATTAAATTTATGGCCACCAACAATGAGTATTTTGCTGATGAGGTTGGTACATTAAAATTGAGTCAAGTAGTAAAACAATCGGTAAAAACTGGTGATGTTGGGTATTTGATTACAGGTATAAAAACTGCAAAAGAAGTAAAAGTAGGAGATACCATTACCGATGCTGTAAATCCAACCCAAGAAATTATCGATGGTTTTGAGGATGTAAAGCCAATGGTTTTTGCAGGGATCTATCCGGTAGATACAGAAGATTATGAAGAGTTGCGTTATTCTATGGAAAAATTGCAATTAAACGATGCGTCTTTAGTCTTTGCTCCAGAAAGTTCTGCAGCTTTAGGATTTGGTTTTCGTTGTGGGTTCTTAGGAATGCTGCATATGGAGATTATTCAAGAGCGTTTAGAGCGCGAGTTTAATATGACAGTGATTACTACGGTACCCAATGTGTCATATCATGCATATACAAGGAAAAATCCAACAGAAGCGATCATCTTAAACAACCCGACAGATTTACCAGATCCATCTAGTTTAGATCGTGTAGAAGAACCTTTTATCAAGGCATCCATAATTACCAAGTCTGATTTTGTTGGGCAGGTAATGAGTTTGTGTATAGAAAAACGAGGAGAAATTACCAATCAAACCTATTTAACCACAGAACGTGTAGAACTTACTTTTGATATGCCATTGGCAGAGATTGTATTTGATTTTTACGATCGATTAAAGACGGTGTCTAAAGGATATGCATCTTTTGATTACAGTCCGATAGGTATGCGTTCATCTAAGTTGGTACGTGTTGATATCTTGTTAAACGCACAACCCGTAGATGCACTTTCTGCATTATTGCACGCAGATAATGCCTATTCTATTGGTAAAAAAATGTGTGAAAAACTAAAGGAGTTAATACCTCGTCAACAATTTGATATTCCTATTCAGGCGGCAATTGGAGCAAAAATTATTGCCAGAGAAACCACCAAGGCACTTCGTAAAGATGTTACGGCTAAGTGTTATGGAGGTGATATTTCTAGAAAGCGTAAGTTGTTAGAAAAACAAAAGAAAGGTAAGAAAAGAATGCGTCAGGTAGGGAACGTAGAAATTCCACAAGAAGCATTTATGGCCGTTTTAAAGTTGAACGATTAAACGATAACAACGCCATGATATAAATTAAAAAATGCCTTTTTGAGTGATCAAAAAGGCATTTTTCTTTATTGTTTGTTTACTTAATCTCTGTTTCCTAAAATTTGCAATCCCCAATACAATAACATAGCTAGTGATCCCAAAGCAGCAACCAAATAGGTTCTGGCCGCCCATTTTAAAGCATCTTTAGCGCCATCCAACTCTTGAGTCGTTAGCATCTCTTTGTTTCTTAACCAAGCCAAAGCTCGATTACTCGCATCGTATTCTACAGGTAAGGTGATAAAACTAAAAACGGTAGCGACTGCCATTAGGACTAATCCTCCAACGGCAATCATAAAACCAATTCCAGTATCTCCAGAAGTAGCTCCAAGTATAATACCTCCAATGACCATCCATTGTGAAAACTTAGAAGAAATGTTTACCATAGGCACTAATTTTGATCGCATACCTAGCCATTTGTAAGCTTTTGCATGTTGTACTGCGTGACCTACCTCATGCGCTGCAACGGCAGCAGCTGCGGCATTTCTTTGGTTGTACACACCTTCACTTAAATTTACTGTTTTATTAACCGGGTTATAATGATCGGTTAGCATTCCGGCCGTCGAGATAACTTTGACATCCGTAATTCCGTGATCGGAGAGCATTTTTTCTGCAATCTCGGCGCCACTCATCCCATTTTGTAAGTGGATTTTTCCGTAAGTTTTAAACTTTTTCTTTAGTGTATTGCTAATCAGCCAGCTGATCAAAGAAATGATTCCAATTAATATGTAAAATCCTATCATCTATTAAGTATTTATTATTCAATTATTCTTGATAAATTTACAGCATAAAGTATTCCAAATTTACTTTTTTGAATAAATAATGCCAAAATGACAAACGTTCCAAAGATTTTATTGATATATACCGGTGGTACCATTGGTATGGTTAAGGACTATAAGACCAATGCGCTTAAAGCTTTTAATTTTGAAAAGTTGCTAGATAGGATTCCAGAACTACAGCAATTAGATTGTCATATTGATACCTATTCTTTTGATGAGCCTATTGATTCATCAAATATGAATCCTGATTATTATAGAATGATCGCAGAGGTTATAGAGCAAAAGTATGCCAACTTTGATGGTTTTGTTGTTTTAACCGGGTCAGATACCATGTCATATACTTCATCGGCCTTGAGTTTTATGCTTGAGAACCTAGAAAAACCTATTATTTTTACCGGATCTCAACTACCCATAGGGCATTTAAGGACTGATGCTAAAGAAAACTTGATTACCTCTATAGAGATTGCCTGTGCAAAAGACAAAAATGGAATTGCAATGATTTCTGAAGTTTGCCTGTATTTTGAATACAAATTATACCGAGCAAACAGAACAACCAAAGTAAATGCAGAACAATTTGAAGCTTTTGCTTCTCTTAACTATCCTCCATTAGCAGAGAGTGGAGTTCATTTGCATTTTAATGAAAGTTTGTTACACCAACCCGCTAAGCGAAATCAAAAGCTGATTGTCCGAAAAATGCTCAATGAGCAGGTGGTTATTTTAAAATTATTTCCAGGCATTACAGAGCATGTTGTAAAATCCATTTTAGAAATCCCTACTATAAAAGGAGTAGTCTTAGAAACTTATGGATCTGGCAACGCTCCAACCTACCCTTGGTTTATAGAGCTTTTAGATACAGCAATAAAAAGTGGCATACATATTGTTAATATTACTCAGTGTGTAAGTGGGAGTGTTAGTATGGGTCATTATGAAACCAGTGTAGAAATGAAAAACATAGGGGTGATTAACGGCAAGGACATGACCACAGAATCAGCGATTGCTAAGTTGATGTATTTATTAGGCCAAAAAGAAGAAGTAAAACAATTTAAAGAAATTTTTGAAAGTTCATTGAGAGGAGAGGTAGATGCCTAAGGGCTTAATTCTACTGCATTATTGTTAACAAAACGTTAACATTATTGCCCTTTTTACATAAAAATCAGGCTATTTGTATTTTTTACCATAAAAATCTTGATTTTTTTTTATTGAGTCAACAATTTTTTGTTAATTGGCACTCTCAAAACTGTAGAAAGTTTTTTAAGGAGTTTAATAGATGTAGTTTTTTAAATTCTGGTTTAGACTTTTTGCTTTATTGAAATTTAAATTAATATCTTTAACCCGTTAACTATTAAAAATTAATTATAACAAAGATGAAAAAAGTAGTAAATATCCTAACAGTAGCAGGATTCATGTTTTTTGGAGCTATTCAATCAACAGTTGCGCAAGAAGTAGCAGAAAAAACTTTTCACCAAGAATTGAAAACTCGTTTTATAGAAGGGGGTCCAGCATTCATGGGTATTGTATTAGTTGCCTTAATTTTAGGATTGGCAATTGCTATCGAGAGAATCATTTATTTAAACATGGCAACAACCAATACTAAGAAATTAGTCGCTAAGGTAGACGAAGCGTTAAATTCAGGTGGTGTTGATGCTGCAAAAGAAGTTTGTAGAAATTCAAAAGGACCTGTTGCGTCAATCTTTTATCAAGGTTTAGACAGAATGGATGAAGGCGTAGAAGCTGCAGAAAAAGCAGTTGTTGGTTACGGTGGAGTTCAAATGGGACTTTTAGAAAAAAACATCTCATGGTTATCATTGTTCATTGCTTTAGCACCGATGTTAGGGTTTATGGGAACAGTTATTGGTATGATTTCTGCTTTTGATTCTATTGAGCAATCGAATGACATCTCTCCAGGAGTTGTAGCAGGAGGTATTAAAGTTGCACTTTTAACAACTGTATTCGGTTTGATCGTTGCGATTATTTTACAAATTTTTTATAACTATATCGTTTCTAAAGTAGATGCTATTGTAAATAGCATGGAAGATGCATCAATCTCTTTAGTAGACTTATTAGTAAAATATAAAAAATAATAAAAATGAGTAAATTATCTAAAATATTAACAGGTGTTGCCGCGGTTATCGCAGTAATCGGTTTTTATTACTTTGTCATGATTCTTAATTATGGTGAGGATGCAATAAAATCCGACCCTGATGTTCAAGGAAGTACAATATCACCTTTTGTGACGTTTTCTGTGATCGTTTTGGTTTTGGCCATCGCATCAGCAGTGATTTTCTCGGTGATTAACATGGTTAAAAACCCTGAGAGTTTAAAAAAGACCCTACTTAGCTTAGCTGTGTTAGCAGTTATATTTGCTGTAGCTTATATGTTCTCTAAAGACACATCTTTAGTAGATGCTGTTGGAAACAAAGACTGGCAAGCTACTATTGATAGTGGTGAAGCAGGTTCTATTAGCAAATGGGTTGATACAGGAATCAGATACAGTGTTGTCTTAGGTGCTATTGGTTTAGGACTTTTTGTAGTGGACATTGTAAAAGGACTTATAAAATAACACGATATGGCAAGAAGAGAAAACCCGGAAATTAATGCAGGTTCAATGGCAGATATTGCTTTCTTGCTACTTATCTTTTTCTTAGTAACTACTACTATGGATGTTGATTCAGGTATTTCTAAGAAGTTATCTGAAAAACCACCAAAAGATTTTGTTCCTCCAATTATTAAGGAGAGAAACATTTTTGAAGTAAATATCAATGGAAACAACGAATTGTTGGTAGAAAATGAAGCGATGAAGTTGAAAGACTTAAAAGCTGCAGCTATTAAATTTATTGATAACGGTGGAGGAGAAGGAAAAGTTGAAGACGGAGTGTCTACAGGTCCTTGTACGTATTGTAAAGGAGAAAAAGACCCTAGTTCTTCAGATCATCCAAACAAAGCAGTTATTTCTGTAAACACAAATAGAGTTACAGAATATGAAACATATGTACTCGTTCAAAACGAACTATTAAAAGCGTATTCTGAGCTTAGAGATAGATTGTCAAATGAGCGTTATGGTATATCTTTTAAAGCTCTAGAAGCTGCTTATTTAGATGATAAAAAGAACGAAGATTTGAAGAAAAAAGTTGAAGATATCCGAACAAGTTATCCTCAAATTATTTCTGATACAGAACCGAAATCAAATTAATCATCATTAAAAGTAACAATTATGTCTAAATTTGGAAAAAAGAAAAAAGGATTACCAGCTGTAAATACTGCTGCCTTGCCAGATATTGTATTTATGTTATTGTTTTTCTTTATGGTGACTACTACGATGAGAGAAACTGAACTTAAAATTCAAACACCAAAATTGCCTAGTGCAACAGAGGTTAAGAAATTAGAACACAAGAGTTTGGTAAGTACTATCTATGTTGGTAAAGCTAAAACAGAGAAACAAGGTAAAGGAGATAAGATTCAGTTGAATGACAAAATCGCAACTGCAGAAGATGTTCCAGCATTTATTTTAAATGAAAGAACCTTAGTGAGTGAGGCAGAAATTCCATTTATGACTGTTTCTATCAAAGCTGATAAAAAATCTAGTGTTGGTACAATATCAGATATCAAATTAAAATTAAGAGATGTAAATGCTTTAAAATTGAGTCTTTCTACACAAAAAGGAAGTGAGATTAAACAATAAGTATTACATGCTTTAGTATACTAAAAGGCAATCATTATATGATTGCCTTTTTTTATTGAAATATACTATCTTTAACATTCTAAAGTTTATACTTCTATCTTATGAAACAACTGCTAACTTTTGTTTTACTATTTATGACCAGTCTTGCCTTTTCTCAAAAGGATTCTCTTAGAACTGGTGATCGCTATTTAGAAGATCAGTTATATCTAACAATCAGTTATAATCAATTGTATAGCCAGCCTGCTTTGTTAAGAGGGAGCGGTTTTTCTTATGGTTTTAGCATGGGGTATATAAGAGATATTCCATTGGTTAAAAGCGGTCATTTAGCTTTTGGTGCTGGTCTAGGGTTTGGTTATGATTCTTTTAATCACGGATTAAAAGTAACCGAACAAAATAATCAAGTTGTCTTTGATGTAGATGCCCAAGTTAGCTCAAATCCACTTAGAATCCACACGATAGAGCTTCCGTTTGAATTTCGCTGGAGAACTTCAACTGCTAATAAATTTAAATTTTGGCGGGTTTATGCTGGAATTAAATTGAGTTATAACCTTAAAAATCAATTTAGCTACGATAATGGCACAACTGTTATAGATTATAATAATGTAGATCGGTTTAATAATTTTCAATATGGCTTAACACTTTCTACTGGTTATGCCGCTTTTAATTTTCATGTGTATTATGGGTTAACGCCATTGCTTAAAGAATCTGCTTTAGGAACCCCTGATATTAATACAAAAGTTATAAAGATGGGCTTAATCTTTTATATACTATAACAGATAATAAAGTCCAAATTGACTGCAAAACCCAAGGAAAAACCCAAGATAAATTTCTAAAGGAGTATGTGCTTTTAAATGCAAACGCGCGCTTGCAAGAATACCTGTTAAAACAAATAAGATAGCTATAATTGGCAATGCACTTACTGAGTTTGCCGAAGTAAAGATTAATACAAAAGCAATAGCGCTACTCATAGAGAGTATATGCAAGCTCGTTTTGATTTTTAGTACAAATAGGAGGTAAACTACTATTAAAGCGGCTACAGTGCCGTAAAAGAGCAATCCAAGCTCTCTAAAATCAGAAATGTTTACAAAAAGCTTTCCAAGGATACTAAAAATAACCAACATGATAAATAAGGGTATTTTTCGTTCTTTAATACTGTGCACTTGGTAACTTTCTACATAGCCTAGAAGTTTTAATACGATAAGTGAGGTAAGTGGAATGATATAGGTTGCAAAAAACACAATACTTATTAAAATATATTGCCTTTGAATGCTAATAGGGCTAGGATTTAATAATAAAAAAAGCAAGATTCCTATCGTTGGTATTACGATAGGGTGTAAAATAACAGATATGAATTTATAAAACTTCACTAAGCTTAAATCTCTTTGCGTAATCGAGCCACAGGTATGTCTAATTGCTCTCTGTATTTTGCAATAGTTCTCCTTGCAATCGGATACCCTTTTTCTTTTAAAACCGCAGCTAATTTATCATCGGTTAAAGGTTTTCTTTTGTCTTCGTTTTTTATAACCGTCTCTAAAATTGTTTTAATTTCTCTGGTAGATACATCTTCTCCTTGGTCATTTTTCATAGACTCAGAAAAGAATTCTTTGATTAGCTTGGTGCCGTAAGGAGTAGAGACATATTTGCTATTAGCCACACGAGATACTGTAGAAATATCCATGTTGATGGTGTCTGCAATATCTTTTAAAATCATGGGTTTTAATTTTCTGTCATCCCCAGTCAAAAAATAGTCATACTGATAATGCATAATCGCACTCATAGTAATCATTAGTGTTTGCTGGCGCTGAATGATAGCATCAATAAACCATTTTGCTGCATCTAATTTTTGTTTGATAAAACCAACAGCTTCTTTTTGAGATTTACTTTTTTCTTTAGATTCTTGGTAGCCCTTCAGCATATTGCTATAATCCCTAGAAATATGTAATTCGGGCGCATTTCTCGCATTTAGGGTAAGGTCTAATTCACCATCAATAATACGAATTGAAAAATCTGGTACAATTTGCTCCGCGATTTTATTATTACCTGCATAAGAACTACCCGGTTTAGGATTCAGTTTTTCTACCTCTTTAATAACTGCCTTTAAATCTTCTTCTGAGATCGAGTAGCGCTCCATTAATTTGGCATAATGTTTCTTTACAAAAAGATCAAAAGAGTTTTCAAGGATGTTAATGGTTAACGATCTTATTTTTTCTAAAGGCTTTGATTTTAATTGTATAATTAAACACTCCTTAAGGTTTCTAGCACCAACACCAATAGGATCCATTTTATGAACCACTTTGGTTAGCATTTCTGTTACCTTTTGTTCTGTGGTAAATACATTTTGTGTAAAAGCCAAATCATCTACCAAATCAACTAGTTCTCGACGAATATAACCACTGTCATCAATACTACCCACCAAGAACTCTGCAATCAGTCGTTCTTCTTCAGTCATCCGAAAGGTGTTTAACTGATTGGTCAACGATTGATGAAAGCTGGTGCCTGCAGCATAAGGCATGGTTCTGTCTTCATCATCCGAAGAGTAATTATTTGCCTGAGTTTTATAACTAGGAACTTCATCATCACTAAGGTACTCGTCAATATTGATATCTTCTGCGTCAATTTTTTCGTTACCATTATCATCATCATATTCATTCTGAAAATCATCATCTGATGAATCCGTATTGTCTTTACCAGTATCTAGAGCAGGATTTTCTTCGATCTCTTGTTTTAAGCGCTCCTCAAAAGCTTGCGTAGGCAGTTGAATTAACTTCATCAACTGAATTTGCTGAGGAGATAATTTCTGTAACAGTTTAAAATTTAAACTTTGTTTTAACATTGCCTATACTTACTAAATTTTATTAATTAAAATTCTGCGTTTTGTGGGGTTCTTGGAAAAGGGATCACGTCTCTAATATTTGCCATTCCAGTAGCAAATTGCACCAAACGTTCAAAACCTAGTCCAAAACCAGCATGTACTGCGGTTCCAAATTTTCTAGTGTCCAAATACCACCACAATTCTTTTTCATCAATTCCTAAAGCAGCCATTTTTTCTTTTAAAACATCTAATCGCTCTTCACGTTGTGCGCCTCCAACAATTTCTCCAATTCCAGGAAACAAAACATCCATAGCTCTTACTGTTTTTCCATCTTCATTTAAGCGCATATAAAAGGCTTTAATGTTTGCTGGATAATCAAATAAAATAACCGGACATTTAAAGTGTTTTTCAACCAAATAACGTTCGTGTTCAGATTGTAAATCAGCTCCCCACTCGTTGATAGGAAATTGAAACTTCTTCTTTTTATTTGGTTTTGAGTTGCGCAATATATCGATCGCCTCTGTATAGCTAACTCGTTTAAAATTATTTTCAGTAATAAAACGCAGCTTTTCTAGCAAGCTCATTTCACTTCTTTCTGCTTGTGGTTTTGATTTTTCTTCTTGACTTAATCGTTGGTCTAAGAATGCTAAATCATCTTGACAATGTTCTAAAACATAGGCTAAAACAGATTTGATAAAATCTTCTGCCAAGTCCATATTGCCATCTAAATCCATAAAAGCCACTTCTGGCTCTATCATCCAAAACTCTGCCAAATGGCGAGTAGTATTTGAGTTTTCAGCTCTAAAAGTAGGACCAAACGTATATACTTTACCCAATGCCATTGCATAGGTTTCTGCTTCTAGTTGTCCTGAAACTGTCAGGTTGGTTTCTTTTCCAAAAAAATCTTTTGAGTAGTCAATGTCACCTGCTTCAGTAAGAGGGGCCTTATTGGCTTCAAAAGAAGTCACTTTAAACATTTCACCAGCACCTTCGGCATCAGATCCAGTAATAACAGGTGTGTGAACATAATTAAAACCTTCATCTTGAAAGTACTTATGTACTGCAAAAGACAGTTTAGATCGCACTCTCATAACAGCACTAAAGGTGTTTGTTCTAACGCGTAAATGTGCGTTTTCACGCAAAAACTCTAGACTGTGTTTTTTTGGCTGAATAGGGTATTCTTCTGGGTTTGAGTCTCCCAAAATTTCGATTTCACTTACTTGAATTTCTACCGATTGCCCTTTTCCTTGGCTTTCTACCAAAGTTCCTTTTACGGCAATTGCAGCGCCAGTTGTGATTCTTTTTAAGGTTTCTTCATCTGTGTTTTCAAAGTCGATTACACATTGAATATTATGAATGGTAGAGCCATCATTAAGTGCAATAAATCGATTGCTTCTAAATGTTCTAACCCAACCCTTTAACGAAACTTCTTGTAAAAAAAGTTCTGATTTTAATAAGTCTGAAACAGTCCCTTTAATCATCTCTCTAAAATATTTATTTATATTGATTGCCATCTGTTCTGGCAATTACAAAGATACTTTTTTAAGAGATAACGAGCAATGAAAGAAGCATCAATAATTAAGCTTCGCTTTGAGGCTTCTATTGTTAAAAAATTAGTTTGTTCAGCGCTGTAATTATGGCTTTTCTTCTTTTGGAGGAAGAATCTTTATGCTTGGTTCTTTGAATACTTTCTGGTTTGAGATTTTCTTTTCAAAAGAAAGTAGCAAAGAAGGTAGTAATAACAAGTTAGATACCATAGCAAACAAAAGAGTTACAGAAACCAGACCTCCTAAAGCAATAGTTCCTCCAAAACTAGAAATAGTAAAGACTAGAAAACCAAAAAATAACACAATGGACGTGTAAAACATACTCACACCAGTTTCTCTTAATGCGCTGTATACTGATCGAGTAATTTTCCAGTTGTTGGCTTGTAATTCTTGCCTGTATTTTGCTAAAAAGTGAATGGTATCATCCACAGATATACCAAAGGCAATACTAAACACCAAAATTGTTGACGGTTTAATAGGGATGCCTAAAAAGCCCATCAATCCTGCTGTAATTAGTAGGGGTAATATATTAGGTAAAATTGAGATTAAGATCATTTGGTACGATCGAAACATCCATGCCATAAAAATTGCAATTAGTAAAATAGCTAATGACAAAGAAATGATTAGGTTTTTGATTAGGTAATTAGTCCCTTTTAAAAAGACCAAGGCCTTTCCGGTTAGGGTTACCTCATAAGTATCTGCATCAAACTCTTTGTCTATAATGGCTTGTAATCGATTTTGAATATCATCCATTTTGTCAGTGCCCACATCCTTCATAAAGGTGGTGATTCTTGCATATTGACCAGTAGAATCTACAAAATTATTAAGCATTTTGGCATTGCCATCAGAATTTTTGGTAAAGGCAAAAATATGACTCTGTTCTTGTGAGGTAGGAAGCTGATAATATTTAGGGTTCCCTTTGTAGTAGGCTTGTTTTGAGTATTTTACAAGGTTTACTACAGATATTGGTTTAGAAAGTTCAGGAAATTGCTCAATAACTTCATTGATCTTTTCCATCTTTTTAAGTGTCGATAATTTCATGACACCATTTTCTTTTTTGGTATTTACCAATATTTCTAAAGGCATGATTCCTCCAAATTCGGTTTCAAAAAACTTAATGTCTTTGTAGAAGTCTTTTCCTTTAGGCATGTCTTCTATTAGGCTTCCAGAAACGCGGATTTGATAGATGCCGATAATTCCAAAAATGATAATGATCACAGTAGAGATATAAATGGTGATTCTATTGTGTCTCACCATTTTTTCCATCCAGTTTACCACATTTTCAATCCATTTTTTTTCTAAGTGATTTAGATGTTTCTTTTTAGGAAGTGGCATAAAACTATAGATGATTGGAATAATCATCAAAGCCAAAATAAATATACAAACGATGTTGATCGAGGCAATAATTCCAAATTCTCTTAACAGTTGGCTCTTTACAAAAACAAAAGTTGCAAATCCAGAAGCTGTTGTAATATTGGTCATTAAAGTAGCGTTACCGACCTTAGAAATGACTCTTTGCAATGATTTTGCCTGGTTTCCATGCTTCTTAACCTCTTGCTGGTATTTGTTAATTAAAAATACGGCATTGGGTACACCAATAACAATGATTAATGGCGGAATTAATGCTGTTAAGACCGTAATTTCATATTGGAATAAGCCAATAAATCCAAAGGCCCAAACCACACCGATCATGACTACAGATAGTGTAATAAATGTGGCTCTATACGAGCGGAAAAAGAAGTAAAAAATAATTGCGGTGATTCCTAGAGCTCCTAAGACAAATAATAAAATCTCATCTTGAATGTTTTGAGAATTTAAGGTTCTAATATAGGGCATTCCAGAAACACGTACGTTTAAGTCATTGTCTTTCTCAAATTTTTCTATGGTAGGGATAAGTACATCAAAAATATAATCTCTTCGTTGCGGAGTGTTTACAATATCCTTTTTAATGTAAATAGCAGACTGTACAGTTCCAGTATTCTTATTGTAAAGTAGATTGTCATAAAACGGAAGGTTTTCAAACAGATCCTTTCTAATTTTATCTACTTCATTTTGTGTTTTTGGTGATTGTTCAATAAGGGGTTCTAAAACAAATTTTCTGTTTTTTCTATCTACTTCTAGCTTTTGAACATCGGCTATAGAAACGGTAAATTCTATTTCTTCTGCCTTGTCTAATTCTTTGGTAAGTGAATTCCAAGCTTCTAGTTTTTTTGGAGTAAATAAAGTAGTATCCTTAATTCCAAGCAGAATTAAATTTCCTTCTTCACCAAAAACTTTTAAAAATTGGTTGTATTGAATGTTTGCTTCGTGATTTTCTGGAAGTAAGTTCGCCTCAGAATACGAAAACTTCATATACTTCATTTGACTGGCTAAAAAAGCAGTACAGATTGCAATTACAAGTAGAACTACATAGCGGTTTCTCAAGATTAAACCTGCAGCTTTGGTCCAGAAATTCATTTAAAAAAATTTTAGCAAAGGTAACAAATGCCCTTTAAATAGCTGGCATAAAAAAAAGCGTTTGTCAACGCTTTTTTTTAATTTTTTATTTACAATTAGACGGTCAAGATCTCTTTTTCTTTGACCGCTAAAAGTGCTTCTGTTTGTTTTACAAAATCATCTGTTAAAGTTTGAACATCAGCTTCTGCAATCTTTTTCATATCATCAGAAATGTCTACTTTTTTAATCTCGTTGTTGGCGTCTTTTCTTGCATTTCTAATCCCGATTTTGGCATCTTCAGCCTCAGCTTTTGCTTGTTTAGCCAAGCCTAAACGTCTTTCTTCTGTTAATGCAGGAACATTGATAATAATGTTTTCTCCATTATTCATGGGGTTAAAACCAATATTGGCAAGCATAATTGCCTTTTCAATTTCTTGAAGCATGTTTTTTTCCCAAGGTTGTACAGTAATGGTACGTGCATCGGGTGTGTTTACATTGGCAATCTGACTTAAAGGTGTTTGAGAGCCATAATAGTCTACTTGAATTCCACCTAACATAGCAGGAGTTGCTCTACCAGCTCGAATATTTCTCAATTCTTTAATTAAATGCGCTATGGCATTTTGCATTTGTTCTTTGGCCGAGTCTAAAATAAATTCAATCTCTTCGTTCATCACTTAAAATTTATACTTTACTTATTTATTATCAACTATGGTTCCAATTTTTTCTCCAGAAACCAATTTCATGAAGTTTCCTTTTTTGTTCATATCAAAAACAATAATTGGAAGCTTATTTTCTTCACTTAATGTAAACGCAGTCATGTCCATTACTTTTAAGCCTTTTTCTATGACTTCTTTAAAAGTAATGCTTTGAAATTTAATTGCATCTTTATTTTTCTCAGGATCAGAATTGTAAATACCATCTACACGAGTCCCTTTTAAAATAGCATCTGCATTAATTTCTATGGCTCTTAAGACAGCAGCTGTATCTGTAGTAAAATACGGATTTCCGGTACCTCCTCCAAAAATAACAACACGTCCTTTTTCTAGATGACGATTGGCTCTCCTTTTAATATAAGGCTCTGCAATTTCTTTAATCTCAATAGCTGTTTGGAGTCTTGTCTGAATACCTTCTGCTTCAAGGGCACTTTGTAGCGCTAAACCATTAATGCAGGTTGCAAGCATCCCCATATGATCTCCTTGAACTCTATCCATACCGTTACTCGCTCCAGCAACACCTCTAAAGATGTTTCCTCCTCCAATTACAATGGCTACTTCTATTCCTTTTTCTACAACTTCTTTAATTTCCTTGGCATACTCAGACAGTCGTTTTGGGTCTATCCCGTATTGTCTGTCACCCATTAAAGCTTCGCCACTTAATTTTAAAAGAATTCTTTTGTATTGCATGTATTGATTTGTATTTAATAAAATTCTCGCTCAAACGAGAACAAAGGTTTGGCAAATATAAGAAATTCCATCAAAGCATTTTTTGTTTTTAATAAATAGAGTGAAGTTCTATGCAAAAAAAAACCATCCGTATTGGATGGTTTTTATTATGGTTTTTTGAGAACTTAAGATTATCCTAAAGTAACTCTTTTAAATCCGCTTACTGCAACATCTCCATACGTTTTAACGTATTGTGCAACATTCTTCTTTTCGTCTTTAATAAACACTTGATCCAATAAACATTGTTCTTGATCTAAGGTTGTATTATCAGAAATAAAACGCTCCATTTTACCAGGTAAAATACGGTCCCAAATTTGTTCTGGTTTTCCTTCAGCTTTTAATTCAGCTTTTGCAGCTTCTTCAGCTTTTGCTAAAACATCTTCAGTTAACTGAGCCATAGAAATAAACTGTGGTACATTTTTCAATGTTTTCCCTAATCTACCTAACTCAATATTGTCTTTTTCGATTACAGCAATTCTCGCTTCAGTTTCTGATGCAATATAAGCTGGGTCAAAATCTTTATAAGATAAAGTAGTAGCTCCCATTGAAGCAATTTGCATTGCTAAGTCTTTAGTTAAAACATCAGCTTTATCAACTGCGTTTGTTAAACCAACGATAGCAGCAATTTTACCGATATGTGTATAAGAACCAACATAAGCAGCTTCAATTCTTTCAAAAGCAGTAATGTCTAATTTCTCTCCAATAACACCAGTTTGTTCAACTAATTTATCTGCAACTGTCATTCCATCAAAATCAGCAGCTAAAAATTCTTCTTTAGTGTTGAAGTTTAAAGCGATGTCTGCAAGTTGACCAGCCAATGCTACGAATGAATCATTTTTACCAACAAAGTCAGTTTCACAAGCCAATACGATTGCTATTCCAGCAGTGTTATCAGCGTTAATTCTTGTAATTGCAACTCCTTCTGTAGATTCTCTATCAGCTCTTTTTGCAGCTACTTTTTGTCCTTTTTTACGTAAAACTTCAATTGCTTTGTCAAAGTTTCCTTCTGCTTCAACCAATGCATTTTTACAATCCATCATTCCAGCACCAGTAGCTTCTCTTAAGTTTTTTACGTCTGCAGCACTTATTTTTGTCATGTCACTTAGTATTTTTTGTAAAAACAATTCTGATTTTTTGTGAAATCAGAATTGTTATACAGTTTATAGATTTGTTAATTATTTAGCTTCTTCAGTAGTTTTAGCTTCTGCTTTTGGAGCTTCAGCAGCTTCTGGTTGAGCTTTTTCTTTTCCAGCTTTTCTTTCTGCCAAACCTTCAGCGATAGCATCAGTAATAAAACTTAATACTTTATCGATAGATTTAGAAGCGTCATCATTTGCAGGAATTACAAAATCAATCGGTCTTGGATCAGAGTTTGTATCTACCATTGCAAAGATTGGAATGTTTAATTTTTGAGCTTCTGCTACTGCAATATGCTCTTTTTTAACATCCACGATAAACAATGCACCAGGTAAACGAGTCATATCAGTAATAGAACCTAAATTCTTTTCTAATTTTTCTCTTTGACGGTTGATTTGTAATTTTTCTCTTTTAGATAAAGCATCGAAAGAACCATCTAATTTCATTCTGTCAATAGATGACATTTTCTTTACTGCTTTTCTAATAGTGATAAAGTTGGTTAACATTCCACCAGGCCATCTTTCTGTAATGAAAGGCATATTGATGTTCTTTGCTTTTTCTGCAACGATATCTTTAGCTTGCTTTTTAGTTGCAACAAAAAGAATTTTACGTCCTGAGTTTGCTATTTTTTGTAGCGCTTCAGCAGTTTCTTCTATTTTAGCTGCAGTTTTATACAAGTCAATGATGTGAACACCATTACGCTCTGTATAAATATAAGGAGCCATGTTTGGATCCCACTTTCTAGTTAAGTGTCCAAAATGAACACCATTGTCTAATAATTCTTTAATGTTTACTTTTGCCATTGTTTACTTTCTTTAATGTAGCAATACCTAAGTAGTCTTTTGAGAGTCTTAGGTATTTAGATGCTAAACTGTTATTTAATTATAAATGAACAATTCACTTCTACGTTTGTAAAGCAACTCCAAATAGAATCGGAGTATGCGATTAACGTTTCGAGAATTGGAACTTTTTTCTTGCTTTCTTTTGACCGAATTTCTTTCTTTCAACCATTCTAGGGTCTCTAGTCAATAATCCTTCTGGTTTTAAGACTGCTTTGTGCTCTTCGTTGATTGATACCAATGCTCTGGTAATTGCCAAACGGATTGCTTCTGCTTGTCCAGTTACTCCTCCTCCAAAAACATTTACTTTGATGTCGTAAGACGTTAAGTTGTCTGTTAATTGTAAAGGTTGGATAACTTTATATTGCAACGTTGATGTTGTAAAATAATTTTTAAACTCTCTTTTGTTGATTGTAATATTACCTTTACCTTCAGTAAGATAAATACGTGCAACAGCGGTTTTTCTTCTACCTATTTTGTGTACTGTTTCCATTATCTAAGATCGTTAACGTTAATAGCTTTTGGGTTTTGAGCCGCATGTTGGTGCTCTGCTCCTGCATATACATATAAATTTCTGTACAATGCACTTCCTAATTTGTTTTTAGGTAACATCCCTTTTACTGCTTTCTCGATCAATCTTGTAGGATCTTTCTCAAACATTTCTGTAGCAGTAAGCGATCTTTGACCTCCTGGATATCCAGTGTGACGGATGTAAGACTTGTCAGTCCACTTCTTACCAGTTAGGTTGATTTTTTCTGCGTTGATTACTACAACATTATCACCACAATCTACGTGAGGTGTAAAGTTGGTTTTGTATTTTCCTCTAATTAGCATTGCTATTTTAGAAGCAAGACGACCCAAGGTTTGTCCGTCCGCATCAACAACCAACCACTCTTTATTAGCAGTGTTCTTGTTTGCCGATACTGTTTTGTAACTTAATGTGTTCATACACTATTAGTTTTTGTCAATTAATAAATAAAAATTTTTCCTTAAAAAAGGTCTGCAAAGGTACGATTAAATATTAAATAGACAAGCCTAGTTTTTCTTTAATTTACTGATTGAATATTAGATAGCGCCTCTCTGTTGTTTCTTAATTGTGTGATAGATGGCACTTTTGTTTTGAATGCTACTGGCTTTTAAAATTCTGGAGCTATTTTAATCCGCATTTTTTCTAAGGATGTTGGATGGGTAAACTCAATAGATTCTGCATGTAGATGAAGTCTATCTGCTTTAGAACCGTACAAGTCATCTCCCACGATTGCGGTGTTTAACCCTAAAATATGAGAAGTATGCATTCGCAATTGATGTGTTCTTCCGCTGATTGGATAAAGATAAACTCTCGTTTTTCCATCTTTTTCATCAATCTTTTCCCAATAGGTTGTGGCAGGTTTTCCGTGCTCAAAACAGACTAACTGCCGGGGTCTATCATCTAAATCTACACGTAAGGGCAAAGAAATTTTCCCTTTGTTGCCTTCTATCATACCATCCAAGACAGCGACATATCTTTTTTTGATACTTTTACTAATAAACTGCTCTTGTAACTGCTTATTGGCTTCTTTAGTTTTTGCTAATATTAAAAGTCCTGAGGTAGACATGTCTAAGCGATGAACAATTAAAGCGCCTGTTGCCTCAGGGTATTGTTTTTTTATTCGACTGTACACTGAATCTTGGATCACAATCCCTGGGACTGATAAAAATTCTGCTGGCTTGTTAACAATCAGCATCACATCGTCTTCAAATACAATTTCTATTTCTTTTCCTACAGCAGGGTTTTGTAGTAGGGGGTTGGTGTCTACCTCTAAGCCTTTGAGCATATGGGTTAAAATAGGCTTGCACTTTCCTTGGCAGGCGGGGTAAAAATGCTGATGTTTTCTAATTTCGGTATTTGGAGATTGACCCCACCAAAACTCAGCCATGGCTATAGGTTTAAGTTTTTTCTCAAAAGCGTATTGTAATAGTTTTGGAACAGCACATTCTCCTGCACCTGCAGGAGGTTTTTGGTTTTCAAAGAGATTAAGTAAATTTTTAACCTTGCCGTCGGCGTTTAAAAACTGATATTGTTCAAATAAAAAATTCTGTAAGTTTCCTGATTTTTCTTTGCGTTCTGCTTTGAGTTCGTTTAGCCTATCATCATAAACTGATACAGCGTTTTGAGCAGCAGCCAATCGGTGCTCCCAATATCTAATGACATTGTTTAGAAAATATTTACTCTCTAGACTTTCTTTAGCCAATACCTCACAAAGTTCTTGGTGAGCTTCAGTACTTAAGTGTTGCTTGCCTTTCTGTCTGCGTTGATCTCTATTGATTTTGGCTTCTTTACCTTGCAGTCTTTTTGCTGCAATATCTTCTTGACTTTCTATAAGCTCTTTTTTATAAGCCGCTTGCAGTTTTTTATATGTTTGATTTTGCTCTAGGGTTTCAATCTCTAAATTAATCTGATTTAGCTTTTCTTCTTCTTTTAAAAAATAGCTTCCTTGATGTAGCATGTCAAATACTGGAGGTACAAATACTTGGTGTTCGTTGGTTGCTGCTAGTTTTCCAGAAACAGCTGCTAAATAGCCAAGCTCTTGGTTTTGGTTCTCCACTACCAAAACGCCAAACATTTTGCCAAGTGGGGTTCCTTCCTTTTGAGGATTCAGACCAAAATTATGCTCCCAATCTGTTTGACTTGTCAGGTAATCTTGCAGCTCTTTAGCAGCCAACTCACAGAGAGGGTGAGGGTCATAATAAAAAGGGTAGGTAAATTTTTCAGGAAGTTTAATGCCCGTAATTGAAGAAGTAAAATGCTGAAAATGATTTCCCAAAATAGATAAATATAGTTTTGTGTCGCAGTCTTTTTACTGATTAGCGAGTGGCTAACAATAAGGATTTTGCTGCTGCAAAAATACATATTTATTTACTGACACCTAAGTAGGTACAAAGAAAGAATATTGCAGTTTTTTAGGGGTTATCTGTTAAAAGAAATTTCCCAATAACCAGGTTCATAAATTTCAATTTCGAAATTGTTTAATAAAGAAGCAGTGTTGCTAAACGGGTTAACTTCATAGTTTCCAGGAGCATTCATCGATATAGAAAAAGGAAATTGAACATTGTCATAGCCTTTTTTCTTGCCCATTACCAATGAGTTTCCACTAGATCTAATAACGCTCATCTTTGGAATGTTTTTTGAACCGTTTTTAATAGAGAGCATAACTCTTTTTTGCTCTCCAATTTTTCGAATGGTGAACTTTAATGTAGGGTTTCTACTAATCACTTTATACGCAACTTTTTCTTTAATACTGTCTTTGCTAATAGTGTCATTTAGCTGAGTAAATAAGCGTTCTTTTTGAGTATTTAGTGTACTGTCTTTTAATGCTTCTTTTTTTAGCTTATCGTCTGTAGAAGTATTAAAACCAAATAAAAGGCTTATTGAAAGTGCAGTTGTGATTAGATAAGAATTCATTAGATGTGTTTTTTTAAAATAACGCAAGAAACATGCCAAAAATGTAAGTGAGTATTGCTTGTAAAATTATATTAGTTTTGATATTTAAAAGAATCAAAAAGCACATAATTTTCTTTGGTTGTTTTTATGTCTCCCATAAAATGTAAGTTCTCTAAGCTGGCATGAACCCTAAATGGAGTGTTAGATTTTACCTTAGTTTGTAGGGTTTTTACCAGTTTGTTATTGATTAACCATTTAACCAAATAAAAGCCATCCACATCAATAAGCTCTATAGTAAAATCTGAGTAAGCGCCCATTTTGACTGCAAAATGACTAGAGTTAGATGGCTCAAATTGAGAAACACAGTAAACAATTGCCTCGTCTTCTTTTAAATGTATTTTGTCTCTGTCTTCTTTTGCTCCTGAACCAATTTCAAAATCAAATTCAAATTCTTTTATGTCATTGTGATATAAAAAAGCTCCAATGCTACATTGCTCATATAAGGTAAACTCTGGAATAAAAATTCTCCACTGATAAGTACCTGTGGTAAAATTATTGCTTTTGGTTCTAACTTTAACCCGATCTAAAGAGTTGGCTCTAGTGCTTATTTTTAAATGCCCATTTTCTAGCGCATATGATTTTGGGCTTTTCCAAGAGTTGTTTTCCCAATAAGTTTTAAAATTTTCTAAATCCTCAAAATTATCTTGAAACACTATCTTTTTTTTAACCATGACAGCCTGGGTTGTACTGCAATTTAAACAGAAAAGACTAGTGATTACTAACAAAAAAAATCTAAATTTTTGAATCATAGCTTTTAAGATTTAAAGAGCTTTATTGGTCTATTTTTAGCCCAGCTTGCTGGATTAGGTTAATCCACAACAACCAATTGTAGCCTGCGGATTAATTTTTGGAGTTTAATGTGCTTCTAGCCAGTTGTTCCCCATGTCAATTTCTACATCTAGAGGAACGGTTAATGTAAAGGCATTTTCCATTTCTTGTTTGATAATAGGCACGATTAAGTCGATTTCATCTTTATGTGCATCAAAAACCAACTCATCATGTACCTGCAATAACATTTTTGATTTAAATTGTTCCTTTTTAAAGCGTTCATCAATATGAATCATGGCTAATTTAATAATATCAGCTGCACTTCCCTGAATCGGTGCATTGACTGCATTTCTTTCTGCAGCACTTCGAACGATTGCATTTCTAGAGTTGATATCTTTTAAATAGCGTCTTCTTTGCAGTACAGTTTCTACATAGCCATGATCTCTTGCAAAATCAATCTGTTTTGCAATATAACTCTTTAGTTTTGGGTAGGTTTCATAATAGGCTTCTATCAGCTCTTTGGCCTCAGATCTGCTAAGATCTGTTTGATTGCTTAATCCAAAGGCCGAAACTCCATAAATGATTCCAAAATTGACTGTTTTTGCATTGCTTCGTTGCTCTCTTGTAACTTCGTTAATCGGTACATTAAAAACCTTAGAAGCTGTAGAAGCATGAATGTCCTCGCCGTTTTTAAAAGCATCTATCATGGTGGTTTCTTCACTCAAGGCTGCAATGATACGCAGTTCTATTTGACTGTAATCTGCTGCCAACAATAAGTAGTTCTCATCTCTTGGGATAAATGCTTTTCTCACTTCGCGACCGCGAGCTGTTCGGATCGGAATATTTTGCAAGTTTGGATTGTTAGAACTCAGTCTCCCAGTTGCGGCTACTGCTTGCGCATAAACCGTATGGATGCGTTGAGTTTTAGGATTTATTTCATTTGGCAAGGCATCTACATAGGTGCTTTGCAGTTTTTTATATTGACGATACTCAAGAATATCTCTAATAATTTGATGGTCTTTTGCCAAATAAGAAAGGATATCTTCTGAAGTCGCGTACTGTCCTGTCTTGGTTTTTTTAGGCTTGTCTACCAGTTTTAGATTTTCAAAAAGAACAATCCCTAACTGTTTAGGCGATGCAATATTAAAAGTTTCATTTGCTTCTTGATAGATGGCTTCTTCTAATCGATGAATGTCTTGGGCTAAAGCAGAAGAAAGTTCTTTTAAGAAAGGCACATCGATGTTGATTCCTTCAATTTCCATGGCAGCTAAAACAGAAACCAAAGGCATTTCTAATTCTTTGCAAAGTTTGTTTACATTGCCGGCAATCATTTCTTTTTCAAAATGTACTTTTAGTTGTAAAGTAATATCTGCATCTTCAACCGCATATTCTGTTTGCTTATCCAGTTCAACAGACCTCATAGTCAATTGGTTTTTTCCTTTCCCGCCTGCCGAGCGGGCAGGTTTACCAATCAATTCGGTAAAAGAAATGGGTTGATAGTTTAAATAGGTCTCCGCTAAAACATCCATGCCGTGACGCATGTCTGGATTGATCAAGTAATGGGCAATCATCGTATCAAACAGTGGTCCTTTAACTGCCATACCATAATTAGACAATACTTTAATATCGTATTTTAAATTGTGGCCAATTTTTTCAATAGTATCATTTTCAAAAAAGGGTCTAAATTCTTCTAGTATAGCAGCGGTCTCTTCTTGATCTTCTGGAAAAGCCACATAATAGCCTTTTCCAATCTCATAGGCAAAGGCAATTCCGATTAGGCTTACTTCTAGTGCTTTTAAACCTGTGGTTTCTGTATCAAAACAGACTGATTTTTGCTGAAGTAAGTTTTTTAATAATAATTTTCTAGCTAGCGGAGAGTTTACCAATTGATAATTATGCGCAGTATTTTCGATGGTTTTATAGCCTGACTCGCTTTCTGTTTCTGTTAGGTTTCCACCTCCTGGAGTTGCAAATAAATCAAATTGTCCACTAGTTTGAGTCTCAGCGGCTTGTTTTGAGTTCGCGGTAATCTCTGGATCTGCTTTTGATGTATTCTTGGCATCCATCGCGGCAAAAGTCTTTAAGAAATTTTCCGTTAAACGTCTAAATTCTAGCTCGTTAAAAATGTTTTTTGTGGCTTCAATATCTGGTTGACACATTTCAAAGTTTTCTTCATGAAACTCTACTGGAACATCAAGCATAATGGTTGCAAGTTCTTTAGATAAGAGTCCAAGCTCTTTGGCTCCTTCTACTTTCTCTTTCATTTTTCCTTTTAAATCGGCAGTATTGGCCAAGAGGTTTTCTATGCTCCCGTAAGCGGCTAAAAACTTTTTCGCAGTTTTTTCTCCAACTCCAGGTAGGCCTGGGATATTGTCTACAGAGTCTCCCATCATCCCTAAGAAGTCTATGACTTGCTCAGGTCTTTCTACGCCAAATTTTTCTTGTACTTCTGGGATACCCCAAATTTCATAACCTCCTCCAAAACTTCTGGGTCTGTACATAAATATGTTTTCAGAGACCAACTGAGCAAAATCTTTATCAGGAGTCACCATAAAGGTTTGGTAACCTTCTTTTTCGGCTTTCTTTGCTAAGGTTCCAATAATATCATCAGCCTCAAATCCTTCCTTTACAATGGCGGGGATTTTCATAGCTTCTAGTATGCGCTCAATATAAGGGACAGCAAGTCTAATAGCCTCTGGAGTTTCTTGTCTGTTTGCTTTGTAGGTTGGGAAAGCATCAGTTCTTGCAACACTACCACCTCGATCAAAACACACAGCCAAATGATCTGGGTTTTCTCTTTTAATCACATCAAGCAATGAATTGGTAAAACCCAAAATAGCAGAAACATCTAAGCCTTTTGAATTAATTCTTGGGTTTTTGATAAATGCGTAATATCCTCTAAAAATTAATGCATACGCATCTAATAAAAATAGTCGTTTTTGTTTTGCCATAGGTTCTTTTGCTTCGATCCGATAAAGCTACGAAACTTTAACAGGATGTTAAAATGCATTTGCTTATTAACAGGTATATTTGTTTGATTTTTAAAAAGTATTATGTCTCGTTGGGTTGTTCGGATTTTGATTGTCGTAGTTCTCGTTTTTTTAGTTGAATTTTATGCCTTTCAGGCTATTACAACCATCACAGCAAACAAGATTTTCCTTTTTAGTTGGCTATTTATTGGCCTAGCGGTGTATGTATATTTTTTCTACATAGTATTAACTTATTCAAGGGCTAAGGGTCAGACCAAAGAGTTTCAATGGGCAGTAGGGCTTCTTATTACAGTCTTACTACCTAAGCTGTTTATTTTTATCGTTTTATTTGGAGAAGATGTGTTTAGGGGCATTTTAAAGTTGATTTCTGTATTTTTTGATTCAGAAACCAAATCAATGATTGGTAGACGAGTGCTTATCTCGCAATTTGCTTTGGGTTTGGCGGGTATCCCTTTTGTTGCTTTTATTTATGGAATTATTCAAGGAAAATACAACTACAAAGTTCTTAAGCACGAATTGAGTTTTAAAGATTTGCCAGCTGCTTTTGAAGGCTATACCATTACGCAAATATCTGATATTCATTCTGGGAGTTTTACCAACAGAGAAAAGATTGTAAAGGCGGTCAGTCTAATTAATAAACAACAATCTGATCTTCTTTTATTTACAGGTGATATTGTGAATAACAAGGCAGAAGAGATGGATAATTGGATCGATGTTTTTGACAAGTTATACGCTAAGGATGGCAAATATTCCATTTTAGGGAATCATGATTATGGCGATTATAATGAGTGGGAATCGGCAGCTGATAAAGCAAACAATTTTAAAAAAGTAAAAGAGATTCATCAAAAAATTGGTTTTGACCTGTTGTGTAATGAACACAGATACTTGCAAAAGGATGGCGAAAAAATAGCCTTGGTAGGTGTCGAAAACTGGGGAAAGGGAGGTTTTCAGAAAAAAGGTGATCTAAAAAAAGCAACTCAAAAAGTTAGCAAAGAAGAATTCAAAATTTTAATGAGCCATGATCCAAGTCATTGGGATGCCCAAGTAAAAGACAATGACTTTAATTACCATCTGACACTTAGTGGTCATACACATGGTTTGCAAATGGGTATAGAAATACCTGGATGGTTTAAATGGAGTCCATCAAAATATGTATACAAACAGTGGGCTGGGCTCTATCAAGAAGCGGATAGATACATCCATGTAAATCGAGGTTTTGGCTTTCATGCTTTTCCGGGGAGAGTGGGTATCTGGCCAGAAATTACGGTCATCACACTTAAAAAAGCTTGATAATCAGATAATTTAAACAGAAATGCTATATTTGTACCACAACAGTAACATTGCTGTACCAGTTTTTTTCCTAAAACGAATGGAATATGACAAAATTTGGAGAATTAATAAATATAAGTAAGCCGGTCTTGATTGACTTTTATTTTGATTGGGCAGAAGAAGAAAACAACCTTGATACACTTAAGGATGTAGCTGCTGCACTTGGAGATAAAGCAAAGGTTATTAAAATAGATATAAAGAAGAACGAGATTCTTGCAGACACCTTGCGTGTTAAGGGGAATCCAACTTTTATGATCTATAAGAATGGCGAAATGAAATGGCGTCAAACCGGAGATCAGGATGCCAATACACTAATCGGTTTGGTACAACAGTACGTTTAAAACTGTTATCCTACCTTTTTAAATTCATAGCCCAACTGACTGTAGTGTGCCAATACTTTTGGTAACGCATAGTAAAGTTTTTGTGAAGCTTTATCACTGTCATGAAATACGATAATACTTCCGTTTTTGGCGTTTTTAAGTACATTTTGTAAACAAGTTTCCTTACCTATTTTAGTGTCAAAGTCTGCGCTGAGTACATCCCACATAATAATATGATATCCTAAGCTGATTAGTTTCTTTGCTTGAGATTTTTTAATTTTTCCGTAAGGAGGTCTAAAAAGCTTGCTTTGATTGGCTGTTTTGTCTAGTTGCTGCATATTTTTTTCTGCAATCAATACATTTTCTATATACTGCTTACAGTTGCTTTTAAAGCCTTTTAAATGATTGTGGGTGTGGTTGCCAACCGCGTGATTTTCATTTAAGATTCTCTTAAAAATCAATGGATTTTTTACGGTGTTTTTACCGATACAAAAAAAGGTAGCCTGGGCATTGTACTTTTGAAGTTCATCTAGTACAAAAGAGGTTACTTTGGGAGTAGGTCCATCATCAAAAGTGAGGTATATTTCTTTCTTCTGATTTCCAAAACGCCAAGTATATTTTTTAAAAATATAAGGAATGAGCCTTGGCGTTTTGGTCAGATATAATCTCATTGCTATTCTTCTGAGATTAGGTGTTCAAACAGTTTAACAGTTTCCATAAAACCAGCCTCTAACTTTTGAGTGTAAGTAGTGTCAGGATCCATTCTACTCACTGGGTCTAAGATCCAGCGTTTGTAAATTTGTAAATTATTTTCAATCTCGGCTCCGATAATTTCATAAAACGAAGCATCAAAAGTACTGTACCAACGCAACTTTTGTTGGTAGATGTCAATTAGCTGAGCAGTTATAGCTCTAGCCTTTTCTCGTTCCCCAATTTTATAATACAAGCTCGGGTAATCAATTACAATGGTATAAAACTCATATAAATCTAATGGCATTTTATCCAATGACAAGTCTAAGATCTCTTTGGCCTTGTTAAACTTGTTTTCATTAATCAGTGTCTCAGCTAAGCGAAGCATGTTATTTCTGATAGAGATAGCTCCTTTTTTGGTTTGCGCATCAATATAGATTTTACTATCATTACTATTTCTCCAATCCAATTTTTGAATATAATCATACAATTTATCAGAGTCTATTCTACCCATGTCAAACATGGTTTTATTTTCGTTTGATGTAAAAATAGGGACTAGTTTATAAGCTACTCCATCCAATTGTAAATAGTCTTTTAGCCAAATATATTCTGCAGGATCATTAGCTCCACCTGTAAAATAGATCGGTTGTTTCCAATCATTGTTGGCTAAAATATCTAACATTAAGATTCGGTTTTTACCAATGGCATTCGGATCAATGGTGATGTCAATATAATCGACAATCTTATCTGCGTCTTCTGCTTTGACGATACCAGATTTAAGTACGTTTTCTTTGTTTACAGGTATTCTAATTTTATTGGTTGGGTAGGTTTTTAGCATTTCCCCACCTTCTGTATAATAGGTTAATTTATTGTCGCTCTCCATCCATGTCATAAAATTCTCAATGCTCATCACACTGTCTTTAAACTGTGGATGTGGCAAATGATAGGCCACATCTAGAGAACCAACTTTATATTTATCATGTGTTAATTGCGATGGAATAGGAGGTGCTTCATAGGTTGCCTTTTTCATTTGGTCAATATTCCAGTCCGTTGCAAATAAGCTGCTATTGATTAATTTAATGTCTCTTCTAACTCCTTCTACCTCTTGAAGATACCATAGCGGGAAGGTATCATTGTCACCAATAGTAAACATAATGGCATTGGGATCACAAGATTCTAGATAAGACATGGCATTAAAATGCGTCGTATAGCGATTTGATCGATCGTGATCATCCCAGTTTTCTGAAGCCATTAAGGTAGGGACCGCTAAAAATGAAACCACTGTAACTGCGATGGCAACTATTTTTCTGTTGCCGTATTTTTTGAGATATTCAAACAAAGCAAAGACACCCAATCCGATCCACACTGCAAAAATATAGAAGGATCCAACGATGGCATAATCCCGTTCTCTAACTTCAAAAGATTTTGGGTTGGTGTAAAAAATGACTGCAAATCCGGTAAAGACAAAAAAGAGGACTAATGCATACCAATTTTTTTTATCAAACTTAACTTGATAAAACAAACCAATTAAACCTAATATAAGAGGTAAGAAATAATAGGTGTTCCGACCTTTGTTGTTTTTAACATCGTCAGGGAGGTCTTTTTGAGAACCCAAACGAGCTTCGTCTATAAAATCAATTCCGCTAAGCCAGTTTCCGTTAAAAATATCTAACTCTCCTTGGTTGTCATTTTGACGACCAACAAAATTCCACATAAAATAGCGTCCATACATATAACCAAACTGAAAACTAAACATAAACTTCATGTTTTCAGCAAAGGTGGGTCTTCGTTTAGAATTTGCGGGTATGCCTACTATGGATTTGTAGTTTTGCTCACGATCGGGGTCTACCATTCTAGGAATAAACCCTTTGTGTTTTGATGAATAATTAGGAACGGTGTTCTTATAATCGTTTACAATGATGTATTTTCCCAGAGCTTCGTCTTTTTCGTATTTGGGTTTACCATCTTTATAAGGTTGGTTTTTATCCAAGTCACGTCGATCGTAGGTGATAGAGTAGTAAGTGTCATAAAAAACATTGGCATCGCCATACTGCTCTCTGTTGTAATAGGCTAATAATTCTCTGGCGCTAGAAGGATTGTTTTCATTAATTGTGGTGTTTGCATTGGCTCTAATCGGTAGCATGATCCATGAAGAGAAACCAATCATAATAAACAAAATTCCTAAAATTACAGTATTGGCTAGTATTTGTTGTTTTTTATGAGTTCTTTTAAGTCCGTAGTAAAATAAGGCAATCAACACGATACCAGCTATGATGCTTCCACTGTTAAAAGGCATTCCTAAAGAATTTACAAAAAACAACTCTGAACTACTGAAGAATTGCAGGGTAAAAGGGAATAAGAATTTAAAAACAAAAGCTAATATTAAAGTGGCAACTACAGTTGCAATTGCGGTCGTTTTAACGGTGATGTTTTTGTACATTTTAAAAAAGTACAACATAACAACCGCTGGAATTACTAACAAGGATAAGATGTGGACCCCAAAAGAAAGGCCTACCACAAAACAAATGACAATAAACCATCTATTTCCTTGTGGAGATTTCATTTCACTTTCCCATTTTAGCCCTAACCAGAACAATAAAGCCATTAAAAAAGAAGACATGGCGTACACTTCTCCCTCTACAGCACTAAACCAAAAACTATCAGAATACGTATAGGCTAATGCGCCGACAATTCCACTTCCTAAGACTGCAATTACAGAAGGCAAGGTAAATTCTTCATCTGATTTTACTAATTTTTTAGCCAAATTGGTGATGGTCCAAAACATAAACAAAATGGTAAAGGCACTGGCTAGTCCAGACATAAAGTTAACCATTTTAGCAATCTCAGTAAGCTCGTTGGTAAACAGTGCAAAAAAAGCACCCAGCATTTGAAATAACGGGGCTCCTGGTGGGTGGCCTACTTCTAATTTTACGGAAGTAGAGATGTATTCACCACAGTCCCAAGCACTAACGGTTGGCTCTAGGGTAAGTGTGTAGGTTAGCAAAGCAATGGCAAAAACAATCCACCCTATAATGCTGTTCCATTTTTTATAGCTATCTGTTGTCATATATGAGTCTTAAAAAGTATGAGGCGAATTTACTAATTTTATATCAAATTATAAGTTGCTAAAATAGGATTCCTGCGCGCTTTTGATGCTAAAGAATTGTTAAATGAAAAAAATATAAAAAAATGTTTGCAATATTGAAAGTTTGATTTAAATTTGCACCCGCAATTGGCCCATGGTGTAATTGGCAACACACCGGTTTTTGGTACCGACATTCAAGGTTCGAGTCCTTGTGGGCCAACAAAAACCTCACTTTTTAAGTGAGGTTTTTTTATACAACTAATTAAACTGTATTTAAAGTTTAAAGAAGCTTAGATGGTTTTTTAGTTGATGCTAGACATTGATTTAAAAGCGAAGCTATTTGGGTATTAATGAATAAGTTAGTATATTTGCCCCGAAAATAACGCAAATGAAGAATGAAGGGGACGCTTAGTCCCCTCTTTTTATACCATAAATGGATACAAAAAAAGTTGAGTTTTTATTAGAAGAAGCCTTGGCCGAAAATCCATCCTTATTTCTTATTAGTTTGGATTATTTACCAGGGAATAAAATAAAGGTGGTGGTTGATGGAGATTCAGGTGTTTCTCTAAAAGAATGCATGAGGATTAGTAGAAATATTGATCACAATATGGGTGAGGAGTTAGATGATTTTACTTTAGAAGTTTCTTCTCCAGACATTTCTGAGCCCTTAAAGGTTCATAGGCAGTATCTTAAAAACTTAGGTAGAACTTTAGATGTAAAGGCAAATGATCAGTCTTTTGAAGGTGTTTTAAAAGAAGTGACTGATGACCATATTGTCCTAGCGTGGAAAGCCAGAGAGCCAAAACCTATTGGAAAAGGAAAAGTAACAGTAGAAAAGACGGCTACACTTACTCATAAAGAAATAAGTGAAGCAAAAGTGAAGATAATTTTTTAACAAAAGAGTTGAATGGAAAATATAGATTTAATTGATTCATTTTCAGAATTTAAAGACAATAAAAGTATAGACAGAGTAACCTTAATGTCTATTTTGGAAGAAGTTTTTAGAGCTGCCCTAAAGAGAAAATTTGGGTCAGATGATAATTTTGATATCATTATCAATCCAGATAAAGGAGATTTAGAGATTTGGAGAAACCGTGTGGTGGTTGCTGATGGTATGTCTGAAGATGACAATGAAGAAATAGAACTTAGTGAAGCAAGAAAAATAGAACCTGACTTTGAAATTGGAGAAGATGTTTCTGAAGAGGTAAAATTAATTGATTTAGGAAGAAGAGCTATTTTGGCGTTGCGTCAAAACTTGATTTCTAAAATTCAAGAACACGATAGTACAAATATTTTTAAGCAATTTAAAGACTTAGAAGGAGAGTTATATAGTGCAGAGGTTCATCATATACGTCACAATGCAGTGATTTTATTGGATGATGAAGGAAATGAATTGGTGCTTCCAAAAAGC
This sequence comes from Polaribacter pacificus, assembly GCF_038024035.1. Lineage (NCBI taxonomy): Bacteria > Pseudomonadati > Bacteroidota > Flavobacteriia > Flavobacteriales > Flavobacteriaceae > Polaribacter > Polaribacter pacificus. The sequence goes on from NZ_CP150664.1 coordinate 2,078,731, forward strand.
GAGCAAATTAGATCTGACTTTTTTAGAAAAGGAGATTCTGTTAGAGCTGTTGTAAAAACAGTTGAGTTAAGAGGAACGAAGCCAGCAATTATTTTGTCGAGAACTTCACCAGAGTTTTTGGTTAAATTATTTGAACAAGAAATTCCAGAAGTGTTTGATGGTTTAATTACCATAGAAGGTGTTGCTAGAATTCCAGGAGAAAAAGCAAAAGTTGCTGTAGATTCTTATGATGATAGAATAGACCCTGTAGGAGCCTGTGTGGGAATGAAAGGTTCTCGTATTCATGGAATCGTAAGAGAACTTGGAAATGAAAATATTGATGTAATTAACTATACTAAAAACGAACAATTGTATATTGCAAGAGCTTTGAGCCCTGCAAAGATTGTTTCTATGGTTATTCATCCAAGTGAAGATCCTAAAGAAGGTAAAAAAGGACGTGTTGACGTGTTTTTAAAACCAGAGGAGGTTTCTAAAGCTATTGGAAAAGGTGGTGTTAACATTCGATTGGCAAGCCAATTGACAGGTTATGAGATTGATGTACAACGTGAAGGTATCGAAGATGAGGATGTAGAATTGACAGAATTTGGAGATGAAATCGAAAACTGGGTTATCGATGAGTTGAAAAAGATTGGATTGGATACAGCGAGAAGCGTGCTTGAAAAAGACGTTTCAGAGTTATTAAAAAGAACTGACCTAGAAGAAGAAACTATCTTAGAGGTTCAGAAAATATTAAGAGAAGAATTTGAAGATTAGTTGCTAGTCAACAATCGGATCAATACAAATTAAAAAGGCTAAACAACAAAATTATATGGCTGACGGCAAAACAATGAGGCTTAATAAAGTTTTAAGAGAATTGAATATTTCTTTAGATAGAGCAGTAGAACATTTATCAAAAAATGGGCATGAAATAGATGCACGACCTACTACCAAAATATCTGAAGATGTCTATCAAGTATTGCTTGATGGGTTTCAGACTGATAAAACTAAAAAGGCAGCTTCAAAAGAAGTAGGAGAAGAAAAAAGAAAAGAAAAAGAAGCCATACGTCTAGAAATTGAAGCTAAGTTAGAAAAGAAGAGAGTTGAGGAGGAGGCTAAAAAAGAAGTTTTAAAAGCAAAAGCAGAAAAGCTAGAAATTAAAACGGTTGGTAAAATTGATATCGATGCTCCTATCGGTAAAAAAGAAGAACCAGTTGTTAAAGAAGAAGCTCCTGTTGTTAAAGAAGAGGCACCAGTTATTAAAGAAGAAGCTTCTGTCGAAACTGAAAAGCCTACCGTCAAAGAAGAAACTCCAGTTGTTGAAGAAAAGCCTGTTGTTAAGGCTGATAAGCCAAAGACAAAAATTGAAAAAGCAGCAATCGAAAAAGAAGCAACTAAAAAAGTTACTTCTAAGCAAGAGTCACCAAAAACTGCCGAAGTAGATCCAGAGATATTAGCAGAATCAGCAGAAAAGTTAACGACTCAATACAAGAAATTAGACGGTCCAAAACTTACAGGTAAGACAATTGATTTAAAACAATTTGAAAAGCCTAAAAAGAAAAAGCCAGAAGCAACTAAAGCGAATGACAAAAAAGACAGTGCGAACGATTCTAAAAAGAAAAGAAAACGTATTGTTAAGCCAGCTAACCATAGACCTGGCGCCAACACTAGCGGTGGTAGAAGTCCAGCTGCAAACGCAAGACATGGTGGAGGATTTAGAGGTAGAGGCCCTGCTCGTCCTGCTGTTAAAAAAGAAGAGCCAACAGAAGCAGAAGTTCAAAAACAAGTTCGTGAAACTTTAGAAAGATTACAAGGAAAATCTTCTAAAGGAAAAGGGGCAAAATACCGTAGAGATAAGAGAGATCAACACCGTCAGCAGACAGAAATTGATCAAGAAATCGCTGCAGCAGAAAGTAAAATTTTAAAAGTTACAGAGTTTGTAACAGTTAGTGAAGTTGCAACCATGATGGATGTACCAGTGATAGAAATTATCTCTGCTTGTATGTCATTAGGAATGATGGTGACCATGAACCAGCGTTTAGATGCTGAAACTTTAGCTATTGTTGCCGAAGAATTTAACTATAAAGTAGAGTTCGTAGGAGCAGAAGTAGAGGAAGCAATCACAGAAGAAGAAGATAAGCCAGAAGATTTAGTTGGACGTGCGCCAATTATTACGGTGATGGGTCACGTAGATCACGGTAAGACATCTTTGTTAGATTATATTCGTAAAGCCAATGTAATCGAAGGGGAGTCAGGTGGAATAACGCAACATATTGGAGCGTACTCTGTAAAAGTAGGTGATCAAAAAATTGCCTTTTTAGATACGCCAGGTCACGAGGCCTTTACAGCCATGCGTGCTCGTGGTGCTCAAGTAACAGATTTAGTTATTATTGTTGTTGCAGCAGATGATGATGTGATGCCACAAACAAAGGAAGCTATTTCGCATGCTCAAGCAGCCGGTGTTCCAATTATATTTGCAATCAATAAGATAGATAAGCCAAACGCCAATCCAGATAATATTAAAACACAGTTATCTACCATGAATCTTTTGGTAGAAGATTGGGGAGGTAAAATTCAATCCCAAGAGATTTCTGCAAAAACAGGACAAGGTGTTGAAGAATTATTAGAAAAAGTATTGTTAGAGGCTGAGGTGTTAGAGCTAAAAGCGAATCCAAACAAATTAGCAACAGGTGCTGTTGTTGAAGCTTTGTTAGATAAAGGTAGAGGTTATGTTACAACCATTTTGGTTCAGGCAGGAACTTTAAAAATTGGTGATTATATGCTTGCTGGTAAAAACAGCGGTAAAGTAAAAGCCATGTTTGATGACAAAGGAAATAATTTAACAGAAGCAGGTCCTTCTACTCCAGTATCTATTTTAGGACTGGATGGAGCACCACAAGCTGGGGATAAATTTAATGTGTTTGAAGACGAAAGAGAAGCCAAGCAAATAGCCGCTAAGCGCTCACAATTGCAAAGAGAGCAGTCTGTAAGAACTCAAAAAACATTGACCTTAGATGAAATTGGTCGTAGAATTGCCTTAGGTGACTTTAAAGAATTAAACATTATATTAAAAGGAGATGTTGATGGTTCTGTAGAGGCTCTAACAGATTCTTTCCAAAAATTATCTACAGATGAGATTCAAGTAAATATCATTCACAAGGGTGTTGGTGCAATTACAGAATCAGATGTTTTATTGGCTTCGGCTTCTGACGCAATTATTATCGGATTTAATGTTCGACCACAAGGAAATGCAAGATTGGTTGCAGATAAAGAAGAGGTTGATATCAGAAATTACTCGATTATTTACGATGCGATTAATGACCTTAAAGACGCCATGGAAGGAATGTTATCTCCAGATATGAAAGAAGAGGTTACTGGTAATGTAGAAGTTAGAGAAGTCTATAAAATTTCGAAAGTTGGAAACATTGCTGGTTGTATGGTTGTAAGTGGTAAAATCTACAGAAATTCTATGATTAGGATTATTAGAGATGGCATTGTTGTTCATACAGGAGAGTTGAGCTCATTAAAACGTTTTAAAGACGATGTTAAAGAAGTAGCAAAAGGATATGATTGTGGATTGCAAATTAAAAACTACAACGATATTCAAGAGCGCGATGTAATTGAAGCATACCAAGAAGTAGAAGTAAAAAAGAAGTTGAAATAAGATCAACTATATTATATAAAAAAAAGGAACTGTTTTACAGTTCCTTTTTTTATGAATTTAAGTGATGTGCATTCTTAAAGAAGCATATTTTTTTCTTGTTTATCTAGGGACAACGATAGCGCCTCTAAATTTTTTTCTAAAGATATTAAGTGCTTTGTCTGCTTCTAAATTAGTCCTGAAATCACCGACTTGAACTTTCCATTCTGGAGATTCAAATAAAATATAACTGGCAATGGTTGGGTATTCTAATGCGAATAGCTCTCTAGTTTTTTTGATGTCAATTTCGTTTCCATTTGATAATTGAATTCTAAAGCCGTACCCTTTTTCTTTGTTATAATTTCTTTTTTTTGCAATCAATTGTTTAACCAGTTCTCCATCAGTATTTTGCGCGAAAATCTCTGGGAGTCCAGTCATAGAAAGGATTGTAAAAATGAATGCTATTTGTTTTATTTTCATGGTCTAACTTACTTTTCTACAAAAGTAATAACTTGTTCTAGAATAGTTTAGTATTTGCCTTTATTTAGAATCGGTATAAATTATATATTTACATAATATTAGCATTTCAAATTTTATAGATAAGTAGTACTTTTGTTGCAATCGTTTAAAAAGGGTTTTTTGCGCTTTTTAAATAATTACGATGTACCAAACTAGATACAAAATTTATATTTTAAAGTATGAAAAGTGTGGATAAACACAGTCAATTAACCAGATTAATTCTAAAAAGTTTTACCTTTCTTTTAATTTTTTTGTTAAGTTTTTCTTTACAAGCACAAGATGCAGTAGATGAGGCTCAGCAAAAAGAAGGTAAACAATTGTTTAAATCTCTTTGTGCTTCTTGTCACAAGTTAGATAAAAAATTAATCGGACCTGCGCTTGGGGGAATCTCAGAGCGTAGAGACATGGATTGGTTAAAATCTTGGATTAAAGATAATGCAGCCTTAAGAGCTTCTGGAGATGCAGACGCTATTGCTATTTTTGATGAATACAACGGCTCTCCAATGACTCCTTTCCCTCAGTTGACGGATAAGAATATTGAAGACATTATTTATTATACAACTGTAGGTGAGCCTGTAAAAGCAGGGGCGCAAACCGCTGTTGTTACAGAAGGTCAAGAGCCTCAATCATCACCTTGGTTAACCTATATTTTGGTTGCGATCATCGTTGTTGGTGTATTAATCATCGCCAATTTATTGAAAGTAATCAGTGAGTTAAAAGGAGCTCCTAAAACTCCAGGCTTAGCAGGAAACATTGATGACCTTTGGGTTGGTTTTAAAAAGAATTCATTTCTACATGTTTTAATAACCATCTTTTTAGCTCTAACAACTGCATATGTTCTTTTTGGGACACTATTCCAGATTGGTGTTGATGAAGGTTACATGCCAATACAAGAGGTTGCTTTTTCTCATAAAATTCACGCAGGGGATAATAAAATTGATTGTCAATATTGTCACTCATCAGCAAAACACAGTAAGACCTCTGGTATTCCTTCAGGAAACGTGTGTATGAATTGTCATAAGAATATCTCTGAAGTAGCAGATGATACCACTATGGAGTTTGATGGAATGACTTACGGAAAAGCTGAGTTGGATAAAGAAATTCAAAAATTATATACTGCTGTAGGTTGGGATACTGAGACCCTAGAATATACAGGTGAAACCAAACCAATTAAATGGACACGAGTGCATAACTTAGCAGATTTTGTGTATTTTAATCACTCTCAACACGTTACTGTTGGAGGTCAAAAATGTCAAACTTGTCACGGTCCAGTTGAAACCATGGATGAGGTATTCCAATACTCTCCATTAACGATGGGTTGGTGTATTGATTGTCATAGAGACACTAGTGTTGATTTAAAAGGCAGTCCGTATTATACAAAGGTTCACGAAGAATTATCTAAAAAGTACGGAGTAGAAAAAGTTACTGTAGCACAAATGGGTGGTATGGAATGTGGTAAGTGCCACTATTAATAATTAGAAAGTAAAAACACAGATATACATGGCTTCAAGCAGAAAATACTGGCAAAGTGTTGAAGAACTTAAAGAAGGTTCTATTGTTGAAACGCTGAGTAAAAATGAATTTGTAGAAGAAATACCTACTGATGAATTTTTAGGAGATAAAGAAACTTTAGAAGCGTCATCTACATCGAGAAGAGATTTTTTAAAGTACGTTGGATTTACAACTGCAGCAGCATCGTTGGCAGCTTGTGAAGGACCAGTGCGAAAATCAATTCCTTATGTTGTAAAACCAAATGATATTACCGTAGGTGTAGCAGATTGGTATGCAACAACCATGTCTGATGGATATGACTTCGCTAACATCTTAGTTAAAACAAGAGAGGGTCGTCCTATTTTAGTGATGCCAAACAAAGAAGCAAACGGAACTACCAATGCGCGTGTTCAAGCTTCTGTTTTGTCTTTATATGATAGTCAATTGCGTTTAAAAGAGCCTCAAGCTTCTGGAAAATCTATTTCTTGGGCAGATGCTGATAAGCAAATCGGAGCTACTTTAAACCAATTAAAAGAGGCTAATGAACCTGTTGTTTTGTTAACAGGAACTTTAGCAAGTCCATCAACTGAAAAAATTATCTCTGAATTTATCGCTGTATATCCAAACGTAAAACACGTTGTTTATGATGCTGTATCTGAGTCAGGAGCCTTAGATGCTTTTGAAGCAGTTTACGGAAAAAGAGCCTTACCTACCTATCATTTTGATAAGGCTTCTGTAATTGTTTCTATTGGAGCAGATTTCTTAGGAGATTGGCAAGGAGGTTATGATAAAAGCTATATCGCTGGAAGAAAACCTGAAACAGGGAAGATGTCTCGCCATATTCAGTTTGAATCAATCATGTCTTTAACAGGAGCAAATGCTGATAAGCGTGTTAATGTTAAGCCAAGTGAGCAGGTATATGCCTTAATTAATTTATACAATGCTATTACAGGAAGTAATGAAACATCTAAGTCTACTCCTGCTGATGCTGAAATAAAAAAAGCGGCAAGTCAATTAAAACAAGCTGGATCTAAAGCAGTTGTAGTTACTGGCCTTAATGATAAAAATGCGCAATTAATTGCCATGGCAATTAACGATGCATTGCAGTCTGAAGTGATGGATGTTAATACTACCAATCACACTAGACAAGGAAATGATGCCGATGTTGCACAAGTTGTTGCTGATATCAAATCTGGAAAACTAAAAGGATTGATTACTCACAATGTAAACCCATTGTACTCTTTGGCAGCAGCTAATGATGTAAAAGCAGGGTTAAAAAACTTAAAATTATCAGTTGCATTATCAGTTCAAAATGATGAGACTACTAGCGAAACTGCTTTTGCTTTGCCAGTATCACATTATTTAGAATCTTGGGGAGATGTTCAAATGACATCAACTACTCACGGTTTGATGCAGCCAACGATTCAACCATTATTTAACTCTCGTCAGTTTCAAGACGTTTTGTTAAGCTGGACAGGAAATACAACTAGTTATTACGATTATTTAAAAGCATATTGGGCTTCTAATGTATTGGATGGTCAATCATGGAACCAAGCTTTACACGATGGTGTCTTTAACAAAAAGAATGCAGAAACTACATCAGCAACTAGTTTTTCAGTTTCACAAGCAGCTAATACCTTGTTTAAAGCAACTAAATCATCAACCTTAGAATTAAACTTGTTTACTTCGACTGCTCTAGGAGATGGAAAACAAGCTAATAATCCTTGGTTACAAGAGTTGCCAGATCCATTAACAAGAGCATCTTGGGATAATTATATTACTATGTCTATATCTGATGCTAGAGAATTAGGATTCTCTAATCCAGTGCAAGACAATGGTGCTATTAACGGAAATTATGCAAATATTACCGTAAATGGAGTTACAGTATCTAATGTGCCTGTGATGATTCAACCAGGTCAAGCAAAAGGATCAATTGGTCTTGCTTTAGGATATGGAAGAAAACAAAACTTAAAAGATGCAATGCAAGTAGGAGTAAACGCTTACCCATTGTATTTTAATGCAAATCATATACAAACTGGTGTTACCCTAGAAAAAACTAGTGGAACTCATAAGTTTGCCTGTACTCAAGTGCAGAAAACCATCGCAGGTAGACATGATATTTTAAAGCAAGCAAGCCTTGCTCAAATCACTGATCATTCTATAGATCCAAAACACACTTGGAACAAGCCAGCAATGGCATCGTTTAACCACAAAGAAATAGAAGCTAATTCTGTTGATTTATGGGATGAACACAACAGAGAGATAGGTCATCACTTTAACCTATCAATTGATTTAACATCTTGTACCGGTTGTGGTGCTTGTGTGGTTGCCTGTCATGCAGAAAACAATGTTCCTGTAGTAGGTAAAAATGAAGTTCGAGTAGGTAGAGATATGCACTGGTTGCGTATTGATCGTTACTATTCTTCAGAAATTGAAACAAGAGATGAAGCAAAAGCTCAAGGTTTAAGCGGAGGTGATTTATACGAAGCAATAGAAACAGTTGCAGAAAACCCATCAGTGGCTTTCCAACCAATGATGTGTCAGCACTGTAACCAAGCTCCTTGTGAAACAGTTTGTCCTGTTGCAGCAACTTCTCACGGTCGTCAAGGTCAAAACCAAATGGCGTATAACCGTTGTGTAGGTACTCGTTACTGTGCAAACAACTGTCCATATAGAGTTCGTCGTTTTAACTGGTTTAATTACAGCAACAACAATGAATTTGACTTTAATATGAATGATGAATACGGTAAGATGGTTTTAAATCCAGATGTTGTAGTTCGTTCTAGAGGAGTTATGGAAAAATGTTCTATGTGTATTCAAATGACACAAGCAACTATTTTAAAAGCTAAAAAAGAAGGTAGAAAAGTTGAAGCAGGAGAGTTTGAAACAGCATGTTCATCTGCTTGTTCTACTGGTGCTATGGTCTTTGGAGATGTTAACAATCCTGATGACGAAGTAGCACACTTAAAAGAAGATAAAAGAGCTTTCCACGTGTTAGACTATATTGGTACAAAACCAAATGTAGTGTATCAAGTAAAAGTTAAGAATACAAACGAAGCGTAATTAAAAATTAAGATATACAAATATGTCTCATTACGAAGCACCCATTAGAGAGCCGTTAATATTAGGAGAAAAGAGTTACCATGATATTACGGTTGATATTGCAAAACCTATTGAAGGAAAGGCAAATAAAAATTGGTATATAGCATTTTACATCGCTTTAGCAGCAATGCTTTGGGGATTTGGATGTATTTTTTATACCGTAGGTACAGGTATTGGAGTTTGGGGATTAAACAAGAACATTGGATGGGCTTGGGATATTACCAACTTTGTATGGTGGGTAGGTATCGGTCACGCGGGTACTTTGATTTCTGCTGTATTATTACTGTTCCGTCAAAAATGGCGTATGGCTATCAACCGTTCTGCGGAGGCCATGACAATCTTTGCCGTTTTTCAGGCAGGATTGTTTCCAATCATCCACATGGGTAGACCTTGGAACGGATATTGGGTATTGCCAATTCCAAACCAGTTTGGATCTTTATGGGTAAACTTTAACTCACCGTTATTGTGGGATGTATTCGCAATTTCTACGTATTTATCTGTGTCATTGGTTTTCTGGTGGACAGGATTATTACCAGATTTTGCAATGATTAGAGATAGAGCTGTAAAGCCTTTTCAAAAGAAAATTTATTCGTTATTGTCTTTTGGATGGTCAGGAAGAGCTAAAGATTGGCAACGCTTTGAAGAAGTATCATTGGTATTAGCCGGATTGGCAACACCTCTTGTACTTTCTGTACACACTATTGTATCGATGGACTTTGCTACTTCGATTAACCCAGGATGGCACTCGACAATTTTCCCTCCATATTTCGTAGCAGGAGCAATCTTTTCTGGATTTGCAATGGTACAAACTTTATTAGGGATTATGCGTAAAGTGACTAATATGGAAGCATATATTACTCGTTTGCACGTAGAGTACATGAACATCGTAATCATCTTAACAGGTGGTATTGTTGCTGTTGCGTATGCATCTGAGTTTTTTATCGCTTGGTATACAGGTTCTCCTTATGAAAACTATACATATATGTCTGTTGGAGCTGCAACAGGACCTTATGCTTGGGCATTTTGGTCTCTGATCATCTTTAACATTATCATACCTCAATTTTTATGGTTCAAAAAAGTTAGAAGAAGTTTTATTTGGTCTTTCTTAATTTCTATTGCCATTAATATTGGTATGTGGTTTGAGCGTTTTGATATCATTGCAATTGTATTGAGTAAAGGTCATTTACCATCAACATGGTGGCGTTTTGAGCCTACATTTATAGATGTTGGGATTTTTATCGGAACCATTGGATTCTTCTTTGTATTGTTCTTATTGTATGCAAGAACATTCCCAGTAATCGCACAAGCAGAGGTAAAAACCATCTTGAAATCTTCAGGAGAGAACTATAAAAAATTAAGAGACGGAAATCATGAGTAATAAAGTTATACACGCATTTTATAATGATGATGATATCTTAATGGACGCCGTTAAGAAGGTAAAATCAGCCAACCATCATATTGAAGAAGTATTTTGCCCTTTTCCAGTCCATGGATTAGATAAGGCCTTAGGTTTAGCACCTACTAGATTAGCAATTACTGCATTTATGTACGGAGTTACCGGTTTAGGTGTAGCCATTTGGATGACCAACTATATGATGATTCAAGATTGGCCTCAAGATATTGGAGGGAAACCAAACTTTTCTTGGTGGTTAAACATGCCAGCCTTTGTGCCAATTATGTTTGAATTGACAGTCTTTTTTGCTGCCCACTTAATGGTAATTACCTTTTATATGCGAAGCAGAATTTGGCCATTTAAAAAAGCTGAAAATCCAGATCCAAGAACTACGGATGACCATTTCTTAATGGAGATTCCAGTTCATAATAATGAAGAAGAATTGACTTCATTGTTAAAAGAAACGGGCGCTGTAGAAATTAACGTAGTAGAAAAGCATTAATAAAGAGATCATGAAGAATATTACCAAGATAATCATTGCGTTTGTAACAATCATTAGTATTGTTTCTTGTGGAGACAAGCGTACACGTTCTGTACAGTATATGCCAGACATGTATGTATCGGTTCCTTATGATGCAAACTCTGCAACAGGCATAAATGGAGAAGCTTCAAATTTAGAGCCAGTAGCAGGTACTATTGCTAGAGGACAAGTCCCTTATGAGTATCCTCATACCAACGAAGGATATGATGCTGCTTTAAATAATTTGAAATCACCATTAGAAGCTACAGAAAAAAACTTAGCTAACGGTAAGGCCATGTATGCAATTTACTGTGCTACCTGTCATGGAGACAAAGGAGACGGAAACGGTGTACTTTCTCAAAGAGATAAGTTTAACGGAATCCCTAGTTACAAAGACAGACCTATCACAGAAGGAAGTATTTATCATGTGATTATGTATGGTAGAAACTTGATGGGTTCTCATGCATCTCAATTAACTCACGATGAGCGTTGGCAAGTTGTTAGTTATGTAGAAAAACTAAGAAACGATTTATTAAACTAAGTCTTTAAAAGATAGAATTAAAAGATATGTATCAATTCTCAGGTAAATTAAAAACATTCTCAATTGCTTTAATGATTATTGGAGCTTTGGGTGTAGGATATAGCTTTTTTAGCGCACCAAAAACAGTTGAAGACGCAAAAGAAATCTTGGCAAGTCAGCATGACAGTCACGGTTCTGCTGTAGCAACTCATGATTCAGGTGCAGAAGAAACATCAGCACATGAAGAAGGCAAGAAGGAGGCACATGCAGAGGGATCAAGTCACTCAGAAGCAGATGCTGATGCACATGCAGAGCATGTTTTACATCAATTGCAAAACAGACCATGGGCTGCAACTTATGTAGCTTTGTTCTTTTCTTTAGGGATCACATTGTTAGTACTTGCTTTTTATGCTTCACAACGTGTAGCACAAGCAGGATGGTCAGTGGTGTTGTTTAGAGTGATGGAAGCAATAACTGCAAACTTAGTCCCAACAAGTATTCTTATGTTTGTTGTGGTTATGTTATCTGCAACACACTTTAATCATTTATTTGTTTGGATGGCAGATGGAACTTTTGATCCTAGCAGTCCTAACTATGATGCCATCGTTGATGGTAAGAAATGGTGGTTAAACATTCCAGGATGGGCTATTCGTAGTGCTGTATATTTACTTGGGTGGAACATATACCGTTATATTATTAGAAAAAATTCAATTGCAGAAGACACTGCTAATGATGGAAATAAAACTTATAAGAAAAACTACCACGCTTCAATTATCTTTTTAGTATTCTTTATGATTACAGAATCGATGATGTCTTGGGATTGGATTATGGGATTAGACCCTCACTGGTTTAGTACTTTATTCGGTTGGTATGTTTTAGCAACCCTTTTGGTAAGTGCTTTGACTGTGATCGCTTTTGTGACTATTTACTTGAGAGCAAAAGGACATTTACCATTTGTAAATGATAGTCATATTCACGATTTAGCAAAATTTATGTTTGGATTTAGTGTGTTTTGGACTTACTTATGGTTTGCACAGTTTATGCTTATCTGGTATGCAGATATGTCTGAAGAAACAGTGTATTTTATTGCTCGTTTTAATGACTATAAAGTACCATTCTTAGCTATGGTTGTCATGAACTTTGTGTTCCCAATTTTATTGTTAGTTAACAGTGACTTTAAGAGCAGACCTTGGTTTGTTGTTATTGGAGGATTGGTTATTTTAGCAGGACATTATATCGATGTTTTTGTAATGGTAATGCCAGCTACGGTTGGAGACCAATGGTTTATAGGAATTCCAGAAATTAGCGCTATGCTTTTATTCTTTGGAATCTTTATTTACGCTGTATTTAGCTCATTTGCTAAAGCATCACCATTGGCAAAAGGAAATCCATTTTTACATGAAAGTGAGCATTTCCACTATTACAATATTGAACATCAAGGAGAAGAAAATCAACATTAATCATTAAATAATTAAGACAGATAATATGCTAGCTTTATTTTATATTTTTATAGCTGTTGCAATTGGTGTAAGCATTTGGCAAATCACGAGAATTTTAAATCTTCGAAGTGTCATCGCTACAGATAAAGATAACAACACCCAAGGGAAAATGTTCCTGATATTTTTGGTAGGACTTTATGCAATGATGATTTATTGTTTGATTTTCATGAATGTCATTATGTTGCCAGAGTCGGCATCAATAGAAGGAGAACACGATGATAATTTATTTAACATCACTTTTATATTAATTGGAATTGTTCAATTTCTTATGCAGTTTCTTATTTTATATCTTCCGTATAAATACAGAGGAAAAAAAGGAAACAAAGCCTTATTCTTTGCTGATAGCCATAAATTAGAGGCAATTTGGACAATTACTCCAGCCGTTGTTTTGGTTGTGTTGATTGGTTACGGATTGTGGCAATGGAACAACGTTATGGATTTATCTGACGCAGAAAATCCAGTTGTTATAGAAGTTTATGCAAAACAGTTTCAATGGGAAGCTCGTTATGCCGGAGATGATAATACGCTAGGTAGAGGAAATGTTAATTTCATTAAAGGAATCAATACCATGGGTGTTGATATGGGTGATCTAAACGCACAAGACGACAAGAAATTACCATTGGTTAATCCAGTGATGTATTTGCCAAAAGGACGTAAAGTGATTTTTAAATTTAGATCACAAGATGTACTTCACTCTGCATATATGCCTCACTTTAGAGCTCAGATGAACTGTGTTCCAGGGATGGTTACTCAATTTGGTTTTACACCAAAATATACCACAGAAGAAATGAGACAACAGTCTGAGGTGGTTGAGAAAACAGCAGGTATTAATAAGATTCGTCAAGAAAAAGGAGAAGATCCTTATGAGTTTGATTACCTACTATTATGTAATAAAATTTGTGGAGCCTCTCACTACAATATGCAAATGAAGATTGTTGTTGTTGAGCAAGAAGAGTTTGACAAATGGTATGCAGACCAACCAACATTAGGTGAGGAATTAGCGATTAATTAAGATATTTTATAAAAGGATACAATAAAAAATTAGATATGTCAGAGCATCATCATAAAGAAACATTTGTTACTAAATACATATTTAGTCAAGATCACAAAATGATTTCAAAACAGTTTTTAATAACTGGGATATTTATGGGAGTCATTGGAGTGTTTATGTCCATGTTATTTCGTTTGCAAATCGCTTGGCCAGAAAAATCATTTACCATTATTGAAGCGTTTTTAGGGACTCATCAATCAGGTGGAGTTATGGAGCCAGATATGTACCTAGCCCTAGTAACTATCCACGGTACCATCATGGTATTCTTTGTTTTAACAGCAGGTTTAAGTGGTACTTTTTCTAACTTACTAATTCCATTGCAAATTGGAGCAAGAGATATGGCCTCAGGTTTTTTAAACATGGTGTCGTACTGGATGTTCTTTATTTCTAGTGTAATCATGGTAATTTCTCTGTTTGTAGAAACAGGACCAGCTTCTGCAGGTTGGACTATCTACCCACCATTAAGTGCATTGCCACAAGCAATACCTGGATCTGGTTTAGGAATGACTTTATGGTTAACATCAATGGCTATTTTTATTGCATCGTCTTTAATAGGTTCATTAAATTATATAGTTACCATTTTTAACTTGCGTACTAAAGGAATGAAAATGACAAGATTGCCACTAACCATGTGGGCTTTCTTTATCACCGCTGTAATTGGTGTTGTTTCTTTCCCTGTTTTATTATCGGCAGCTTTGTTGTTGATTATGGACCGTAGTTTTGGTACTTCATTCTTTTTGTCTGATATTTTTATCAGTGGAGAAGTATTGCACTATCAAGGAGGTTCGCCAGTATTGTTTGAACACTTATTCTGGTTCTTAGGACACCCAGAAGTATATATCGTATTATTACCAGCCTTGGGGATTACCTCTGAGATTATCGCAACCAACTCTAGAAAACCAATTTTTGGATATAGAGCAATGATTGGATCAATTATAGCTATTGCATTTTTGTCTACAATTGTTTGGGGACACCATATGTTTATTTCAGGAATGAATCCATTCTTAGGTTCGGTATTTACATTTACAACTTTGTTAATTGCAATCCCATCAGCGGTAAAAGCATTTAACTATGTCACCACACTCTGGAAAGGAAACTTACAATTAAATCCAGCCATGCTGTTTTCTATTGGTTTGGTTTCTACTTTCGTAACAGGTGGTTTAACAGGATTGGTTTTAGGAGATTCAGCTTTAGATATTAACGTACACGATACGTACTTTGTGGTAGCGCATTTCCACCTGGTAATGGGAGTTTCTGCCATCTTAGGGATGTTTGCAGGAGTTTATCACTGGTTCCCTAAAATGTATGGAAGAATGATGAATAAAACTATGGGATATTGGCATTTTTGGTTAACTATGATTGCTGCTTATGGGGTGTTTTTCCCAATGCACTTTATCGGATTAGCAGGTCTTCCAAGAAGATATTATACCAATACTAATTTCCCAATGTTTGATGATGTTGCAGATATCAATGTGGTAATTACCATCTTTGCAATCTTAGGAGGTCTGTCTCAGTTGATTTTCTTAGCCAACTTCTTTATCTCTATCTATAGAGGTCAAAAAGCGACTCAAAACCCATGGAGATCTAATACTTTAGAATGGACAACTCCTGTAGAGCATATTCACGGAAACTGGCCAGGAAAAATTCCAGAAATATTCCGTTGGCCTTATGACTATAGTAAGGTTGATGCAAATGGAGATTACATTCACGGAGAAGATTTTGTTTTACAAACGACTCCACTAAAAGATGGTGAAGATCCTTCTTAAGAAAAAATTAAACTCATTAAAAAAACCTTTCCAAATTTCGGAAAGGTTTTTTTATTTTTAAAACTGCTTAGATCGGTTTTCAGAATGTAACAAATATCACATACAAACCATCTAAATTCAATTATATTTGTAACTATGAACGAAAACTTAAATCCTGACAATTCAAACTTTACACCTGAGGAATTAGATGTAGAAAAAAAATTGCGTCCACTTAGTTTTGACGATTTTACAGGTCAGGATCAGGCAATTGACAACTTGAAGGTTTTTGTAGAGGCAGCCAATCAACGAGCCGAAGCGTTAGATCACACTTTGTTTCACGGCCCTCCCGGATTGGGTAAAACTACTTTGGCTCATATTCTAGCCAATGAGTTAGGTGTAGGGATAAAAGTTACCTCAGGACCTGTTTTAGACAAACCTGGAGACTTAGCAGGTTTGCTAACCAACCTTGATGAGAGAGATGTCTTGTTTATTGATGAAATTCATCGATTAAGTCCAATTGTAGAAGAGTATTTGTATTCTGCAATGGAGGATTATAAGATTGATATTATGATAGAATCTGGCCCTAATGCCAGAACAGTTCAAATCCATTTAGAGCCATTTACACTTATTGGAGCAACAACCCGATCAGGCTTGTTAACTTCTCCAATGCGTGCTCGATTTGGGATTAGTAGTCGCTTAAATTATTACAAAAAAGAATTACTAACAACCATCATTCAACGTAGTTCTCAAATTTTAAAAGTACCCATTTCTATGGAGGCAGCTATTGAGATTGCAGGTAGAAGTAGAGGAACTCCTAGAATTGCAAACGCGCTATTGCGTAGAGTTAGAGATTTTGCACAAATTAAAGGAGATGGAACCATCACTATAGAGATCGCTCAATATGCTTTAAAAGCTTTGCGAGTTGATGCACATGGATTGGATGAGATGGATACCAAAATTTTAACCACTTTGATAGATAAATTTAAGGGAGGCCCAGTAGGTATTTCTACACTGGCAACTGCGGTAGGTGAAAATGGAGAAACCATAGAAGAAGTATATGAGCCTTTTTTAATCCAAGAAGGTTTTATCGTTAGAACGCCTAGAGGAAGAGAAGTAACCGAAGCAGCCTATACACATTTAGGCAAAGAAAGAGGATTAAATCAGGGAGAATTGTTTTAGTATATAACGAATGAATTTAAAAAAACTCATACCAATTTTAGAATGGTTGCCCAACTATACCAGCAGTCGCTTTAAGGGCGATTTGGTAGCTGGAATTACTGTGAGTATTATTTTAATTCCTCAAGGGATCGCTTATGCAATGATTGCAGGATTGCCGCCAATTTACGGTTTGTATTCTGCTCTGGTTCCGCAATTAATGTATGCTATTTTTGGATCTTCAAGACAGGTTGCTATCGGTCCAGTGGCTATGGATTCATTAATTGTCGCAGCAGGAGTATCTACATTGGCATTGACAGGCTCTACAGGTTATATAAGTATAGCCATACTTTTAGCATTTGTCGTTGGGGCTATCCAATTGCTCATGGGATTATTTAGATTGGGCTTTATAGTAAACTTTTTATCTAGACCAGTAATTTCTGGGTTTACATCGGCTGCTGCACTAATAATCGGATTTAATCAATTCCGAAATTTATTGGGAGTAGATTTTGTAAGAAGTAACCAGATTCAACATGTAGTCAAAGACATTTGGAATCAAATAGACTCATATCATCTAAGCACTACAGTGATAGGTCTAATAGCCATGCTAGTTATTATTACACTGAGAAAAGTAAATAAAAAAATACCAAATTCTTTAGTCGTAGTTGGCTTTGGGATTTTACTAATTAAATTCTTTGGAAACTCTTTTGAAGGAGTCGCCATTATCAAAGACATTCCATCTGGTTTGCCAAGCTTTTCAATGCCGGTGTTTGATATTGATCAAATTAAAGAATTGCTTCCAATTGCATTAACATTAGTGTTGGTCGGTTTTTTAGAAACCATTTCAATTGGTAAATCTTTGGAGTCTAAACAAGATGAATACAGAATCAGACCCAATCAAGAGTTGGTTGCTTTGGGTTTGGCAAATATGGTAGGCTCACTTTTTAAAGCTTATCCTTCTGCTTCGAGTTTTTCTCGATCTGCAATCAATCAAGAGTCTGGAGGTACCACAGGGATGTCTGCCATTATTTCTGTAATTATGGTGGTCTTAACACTCTTGTTTTTGACACCTATTTTTTATTATCTACCCAAAACCATTCTTGCAGCAATTATTATTGTCGCGGTTTTTAATTTGGTAAATATTAAAGAAGCCAAGCATTTATGGAGAACAAACAACCTTGATTTTTGGTTGCTATTTGCAACCTTTATAGCTACGCTGTTTTTTGGTATAGAATATGGGATTTTTGCAGGTGTAGGTTTGTCGATTGTTGTTTTAATCTTTAGAACCTC
Source organism: Polaribacter pacificus (assembly GCF_038024035.1). Classification (NCBI taxonomy): domain Bacteria; kingdom Pseudomonadati; phylum Bacteroidota; class Flavobacteriia; order Flavobacteriales; family Flavobacteriaceae; genus Polaribacter; species Polaribacter pacificus. The sequence continues at coordinate 2,096,632 of NZ_CP150664.1, forward strand.
AAAGCCCTATATTGCAGTTTTAGGTGCTGTTCCAGATTCTGATTTTTATAAGAACAGTGAGCGATTTAAAAATGTAATTGTAGAAGACGATGTTTTGATAATTCGTTTTGATGCCCAATTGTTTTTTGCCAATGCAAGTTATTTTAGAGACAATTTAGACGAATTGGCAGCAAAAAAAGGAAAGGCACTAAAATTGATAGTTATTGATTCAGAGAGTATCAATCGAGTAGATAGTACTGGAGTTGATATGCTAATAGAACGCATTAAATACTACAAAAAGAAAGATATCACTTTTTATTTTGCAGGTGTAAAAGGACCTGTGAGAGATGCTCTTTTTAGAGCAGGACTGCTAGATGTGATTGGTATTGATCATTTCTTTATGAACATTTACACAGCAGTTAAGTACTATAGAACAGGAGATAGAGAACATCAATTGAAGTATGCTCAGTACATACATCAAGCCTATAAATAATAGAATAAACGAAGTTAGAATTATGAAAATAGAGCAGATTTACACAGGTTGTTTGGCACAAGGTGCCTACTATATAGAAAGCAATGGAGAAGTTGCAATTATAGATCCATTAAGAGAAGTTGCACCCTATATTGAAAGAGCAAAAAAGGATAATGCTAAGATCAAATATATTTTTGAAACGCATTTTCATGCCGATTTTGTTAGTGGTCATGTAACTTTAGCAGAAAAAACAGGAGCGACCATTGTTTACGGTCCAAATGCAGAAACTAATTTTGCTTCACATACAGCAAAAGATGGCGAAGTCTTTCAGTTGGGAGATATCACATTTACGGTGTTGCACACGCCAGGCCATACCATGGAGAGTAGCTGCTATTTATTAAAAGACAACAAAGGAAAAGAGTATGCATTGTTTAGTGGAGATACCTTGTTTTTAGGCGATGTAGGTCGACCAGATTTGGCTCAAAAGATGGGTGAATTAACAGAAGCAGATCTTGCAGGTTTTTTATATACTAGCTTGCGTACTAAGGTAATGACCTTAGCTGATGATGTTATTGTATACCCAGCTCATGGAGCAGGATCAGCTTGCGGAAAAAACCTGAGCAAAGAAACCGTAGGGACCATTGGCAATCAAAAGGAAACCAATTATGCTTTACGCGCAGATATGACCAAAGAAGAGTTTATAAAAGAAGTTACTGATGGCCTATTGCCACCACCAGCATATTTCCCTTTAAATGTAAAATTAAATAAGGAAGGTTATGAGTCTATAGATGCTGTGATCAAAAAAGGAGCAGTTGGCTTATCCGCGGCAGAGTTTGAGCAAATAGCCAATGAGCATAATGCTCTTATTTTAGATGTAAGACATCAATCAGAATTTATCAAAGGTTTTATACCTCAATCAATTTTTATTGGTATTGATGGTGGGTTTGCACCTTGGGTAGGTGCTCTTATTAAAGACATTGAGCAACCAATTTTATTAGTTGCTCCAGAGGGTAGAGAAGAAGAAGTAATCATTCGTTTATCTCGAGTAGGTTTTGATAATACACTGGGGTACTTGCAAGGAAGTTTTGATGCTTGGGTAAAAGCAGGAAAAGAAACAGACAGTATAGTTTCTGTTTCTGCTGGCACTTTAGCTCAAGAGGTAAAGGAGCATCAAGTTCCTGTTTTTGATGTCAGAAAACCTGGAGAGTATGAAAGTGAGCATGTAGTTAATGCTACTAATACTCCTTTGGATTATTTAAATAACTATATTTCTGAGTTCCCAACAGACAAAACATTTTACCTTCATTGCGCAGGTGGATATCGATCTGTTATAGCGGCCTCAATTTTAAAAGCTAGAGGCATTCATAATCTTATAGACGTTGCTGAAGGTTATAGTTCAATTCAATTGACAGACATAGAAAAAACAGCCTATGTTTGCCCTTCAACCTTAAAATAAAATACTTATGAAGAATTATATCGTACTTAGTTTGCTTTTCGTTTTTGTTTCTTGTACTAGTCAAGAAAAAAAGCCCATCCAGGTTGTTCAAAATGTATCTGTAGAAGAGTTTAATAAAATGATCGCTCAGAAAGGAACTCAACTGGTTGATGTTCGCACCCCAACTGAATTTAAAGCAGGACATCTAGAAAAAGCAAAACTGATCAATATTTTTGATAAAGATTTTGAGGAGCAATCTCTTAAAGTTTTAGACAAAAGCAAACCTGTTTATGTATATTGTAGATCAGGTGGTAGAAGCGCGAATGCTGCAGAAATATATAAAAAAGCAGGATTTACAAAAGTGTATAATTTAGTAGGCGGCTACGGAGCTTGGTCTGCTAAAAAACTAAAAACTATAAAATAATGAAAACAACTATACAAATAGAGAATTTAAAGTGTGGTGGTTGTGCAGCAACCATTAGCAAAGGATTACTAAACATTGATGGCGTAACAGATGTAGCTGTTGATGTAGATGCATCTACTGTTCATGTTACTAGCACTAGTGCTCTTGATGAACAGCTTAAGGATAAGTTGTCTAGTATGGGCTACCCTGAGGTTGGCGCCAACAACAATTTAATCCACAAAACCAAATCATATATTAGTTGCGCAACGGGCAAAATGAGCTCTTAAGCAAATACTATAAATAAAACGCCCCGATGATATTCATCGGGGCGTTTTGCTTTTTAATAGGTTGTGTCGCTTAAAACTTAAGCGTCACACCTACTAAGAAATTTCGAGTCGCTTGCGGGTAATACCCAGCGCCATCAACAGTGGTCGTTTGGTTAGCGTTAGACCAGGTATCATCATAGGTAAAATAATATCCTCTATCTACATACTCTCTACCGAATAGGTTATTAACCAATCCAGTAAATAAAATAGATTTAAAAACCTTATTGGTTTTCCACTCATACGAGATGTTAAAATCACTTGTAAAATAATCATCTAAAACATCGTTCTCAGTAACAGCGCTATTAAGATTGCTCATGTATTGAGATCCAACATATTTTGATAATAAAGCAACTTGAAATTGTTCTGTTGGGTGATACACCAAAGCATTCCCAGCAACAACATTCGGGCTAAAAGAAAGGTTTGTCTTTCCAAGGTTAGCAATTTGCCCGTTAATAGGTGCTTTAAAATCTAGGTTTTTATTGTCGCTTATGGCGATGTTTGGACGTAATGAGAAGTTTTTATTGAAACGAATTTCTGCATCAACTTCAAGTCCTAAGCGATAACTCTTACCACTAGTAGCTCTTATTGGGTTCCCAGAATTGTCAATCGCTCCAGTAAGCACTAACTGATTGGTATAACGCATATAATAAACATTTGAGTTTATGGTAATATTTTGGCTGTTAAAACGCCATCCCAATTCATAATCATGTAAGTTTTCATGAGCGCGAATCCCTCCTTCAAAATCATTTCTGTTTGGCTCTTTATTGGCAACACCAAACGATGCATACAGCTGTTGTTGGTTGTTGATGTTAAAGCTAGCTCCAAACTTTGGATTGAAAAAACTAAAGTTGGTGTCTACATCAATTGGAGCAATATCTGATGTAATTCCTTTGGTTTGATAGTTTACAAAACGTCCTTGCAAATCTACATAAGCACTAAAACGATCTGTAACTTTAAACGTTGCTTTAGAAAATATAGAAAAATCATTTTTAGAAGCATCACTAAAGTAATAACGATCTCTAATAGCTGCATTTGGAGCAAACTGCTTGGCCCAAATAACTTCTCCATAATGATCGTTAGAATAGCTGCTGTAAGAAAGTCCACTGATCAATTCTAATCGATCGTCTTGGTAGTTTGCATTAAAATTAGCCACATAAAATTTGTTGTCTAACCATCTGCGAACAATCAAATCTGTTTCTCCACTTCCGTTGGTAGCAAGTACGATACCATTAAAATCTGCAACATCTTCATCCTCTTTAAACTGCTCAAAGAAACCTTGTCCTTTGGTAAAGTTTAATCCGACGTTGGTAGACCAATGATCGTTAAGTTTCTGATTCCAGTGCAACTGATAATGATCTTGTTGGTAATCATCTACTTCGTTTTCATAAGTATATGGATTTTGTCTTCTGTTATCCTTTAATTGAGTTGCGTCAATACCATACCAAGCTTGATAGGTTTTTTCTTTTCCACCAAAAGTAACCGCTTTAATTAGAGTGTTTTCATCGGTATAAGAAGCTTGTAAAAAATACGATTTTAAATCAGTAAAGGCTCTATCAATATAGCCATCAGAATAAATTTTAGACAGACGTCCAGCAATTTCTACATGCTCGTTAATTTTACCAGTACTAAATTTTACGGTATGCTTTCTGGTGTTGTAAGATCCAAAAGAATTGGCAATTTCACCGTAAGCATTCTCAGAAGTAGCATCGGTTAAAATATTTAAAGAGGCTCCAAAGGCACCTGTTCCGTTAGTAGAGGTACCAACACCACGTTGCAATTGCAAACTTTGTGTAGAAGAAGCAAAATCTCCTAGATTAACCCAAAAAGTACCTTGACTTTCTGCATCGTTATAAGGAATTCCGTTAATCGTCACATTTACGCGCTCTGCATTTGAACCTCTCACATTAATGTAGGTATAACCAACACCAGCTCCAGCATCTGAAGATGATACCACAGACGGTAAATAGTTAAGAAGCATCGGAATGTCTTGCCCTAAATTGCGTTTTTCAATCTGCTTTTTACTCAAATTAGAGTGGGTTACCGGTGCGTTTGATTTGACTCTCACTGCAGCAACTAAAACCTCGTCCAACAGATTGGTTTCTGGAGTTAAATAAAAGAACAACTCTTTGTTTTGGCGACCAATGCTTATTGGTTTTACCTGAGTTTTGTAGCCAATATAACGAACCTCTACTTGATAAGTTCCTGGTGAAACTTGCAGTTGGTACTTTCCTTCAAAATCAGATGAAGTTCCTTTGTTGGCATTTTTAATGAAGACAGTGGCCTGTGCTAAAGGTTGGTTGTTTTCATCATAGATTTTACCAGAAATGGTAAAGCTTTGGGAGTTTACAAGTGCGCTTGTAAACAAGAATAAAAAAATGGTAATTTTTTTCATTTTAAAAAATTTAAAACGAATAAAAAGAGGTAATTATTCTTGTGAATAATAGTGAATAATTAATTGTTGTTAGTACTTCAGAACATTTCCTAATAATAACATTCATTTCCCTAAACAGCATTACCTGTTCTAGGTTCTTTGGGTATGATCTCAGCCTTTGTGTAAGTTTTGAGTTATTTACAACTCTTAACTAAAAAAAGCACCCCTTTATGAGAACGGGGCAAATGTAAAATAGATTTTTGAATTGGGAAACAAGAATCGTTTTTTTATTCCCTTAGTTTTTATTGTGCTATGTTTAAACGTCTTAATTTTATATCTTTATCGCAAACAGATATTATTTTGAAAAAACTACTCATATTGTTTTTCTTAGCCTCAGTTTGTTTGAGTTGCACAAAAGAAAAAACTTTTCTCATAAAGGGAACAATTTCTGGCGATCTGCCTAAGTATATTTATTTGTCTTATGATGAAAAAAAGGACAGCGCTTTAATACGTAACAACAATTTTATTTTTAGAGGTAAAGTTTTAAAACCAACACAAGCGAGTTTTTATATAATTGGAGTTTCTACGATAAATAAGTTTTTTTATATTGACAATAGTAACCTTCAAATAAAATTAACAAATACCATAAAAACTTACCAAAAAAATGGAAATGATATTCAGGTAAATTTTATAAACATAGATACCGTTTTTGGAAATGATCTTTCAGTATTAGAGGCTAATTTTGAGAGATTTAAAGCAAATAATAAAACTCAAAATAATTGGAAAGAAAAAGTATATGAAAGGTTAGATAGTTTGATTTCTATCAATCCCAAGAATCTATTTTTTGGAGATCAACTATACAGTCTAGCTTTAAAAAAGACATTGACTCCTACTGAAATAGAAAGCTTGTTTTCTAAACTAAATTTAGAGTATCAGTCTAAAGAGAGTATAAATGGAATTCAAGAATATATTAACCCTGTTAAAAAAATAGCAGTAGGTAATGTTATTTTTGATTTTCAATTACCAACTCCAGATAAAACATTTATAAACACAACTCAGTATAGAGGTAAGTATTTGTTCATTCATTTCTGGGCTTCATGGTGTGCACCTTGTAGAAAAGATAATATTGAGCTAAAAGAAGTGTATGCAAAATATAAAAAACATCCCTTACACATACTTAACGTTTCAACAGATACAGATTTAACCAAGTGGAAAAATGCGATTAAAGCAGATGGTGTTTCCTGGGATAATGTAGTTGACGATAGAAAATCAATGAGTGATATACTGGCAAAATATGACGCAATATCTTCAATCCCCAAAAGTTATTTAATAGATCCTGATGGACAGGTGATTCTCGCAAATCCAACGATTGAAGAATTGAAAAAAAAGCTTAACGAAGTTATCAAAAATTAAGGAACATTCATGAAAATGAATATATTTTGCTTATTATTCCAACCCCGGTTTTTTACGCAAAGCTTTCTTTACAGAGGTCTTCTTTTTGTTTTCTGCTTTTCTTTTTATTGAAGCTTTACTCGGCTTTGTAGGTCTTCGTTTTTTAGGAATAATGAGACTGAGCTTGATGAGTTCAAGAAAACGTTGAATGACCAATTCTTTATTCTTGTGCTGACTTCTACTTTCATCACAGGTGAGTAATAAGACGTTTTCTTTTGTAAGTCGGGTTGCTAAGTTTTTTAGCAAGAGCAATTTTTCTTCTTCAGAAAATTCAAGAGAGTTTTCTAGATCAAAAAACAATTCAATTTTAGACGAAACCTTATTTACATGTTGTCCGCCAGCACCACTACTTCTAGTTGCTTTAAAATTGAGTTCTTTGATGAGTTTTTCTGTGTCCAAAATAAGTTTTTATTTTTCTAAGCTTTTAGAGAAAGAGGCTAAGTTCTTTTTGTTTGCAATGATTTTATCTATAGCATTTACGGCAATTTGCAATCTAGCTTCTTTACTGCCCGTTAAAAGAACATAAGGACGATTGTATTTTTTTAAAGCAGATTCAAAAGCATCAAACATCTCTTTTCTTTGCCCCGGACGATCTCTTAAATCATCTTCTTCCCAAGGAGTGTCTATATAGGTTAATAGATACAAATTGTAGGTGTTTTCTTTTGCTGCCTTGTCTAATAAAGGATCTACAAATCCACCGTAATATTCTTCTGAGTACACCTTGGTTTCTAATAAATCAGTATCGCAAATGAGTACTCTGTCTGCTTTTTTTGCCAACTTGTTTTCTAATTTCATTTGCCCAACAGCAATAGGGATCAAATCATCGGCTTCACAGGTTTTACGCTCGTTATTCCATTTTTTCTGTAAGTATTCACGTGCGTATTCTGGTGCCCAAACAGTATTGTAATGTCTGGCCAATTGTTTTGAAAGGGTTGTTTTTCCTGTAGATTCAGGACCAAATAAAACAACCTTTACGATGTTTGCTTTTTGCTGTCTAAGTTTTTTTTCCATGCCAAATAGCCTTGATAGGCTAAGATTAAAAAGATGGTAAATTGTAGCCCAGAAAAACCGAGCCCTTTAATAAAATACAAGGGTACAGAAACTGTGTTTCCGATAATCCACAAGCTCCAATGTTCTATTTTTTTATTTGCCATTAACCACATTGCTGCAAAAAAGATACCCGTAGTAAAAGTGTCAAAGTAATCAGTTAATCGATCAAAACGGTTAAAATAAATGTATACAAGAATTACAAATAACGCGGTGATTAAAAAGATACCAAGTGCCTTTAGTTTGTCTTTCTTGGTCGTTCGGCTTATTTCTAAGTGATAATTCCCAACAACGCGAGTCCACATATACCATCCAAAGATGCTCATACCTGTATAGTAGATATTGATAATTAGATCACCGTACAAGGTAAATTGGTAGCAGATATACACATAAATTACCGTACTTATAATCCCGGTAGGATAAACCCAAATACTTTCTTTTTTAGCAAACCAAACACTGGCAATACCAAAGATTACAGCTAAAATTTCTAGAAAAATATTTAAACTGCTCGCTGTGCGATAAGGCTCTAAAAAAAAATCAAAAATTTGGTTCATAATTGCTTCTGTCTGATTTGACCATTTTTAAATTAACAACTATATTTTCTTGCTGATCAAAAGCTAACTTAATTTCCTTGTTTAAAAAGTTCATCAGGCTGTCATACTCCCCGTAAATTTGAGTGCTCATCGGATTTTCTAATAGCGTAAATTCTGAAGCTCTTAGTCTAATAATAAAATCTTTAATAGCCGTCTCAAAATCATTGTTAAGAGGTAGCAAGGTTAATTCTATAGATACATTCATGATGTTTTTTTTGTAAAAGTAAAATTTTATATGAGTCTAAGACTGTTTTACCGATGAAAACAAATTATTTTTTATGAATCAAAAAAATTGAGGTTTAATTCAAAAGCGGTTCCAATAACTACCAAATCAGCACCTGCAATATAGGCTTGTTCTAATTGCTGTTTATTTCGGATTCCTCCACCGACAATTAATGGAACTGAAATTTGTTTTTTTACCTCTTTGATTATCGTAGTCGAAACTGGTTTTTTTGCGCCAGATCCGGCCTCTAAATAAATGAGTTTTTGACCTAAATATTCACTAGCTAAAGCAGTAGAAACAATTTCTTTTAGTTGATCTTGTGCAAGCGGTGTTGTTTTACTTACTCTTTGGACAGCTGTTTCTGTTCCTCCATCTATCAACAAGTATCCAGTTGGAATTATTTCTAAGCTATTTCTTTTTAAAGTCTGGGCAGCTTTTATTTGTTGACCAATTAAATACTCTGAATTTCTTCCAGAAACGAGGCTTAAAAACAACAAGCCGTCTGCAGCATTTATTACCTGCTCTGAACTTCCTGGGAAAAGAATTACTGGTAATTTACTCAGTTTCTTTAAGGCATTTACGAGGGTTTCTATTTGTTGATTTTCATCAGTGCTACCTCCTACAAAAATATGAGTAACCATTGATTTGTGAATTTTATCCAAGAAAGAAGGAAGCTTTTCTATGTCTACCTTTTCAGGATCTAATAAAACCGCAAGAAGTTTTTTTTGGTCTGTCTTTGCGCTAAGGATGTTTTTATAAATATTCACAGGGGGGCTAATTCAAAAGATTGTATATAAAAATATGTTTTTAGGAGTATGCATACACGCAAGTAAAACCTTCAAATTCTAAAAAGTGCACATGAAAGGGGTAGGTCTCGCCACGATAACGAATTTCACCCTTAGTATATGACTCTTCAAAGTTAAAATCATAAATGTAAATATGCTCTAAAAAGCGAAGCTTTTTTTTGCCGTAGATCTTGTACAAGCTTTCTTTGGCTCCCCAAACAATGGTTAATTTGCTAATTAAAGCAGCATGGTTTGCGATGGTTTTATACTCTTCTACGGGTGTAAACTTATGTGCAATTGTTAAAATCTTATCGCGTTGCTTTTCAATATCAATACCAACATATTGATTTTCTGAAATGATAATTGCGGTAAAGTTAAAAGAGTGGGTAATAGAAATGTGTTTTCCGTCCTTTAAAAAAGGTTTACCATGCTCATCATAATACAAATCACTATCACTATAACCAGCTTCTTTTAACAAATGACGTATACTTACAAAGCCTCGTTGATGTAAGTCAGATTTCATTGAGTCTAAGCGCTGTTGACTGTTGGTTGTCAACATAATTGGAGCTATCAAGCTATCTAAAGATTCTTCAATCTTCCAGATATAAAGCTTACAGCTTTCATTAACAAGGATCCTTTTGTAAAGAGGCATAATTTTAAAAGTTATTCCGTAACTTTGCAGTTCGAAAAAAGGTTATTAAACAAAGATAAGAATATGAGCACAAAAACAGCTACCTACACACCGTTTAAAGTAAAAGATATCAACTTAGCCGACTGGGGTCGAAAAGAAATTGAATTAGCAGAGGCAGAAATGCCAGGATTAATGAGTCTTAGAGAAGAGTATAAAGATTCTCAACCTCTTAAAGGAGCTCGTATAGCAGGTTGTTTGCATATGACTATCCAGACAGCAGTTCTTATTGAAACTTTAATTGCATTAGGTGCAGAGGTTACTTGGAGCTCTTGTAATATTTTTTCTACACAAGATCAAGCTGCTGCTGCAATTGCTGCTGCAGGAATCCCTGTGTATGCTTGGAAAGGAATGAACGAAGAAGAATTTGACTGGTGTATAGAACAAACCTTGTTTTTTGGAGAAGATAAAAAACCATTAAACATGATCTTGGATGATGGTGGAGATTTAACCAATATGGTTTTAGATAGATATCCAGAATTAGCTGCAGGAATCAAAGGTTTATCAGAAGAAACTACAACTGGAGTGCATAGATTATATGAGCGTGTAAAAAACGGAACGCTACCTATGCCAGCAATTAATGTAAATGATTCTGTAACCAAATCTAAGTTTGATAACAAATACGGTTGTAAAGAATCTGCTGTGGATGCTGTTCGTAGAGCAACAGATATTATGTTAGCAGGAAAACGTGTTGTGGTTTGTGGATATGGTGATGTTGGTAAAGGTACAGCTGCTTCTTTTAAAGGTGCAGGAAGTATTGTTACAGTTACAGAAATAGATCCAATATGTGCATTACAAGCTGCAATGGATGGTTTTGAAGTAAAACGCTTGGAAACTGTCGTTGGAAATGCAGACATCATCATTACTACTACTGGTAATAAAGACATCATACAGTCTCAACATTTTGAGGCAATGAAAGACAAAACGATTGTGTGTAATATCGGGCACTTTGATAATGAAATTGATATGGCATGGATGAATAAAAACTACGGTTCAACTAAAGTAGAAATTAAGCCACAGGTTGATAAATATACCATCAACGGAAAAGATATTATAATTTTAGCCGAAGGTCGTTTGGTAAACTTAGGTTGTGCAACAGGACATCCAAGTTTTGTAATGTCTAATTCATTTACCAACCAAACATTGGCTCAAATTGAATTATGGACCAATACAGAGGCTTATAAGAATGATGTATATATGTTACCAAAACATCTTGATGAAAAAGTAGCAAAGTTACACCTTGCAAAAATTGGTGTTGAGTTAACAGAGTTAAGAAATGATCAAGCAGCTTATATTGGAGTTCCAGTAGAAGGGCCATTTAAGCCAGAATACTACAGATACTAGTACAAAACAATAAATATTAAAAAACCTTTGCATTTTATGCGAAGGTTTTTTTTTGGTCTTATAAATTCTGCTACCTTTAACATTCAACAAAAATAATTTCAGATGAAAAAAATAATCATGGTCCTATTCATAGGATTGTTTACACTTAGTTTAAGTGCTCAAACAGAGAAGGTAGATTTGTACAATCCAAATGCAAACGCTAAATCAGATATCGCAAACGCTGTTGCGAAGGCAAAAAAAGAAGGCAAAAATGTGCTAATTCAGGCCGGAGGAAACTGGTGTGGCTGGTGTATCTTATTTGATAAAAAAGTAAAAGCCGATCCTGTCTTAAAAAAGGCAATGAATGATAATTATGTTTCGTATCATTTAAATTACTCTCAAGAAAATAAGAACGAGGCTGTTTTTGCAAGTTTAGGATACCCAGAGCGTTTTGGTTTTCCGGTTTTTATTGTTTTAGATGGAAATGGCAAACGTTTGCATACCCAAAATTCTGCTTATTTAGAAGAAGGAAATGGACACAATACAGCAAAGATTTTAGAATTTTTTAGACATTGGACGGTATCTGCGGTTAATCCAAAACTAAAAAAATAACTCTTTAGGAAAAAGGAGTTGTCTGTTAAATAAGAATGCAGTCAATAGATTTTCAGTCTCAATTGCTTTTATTTATTGCTGTTTAGTTTTTTTAAAAAAATATTTAAGTACCCAAACTAAAATTAGTGCGTATAAAACAAAATTTAGCATTTGCCATAGAGTAAGTTTAAAATCCATAATTTATATTTTAATAGTACATTGAAATTTGATAAGAAACTCTTTTGTTAGATATTGTTTCTTTAGCATAGTTTATAGTATCAAAGGTAAGTTTTTTTATAAAAAACCTAACTCAACCAGCCCTCTCTGTCTAAGCTCCTGTATTGAATAGCTTCTGCGATGTGCTTAGATTCAATATTGGTAGAGGCATCCAAATCAGCAATGGTACGGGCTACTTTTAAAATTCTATCATAAGCTCTTGCAGAAAGGTTTAGCCTCTCCATTGCATTCTTTAATAATGACGTACTTTCTTCTGATAATTTGCAAAATTTCCGAATCTGTTTAACATTCATCTGTGCATTATAGTGTACATTTTCAAATTCATTAAACCGATTTGATTGTATTTCTCGTCCAGCAGTTACCCGTTTTCTAATGGCGACACTCCCTTCACCTCTTCGCTCTTCAGAAAGTTTATCAAAAGGAACAGGCGTTACCTCAATATGAATATCAATCCTATCTAATAAGGGTCCAGAAATTTTACCCAAATAGCGTTGCATTTCTGCAGGCGATGAAGTCATCGGCGCGTTAGGGTCATTAAAATAACCAGATGGACTCGGATTCATGCTTGCTACTAACATAAAACTACTAGGATAAGTCACTGTAAACCGCGCTCTAGAAATGGTAACCTCTCTATCTTCTAATGGTTGACGCATTACCTCTAGGACAGACCGTTTAAACTCTGGAAGCTCATCTAAAAATAGAACACCGTTGTGAGACAGTGAAATTTCACCAGGTTGAGGATATTGTCCACCACCCACTAGAGCAACATCAGAAATGGTATGATGCGGAGAACGAAATGGACGAAGACAGAGCAAACCATTGTTTTTGGTTTTGCCAACCACCGAATGAATTTTTGTAGTTTCTAGGGCTTCTTGTAAAGACATAGGAGGTAAAATAGAAGGTAATCTCTTTGCGAGCATGGTTTTTCCAGAGCCAGGAGGGCCTATTAAGATAATATTATGACCACCCGCTGCCGCTATCTCCATACAGCGCTTAATAGATTCCTGTCCTTTTACATCCGAAAAATCGTGTTCAGGTAATTCTAATTTTTTTTCAAAAATAGCTTTGATATCAACAAAGGTGGGTTCAATTTTTGTTTTTGAATTGAAATGATCAATGACTTCTTGGATGGTTTCTGCGCCAAGTACTTTTATTTGATTTACAATGGCTGCCTCTTCTGCATTTGCTTTTGGTACAATTAAATATTGAAAATCATCATCAAGCGCATTTAAGGCAATGGGCAAGGCCCCTCTAATAGGTAGTAAACTTCCATCTAAAGAGAGTTCCCCCATAATAAGGTACTTCTCAAGCTCATCTGCTTTTATCTGGTTTGAAGCGGCCAAGATGCCGATGGCTAATGTTAAATCGTAAGAAGCTCCTTCTTTCCTCAAATCGGCAGGAGCCATGTTAATGGTGATTTTTTTACCAGGAAATTTAAACTGATTGTTCTTTAGGGCTGCAGAAATTCGATAGGAACTCTCTCGGATAGCATTGTCTGGTAACCCAACCAAATGATACCCGACTCCCTTGTCGATATTTACTTCGACAGTGACGGTGGTGGCCTCTATACCGAAAACGGCAGAGCCATAAACTTTAACTAGCATTTTTTTTCTTTTCTTAAAAATACTAAAAAATATGAAAACCTTGTTAAATAGTGTTAAAAACAAAGCAAAATTGGAAGACATCTTTACTTTTGCGCTTTAATAATCAAACATCTAAGATTTATATTGGTAGCTTAAATGTTAAAGAAATACTAAAATCAGTAAAAAAAAGAAATAGTGATTAAACCTTATACATTTCTTAATGTCTAAGCAAGTGTTGTGAAACAAGAAAGTTGACCAATTAATTTAAAAAATCAATCAAATTAAAATAGAATGACCAAAAAAATTACTTTACAAATCGTATTATTTTTTGCCTTGGCTGCACCGATGGTAGGTTGGGCGCAAACTATCACAGGGAAAGTTATCGACAGCGATAAGACTCCTTTAGAATTTGTTTCTGTTGCTGTTATTAACGCTGCAGATTCAACTTTGGTAAGTTATACAACTACCGATAAAAACGGAGCGTTTAAATTAACGCAGGTAACTGACGGAAAAAGAATTTTTCAAATCAACTTGGTTGGTTTTGCAACATATCAAAAGGTACTTGATGTAAAAGGAGCTCCTATTGAGATAGGAACAGTTACCCTTTTAGAAAAATCAAATACTTTAGATGAAATACAAATTACAGCTGTGATTCCTATTACTATTAAAAAGGATACTACTGCATTTAATACCAAAGCTTTTAAAGTTCGTGTTGATGATACAGTAGAAGACTTGCTTAAAAAATTACCTGGAGTAGAAGTAGATGCAGATGGAAAAGTAAAAGCTCAAGGTGAGGATGTCTCAAAGGTGTATGTAGATGGAAAAGAGTTTTTTAGTGGAGACCCTACAATTGCTTTAAAAAACTTATCTGCTGATGCGATTAAAAGTATTGAGTTGATTGATGAAAAAAGTGATAAAGCAAGAGTAACGGGTGTTAATGATTCAAGCAGATCTAAAGTGATCAACTTGAAATTAAAAGATGATCGTAAAGTAAATGACTTTGGTAAATTCCAAGGAGGATACGGTACAGATGATCGTTTTTTAACTAGTATTAACTACAATCGTTTTAGCCCAACAGTTCAAGCATCTGTAATAGCACGTTATAATAACATCAACAGTTCTGGATCTGATATTTCTCAGATTATGTCTTTCGGAGGCGGCGGAGGCGGTGGCTCTTATAGAATCTCTCGTGGTGGAGGTGGAGGAACTTCTTCTGGTTTCGTTACAACTGGAGTAGGAGGGCTTAACTTAGGTTATGAATTAAAACCAAAGCAAAACCTAAACGCTGATTATTTTTACAACTACTCAAATTCTGAGTCTGGTAAAGTTTCGACTAAGAAAACAGAATTTGTTGGAAATCAAACTTTGTATTCAGAAACAGAAAGTAATTCTGTAAGTACTACTAACAATCACAAGGCAAACTTTAGCTTTATTGATAGATCAAGTGCTTTAAGAACCATTAATATGCGTGGTAGAGTTAATACAAGTGAAACTGAAGGAAGCAGCGTAAATTCATTTGTAGGTTTTGACGGTAATAAAGTAAAAGATTTAGAGAATAACGGAGTATCTACAAGTAACAACAACAGTACAAACGGAAGTTTAAGCGTTGATTATATTACAAGATTTAGCGAAAAAAGTACTCGAAATATTGAAGTAGAATTAGATATGTCTTTCTCTAAAAGCAATAGTACAAGTGCTAACAGAAATGATAAGGACTATACAGATGCAACAAGAGTGGATGAGTTGGTTGTTAGTACTCAGAAACAAGAAGAGACTAATAATGATTTTGGTTTAGAAGTTAAATATACAGAGCCAATAATCAATGACAGAAATTTCATAGAAGTTGGTGTAGGTGCAGATTTTAAAAATAACAATGAGTATACTGATCAAAATCAAACCTTAAATGGATCAAACAACTTGAGCTCTACGTTTATGGCAGATTTGTTTGAAAACAGAAAAACTGTTTCTGGGAATTTAGATTATAAGTATAACAATGATAAATTAAACTTGACTTTTAGTGCAAGATTTCAAGATGTAAACCAAAACTTTGGTTTAGAGGGAGCTCCAGAATTTAATAAAAACTATTCTAGTTTAAATCCTTCTATTAATTTAAGATATAGACCTAAACAAGGAAGCTGGTTCGTTGCTCGTTTAAACAAGTCAATGAATGTGCCTAGTTTAAATCAAGTTTCTCCAGTTGTAAACAACTACAATCCATTGTTTATTAGTACAGGTAACCAAAACCTAACAGCAGAAGATAGCTACAGCGCTTTTTTAATGTATGGTATGTATGATTTTGTTTCTGGATTCAACATCTTTTCTAACTTTAACTATAGCTATACTAATAATGCAATTGTTAATACTCAAAACACAGATGTATCTACTCGTGTAAGAACAAGTAGTTATGTAAACTTAGGTACTAGAGACAATGTAAGTGCATCTCTTAACATGGGGAAACGTATGAAATCTGTCGGAATGCGATATAATGTTTCTTTAGGAGGATCAGTTAGTAACTATCAATCTGTTATCAACTCTGTAAACAATAAGACAAACACTAAAAACATAAACTTTGGTCTTACTTTAGAGAATAATGACAAGGATAATGTAGATCTTTCTACTGGTGCAACTTTTAGTAAAAGTTTTACAACGTTCTCAGGAACAACTTCTGATAGAGATTACTTACAACAAACATATTTTGTAAAGTCTGACTGGAATATTACAAAGACATTTAACTTCTCAACTCAGTTTAAATACGATATCTATACAGATAGCAGTTTTGGAACTGAACAAGCTGTGCCAATTTGGAATGCTTCTTTATCTTACGCATTCTTAAAGTCTAAAAACTTAAGTTTAATGCTTACAGCTTTAGACATGCTAAACAAAAACGTAGGTTTTGACAGAAGTAGTTCTGATAACTATTTCCAAGAAACTACTAAAGAAGTTTTAGGAACATACTATATGGTTAGTTTAACCTATACCTTAAACGGTAACAAAGGAAAAAGCAATCAAAGAGGAGGTAGACAGATTAGATCTGTTCGAATGCATTAAAATACACACATAAAAAAAAGGCTGGTAATTATACCAGCCTTTTTTATTTTAGAAGTTGTGTATTAATATTTTGCAGCTTTTCCATTGGCAGCGCTTTTCTTAATAAAGGTGCGAATATCATCATTAGCTGTTTTTAAATCGGCTCTTCTTAAATACATCATATGGCCACTTCTATACCCTTTAAAATTCATTCTATCTTTTAGTTTACCACTTGGGTCTATTTGCCACATAGTATATTTGGTGTTAAAATAAGTGGTGGCTCCATCGTAATAACCCGCCTGAAATAAAAGGTTTAGATATGGGTTTGCGGTCATGGCTTTTCTCAGGTCATCTCTTGTTGTGTTGTTGTCCCAGTTCCAAGGATGAACAGGGCCAAACATATTGTATTTAATATCGGTTTTAAAGTTTAAAAACTCCTGAATATACTTATTGATTGCTGGTGTAAAAGAATGCAGCCAAGAGGTTAATTCAGCGTTGTACTCTGGAGACACACCTGCTTCTTTCTTGTCAATTCCTAAATACCTAGAATCTAACCTTCCAATAGTTTGTCCTGTTTTGTTTCTAAGCAATTCTTTCCAAAAAAAGCTATTCGGAATTTCTAAATTGTGTTGTAATATCACCTTCTTAGAGATGCCTGTATAGTAGGCCATTTTTTCTGCAATGCGTTCTTTTTCTTGCTGGTTGATAAAACCACCTTTTGCCAACGCAGGCATTAAAACATTAATAGCAAAATTCTCTGACTCGGGCAGAATGGCATCTAAATCTTTATTTTGTAGTGCTGGATCTAGCATTTTATGATACCAAGCAGCAGCAGTAAAATATGGAAAATCAATAGATGAAGAAACTGCTTGGTCAGAATTTTTAGCATTATAATCCGCTGGTGAAACTAAAATAACACCGTTTAAATACATCCATTGACTATTTTGCAATTCTAAGGCAAGACCAGAAACTCTTGTTCCTCCGTAACTTTCTCCAATTAGATATTTAGGAGAAGACCAAAGATTATTTCTGGTAACAAAAGTATTGAGCCATTCTGCTAAATACTTAATATCAGCATTCACGCCAAAAAAATCTGCTCTGTTTACTTTTTTACCTTCGCGTTCTACAATTCTAGAATAGCCTGTGTTTACAGGGTTGATAAAAACAATGTCAGCTACATCTAAGATCGAATATGGGTTTGATTGGTAGCCATAAGGCTGAACAGGATATCCTTCATCATCAATATTTAAAATAGAAGGCCCCGTATAGGCCAAGTGCATCCAGACAGATGCAGAACCTGGTCCTCCGTTAAAAGACAAAAGCAACGGCCTGTTTTTATCTGAAGTATTGGTTCTTTTGTAGTAAGTGTAAAATAGGGTTGCTTTGGGCAGCCCATCTTCATCCCAAACGGGTTGGGTTCCTGTTGTTGCGGTATAATTAATTTTTGCACCGTTAATGGTTGTAGTGTGTGTGGTGACCACGGTGGTGTCTGCGGGGATGGTTCTTTTCTGTGCAGTTAGTGTAATAATACTGCATATAAAAGCCAAAAGGCTTAACGATTTTTTAGTCATTTGTTTCTTTTTTTTATAAAAGTAACAATTTTATCGTGAACCCTTTTGGCCTATTTTTAGCTTCTCTATAGAAAGGCTATTATTTAAATTTATTGATTCCGTCTTTTAGCCAGTTGTAATATTCTTCTACATCTGGTGTATATGCAACAGGATTATTTAAGTTTTTTTCATTGTGATCCATCAAAACATAAAAAGGCTGTGCATTGGTATTGTATTTAATTGCTTGCAATTCACTCCATTTTTTACCAATGGTTTTTAGCATTTTACCTGGCTTTAATTTTGATTCAACTATTTCATTGTCTTTTAGTTTTCTTTTGTCATCAACATACAAAGAAATCAAGACAACATCACCTTTTAAGACACTCAATACCTTTGGTTTAGCCCATACGTTTTGTTCCATTTTTCTACAGTTTACACAGGCATACCCTGTGAAATCTAATAGTACAGGTTTTCCTACTTTTTTTGCGTAGGCCAATCCTTTGTCGTAATCATTAAAAGCGAGGATATCATGAGGAGCCATTAAATGAGCTCCATCTGGAATTCCAGAATCTGATATGTTTCCTCCGCTTCCGATTTTAGAAAAGCCTACTCCATATGGAGATTCACTATAATGTTGTGGTGGTGGAAAAGCGCTAATTAAATTTAAAGGTGCGCCCCATAATCCAGGAATCATGTAAACAGTAAATGACATAACAATTAAACCTAAACTCAATCTTCCGACAGAAATATGTTCTAAAGGTGAATCGTGAGGTAATTTAATTTTACCAAATAAATAGAAGGCCAAAGCTCCAAAAATGGTAATCCAAATGGCAATAAATACTTCACGCTCTAAAAGATGCAATTGTAAAACCATGTCTGCCTGTGATAAGAATTTAAATGCTAATGCCAATTCTAAAAACCCTAAAACAACCTTTACGGTATTTAGCCAACCTCCAGATTTTGGCAATGAATTTAACCAGCCTGGGAAGGCAGCAAATAAGGCAAAAGGAATTGCTATAGCTAAAGAAAATCCTAACATACCTACAATAGGACCAATCTGACTTCCGCCAGCTGCTGCTTCTACTAATAAGGTGCCAACAATAGGTCCTGTACAAGAAAAAGATACAATTGCCAAGGCTAGGGCCATAAAGAAAATACCAATTAAGCCACCTCTATCAGCTTGTGCATCAACTTTGGTTCCCCAAGAACTCGGTAATACTATTTCGAAAGCTCCTAAAAAAGAGACTGCGAAAACAATTAATAGCAAAAAGAAAATTAGATTAAACCAAACATTCGTTGAAAGTGCGTTTAGTGCATCTGCGCCAAAAACCAAACTTACTAAGGTTCCTAGCAACACGTAAATTACGATGATTGATAAGCCGTAAATTATAGCATTTCTTATTCCTTTAGCCTTGGTTTTACTTTGCTTGGTAAAGAAGCTCACCGTCATTGGAATCATCGGGAATACACAAGGTGTAAGCAAGGCTGCAAAGCCAGAAAAGAAAGCAATAATAAAAATACTCAACAGACTATTGTTTGATGAGTCAGAGTTCGTTTTATTGTTTTTGGTCTTTGCTTGAGCGGTTGTGTTGTTTGAGTTTAGTTTAAAAGAAAAATCTTCATCAAGCTGAATACAAACCTGTTTACACACTTGACCAAACAAATTAATACTAACCATACTCACATCTGGGTTAGCCAATTTAATTCGCTGTTTTAATACCGCTTTGTCATTAAAAAACGTTTCGGTTACTCCAAAAATATCATTGAATTTTTTTATGGTATCACTTTCAATGGCCTTGCCCACTAGCTCAAAATTTTTGTCAGCCTCATCTTTAGAGATTACCATAGCAAGTGCTCCACCAACTGCGGAATACTGAGAATACAAATGCCACTCCTTTTCTATGGTTGCTGTTAGAATAATATCGTATTCTAGTTCATTAATTTTTTTAATTGATGAGTCCCATGTAACAGGCTCTTGAATTTGAGCATTTGTTGTCCATCCAGAGATGAGGAGTATAAATGCTAATACTATTTTTTTCATTTGTTTTGTGTTTTAAAAAAAATAATTTTTTTTTAAAAAAAAACCTCCATTAGTATAATGGAGACTTTTTTATTTTATTAAAATATAAAAACTTATATTTTTAATTCGTTGAATAATTCAACTAATTTTTCATCAGAAGGTCTAGGAGCATTTGCTGTTACAATATTTCCTTGAGGGTCTAACAAAATAAACTTAGGAATTCCTTTGATTAAATACCCTTCAACAAAGGCAGAGTTCCAATTGTTATCTGCAAAAACTTGTACGCCTCCTAGTTCTTTTTCTTTAATCATGTCTTTCCATTTTCCATGATCTTTAACGTCATCAATAGAAACACTTAAAAATTGAATGTTTTTACCGTGATATTGTTTTTCTACTTTCTTTAAAGAAGGAATCTCAGCCAAACAAGGTCCACACCATGTAGCCCATACATCTATATAAACATATTTACCTTTTAAATCATCTAAAGAAGTAGTTCCTCCTGCGTAGTTTTCATAATCTACAAATTTAGGAGATGGACTCCCTTTAACTAGTTCTTTTAAGACATCATACATTTCTGTAATCTGTTCATTGTTTTTAGTATCTGTAGATACAGCCATAAAGCCTTTGTAATATTCTTCAACTCTATCAGAATACGTCATATTAAAACTTACAGCATCATAGGCTAGCGTATTTCTAATTGCATCAGCTTTAATGTCTTTTATAACATCTAACATTACAATACTAGTTTCAGTGTCTTCATTTCCGTCAGCGATTTCTTTAGCCTTGTTGTTGTAGTACGCATTTACTAAACCTTTATAAGCGGTAGAAAAATTAAAATCTGCTTCATTGTTATAATCTAGAGCATCCAATTCTTTTAAGAAATCATCACTTGGTTTAAAACCTTCTTTTTTAGCATAATAAGCATGGTACACTCCGTACATGTTTAATTTTTCTAAATAAGAATAATGCAAGTTTCTTTTTTCTAAAGCCTTATATTCATCAGAAATGCCATCAGAACTCATTAATAAGTCTTCTTGTGCATTTTTTATAGCCATCATTGTAGCTTTATAGTCAGCTTCTTCTTTGGTGTAAACCTCAGTTCCGGCACCCATTAATTCAGCTCCTTTTGCTGATTTAGCAACCAGATAATTGCTAATAGCTGAACCTTCACCTGTAATCTTAAGAGAATTTTTTAAATCGTTAGCATCGTAGTTAACAGAAATGTTATTCCCAGTATTAAGATTTAATGGAGTTACGTTTCTTTCTTGTACTAGCATAAAGTCACCCGCTTTAATTTTTAACGTATCGTTAAAGCTTCCGTCTTCTGCTAAAGTAATTACTTGTTTAAAACTTCTGTCTGTAGTCCCATAAAGAGTTACCTCATTGGTTGTAGCATTTGTAATTTGTCCAGAGATTAGTGCATAATCTACAGGTTCATTCTTACATGATACTATCGCGATAGCAGCGATAAATAACCATAATTTTTTCATAATATTGTTGTTGTTTGAATTATTTAGGCTCTAAATGTACAAAAAACCATTAGAAATGATATTTTTTTATATAAATAAATAGGTGTAAGATAATTTTTTAATAAAATTATTGCGAAATTAAGAGCGTTTTAGCCGTTTTATTATTGACCATAAATCTGCGATCCTGTCTTTTACCCACAACCCAAACGATTTCATTTTCTGAACACAATAACCAGGTATTTTCTTTGTCAATTAATGAGTATTTTTCATCTTTAAAATAGTTGCTAAGTTTTTTTTTGCCTTTCATTCCAGAGGGGTAAAAAACATCTCCATTTTTCCATTTTCTCAGACACAATGGGTATTTTATGAGTTTTTGATCTACATAAATTTGTGTTTTCTCTTTTGAACCCGTTTCTGAAACTTCTGTAAAACTTAATGAAATGGGCTGTTCAATTTTGGCAGTATCTTTCTCAATAAAAAAAGTTTCTTCAATAGAGTTGCTGGTTTTTTTTTCTGATAAAAGTAAAAAACCTCTGTCTTTAAGCAATTGATGAGTTTTTGAAAAGACCATTTTTCCAGTTTGTGCCTCTAGTAAATGATAGACATCTTCCCAGGCTGTAAAATGATAGTCTTTTAAAAGCTGATACAAAATAGTTTTAGGGTTTTTGCTTTTTTGAAGTTTTTCTATGTCTATTTTGATCAGTCCATTTGGCTCTTCTGTCCAAGTTTGTTGTTTTATTGATTGGATGGTTTCATCAATAAAATCTTGGCTTTGTTTTAAAAAGGTTGTAGTCTTCTGAAAGGAATCTAATAAGCTAGGGTTTAGTTCTTTTAAAACGGGAACAATTTGATGCCTGATTTTATTGCGAAGGTATTTTGTAGATGCATTGCTTTGATCTTCTCTCCAATTTAATTTTGTTGAGATTGCAAACTGTTCTATTTCTGCTCTAGAAAATGGGAGTAAAGGTCTTGCGATATGATCATTTACAGTAGGGATTCCAAGAAGTCCCTCCAGGCCAGTTCCTCTGCTTAAATTAATAAGAAAAGTCTCTAAATTATCATCTAAATGATGTCCCGTTAAAACATAGTCATACTGATGGTTTTGCAACAGCTCTTGAAACCATTCATACCGCAATTCTCTGGCAGTAACCTGAATAGAACTGCTGTTCTTTTTTGCAATCTTAGCTGTGTCAAATGATTTAAGATGAGTCTGAATTTTTAATGCACTTCCTAGCTCTAAAACAAAGGTTTCATCCAAATCACTTTCTATACCTCGTAAATTAAAATTGCAATGTGCAATGGAAATGGTGTAATCTAGTTGATGTAAAACTTGGGTTAAAACAACACTGTCCACTCCTCCTGAAACAGCGATAAGCAATGAAGCCTTCTTTAAAAATGGAAGCTCTTGAGAAATATGTGTCTCTACTTTTTTAAGCATTTTTAAGGGTTAACATGTTATCTATCCAGTGAGTAATATCTTTTAATAGTGTTTCTTTACACAAATCATTATGTAGTTCATGAGCTCCATTTGGGTAGCTTTTAAAAGTTGCTAGTTTGGTTTTACTAGCAAATTCTTCAGAGCCATGATAATCAATTATATGATCTCCGGTTCCATGAACAATTAAAGTAGGCGTTTTTAAATTAGGCGCATTTTCAATTGCCCAAGCTCCTGTATCAATGAAAGTTAATGAGTAATTTGGGCTAATCCGATCGTGAACCAAAGGATCATTGATGTATTTCTGAACTTCTATTGGGTCTCTAGAGATATCTTTAGGGTCTAGCTCATTATTTAGCGTTAAAGAAGGAGCAATTTTTTGCAGGTATTTTCCTAAAGTTAATTTCCATTTTGGTGGTTGAAAAGCCAATCTTAAGAAAGGACTAGAAGCAATAATTCCAGTTAGATTGTTGTCTTTTCTTAGCGCATAATTAAGAACTACATTTCCTCCCATAGAGTGGCCGTACAAAAACAAAGGCAAGTCAGAAAACACAGTCTTAGCTTTATCTATTACCTGGTCAAGACTCTCTAAGACAGCCTCAAAACTAGGGCAGTGGCCACGTTTTCCAGAAGTTTTTCCATGTCCAAATTGATCAAATGCAACGACCGAAAACCCATTTTGGATTAGACTTGGAACGACAAATTCTGCATACCTACTAGAGTGTTCTCCCATTCCATGAACCAAAATTACCACAGCCTTGGTATTTGTTGATTGCCAATATTGGCCATAAAACAACTCCTTGTAAAGTGTAAAGTTAAATTCGTGATGCTTCATAAAATCAATTGTTTGTTTTGTAAAGCTACTTGTTTATTTTCATTTCTTTAATTGCTTGATAAAAAACCTGCTGTACTTTAGGCCTAATATTTAGCTCATAAATGTTTCGATGTGTTCTAGACGGGTAAACTCTGTTTGATAAAAAGATAAATACGAGATCATTTTTTGGGTCTGCCCAAACAAAGGTACCTGTAAATCCACCATGACCAAAGCTTTCTTGACTTACTTCTGGAGCAGGATAAGACTGAGTAATATCTAAAGTATCATTTCCTAACAAAGGTTTGTCAAAACCTAAGCCTCTTCGATTGTCGTTTTCTGGATACTGTACTTTGGTAAATTCTTTCAGTGTGCGTTTTGAAATGTATTGTTTGTAATTGTAATAGCCATAGTTAGCATACATCTGCATAATTTTTGCCAAGTCCATAGCAGAACCAAACAAACCTGCATTGCCAGAGATGCCGCCCATTAACGCTGCATTTTCATCGTGAACCCAATTTTGAGTAAGCTCTTTTCTAAATACTGAATCATACTCTGTGGGTACAATTGCATTTGATAGGCTTCTATGCTCAGGCAAATAACCCAAAGAACTTGCACCTAAAGGGGTGTAAAATTGCTCTTGAAGATATAAAGCATAATCAACATTTGTGATGTCAGAAATTAGTTTGGGAAACAACAAAAAAGCCAGTCCAGAATAGGTGTATTTTTTTTCTTCTGAAACCTTTGATCGCGTAATCTGTCGGTACATTTTGTTTTTAAAACGATCTTTGACAAATAGTTGTTTATAAGCCTGACTTGTAAATCGGTTTTTGTCTTTTTTTTGTATAAAACGGGGTTTAACAGTCTTGTCTTTTTTTAGCACTTCGTTTAAAAAAACAATATAAGGTTCAAGACCAGCTTGATGTGCTAAAATTTCACGAAGACTAAGGTTTTTTTTATCACTTCGACCTTTCCAAGGCTTCCAATACTTGCTAAAAGGAAGGTCTAAATCAATTTTTCCTTCATCATACAATTTCATAATTGCGGGCAAAGGCCCTAGGATTTTTGTTACTGAGGCAAGGTCATAGACATCGTTAAGACTTACTTTTACAAGGCTGTCGTATGAGTGAAACCCATAGGCTTTGTGAAAAATAATTTTATGATTTTTAGCCACCAAAACCTGAGCTCCAGGAAAGGCTTGTTTTACAATTGCATCATTTAGGATTGAATCTACTTTTGTGTGTATGTACAGAGAGTCCATCCCAACTTCTGAAGGATTTCCATGGTGTAATTTCTGAGCACTTAGGGAGCTGCACAAAAGACAGAATAACCAAAAAAGTGCTTTTACAGTATGCATTAGTGTGCGTTTTTCTTATTTTTTAATAACCAAACTTGGATAGTCTTTTTTAAAGATTGCTCTGGTTTTGGCAAAGGAATGGTCCTGCCAAATTGTTTGCTCCTGTTAAATTTAGAGTAATTAATTTTATGTTGTTTCCAATCTTCTGGGTATGACTTTATAAAAGTATGAAATAATTCCTGCACCTGGTAGGGCTTTTCAAGACGTTCACAAAGAAGTTCTAATTTGTTTTCTAGTTCTGGGATCATTATTGTACTGCGTTTTTAAGAACATATTTCATTGCTTTGGCTTTTAGTAAGCATTCTTCATATTCTTTTTCTGGAGTGGATTTTGCCGTAATTGCTCCTCCGACAGAAAAAGAAAGGTATTTGTTTTCACGATTGTATAAAATGCTTCTAATAATCACATTAAAATCAAAATCGCCTTCAGGAGTAAAGTATCCGACGGCTCCAGAATACACCCCTCGTTTGGTTTCTTCTAGTGTTTCAATAATTTTCATGGCAGAAACTTTTGGTGCGCCTGTCATGCTTCCCATCGGAAACGTATCTTTAAGTAACTGAACAGGGTTTAGGGTTTCAGGAACTTCAGAGCTGATGGTTGAGATGAGTTGATGAACCTGCTTAAAACTATACACTTTACACAACTCGGTCACTTTTACACTGCCTTTTATAGCTGTTTTAGAGAGGTCATTTCTAACCAAATCAACAATCATGATATTTTCTGAGCGCTCTTTTTCATCTCTAGCCAAATCTAAAGCAATTTGATCATCATCTATTTTGCTTCTCAATCTTTTAGCTGTCCCCTTAATGGGTTGCGAAATTACTGTAGTACCATCTTTTTTTAAATAGCGTTCTGGAGAAGCTGATAAGATAAACTGCTCATCCATTTTAAAAAATGTGGCAAAAGGAGGCTCTGAGATAGCATTTAAATGTTGGTAGACTTCCAATGGGTCTATCTGTGCATTTTCTGAGTAAAACTCTTGACAAAAATTAGCCTCATAGATATCTCCTCGATGGATGTGCTGTAAAATAGTATTCACTTTTTGATAATAATCATCTTTGTGAATTCTCAATTTTATAGGGTTGGTTTTACTGCTTTTTGAACTTGCTTTTTTGGCAATTTTAAAATTTTTGATCGATTCAAAATCTTGTTCAATCTCATCCTCGATAAATTTAAGGTACTTAAATGTCACCAAATTGTCTTTGATAAAAACAATGCGTTGAGGTTGGTAAAAAAACAAATCAGCAAAATCCAAACCATCATAATTGTTTGATTCTAGAGTTTCCACATCATTTTTTAAATCATAGCTGAGGTAGCCAAACAAATAATCTCTTGTGAGACTTTGAAACTCATTTAGCTTTTCAAAAGCAGCACTAAAATCAGTTTTAATTGAAGTAAATTCTTCTGCAGCTAAAACGGTATCAAAAGATGAATGCTGCTGTGTATACTGATTAGAGTCTAACCAAGAAATGGTTTCAAATTGTTGAGCCCACTCCAAAAGCTGTTGCTTAAAGACTTTACTGTTTTTTAGTTTAAAGTGTTTCTCTGTTCTTTGCATTGAACTGCAAAAATACAAATCTTAATTGAGGGTTTTGGCTCTTTTTTTAAAGACTTATTGCTAGACAAAGTCGCTAGATTTTGTAAATATTTTTAAAAGCAGTGGTGGTTTCTCAATTTTTAATTAGTTTTAGACCTTTGATAATTTTCAAAAACAAACAAACCTCCTTTACACTTAAAAGATATAGAACATTATGGTTAGCTTAAGTTCACTTGATTATATACTAATTATATCGTTTTTTGCGATTACTTTATTTATAGGAATCTATGTCTCGAGGAAATCGGGCAAGAACTCTTCTGAGTTTTTCTTATCAGGAAGAAATATGCCTTGGTGGTTGTTGGGTTTATCAATGGTGGCAACAACCTTTTCTACCGATACTCCAAATTTAGTTACAGATATCGTTCGTAATAATGGTGTTTCAGGAAACTGGGTTTGGTGGGCCTTTTTAATTACGGGTTTACTAACTGTTTTTGTCTATGCAAAGTTGTGGAGAAAGTCTGCAGTAAATACAGATATAGAATATTACGAATTGCGTTACGGTGGAAAGCCAGCAAAGTTTTTAAGAAAGTTTAGAGCGATTTATTTAGGCGTTGTCTTTAATATTTTAGCAATGTCTGCTGTTACTTTGGCAGCGATAAAAATCGGGCAAATTATGTTGGGCTTAGAGCCGTGGGAAACAGTAATTTATGCAGGAGTAATTACCGTAATTTTTAGTGCTGTTGGAGGGTTTAAAGGCGTAGTTTATACAGATTTTTTATTGTTTTTTGTGGCAATGGCTGGAGCTATCGGAGCTGCGTATTATTTGGTTAATATTCCAGAAGTTGGAGGCTTAGAGGCGTTGTTTGCAAATGAAAATGTGGCTGATAAATTATCGCTTTTGCCAGATTTTAATGATAAATCGGCATTGATAACCTTATTGATAATTCCATTGGCGGTTCAGTGGTGGAGTGCTTGGTACCCTGGAGCAGAGCCTGGAGGAGGAGGTTATATTGCCCAAAGAATGTTGGCTGCAAAAGATGAAAATCATGCAATTGGTGCCACCTTCTTTTTTAACATTATGCATTATGCTTTACGTCCTTGGCCGTGGATAATTGTTGCTTTGGCTTCTTTGGTTTTGTATCCAGATTTGGCAAGCATTCAAGAAGCTTTTCCAAATGTATCACCAGATAAATTAGGTCATGATCTGGCCTATTCTGCCATGTTAACAAAGCTTCCTAGTGGATTGTTAGGATTGGTATTAGCCTCTTTAGTTGCTGCTTATATGAGTACAATTTCTACCCATTTAAATTGGGGCTCTTCTTATATCGTAAATGATTTTTACAAACAGCAAATTAACCCAGGAGCTTCAGAAAAAAAGTTAGTGGCAGTTGGAAGATTATCAACGGTTGTTTTAATGATTTGTAGTGCCTTGTTAGCCTTGGTTTTACAAAATGCCTTACAATTGTTCGATGTTATTTTAATGTTTGGAGCCGGAACAGGATTGATTTTTATCTTGCGTTGGTTCTGGTGGAGAATTAATGCATGGAGTGAGATTGCTGCTATGTTTTCATCAGGAATTATTTCTATCATTATCAATTTTACTTCAGTTGGAGTATTTTTATTTGGCACAAAGACAGCTGCTGGTGTTTTACCAGATTGGTCAAGATTCCCAATAGTTGTTTTAATTACGACGATTATTTGGTTGCTAGTTACATTTTTAACCCAACCAGAGCGTACAGATGTATTGCGTAATTTTTATCAAAAAATTCAACCAGGAGGCCCAGGATGGGCAAAAGTAATTGACGATGCAAAATTAGAGAATATTGATATCGTAAATGATAAAGAAGGCTGGAGTGTTCCTTCAGGAATTCTAGCAATGTTGTTGGGCTGTGTGTTTATTTACAGCTGTTTGTTTGCCACCGGATATTGGATCTATGGAGAAACCACCTTGGCAATCAGTATTACAATTACCGCCATTGTTAGTGGATATTTATTAAAAAGAGTTTGGGTTAAAATTAGAGCAAAAGTTTTATAAGCTTTTAATCTTATTTAGAAATCGGGATTTGAATGCTAATCCCGGTTTGTGCATCGGGAGCATTATTGACCAATAAATCTTCTTTTAAATACAAGATGATTTTATAATTTGGTCTTCCGTAAGAATACAAAAATGTCCAAGCAGACAGTCCTTCGTATAAGGTTGTAAATCCGTGTTGCCAACCCGCTTTTATTTCTTGCCACTTCCCTTTTAAATGATAATAGCTAACTTCGTCATGTTTGTTATACCTTGTTTGAAATTGGTAATGAATCCCAAAGGAATGATAGTTCTTTTTTTTTGTGTACTTGGTAAATTCTATTTCACTTTCTAGGCTTCCTAAAAAGCGATTATTTCCTAAATCAACCACCTCTTTAAAGTTGATGAGATTTTTTCTTAGTAGACTTCCACCTGCTGCGATATTGAATTCGTTTTTGTTTTTTAGCTGAATCTTTTTAATCAGGTTTGCAGAAAACCCAACATCTACCGATGAATTAAATTTGGAGGTATTGATTCCGATATGTGTTCCGAAATTGACATACAACTGTTGCTTTTTATTTATTAGAAATTGAGGGTAATAATGATGATTGAATTCAATTCCGCCTAAAAAGAAATCATTGTTTTCTAACTCTAAAACATTTCCATAACGATCCGTATATTTAAAATTCACTTCATTTAGACCGTAATATCTTCTTCCATAAGGATCTTCTCCACCAGCTATATTGCTGTGAAACCACTCGATGCTTTCATCACTGGTAATCAAAGAAAAAGGATCATTTCCTTTAGTAATTAAATAGGAGCGTAGCGCAATACCAAGTTCGTGTTTTTTGCCAATAGGAAAGGCTATCTGCAATCGAAATCCTCTTATAACAGCATCGATATTAATATTAGCATATTCTGCGGGTGTTGTTGCTTGGTCAGTAAAGGCAAACTGTCTGTTATACCAAATTTGTTTGCTAAAGCTTTCTCTAATGCTTGGATCTTTTGGTAAATACATTTCTACAAATGGATGAAATGTATTTCCACTTTCTGAGCTAAAAGTAAAAGTAGTTTTTGTTGGAGCTTTTAATTTAAAATTTTGATTGATTCTTGCGCTAAAAATCCCAAAATGATGTGTGGTTAACAAACTCGGGTTCTCAATTCCATTTTTAAAATACAAGCTGTCTTTTTCTTGTGAAAAAGAAAGGAGTGAGGTAAGAAAAAATACAAACAAAAACAGTTTTTGCATTTGATAAAAATACGCTAAAGTTTTAAAAATAAAAAAGCAACTCAGTTGAGTTGCTTTTTTTAATAATTAGATAAATTTATTTTTTAAGCATTTAAAGGCTTACCGTCCCAAGCAGCTTTAGCCGCCTCTTTAATAGCTTCAGAATAGGTTGGGTGTCCATGACAGATTCTTGCCAAGTCTTCTGCAGAAGCTTTGTATTCCATCGCTACTGCTGCTTCCATAATTAAATCTGCAGCACGTGCTCCAACAATGTGCACCCCTAAGATTTCATCTGTATTTTTATCAGCTAGAATTTTAACAAATCCATCAATATCTCCACTGGCTCTAGATCTTCCTAAAGCACGCATAGAAAATTTACCAGTTTTGTATGTAATACCCTCACTTTTTAGTTGATCTTCTGTTTTTCCAACAGCAGCAACTTCTGGCCAAGTATACACAACTCCAGGAATTAAATTATAATCAATATGAGGTTTTTGCCCTGCTAAATGCTCAGCAACCACAACACCTTCTTCTTCTGCTTTATGAGCTAGCATAGCTCCTGTGATAACATCGCCAATGGCATAAATATTAGAAACAGAAGTTTGTAAATGCTCATTTACTTCAACCTGATTTCTTTTATTTAATTGTACGCCTACGTTTTCTAAGCCCAATCCTTGAGTAAAAGGTTTTCTTCCTACAGCAACCAAACAATAGTCTCCAGTAAACACAACTTCTCTGTCTTTTTTATCGGTAGCTTTAACGATTACTTCATTACCCTTTCTTTCAACAGCAGTTACACCGTGGCTCACAGCAAATTTGATTCCTTGCTTCTTAAGTACTTTCTGTAACTCTTTAGAAACATCAGCATCCATGGTTGGTGTAATTTTATCGGCATATTCTACCACTGTAACATCTGCGCCTAAACGCTTGTAAACAGAACCTAGCTCAAGCCCAATTACTCCACCGCCAATTACGATTAAATGTTTTGGAATTTCTTTTAGTTTTAAGGCTTCTGTAGAAGTGATAATACGTTCTTTATCTATAGAAATAAACGGTAAAGAAGCAGGTTTAGATCCTGTAGCAATAATAATATTTGTTCCTTCAATGGTTTCTTCTGAACCATCATTTTTTGTAATTTTTACATGTGTAGCATCTACAAATGATCCCAATCCTTCAAAAACATCTACACTGTTTTTGTCCATTAAGTATTTAATACCTCCGGTCGTAGTTTCTACAATTCCAGCTTTACGCTCAACCATTTTTGAGAAATCTACCTTAGGTGTTTCAACAGTAATCCCGTGTGCATCAAAATGATTTACGGCATCATAAAAATGATGAGAAGAATCAAGTAATGCTTTAGATGGAATACATCCAACATTTGTACAGGTTCCCCCTAGTGTTGCGTATTTTTCAATGATTGCTACTTTTTTTCCTAACTGAGAAGCTCTGATTGCGGCAATATATCCACCAGGACCAGAACCAATAACGACGATATCGTATTTCATGATATTATATATTTGAGTATGTCTTTAATACGCTAATAAAGCATGCATTTTGCATACATTTTTTCTATGACAAAAATAAAACAATATTGTTGAAAAACCGAAGAATAGCAGATAATTACTATCTTTAATTTTTTAAAATACTGAACATATGAAAATTTTAAAACGAATTGGTTGGGTTTTGCTAATTGCTTTGGTGATTGCGCAATTTTTTGGCCCAGAGAAAAACGAAGGTGATTTAACCTCTATTAGTGTATTGATTGCAGAAACAAATCCTTCTGCTGAGGTGCATACAATTTTAAAAGAATCTTGTTTTGATTGTCACTCAGACAAAACTCGATATCCTTGGTATAATAGTATAACTCCTTTAAATTATTGGTTAGCTGATCATGTAAAGGTTGGAAAGAAGAAACTAAATTTTTCAAAATGGGGTGACTATACTTTAAAGAGAAAAGAGCATAAACTAGAAGAAGTTTATGAGCTTGTAGAAGAAGGAGAAATGCCTTTAGACTCTTATACATGGACACATACTGAGGCCAGATTATCACAAGCTCAAATTGATGCTGTGGTTAACTGGGCAAAAGAAGCACAAGCCAAGTACAAGCAACAAATGCAGGCTGAGTAAATTGAGCAAACCAACTGTTTTTATTATTGGATATGTTTGGGTAGAGCCTAATTCTTCTGCAGCTGGAAGCAGAATGCTGCAATTGATTGAATTGTTTACTCAATTAAATTATAAGGTAATCTTTGGCTCGCCGGCTCAAAAGACAACACAAAAACAGGATCTAACTCTTTTAAATGTAGAGGAAGTTTCGATTGTTTTAAACCATTCTAGCTTTGATGCCTACATTAAAGAACTGCAACCTCAGATTGTTCTTTTTGATCGATTTATGATGGAAGAGCAGTTTGGCTGGCGTGTCTTTGAGAACAGCCCAAATTCATTGCGAATTTTAGACACAGAAGATCTGCATTGTTTGCGAAAAACAAGGACAGAAGCTGTTAAGAAGGGGCTAGCATTTACGACTGATTTGTTGTTGCAATCAGAGTTGGCTAAGAGAGAAATTGCCACAATTTTACGCTGTGATTTGAGCCTGATTATTTCAAGTTTTGAAATGGATCTTTTACAATCAGTTTTTAAAATTGATCCTTCAATACTCTATCAGTTACCTTTTTTATTTCCAACTATAACAGAAGAAGATCAACTGAAGTGGCCTTCTTTTGAAGAGCGAAAACAGTTTGTGTTTATTGGTAATTTTTTGCATGCACCAAATGTTGATGCCGTTTTAGTTTTAAAAAGCCAGATTTGGAGCAAGATAAAAAGACAGCTCCCAGAAGCTGAGTTGCATATCTACGGCGCATATACCACACAGCAAATACAACAACTACATAACAAAAAAGAAGGTTTTATAATTAAAGGCCATGCTCCAGTAGCTATAGAAGTAGTTGGCCAAGCAAGGGTTCTTTTAGCTCCCTTGCGATTTGGAGCAGGTATTAAGGGAAAACTTACCGAAGCCATGATTTGTGGTACGCCAAGTGTTACGACTAGTATTGGAGCAGAAGGAATGTCTGCTGGTTTAGCTTGGAGTGGTGTTGTAGAAGATAATTTTGATTTGTTTGCCAAAGAGGCTGTAAAATTGTATACGAATAAAAATAGCTGGCAAATTTCACAAAAAAATGGAGTGAAAATTATTAACCAATATTACACAAAAGAATCATTGACAGCCTTATTTTCGGATCATTTAGATTCGCTTTTTCAAAATTTAGAAAGCCATAGAATCCAAAATTTCTTAGGAAACCTCTTGCAACATCATAGCTTAAAAAGCGCTAAATACATGAGTAAGTGGATAGAGGAAAAAAACAAATTATAGTGAAAACTTTACTCCGATAAAACCACTACCGATAAAACTAGTCTTAGAATTGTATAGTGCTTTTAAATCTGGTCTTTCTCCAACTTGATATACATAACTTACTTTTAAACGATCGGTAATGCTATAAGCAACTTCTCCGTTAAGGTTTGCGCTAAAGCCATCATAGGCAGATCCTCTTTTTAAATTTCCGTAATCTACAGAAATTCCTAAATCAAAATTTCTAAACACATCGTGTATGTTGTAGCCAATTCCAGCTCCGTATCTTTGGTAGTTTCCACCAATTAAATCTGCATACTCAATAACAGGGTAGGCAAATAAAGTACTTGACATGTATTCTTTGATTGGGAACTCTGCTTTTACTAAAATGTTAAAGGTGATGGCATCGTTTCCTTTATCATCTCCAATAAGTAAAAGTTTTGCATCGTGATGCACGGTTATGTTGATCTTTGACTGACTGTAACTGTATGAACAGCTTAATAACACTACTAAAAGTAAAAATATTTTTTTCATAGATAGGGGGGTTAATGAAAAAATTAATAATATGTAATCTGGGATAAATGTATTGTATTCTTTTGACTAAATCAAAACTAAATCAAGAAAAACGACTTAAAAAATCAATATTTAAGCAGTATGCTTAGCTTTTTAGGTCTACCGAGTAATTTAACCTGCTCAAAATTAACCAAATATTAAGATTACTGTTACTTTATAGGGAGTGTATAATTTAACGGGAGTGCATCGGCAAATTGTTCAAAAGCCCAGTAGCCTTCATAAAATACATCTAGAGGGTTTATAATTTCTCCACTCGGGTCTAAAATAGCCTTCTTTACTAGCATAGTCATTTCTGAGGTTTGTACATTTAAAGGTTCTCTTTTCTTTCCAAAAAGACCCATTATGTAATTTTTTTCCTCAGCCTCTTTGGTGTAAATGATCGATAAATAGTTATCGAATGAAAGAATCATGTTGTTGCCTTCTTTCTGTCTAATATCATTTAGAGGTACTCCTTGTTTGTATAAGTAGTTTTTGTGTTTTGGTAAAGAAACTTTTTGCAACACTACCATTGCAGAGTCTATCATTGTCTCAGGCTCCGTTTTAAAACGATAGTCAAAAGTATTGATATTAGAGAGTTTAATAAGCTCTCTAGCTTTGGCAATTTCTTGATCTGTGGGTCTTTCTGGGTTTAGCTCACGTCTAAACTGATTGATGTTGTAGCCTTCTTCTTTGGTGTTTCCAGCAATAAGACTTCTAACAAAATGCATTTTAGAACCCAAATATGCCTTTTTTCTATTTTCATCCCACTTTCTTTGCTTTCTTTTGCTGCCTTTTAGGTTTTCATATTTGGTGTAACCATAATAGTTAACTGTATGAAGCCCTAAAGAAAAGTGTACTAGATCAAAAGTGATTAAATAACCAAGACCTTTATTTTTAATTTTAAGAGGTTCTCTGGCCACTGCAGTTAGCGTATTGGTTTTTTGATCAAACTCAAAATGAAGTGTTTTTGGGTTCATGAGTTCACAATCCGCAGCAATTAGAGTTCTTCCTAGGAAATTTTCAGTAAACTGATTTAGGTTAAATCTCCAGGTATCATCATATTTTGTTTTTGTGATAACAACCTCATTTAATACATTGTCTGATTCTTCGAGTTTAAAAAGCAAAGTTTCTTTGTAGGAGCTTGTCACTAGGCTGTATTGAATCGTCTTAAAACCCAAATAGGATACGATAAGATCATAACTTCCATCATCGACAGTAAAATAAAACTCACCTTCAGTGTTTGTTGAAACTCCAACAGTGGTGTTGTTTAAATAAACAGAGGCACCTTCTAATGGTGTGTTTTCTTTATCTACAATTTTACCAGAGATTCTGGTTTGTGCATAGCTAATGATCGATATAAAAAACAAGGAAATAAAAAGTGCTTTTCTCATGAGTTATTTTTTTCTAAATGTATACACAATCTTTCATTTTGCAAAAACAACCGTTATGTCTTAACATAAACTTGTGATTTAGAGTAAACCAGCTCTTTTAAGCAAAGCATCAGGCTTAGGCTCTTTCCCTCTAAAACGCTTGTAGAGCTCCATGGGTTTTTCTGTACCTCCCTTAGATAAAATATGCTCTTTAAATTTCTGAGCGACTTCTTTGTTAAAAATACCTTTTTCTATAAAATACTCAAATGCGTCTGCGTCCAAAACTTCTGCCCATTTATAAGAGTAGTATCCTGCCGAATATCCTCCTTGGAAAATATGAGAAAAAGCTGTGCTCATACAATTCTCTGCTACATCAGGATATAATTGAGTTTCTGCAAAAGCGCTATTTTCTAATGCTTTTACACTGGTTATATTTGATGGGTCTTCACTGTGCCATTTCATATCAAGAAGTCCAAAACTCAATTGTCTTAGTGTTTGCATGCCTTCATGAAAACTTGCAGATTCTTTTATCTTTTTAACATAATTCATCGGTATTAACTCACCGGTTTTATAGTGTTTAGCAAACAGAGAAAGTGCCTCTTTTTCATAGCACCAGTTTTCTAAAACCTGACTTGGTAACTCTACAAAATCCCAAGGGACTGAGGTACCAGACAAACTTGTATAGCTTGTGTTTGCAAGCATTCCGTGCAAGGCATGACCAAATTCATGAAATAAGGTGGTAACCTCATTAAAGGTTAGCAATGATGGTTTGGTATCTGTAGGCTTGGTAAAATTACAAACGATTGACACATGAGGCCTTTCATTGATTCCATTTTTAATGTATTGTGACTTGTATGAGGTCATCCAAGCCCCATTTCTCTTCCCTCTTCTGGGATGAAAATCTGCATAAAAAATAGCAACAAGCTCATTTTTAGTATCTGTAACCCTATATGTTTTAACATCAGGGTGGTATTTGTCGATGTCAAAGACTTCTTCAAAAACCAAATCATATAATTTATGTGCAATGGTAAAGACACCATCTATCACATTCTCTAATTGGAAATAAGGTTTTAAAAGTTCTTGATCTAAATCAAAAAGTTCTTTTTTAAGTTTTTCAGAATAGTAAGCTCCATCCCATTTTTCTAGCTGATGGATACCATCCAATTTGTTTGCATACTCCTGTAAGTCATCAAACTCTTTTTGGGCAGCTGGCTTTGCTTTGGCCAATAAATCATTCGAAAATGAAAAAACCTTTTCTGGCGTTTCTGCCATACGTTCTTCTAATACAAAATGAGCATGACTTTGGTAGCCTAATAAATTGGCTCTTTGCTGTCTTAGTTTTACAAGCTCTAAAACAATTTTTTCATTATTGTATTCGTTTGCTTGAAAACCTTTTTTTCCGGCAGCAATAGCCATTTTTTTTCGTAGCTCTCTATTATCCGCATAGGTTAAAAAGGGAATATAGCTAGGGTAATCTAAGGTAAAAATCCAACCTTCTTTTTTTTCTTGGGCGGCTAACTGAGCTGCGGCTTCTTTAACACTGTCAGGAAGGCCTGCTAAATCTTCTTCATTGGTAAGCTGCAATTCAAAAGCATTGGTTTCTGCTAAAACATTTTCACCAAACTGTAAAGAAAGCTGAGACAGGCTTGCGTCAATTTTGCGAAGGCCTATTTTATCTTCTTCATTTAAATTGGCACCGTTTCTTGCAAATCCTTTGTATTGTTTTTCTAAAAGCGTTTGTTGTTCTGGGGTTAGTTGTAGGTTTTTGCGATCATCATATACTGTTTTAACACGTTTAAACAAATCGGCATTTAGCATAATATCATTGCTAAATTCACTAAGCCAAGGGGCTATTTCTTTTGCAATTTTTTGAATCTCGTCAGAGGTTTCTGCAGCGTTGAGATTAAAAAAAATACTGCTAATCCTTTGTAGTTTTTCTCCAGAAAAATCTAGGGCAACTGTTGTGTTTTCAAAGCTAGGAGCCTCTGGGTTTTGAACAATTAGATCAATTTCATTTTTAGCCATTTTGATGGCTTCCTTAATTGCAGGTTTAAAATGAGTAGGGTTTATTTTAGAAAAGGGAGCCGTATTAAAATCTTGCAATAATGGATTCATTTTTCAATGGGTGCTTTTGAAAATTAATATATAAGGATGCTTTTGTACCCTAAGTTTGGGTACAATTTTCTACATTTTTATTTTTTTACTTTGGCAGAAGCTTGCTCTACTTTTAGCTTTAAGCCTTCTTTGTAGGCTATAATTTTATCTAAGACACATTTATCAGATGCCCCAATAATTTGAGCTGCTAAAATCCCTGCGTTTTTTGCTCCATCTAAAGCTACGGTTGCAACAGGAACACCACCAGGCATTTGTAATATTGATAAGATAGAATCCCATCCATCTATAGAGTTTCTGCTTTTTACAGGGACACCGATAATAGGTAATGGGCTCATAGATGCAACCATTCCTGGTAAATGAGCAGCGCCTCCTGCACCAGCAATAATTACTTTGATCCCGCGTAGATGAGCGTTTTTTGAATACTCAACTAATTTTTCTGGAGTTCTGTGTGCAGAAACGATATCGACTTCTATTTGAATGTCAAAACTTTCTAAGATATCGATAGCCTCTTGCATGATTGGAAGATCTGAATCACTTCCCATAATTATTCCTACCATAAGTGTATTTTTTATTTTTAATTCAAACTCAATTACTAAATGACTTTTAAAATTATTCGTTGCTAATCACTCTAATTGTTTCTTTTACTTGTTGAGCAATCGCTCTGGCTTTGCTGATGTCTTTGTTGACAACAGTCACATGCCCCATTTTTCGAAATGGTTTGGTTATTTTTTTTCCATAGATATGAGGTGTTACCCCTTCGATCTTTAGTATGCTTTCTATATTTTTATAACAAACATTGCCAGTATATCCTTCTTCTCCTACCAAATTAACCATGATGCCTGCAAGTTTGCTGTCTGTATTGCCCAATGGTAAATTTAACACTGTTCTCAAGTGTTGTTCAAACTGATTGGTATAACTAGCTTCAATAGAATAATGCC
Organism: Polaribacter pacificus; assembly: GCF_038024035.1. Lineage (NCBI taxonomy): Bacteria > Pseudomonadati > Bacteroidota > Flavobacteriia > Flavobacteriales > Flavobacteriaceae > Polaribacter > Polaribacter pacificus. The sequence goes on from NZ_CP150664.1 coordinate 2,134,906, forward strand.
CAGAATTATGTGTTCTCGGAGCAATTTCATTGACTAAAATTCTATCATCACTGGTCTGAAACATTTCTACTGCCAACAAACCTACATGTTTAAAGGCTTCTGCAACTTTTAAAGCAGTTTCTCGCGCCAGTAAAGCAACTTTCTCATCAATTCTTGCTGGACAAATAACGTATTCGACTTGATTGGCTTCTGGATGAAATTCCATTTCTACAACAGGGTAGGTTTTAACATCGCCGTCCATGTTTCTAGCCACAATAACCGCCAATTCATTTTTAAAAGGAATTAACTGCTCAACAATACAATCTGTATCTTCTAGTTGTTGAATATCTCCTTGTGTTTTTACAATTTTCACTCCAGTTCCATCATAGCCAAACTGTGCAGATTTCCAAACAAAAGGCAATTGAAAAAGTTCCTGTTCAAAGGCATTTACTAAGCTGTCTTTTGATTCAAATCGATGATGTGGTGAGGTAGGTATGTTGTGGTTTACAAAAAAGTCTTTTTGTCTCCCTTTGTGCTGGATAGTTTCTATAACCTTAGGCTGTGGGTAAATTTTAAGTCCTTCTTCTTCTAACTTATAAAGAGCAGCAATATTAACATGCTCAATTTCTATGGTCAACACGTCAACGCGTTTCCCAAAGTTGTAGACATCGTCAAAATTCATCAAATCTCCAAGATGAAATTCTTCACAAATATGAGCACAAGGTGCCTCTGGAGAGCTGTCTAAAATAGCTGTATAAATGTCAAACTTTTGTGTTTCGGCTAAGAGCATTCTGCCTAATTGGCCACCGCCTAAAACACCTAATTTAAAATCGGAAGAAAAATAATTGGTCACAGTCTTAATTTGCTTGGATATTGTTCTTGCAAAAGTAAGAATCTATTTTTTAAAAATTAGTGATTCTTAAAGTATTCGCATTGAATACAGTTACCAAATACTCTCTAGCATAGTGAGTAATTCCTTCGGTTAATGGAGAACCGTTTAAAATATTAAACTCACTATCGTCACAAGGGCAAACTAGCTTAATGGTATTTTTTATAACCATTTGTGTGCAGGATGAAACAGGTAGATGTGGGCAAGCTCTATCAAAAGCCTTAAACTCATTGTTGTTGAGCTTGTAAATTACAATCCCATTTACTCCTCCAGAGATATAGGCTGATCCTCCTGGAACTTGTAAATTAATAAATTTGGGAAGATTTAAATTAACAGTCTCGTTTACTGTAATATTAGGTAGTAAATCGTTTTCTATGCTACTCTTAGTGCAACTAATGAGTGCTGTTAAAAAGAGCAAGCTTAGAATAATTTTTTTTTGCATCTTGAGAGTGTTTTTGTAAAACGATTGCAAGTTACAAATATTTTGTACATTTGTGAGTGAATCTCATTCTGATAAAAAGGTAATGAGATTTTGTATTTTATAAAATCAAGATTATGAGCGAAGTATCTTATTACACAGAAGAAGGACTAAAGAAATTGAAAGATGAATTGCATCAGTTAGAGCAAGTAGAGCGTCCGAGGGTTACCCAAGAAATTGCAGATGCAAGAGACAAGGGAGATCTAAGTGAAAATGCTGAATATCATGCTGCAAAAGAAGAACAATCTTTGTTAGAATTTAAAATTGCAAAATTAAAAAACGTGGTTGCAAGCGCTAGAATTATTGATGAATCTCAATTGGATACCTCAAAAATTCTGATTCACTCAGTAGTGAAAATTAAAAACGCTGCAAATAAAATGGAGTTTACCTATACCTTGGTTGCTGATTCAGAGTCAGATGTTAAGAACGGTAAGCTTTCTGTAAATTCTCCAATCGGAAAAGGATTGTTAGGGAAAAAAGTAGGGGAGATTGCAGAAATTCAGGTGCCTAATGGTATTATGAAATTTGAAGTGATGGAGATTTCTAGATAAGAAAATAACAATATACTATCAAAAAGCTTCTGGGACCCCTAGAAGCTTTTTTTTATGTAACTTTTAATAGAAGACTTTTTTGTCTTTTATTAGAAAAAGACGTATCTTTGAAGGTAAATACACCAATGATGTTTTCAAAATCATGTGAGTACGGCCTTAGAGCAGTCCTTTTTATTGCAAAAAACTCAGTCAATAACACCAAGGTTGGTTTGGTAGAGATTGCCAAAGAAATAGATTCGCCGTCTGCTTTTACGGCAAAAATTTTACAACAATTAACCAAAGCAGGACTTATAGAATCAAGCAAAGGTCCGCAAGGCGGGTTTTTTATTTCTAAAACAGAGCTCAATGAGCTACGCCTGGCGAGTGTTGTAGAAGCTTTGGATGGAAGCAAGGTTTTTGAAGGTTGTGGTTTGGGACTTTCTCAATGTGATGATCAATATCCTTGCCCAATGCACAATGAGTTTTTAAAAGTGAGAACAGAGCTTAAGCAAATGCTTACAACAACCAAAGTTCTTGAATTGGCAACTCAATTAAATGACGGGGAAACTTGGCTAAAAAGAATATAAAAAAATTAACAAAATAGAGGACAAAAATATCTTTTAATACTTAATAAAATGCAAATACAAGCAGATACCTTAGTAAGCGATATTGTAGCAAAGAACTATAATACAGCAGCCATTTTTAGCAAATACAACATTGATTTTTGCTGTAATGGCAATAGAAGTTTAGCCAAAGTCATTGAGAAAAAAGGAATTCCTTTAGAAGAAATCATTGAAGCGCTGGCAGCTGAAGTTGATACCAGAGAAAATCAGTCAGATTTGTTTCAGAAACTCAACATTGGCGCTTTATCAGACTATGTGGTAGAATCACATCATTCTTATGTAGAAAAAAGCATCCCCCCAATTAAGCAGTACCTTGATAAACTCTGTAAAGTACACGGTGATAGACATCCAGAATTGTTTGAAATTAGAGAGTTGTTTTTTGGAAGTGCTGATGAGTTGACCAAGCATATGAAAAAAGAAGAGCTCATATTATTTCCTTTTTTTAAGAAGCTTGCAAAGCTAAAAAAAGAAGGCGGAGCCTATGAAAAACCACATTTTGAAACGGTAGAAAATCCAATAGCAATGATGCATCATGAACACGATGTAGAAGGAGAGCGTTTTAGAAAAATAGCAGAGCTGACGGCTAATTATACACCGCCTGCAGATGCCTGTACCACCTATAAAGTAACCTTTTCTATGCTCAAAGAATTTGAAGAAGATTTACACAAACACATTCATTTAGAAAACAATATTTTGTTTAAAAGAGGCATCTTATTAGAACAAGAACTAGCTGGCTAAATAGTAATCCCCTTATCAACTTGAAAGAACAGTAACATAAATTTATGTTGCTGCTTTTTTTATATCTTTGATTAAAAACAACAAGTAACAAGCCATTATGAGTAGTATTTTTACCAAAATTATTAAGGGAGAAATTCCGTCCTACAAAATTGCAGAAGATGAGCGTTTTTATGCGTTTCTAGACATTAACCCCAATGCTAAAGGACATACCTTGGTGATTCCTAAAAAAGAAGTGGATAAGCTTTTTGATTTGGATGCTGAAACCTATGTAGGATTGATGCAGTTTGCGCATAAGGTAGCCAAAGCCTTAGAAAAAACCATTGATTGTAATAGAGTTGGGATGACTGTGGTTGGCTTAGAAGTGCCACATGCTCATGTGCATCTAATTCCGATTAATCGAGTTTCTGATATCAATTTTACCAGTAAGAAACTAGCAATGCAGCAGGAAGATTTTGTAAAATTGGCTAAAGAAATTTCAAGGAATTTTGAAAGCTAATACTCTAGCTTAATTTTAAAAAACAAAAAAAGCTAACACCGTTGTAGGTGCTAGCTTTTTTTAAAAGTTTAATTTTTGTACTACTTAATAATGCTTATGGTTTCATCATAATCATCTTTACCAAATTCATGCTCCCAAACGAGTTGGTCATTAAACCAAATTTTTTGTTTTATGACGCTTCCTTGTTCTCTAAGGTATTCTGTTTTTATTGTGTCTCTGTCAGTATCATTCCATTGTATGTAAGAAATTGGGTAATCTACTGAACTGTCTAAACTCATTCCTAATCCAAATTTATAGAGGCCATCTTCTTGAGTTATCGTAAAAAACTTAGGATTGTCTAAATTAGAATCATACATTAATTTCTCTACTCCATTAATTATATGATAAATCTTAATTTCATTTTCTTTATAAGCATTTGGAGTGTTTGGATCAACTAAATTATTTCCTTGGCTGTCTTTTACATAAAACCAAGCACCTGATTCATTTACACCTCCATAATTTGGAGTGTCGTTTTTTGTACACGAAAAAATAAGTGTACAAGCGAGTAGTAAAATTGTTTTTTTCATAGAGATAGGTTTTAATTATATTGTATGGAGCAATAATAATAATAATAATAATAATAATCAAGTAATCTGTTTAAAATCATTGATTTACATGTAAAATGCTTAGCTTAAAAAGCGCTCAGTAAAACAATTTTAAAGGTTGTTCCTGTTTTAGTATTTGATTTTTGCACAAAGATTTTCCCGTTGTGGTATTCTTCAACGATGCGCTTAGACAAGGATAAGCCCAGGCCCCAGCCGCGTTTTTTTGTGGTGAACCCAGGTTTAAATATCTGCTTAAATTGTGATTTTGGGATCCCTTTTCCGGTATCAGAAATGCTAATCTCAATGCGTTTTCCTTGGAGGCTTATTGCTAGTGTTAACAGACCTTTCCCCTTCATGGCATCAATGGCATTTTTTATTAAATTTTCTATGACCCAACCAAACAATTCAACATTTATTTTTGAGTAGAGAACCTCTTTTTGAGCATCAAATTTAAAATCGATTTGTTTTGAAGTTCTGTTTTTTAAGTACTCAAAAGTGCTTTTTGTAACCGCAACAACATCTTGTTTTTTTAGCTCAGGAACTGATCCAATTTTAGAAAACCTGTTTGCAATAGTGTTTAAACGATGGACGTCTTTTTCTATTTCATCAAGGTATTTTTCACCTACCTTTTCTTCTTTTAAAATTGCGATCCACCCAAGTAAAGAAGACAGCGGAGTTCCTATCTGATGGGCTGTTTCTTTTGCCATCCCAGTCCATAATTTATTTTGCTCAGCGATTTTACTTGATGAGAAAAGCATATAAATGACTGCTAAGAATAAAATGAGAATAAGGATTAAGGCAATCGGGTAATAGGTTAGTTTATTTAGTAAATCTGAATCCTTGTAATAAATGGCTTCATTAATATTCAGATACCGAACGAGGATGGGCTCATTCTCTTTTTTCATAATTTCTAACTGAGCCTCTACATAGTTGGGGTCTTGGGCTTTGATAGAGTCAAGATTCCTCCACTCTTTAATGCTGCCATCTTCGTTTACGAGTATTAATGGAATGTTGGTATTGGTTTCAATTATTTTTGTCTCTAGGTTGATGCTGGCATTTAAATCAGTATTGGTGGCTAATTCTTTAAGGGCTGCTGCAAAAATTTCTACCTTTAATCGTTCTTCCTGTTTAAATTTTTGAAAAAAGATATAGGTGTTCCATAAAATCAAAGAAACGATTCCGAGGAGTACAAGAATAACAAGGCGTTTTGTAAAAACGGTATTTCTAAAAAAGCTCATGAATACAAATATAATCTATATTACTAGATAACTCATTTTATAAAATGATAGTATCTTTACAATTCAGAAAAACAATAAATAAATGCTTTCTATAGATCCAAAAGATATTTCGACAGGTAAATTACACAGCTATTTATTAGGGGCGATTGCTCCTAGACCTATTGCTTTTGCTAGCACCATAGACGTTGATGGTAAGCCTAATTTATCGCCATTTAGTTTTTTTAATGTATTTAGTGCAAATCCGCCAATTCTTATTTTTTCTCCTGCGAGAAGAGTTCGAGGGAACACCACAAAACACACTTTAGAGAATGCCATGAGCACAAAAGAGGTGGTGATTAATGTGGTGAATTACGATATGGTTCAGCAAATGTCATTAAGTAGTACAGAATATCCTAAGGGTGTTAATGAGTTTGTTAAAGCTGGGTTAACCATGCTTCCTTCAGACAAAGTAAAGCCATTTAGAGTAGCAGAATCACCAGTGCAATTTGAATGTAAGATTAATGAGATTATCCATTTAGGAAAAGAAGGTGGCGCAGGAAACTTGATTATCTGTGAGGTGGTTAAACTGCATATCCAAGAAGCCGTTTTAGACGCAGATGGAGCAATTGATCAGCACAAAATAGATTTAGTAGCTAGAGCAGGAGGTAGTTTTTACTCGAGAGCAAGAGATGGTTTTTTTGAAATTCCAAAACCCATTTCTACACTAGGGATCGGCATCGATGCCATTCCTGATGTTATTAGAAACAGTGAAATTTTATCAGGGAATAATTTAGGGATGTTAGGAAACGTAGAACAGCTCCCTACTCAAGAAGATGTTGATAACTTTGCAAAAGTCAATCCGCAATTTATAGGGATAGAAATCGTAAAAAAACATACATTTGCCAAAGAGTTTTTAAAAATAAATGATGTAGAAAGTGCTTGGAAAGTACTTTTAATTAATTAGAATACAAGTATTATGGAAGTTATTGGAAAAATTAAATTGATCAACGAAACACAGACTTTTGGTGCTAGTGGATTTAGAAAGCGTGAACTTGTGGTAACTACTGATGAGCAGTACCCACAAATGATCATGATAGAATTTGTGCAAGACAAATGTGATTTGTTAAACAGTTATGCTGTTGGACAAGATGTAAAAGTTTCTATTAATTTAAGAGGTAGAGAGTGGATCAATCCAGAAGGACAAGCAAAATATTTTAACTCTATTCAAGGATGGAGAATTGAAGCTGTTCAGGCAAGTGCTCCTCAAAATTTACCTCCAGTAGATCAATTTCAACCAGCAAGCAATAGCAGTGATGCAGAACCAGACGATTTACCGTTCTAGTATTGCAGTATATCCTATAAAAAAAAGCAGCCTTGAGCTGCTTTTTTTATTTTTGTCTTAGATTTAAACGTAGATTTTATGATTTGGCTTTCAGAAAAAATTGAATTCCCCGCTCCAGAAACGGCTACCCAAGATGGGATTATAGCCTTGGGAGGAGATCTGTCTGAAGAGCGCCTTATTTATGCTTATCAGCATGGTATTTTTCCATGGTTTAGCCAAGATGATCCCATAGTCTGGTATTGCCCGCCAGAACGAATGGTCTTGTATCCAAATGAGATTAAGATTTCAAAATCAATGCGAAAAGTAGTAGCAGATCCTAGTTTTAGTATCACTGAGAACACAGCTTTTGATCAAGTTATACATCAATGTAAATCAATCAAAAGAAAAGATGAAGAAGGTACTTGGATTACCAATGATATGGAAGAGGCCTATAAAAAGCTGCATCTACGAGGAGTTGCAAAATCAATAGAAGTTTGGAAAATTACAACTGAAGATTCACAACAAAGAGAATTGGTTGGAGGGCTCTATGGAGTTGATCTTGGAAATGGTGTTTTTTGTGGAGAAAGTATGTTTAGCAAACTAAGCAATACCTCTAAATTGGCCTTTGTTTATTTAGCTACTCAGCTATCTTATAAACTGATTGATTGTCAGGTATATAATGAGCATCTTGCAAGCTTGGGTGCACGAGAAATTTCTAGGGATAAATTTTTGAGTTTACTCAAAGGCTAATTCTATAAAAGATATAGAAAGAATTGTATCTTTGAATCATTAAAAGAATCATTTTTTATGGGGATTAAAAGCACACAGCAACAAGTAGATGAATGGATTCAAAACCATGGTGTTCGCTATTTTAATGAGCTTACCAACATGGCTCAATTAACAGAAGAGGTTGGCGAGGTCGCTAGAATTATAGCCAGACGCTATGGAGAACAGAGCGAAAAAGAAAGCGATAAAAACAAAGACCTAGGTGAAGAATTGGCTGATGTGTTGTTTGTAGTTTTGTGTTTAGCCAATCAGACAGGAGTAGATTTACAAGCTGCTTTTGATAAAAAATTAGACCTTAAAACAAAACGAGACCACGACCGTCATCATAACAATCAAAAATTAAAATAGCATGACTTTTTTAGAGAAAATCCAAAGCCCCAATTTTTTTGTAAATTTTTGTAAAGTAGCCATTCCTTTTTTTATAGTACTGGTTATTTTTAGTTTGTTGGTTAGCAATTTTAGCGACTTGACTTCATTTAATTTTAAGCCCGTTGCAGAAGCTAATTTTACTGATGGAAAGTGGGTAAATTTCTTTGGGATAAAAGTAGTGTTTAGTATTATTTATGGTTTTTGGATTACCATTAGAAAAACGCGCTAAGCGATGTTTTACTTTCTGATTGAGTTCTAAAAAAATTATAAAATTTAAACACATATTATTTTGAAATTAGCAGTATCAACCTCTAATACTTTTTTAAAAGCTTCTATCGCTATTTCTGGCTCTAAAAGTGAATCGAATCGCTTGCTAATCTTACAGCAATTATTTAAAAACATTCAGATAGAAAACTGTTCTGATTCTGATGACTCTAAGCATTTAAAAGCTGCCTTAGAAAACAATGAAGAGCTTGTAGATATTGGTCATGCGGGTACTGCTATGCGTTTTTTAACTGCTTTTTATGCTACTCAAGTTGGCAGAGAATGCACCTTGACTGGCTCAGAAAGAATGCAAGAAAGACCTATAAAAATTTTAGTCGAAGCGCTACAGAGTTTGGGTGCTTCTATTCATTATGATGCAGAAGAAGGATATCCACCTTTGAGAATAAAAGGATCAAAATTAACCAAAAGTCAGGTTCAAATAGCAGGGAATGTCAGCAGTCAATATATTTCTGCACTCTTGTTAATCGCGCCAAGTTTAGAAAACGGTTTGCAAATAAATTTAACAGGTGAGCTTACTTCTGTTCCTTATATAGAAATGACCTTATCGCTGCTAAAACAACTAGGGGTTCAGTTAACATTTAATGGAAATCAGATTCGTGTCTGGCCTTTAAAAAATGAATCACCAATAACCGTAGTTGTAGAGTCTGATTGGAGTTCTGCATCTTATTTTTATTCTCTGATTGCGCTGAGTAATATAGGCTCAGAAATTACTTTAGAGCATTACAAAAAAGACAGTCTACAAGGAGATGCTTGTTTGGCAAGTATTTATGAGAATTTTGGAGTACAAACTCTTTTTACAGAAAAAGGGATCGTCCTTAAAAAAACAGCAGTACAACTTAAAGAGACCCTTAGTCTTGATTTAAAAAATGCGCCTGATATTGCTCAGACGATAGTTGTAACTTGTTTTGGTTTGGGGATGTCTTGTGATTTAACAGGCCTTCATACCTTAAAAATTAAGGAGACTGATCGATTGGTGGCACTGCAAAATGAATTGACAAAATTGGGTGCTAGCATTGCTATTACTAATCAGAGTTTGCATTTAAAAAGCTCAGAGCATATTAAAGAAAACATCGCAATAGAAACCTATAAAGACCATCGTATGGCCATGGCATTTGCCCCACTGGCCTTAAAGGTGCCTATCATCATACTAGAAGCAGGTGTGGTGTCTAAATCCTATCCTAATTTTTGGAAAGATTTACAACAGCTTGGTTTTCAACTTAACCAAGGATAAATAAACAGCAAAACACTTGACAAGGCCTATGCCGATGTCGTATCTTTGCGCCCTATTCTTTTAAAAAGAAAGAGTGTTCTTCTAAGAGTTTTAAAATTTCTCGTACTTGATTACGAGGTTTTTTATGCCAGAAAAAGAGCATTTAACAGCGTAAAACCTATACAGTTATCCTATGAAATTATCGCATTTTAATTTTGATTTGCCAGAGGAATTATTGGCAAAACACCCTGCAGAGCACAGAGATGAATCACGTTTAATGGTGGTGAACAGAAAAGAACAAACCATTGAGCACAAGTTGTTTAAAGATGTGATTTCTTATTTTGATGAAGGGGATGTGATGATTCTTAACAATACCAAAGTTTTCCCCGCTCGTATGTATGGAAACAAAGAAAAAACGGGAGCGCGTATTGAAGTGTTTTTGTTGAGAGAATTGAATGCAGAAAATAGATTGTGGGATGTTTTGGTAGATCCTGCTAGAAAAATTAGAATTGGAAACAAATTGTTTTTTGGAGAAGATGATAGTTTGGTTGCAGAAGTAATAGACAATACAACATCTAGAGGAAGAACTTTACGTTTTTTATTTGATGGGTCTTATGAAGAATTTAGAGCAAAATTATTAGAGCTTGGAGAAACTCCATTGCCAAAAGAAATAGAACGTGAGGTAGAGGCTTCTGATGAACAGCGTTACCAAACCATTTATGCCAAAGAAGAAGGAGCGGTAGCTGCACCATCTGCAGGATTGCACTTTTCTAAGCATTTAATGAAGCGTTTAGAGATCAAAGGAGTTGATTTTGCAGAAGTAACCCTGCATGTTGGTCTTGGGACTTTTGCACCTGTAGAAGTAGAAGATCTTTCTAAGCACAAAATGGATTCAGAAAAAATAAACATTCCTCTTTTAGCAGAACAAAGAATCAATGATGCTATTACTCAAAAGAGAAGAATTTGTGCGGTTGGGACAACGGTAATGAGAACCATTGAGTCTTCTGTATCATCAAATGGTAGAATTAATAGCTTTGAAGGATGGACCAATAAATTTATTTTCCCTCCTTATGAGTTTAGTGTTGCTAATAGTATGATTTCTAATTTTCACAAACCAAAATCAACCTTATTGATGCAGGTTGCTGCTTTTGGAGGTTATGATTTAATTATGAAAGCATATAAAGAAGCTATAAAAGAAAAATATCGCTTTTCATCATATGGAGATGCGATGTTAATTATCTAAATGCTAACAAGCATTTTAAATAGAATTTATAGAAACTGGAACTTTAAATAAAGGACCAGTTTTTTTATATATTTTTGTAGTGAATTATAACAGTCTTAATACACAATTTTGATTAAAAAGAAAGACATCCGAGCTCTAAGTAAAGAACAGTTGCGAGATTTTTTTGTCGACAATGGCGAAAAAGCATTTCGAGGCAATCAAGTTTATGAATGGTTGTGGGGCAAAGCCTTACACACCTTTGAAGACATGACCAATTTATCGAAGGAGACAAGAGCGATGTTAGAGGCTAATTTTGTGATCAACCATATCCAGGTAGATAACATTCAAAGAAGTAAAGACGGTACTGTAAAAAACGCTGTGCGCTTGCATGATGGTTTGGTAGTAGAGTCTGTGCTAATCCCAACAGAAACCAGAACTACTGCCTGTGTTTCTAGCCAGGTAGGTTGTAGTTTAGATTGTCGATTCTGTGCAACTTCTCGTTTAAAAAGAATGAGAAATCTAAACGCTGATGAGATTTACGATCAAGTAGTAGCCATTAATAAAGAGAGTTTGTTGTATCACAATCACAAGCTGTCAAATATTGTTTTTATGGGGATGGGAGAACCCTTGATGAACTACAATAACGTTATCAAATCTATAGAAAAAATCACATCTCCTGAAGGCTTGGGGATGTCTCCAAAAAGAATTACAGTTTCTACTTCTGGAGTCCCAAAAATCATCAAAAAAATGGCTGATGATGAAGTAAAATTTAACTTGGCTGTTTCTTTGCATTCGGCAATTGATGAGGTTAGAACTTCTATCATGCCTTTTAATGCAACGTTTCCTTTAAAAGATCTTAAAGAATCTTTAGAATACTGGTACGAAAAAACCCAACGTACAATTACTTATGAGTATGTTGTTTGGGGAGGAATCAATGATCGTAAAGAAGACATAGATGCGCTGATTAAGTTTTGTAGTTATGTGCCTTGCAAGGTAAATCTTATTGAATACAATCCTATTGATGATGGTGAGTTTCAACAAGCAAGTCCACAAGCTATCAATAATTATATTTCTAATTTAGAAATGCACGATATTGTAGTCAATGTAAGACGCTCAAGAGGGAAAGATATTGATGCAGCCTGCGGTCAGTTGGCAAATAAATCTTAATACTGTTTTGTTAAAATCATTTTTTTTTCAATCAATTCAGACCTTAGGAGCCATAATGTTTATTATGCTCATAGGTCTTATCATAGATAGTAAATATGTAGCAGTAAATTATTTTGAAGATGCACAATGGATAAATAATATATTGGTTGTTTTTCTATTTATATGGGTTTATCATCAATCTCCAAAGCGTAGTAAGGAACTTTTAATATATGCAGCTCTTATAGCAATTGTAGGCGAATATATGTTTTCAAAACTTTTGGGAATGTATACATATCGTTTGGGAAATATTCCTCATTATATTCCTTTTGGACATGGAATAGTATTCATTTTTATATATAATTTTTCCAAAAAATCAGAAGTTAAAAATCGCAGGAAAGCAATTGAGAAGGTTTTTACAATTAGTATTTTTTTTACTGCTTTCTTTTTTTTAATTTTTAAAAATGATTGGTTTGGATTTCTCTTAACCCTACTCGTCTTTTTCTTTTTAAGAAATTATCCAAAGGAAAAATTATTTTATTTAACCATGTTTGTTTTTGTATTGTACACAGAGGTAGTAGGCACATTTCTTGAGTGTTGGAAATGGCCTCCTATTGCTTTTGGTAAGTTTTCCTTTATGCCAAGTGCAAATCCACCAATCGGAATTTGTTTTTTTTACTTTGGTCTAGATAGAGGAACGATGTCTATTTATAAAAGAAAACATAAAGAAGCGTGGGCTAGGTTAAAAAGAATTAGGGCTATTACTGCTTAATTAAAATAGCTTTTTGCACGACAGAAATTGGAAAGCCAAAAACCTCTGGAATTTCATTTGATGATCCTCCAGTGATTGTTTTATTTTTGGTGGGGCTAAAGAGTATTTCAAAGAGCATACTGTCTTTAAAGAATTCCATTCGGGTACTCAAGAAATTTCCTTGAACTTCAAAAAAACTATATAAAGTGTTGTTAAGCACTTTGGCTGGTAGAATAATTCCATTGTTTTCATCTACTTCATAAATTCCTTTAGCGCGATCCTTTACGACAAGTGAATAATTTCTAGGAGTATTGTTATAGACTAAAACATACTTAAAGCGATCAATGGTGTCTGTTTTTTTTAATTGAAATTCCATAGCTATTTTTTGTTGACCACTTGGAGAGTCAATCAGTAAAGTTCCTTTATAACTGCCTAAGTAATTTTCTGGAAATGCTTGGTCCGTATTTTGAGAAAAAGCTTGTGAGCCTATAAATAAAAGTAAAAAAGTATACAAAAATGCTTTCATTGGATTATATGTTTCATCAAAGATACTGATTCCGTATTAATTTGTTATTTTTGAACATCCAACACAACTCTAATTCAGCACGATGAAAGCTGTAGAATTAATACAACTTCCTATAAAAAACGAAATGGAACTTTTTGAAGAAAAGTTCAAGGCTTCTATGTTGACGAAGGTTCCCTTACTCAACAGGATTACCTATTATATCGTTCGAAGAAAAGGAAAACAAATGCGTCCGATGTTTATCTTTTTGGTCGCAAAAATGGTTTCTGATGGAGGTTTTGATGAGCGTACCTATAGAGGCGCTTCTGTTGTAGAGTTAATTCATACGGCTACACTAGTTCATGATGATGTGGTTGATGATAGCAATAGACGTAGAGGTTTTTTCTCTGTAAATGCACTTTGGAAAAACAAAATCGCGGTATTGGTTGGCGATTTCTTATTGTCAAAAGGACTATTACTGTCTATTGATAATGAAGATTTTGATTTGCTTAAATTAATTTCAATTGCCGTTCGCGAAATGAGCGAGGGTGAGTTGTTGCAAATAGAAAAAGCGAGAAATTTAGACATCACAGAAGAGGTCTATTTTGAGATTATCCGTCAAAAAACGGCAACCTTAATCGCTGCTTGTTGTGGAATCGGTGCAGCATCCGTTGGGGCTAATCAAGACACAGTTCAGCAAATGCGAAAGTTTGGTGAGTATATCGGAATCGCGTTTCAAATAAAGGATGATTTATTTGATTATACCGAAGATAAAATAGGCAAACCTACAGGGATAGATATTAAAGAACGCAAAATGACTTTGCCTTTAATTTACACCTTAAATTCTTGTTCTGATAAAGATAAAAAATGGCTAATCAACTCAGTCAAGAAACACAATACAGACAAGAAAAGAGTAAAACAAGTGATCGCTTTTGTCAAAGAGCACGGAGGGATAGAATACACCGTTCAGAAAATGACAAATTATAAGAACAAAGCTTTGTCAATTCTTGAGAATTACCCATCATCTCCTTATAAAGATTCATTGCTTCATATGATTGATTACGTGGTAGAGCGTAAAGTTTAATTATTACAATGCTAATAATTCTTCAATAAAATTCCGATTGTTAGACAAACGAGGAACTTTGTGTTGTCCTCCAAGTTTACCTCTTTGCTTTAACCAACTGTAAAACAAGCCTTTTTTTGCAACGTGAATCACAGGCATTTCTAAAGTCATATTGTTGTAGCGTTTGGCCTCATAATCAGAGTTGATAGATTTTAAAGCATTGTCTAAAACTTCTTTAAAATAATCTAAATGGTCTGGTTTTTTAGCAAACTCAATAATCCATTCATGACCACCGCTTTTCTTTCCTTTCATAAAAATTGGAGCTACGGTATAGTCTGTTACAGAAGCATTGGTTTTTTCACAGGCCAAGCGCAGGGCTTCTTCTGTGTTTTCTATAATTAATTCTTCACCAAAAACATTGATAAAATGCTTGGTGCGTCCGGTAATCTTTAGGCGATAAGGTTCTGTTGAGGTAAACTTTACGGTATCTCCAATAAGATAGCGCCACAAACCACCATTTGTGGTGATAACCACAGCGTAATTTACGCCTGTTCTCACTTTTGACAATGGAATGGCAGTTGACTGCTCTCCATCGTATTTGGTCATCGGGATAAACTCATAAAAAATACCATAGTCCAACATAAGCAACAGTTCTTTAGAGTTGTTTCTGTCTTGAATGGCAAAAAAACCTTCTGATGCATTATAGGTTTCGTAGTATTTAAAATCCTTTTTAGGAATCAATTTTTTATACTGCTCTCTATAGGGGTTAAAGTTAACACCTCCATGAAAGTAGACTTCAAGATTTGGCCAAACTTCTAGAATATTGTTTTTACCTGTTTTTTCTAAAACTCGATTTAATAAGACCAGCATCCACGATGGAACCCCAACCAAACTGGTAATATTCTCTTGGATGGTTTCATCTATAATGGCTTCCATTTTGGCTTCCCACTCACTCATTAAAGCAGTTTCTTGTCTTGGAGCTGAACTAAAATCAGCCCAAAAAGGCATGTTTTCTATAATAATTGCAGAGAGGTCTCCAAAATAGGAGTTGTTGTCTTCATACACTGCTGAACTGCCTCCTAAACGCAGTCCTTTTCCGGTAAACAGCTGCGTGTTTTCGTTGTTGTTGATATACAGGCACAGCATGTCTTTACCTGCTTTAAGATGACAGTATTCAATGGCTTCATCACTAACAGGGATAAATTTACTCTTGGCATTTGTGGTTCCGCTTGATTTTGCAAACCAACGGATATTTGTAGGCCAAAATAGATTTTGCTCACCTTTTCTACAACGTTCTATAAGTGGTTCAATACTTTCGTATTGTTGGATGGGTACTTTGTCTGCAAAGTCTTGATAATTTTTAAGAGATCCGAATTCGTGCTTTTTTCCAAATTCTGTATTCTTGGCGGTACTGAGCAGTTTTAATAACAATTCTTGTTGAACATCAACAGGGTATTTTAAAAACAGTTCAATTTGATGCTTACGCTTCTTTAAAAACCAAGAAATAATAGAGTTTACTATAGTGATTGGCATTCTTGTTTTTTGAGGTTAAAGTTATCTTTGCAAAGTTTTTTAAACTTAGATATTTAAAGTAAGTTTGTTTCAGTGCACTGCATAGATGTTAAAAATACTAAAATCTTTTGTATGATTTATCAAGGAGTTTTAAAAAAAATGCCAACCGAAAATTTAGAAACTGTCCAATACTATTTAGAATTGGGTTCAGACTTCTTAAATATGAATCAGTTACTAGAAAAAAACCTGGAATTAAATTTTGTGCATTACCAATGTTTGTCTTGCGGATTGGATAAAGAAATCTACAGACAGGGCTTTTGCAAGTCTTGTTTTTTTGATATACCAAGCGCAGGAGATTGGATTATGAGACCAGAATTGAGTACAGCACATTTAGGTATCGCTGATAGAGATTTAGACTATGAAAAATCTGTTCAATTGCAGCCGCATATTGTGTATCTAGCCAACTCAAGCAATGTTAAAGTTGGAGTCACAAGGAAGAGTCAAATACCAACTCGGTGGATTGATCAAGGTGCTCATGAAGCCTTAGAGATTGTAGAGGTTCCAAATCGATATTTAGCGGGAGTTACAGAAGTCGCTTTAAAAGAATTTGTTGCTGATAAAACCAATTGGAGAACCATGCTAAAAAATGAAATTGAGGATGTTGATCTTTTAGCTTGGAGGCAAAAATTAAAAGCTCATATTCCTCAAGAGGCACTTCCGTACTTTATTGACAATCAAAAAGAAACCGAATTGCATTTTCCAGTAAATAAATATCCCAAAAAACCCAAAAGTTTGAACTTGGTAAAGTCGCAAAGTTTTCAAGGAAAACTCGTTGGAATCAAAGGGCAGTATTTGATCTTTGAAGATGAAACAGTTTTTAATATCAGAGCCAATGAAGGGCTGTTTGTCTCTCTTTCTATAGTGTCTGGTTAGTTGAAATCAGTTCTAGTAAACTTAAAATAGCCCTTATTAATCAACCTAAGAATTCAAAATGAAAAACAATCTTTTAAAAGTTGCCTTAGCACAAATTTCACCTGTTTGGTTGAACAAAGAAAAAACGATTAAAAAAATTGAAAACTCGATCATCGAGGCAGCTCAAGAAGCCTGTGAGCTGATTGTTTTTGGAGAAGGTTTATTGCCTGGTTATCCCTTTTGGATTTCGCTTACAGATGGTGCAGCTTGGGATTCATCCGTTCAGAAAGAGCTGTATGCGCATTATGTTAGAAATTCAATTTGCATAGAAAAAGGAGAGTTAACATCCATTTGTAATTTGGCAAAGAAGCATAGCATTGCTGTTTATTTAGGGATTATTGAGCGTGCACAAAATCGAGGAGGTCATAGTGTTTACGCTTCTTTGGTATATATCAATGAGCGAGGAGAGATAAAATCTGTCCACAGAAAATTGCAACCAACCTATGATGAGCGATTGGCTTGGGCGCCTGGTGATGGAAATGGATTGCAGGTTCATCCGCTAAAAGACTTTACATTGGGTGGGTTAAATTGTTGGGAAAACTGGATGCCTTTACCCAGAGCGGCTCTCTATGGTTTAGGAGAAAATTTGCATATAGCTGTTTGGCCAGGAAGTGATCATAATACCAAAGATATTACACGGTTTATCGCAAGAGAATCGCGGTCTTTTGTGATTTCTGTCTCAAGCTTAATGCAAACGTCAGATTTTCCTAAAGACACGCCGCATTTAGATAAAATTCTGAACAAAGCACCTGCTGTATTGGCAAATGGAGGCTCGTGTATTGCATCGCCAAACGGTGAGTGGTTGGTAGCTCCAGTAGTAGACAAGGAAGGCTTAATTATTCAAACTATTGATTTTAATCGAGTGTTAGAAGAACGTCAAAATTTTGATTGTGTAGGTCATTATTCTAGACCAGACATTACAAAGTTAGCGGTGAATAGAGAGCGCCAAAGTACTGTTTCTTATACCGATTCTTAAATGCGTGTCGAGTTTCGTTCTACCAAATCTGTTTGAATTACTTTGGTAACACTAGCTTCACTAGTGTTTTTATTTTCAATTTTATCAATCAGCATTTTGGCAGCAGTTTCTCCCATGATTTCTCCATGTTGACTAACTGTTGTTAATTTTGGACTCGAGTGTCTGGCGATGATTCCATTTGAAAATGAGATTACAGAAAAATCATCAGGTACTGTATGGCCTTTTCGCTGTGCAATTTTCATAGCAGCGATGGCCGAAGATTCATCTGTTGTGATGACACTGTCTATGTGGTTTTCTTCAAAATACGGCAATAAAATACGCTCGTATTGTTTGTAATCTTCTTCAAAAATATGAATGACCAAGTTAGGGTTGATTTCCATATTTCGCTTTTTTAAGCCTTCAAGATAGCCTAGTTCACGCTCTTTGCCGCTTTTTAAATGACTTTGTGTAGAAATAAAGGCAATGTGTTTACAGCCTGTTTTAGCAAGATGATCAACAGCATTAATGGCTCCTTCAAAATCATTGGTGATTACCTTATCGCAATCCACATCTTTAGCAACTCTATCAAACATTACAATAGGCAAACCTTGCTCAAGTGTTTTTGTTAAATGCACAAAATTATTTTGTTCTTCGGTTTGTTCAGCTATTGACAATAAAAAACCGTCTATACTGCCGTTTGATAGCATTTCTATGGTCTCTACTTCCTTGTCAAAGGATTCATTAGAAATACAGGTAATTACCTTATATCCACTTTTATTTGCTTCTTTTTCTACGCCTTTAAATACTTGCGCAAAAAAATAATTGAGCATGTTTGGGATGATGACACCAATTGTTTTTGTTTGCCTCTTTTTTAAACTAAGCGCATTAAAATTGGGCTTATAATTGTGCTCTTTTGCATATTCTTGAATCTTAAGCTTCGTGCTTTTACTAATCTCATAGCTGTCATTTAAAGCCTTAGAAACTGTAGATATCGAAACATTAAAATGAGCCGCAATGTCTTTTATGGTTAGTCTATTCATCAAGAAGAATTAAGACCCTAAAATACAAAAAAAAATATAGACTGTAAGGGGTATTCTATTAACAAATCTGTTAAGAAATTGTTTTGTGATGCTTTGGTTTTAAAAAGAGTTCATAACAAAGAGTTCCATAAACGATGCTGTATTCTAAAAGCAACCACCAAGGATTTTCTCGATAAGGAACATAGCTGTATGCAGCATAGCTTAGTATAATAACACAGGTCCAAATTAAAGGAAAACGATACTTGGTAAAAATGCTTAATAAAAGTAAGGTTCCTAAGTACCAAGGATGAATAGTGGTACTGGTAAAATAATAAAAAGACAAGCCAAATAAGAAGGCGGTTATCAATTGTATTGGGCTGTTGTTTTTTCTAAATAAACTAATAGAAATTAAAAAGACAATGGTTAGTATTGGAATTATTTTTCCGATGACAGCTATTTCATTATAGCCTCTAAATAGATAGCCAATCTCTCTAAATATATAGTAAAAACTAGGGTTAAACTCAAATACTCTAAACCATAAACCGACAGAATCACTGTAGTTCTGTTGCATAGTAGCCGATAAAAATGGCGCGAAAAGAATGAAGTTTACTAAGAGAAGTATCAGTGTATAGGTGCTTAGTTTAAGCAATCCTCTTAAGCCTTCTTTTGTAAGAAGTGACCGTTTAACAAACCATTGATACAGTAATGGAATAAACAATAAGGGTATTAGTTTTACAGAGACTGCACAAGCCATCGTCACAGATGACCAGAGCCATTTGTTTTTGAATAACAAATAGATACTTGTGATTAAAAAGAATAGCATTAAGGGTTCAAAATGCAAGTTTCCTGTATACTCAATGATGATAAAAGGATTTAGGCTGTACCAAAAGATCAAATGCTTTGGTAGTTTAAGTAGTCCTAAAAGTTTGCTACCGACAAAAAGAATTCCTAAATCGGCTAAAATAATAAGAACACGCATGCCTATTATTGATCCCAGAATGCTTTGAGACCCAAAGATGCTAGACAACCAAAAAGCTGCTTGATGGAGTGGTGGATAGTTGGTGTAGTGGCCCGCACTTAATGAGCCCATTCCTCTAATTAATTCTTTGGCCTGTGAAATCGGAAATTGTCCTTTATCAACAAAAGAAGCAGGAGTGCTCAGGTAGGGATTGATGCCTTCAAAAAGTAAGCGACCATCCCAAATAAAACGATAAAAATCCTGTGATAAATTTGGAGTAGAAAAAAGCAAGATGAGTCTAAAAAGAACCACAAGTCCTATTAAATTTTTAAAAGTAAGCGCTGTCTTTTTTAATAAGATCCCGTAGCAACCAAAAAGGCCTAGCCAGAGCGTTAGTAGAGTGTAGAACTGAGTTCTCTCTAAAAAATAACCCAAATAAACATACAAAAAACAACTTATCGTGATGAGTACCCAAGGTTTGTATTTAGTAAGGATACTCATTATGATTTTGAAAAAAGTGAACTAAAAAACACATAGCCAAAACCAAAAAAGAGCATTAGATGAAAAGGGAATAAACCAAAGTCTCCTCCTTCATTTCCAACCACAAAGGCACTGTACATTCCAAACAAAAAATACAACATTAACAGTCCTTCTATAATTAGTGATCCGCTTAGGTTTTTTGCAAGATATTTATTGTTTTTCCAGGAGTCTTTTTTCTCACCGACATTAAATTTCGGGGTTCGAATAAAATCACTTTTAATTCTAAAATGACCTTCTAATACCGCTAAAGAGTTGTGCAGGGAAAAACCCATCGCTATTGAAAAAAATAAAAAAAACGAGGCAATGTATTTTAAGAAGTTTTTAAAACCTCCGCCGTAGGAATTTTTAAACATATACCAATAACATATAAAAAAGATGACTGAGCTTATTACAAAAAAGCTCATCATATAAAAGTAATTTTTTAAATGCGCATACTCATTTTTAATATATAGCATCGGAATACTTAAGACCGCCACGATCAAAACATTTAAAAACATGGTGCTGTTTAAGAGGTGCAAGACGCCATGCATTTTTGTTTTTATAGAAAGTTTTTTGTCTTTGAGAACTCGTAGGGCTAGCTTTTGAAAATTTTCAGCACCTCCCTTATTCCATCGAAATTGTTGAGATCTTGCTGCACTAATTACAATTGGCAATTCTGCCGGTGTAACTACTTTTTCTAGATATTTAAATTTCCAGTTCTTAAGCTGTGCTCTATAGCTCAGGTCTAAATCTTCTGTAAGAGTATCTCCTTCCCAGTTACCAGCATCGTAAATACAGGTTTTTCTCCAGATACCAGCAGTGCCATTAAAATTAATAAAATGCCCTTTGCTATTTCTGCCAACCTGCTCTAAAGTAAAGTGAGCATCTAGTGCAAAAGCTTGTATTCTTGTAAGCAAAGAATAATCTCTGTTTAGGTGCCCCCAGCGAGTTTGTACTACCCCAATGTTAGGATCACTAAAATGTGGGATGCTTTCTAGTAGCCAATCTTCATGAGGTAAAAAATCAGCATCAAAAATGGCAATAAAAGTTCCTTTAGCTTCTTCTAATCCTGCTTTTAAGGCTCCTGCTTTAAAGCCTTCTCTGTTTTCTCTACGGATGTGTTTTATGCTGTAGCCCTGCTCTTGGAGGGCTATAATATGTTCTGAGGTGCTCAAGACAGATTCATCGGTAGAATCATCTAATACTTGAATTTCTAGGAGGCCTTTAGGATATTTTAATTGTACGATATTGTTTAGTAAGCGCTCCATAACATAGAGCTCATTGTATACAGGTAGCTGAATGGTAACCATTGGCCAATCGAATGAAGCATCACTGTCTTTAGCCGAGCTTGTTTCTGTTTCGCTTTTTGTATTGGTTGCAGCTAAATAATTAAACAACAAATTTAATTGCGCCAATGCAAATACAAAAATTAACAACAAAGCGATGGAATAAACCACTATGATGATGCTTGCAATAATCATTATTTAAAACTGTATTTAAAGATCCAACCTAATATTTTAACACCAGCCATTACACTCCCTTTTAGAGTCCCTGATACTTTAGATACGCCGATCCGATTTCTGTATTTTACAGGTATTTCTAGGTAACTAACTTTTTGTTTCAATACTTTTAATTGCATTTCTACAGTCCATCCATAGGTTTTATCTTCCATTTCTAAAGCCAATAAGGTTTTGTACTCTATTGCTCTAAAAGGGCCTAGATCTGTAAACTTTGCACCAAACATAATTTTCATTAAGGTAGTCGCTAGCCAATTGCCGAATATCTGTTGAGGGGTCATAGAACCCAGTTCTCTTTGTTCTTTTACCCGTGCACCTAAGACAAAATCTACTTCTTTATTTAAGATAGGAGCTACGAGTGTTGTAAGTTGTTCTGGATAATCAGAATAATCACCATCTAAAAAAACAATAATATCTGGTTTTTCAGTGCTTTTTGAAATATAATCCATTCCTTTTAAGCAGGCATAACCATAGCCTTTTTGGGGCTCTGTTAATACTGTTGCTCCCGCAGCTCTGGCGTTTTTTTCGGTGTCATCTGTTGAGTTATTGCTCACCACAATGATTTCATTTACAGAAAGAGGGATGTCCTTGATAACCTTTCCGATAGAATCTTCTTCATTGTACGCTGGAATAATAACTTTTATATGTGAACTCATTCAGAAATTCGATGTTTTTTACTTGTTTAGCAATTGCAAAAATACCAATTACTTTGTTGGAAATAAGCGATTGTAAAAGGGATTTTTTAGAATGTCATCAATGTAAAACTGCAAGAGAAAAAATTTATTTGTCGTTTAGTAATTCCATAAGATCTACGTCATTTCCTAATAAAATCTCTGTTGGGTTGATTCGTCCTTTTTCTGGACCATTTTCTAATTTTAACACACCTCTTGGGCACACTGCAGAACAAACTCCACAACCTACACAGCTAGATCTTACAATGTTTTCTCCTTTTTGCGCATAAGCTCTAACATCTATACCTTGCTCACAGTAGGTTGAGCAATTTCCACAAGAAATACACTGTCCGCCGTTGGTTGTAATTCTAAAGCGTGATTTAAAACGTTGTATGATACCCAAATATGCTGCCAGTGGACAGCCAAAACGACACCAAACACGGTTCCCGAAAATTGGATAAAACCCGGTGCCTATAACACCTGCAAAAATAGATCCTATTAAAAAGCCATAAATGTCTTGAATGGTTTGGGTTTGAATTCCTAAAACTTCTGGAGCTCCAGAGAAATAGGTGTACAAACTTAGAGCAGTCATTACAAGTGAAAATACCAATACACCGTGAACCACCCAGCGTTCAAGTTTCCATGCTTTTAAGGATTTGTCAGATAATTGTCGATAAGGATCACCGAGTGTTTCGGCAAGTCCTCCACAGCCGCAAACCCAAGAGCAATACCAGCGTTTACCAAAAAAGTAAACCATTACAGGTACAATCACCACAGTTAATAAAATACCCCAAACTAAAACAAATAAACCAAAGCCACCGCTGGCAATTAGGCTGTCAAGGTTCCAGCTAAAAAAGAAATCATAATCTAGCGGAAAAGCATTCTTAAAATCAACCCAAGGTTTTTCAAATCTCACTAAGATCTCTGGAATCAAAAATGCAAATACGATTTGAAAAAACAATACCGATGTGGTTCTTAAAACTTGATATTTATTATGTCTGTATTTGATGTACATTCTAACAGCCATAACCGTCATTACTGTACAATATAAAAATCCGTATAAAAACCATTGACTGGCTGGATGTCCGCTTAATGATTCACTAATCGGGTCAACCAAATACGTCCAGTTAACGATATAATCTGGAAAAAAATAAAGCAGGATATAAAAGCTTACTAAAAAAACAAAGACCATCCAGCCGATCCAGCCTCTGTTGGTTGCAGAGTTGTGATAAATGCCATTGTTCTTTATTCCGGGAGACCCTAAGGTTACTACTCCAGGAATGATAAAAAGCAAAGAGCCAAGAATGGCCAAGCCAAAAGTTAAAAACCAGAAAAGTACCTTGGCTTCTTTTACGGGGCCTGTTGCTGCTTTTTTGATTAGCTCAAAAGACAAACTATGTGGCTTGTCCCAAATAACACGATCCCATTCACTTTTTTCTTTATGGGTGGTGTTTGCCGCGTTTAATGCAGTTCTTAAGGCTGATGAAAAAGCAAAAGTAGAGCTAAACTCCTTGTCTAGGATTGTTTTTTGAACCTCAGAAATAAACAATTGACTTTTTAGGCCTTTTGAGTTTGCCCAATCATTAAATTGATCAGTTTTTAAAGAAACTTTTCCTAAAAAGAGACTTCCAATAAAAATGCTGAGTCCTGTAAAAAAAAGAATTAAACCCAGTTGTTGTAGTTTTTTCATACTTATAGTTCTGTGTATTTACGATACCAGCTTTTCTTTTTTAGTTGAACCTTTATCTCGTTTTCGCGATTGAATTTCTCAATCACTTCTGCTTCGTGTTTTGCATAAAATTCTGGATCGAAATTAGCAGCTTTTAAATTGCTTAAAACGTCGATTATCGTTTGTTTTTCTCTTAGTGCACGATCAAAATACTCATGTCTTAATCTAATGCCTAAGGTATTTACTCCGATAAACTGAAGACTGTCTTTGTTGTAATTAAAATGAACGCATTTTTTACCACTGCTGTGTTCCCAATAAAAGCGCGCCTCATCTTCTTTGGGTTGAGCCCATACCCAACCATACGTTTGGTATTCTATATCAAAAAACTTGGCTGAGTTAAACCAGTGCCCCGGTTTGTAGGCTGTTTTAGTACCAGTTAAAGTTTGTGCCAAGGTTTCGCCCATCATTCTTCCAGTATACCATACAGCCTCTATGGGTCTTCTCTGATCAATGGCTTCTTGCTGTTCTGCACAATCACCAATGGCAAAAACATCTTTGATGTTGGTTTCTAAAAAGCGATTGACCAAAACACCTCTGTTGGTGGCAATATTTGATTCTTTTAAAAAATCAATATTTGGTCGGACTCCCGCGGTTAAACCCACCACAGAACAGGCTATTCTTTCTCCAGTTTCTTGGATAATTATTTCTTTTACTTGACCGTTATCATCAGATGTAATCTCTTTTAGACTAGATCCAAGTCTCAGATCTATATGTTTTTCTTTAATTTCTGTATTGATAAGTTGAGATTCTTGCTCAGGCAATACTCCGTTCCAAAAACTGTCTTCTCTAACTAAAAATGTAACCGGAATATTTCTGCTGTGAAACATTTCTGCCAACTCAATTCCAATTAAGCCACCACCTACAATTACAGCTCTTTTACATACAGTATTGTTTGGGGCTAGGGTTTCTAAAGCTTCAAGATCTTGCTTGTGATACAAGCCTAAAACTCCTTTTAGATTTTCTCCAGGCCAACCAAATTTATTTGGGATAGATCCTGTTGCTATAACTAATTGATCATACTGTAGTTCATCACCATCAGAAAAAAGAAGTGTTTTGTTTTCGGTTTGGACTTTGCTAACCCAAGCTTTTTTTAGGCTGATATTGTTTTTTTCCCAAAACCAAGATTCGTAGGGCTGAGTATGTTCAAATTTCATGTGTCCCATATAGACATACATCAGTGCCGTTCTAGAAAAGAACTCCTCTGATTCTCCAGAGATAACCGTAATCAGATCGCTAGATTTTTTTCGAATATGTCTAGCTGCAGTTATTCCCGCGATACCGTTTCCAATAATTACAATATGTTTCATAATTTTATAAAGCTGTTTTCTCAGTCGAAGCTAAAGTTACAAACTTAACAGAGTCTTTCAATTTAAAATGATTACAAATAATAGTTCTTGATAAAATTTCATTCTTATTTTTTTAACAATTAGCTGTTTCATTTTTTTGTACTTTGGGCTGATGAAACAAAATTTGGTTTTAGTGTTTTTATTGCTACTACTATCTATTAGTTGTGCAAAGCAAGAAAAAAAAATAAACGGGATAAGCTTTGTGGCTTCTAGAGATTCTATTCGAGACATTCATGTGGCTCCAGTGGTAAAAACCAATGCATCTCATGTTGCTCTGATGCCTTTTGGATTTGTTAGAGAATTAAACAACCCAGAAATTGTTTTTAACTCAAAAAGACAGTGGTTTGGAGAGACAAAAAAAGGAGTAGAGTTTGAGGCCTCTCAGTTTAAAAAATCAAGTATTGAAAGCATGGTTAAGCCACAGCTTTGGATTTCTAGAGGAGTGTTTACAGGAGCTATTCAATTAAAGAGTGATGCAGAATGGGAGCTTTTTGAAAAATCATATGAGCAGTTTATTTTAACCTATGCCGCTGCAGCTGAATCTGCAAAAGCTTCGATGTTTTGTATCGGTACAGAACTAGAGAAATTTGTACTTGCCAGACCCTTGTTTTGGAGTCAGCTAATTGCTAAGGTTAGAAAAATTTATTCTGGAAAATTAACTTACGCAGCTAATTGGGATGAATACAAACGTGTGCCTTTTTGGAAGGATTTAGATTTTATAGGGATCGATGCTTACTTTCCTTTAACAGACAAACAAACACCAACTGTTTTAGATTTTGAAAAAGGTTGGGCTACTCATAAAAATGAAATTGCAAGGCTTCAAAGGCAAATAGGAAAGCCAGTGTTGTTTACTGAATATGGATATCGAAGTGTAGATTATACAGGCGATAAGCCTTGGGAGTCAGATCGAATAGCTGGTAAGGTTAATATAGAAGCTCAACAAAATGCGCTCCAAGCAATTCACAATCAATTTTGGAACGAGTCTTGGTTTGCAGGTGGTTTTTTGTGGAAGTGGTTTCATGAGCACGAAAGAGCTGGTGGAGAAAAAAACAATCGATTTACTCCTCAAAACAAAGCAACAGAAAAACTATTAGAACAGCTGTATTTACAGAAAAAGGGCTAATTTTTTTTATGTAGCGGATAGAGTTCTTGTCCTATGAAATCTTTAGGAAAACTATCTTCATCATCAAAGCCCAACTCAATGTCTCGGCCGTTATGAGGGATGTAGTTTGTCTTAAAAAGATAGTCCCAAATACTTAGTGTAATTCCAAAATTCACACCTCTTTTTCGCTCTTCTGGCAGCTCTTTTGCATGGTGCCAAATATGCATTTTTGGGTTGTTTAGGATGTATTTTAATGGACCGTAATCCCAGCCAATATTGGCGTGATTTAAATGACCAATCACTATATTAAAAAAATGTACTACGGCTACATCTTGTGCAGTAAAACCACCCATAATAGCTAACGGAATGTACTTAAATGATTTGTAGACCACAGGCTCCATCCAGTGATAACGAAGGTGTGCGGCAAAGCCCATTTCTTTAACAGAATGATGCACTTTGTGAAAGTTCCATAAAAAGGGATACTTGTGTAGTGTTACATGGGTAAACCACTGGACAAAATCAATAACTACAAAGAAAATTAAAAGTCGAGCCCAATACGGCATGCTATTAATATCAAAGAGTTGAAAGTCTTGGACCGTGAGTCCCACTAAGTTTAGAATATCGTTTAGAAGCTGTTCTGTGGTATTGGATAAAGCGATTAAAACAATGAGATTTAACAAGAAAAAATTAAAAAACATATAAAAGGTATCTAGCCAAAAGTCTTTTCTAAATACCGCCTGGTTTTTACGCCATGGAAAAGCCAATTCTAAAGCCCAAACCACCAATGAAATTAAAATGAGTCCATAGAAATAATTTTCCCAGTTTAATTCAAACAAAACTGATTGTTTGATATAGTTCCAATAACCAGAATATGAGTTTTTAATAAGGTCTAAATACTTGTTCATCGTTTAAAAATTAACAACAGCCACCACCGTCATAATGAAAGGTAGAGGCTGAAAAATAGATGTCATTTCTTTTAAGGCTTTGCAAAGCAGCAGCCGTTTTATCACAGATTGCTAAGGGTTGATTTTTATATAAAATATGCCCCAAACCATCGTCAAAATAATCATCATCACCATAGTAAATAGCAGCTTTCCCTGTAAACACACAGGGCCCGTCTGAAGGCATTGGGTCTTTAATGGCGGCTACTTCTATTGATTCTATATAGATCAACTCATCTGTTGGGTAATTTTTTGGATCGAGAATTCTATAAGGCTTTCGAGCTCTAATTTCTATGGTTCCAAAACCAGCATCTGTCAAGGCCTTTACATAGTCATTTACAGAAAGACTTCCACTTAAACACAAGGCTCTAAGGCGATCGTCATTGCGGAGTTCCTCATTCATTTCTTGCTCGCAAACAGGATCACTCATCACCAAACGACCATGTGGTTTTAGCACGCGATACATTTCTGAAATGGCTTTTTTTAAGTCGTCTGATTTAAAAATATTAAACAAACAATTTTGTGCTGCTACATCAATACTGTTGTCATCCACAGGCAAGTTCATAGCATCTCCTTTTCTAAGATCAACAAAGTTTGATTTAAACCAAGGGTTTGTTTTTTCTGCTTCTATAAAGTTTTGACGAGAAGCTTCAAGCATTTCATCAACAACATCCAGCCCGATGACACCAGCTTCTTGTCTGTTGAAATAAGAAAACTGTAGCAATTCCATACCGCCTCCAACACCTACATAAAGCATTTTTGGTTGATTGCTTAGATCTCTTGCATGAACGGTAGACCCACAACCATAGTTCATTTCTTGCATGATCTTAGGAATCTTTAAGCCAGGCAATTCCCAAATAGGATTGGTTGTGCAACAAAGCCCAATATCTGGAGTAAGTGCAGCTTCTTTATATACTTTATGTGTGGCGTCTAAATAACTCATGTTTGTTTTTTTGTCCTTTTGTAAACAGCAATGACTGTTTATAATGCTTTAATCAATTCTTTAAAAAGGCTTACTAATTTTGGTTCAGTTTTTTCTGCAATGGCAATGATTTCTGCAATATTAACGGGTTGTAAGTTTTTAGGGTCACATTCATCAGTCAATACAGAAATGGCCGCACAAGGCAGGTCTAATTGTTTGGCAACTATAACTTCTGGAACCGTGCTCATTCCTACAGCATCAACCTCTAAAATTTGGAGCATTCTATATTCTGCTCTCGTTTCTAACTGAGGACCTAAGACACTCGCATAAACTCCAATGTGTAAATCAATTTGTTTTTCGGTAGCAATGGCAGTAATTTTTGAATTCAAAGCTTCTGAGTAAGGCGCTAGCATATCGGCAAAAATAGGGCCAAAAACACCTGCTTTTTTAAAGGCTAGTGGTGAGTTTCCTTGAAGGTTAAGGTGATCTTCTAAAAGCATTAAATCTCCTTTTTTATATGATAAATTAATGGCGCCAGCAGCGTTAGAAATTAGTAAATTTTTAATTCCTAAAGCATGCATGGTTCTAATTCCATAGGTAACTTCCCATAAATTATAGCCCTCGTACATATGAAATCGACCAGCCATAGCGATTACTTTTTTACCTGATATGGTTCCGTAAACCAATTTTCCAGAATGTGATTCTACAGTTGCCTGCGGAAAATTAGGAATGTCTGCATAAGCAATTTCAACTTCGATATTTATTTCATGAACAAATTTCCCAAGTCCTGTTCCAAGAACAATTCCAACCTCTGGGGCTAAGATGCCCTTTGATTTTAAAAAATCAACGCTTTCTTTTAGCTGTGTTTGTTTTTCCATATAATGTTTATTTAGCGATCAAACGCTGTAAGTTTTTGTCGTTTTTATACAATGCTGATTCTATCAAATCTTCATAAGTATCAATGTCATTTAACGATTCTAGTAAGGCTACTTGCGCCTTTTGTTCTTTCAGCTCTTGTAAAGTTACATTTAATAATTCTGATTGACTCCAAGGTTTATTCTCAAAAATACTCGAATTTATTTTTGAGAGTCCAATTAAATAGTAGCCTCCGTCCTCAGCCTTTCCAAAAACACAGTCATTTGTGTTTAGAGCTTTAAAACTTTTTTGCAGTATTTCTGCCGAAATATCAGGCAAATCAGATCCAATCAAAACAATCTGTTCAAAGTCTTGTTCAAAGCCTTCTTCAAAAGCATGCTTCATTCGCTGTCCAAGATCAGTTCCTTTTTGCAGATATTTTTTTGTGCTCTCAAATTGATCATCAACACAAAAATCAGAATAATAAATCCATTTCTCCATTTTTAATGGAGCTATGGCGCTTTCGGTTATTCCGAGTAAATGATCGTATACTTTTAGAGCTTTTTCATCTCCAATAACCTTAGCCAGTCTGGTTTTAACCTTCCCTTTTAAGCTGTTTTTTACAAAGACTATGATGAGTTTTTTTTTCATATTAAGCCACGACTCCTTGACAGCTACTTCCTGCGCCAGCAGTACATCCATAGCAATGTTGATGAATTCGAATCTCTCTATTTTCTAAGAGTTTTTCATTGTATTCAGAGATGTGTTGACTACTGCTTTGTACCTTAAGTTCTAACATTTGGTTAAAATCACAATCGTATAAATAACCATCCCAACTTACAGACAGCGTATTTGTACACATTACATTAGCAACAGCCTCTGGATTATAGGCGTCTACCAATGCGTGCATATAGTCCTCGTAGTTTTCTGAAGCGATTAAATAATCTAAAAAGCGACTAATTGGCAAGTTTGTAATGGCAAAAAGTGAATGAAAATGAATGTCAAAATCTTCTTGAAAAGCCTTCTTAAAATCCTTTTCTAAAGCCTCTTGATTACCTGGTAAAAAAGCACCTGATGGATTGTAAACTAGATCTAGTTTTAAAGAACTTCCAGGCAAGCCGTAGCCAACCTTATTAAGTTCTTGCAGCGCTTCTATAGATTTGTTAAAAACACCTTCACCTCTTTGTTTGTCTGTTTTGCCTCTTGTCCAATGTGGCATAGAACTCACTAAATGAATTTTATGAGTTTTAAAAAATTGCGGCAGGTCATGGTATTTTTTATTGGCTCTAAGAATGGTTAAGTTAGAGCGAACGATGATGTCTTGAACTCCAAACTTGACAGCCTCTTCTACAAACCATCTAAAATGTGGGTTCATTTCTGGAGCTCCTCCAGTAAGGTCTAATGTATGTACGGTCGTTTTTTTGATCAGATCCAAGCATAGTTTCATGGTCTCAACCGTCATGATTTCTTTTCTGTCTGGACCAGCATCTACATGGCAGTGAGCGCAAACCTGATTGCACATATACCCCAAGTTTATTTGTAGAATTTCAAGCTTTTTAGGTTTGATTGGAAATTGCTGTGTTTCCTGTATCTTTTGAGCAAATGTTGGCAATTCTGTTTTAAAAATTCCATTGGATAAAATTTCTAATTGACGCTTTGTATTTGCTAAACTATTATTTGTAGCTGATAGTGATTTTTTCATTCTATGCTGAGCTTGTTTCAGTCTCTTTTTTTAAGCTAAACTTAATTCAGCTTCTTTTTTCTATTCTAGATCCCTACTTTCGTGGGAATAAGCGATTCACACAATTTTGTAAAAACAAAATTGGTTCTCTGCTTACATTTCTAATTTGTTTACCTTATTCATCATCTGTACCCCATGAACTAAAGTCGCTCCGCTTTTTATGGCAGCGCCAACATGAACAGCTTCCATCATTTCTTCTTTGGTGATCCCGCGTTCTAATCCGTCTTTTGTATAGGCATCAATACAGTATGGACATTGTTCTGTGTGTGCTACGGCTAGTGCAATCAAACTTTTTTCACGAGCTGTTAGAGCACCTTCTTCAAATACTTTGGCGTAATAATCAAAAAACTTTTCTCCTAGTTCTTTACTCCAATCTGTGATGTTCCCAAATTTTCGTAAATCGGCTGCATCATAATAAGGTTTTGACATATATTCTGGATATTTTTAAAAGAATAAAGGTACAGTTTCTACCAGTTAAAACAAAGGCGAACCCTTGTTCTAAGAACAGTATTTTTTTACGATTATCCTCAGATTATTGATTTAGACGAGACAGAAGTTGATAGTTTACAAGATTGGTTCATTTAATCTGCTATTTCTTCTCCCATTTTAAGATTGAATTTTTTACGGAAAGCATATACAGCTAAGTAGAGCAAAGGAGTGTCTATCAGGGCAATCATCATTTTAAAAATAACTCCACTAATAAAGAGCCCTAAGAATTTATCCCAAGCAATAATTCCAAACGAACAAAGCAATAACAACACACTAAGTGTGTCTATAATTTGAGAGCTAAAGGTAGAAAAGTTATTGCGCAACCAAAGGTGTTTGCCCTTGGTGTAGTTTTTCCAAAAATGATAGACTCTAATGTCTATAAATTGTGCTGATAAATAGGCGAGCATTGAGGCAAAGACAGCTAGCGGAGCAGCGCCAAAAACTTGAACAAAGGTATTGTCGTTAATTTGTGACCAAGGTGTTGCTGGGACTGCTTTTGAGACATAAATGATTAGCAAAGAGAAAAATGAGGCAAAAATACCAGCGATTACAACTTGGTTTGCTTTTTTCTTTCCGTATATTTCTGATAGAATATCGGTAATTAAAAAAGTAATTGGGTAGGGCAATAAGCCAACAGAAATTTCAAACAATTTTACATCAAAAAGAGTTATGTCAAAGGGATACCAGTAAAAAAATTTTTGAAAAATTAGATTAGATGTCACCAAAGAGGCTATAAAAAGAGAAGCCAAAATTAAGTAGATAAGTTGGGCTGATGATTTTTGCTGAGCAGTCATTAAACGAAGTTAGTAATTTCTGTTGACTTTAAAAATTAGTATCTTTGCGCAGACAAACAATGAATTAAAAACAAATAAATGAAAGCATATATTTTTCCTGGACAAGGAGCTCAATTTACAGGAATGGGATTGGATTTGTATGAACAATCAACCATTGCACAAGAACTATTTGAACAGGCTAATAAAATTTTAGGCTTTGCGATTACAGACATCATGTTTGAAGGTACTGCAGAGCAATTAAAAGAAACCAAAGTAACTCAACCAGCTGTGTTTTTGCATTCTGTTATTTTAGCAAAAGTCTTGGGTGATTCATTTCAACCCGAAATGGTTGCGGGACATTCACTTGGAGAGCTGTCTGCTTTGGTTGCCAATGGTGTACTTACTTTTGAAGACGGGTTAAGACTTGTTTCTAAAAGAGCCATGGCTATGCAAAAGGCCTGTGAATTACAAGCTTCAACAATGGCTGCGGTAATCGGTTTAGAGGATACTTTGGTAGAAGAAACCTGTGCATCGATTGCTGGTGTTGTGGTAGCTGCAAATTACAACTGCCCTGGGCAATTGGTAATTTCTGGTGAGTTAAAAGCAGTAGAAGAGGCTTGTGAAATTTTAAAAGAAAAAGGTGCTAAAATGGCAATCATTTTACCAGTAGGTGGAGCCTTTCATTCACCGTTAATGGAGCCAGCAAGAGAAGAGTTGGCAGCAGCTATTGAGGCAACAGTATTTAGTGAGCCTACTTGCCCAGTATATCAAAATGTTACAGCCAGTGCAGTAACTGATCCTGCAGAAATAAAGAAAAACTTAATGATTCAATTAACGGCTCCAGTAAAATGGACGCAATCTATTCAGCAGATGATTTCTGATGGAGCTACAGAATTTGTAGAAGTTGGACCGGGGAAGGTTTTACAAGGCTTAATGCGAAAAATTGATAGAAGCGTGACATCTAGTGGTGCAGCTATTTAATTTTTTCTATACGATAAAAAAAATCCCGCTAAACTTAGCGGGATTTTTTTATTTGGTTAAAACACAGTCTTCACAGTCTTTTACTTTTCCGTAATAAGTTTCTCTGTATTTGTGAATAGTTTCTAAAGGAACAATGTTTAGAAGTGTTTTTTTAATGTAAGTTACATTGGTGTGAAGTTCTCCCATTTTTGGAGTAAACCTTTTTTCTAAACGTGTTTTTCTTTTAATTGTAATCAGTTTCATGGAGTCTAGTATCATTTAATTAATATGCTACAAAGATACGGAGATGACCTGCTCATGTCAATTTATAAACGTTAAAACCTTTTTTTTCAAGGGATTAATGTCAAATTGCAAAAACCAACCTAGATGTTTTACGAATATATCAACAATAATGCGCTTCTGTTGAAGTATCAAAATCAAAAAAACGGCTTTTTTTGATGAAAAACTGCAAAAAATCATTAAAAACATGCAAAAAAAGCTTAAAAACTGTCAAAAATGACGCTTTTTTAGATTTTTTCTTAAAACCACTTTTTCTTTTTGAAGTAAATAAGCATGACGATGGTAATTAAAACCATTACGCCCAGCATGATAAAGTAGCTATACTTATAATGAAGCTCTGGCAATACATCAAAATTGGTCCCGTAGATGCCCGCAATAAAAGTAAGCGGAATAAAAATCACCGAAAAAACAGTTAAAAACCTCATGATTTCATTCAACTTGGTACTCACTGTTGTGTGATATATATTTAATTGATCCGATAAAATTTCGCGATAACTATCAGAAATTTCTGAGGCATGATCAATATTGTTCTGCAGTTCTTTAAAATGGACACTGTTCTTAGGATTGATAAAATCAGAATCAATTTTTGCTAGAGTTAGCAGCATTTCTCTAACAGGATGTATGTGTTTTCGTAAAAAATTTAATTCTCTTTTATGAACATTAATACTGTCTATAATTCTTTTTTCTGTATTGTGAAGCAGGTTGTCTTCTAGGCTCTCTATTTTTTCTCCTAAAATACTTAGAATGTAAATATAGTTGTCAATCACAACATCAAGTAAAGCAAAAAGTAAATAATCAGGTCCTGATGTTATTAGGCGCTTTTTTTGTTTTCGAATCCGATCTCTTACGGGTTCAAAGACATCTCCTTTTTTTTCTTGAAAAGAAATAAGTACTGTTTTGGTAAGAATCAAGCTTAGGTTTTCAAAAGAAATCAAGTGACTTTCATTATCAACTTGAAGCATTTTAAGAGAGACAAAT
Organism: Polaribacter pacificus; assembly: GCF_038024035.1. Classification (NCBI taxonomy): domain Bacteria; kingdom Pseudomonadati; phylum Bacteroidota; class Flavobacteriia; order Flavobacteriales; family Flavobacteriaceae; genus Polaribacter; species Polaribacter pacificus. The sequence goes on from NZ_CP150664.1 coordinate 2,169,351, forward strand.
AGGCAATTGTCATACTCTTGGACCTTTGGTCTTACATGGGTGTCCATGACATCGGCAAGAATAAAATTATCCAACGCAAAGCCCCCTGCAATTTTACGCATTACATCAATAGTGTCTAAGCCATCAACATTAAACCATGTGGTTGTTTTTTTTTCTTGATAAGCTATGGCTTCTTCTACCGTATTGATTTGTATTTCTTCTAAATTATTTTTGTCATAATCAATAATTCGAAGCGTTACATGATCAGTTTTTTTATCTCCTACAAATATAAAGTCATCTGGAGAAGCACCAATTTCACGGTGATGTTTTCTAATAAATCTAGCCATAGGTGCTGCTTAACGAGTAAAAAAGATTAAAGATGCTTGCTGAAAGATAGTATTTTTTAATGAAAAAAAACGGTCATCTTATTGTTTTAATTGCCAGGCCCAAGCAGAAGAAAGTGCTTCTTCAAGGCTCTTCTCTGTTTTCCATTGAAGTTCTGCATTTGCAAGTGTGGTATCTGCATAGGCAGAAATCACATCTCCTTCACGTCTGTCGACAATCTTATAATTGAGCTTTTGATTGCTCACTTTTTCAAAAGATTTAATGACTTCTAAAACAGAAGATCCAGTTCCTGTTCCAATATTAAAATACTCAAAATTTTCTTTGTTTCTCCTATCAAGTAGGCGTTCTAAAGCAGCAATATGTGCTTTTGCAAGATCAACTACGTGAATATAATCTCTAATTGCAGTGCCATCAGGTGTTGGATAATCATTCCCGAAAACCGATAATTCTTTTCTGATTCCAGCTGCAGTTTGAGTGATAAATGGGATTAAGTTCTGTGGAATTCCGAGCGGTAATTCTCCAATTTTAGCAGTTGGATGTGCTCCAATAGGATTAAAATATCGCAGTGCAATGGCGTTTAAATCATATGCGCTACAACTTTCTTTAATGATTTCTTCACCAATCTGCTTTGTGTTTCCATAAGGAGATTCTGCCGGCTTATTAGGAGCATTTTCAGTAATAGGTAATTCATCTGCTTGTCCATAAACTGTACAAGAAGAGCTAAAAATAAAGCAATCCAACCCTTTTTGTTTCATTTCTTGAAGAATATAGACCAAACACCCGATATTGTTTTCATAATAAGCCAAAGGCTCCTGAACACTTTCTCCAACAGCTTTATAGGCAGCAAAATGAATTATTCCATCTACCTTATTCATTTCAAAAAAAGCAGAAACCTGAGCCTTGTCTCTTAAATCAATTTGAAAAAAATGTGGACGAATTCCTGTAATTGAAGTTATCTGATCAAGTACCTCTATTCGAGTATTTGATAAATTGTCGATGATGAGCACCTCAAAGCCTGATTGCTGTAATTCAACTACGGTATGCGACCCTATAAAACCAAGTCCTCCGGTTACAAGTATTTTTTTTACTTCCATTTTTTAATAAGTTAAGAAATGAAATCTAAAATAGTTTCTGTTATATATGCCAATTGCTCGTTGTCTAATTCTGTGTGCATTGGCAATGAGATGACCTCTTCTATTAACAGGTTGGTTACAGGGAAGTCTTTTTCATTATAACGGTCATCTACATAGGCTTTTTGCTTGTGTAAAGGCACAGGATAATAAATGGCATTTGGAATGTTTTTTGCAAGCAAATGCTTGTGCAATTCATCTCTTTTTCCATTTGTAATTCTCAGTGTATACTGATGGAAAACATGGCAGTTACAGGTGTCGCAAATGTCACCACAACTCGATGATTTAGGTGTAATAATATGCTCATTTGTAGAAAAAGCTTCATTGTAGAATTTAGCAGCCGTTCTACGTGCTTCGCAATAGGCATCTAAGAAAGGTAATTTTGCTTTTAACACTCCTGCTTGAATGCTGTCTAAACGAGAATTTACTCCAACTACATCATGGTAATAACGGGTGTACATTCCGTGATTTACGATTCCTCTAAGCGTATGAGCAAGTGCATCGTCGTTGGTGAAGATTGCGCCACCATCACCATAACATCCAAGGTTTTTAGAAGGGAAAAATGAAGTAGTCCCAACATTTCCGATAGTTCCAGCTTTCATTTTGGTTCCGTTAGAAAAAGTGTAATCGGCTCCAATTGCTTGTGCATTGTCTTCTATAACAAATAAATTGTGTTCTTTGGCAATTTCTAAAATGGCTTCCATATTAGCACATTGACCAAATAAATGTACAGGAACAATGGCTTTGGTTTTTGAAGTAATGGCCCTTTTTAAAGCTTCAATATCCATATTAAAGCTGTCAATTTCTACATCAACCAAGACCGGAGTTAATTTTAACAAACCAATGACTTCTACGGTAGCGGCAAAAGTAAAATCTGCAGTGATTACTTCATCCCCTTGCTCTAAATTTAAGCCCATCATTGCTATCTGCAATGCATCGGTACCGTTGGCACATGGTATTACGTGTTTTACATTGAGGTATTTTTCTAAATCGGCTTGAAACTCATGAACCAATGGTCCATTAATATATGTAGAACTGTCTAAAACTTCTTTGATTGAGGCATCAACAGTTTCTTTTATGTGTTGGTATTGACCTTGAAGGTCAACCATTTGTATTTTTTTCATGAAATTGAATTTTCGTAACAACAAAAATACAAATTTAATTTCTGTTATCTTTGAAGAAAATCAAACACAAATTCATGAAGTTGTTAAAGAAAATCCTAAAAATTGTTGCTGTTTTTTTAATTCTAAGCGTTTTAGGGCTTTGGCTGTTTAGCAGAACGTTACATCCAAAATATGAAGGGAATTTAGAACTTCAAAATATCTCCGAAGAGGTAAAAGTATACTATGATGAAGTAGGAGTGCCGCATATTTCTGCTCAAAATCAACAGGATGCTTATACGGCATTAGGTTATGTTCATGCCCAAGATCGCCTTTGGCAAATGGAGCTGATAAGAAGAATCGCAGCAGGTAGATTATCAGAAGTATTTGGTAAGGATTTATTGCAAACCGATGTGTTTTTTTCGGGCTTGGGAATTGAAGAGAATGCAGCCAAAACCATTAGAGAACTCGATACAAGTTCTAAGGCATATCAATTAACCATGGCTTATTTAAATGGAATCAATCAATTTATTAATGAAGGACCAACGCCAATAGAATTTTACTTAGTAGGGTTAAAAAAAGAACAATACACAATTAAAGATGTATACAATGTGTTTGGATATATGGCCTTTAGTTTTGCTGCTGCTCATAAAATAGATCCATTGCTAACTGAGATTAAAGAAAAACTAGGAGAAGATTATTTACAAGATATAAGCGGTCCTAAAGTGATAAATACCACACTCATTCACAATCAAAAAAATGCTGAAATCACCTCTGAATTAGCTTCTTCACTTCAGGAAATGTATAAAAAACTACCAGTTTCACCATTTATCGGTAGTAATTCATGGGTGCTTGGAGCTGAAAAAACTAAAAAAGGAAAAGTCATTTTTGCCAATGATCCACATATTGGATTTGCACAGCCTGCTGTTTGGTATCAATCACATATAAAAACTCCAGACTATGAAATGTATGGTTTTAATTTGGCCTTGACCCCTTTTCCGTTATTAGGACACAACAGAAGTTATGCTTATGGGTTGACCATGTTTGAAAATGACGATATCGATTTTTATTTTGAACAAAACAATCCAAACAATCCTTTAGAGTACAAAACCGCAGATGGTTATAAAAAATATGCCATCTTAGATAAAAAAATTAAAATTAAAGACGCTAAAGACACGGTCTATCAAATTAAAGTGAGTAAACACGGACCTGTTATGAATGATCTAATTGATTTTATTCATGAAGAAAGACCTATGGCCATGCAATGGGTTTACACCAAGATTAACAATCAATTGTTAGAGGTAGCTTATGAGTTGTCTCATGCAGAATCTTTAAGTGATTTTAAAGAGGGAGCTAGTAAATTACATGCGCCAGGTTTAAATATTATGTACGGAGATGCCAAAGACAATATTGCTTGGTTTGCTTCAGGAGCATTGTATGAGCATGGCAGAAAACTGAATACCAAGACCATTTTAGATGGGGCATCTGGAACGGATGAAATAACCAGTTATTTTGATTTTGAAGAAAATCCTCAGGCGATAAATCCAAGTTGGAATTATGTGTATTCTGCTAACAATCAGCCTGACAGTATAAAAAACGGCTTCTATCCGGGATATTATTTGCCAGAGGATCGAGCAAAAAGAATTGTTGAATTACTTGAGGCAAAAAATGATTTTACCAAAGAGGATGTTGCAGCGATGCTTTATGATGTGACCTCTGCTAGCACACCTGTTTTAATATCTGATTTAGAAAAATCGATTGATAAAAATTCTCTGTCTGCGAGTGAGCGAAAAAGTTTACAGATTTTAAAATATTGGGATGGGTTTTATGGAAAATCCAGTCTTGCGCCAACAATTTACAACCGTTTTTTATATGAGTTTTTAGTAGGGACTTTCAAAGATGAGTTGGGGGTTAGTTTTGATCAATTTATCAATACGCCATTTCAGGACAAGGCAGTTGCGCTATTGGCAGCAAAAGAGAAGTCAGTTTGGTGGGATGATATTAGTACTAAAAACACCAAAGAAAACAAAGGGCAAATTACTACCAAAGCCTTTCAGCAAGCCATTGCTTTTTTACAGAAACAATTGGGTGAAAACATCGATGATTGGACTTGGGATCGTGTAATTTCTGTTGAGTATAATCATCCGATGGGCAAGGTGGCAGCCTTGCGATCAATTTTTAATGTAGGGCCTTTTAAAACTCGAGGAGGTAATGAGGTGATCAACAATCAAATATTTAATTTGGATGCAAGCGGTGTTTACCAAATAACGGCAGGTCCATCATCCCGAAGAGTAATTGATTTTTCAGATGTAGAAAACAGTTTAGGAATCCTTCCGACTGGGCAATCTGGAAATATTTTTAGCGATCATTATAAGGATCAAGCACAAAAGTACTTAGAAGGAAAGTTTGTGCCGATGAAACTAAATCAAAAAGAAATTAAAGATTCTGGAAGTTTGTTGCTCTTTAAGCCAAAAGAGTAAGTAAAGAGTTATTTAACCTCTCGATACACCTCTTCAAATGGAATTCTAAAGCGTTCTCCGTAAACTCCTTCTGGTTTGCGGATTCCGCAGGATACAATCATAGTAATTTCTGCGCTTCTTGGCAAGCCCAATAAACGCTTAACACGCCAAGTATCAGAACCTTCCATAGGGCAAGTGTCATAACCGATTGCGGCCATGCTAATCATAAAATTTTGAGCAGCAAGTCCTGCTGTTTTATGAGCAACGATGCGCATGTCTTTTTGCCGCACTTCTCTATAAATGGGTTTAAAAATTCCAATAATCAAGATGATAAGGTATTTAATCCATCCAAAGAGACCAAAAAAATCTACATAGGTAAACGGAATCAATTTGCTGTAATAGTTTTTTGCAAACTGCTCTCTACTGCTAGGTTTACTCCCAGGGCTTTTGGGGTAGAGACTGTCTATATGTGCTAGATTGGCTTTGGCTCGTTTTCTCCATAGATCTTTTCTAGCCACAAAGACAACGAGCTGTTGCGCTGTTTTTGCAGCATTTTGATTAAAGCACAAAGGGCTTATTTTTTCTATCATACTTTTAGAAGTAATGTGATAGAATTCCCAAAGTTGGAGATTGCTACTCGTTGGAGCAAGACTCGCCTGTTGAATGCATTTTTTAACAAGAGCAGTGTCTAGTGGTTTTTCAGGGTCATACACCCGGACAGATCGTCTGTATTCTATAGCTGCTGAAACTGTTTTTTCTTCCATGGTGAGTGTTTATGAGAACAAGTTCATAAATTTTTTTAATAGGGCTACTTTGCCTTTGTATGGGGCGTATCTTACCGGAACATCAAGCCAATTGTAACGATGAACCATGCCCTTGTGGTGAGAAAATAAATCAAAAGTACGCTTGCCGTGATAGTTGCCAATACCACTTTCTCCGACACCTCCAAAAGGCAATCTCGAATTGGCAAAATGTACCGTTGTGTCATTAATCGTTCCACCGCCAAAAGAAAAATTTCGAATGATTTGTTTGGCGAAGGCAGTTCTTTTTGTAAAGACGTAAAGAGCTAATGGTTTTTCATATCGAAGAATTAGAGCCTCCAATTCCGCCTCATCCTTGTATGTTAGTACGGGTGATATTGGGCCGAAAATCTCCCCTTTCATTACTTCACTGTCCATGGATGGGTTGTCAATTAAAGTAGGGGCTATGTATAAAGTTTCTTTGTCTGTGTTTCCTCCAACTAGTATTTTTTCATTGCTAAGCATATTGGCTAAACGATCAAAATTCTTCTCGTTTACAATTCTTGGATAGTCTTTAGATTCTTGTGGGTTTAGGCCGTAAGCTTTGGTAACTTCTTCTTGAAAACAACGTACAAACTCATCTTTAACCTTTTTATGTATGATTAAATAATCGGGTGCGATACAGGTTTGACCAGCATTAATACATTTACCCCAAACGATTCTTTTAGCAGCTAAAGCAATGGCAGCTGTGTCATCTATAATACATGGATTTTTACCTCCTAACTCAAGTGTGATAGGAGTTAGGTGTTTAGCTGCAGCTTTGGCGATAATTTTACCAACCTGTACACTTCCTGTAAAAAAGATATAATCCCAACGCTCTTCAAGCAGCGCTGTAGAAACTTCAACACCTCCTTCTACCACAGCAACTAGTTGGGAAGCAAAAACAGCTTCGATAATTTCTTTGGTTATTTTACTGGTGTGAGGAGTTAATTCAGAAGGTTTTAATACCACTGTGTTCCCAGCAGCAATAGCTCCAATTAAAGGGACTAAGGCTAGTTGATATGGATAATTCCAAGGAGAAATAACCAAGACTGCTCCGTAAGGTTCTTTGTAGATTTTACTCGATGATGGAAAATTTAATAATGCGGGAAATACTCTTTTTGGTTTTGCCCAAGAACGGAGGTTTTTTATGCTTGATTTAAGTTCCGATATCACAATCGAAGTTTCTGTCATGACACTCTCGTACTCTGACTTTTTAAAGTCTTTATGAAGGGCAGAAATGATGTCTTGCTCTTTTTCTTGAACTGCGACCAATAGTTTTTTTAAGAGACTGATTCTAAAGTCCAGATTTTTTGTTTGCTGACTCTTAAAGAAATGCTTTTGTTCTTGTACTAATTTAGGAATGTCCATAGATTAAAAGGCTTGTATTTTTTTGTTCATAAATTTAAACCATAAAGGCGGAATCAATGCTAAAAGCATCATTCCGGGGTAGCCAGTGGGCATTTGTGGGCTTTCTGGAACTGAGTTTAATAATTGATAATGCTTGCTTCCATTATAGTGATGGTCAGAGTGTCTTGATAAATTAAAAAGCATCAGGCGTCCTAAGACATGATCTGAATTCCAAGAATGGGTTCGTTTTACTCGCTCATAACGACCGTTCTCTTTTTGCTTTCTCAAGAGTCCGTAATGCTCAATATAGTTGACTGTTTCTAATAAAAGTATGCCAACCATACTGGCCAAGATAAAAGCGGCTAAAACAAAAGTTCCGTAAAAGGCAAAGATAGCGCTCAATAAGGTTATTGAGCAGAGCGTGTAAATGACCATTCTGTTTTGTGGGTGAAACCAGTGGCGTCCGCTATTTTGCAATCGGGCATTTTCTAGCTGCCAAGCTTGGAGATAACTAGTGGTATGTGAGCGAATCCAAAAAAGATATAAGGGCTCGTTAAGTCGTGCAGTGGCAGCGTCTTTTGGAGTGGCTACATTATTGTGATGTCCTGCATTGTGGTAGGGTAAGAAATGAGTGTTTAAAGAGGTAAGCAGTAAAAGTTCTCCTAAAAACTCATCAAAACGATTGTTGCGATGCCCTAATTCATGACCCACATTAATACCGAGAACTCCACACATTAAACCCATGCCAAAAACTCTGCCAATATAAGTGCTTGTTGTTAGTTGGGTTTCTTGAATTACGGTAAAAAACCACGCTAAAAAAAAGAGCTGAATAGGGATGGTTAGGTATAGTATGTAGGTGTAGATTTTATTTTCTTTTTCTTTACTAGCCGTTTCTTTGTCAAAATTTTTAGCATTCGGAGGAAAGGCGTATTCTAAAATAGGAAGCAATCCAAAAAAAAGGAATACAGGTAAATAGCTAATCCAGCCATTTGTGGTAAAAGCAATGCCAACACTTAAAGGTAACAGTAAAAAAGAAAGGTATTTTATGCTTTTCATAAATGAAACAAATAGGTCTCAATGTACGAAAAATTATTGACAAGAATTCCAGATGACATCTTGAGGAACAGGAGCTGTTAGGCTTATTTGTTCTTTGCTAACAGGATGGGTAAAATTAATTCTACGAGCGTGTAAGTGGATGCTTCCATCTTTATTACTCCTGTTAAAACCGTATTTTAAATCGCCCTTAATTGGAGATCCAATTGCAGAGAGTTGTGCTCTAATTTGATGATGTCTTCCCGTCTCTAAATCAACTTCTAAAAGGCTGTAATTATCTAATTTTTTAATGCATTTGTAATGCAAAACAGCTCTTTTGCTGCTTTCAATTTCTTTGCCGTAAACAGTGGATTTGTTATTTTTTGGGTTCTTTTTCAGAAAATTAATGAGTGTGTCTTCTTGCTTTTTTGGAGCGTTTTTAACAACTGCCCAATAGGTTTTTTGTATGCTTTTTTCACGAAGCATTTTGTTAAGTCGCTCTAAAGCTTTTGATGTTTTTGCAAAAATAATAATGCCAGAGGTGGGTCTGTCTAGGCGATGTACAACGCCTAAAAAAACATTGCCGGGCTTTTGGTGTTTGTCTTTGATATAAGCCTTGACAACATCACTTAGAGGTGTATCACCAGTTTTATCTCCTTGAGAGATGTCTCCAGGGCGTTTGTTGATAATAATTAAGTGATTGTCTTCCAATAAAATTTGTAAATTTTCTTTGGATGATTGCATGGCTTTTTATTTAAATTCTTCTGCCATGTCTGCATTTACACCGTCAATAAAATCTAAGAATTCTTTACGTCCAAGACCTGTTGATGAAGAGGTGAGAAATGACATGGGTGCAGTTTCCCAAGTGGCTAATAATTTCTTTTTATAAGAGACAATTTGCTTGTTTAGTTTTGAGCTTCCTAGTTTGTCTGCTTTGGTAAAAACGATGCAAAAAGGAATGCCCTTTTCTCCTAAAAAGCGCATAAAATCTAAATCGATTTTTTGCGGATCATGTCTGCTATCTACCAGAACAAAGGTGCAGACCAATTGCTCTCTTTGAATAAAATAATCCTCAATAAATTTTTGAAAACCAGCACGCATTTTTTTAGAAACTTTAGCGTATCCATACCCAGGTAAATCCACTAAAAACCAACTGTCGTTAATTTTAAAATGATTAATCAATTGGGTTTTACCGGGTGTTCCTGATATTTTAGCCAAGTCTTTTCGTTCCATCAACATGTTGATCAACGAAGATTTCCCTACGTTAGATCTGCCTATAAAAGCGTATTCTGGGATTCTTTCTGTAGGACACTTGTACACATCAGTATTACTGATGATAAAATCTGCCGATTTAATTTTCATGGTTATAGGTTTCTTTCCTTAAGCCAATTTTCTAGAATTTCGTTAAATTTTTCTGGAGTTTCCATCATGGCCGCATGACCACATTTATCAATCCAAAATAAATCAGAATCTGGTAAAAGCTTGTTAAAATCAATAGCAACCTCTGGCGGGGTTACCTTGTCTTGTTTTCCCCAGATTAAACAGGTTGGTTGCTGCATGGTAGGCAGGTCATTTGCCATATTATGACGGATAGCGCTTTTGGCAATTGATAAAGTTCTAATTAATGAATTTCGATCATTAATCACCACGTAAACATCGTCAATAAGTTCTTCTGTTGCTATAGAAGGATCGTAAAAAACATCTTGTGCTTTTTTGGTTACATAACCGCGATCACCTCTTTTAGGGTAGCTATCTCCCATTGAGTTTTCATACAAACCAGAGCTTCCTGTTAAAACCAAAGCAGCTACTTTATCTGGGTAGTGTTTGGTAAAATACAAGCCTATATGCCCTCCTAAAGAATTGCCCAATAAGACAACTTTATCTAGTTTTTTATAGGTGATAAAACTGTGTAGAAATTTCGTTAAATTTTTAACGTTTGTTTTTAATAAAGGCAATGAATACAAAGGGAGTTCGGGGATTAAAACCTTATATCCTTTTGCGGAAAAATGGTCAAAGGTGCTGTCAAAATTACTTAGTGCGCCCATAAGACCGTGCAAAATAATTATTGCTTGTCCCTCTCCGGCTTCTGCATAGGTAAAGTTGCCTTCTGTTTTTAATGTTTTCGTCATTGTCTATTTCATTTGACTTAAGCGCAAATGTAGTTTTTTTTTGTTACATATCCATTTTTAATGAATTCTCAATTTCAAGGGATTTAGATGGTAGATAGTCAATCATTTACCTGAAAACACAAAACTTATCAACAAAGTGGTAAAAAGTGGTAAAAAGTGGTAAAAAATTTATATTTTTGAAAAACAAATCCATAACAAACAACGTTTTGATAAACCTCATTGGTACATATGAAGCAAAGGCTGATGCTAAAGGGAGATTGATGATTTCATCAGCTCTCAAAAAGCAATTGCAAACTGTTTTGGCCGATGGTTTTGTGTTAAAGCGAAGTGTGTTTCAGCCATGTTTAGAATTATACCCAATGGCGGAGTGGAATTTGATGATGGAAAAAATTAACAAGCTTAACCGATTTGTAAAAAAGAACAATGATTTTATTCGAAGATTTACCGCAGGTGTAAAAACAGTAGAGTTGGATGCATCTGGTCGTTTGCTAATTCCGAAAGACTTATGTCATTTTGCAGGGATAGAAAAAGAGATCGTATTGTCTTCTGCGGTAAACATTGTTGAAATTTGGGATAAGGATAGTTATGAAAAAGTTATTGATGATGCAGCGTTAGATTTTGCAGCATTGGCAGAAGAAGTAATGGGTAATACCGAGGCAGATGAGTTATCATAATCCAGTATTGTTAGAAGAGAGTGTAAATGCATTGGCTATTAAGCCTGATGGCATTTATGTAGATGTTACGTTTGGAGGTGGTGGTCACTCTAGAGAGATTTTAAGTCAGTTGGGACCAAATGGGAAGTTGTTTGCTTTTGATCAGGATCCAGATGCTTGGGAGAATAAAATTGATGATGATCGTTTTGTTTTGATTGCAGAAAATTTTCGTCACATATCACGTTTTTTAAAGTTCTATAAAGTTAAAAAAGTAGACGGTATTTTGGCTGATTTAGGGGTTTCCTCTCATCAGTTTGATGTTGCAGAAAGAGGGTTTTCGACGCGGTTTGATGCAGATTTGGATATGAGAATGGATCAGAAATCGACCTTATCAGCAAAAAAAATCATCAATAAATATCCAGAAGATAGGCTTGCGGATATCTTATTTCAGTATGGAGAATTAAGAAATGCAAGAGCCTTAGCAAGAACCATTGTTGAAGCGAGAAGTGAGCAAGAGATTTTAACCAGTTCTCAATTGAAAGCTGTTTTAAAATTGCATTTGCCTACTGCAAAAGAACATAAAATATTAGCGCAGATTTTTCAGGCTGTGCGAATTGAAGTAAATCAAGAATTGGAAGTTTTAAAAGAGTTTTTAGAACAGACGCCAGATTTGTTAATGGAAGACGGGAGGTTAAGTGTAATTTCTTATCATTCTTTAGAAGACAGGTTGGTTAAAAGATTTATTCAAACTGGTTTATTTAGTGGCGAGCCCGAAAAAGATTTTTTTGGAAATATAACTGTTCCCTTGAAAAAAGTTGGGAAGTTGATCGTGCCTACCCTGGTAGAAATTAAACAGAACAATAGGGCTCGTAGTGCTAAATTAAGAGTTGCAACGCCAAAGTAAGATGAATGTAAGAGTCAAAAAGAACGTATACGATATTTTGAGAGGGAGTTTCCTTACAGATGCGTCTGCTTTTAAAAACTGGCGGATAATCATCTTTGTTGTGCTGCTTTTGCTGATCATGATTTCTAGCGGCCATCGAGTTGATGGAAAAGTTCAAAAAATTGCAACTTTAAACAAAGAGCAAAGAGAAGTTAGGGCAGAGTATATTGATACGAAAACCATATTGATGCGGATGAAAATGGAGTCTAATATCCGACAGCAAGTGAAGCTTAAAGGATTGGCGCCTTCAGAAACCTCACCAAAAAAAATAAAAATAACCTATAAAAAAGATTAGCCTTGTCAACCCAGAAAAAAAGCATATTAAACAAACTATACGTAGTCACTGCTTTAATGACGCTTTTTTTTGTGGTTTTATTTATCCGCGTTTTTAATATACAATATGTTCAAGGGGATGAATTGCGCGGGGAATCGAAAGCAAATACCATAAAGAATGACACTATTTTTTCTAACCGAGGCAATGTATATGCTGCGGATGGAAATTTGTTGGCTACTTCTATGTATAAGTATACGGTTCGAATGGATTTAATGTCTGTTCAGAAAAAAATATTCGATAGAGATTTGTCAGGATTGGCAAAGTCATTAGCCGATCTTTTAGGGAAAACACCAGCTTATTATAAAGAGAAACTGCAACTGGCAAGAAAACAAAAAAACAGGTACTTACTCATTGCTAGAGATTTGGGCTATATCGATTATGTAAAAATGAAGCAATTTCCAATTTTTAAGTTGGGTCCTTATCGTGGAGGTTTTATTACTGAGCAAAAAACAGTTCGGGTAAAGCCAATTGGAAAGATAGCAGAGAGAACCATTGGCTATGATGATTATAGAGGGGGAGCAGGAATCGAAGGAGCTTTTGCTGAATATTTAGAAGGTGAAAATGGTTGGCGATTAAAGCAGAAAATTGCCAAGGGGCAATGGAAGCCTATTAACAGCGGAAATGAAAAGGAGCCTATTGATGGGAGAGATGTTATTACGACGCTAGATGTTAATATTCAAGATATTACCCATCATGCTTTACTTCGTCAGTTGGAGTATTTTGAGGCGGATCACGGTTGTGCAATTGTTATGGAGACGGCTACAGGAGAAATTAAAGCCATAGCAAATTTGGGGAGAACCTCAGAAGGCACTTATTATGAAAAGAGAAATTATGCCATTTGGGAAACTCAAGAGCCAGGCTCAACGTTTAAACTAGCTAGTTTAATGGTGGCTTTAGAAGATAAGGTTATAGACACTTCTACGGTTGTTGATACAGAGCGAGGTATTTTAATGCTACACGGTAGTAAAGTTGAAGATTCTCACCGAGGTGGTTACGGAAAAATATCAGCAGGGCGAGTTATTGAAGTGTCGTCCAATGTTGGTATTGTAAAGTTAATAAGAGAACACTATGATGAGAATCCTCAAAAGTTTATCGATAAAATAAATTCTTTTGGATTAGGAAGTAAAATAGGATTGCCGATACAAGGAGAAGGCGCACCTTTTATTCCTTCACCAGCCAATAAAAAAGTATGGAATAAAATTTCATTAGAATGGATGGCATGGGGGTATGGGGTTTCATTTACACCATTACAGATGCTAACATTTTACAATGCAGTAGCCAATAATGGAGAAATGGTGAAGCCGCGTTTTATCAAAGAATTGAGAGTGCAGAATAAAACGGATGAGGTTTTTGAGAAAGAGGTGATGATTAAAAAGATAGCTAGCCAAGAAACCATTGATAAGGTAAGAAAGGTATTAGAAAATGTGGTTATTAAAGGAACAGCAGACAATATCTACTCTCCAAATTTTTCAATGGCAGGAAAAACTGGAACAGCCAAGAAAGCGGTAAACGGAGGCTATTCAAATCAACTTTATGTTGCTTCTTTTGCAGGGTTTTTTCCTGCAGATAATCCAAAGTATTCATGCATCGTAGTCATTCATGAACCAAAGAAAGAAAAGGGTTATTACGGAGCAACTGTGGCAGCACCAGTATTTAAAGAGATTGCTCAAAAAATTTACACCACCACGCCAGTTAATGTTCAGCAAGTAACTGATACGCCAAACTTTAAAGAGATCAATGAAGCATATGACTCTTATTATAAAAAAGAATTAGGCGAAGTTACTAAAGTTCCGAACGTTTATGGAATGTCTGGAATGGATGCAATTTCATTATTAGAAAACATGGGATTAAAAGTAAAGTTTTCTGGAACAGGTTCAGTTGTTAAGCAATCTAAAAGAAAAGGAGAGTCCTTTAAAAAAGGAGAAGTAATTATTTTGAAACTATCATAAAAGGAGTGAAAAATTTAAAAGACATATTGTATAAAATACCTTTAGAAGAAGTTCTTGGGACTACGGATAGAAACATACATCAGGTGGTGTTTGATTCGAGAAAAGTTGTGCAAGATGATCTTTTTGTAGCCATCAAAGGAACCTTGTCAGATGGGCATCTTTTTATCGAAAAGGCCATTGATTTAGGAGCTACGGCAGTTGTTTGTGAAGAATTACCAAAAGAAATAAACCCAAAGATTAGCTATATACAAGTAAAGGATTCTCATAGTGCATTGGCTGTTTTGGCTTCAAATTATTATGAAAATCCATCTTCAAAATTACAGCTAATTGGGGTGACAGGTACCAATGGAAAAACGACTATTGCAACCTTGTTGTATCAGTTGTTTCAGAAAGCAGGTTATAAAGTAGGGCTCCTATCTACTGTAAAAGTATTGGTAGATGACAAAGCCTATAAAACGACACATACCACTCCAGATTCAATGACCATTAATGGGTATTTGGATCAAATGGTGCAGACAGGGGTTCGCTATTGTTTTATGGAGGTTAGTTCTCATGGGATTGATCAAAAAAGAACACATGGTTTGCAGTTTTTTGGAGGTATTTTTACCAACCTAAGTCATGATCATTTAGATTATCACAAAACTTTTTTAGCTTATAGAGATGTTAAAAAAGCTTTTTTTGACGAGCTTCCATCAACTGCATTTGCCTTGGTAAACCTCGATGATAAAAATGGCGCTGTGATGTTGCAAAACACCAAGGCCATTAAAAAGACCTATGCATTAAAAACTATTGCTGATTTTAAGGCCAAGATTTTAGAAAAAAGCATGTCAGGATCACTATTGTCAATTGGCGGTACCGAGGTTTGGACCAGGCTTATAGGAACATTTAATGTTTATAATTTACTGGCCATAGTTGGTGCAGCCGAGTTGTGTGGTTTAGAGAAAATGGAAGTGCTGCGATTGCTTAGTGAATTGGAGAGTGTGAGTGGTCGTTTTCAATACCTTATAAAAAATGATGTTACCGCAATAGTTGATTATGCGCATACTCCAGATGCTTTAAAAAATGTACTCGAAACCATTGGCGGAATCAGAACGGGAAAAGAGCAAGTGTTTACGGTTGTTGGTTGTGGAGGTGATAGAGATAAAACCAAAAGACCTAAAATGGCGTTGATTGCAAGTCAATTAAGTGATCAGGTTATCCTTACCTCAGACAATCCACGAACAGAAGATCCACAGGTTATCCTCAATGAAATGGAGCGAGGAGTATCAGAAGATTTACTATTTAAAACACTGTCAATATTAGATAGAAAACAGGCAATTAAGACCGCTTGTAAGCTAGCTAAAAAAGGAGATATTATTTTAATTGCAGGGAAAGGGCATGAAAACTATCAAGAAATTAACGGAGAGCGTTTGCATTTTGATGATTTTGAAATTGTATCCGAATGTTTAACTCAACAACAAGCTTAATATGCTGTATTATTTATTTGAATATTTAGAAAGTCAATTTAATTTAACTGGGGCGAGTGTGTTTCAGTTTATCACATTTAGAGCAGCTTTGGCTTTTGTGTTTTCCTTGTTGATTTCTACCATTTTCGGAAAAAGAATCATCAAATATTTACAGCGTCAGCAAGTTGGTGAGACCATTAGAGATTTGGGTTTAGAAGGGCAAGTTCAAAAAGCTGGGACTCCAACTATGGGAGGGATTATTATTATTTTGGCAACCCTATTGCCTGTTATATTATTGGCCAAGCTAGAAAATATTTATGTCATTATTTTAATCATTACCACACTTTGGATGGGCTTTATCGGCTTTGTTGATGATTATATTAAAATATTTAAAAAAGATAAGGGAGGTTTAAAAGGAAAATTTAAAATTTTAGGACAAGTAGGGCTAGGGATTATTGTGGGCTCAATGCTGTATTTTCATCCAGAAGTGACTATTAAAGAACAGTTGCCTATAAGCGAGCAAATTGTGCAAGAAACAGGTAAGAAGCAAGTTTTTGGTGAAGCACACAAATCAACAAAAACAACCATCCCTTTTTTAAAAGACAATGAATTGGATTACTCTAAGGCCTTGAGTTTTTTAGGTGATGGTTATGAAAAATATGCCTGGGTTGTTTTTATCTTTTTTGTTGTGTTTATCGTTACAGGGGTTTCTAATGGAGCTAATTTAACAGATGGTATTGATGGATTGGCTGCAGGGTCCTCGGCGATAATCGTAATTACCTTGGCAATTTTTGCATGGGTCTCTGGAAATATCATTTTTGCTGATTATTTAGATGTCATGTACATCCCTAATTCTGGAGAAATGACTGTATTTATATTGGCATTTGCAGGGGCATTGATAGGGTTTTTATGGTACAATACCTATCCAGCTCAAGTATTTATGGGTGATACAGGAAGTTTAACCATCGGTGGTATTATCGCTGTGATTGCAATTGCAATTAGAAAAGAATTACTGTTAGTAATTCTTGCCGGAATTTTTGTAATAGAAAATCTCTCAGTGATTTTACAGGTATCCTATTTTAAATATACAAGAAAAAAGTATGGAGAAGGACGACGTATATTTAAGATGTCTCCTTTGCATCATCACTATCAAAAATCGGGATATCATGAAAGTAAAATTGTGACTCGCTTTTGGATTGTTGGAATTTTATTAGCTGTGTTGACTATTGTAACTCTGAAGTTGAGATAGATGGAAAGATTGGTCATTTTAGGCGGTGGAGAAAGTGGGGTAGGTACCGCTTTATTGGGGAAGCAAAAGGGCTATGATGTGTTTGTTTCTGATCAATCAGCAATAAAAACCAAGTACAAAGCTGTACTTGTAGAGAATGAAATTGCCTTTGAAGAAAATGGGCATAGTGAAGAAAAAATAATGAGTGCCAATTTGGTAATGAAGAGCCCCGGGATTCCGGATAGTGCTCCTTTGGTTCAAGCCTTGTTAACAAAGGGTATTTCTGTAATATCAGAGATAGAATTTGCTGCTAGGTATACCAAGGCAAGCATCGTTGGGGTTACAGGTTCAAATGGAAAGACCACAACCACATTGTTGTGTCATCATATTCTCAAAGCAGCAAATTTATCAGTAGGTGCTGCGGGAAATATCGGTGATAGTTTTGCGCAACAAGTGGCAGAAAATAAGTATGACGTCTATGTGTTAGAACTGAGTAGTTTTCAGTTGGATGGCATTGTGAAATTTGCTCCGCATATAGCGATTATAACAAACATAAGTCCAGATCATTTAGATCGATATGATTATGATTATAAAAAGTATATCGCGTCAAAATTTAGAATTACAGAAAATCAAACTGAAGAAGATTATTTAATCTATGATGCAGATGACATAGCCATTAAAGAATGGTTAGAAAATAATAAAACGAAAGCAAAACGAGTCCCATTTTCTCTTGAACAAAAATTGGAAAATGGAGCGTTTTTAAACGGAGATACTATAGAGATACATTTAAATACAGAAGAATTTAAAATGAGCACAACAAACTTAACATTAAAAGGAAAACACAATATAAAAAACGCGATGGCTTCGGCAATGGCAGCTCAATTGCTTAAGGTAAGAAAGCAAACCATTAAGGAGAGTATGTCAAGTTTTGAAGGGGCAGAACATCGTTTAGAGACGGTTCAAAAAGTTAGAGAGGTGCTCTATATTAATGATTCTAAAGCAACCAACGTAAATGCAACTTTTTACGCTTTGGAATGCATGGACAATCCAACCGTTTGGATCGTTGGAGGAGTGGATAAAGGAAACGATTATACTGATCTATTGCCATTGGTACGAGAAAAGGTAAAAGCCATTGTTTGTTTAGGTGTTGATAATCAAAAAATCATAAGCACTTTTAATAATGTGGTTGATGTCATCGTAGAAACTGCTGGGGCAGAAGAAGCGGTAAAAGTGGCCGCTAAAATTGCCAGCAAAGGAGATAGTGTTTTATTGTCGCCTGCTTGTGCAAGTTTTGATTTGTTTGATAATTATGAAGACAGAGGAAGACAATTTAAAAAAGCAGTTCGAACCTTATTGTAAGATTAAAAACTATGGGTGGATTAATTAAACATATAAAAGGAGATAGGACCATCTGGTCTATCGTGGCTATTCTAGCCATCTTTTCTTTTATGCCTGTCTACAGCGCAAGTACAAACTTGGTTTATGTTGTTGGCTCAGGGTCTACTTTTGGTTATTTGATTAAACACTTGGTCTTGTTATTAATGGGCTTTGTGATTATATATGGGGTGCATAAAATACCCTATCGATATTTTAGTGGAGGCTCGGTTTTGATGCTGCCTGTGGTTATAATCTTGTTGATTTTTACACTTTCTCAAGGAACTACAATTGGAGGAGCAAATGCTAGTAGATGGATTAAGATACCTTTTGTAGGTATTGGTTTTCAAACATCAACTTTGGCAGGGCTAATATTAATGGTATATGTAGCTAGATATTTAGCAAGACACAAAGAAAAAGAGATTGTGTTTAAAGAGAGTTTGTTGCAGTTATGGTTGCCGATAGCCTTGGTTTTGGCGCTTATTTTGCCAGCCAATTTTTCTACGACAGCGATTATTTTTAGTATGATTATGCTCTTGTGTTTTATTGGAGGGTATCCTTTAAAATACATAGGATATATTATTGGAATGGGCTTGGCCGGACTGATGTTATTTATCTTAATAGCAAAAGCCTTTCCAGATGCCATGAGTAATCGAGTTCAGACTTGGGAAAACAGAATTGAAAGCTTTTCAAAGGCTGATGGTGTAGAAGGCTATCAAGTTAAAAAGGCAAAAATAGCCATTGCTACTGGCGGTTTAATTGGATTAGGACCAGGAAAAAGTGTTCAAAAAAACTTTTTACCCCAATCTTCATCCGATTTTATTTACGCAATTATCATTGAAGAATTTGGGCTTGTAGGAGCATTTGTCGTGATTTTTATTTATTTTTTATTGCTCTTCAGAATTGTGATAGCAGCAAAAAAAGCCAGGACGATTTTTGCATCATTGTTGGTGATTGGAGTGGGTTTGCCGATCGTTTTTCAGGCAATTATTAATATGGCTGTGGCCAGTAATTTATTTCCAGTAACTGGGCAAACCTTGCCATTGATAAGTAGTGGGGGAACCTCTATTTGGATGACCTGTTTTGCTTTGGGGATGATTCTAAGTGTAAGTGCATCAAAAGATGAAACAGAAGAAACAATTTTGGATGACAATCCTTTAAATATATTACATGAAACCCTATAAAGAAAATTAGGTAGCAAAAACAAGAATATTAGAATCAATATCATTTGTATGGAACAACAAATTAACATTTTGATTAGCGGTGGTGGTACAGGAGGACATATCTATCCTGCAATTGCCATTGCCAATGAATTAAAGTTGAGGTATCCTGAAGCTAATTTTCTATTTGTCGGAGCTAAAGATAAAATGGAAATGGAAAAAGTTCCGCAGGCAGGTTATGCTATTGAAGGTTTGTGGATCTCTGGAATCCAACGCAAAAAAGTACTTCAAAACCTATCGTTTCCATTTAAGCTAATCAGTAGTTTGTTTAGAGCGAGAACGCTAATTAAAAAGTTTAAACCTACCGTTGCAATTGGGACAGGTGGTTTTGCAAGTGGTCCGACATTGTATATGGCGCGACTTATGGGAGTTCCAACGCTGATTCAAGAACAGAACTCATATCCAGGAATCACCAATAAACTCTTGGGTAAAAAAGCAGACAAAATCTGTGTTGCTTACAATAACTTAGAGCGTTTTTTTCCAGCAAGCAAAATTCTTAAAACGGGGAATCCTGTTCGGCAAGATTTACTGTCAATTTACAGTAAAAAAGAAGAAGGAAAAGACTTTTTTAATTTAAACAATAGCCAAAAAACAGTCCTGGTTTTGGGAGGCAGTTTAGGGGCTCGTAGAATCAATCAATTAATAGAGAGTCAGTTGAGTTTTTTTGATAGTCAGCAGGTGCAAGTTCTTTGGCAGTGTGGTAAATTGTATGTGGATGAGTATAAAAAATACAATGAAAATAAATCTGTGCAGGTACACGCGTATTTAAATAGAATGGATTTGGCTTATGCAGCAGCAGATTTTATCATTTCGAGGGCTGGAGCAAGTTCTGTTTCAGAATTGTGTATTGTTGGGAAGCCTACAATTTTTATTCCATCTCCAAATGTGGCAGAGGATCATCAGACTAAAAATGCTCAGGCAATAGAAGACAAGCATGGGGCAATAACAATTAAAGAAGCAGAATTGAGCAATTTTCCAATTGTTTTTGAAACGCTGTTAAAAGACAAAGGAAAGCAAGAGAGTTTAAGTGAAAATATTCATGAGCTGGCTTTGCCAAATGCGACCAGTGATATTGTGAATGAAATTGAAAAATTAATTAAAAAATAAGAAGAGCTATTCATAGGCTTAAGAGTGTTAGAAATGAATTTAAAAAACATCCATAATGTTTATTTTATCGGTGCAGGCGGCATTGGCATGAGTGCCCTTGCTCGTTATTTTGCTGCGCAGGGAAAACAAGTTGCGGGTTATGATAAAACAAGTTCAGAAATCACAGAATCTTTAGCGCTTTTAGGGGTTAAAATCCATTTTGATGATGCAGTAGCCAATATTCCAATTTCTTTTCTAGATAGCAAAGAAACTTTGGTAGTGTATACGCCTGCAATTTCAAAAGACAATCTTGAATTGGGTTATTTTATGTCGATGGGATACGCTGTTTTAAAGCGATCAGAAGTCCTTGGGATTATTACAAAGAACTCATTTTGTTTGGCTGTAGCTGGGACTCACGGAAAGACCACTACCTCTTCTATTTTAGGGCATATTATGCAGCCGAGTGGTGCAACTGCTTTTTTAGGAGGTATATCTGAAAATTATCAATCAAATTTAATTTTGGGGGCAGATAAGCTCAGTGTGGTTGAGGCAGATGAGTTTGATCGTTCATTTTTACAATTGGCGCCAAACATTGCTTGTATAACGTCTATGGATGCCGATCATCTGGATATTTATAAAAATCCAGAAGCCTTAAATACATCTTTTGTAGATTTTTCAAACAAAGTAACAGATACCTTAATCGTTGCAAAAGGATTGCCAATTAAAGGTTTAACCTATGCTATTGATGAAGAATCTGATTACAGAGCTTTTCATGTGCGAATCGAAAATGGGGCTTATGTATTTGATGTACAAACACCAACAGAATTAATTTGCGATGTTACGTTTTATTTGCCGGGTAGGCACAATATAATGAATGCTCTAGCCGCTTTGGCCATGGCAGATGTTTATGGTATTCCTCTACAGCAAATTAAAGCTTCTTTAGCAAGTTTTAAGGGGGTAAGAAGAAGGTTCTCATATGCAATCAAAACGGATGATTTGGTTTTGATTGATGATTATGCACATCATCCAACAGAAATAAAAGCCGTTGCTAAAGCAGTGCGAGAACTGTACCCAGAAGAAAAAGTAACCTGTGTTTTTCAGCCTCACTTATTTAGCAGAACCAGAGATTTTATTGATGATTTTGCAATCGCTTTATCTCAATTTGACAAGCTTTTGTTATTGGATATTTATCCAGCAAGAGAAGAGCCAATAGCGGGCGTAAATTCAGATTGGTTATTAGAGAAAGTTAGTTTGAATGATAAAAAAATAGTGGCTAAAAAAGATCTTTTGCCAGAGTTGAAAAAAGACGATTCAAAGATAGTAGTGATGCTTGGAGCAGGAGATATAGGTGTTTTAATTACAGAAGCTGCGAATGCGCTTCAAAAAAAAGAAATAATCTAGATGAAAAAGGCTTTAAGTTATATTGTTTTTGTCTTGCTTTTTACAAGTTTGATTTTTTTGTTCGGCTTTTCTTCTCGAAGAAATTCAGAAAAGAAAGTGAAGCAAATTTCGATTGAATTTGCAGATGGATTTAAAGAATTTTTAACTCAAGAAATGGTTGATAAATTGTTAATACAAAATCAGGAACCTGTTCAAAACAAAGCAAAATCTATCATAGATTTACAAGAGATAGAACATACAGTAGTTTCTAACCCGTTTATTGAGAGCGCCAGTGTGTATTTAACAATCGATGGCTTGTTAAAAGCACGCGTAAAACAGCGCACTCCTATTGCTCGGGTTTATTCGGGTGGTGATATGTATTATCTTGATAAAGAAGGGGTGAGAGTGCCCTTGTCTAATCATTATTCTGCAAGAGTTCTTCTGGTAACAGGTCAATTTGAAGCAGAAGATGATCAAGAAATTAAAAGCTTTGTTCAGCGAATTTTAGCAGATGATTTTTTGAAAAAAGAAATCATAGGTCTGCATAAAACGCAGAAAAATGAGTGGGTGTTAGACACTCGAATCGGAAATCAAAAGATCGAGTTTGGCTCTTTAGAGAGAATTTCAGTAAAATTTAAAAAGCTAAAAGCGTTTTACAATACAACCTTTGAAGATCAAACGATCAATAAGTATCGAACAATAAATTTAAAATATCACAACCAAGTTGTGTGCACAAAATAATTACAGCAATGGAGAACAATAAAATATCAGTTGGTTTAGATATTGGAACAACCAAGATTGTTGCCATGATTGGACGTAAAAACGAGTACAACAAGTTAGAGATTTTGGGTATTGGTAAGGCTAAAAGCTTGGGTGTAAAACGTGGGGTAGTAAGTAATATTACCCAAACTATTCAATCAATACAGCAAGCTGTCGAGGAGGCAGAAAGTGTTTCTGGTCATAAAATTGAAGAGGTTGTGGTTGGAATTGCAGGACAGCATATCCGTAGTTTACATCACAGTGATTATATCACCAGAGAGAACTCAGATGAAGTTATTGATGAAGCTGATATAGATAATTTGGTTAATCAAGTACACAAATTAGTGATGTTGCCTGGAGAAGAAATAATCCATGTATTACCTCAGGAGTTTAAAGTAGATAGTCAGGGTGAAATTAAAGAACCAGTAGGGATGTATGGAGGCCGACTAGAGGCTAATTTCCATGTAGTAGTGGGGCAAGTTTCATCAATTCGAAATATTGGAAGATGTGTAAAAAGCGCAGGTTTAGATCTTTTTAAAATTACTCTAGAACCTTTGGCATCAGCCGCGGCTGTTTTGAGTCAAGAAGAAAAAGAAGCAGGTGTTGCTTTGATTGATATAGGAGGAGGAACTACAGATTTGGCTATTTTTAAAGATGGAATTATTAGACATACGGCTGTTATTCCATTTGGAGGAAATGTCATAACAGAAGATATTAAAGAGGGCTGTTCAATTATTGAAAAGCAAGCAGAATTGTTAAAGATTAAGTTTGGATCAGCTTGGCCAGGTGAAAATAAAGAAACAGAAATAGTTTCGATACCTGGATTGAGAGGTAGAGAGCCTAAAGAAATTACTTTAAAAAATCTCTCTAAAATAATTCATGCACGAGTTCAAGAAATTATTGAGCATGTTTATTTAGAAATTAAGAATTACGGACATGAAACCGCAAAAGGGAAACTTATTGGTGGGATTGTGTTAACTGGTGGTGGAGCGCAGCTAAAACACTTACGTCAATTAGTTGAGTATATTACTGGAATGGATGCTAGAATAGGTTATCCTAATGAACATTTGGCGGGAGATTCTGATGATGCTTTGTCTAGCCCAGCATATGCGACAGCAGTTGGATTGTTAATGGAAGGCTTAGAAAAAGGAACCAAGCAACAGCAAGAAGAAGATGCCTTAAAAGCAGCAGAAGAAGCTTTGGCTGAAGAAGAAAATGAACTTGCTGATACAGATCAAAAAGAAGTAGAAAAACAGGTGTCAGAAGAGCCTTCTAAACCTAGAGGGAAATCATTTTTTGACAAATTTACTGAGCGGTTTAAAGATTTTTTAGACAACGCTGAGTAAAAGATAAAGAACAGATAGTATAATCACATTAAAAGAATAGAATAATTATGAGCGAAGAATTTGACAGCATTTCATTCGACATGCCAAAATCACAATCCAATGCCATTAAGGTAATTGGTGTCGGAGGTGGAGGTAGCAATGCCGTAAATCACATGTTCCAACAAGATATTAGAGGAGTAGATTTTGTGATTTGTAACACAGATGCCCAGGCCTTAGAAAATAGTCCAGTACCTAATAAAATTCAATTAGGAGCTGATCTAACTTCGGGATTAGGTGCGGGTGCAAATCCAGAAATTGGAGAAAAAGCAGCCGAAGAAAGCATAAAAGAGATTCAGCAAATGTTAAGCACTCAGACCAAGATGGTTTTTATCACTGCAGGAATGGGTGGAGGTACCGGTACAGGAGCTGCTCCAATTATTGCTAAAATAGCCAAAGACATGGATATTTTAACGGTAGGAATCGTTACCATGCCTTTTCAATTTGAAGGAAGAATGCGCTCAAAGCAAGCGCAAATTGGGATTGATACGCTTCGTGATAATGTAGATTCTTTAATCGTGATTAACAATAACAAACTAAGAGAAGTTTATGGAAATCTTGGTTTTAAAGCTGGTTTTTCTAAAGCAGATGAGGTCTTGTCAACCGCAGCTAGAGGAATTGCAGAAGTAATTACACATCACTATAAGCAAAATATAGATTTACACGATGCAAAGACAGTACTATCTAACAGTGGAACTGCTATTATGGGTTCTGCAAAAGAAGATGGTAAAACACGTGCTAAAAATGCGATTATCAAAGCCTTGGATTCTCCATTGTTAAATGACAATAAAATTACTGGTGCAAAGAATGTGCTGTTGTTGATTGTGTCTGGAGTAAATGAGGTTACCTTAGATGAAATAGGAGAAATTAATGACCACATCCAAATAGAAGCAGGTTATGATGCAAACATCATTATGGGTATTGGAGAGGATGATTCTCTTGGAGATGCCATTTCTGTTACTGTTGTGGCTACTGGTTTTGCAGCAGATCAACAAGGGGCGATTACCAATACAGAAGTTAGAAAAATTATTCATACACTAGAAGACGAGCAAAAAGCAACCTACGATTTTTCTGAGACTTCAGTTCAAAAATCCTCTTTATTAGATGAGCCGATTAGCAGTTTGCCAACCAAAGAGAAAATTGTACATGTATTAGAAGAAGAAGTTGAAGAGCCAAGAGAGCCTTTAGTTGCTACAACAGCAGCTATAGAAAATATTGATGTTGTTTTTGAAGAGATTTCTGTTGATACAGTATCAGAAGATGATTTTATTATCACAGATGCAATTCCGCAAGTAGAGAATACTCCTGAGATAAAGGAAGAGGAGCCTGTGCAATTGCAAGCAGATTTATTATTTGATTTGCCTTTAAATAGCTATGAAGAAATTAAGGCAGAGCCAAAAGAAATAAAACGCTTTGATTTGTCTATTGACGATGTAAATGATATTGAGGTGCACGATGCTATAGAAATAGTTGCCAAGAAAACTGAAGTAGTTGAAAAGCGTTATGTCTTAGAAGATTTTGACTCACAACCTACGATCGGAAAAAGTTCTACCCCAAAACAAACCAAAGAACTTGTTTTGGAAGAAGAAGAGATGAACTTTGAGGTAAAAACCAAAGAGGTTCCAAATGTAAATGAGATTGAAACAATTTCTGATGAGATCTCTCCTTTAAGTTTGACAATTTCTGAGTTAGAGAAGACTGCAGAAATGAGAAAGCAAAAAATGAAAGGATTTAACTATAAGTTTTCAGATCAGGTTCATAAGAATATTGATGAGATTGAGCGCCAACCAGCATATAAGAGATTGGGTGTAGATTTGGATGAGGTTAACTCTGATCTAAGCAAATCTAGAACCACGTTAAGTACTGATGCAAGTGATGAAGTTCAGTTAAGATCAAATAATTCTTTTTTACACGATAATGTAGATTAGTAAAGAAATAATAGCCAATAAACTTTAAAAATTCCTGAGAAATCAGGAATTTTTTATGTGTATATTTGCAATATAAAAACACAAAACATGAGTTTGCAAACCCAATTAATGGATCAAATGAAAACGGCAATGAAAGCCAAGGATACTGTTGCTTTACAAGCTTTGAGAGCTGTAAAGTCTGCTATTTTATTAGCAAAAACAGAGTCTGGTGCTACAGAAGAATTGACCGAAGAACAGGAGTTGAAAATTCTACAGAAACAAGTTAAACAAAGAAAGGATAGTGCAGCTGTATATGTAGAACAAGGTCGTGAAGACTTAGCTAAACCAGAATTGGAAGAAGCAGCTATTATCGAACAATTTTTACCAGAAGCACTTTCTGAAGAAGCTATTGAAGCAGTTGTAATTGCAACGATTCAAAAGACAGGTGCAGAAGGCATGAAAGATATGGGTAAAGTAATGGGTATGGTCTCTAAAGAATTAGCAGGACAAGCCGATGGAAAAACCATTTCTACCTTGGTTAAAAAGAATTTAGCCTCATAAAAATAAATTTACTGGCTCCGTAGTTCAACTGAATAGAATATCAGATTTCGGCTCTGAGGGTTGCAGGTTTGAATCCTGCCGGAGTCACAATAAAACAAAAAACCAGACGTCAAATCAAGCTCGCTTGAATTTGTAAGTCTGGTTTTTTGTTTTTCAAAACGGACGCCAAAGGATCAACGACCGAAGGGAGTTAATCCTAGTCCGTTTTGATATTGAGATGTGTTTGCGGACACCAAAGGATCAACGACCGAAGGGAGTTAATCCTAGTCCGTTTTGATATTGAGATGTGTTTGCGGACGCCAAAGGATCAACGACCGAAGGGAGTTAATCCTAGTCCGTTTTGATATTGAGATGTGTTTGCGGACACCAAAGGATCAACGACCGAAGGGAGTTAATCCTAGTCCGTTTTGATATTGAGATGTGTTTGCGGACGCCAAAGGATCAACGACCGAAGGGAGTTAATCCTAGTTCGTTTTGATATTGAGATGTGTTTGCGGACGCCAAAGGATCAACGACCGAAGGGAGTTAATCCTAGTTCGTTTTGATATTGAGATGTGTTTACGGACGCCAAAGGATCAACGACCGAAGGGAGTTAATCCTAGTCCGTTTTGATCTAGACCATTTTAATTTATTAAAATGGTCTATGTAACCCGTATGAAACTAGTACTATACCCAAGAAATTTCTACAGCGTATTTTAACCCCTTAAAATCTTCTCTATTTTTCTTCCTCTAGCCAATTCATCAATAAGTTTGTCTAGATATCGAATCTTTTGCATTAAAGGATCTTCTATTTCTTCTACCCGGTGGCCACAAATCACCCCCGTTATTTTAGACACATTCGTATTGATTTGAGGACACTGATCAAAGAAGTTTTCAAAATCAGTTTTTGCATCTAAATGTTTTTGCAGCTTCTCTTGATCGTAACCAGTAAGCCAGCAAATAATTAAATCTACTTCTTCTTTAGTTCGACCCTTTTTCTCGGCCTTTTCTACATAGTGAGGATAGACACCTGCAAAAGAGGTGGTGAAGATTCTATGTTTTTTCATTTAGCTAACTTATCTTTTTGTCTGTGTCATTGAGTCTGCAACTACAATGGTGTAATTTGAGATTGTTGCTTTTTCTTCATCGGTCATTTTATCCCACTCTGCTTGCATTACTGTTGTTATTGATCCTATTTTTAAGCCAGGTTTTATTTTGTTAATCCACCAGATGATTCCTTGATTGTAATTAGAATGGTAAGAACCTTCAAAATGTAATAATAAATCTCCTTCGCTAAAATTCTTTAATGAAAAATAAGCCATAGTAGCGTCTTTTGCAGCTTGTGCCGTTTGAATGTTTAACATGTTTGGTGGTACATGACCTCCCATTTTGCTAGCCATTTCTGCATAGGCTTTTACTGTTGGATCAAAAAGATTTTCTAAGTCTGGACCAATTAAAGCCAATGCTTCTGGGCTTAATTCTTTTAAGGCACCCATTCCTTTTTTATTGATCATGGCAGCATACCTTCTCGGGATATTCGTTGCGATAAAACGCAATTGTTTTTCTTTAGCAAATTCAACAAGAGGTTTGTAGTCTGTTTGATAATTCCCCCATAATTGGGTGATTTCTGGAAGCATTTTGCTTTCGTCGTAAAAGCCAGCTAAGTATTCATTTAAAACTAATTGATTGCCGCTTTCAAACATTTCTGCACCAAAAAATAATTTCTCTCCTTTTAGTTCGTGAAAACTTTTGGCCATTTCTATCTGCAACCAATGAGAAATTGGGTTGGTGTGGTATTCCCCAAAAAAGACCATGTCATTTTTAGCAAGATCTTTAATCATTTTTTGGTATTTAACTTGCTTTCCTTTTTGATTGAACAATTGATAGGCCGGTTTGTCTTGAGCAAAAGATGAGCTCATAAAAGTCAATAGTAGGATACTTGTGTATAGAATACGCTGCATGATTTTTGTTTTTTAAAGATTGAAGTTTGGTTACAGAATTCTAATATAGTTAAATTTTAAATAATCAAAGCTGATTTAAATCATACAATTAACAGTTTTATAGCTTGATCTTTATATAACAATTTAAACCCAGAGAATTATGAAAAAAAGAGAATTAGTAACTAAGATCATGTCTAATAATTTAATCACTGTAAATTTATCAAACAATTTAGTCGAAGCAGAAAAACTATTTAAAGAGTATAGTATCCGTCATATTCCGGTTGTAAATGGAGCTAAAATTATAGGAATGTTAAGTCTCACAGATTTGTTGCGAATTAGCTATGTTGATTCTTATGGAGCTGGAGAGAGTGAGGTTGATAGTACTGTGTATAGTGTCTTAACAATAGGGCAGGTAATGGTAAAAGATATCGTATCGGTTTCTGTAACTCATACCATTAAAGAAGTTGCTGAGATTTTAGCTAAAAATGAATTCCACGCCTTGCCAGTTTTGGATCAAGATAAATTAGTAGGAATCGTAACAACCACAGATTTGTTACAATATCTATTAGATCAATATTAATTGTATAAAAAAAGCCGAAGCAAATGCTTCGGCTTTTTTTATATTTCAATGTTTTTACATCGTTTTTAAATCAGCAATGGTTGCCAAAGGATCTTCTGATCCAAAAACATAACTTCCAGCGACCAAAACATCAGCACCAGCTTCTGTTAACGCAGCAGCGTTTTTATTGGTAACTCCTCCGTCTATTTCTATTTGACAGTCTGATTTTGAAAACTCGATCAAATGTTTTAATTGACGTACCTTTTTGTAAGTATTTTCAATAAATGACTGTCCTCCAAATCCTGGGTTTACGCTCATAATACAAACCAAGTCTAGATCAGCGATAACATCTTCTAATACAGCAATTGGTGTATGTGGGTTTAAGGCCACTCCGGCTTTCATCCCTGCAGCT
Source organism: Polaribacter pacificus (assembly GCF_038024035.1). Lineage (NCBI taxonomy): Bacteria > Pseudomonadati > Bacteroidota > Flavobacteriia > Flavobacteriales > Flavobacteriaceae > Polaribacter > Polaribacter pacificus. The sequence continues at coordinate 2,198,765 of NZ_CP150664.1, forward strand.
TTAATAGCTTGTATAGTTCTGTGTAAATGAGTGCAAGCTTCGTAGTGTACCGTTAAAATATTAGCTCCTAAATCGGCAAAGGTTTTAATATAGCGATCAGGGTCTACAATCATTAAATGTACATCAATGGTTTTATTGGCATGTTTTGCAATGGCTTTTAAAACAGGCATTCCAAAAGAAATGTTTGGTACAAATACACCATCCATGATGTCAATATGAAACCAATCAGCTTCACTTTTATTAACCATTTCGATGTCTCGTTGTAAGTTGGCAAAATCTGCCGCTAGTATTGAAGGAGCAATTAAAGTTGTCATTTGTTGTGTTGTTGTGTTATTCTTTGCAAAAATACAATATAAAAAAGAAAGCGTTCAAAATAAATTGAACGCTTTTTATGATTGATTTTCTTTAGGGTTTATCCTAAATAAGTCATTAATATTTTACTTCTAGAAGTGTGTTTTAATCTTCTAATAGCTTTCTCTTTAATTTGACGAACACGCTCGCGAGTCAAATCAAAAGTTTCACCAATTTCTTCTAGAGTCATTGGTTGGTGCTCTCCTAAACCAAAGTATAGTTTTACTACATCTGCTTCACGTGGAGTTAAAGTTTCTAGAGCTCTAGAGATTTCAACGCGTAAAGATTCATGTAATAAAGCCTTGTCAGGGTTTGGTGATTCACCAGAGTTTAAAACGTCGTATAGGTTAGAATCTTCTCCTTCAATTAAAGGTGCATCCATAGATACATGACGTCCCGAGTTCTTCATAGACTCTTTTACGTCATTTACAGTCATGTCTAATTTCTTAGCAATTTCTTCTGCACTAGGAGGACGTTCATTTTCTTGTTCTAAGAAAGCGTACATCTTATTAATCTTATTGATAGACCCAATTTTATTTAAAGGCAAACGAACAATTCTTGATTGTTCTGCTAATGCTTGTAAAATAGATTGACGAATCCACCAAACAGCATAAGAAATAAATTTAAAACCACGAGTTTCATCAAAACGCTTTGCTGCTTTGATCAATCCTAAATTTCCTTCATTAATTAAATCAGGTAGGGTTAATCCTTGGTTTTGATATTGTTTTGCAACTGAGACTACGAAACGCAAATTTGCTTTGGTTAATTTTTCAAGAGCAATTTGATCACCAGCTTTAATTCGCTGAGCTAATTCTACTTCTTCATCGGCTGTAATTAAATCAACCTTTCCTATCTCTTGTAAATATTTGTCTAATGATGCGGTTTCTCTATTGGTAACCTGCTTGGTAATTTTAAGTTGTCTCATCTAATTGTCTCTCTTCTTTTGTAAATGTGATTACTAATTTCGCTACATATATTTATACGTAAAAACATCAAATAATGTTACAAACAAAAAAAAGTTTTTTTTTATTGAAAAATTAATTAACTTTGTCTCAGCAAAATAAGCAATAAATAAAACTGAAAACTTTTTTATATTGCTCCTTGCTATTCCCCTCATTAATTTTTTAGTTGTAATAACTTCTTTCGCCCCCAAAGAAATGGGAAGTTTGTTTACGCTAGTTTGTCTAAGCTTAAAAACAAGAAGTATGGAATTTACAAAAGCAGAAAGTCGCTTTACTATCTTAAGAGAAAAATTAAAAACAAACAAGAGGAAAATTCTTGTTTTTAAAATTATGAGCCCAATTTTAATGGCTTTATTTATTGTTTTTTCTTTTTTGATTTTTTATTATAACAATGTTGCTCAAACTAGTTCAGATTTGACTTTGATTTTCTCTAGCTTATTGGTAGCATTATTTATCTCTTTGGCTGTTATTGATTACGTCGTGAGTAAAAAAATTAGAGAAAATAAATATTTAGATAATAAAATATATAAACTATTGAAAATATAATTTTTTATAAAATAATTCAAATTTTATAAAAAAAAACCCGTACTTTGTCAACATGATAGGTATTGGGGGATTTCTATCATAATTTAAAAGGGCTATCGAAGATATTCGATAGCCCTTATTTTATATGGGTTGGTTAAGTATAGTGCCTTAAAATAAACCGTTTATTTGTGCATCTATACGATCAATAACATAGCCTAAATCTTCTTGATTTTCTACGAAATTCAGATTATCTACGTCGATAATTAATAATTTTCCTTTTGTATACGTAGATATCCAAGCCTCATAACGTTCATTAAGCCTGCTTAAATAATCAATACTGATAGAGTTTTCATAATCTCTTCCTCTTTTATGAATCTGTCCAACCAAATTAGAAATGCTAGATCTTAAATAAATGAGTAAATCTGGTGGTTTTACTAAATTCTCCATCAGTTCAAATAGCGAACTGTAATTTTGAAAATCTCTGTTAGTCATTAATCCCATGGCATGAAGATTGGGCGCAAATATATGAGCGTCTTCATAGATGGTTCTGTCTTGAATTATATTGTTTCCGCTTTCTCTTAATTCGAGTATTTGTCGAAATCTACTGTTTAAGAAATAAACTTGTAGATTAAATGACCAGCGTTCCATTTCGGCATAAAAATCGTCCAAATAAGGATTTTCATCAACTGATTCAAAATGAGGTTTCCAATGATAGTGTTTGGCTAATAATTGAGTAAGTGTGGTTTTCCCGGCACCAATATTTCCTGCAATAGCTACATGCATAATAGTTCTATAGAATTAAATGGTCGATAAAGTTAAACAAATTTTAGCAGTCGAAGGCAGTTTAGCAAATCAATTTATATACTTAATCGCTAATGTTTATAATTAAAATCAATGCTTGGGATTAGTCTATTCTTTTTCCAATCGTTGTAAAAGATAAGCCCTGTTGTCCCATTGTTGAGCTCATGATTCCTTCAAAAATTGGTTCAGGACTAGCTATTGGTGTTTTCCATTCAAAGATAAAATTAGCTCCAGTTCCACCACTGATGTCCAACTCATCTATAATAATTTCTACGGTTTCTAAAGGACTTAAATAAATAGGTTTATTAAAATAACTTCGGATGCGTTTTCCTTTGGTGTCAAAATAATCGGCCTTTAAAATATATATGGTGTCAGAGATACTCGTATTTCTCAAGCTAACCATAGCTGTCAAATTATGGGTCTTGTGTTCTGTTTGACTGTAAATTTGAGAGTAAACAGAGAGGTAGGTTTTTCCGGCTGACATGCTAGTCTCTGGATTAATTGTAGCTATTCTTTTGTCCCAGTTTACAGGATTAATAGAGCTAATTTCTGGAGTTTCTTGACAGGCAAAAATTAGTGGTATAGCTAAAAAAAAGTAAAAAAATTTTTTCATTTTTATTGTATTAATAGTGCAATACAGCAGTGTGAAAGTTACGTATTTTAAGCGTATTTAACAACAAAAAAATGTGAGTTATGTTGTTTGTTTCTAGAAGTTGTAGAATAGCATACATCTGTTTTTCTCTAGGTTTATTTAGAAAAAGAAAAAATGGAGCGTTTTAAATAACACTTTAGGATAAATATTTTGTGTCCTAACTACGAAACAGATAAAACGTTTTGCATTCAAGGCTATTTGTTCCAGTTTTAGGTATAAAAATAATATATTTACAAAAATTTTTTAGAATGAAAATATTTGATGTAGCAGTAATTGGAAGTGGCCCCGCAGGAGCTTCTGCTGCTTTAAAGTTGGCGGAGAATGGTATTTCTACAGTGCTAATAGAAAAAGAAACATTGCCACGATATAAAACTTGTGGAGGAGGTTTTGTGTTTAGAGGACGTAAGAACATGCCTTTTGATGTGAGTTCTGTAGTTGAAAGAGAATTTTACAAGATTGATGTTTATTTTGATAAGGCAGGAATCCACTTACAACCAGAGAGAGATGAGCCTATTGTAAGCATGATTATGCGTGATGATTTTGATAACTTAATTGTACAGAAAGCAAAAGAAGCTGGAATTACGTTGTTAGAAGGTCACAAATTAAAAGACATTACGTTTGGTGAGACGATCACCTTACATACATCTCAAGGAGATATACAGTCAAAATTTGTCATAGCAGCTGATGGAGCTCTTAGTCCAACTGCAAAACTTACTGGTTGGGAAGATACTCGTTATTTGATTCCAGCTTTAGAATATGAAGTTGAAGTGTCGCCAGAAGATTTTGAAAGATTGTCTAAAGAAGTACGCTTTGATTTTGACGCAGTTCCATTGGGTTACGGTTGGAGTTTTCCAAAGAAAAACCACCTGTCTATTGGAGTAGCTTCTGCCAGAAGAACCAAAATTGATTTAAAGAAATATTACAGAGAATACTTAATTACCCTTGGGATTACTGAGGTTGTAAATGAAGAATTTCACGGTTTTCAAATACCTGTTTCACCTAGAGAAGATGGATTCTTTAGAAAAAATGTACTCTTAGTAGGAGATGCAGCAGGATTTGCAGACCCGGTAACGGCTGAAGGTATTTCTAATGCAATACTTACCGGAGTTATGGCTGCGGAATCTATTATAGATGCTAAATTGGACAGTCAAAAAACAGAAGAAATTTACAATGCCAAGCTTAATGAAGTTTTGATCCCTGAGTTAAAAACAGGTGTTTATTTGTCAAAATTGTTTTATGAAAATGCAAGAGTTAGACATTTTTTAATGAAAAAATACGGAGTTCGTTTTGGTGAAGCAATGACAGATGTGTTTATGGGCTTGCGCTCGTACCCAGCTGATATTAAGAAAAGCATATTAGACAAACTTAAAGGATTTGTGTTTAAATAGATTCTTAAGCAGAAAATAACCAAAAGAAAACCTCCTAACAAAATTGCTAGGAGGTTTTTTTATGTGAATTAAACAAGTGTATTACAAGCCAAAAGCCTCTTTTACTTTGTCTACATAATCTAATTTCTCCCAAGTAAACAACTCTACATCCATAGTTATAGGATCTCCATTTGGTTGTTCAAAGGTTTTGGTTACTACCTCGTTTTGACGACCCATATGTCCATAAGCAGCTGTTTCGCTATAGATTGGGTTACGTAGTTTTAACCTGTCTTCAATTGCCGCTGGTCTCATATCAAAAAGTGTACTTACTTTGGCAGCAATTTCACCGTCAGTCATATTAAAAGGGCAGGTTCCGTAAGTGTCTACAAAAACACCCATCGGCTCTGCAACTCCAATTGCATAAGAAACCTGTACTAAAATTTCATCAGCAACACCCGCTGCAACAAGATTTTTTGCAATATGACGTGTTGCATAAGCAGCACTTCTATCTACCTTACTTGGATCTTTTCCAGAAAAAGCACCACCACCATGGGCTCCTTTTCCTCCGTATGTATCTACGATGATTTTTCTTCCTGTTAAGCCCGTATCTCCATGAGGTCCGCCAATCACAAATTTACCTGTTGGATTGATGTGATATTTAATGTCATCTGTAAATAAGGTTTGAATCTCTGGGCTTAATTGAGCTTTAACTCTAGGAATCAATATTTCAATAATATCTTTTCTGATTTTTGCCAACATTGCTGTTTCTTCATCAAAGTCATCGTGCTGAGTAGAAACCACAATCGCTTCGATTCTTTGAGGAACATTGTTATCAGAATATTCAATTGTCACCTGGCTTTTTGCATCAGGTCTTAGGTATTCTATTTCTTTGTTTTCTCTTCGTAAAACAGCTAATTCCTTTAAAATAAGATGCGATAAATCTAAAGCCAACGGCATTAAGTTTTCAGTTTCATTGGTTGCGTAACCAAACATCATTCCTTGATCTCCTGCACCTTGCTCTTCTTTATTAGCTTTGTCTACACCGCGATTGATATCATCAGATTGCTCGTGAATAGCAGAGAAAACACCACATGAATTTCCATCAAACATGTATTCACTTTTTGTGTAACCAATTTTATTGATCACATCTCTTGCAATTTTTTGAACATCTAAGTAGGTGTTTGATTTTACCTCGCCGGCAAGCACAACCTGTCCTGTGGTAACAAGTGTTTCACAAGCTACTTTTGACGCTGGGTCAAAGGCTAAAAAATGATCAATTAATGCATCAGAAATCTGATCTGCAACTTTGTCTGGGTGTCCTTCTGAAACAGATTCGGACGTAAAAAAATAAGACATAATTATTCTAGTTTTAAATTAAACTTCGAAAAAAAAATGTGATTGCGTTAGAGCGATAAAGGAGTAGAAATGTACTGCTTTAGCTTTTTTTAATGAGGTTGCAATCAGTTCAAATTTTTCCTCGAGTATTAAGGGCAAAGGTACGCTTAAAATTGAAACAAAAAAGAGATTCACTTGAAAATATTTAGCAGCTCATTTGCTGTTTTTTAAAAAAAATCAAAAAAAGCTTGCGTATTAACTTTTTCTAACTGAATATTTGCACTCAGAAAGTTCAAGAACTTATTGAAATGTTATCAAGAAAGGTGGAGGGATTAGACCCATTGAAACCTTAGCAACCCTTTACACTTAGTAAAGAAGGTGCTAAATTCTACTTAATTTCGGATTCATTTATCAGAAATTGGATAGATAACTAAACAAACAATTACAGGCCAGTAATTGTATGCAATCTTTATAACATTTTTCTAGTAGGTACGTCAGTAAAAATTGACGCATTTGGCTTTTGTTTTAATTTTTTATTAACTCAAAAAAAAGAAAAATGAGTACACAAAATTTTGCAACCAATGCGTTGCACGCAGGACACGATGTTGCACAAACATCAGGCACCAGAGCAGTCCCAATTTACCAATCAACCTCGTATGTGTTTAACGATTCAAACCATGCTGCAAATCTTTTTTCATTAAAGGAGTTGGGTTTTATTTATACCCGATTAAACAATCCTACAAATCAAGTTTTACAAGATCGTTTAGCGGCTTTAGAAGGCGGAATTGGTGCGGTGGTATTTGCTTCAGGCGCCGCTGCTATTTCTACGGGTTTACTAACCTTGTTAAAAGCAGGAGATCATATTGTGGCTTCTAGCAGTTTGTATGGAGGGACTTATAATTTGTTAAAGGTCACCTTACCAAGATTGGGCATTACAACCACTTTTGTGGATGCTACAGAGCCAGAAAATTTTGGGGCAGCGGTTCAAGAAAACACCAGAGCTATTTTTGTGGAGTCTTTAGGGAATCCAAAATTAGATGTGTTGGATTTGAAAGCAATTTCTCAAGAAGCCAAAAAGGCTAAAATCCCATTTATTGTAGATAATACTGTAGCGAGTCCAGCCTTGTTAAACCCAATAAAACACGGTGCGGATATAGTTATTCACTCGTTGACAAAATACATTGGAGGGCATGGAAATTCTTTAGGAGGCGCAATTATTGATGCAGGAACCTTTGATTGGTCTAGCGGAAAATTCCCAGAGTTTACAGAACCTTCTGCAGGTTACCACGGTTTGGTATATCACCAAGTTTTAGGTGCCGCGGCTTTTACTTTTAAATTAATTTTAGAGGGCCTCCGTGATTTTGGAGGGGCATTAAGTCCTACGAATGCTTTTCATATTATTCAGGGCTTAGAAACTTTAGAATTGAGAATTAAAAAACACAGCGAGAACGCATTGGCTTTGGCGCAATGGCTAGAACATCAAAAAGAAGTTGCCTGGGTTAATTATCCAGGATTGTCCAGCAGTCCCTATAAATCATTGGCTGATATGTATCTCCCAAAAGGTCAAAGTGGCTTGGTTACTTTTGGCGTCAAAGGAGGTTTTGAAGCTGCAAAAACCATTGCTGATTCTACTCAGTTATTTTCTCTGTTGGCAAATATTGGAGACACAAAATCACTCATCATTCATCCAGCGAGTACCACACATCAGCAATTAAACAACGAGGAGCAACTTAGTGCAGGAGTCTCTGAAGATTTAATCAGGTTGTCTGTTGGTATAGAGGATCTTGAAGATCTAAAAAAAGATTTGCAAGAGGCATTTGCTAAGATTAATCATCAGGTTCTTGCCTAAAACACATCTCTATAAACGCAGTCAGAAGTTTAATAAGCTTTTGACTGCGTTAAATCAGCTTAAAAATCATCACAAATGAAACCAGCTTTATCTCATATTCAGTTACTTAATTTTTCTACCGAAAAAGGGAATCAAATAGACAGTATATCCCTTAGCTATGAATTGTTTGGGCCCGCATTAGGAACAGCACCTGTTGTGCTAGTCAATCATGCGCTCACAGGGAACAGTACTGTTTGCGGAGCTGCAGGTTGGTGGAGTGATTTAATTGGTCCCCAAAAAGTAATAGACACCCATAAGTATAGCATTTTGGCATTTAATATTCCCGGAAATGGATATGATGGGCAGCAAATAGAAAATTATAAAGATTGGCAATGCAAAGATGTGGCACGTTTGTTTTTAGAGGGTTTAAAAGCCTTAAATATAAAGCAATTATTTGCCGTCATTGGCGGGTCTTTAGGTGGTGGAATCGCTTGGGAGATGGCAGTTCTTGCACCCAATTTAACGCAGCATTTGATTCCTGTAGCCTCTGATTGGAAAGCCACTGATTGGTTGATTGCCAACTGTTTGATTCAGGAAAAGCTGTTATTAAACTCAAGTCAACCAGTTCATGATGCACGCATGCACGCCATGCTGTGTTATAGAACTCCAGCATCTTTTAAAGCGCGTTTTAAACGGACAACTAATGAGGCACTTAAAATATTTAACGTAGAAAGCTGGTTGTTGCATCACGGCAAAAAACTACAAGAACGATTTCAGGTGTCATCCTATCTTTTAATGAATCAATTGCTAAAAAGTATTGCGGTTGATCAAAATACAGAAAATGTAAGGGCGTTGCTAAAAAGTATTAAGGCACAAATTCATCTGGTTGCAGTAGATTCTGATTTGTTTTTTACAGCAGAAGAAAATAGAGAAACCTATATGCTTTTAGGATCAGAAAAAGCGAGTTATCACGAGATCAAATCGATCCATGGGCATGATGCCTTTTTAATAGAGTATAAACAATTACAAAAAATTCTCACACCTATTTTTAATTAGGTGATGACCCATAAAAAAATGAAAGTTATAAAATTTGGAGGCATTTCTTTGTCAAATGGTATTGGCATAGACAATGCAATCGCCATCATCAAAAAGAAGATAAAAAAAGGAGAGCAAATTGTTGTGGTCGCATCAGCTAGAGGAAACACCACAGATCAATTAGAACAGCTCTTAGAAAAAGCGGCAAGAGGATCTGCCTATAAAACAGCATTAGAAAATTTTAAAGAAGAACAGCAGCAACCAACCCAAAATGCTGATTTAAGTGTTGAGTTTTTGCGCTTAGAAAATTTATTAGAGGCGGTCTTTTTACTTAAAGATTGCAGCCAAAAAATTAAGGATGAGGTTTTGGCGCAAGGTGAGCTATTGGCTGTAAAAATGCTTACGTCTTTGTTAGAAAGTTCAGGGATCACTGCACAAGCCATCGATGCAAGACAATTGCTGGTGACAGATGAAAACTTTGGCAATGCCAGTCCAATTGAGGCACTGTCAAAAGAAAAAGTTTTGGCTTGTTTTAATAAAATTGACAAGAATGTAGTGCCCGTGGTTACTGGGTTTATTGCGGCTAATATTAAAAATGAAACCACCACCTTGGGCAGAAACGGAAGTAATTATACTGCTTCACTTTTGGCCAATTATTTGGCTGCCGAAGAACTGCAAAACTACACTCATGTAAATGGTATTTATACCGCAAACCCTGATTTGGTTAAGGATGCAAAAAAAATAGCGCAACTGTCTTTTGCCGAAGCCAATGAGATGGCCAATTTTGGTGCTACTATTTTGCATGCTAAAACCATTACGCCCCTTTTAGAAAAGAATATCAATTTGCGTATTTTAAATAGTTTTAATCTGGAGGATCAAGGCACTTTAATTACTTCAGAGTCCAATCAGAAAGGGATTAAATCAATAGCGGTTTTAAACCAGGTTGCCCTCATTAATTTTGAAGGAAGAGGTTTGTTGGGAAAGGTTGGGGTAGATGCTCGAATTTTTAAAGCTTTAAGTGATCAGCAGATTAGTGTAAGTATTATTTCTCAGGGTTCTTCTGAGCGTGGAATTGGTCTTGTTGTTGATGCGGAAAAAGCCACAGAGGCTGTTTTGGCCCTTGAGGCTGCTTTTGAAATGGATTTTTACACCAAAGATGTGCATCGAATTTCTGTGATTGATGATGTTGCAGTGGTTTCAATTATTGGACAAGATCTAAATAATTTTCACCATCCCTTTAATGCCTTGATAAAAAATCAGATTGTTCCGCTGCTGTTTAACAATACCATTACGGGTAAAAATGTGAGTTTGGTTATAAAAAAAGCAGACCTTCACAAGGCTGTAAATGTAATTCACGGTCAGGTTTTTGGGGTGGCTAAAAAGGTAAACATTGCTGTTTTTGGCAAGGGATTGGTTGGAGGAACTCTTATAAATCAAATTTTAGAAAATGCCAAAGCGGTCTTAGATCGACGAAAAATAGAACTGAAAATTTTTGCCATTGCAAATTCTAAGCAGGTTTTAGTCAATCAAGATGGGGTTTCTAAAGATTGGGCTCATCAGTTAGAAAATCAAGAGACCACAAAGCTAGGTGTAGAAACGATCATTCAATTTGCAAAGACACATCATTTAGAAAATTTAATTGCCGTAGACAATACTGCCTCTGCAGATTTTGTCTCAAATTACCTGCCTTTGGTAAGTGCTGGTTTTGACTTGGTGTCTTCTAATAAAATTGCCAATACCAACTCTTTTTCTTTTTATAAAACCTTGAGAGAGGCCTTAAAAGAACACAAAAAAGAGTATTTGTATGAAACCAATGTGGGAGCGGGCTTGCCCTTAATAGATACCATTAAATTACTGCATGAATCAGGAGAGAATATCACGCGAATACGAGGCGTTTTTTCTGGCTCATTAAGCTATCTGTTTAACAAGTTTTCATCAGCTGATATTCCTTTTTCTACCGTCTTACAAGAAGCCATTGATTTGGGCTATACAGAACCAGATCCAAGAGAAGATTTGTGCGGAAATGACGTGGCGAGAAAATTATTGATTTTAGCCAGAGAACTCGATCTGGAAAATGAGTTTGAAGATATCCATATTGAAAATTTAATCCCACCGGCTTTTAGAGAGACTTCTTCTGCTAAATTTTTAAGCTCTTTGGCTGATCTTAATGCTGTTTTTACGGCTAAAAAGCAGGCTCAAAAAGAGGATCATGTACTAAGATATATAGGAGATCTTTCTGGCGATTTGTTTCAGAACAAAGGTCATTTAGATGTTAAGCTAACCTCTGTTCCCGTAAGTTCTCCCTTGGGATCTTTAAAAGGTTCTGATGCTATTTTTGAAATTTACACAGAATCCTATGGAGAGCAACCTATTGTTATTCAGGGAGCAGGAGCTGGAGCAAAAGTAACTGCTAGGGGTGTTTTTGGAGATATTTTACGTTTGGCAAAAAACAATAATTAAAAGCTATTCGCTTATAAAAAAGCCTAGTTCGATTGCAGCTAGGAAGAAGAATACTATGGAAGATTTACATTTTGAAACACTGGCCATTCGAAGCCAATCAGAGCGCAGTCAATTTGGAGAGCATTCTACTCCTTTGTACCTAACCTCGAGTTTTGTCTTTGACGATGCCGAAGATATGAGAGCTTCGTTTGCAGAGGAGAAAGAGAAGAATTTGTACAGTCGTTTTACAAATCCAAATACGACAGAATTTGTCAATAAAATGGTGACTATGGAGCACGCAGAAGCTGGGTATGCATTTGCAACGGGGATGGCGGCAGTGTTTTCTACTTTTGGAGCCTTATTAAATGCTGGTGATCATATAGTTTCTTGTCGATCTGTATTTGGTTCTACGCATACGCTGTTTACTAAGTACTTGCCTAAATGGCAAATAGAAACCAGTTATTTTAATGTCTCAGAGCTTGATAAAATAGAGAGCCTGATACAGGCAAATACCAAGATCTTGTACGCAGAAACCCCTACCAATCCTGGAGTAGATCTTTTAGATTTAGAGCTTTTGGGAAGATTAGCTAAAAAGCACAACTTATTGTTGGTGATAGACAACTGTTTTGCAACACCCTATTTGCAAAACCCCATTGATTTTGGAGCAGATCTCGTAATTCATTCGGCCACCAAATTAATTGATGGACAAGGACGAGTTTTAGGAGGGGTTGTCGTGGGTAAAAAAGCTCTGGTTAAAGAGATTTACTTGTTTTCTAGGAACACTGGGCCCGCCATGTCTCCATTTAATGCTTGGGTATTGTCTAAAAGTTTAGAAACGCTAGCGATTCGGGTAGAAAAGCACTGTGAAAATGCGCTAAAAGTAGCCGAGTTTTTAGAAACACAGGCGCAAGTTAATTTTGTAAGATATCCTTTTTTGATATCGCATCCGCAGTATAAAATAGCCAAAAAACAAATGAAATTAGGAGGCAGTATTGTTGCCTTTGAGTTGGCAGGAGGATTGTCTGCTGGGCGTCAATTTTTAAACGCATTAAAACTCTGTTCACTCTCTGCAAATTTGGGAGATACCAGAAGTATCGTAACGCATCCAGCCAGCACTACCCATAGCAAATTAGCTGAGGCAGATCGTTTGGAAGTAAAAATTACCGATGGCTTGGTAAGAGTCTCCGTTGGCTTAGAACATGTCTCTGATATAATCGCCGATTTAAAACAAGCTTTAGCAACAATAAAAGTGCAGGCAAAAAAACAATAACAATGAAGGAAACTAGAATTTTTAAAGAATTACAAAAACGAATTTTGGTGCTCGATGGGGCCATGGGTACGATGCTACAAGCCTATAAGTTTTCTGAAGCTGATTTTAGGGGTGAGCGATTTAAAGATTATCCAACCCCATTACAAGGCAATAATGATTTGCTTTCTATTACACAGCCTAAGGCAATTAAAGAAATTCACGCAAAATATTTTGAGGCAGGTGCAGATATTGTCGAGACCAATACCTTTTCTGGTACTTCCATTGCCATGGCAGATTATCAGTTAGAATCTTTGGTCTATGAATTAAATTTTGAGTCGGCTAAAATTGCCAAAGAAGTAGCAGAAGAATTTACTAAAAAAGAACCTCATAAACCACGATTTGTAGCAGGAAGCATCGGCCCTACTAACAGAACTGCAAGCATGTCTCCAGATGTTAACGACCCTGGATACAGAGCGGTTACTTTTGATGAACTGCGGATTGCCTATAAAGAACAGGTAGAAGCTTTGCTTGATGGTGGGGTAGATTTATTATTGGTAGAAACAGTGTTTGATACCTTAAATGCCAAAGCCGCTTTATTTGCTATTGAACAAGTAAAAGAAGAGCGAGGAATTAGCATTCCTATTATGCTAAGTGGAACCATCACAGATGCCAGCGGACGCACTTTGTCTGGGCAAACTGCAGAAGCCTTTTTAATTTCAGTTTCACATATTCCTCTTTTTTCGGTGGGCTTTAATTGCGCACTTGGTGCCAATTTGTTGCAACCTCATTTAGAGGCAATTGCTCAGAAAACCAGCTTTGCCATTTCTGCTCATCCCAACGCAGGACTGCCCAATGCTTTTGGAGAGTATGATGAAAGCCCAGAAGAGATGGGAGCTCAAATAGAAGAATACCTAAAGAAAGATTTGATCAATATTATTGGCGGCTGCTGTGGTACTACACCAGAACATATTAAAGTGATCGCGAGTATTGCAGCGAAGTATCAACCTAGAAAAATTTCTGTTTAGAAGAACCTAAAATCACAAAAAATGAAGCAAACTAAATACATGAAACTCTCTGGTTTAGAGCCTTTGGTTTTAAATGAAAACAGCAATTTTATCAATGTTGGTGAGCGAACCAATGTGGCGGGTTCTCGTAAGTTTTTAAGATTGATCAAAGAAGAAAAATTTGATGAGGCTTTAAACATTGCCAGACATCAGGTAGAAGGAGGTGCTCAAATTATCGATATTAACATGGATGATGGTCTAATTGATGGAAAAGAAGCCATGGTGCGTTTTTTAAATTTAGTAGCCGCAGAGCCTGATATTAGTCGAGTTCCTATTATGATAGACAGTTCTAAATGGGAAATTTTAGAAGCGGGTTTGCAGGTGGTTCAAGGAAAAAGCGTGGTCAATTCTATTAGTTTAAAAGAAGGCGAAGAAACTTTTATTTGGCAAGCTGCCCAGATTAAGCGCTATGGGGCAGCGGTCATTGTAATGGCTTTTGATGAAAACGGACAGGCAGATACTTATGAGAGACGTATAGAAATTGCTGAGCGATCTTATAAATTACTTATAGATACTGTAGGTTTTCCTGCAGAGGATATCATTTTTGATTTGAATATTTTTCCGGTAGCAACTGGGATGGATGAGCATAGAAAAAATGCCATTGATTTTATTGAAGCGACTCGATGGGTGCGTAGTAATTTACCCAATGTAAGTGTTAGTGGAGGTGTGAGCAATGTGTCTTTTTCATTTAGAGGAAATGACACCGTTAGAGAAGCCATGCACTCTGTGTTTTTGTATTATGCCATTCAGGCTGGTATGAATATGGGTATCGTAAATCCAGCCTTATTAGAGGTTTATGACAATATTCCAAAAGATTTATTAGAGGCAATTGAGGCTGTTATTTTTGATAAAAATGATGGGGCTACAGAACGATTAATGGATTTGGCAGAATCTGTAAAAGGAGTTAAAAGAGATGATCCAGTTGCAGTGCTAGAATGGAGGTCCTTACCACTACAAGAAAGAATTACTCATAGTTTGGTTAAAGGGATTGATGCTTTTATTGTAGAAGACGTAGAAGAAGCGCGTTTAGAAACTGCTAAAACCATAGATGTTATTGAGGGGCATTTAATGATTGGAATGTCAGTAGTAGGTGATTTGTTTGGGGCAGGGAAAATGTTTTTGCCTCAGGTGGTAAAATCGGCTCGAGTGATGAAAAAAGCAGTGGCCTATCTAAATCCATTTATCGAAGCTCAAAAAACTGAAAAACAACGTGCTTTAGGGAAGGTTTTAATGGCAACCGTAAAAGGAGATGTGCACGATATCGGAAAAAATATTGTGAGTGTGGTTTTGGGCTGTAACAACTATCAAATTATTGATTTAGGGGTTATGGTGCCTCCAGAAAAAATTATTGAAACCGCTAAAAAAGAACAGGTAGATATTATTGGTTTGAGTGGTTTGATAACCCCTTCACTAGATGAGATGGTTTATCTGGCAAAAGAAATGGAGCGACAAAATTTTATAGTTCCTTTATTAATTGGAGGTGCAACCACCTCTAAAGCACATACGGCTGTAAAAATAGCACCTCAATACAAAAATGCGGTGGTGCATGTAAACGATGCATCAAGAGCGGTAACTGTTGTGGGTGATTTATTGCATCCAACAACCAGTAATTTATATGTAGCCAAATTAAAAAAAGACTATGATGAGTTTCGTGAAAAATTTCTAAAACGAGGCAAAACCAAAACCTATACAAGCCTTAAAGAGGCAAGAGCACGTAAGTTTCAAATAGATTGGCAACAGCGTCAACTTGTAAAACCCAAGGCTTTGGGAATTCAGAAATTAGAACAGGTGAGTTTAAAAACCTTGCTGCCATTTATTGATTGGAGTCCATTTTTTAGAAGCTGGGATTTGCATGGAAAATACCCTGCTATTTTAACGGATAATCTGGTAGGAGAGCAGGCAACTCAACTCTTTTCTGATGCTCAAACTGTACTCAAAGAAATTTTGCAAAAACAACAATTAAAGGCCAAGGCCATTTTTGGTCTGTTTGAAGCCAATACAATAGATGACGATGACATTTTGATTACTAAAAACGGCAAAGAAAAAGCGGTGTTTAGAACCTTAAGGCAGCAGCTAAAAAAACGAGAAGGAAAACCAAGTTTTGCCTTGGCTGATTTTATAGCGCCTAAAAGTTCTGGTAAGCAAGATTATATGGGCGCATTTGCAACGGCTGTTTTTGGTGCTGATGAACTGGCTGCCAAATACAGAGAACAACAGGATGATTACAATGCCATTATGGTGCAGGCTTTAGCCGATCGTTTTGCAGAAGCTCTGGCAGAATACTTACACAAAGAAGTACGGCTACGTCATTGGGGATATGCAGCTGATGAGGCATTGACTAATGATGATTTGATTAAAGAAGCTTACAAAGGAATTCGGCCCGCACCCGGTTATCCAGCCTGCCCAGATCATCTAGAAAAAGAGACCATTTGGGAGCTGTTAGATGTAGAAAAACAAGTTGGCATTTCGCTAACCGAAAGCTTGGCGATGTGGCCAGGAGCCGCGGTGTCTGGTTATTATTTTGCCAACCCTGAAGCCCGTTATTTTGGGCTCGGAAAAATTACCGATGAGCAAGTAAGAGATTTTGCTAGTCGCAAAGGAATCGCCTTAGACAAAGCTAGAAAATGGTTGCATCCATCCATTGCTGATGATTCGTGTTAAACATAAAAAGACTGCGAATCCTTGTGGATCGCATTTAAAAAATAAGATAAAAACAGCGTTATGAAAGTAACTGAACATTTAGAAAAAGGAGCAGGAAAAACCTTGTTTTCTTTTGAGATTATTCCGCCTAAAAAAGGGCATCATATTAAAGATTTATATGAGAATATTGCACCATTAATGGAGTTTAACCCTCCTTTTATTGATGTAACAACCTCTAGAGAAGAGCATGTTTATTTAGAAAAAGACGGCTTGTTAGATAGGCGAATTACTCGAATGCGTCCAGGCACTGTTGGTATTTGTGCTGCCATTAAACACAAGTTTGATGTGGATACGGTTCCGCATGTGCTTTGTGGAGGATTTACCAAAGAGGAGACTGAGTATTTATTGGTTGATTGTCATTATTTAGGGATCGACAATGTGATGGCTTTGCGAGGTGATGCCATGAGTCATCAAAAATATTTTGAGCCAACTGTAGGAGGTCATCAATATGCGACTCAGCTAGTCGATCAAATTAAAAATTTAAGCAAGGGTACTTATTTACACAATGTGGTAGAGACAGATTATAAACCTAATTTTTGCATCGGAGTTGCAGGCTATCCAGAAAAGCATCTCGAAGCCCCTTCTTTGCAGTCAGA
This sequence comes from Polaribacter pacificus, assembly GCF_038024035.1. Taxonomy (NCBI): domain Bacteria; kingdom Pseudomonadati; phylum Bacteroidota; class Flavobacteriia; order Flavobacteriales; family Flavobacteriaceae; genus Polaribacter; species Polaribacter pacificus. Next base: position 2,215,669 of record NZ_CP150664.1, read on the forward strand.
TTTAAAACGATTGAAAGAAAAAGTGGCAGCTGGTGCCGATTATGTGGTAACCCAAATGTTTTTTGACAATCAGAAGTATTTTGATTTTGTTGCTGCTGCAAGAGCTATAGGGATTACAGTTCCTATTATTCCTGGGCTAAAACCCATGGCCATTAACAGACATTTGCAATTGCTACCGCAGGTTTTTAAGATTGATTTGCCAGAGCCCTTAATTAAAGATGTTGAAGCTTGTAAAAGCAATGCTGATGTTAGAGCAGTAGGTGTAGATTGGTGCATACAACAATCAAAAGAGTTGCTAGCAGCAGGCGTGCCTTTGATCCATTACTACTCTATGGGTAAGAGTGACAATATCAGGGCAATAGCTACTGAGGTTTTTTAAATTTGGCATCATAGAGTGTATTGATACTATCATTGTGAAAAGTAATTTTCTTTGGATTGCACAGCTTAATTATTTGATTACTTTTGTAATACAGAAAAGAATTAATAATTTAAAAATATAAAGAACATGGCATTAGAAATTACAGATGCGAATTTTGAAGAGGTGGTATTGAAATCTGACAAGCCAGTATTGGTTGACTTTTGGGCAGCTTGGTGTGGACCTTGTAGAATGGTAGGACCAATCGTTGATGAAATTCATACAGAATACGAAGGGAAAGCAGTAGTAGGTAAAGTAGATGTGGATGCAAATCAAGAGTTTGCTGCTAAATACGGTGTGCGTAATATTCCTACTGTATTGATCTTTAAAAACGGTGAAGTAGTAGACAAACAAGTAGGAGTTGCTCCTAAAAATGTCTATACAGGTAAAATTGATGCTGCCATCTAAGTAGCATTCAATTAGAAACTAATTTTCAAGAATAGTATAAAAGGTTTGGCTTAGGTCAAACCTTTTTCTATTTTAGATACTTCTATGGAACTCTCAAAAGAACATACGGCAACGCTAAGTCATTTAAACATTCTCGCTAAACAAGTGGTAGAAGGTTTTATTACAGGCATGCATAAAAGTCCTTTTCATGGATTTTCTGTAGAGTTTTCAGAACACAAGCTGTATAATGCCGGCGAAAGCACTAGGCATATTGATTGGAAACTATTTGCTAAAACAGAAAAATTATACACCAAGAAATACGAAGAAGAGACCAATTTACGCTGTCATATTATTATAGACAACTCTGGTTCCATGCAATATCCACAGGAAAAAAACACAGCGCTAAACAAATTAAACAAAATTGGTTTTTCTGCAGTGGCAGCAGCCTGCTTGCTAGAAATACTAAAGCGTCAACGCGATGCGGTTGGTTTGAGTATCTACTCTGACACCTATGAGTATTACGCTCTAGAAAAAGGGAGCGAAAGGCATAGAAACATGCTTTTACATACCTTAGAAAACCTACTGCAATCAACAAAAAACACCAAAGCCACAGACACCTATCGATTTTTGCATGAGATCGCCGAGAAAATACACAGAAGGTCCTTGCTTTTTGTCTTTACGGATATGTGGCAAACTACCACAGCTAAAGAGCAGTTATTTGAAGCATTGCGTCATTTAAAATACAACAAACATGAGGTCGTTTTGTTCCATGTATATGATAAGGATACAGAAATCTCATTAAATTTTGATGACAGTCCAAAGAAATTTGTTGACTTAGAAACCGGGGATGAAGTGCAGTTGTTTAGCCAAGAAGTACAAAAAGAATATCAAGAAGCTGTTGAGGATTATTTTAAAGAGTTGAAAGAGAAATGCTTGAAGTACCAAATAGATTATGTACCCGTAGACTGTAAGGCAGGCTTTGATACGGTGCTTACCAGCTACTTGGTAAGTCGACGAAAATTTTTGTAAATTTTTTTAGTTTTTCTTTTGGTAATATTAAAAACCATCCTATATTTGCATCCGCTAAGAGCAACGGTCTGGTAGTTCAGCTGGTTAGAATACCTGCCTGTCACGCAGGGGGTCGCGGGTTCGAGTCCCGTCCAGACCGCAAAAAGCTTCTCAATTTATTGAGGAGCTTTTTTTGTTTCCGTACATATCGAATGGTTTCGGTTATGTTTGGATACAAAAAAGGTCTAAGCTCTCCATAGAGAGCTGTCTTTATAAGAGGCATTTTAAAAACTCATCTACCACCACCTCCAAAACTTTTTTATAATGCTATTTTTCTTACTTTAGTAAAAAATTGAAAACTAGTTGTTTGTCAGTAAACGTCTTTTAACATGATCTTTATGTGAGATAGAAGGATTGAAATGCATTATATTACTAGTTGGCAGTAATAAATAAAAACTTTGGAAAATCATATAATAAATAGAACTACCTTCTGGATAGAGTTATGGGAAGACTTAATAAAAGATTTTTTAAAAAAATCTTTTGGTTTATCTCTACAAACACCGCATACATTAATTGAAGATATAATTACTGAAATTGAAGAAAATTCGTTTAAAAACAAAAACAATAAAGAATATTTTTATTCTAAAATAAATGATTATTCTGAAAATGATCCAGTAATAAAAAAACAATTCGCTTCCAAATTCAAACTACTTAGATCAAATTTCAATTCTGATAGAACAAAATTAATTTTAGAAATCGCTAAAAACATAAAGGTTGAATTTGAAAAAGGAAAATATTTTGACAATAATTTAGAATTGTTATGTAAACACTTAAACAAGAATGAACCCATAGATATTCAGTTTATCTCTGACATTAAAAACCTAACTCAAAACGTAATAGTAGAATTCATTATTAAAGGTTATAGCTTAAAGGATACAGAGAAATTTTCAAGTAATATTTTTGATGAATACCATCTTCATAGCAAAATAAGTAACACATATTATTCAAACTTTCCACATAATATAAATCACAACATATATATATCTAACGATGGTGTATATGATTATGAAAAATTCAATAAAGAATTAAAAAAAATAATTGACAATCTAACAACTGAAAAAAGGATTAGAACTCTCTCATATTATTATTATAAAGCCAAAGAAAGAGCTAATTATATTTTTGAAATTCGAGGAATCAAAGGTTCAGCCTTATTAAAAATAGCGGGAGTCACTTTTTATTCTTTAGATAAAAAAAGGTTTATAACTAAAGAAGCATCTTCAGCAAGAGAAATTTTGAATTCAAAAAATAAAGATAACGAGGAGAAATTTGTTCAAGTTTCTGTGGAAATTGACGATTATTTATTACCTAATTCTTCTTTGTCAAAAGCTTTAAACAAACTTGAAAATGCTATTGATTTGATTAATTGTTATATAAATAACAAAACTTCAATTGAAGTAAATTCATCAAATTATATTATTGAACAAAATGGAGATTGTGTTTTTGGTAGTTGGAGTGCAAATAAAGAAGCTAAAAAAATTATGGATTCTTTAGATTTAAAGGATTACGAAGAGTATTTATTAAAAATTAATAAGCATAGTTTTCTTTGGGATTTAAAAAAACCGAACACAAACACTAAACTTTTAAACGCAATACATTGGTATAGTAAAGCTGAACAAGCTACAAGACAAGAAGATAAAATTTTAAACTATTGGATTGCCATAGAAAGCTTATTTAAAAAAGACAAGACAGTTATAGATGAAGTAATAAAATCTAATAGAAAAAGCGAAATCCAATTAATTCAAGAAATAGTTTCAGCAAATAAAATGTTTTCTTTCATATATGATTATGGATGGGAGGTTTACTATTACTATAGTAATTCTGTTCAATCTGTATTTAATAAAAACCCATATGGTTTTAGTGAAGAATTAATACTTAAAGCAAATCTTAAAACTCGTTTTGGAGAGAAAATTTATTTAAACAAGTTTGTACAACACTTGGGCGAAATAAATAAATTAGAAAAAGATATATTCAAAAAACAACAAAATCAAAAAATAATTGATTTTTATTCTGAATCTACAACCTCTATAAAAGTAATACAAAATCAAATTTCAGTGATAAAGAATGATATTTTAATGATTTACAGGCTTAGAAACCTAATAGTTCATAATGCACATTTTAATAATGCCTTATTACCATATTATGTATGGAAAGCTAAGAATTATACTGGTTCTATCATACGGGAATTAATTTCAACTGAAGATATTGATGATAATAAAATATCAAATGCATTGATAAATATATACTTGAGAAAAGAAGAATTGTTGTTAGATTTAAAGAATAACACTGTAGATTTATTTAAAATTTAAAACTAGCCAACACCGTGTATAATTAATGGCTAGTTCTAGCCTACTTACGAAAACCCCTTCCTACGGCAGGCAAGCTCGCGGATTTTCTACCTGCCAGCGGCAGGCAGGAATGCAATGGCAGAGCGCGTAAAAGGTATCTTAAAAGATGAATTTTATCTCGACCAAACCTTTGATAATGTGGCTCACGCAAAGAGAGCTGCAAAAAATTTATACAACGAAATAAGATTACACATATCTTTAGACTATAATACACCAAATATGGTATATAAATTATCAGCGTAAATTCAATTTTTACCTTTAGCCATATTTCAGGACTAGACATTAGATTCACAACTGAAAGATTGTAACAGAAAGAAAATTTAATCGTCTAAAAATAAAACACTCTTCTTATGAAATTATTTAAACATATAGCAATATCAACATTATCAATTATACTTATTACTGTTGGTTTGCTATTTTGGAGTTTATTGACAATAGACAATGATATTCAAACCAACACAATTGAAGAAACCAAAAATAAATTTGGATCTTTTAAGGCAAATGAGATTTTAAAAAAACAAAAATTAGAAAGTTTTCAGTATCATTTATTAGGCTTTTACGGAAATATTCTTCCAAAATTCAAGCCTTTAAACAATACAATTCATTACTCAATAGCATACAAAAGTGACGGATTAATTGTTACTGGCAGTTTGGTAACGCCTAAGAAAGAAGGTAAGTATCCTTGTATCATATTTAATAGAGGAGGAAATAGAGATTATGGTAGACTTGACTTTAGGATGGTTAATAAATATATGACCGTACTTGCAGAACAAGGCTATGTTGTTATTGCTTCAAATTATAGAGGAAACAGTGGTAGCGAAGGGAAAGAAGAATTTGGAGGAGCAGATGTTAATGATGTATTAAACTTAGTATCTACACTCTCAGAAGAAACAATGGCCGATACGTCTAAAATAGGTATTTATGGTCATAGTAGAGGAGGTATGATGACGTATAAAGCCCTTCAAAAGTCAAATATATTTAAAGCGGCAGTAGTAATGGCAGGTTCAGCCAATGAATTTACATCAGTCGAAGATCGTCCAGAGTTAGAAAAAAATGTGCATGAGCAACTTATCCCTAATTATTATAAAAATAAAAACCAAGAATTAACTGATCGTTCTGTTGTTTTTTGGTCAGAAGAGCTTAATAAGACTCCGTTACTTTTATTACATGGCAAAGATGACAAAAGAGTAAATTATACTGAAGCTAAACAATTAGCAACAAAACTTGACAGTTTAAACTTCCCCTACAAACTAGTGTCTTTTAATGATGATGATCATACTTTATCAAAAAATAAGAAAAAAGCAGATTCAATTACCATAAGTTGGTTTAATAAATACTTAAGAGGCAACCAAGTATTCAATGAAGACACACAAAAAGAGCATATATAAACAGTAAAAAAATTGAACTAATTATAATATTCGCTTATTGCAATCATTTAAAATGAAAACAAAAGAAACACTAAGCACAATAAATTATATAAAAAATAGGCAAAAAGTAATAAAATAAATGCTTTTGGCTCGTATCAAACTTTCTGCTTAATCGAAAGTTTAGTACCTCCTAACCGCCTACTTTTCATATACTAAACGTTGTGTGTCATTTGAGAATAGAATCCGAAAACTGAAATTGTAATTAATTATTAAAGTATTTTATAAAAAACAAAAAGATTGAAAAATATAGTTCATTAAACACTGAACTTTATGTGCCTTTGTTGAATACGAATTTAAACAATGACTAAAAAAGAAAAATATATTGAAGATGTCGGATTATTTTATGAGAATTATGGATTACCCAAAATGGCAGGACGAATATTGGGATATTTAATTTCTTCTGAATCTGACAATAATTCATTTGATGATTTGAAAGATTCACTTAAAGCCAGTAAAGGTTCCATAAGTGGAAATGTAAACTTGTTGCTAAATCAAAATATGATTGAAAGGCATATGATTTCAGGTGATAGAAAATCATATTACAAAATAGCTTTGAATAATCTTGAAAAGATTTTGGAATCCAAGGTGAAATCAGTTACACAATTTAAAATAATTTTGGAAAAAGGATTGCAATTTGATTTAAGTACAGATAGTTTAAAGAAACAAAACCTAAATGAAATTCTAAATTATTATGAATTTCTTGAAAGTGAAATACCACTACTGAAAATTAAATGGGAGCAAAAAAACAAATAGAATTATGGCATTAGAAAAACGGATAGCAAAAATATTCAAACTTGAAGGGGAGAGTTGGATGAGGCATACTAATCCTTGGTCTATATGGACAAGGTTTGCTACATTACCTTTTATAATTCTAGCTGTATGGTCAAGAGTTTGGATTGGATGGTATTGTCTAATTCCAATTGCAATTCTTATTGTTTGGATAATTTTAAATCCAACCTTATTTAATAAGCCAAAAAGTATAGATAATTGGGGTGCAGAAGCTGTATTAGGAGAAAGGTGTTGGGCTGAACGAAAGACTTTCCCAGTACCAAAACACCACTCTACACCAGTTCTTATTCTAACCATATTACAAACTATAGGCGGAATTATATTAATAATTGGTTTATGGAAATTAGAAATAAATTTGACAATAATGGGTTCAATTACTGCATATATGGCTAAAATGTGGTTTTTAGATAGAATGGTTTGGATATTTAGAGAAATGAAAACGAACGCACAACAAAGTATATAATACATTGCTAGTACAAACCTACTTACCAAAACCCCTTCCTGCTGGCAGACAGGCCCAGCAAATCATACAAACACGTTCGTAAATACTAAAAAATGAAACCCACATTTATAATACTTTTTTTCTTTTTTATAGTATTGGTTAGTAATCAGAGAGCGCTTGGCCAACATAAAATAACGTTAACTGGAAAGGTTATTCATTACAATGACAAACAGAGTCTTCCGGGAGTAATTGTACAAACATATTCTGGTACTAAATATTTGAATGAAACTTCTACCAATTTTGAAAGTGGTTCATTTACCTTAAGCACAGAAGAGACATTTGATAAAATAGTTTTCACATATTTGTTTTTTTATCCACTTATTATAGAGAACATCAAAAAGATTGATAGTGCCCAATTAAATCTTGGTGAAATTAAATTAATTGAGGTTCCTATGCCTTTAACGCATTTTTCTTCTAAAAAAGCAGAGCGAATTGAAAAGAAAAAAGAAAAATTAGAGGTATTAAAACTTAAAAAAGGAATTATTATTAGCGATGGAAAAGTAATGTACAGAATGAAATTGAAGAAAAGAAAGGGGGAATATGCTTTTTATATTGACTATAAAGATTTTAAAAATAAATAAAGTATTTGCCCAACACCACCAAAAATCAATCACTAGCTCCTGTCTACTCTAGTAACCCCTCCCTTAATGAATAATAATCTTTTTTGCTGTTGAAAATCACATAAGCAATACTCCTGTTTATTTTCTCCTGTTTGCTTTTATGTGGATTTACCTTATATTTAACAGCTGTAGCTGTATAAGCACAGCGCATCAATAAAAAAATATGAAAACAGCAGAGCTGCTTAAAAAATTACTAGTAAAACTACCTTCAGTTGTCATGGCGGTTATTTTTATTCAAAATGGACTTACCAAAGTTTTCAATTCTGGCCAACTTGATAAGGTGATTAAAAACCAAACAGTGCTTATTCTGGTAGGTGTCTTACTACTTATCGCTACTTGTTTGTTTTTATTTCAAAAAACACTGCTCATCGGAACCGTTTTCTTGTCTTTGTATATGTGTTTTATTGTCTGTGTCCATTTGTACAAAGGAAAGCCGATAGAAGTTACGGCGCTTATTATTGTGGCAACCATTTTTGCAGCCTACTTAAGAAAACCTGAACTTTTTTATCAGGATAAACTCAATACACAAAATCATTAAATGCTTTATATTAAATTTAATATAGAAGACCCGTTAAAATATCAAGATTTTCAAAAACTCTATGCACATATGCATGCTGTTAGAGCACCTGGATTTCAGTTTGCAGAAGAGGAAGGTCCCGTAATTGATTGGGATGATAAACAAACAGACGAAGAAGTGGCTGCTGCGGTTGCCGAAATTTCTGAATTTTTAGACCAAAAACCAGAAGAGCGAAGATGCAAAGAGCTATTGCCTAAGTATGTACTAAGTTTTTTTGAGAATTACCTAAAAGAAGACAATGAAAAACTCCAAGCATTAGGAGTGCAAGATATGCTTTCGCTCTTTAACTATTTAGAGTTTGGTTTTGAGGTAGAATTGGATGCGCTAACCAAGATAGATGAAAATTCTGGTAGGGTAGATTTTTCTACAGCCAATTATCCCTTTGGTGGTCTTGAGCGTTTTATAATTTGCTTAAAAGCCTATGGATTAAGCGCTACAGAATGCTATGATGGCTTTGCCGTTAATCAAATAGTATGGTCAAGTGCATTTGAGTACAAATTGATCGAAGTTCCTGAGGAAGTTGAGGAATCTACTTCCAAAAAAGTGTTAAGAATGCTTATCGGAATCGGTTCACTTTTTCTTAGTTTTGGACAAACAGTTATGATAAAACCTACCATTGCTACGTATATAGAATCTGAGTTGATGTTAGATCTGTTACAGATTTTATGTGTCATTGTGGGTTGGGCCTTACTGTACACTTTTATCATACAAAATGTTTTTGCTAAGAAAAAGAAGGGATAAAATTTATAGCTGCTTATTTAAACATGTTAATTAAAATGAAATAGTATGGATAAAGAAAAAAAAGCAGGTTCTAAACTTGCAATTTCAGTTGCCTTAGGAGTTGCCATCGGTACAAGTTTAGGTGTTGCAACAAACAATTTGGGTTTATGGCTAGGTGTGGGTATTGCCATTGGAGCAGGAATCGGAAGTGCTCTAATGCAAAAAGGAAAAAATGAAGAAGAGGATAATAAAGAATAAAAAAAGCCTCTTTTTTAAAAGTTAAAAGAGGCTTTTGTGTTTTTAAGAATTTGTTAGATGCCCAAAAGAGTATAAGCTCCTTGAGTTAAAAATTGTGTATTTGCATTAAAATCAGCTGCATTTTCTATCAGTACAAAGCCCTCGTGGCTCTTTGTAGTTTTAACCTCTTTCTTGTGAAAAAGATAGCCCTTGTCATCTTGCTTATCTAAGATAAGTACAAAGTTTTTTCCTTCAATATCAACAACGGCTTCGCTTGGTAAGGCAAGCTTGGTTTGAGACGCTGTAACAATAGCAGCCTCTATAAACATCCCAGTTAAAAAATGTTTGTGATCTTCATCATTTATATGTCCATGTACTTTTACAGTGCGGTTGGCTTCTAATGCAGTCCCAACTAAATGTACTGTCGCTTTGTATTTTTGTGATGAAGCTTCAGGAATACTAAACACAATTTCTTGTCCTTTTTTAATTTGCATGATGTCTTTTTCAAACAGTGATAACTCTAGATGAATATGATCATTGTTAATAATCTCTAAAATTAAAGTGGATGGAGAAACATACGAGCCTCTACTTACGTTTACTTTGGTAATGCTACCAGAAATAGGAGCATATACTGTTGCAATGCTGGTAAAATTTCCTTGGATTACCTGCTCCTTAGAAATGTTTAGTAACTGTAGTTGTTTTGCAATTCCTTTGTAAGTAGCAAGCATGGTTTTATAATCGCTCTCTGCCTTTAAATAGTTTTTTTCTGAGCTTATTTTTTCGGCAAATAAGGTTTGCTCTCTTTTATAGGCAGCCTCTAATGAAGGCAATTGACTGTGACTCTCAAGGTATTTTTGTTGTAGGCTTACAAACTCAGGGTTCTCAATGGTAACCAATACCTGTCCTTTTTTAACTTTATCTCCAATTAGTAAAGGAGTCGTTTTAATATACCCACCCATGGTTGCATTGACAATGGCTCTGTTTTCTGGCGGAACATCAATCGTTCCATTGGCATTTACAATATTTGGAAACGGCTTTTCTACTAGGCTTCCAAACTGCATTTTTTGATGTTCAAACTGAGCTTTTGTCAAGCTAATTTGGTTTTCTTGAGTACTTGTAATAAAGGTCTCTTCTGCACTTTTTTCTGATGGCTTGCTGTTGCAACTAAATAGCATCAATAGTGAGCTAAAGAAGATTAATTTGTATTTATTTTGTGGCATGATTTGATACTTATAAGGTTAAGAAATTGATGTCTATAATAATTTGATTGTACTGATTTAGAGCATCCAGATACCCTAGTTTAATAGTGTAGGCGCTCTCCAAACTCTGAATGTATTGGTAAAAGTCAATGGCTCCATTTTTAAAACTTCCGTTAGCGGTTTTTAAAATTTCTTCAGAAAGGACAAGTCCTTCGTTTTCATAATAACTTATAGAGCTTTGCACTTGTTTTAACTGAGTTTGCAAACTTTTTAATTTTGCTATCAACTCAATTTTGTAGTTTTCAGCTTCAGAGATGGCTACATCGGTTGCAATTTTTGCTGATTTTATTTTTGCTGATTTCCCTCCGAATAAAATTGGGATTTTAACCCCAATCTGATAGCCATTTAGGTTGCCATTTAACAATGAATTGCTCCCTTGAAAATACTGAAGACTAATGTCTGGTAATGCCTGTTGCTTTTCAAGACGACTCTCTGCCTCATGTACTGCTATCATATTTTGCTGATAGGCCATTTCGGCGCTGTTGGCAGGCTCTAAAACAGTTAAAGGTAGTTTTAAGGATGCTTCTTCAGCAATCTTTAGACTATCCGTTGATTGAACCGTTTGTTTTAGTTGATTATAGGCCAAAAACAACTCTTGCTGTGACTTGGTATAGGCCAAAGCTATTTGTTGCTGTTTAGAAGCCGCTGTAATTTTTTCTAAATAATTGGTTTCTCCAAGCTCAAAACGCCTTTTTGCAGCTTTTGCAAAATCAGTATAAAGCAATTGAAGGCTTTTGTAGACAGCTTCTTTTTTTCTAGTATTCTGATATTGATAATAGGCTGAATACACTTTTCGGTTTAAAGCTTTTTGATCAATTTCAAGCTTTGTACTACTCATTTTTAATCGTGACTGATGCAGCTTTTTCTCTGCTAAAAAGGCAGTAGGAAAACGAATGTCTTGCTGTATTCCAAACACTTTTAAAGGTAGATTGTTTGGCGCCAGATTATTTTCATTGAACTCGTAATACAGATGCGTTTTGTCAAAAAGAACAGCGCTGTTTTTTAAGGCATCAAATTGATCCACTTGTAGTTTAGTGGCCTTTAAAAGTGCATTGTTTTCTTGAGCCATATTTAGCAGTTCTTTTAAACTTAACTCGTTGGTTTCTTGCGCAAAACCTGTTAAAGAAAAGCACACCAAAGCGATTGTTAACACTGTTTTTGTTTTGCTTGTACTGCTCTTTTCTGTATTGTTTTTAGGACGATTAAAAAGGGCGTACAAAACTGGTAAAACAATTAAAGTTAACAAGGTGGCAGTCACCAATCCACCAATAACCACTGTTGCCAGAGGTCTTTGTACTTCGGCTCCTGCGTTGGTAGAGATGGCCATCGGTAAAAAACCTAAGGCTGCCGCTGCTGCTGTTAATAAGACGGCTCTTAATCGATCTTTTGTTCCTTGTTTAATGAGTGCTTCCATACTTTCAAAGCCTTGTTTTTTTAGTTCTTTAAAATGCTCTATTAAAACGATTCCATTTAAGACGGCGATTCCAAAGAGCGCAATAAACCCAACTCCTGCAGAGATGCTAAAAGGCAAGTCACGGAGCCATAGGAGTAAGATTCCGCCGACTGCTGCCAAAGGAATTGCAGAGTAAATCATCAGTGCTTCTTTTACAGAATGAAAGGCAAAATACAGTAAAATAAAGATCAGAACCAAGGCAATAGGTACGGCAATCAACAATCTCGCTTTGGCACTTTGAAGATTTTCAAATTGACCTCCATAGGTAATGGTGTAGCCTATCGGTAGTTTAATATTCGTATCAATAAGATTTTGCACATCGTCCACCACAGATTGTAAATCGCGGTTTCGAACATTTATCCCGACAACAATTCGTCTTTTGGTGTTGTCTCTAGAGATTTTAGCAGCTCCTTTTTTATAGCTAATCTCTGCCAGTTCACTTAATGGAATTTTCCCTCCATTGGGCAAGTCAATTTGTAAATTTTTAAGGTTGTCTATGTCTTTTCGCTGTGTTTGTTCTAATCGTACGACCAAATCAAAACGTCTTTCACCTTCAAAAACACTCCCGACAATTTTCCCGGCAAAGCCCATAGAGATCATCTCATTTAAATCTTGGATGTTTAGGCCATAACGCGCTATTTTTTGTCGGTTATAGTTGACATTCATCTCAGGAAGCCCCTCAATTTTTTCGACAGAAATATCAGCAGCTCCAGGAACATCTTTAATTAAATTGCTAATTTCTTCTGCTTTTTTTGCAAGTGTGTTTAGATCATCACCAAAAATCTTGATTGCGATGTCTGCTCTTACTCCTGTAATTAATTCATTAAAACGCATTTCTATAGGTTGCGTAAACTCTACTTCCATTCCAGGGATCACAGCCAAGGCTTCCTTAAATAGATCAGCCAACTCATCCTTAGAGTTAGCAGAAGTCCACTCACTTTTTGGTTTTAATGTAATAATCACATCACTTTCTTCCATAGACATAGGGTCCGTAGGTACTTCTGCAGCGCCAATTCTAGTTACAACTTGCTTTACTTCTGGGAATTTTTCTAACAATATTTTTTCTATATCCGTAGTAATGGCAACTGTTTTACTTAGTGAGGTTCCTGTTTTTAGCACAGGTTGAATTACAAAATCCCCTTCATCTAAAGTAGGAACAAACTCACCGCCCATGGTGGTAAAGAGATAGATAGAAAAACCTAAAAGCGCTACGGCAATGCTTAAAACTAGCTTTTTGCTAAGTAAGGCCCAGTGTATGATTGGCTCATATCTTTTGTGCAGCCATTTCATAAGGCGAACAGAAATGTTTTTATCACTTGCCTTGCTAGGTTTTAAAAAGATAGAGGCTACTACGGGTACGTAGGTAAAGCACAATAGCATGGCGCCAATCAAAGCAAAGCTAAAGGTTAGTGCCATGGGTTTAAACATTTTTCCCTCCACACCACTTAAAGATAAGATTGGGATAAAAACAATCAAGATAATTAATTGACCAAAGATGGCTGAGTTCATCATTTTTGATGCCCCAGTAAACGTGATTTGATCTTTTAAATCTTGTTGCTCTTGTGGTTTTAAACTATTTATTTGCTGTTGTTTTTGACTTATCTGAAAGGCTATATACTCTACTATAATGACGGCTCCATCAATGATGATTCCAAAATCAATTGCACCCAAACTCATTAAGTTAGCATCCACTCCAAAAATATACATTAATGAAAGAGCAAATAATAAACAGAGCGGTATTACAGATGCGACCACCAGTCCAGATCTTAGATTCCCTAAGAGTAGGACCACCACAAAAATAACAATCAAACAACCTAAAATAAGGTTTTCACTCACTGTAAATGTGGTCTTGGCAATCAAATCACTTCGGTCTAAGAAGGCATTAATATACACCCCTTCTGGTAAAGAGCTTTCTATACTCTCAACGCGTTCTTTAATGGCTTCAATTACTTTTTTAGAGTTGGCATCTTTAAGCATCATTACTTGACCCAATACCTTTTCTCCCTCACCGTTTCCGGTGATGGCTCCAAAGCGGATTGCGTTTCCATAGCCAACACTGGCAATGTCCTTAATAAGGATCGGTAAGCCATTGCTGTTTTTGACCACAATATTTTCAATGTCTTCTATAGATCCAATCAAACCTTCACCTCTAATAAAATAGGCTTGATTGACTTTTTCTATATAACCACCTCCAGAAACGCTGTTGTTTTTTTCTAGGGCAGTAAAAACTTCTTGAGCACTAATATTAACGGCATTGAGTTTTTGCGTATTAATGGCAACCTCATATTGCTTTAGAAAACCACCCCAAGTATTTACCTCAATCACTCCAGGAATTCCAGAGAGTTGACGTTTAACCACCCAGTCTTGGATACTGCGTAAGTCTTGTGGTGTGTACTGATCTTTAAACTCGGGTTTTACATCTAAAATGTATTGGTAGATTTCCCCAAGTCCTGTGGTAATAGGTCCCATTTCTGGAGTCCCAAAGCCTTCAGGGATTTTTTCTGTTGCAGATTTTATTTTTTCTGCAATAAGCTGCCTGGGTAAAAAGGTACCTAAGTCATCATCAAAAACGATGGTGACCACAGAAAGGCCAAATTTAGAAATAGATCTAATTTCCTGTACTCCAGGAAGATTCGCCATTTCTAGTTCTACAGGATAAGTAATAAACTGCTCCATATCTTGTGTAGATAGGTTGCGAGAAGTTGTAATTACCTGCACCTGATTGTTGGTGACATCTGGAACAGCTCCAATTGGAATTTGCGATAAAGAATACAAGCCAAAACCAATAATAAAGCTTGTAAAAAGTAGAACAACAAATTTGTTCTTAATACTGAAATTTATAATATAGGATAACATCTTTTATAAAATAATCAAAGTGAATAGGTTCCAAATCAAAAAATGAAAAGGAACAGAAAAAAAATAAACTCGATAATTTTATGCGATGCGGGGAGGCTGAAAGAGTCCTTCAGCGTGATGCGTTGATGTAGGATCTTGATAGTAAAAGTTAGTGCTGGTGTGTTCTGCAAAATCTAATTCAATGAGCTCGATTTTTGGAAGGTCAGCTTCAAAAGCATTCATAGAAATATGATACTGATGTTGAAATGGTAATTGTTGGTGATCTTTTTTTTCTTCTTGGTGTTGCTCTTCATGCTCGGCTTTTAACTCACCATAGTGCTTAGAAAGAAACACAAAGACATTATCTCCGTATTCTTTGCTGTGAAATTGAGCGTGTTCAATAAGCTCATCCAGTTGAATTAAGTCACTAATGTGAATACCAACGCTTTGCATCAGTAAAAAAAATGAGAGTGATATGGATAAAAATGATTTCAAGTGATAAATATACTATTTTGATAGTTGTAAAAACAAGTCTTTTTAAAAAAAAAGAAGCTCAGAATCTAATTGCAAATTAGATTTGTTAAAAATAAGGATTGAGCAACTATATCGATATCGTTAAAAATAGCTGCATTTTTTTTAGTAAAGTTTGTTTGTTTCAAATTAATCTTTAGATTTGTCAGCATATAACAATTAGACAAAGATGTTACAAAACGTTTGGCAAGGTTTCTATTTTTACTTTTATTTTTTTAATAAGAGCTGAGACTTTGTATCGTATTGTTACCTAAAAATAATATTTCATAAAGTCTCGAATTTCGAGGCTTTTTTTTTGCACTAAAATGAACAAAAAAATTGCCATACAAGGAGCTGAAGGCTCCAATCACCATAAGGTCGCTTACGATTATTATGGCGCTAATATAGCCATTGTAGAATGCATGTCTTTTGATGCCTTGGTTGCAGCTTTGCTAGACAACACCTGTGATGAAGCTGTCATGGCGCTAGAAAATACAATTGCAGGGTCTATCATCCCAAACTATGCGCTTATAGATCAGAATAACCTATACGTTAGCGGTGAGTACTACTTAAATATACATCATCATTTAATGGCGTTGCCTAATCAAAAGCTTGGTGATATTGTAGAGGTTTGCTCACATCCCATGGCCTTATTGCAGTGCAAAGAATACTTTAAAAAGTACCCGCAGATTAGATTGGTAGAAGATGTAGATACTGCCGAAGTCGCCAAGAGAATCGCTAAAAACAAATTAAAAGGAGTTGCGGCAATTGCACCAAAAATCGCCGCTGATATTTTTGGCTTAGAGGTGTTGGCTGATGACATACAAACCATCAATAGCAATGCAACACGCTTTGTTATTCTAAAAACTAAGGATGCAGAAGATTCAGAGAAAAGTGCTAATAAAGCCTCGTTAAAATTCACTTTAGATCATCAAAGAGGAAGCCTAGCAGCGCTTTTAAATGTAATGAGTGATTGCAATTTAAATCTAACCAAAATACAATCATTGCCCATCATAGAAACGCCTTGGAAATACGCATTTTTTGTCGATGTAACCTTTGAGAACTATGCAGATTATCAAAAAGCAAAATCAATCATCGCCATCATGGCCGATGAATTTAAAATTTTAGGAGCCTATAAAAACGGAAAACTATGATCGCACCAGCAGCAAGATTAGAACAAATACAAGAGTACTACTTCTCTACAAAGTTAAGAGAAGTTAGAAGCCTAATAGACGCAGGAAAACCTGTCATTAATTTGGGTATCGGAAGTCCAGATTTACAACCATCTCCCAAAGTGATTAAAGCTTTGAGCAGTAGTTTTGATGTAGAGTCAGCACATATGTATCAGAGTTATCAAGGAACAGCTGCATTTAGAGAAGCCATTGCTGGTTTTTATAAAAAACAATTTGCTGTGGTCTTAAATCAAGATACAGAGGTGCTACCGCTAATGGGTAGCAAAGAAGGGGTTTTGCAAATTTCTTTGGCTTTTTTAAACAAAGGTGATGCTGTCTTGATTCCCAATCCAGGCTATCCAACTTACAGTTCTGTAACCAATTTGGTTGGAGCAAAACCTGTGTTTTATAATTTAAGTGCTCAAAACGATTGGCAACCAGATTTTGATGCTTTAGAGCAAGAAGATTTGTCAGCCGTTAAATTGATGTGGGTTAATTACCCGCACATGCCCACAGGTGCCAGCGCGCAATCGCAAACCTTTGAACGTTTGATAGCCTTTGCGACCAAACACAAGATTTTAATAGTAAATGACAATCCATATAGTTTTATTTTAAATGAAAGTCCTAAAAGCATCTTGCAATATCAAGGGGCAAAAGACTGTGCATTAGAGTTAAACTCGCTGAGTAAAAGTTTTAATATGGCAGGTTGGAGAGTCGGAATGTTATTGGGAAAACAATCCTATTTAGAGCAGGTTTTAAAGGTGAAAACTCAAAGTGATTCTGGGATGTTTTTTGGGATTCAACAAGGCGCCATTGCTGCGCTTAACCTAGAGCAGGATTGGTTTAGAGCACAAGATGAGATTTACCATGAACGGAGAAAATTGGTTTGGCAACTTGCAGAAGAATTGGGTTGTAAGGTTGATAAAACCGCTGCAGGATTGTTTGTTTGGGCGCAGGTACCTCTAGCTAAATCCTCAGAAGAAATGACAGACATGTTATTGTATGATTATAATGTTTTTGTGGCGCCAGGAACCGTTTTTGGATCTAACGGAGAGGGCTATATTCGTTTTTCACTTTGTGTAAGTAAAGAAGTGATTCTTAAAGCCTTGAATCGAGTAAAAAAATAAACTAGAAAAAATGAACGTAGTAATTATAGGTTTGGGTTTAATTGGAGGAAGCTTTGCTTTAGATCTTCAAGAGCACTATGATGAGATAGCGGTTTTTGGGATTGATGCAAATGAAGACCATATAAAAAGTGCAATTGCTTTGGGAATCATACAAGAGAAAACCAGTTTTGAGCGATTGAATGAAGCAGATGTTGTGTTGGTCGCTATCCCAGTAGATGCACAATTGCAAGTGCTGCCCAAGGTGTTGGATGCTATCAATGACCATGCGTTGGTTATTGATGTAGGATCAACAAAAGAAAAAATTTGTGCTCTGTTAAATACACATCCCAAAAGAAGAAACTATTTAGCGGCACACCCGATTGCAGGAACAGAATATTCTGGACCAACTGCGGCAATTAAAAATTTATTCTCTAACAAAACCAATATAATTTGTGAGGTAGAAAAAACGGCCTTTAAATTGCAAGAAAAGGCTTTGGATATTTTTTATAAACTGGGAATGCGAATTCGATATATGGATGCAGTTTCTCATGATAAACACATTGCCTATGTATCGCATTTATCGCATATCAGTGCCTTTATGTTAGGGAAAACAGTCATAAAAAAAGAGAAAAACGAGCGCGATATTTTTGATATGGCAGGGAGTGGCTTTGCCAGTACGGTTCGATTGGCTAAAAGTTCTCCGGCTATGTGGGCTCCCATTTTTGAGCACAACAAAACCAATGTAATTGAAGCCTTGGATGGCTATATAGAAAACCTTCAGCAGTTTAAAAAACTGATGGAAAATGATCAATTTACAGCCATTTATGAAGAAATGGCAAATACAAATAGAATAAAAGAAATATTAAACGGAATAAACCTATAACTTTGAAGAACAAATTTTAACAATGGAAAATACAAAACAACTTAAAACCTGGTTAGATGATTTAGGATTAGATCATCCGCTGGTTATAGCAGGGCCTTGTAGTGCAGAAACAGAAGCGCAAGTGTTGGCAATTGCTCATGAACTTAAAGATTCTGATGTCAGTTATTTTAGAGCGGGAATTTGGAAACCTAGAACGCGTCCTGGTAATTTTGAAGGAGTTGGTGCTTTGGGTTTAAAGTGGTTGCAAAAGGTAAAGGAAGAAACTGGGATGAAAACGGCTACTGAAGTGGCCAATGCAGCCCATGTAAAGTTGGCTTTAGAGCACGATATTGACTTGCTTTGGATCGGAGCTCGATCAACAGTAAGCCCTTTTATTGTTCAAGAAATTGCCGATGCCTTAGAAGGAACTGATAAGATAGTGTTGGTTAAAAACCCAGTCAATCCAGATTTGGCTTTATGGTTGGGTGGTGTAGAGCGATTGTATGCAGCAAACATTAAAAATTTAGGGGTTATCCACCGTGGTTTTTCTACCTATGAAAAAACCAAATACAGAAACATACCTGAATGGCAAATAGCCATCGAATTGCAAAATAAATTTCCAGATCTTCCTCTAATTTGTGATCCATCACATATTACCGGAAATAGAGATTTAATTTTTGATGTGTCTCAAACAGCCCTAGATTTAAACTTCAACGGATTGATGGTAGAAACACATACCACACCAGATGAGGCTTGGAGTGATGCGGCACAACAGGTAACTCCTGATAAATTAAAACAAATCATGGAAGATTTGCGAATCAGAAAAGTAACTGATACAGAGACTGATTTTAGAGTCACTATCGGTAATTTACGTGCGCAGATTAATATTGTTGATAGTCAATTGATAGAGACCCTTGGAAGAAGAATGAAAATCGCTGATGAGATTGGTGCCTTAAAAAAGGAGAAAAACGTAGCGGTTTTACAATCCAAACGATGGAATGAAATTCTAGGGAACATGATTTTAGAAGGAGAAGAAAGAGGTTTAAGTGAAGAGTTTGTATTAAAAATGTTTAAAGCAATTCACCAAGAGAGTATCAATCATCAAGAAAAAATCATCAAAAAATCATAAGTTTAAATGTGATTCCCGCAAACTTGTCTGCCGACAGGCAGAAGCGGGAATCTTTTTTGTGATAACTATTAAATTATTCTCATATTTGTAATAATGACAGGAATCGTTTATAAATCTACGGGAAGTTGGTATTTGGTAAAGTCTAATGACGGCACTTTTGTTGAGTGTAGAATCAAAGGAAAATTTCGGATAGAAGGAATTAAAAGTACCAATCCAATTGCGGTAGGAGATGTGGTTGATTTTGAGATGGAAACTAAGAATGACACAGAAACAGGTGTGATTCATGGAATCCATGAGCGTAAAAACTACATCATTAGAAAATCAGTGAATCTTTCTAAGCAAACCCATATTATTGCTGCCAATGTAGATTTGGTTTTTCTGCTAATTACCATTGATAACCCACCCACATTTACCAGTTTTATAGATCGATTTTTGGTCACCGCAGAAGCCTATTCTGTCTCGGTGGTTTTGGTTTTTAACAAGATTGATTCTTATGCCTTAGAGCAAAGAGCAGAAGTTATGTACTTAAAAGATATCTATGAAAAAATTGGATATCAATGTGTTGAGGTTTCTGCAACAGAAGGTAAAAATGTATCTGTTATTAAAGAGTTGATGTTAGGGAAAACAAGTATGTTTATAGGGCATTCTGGTGTAGGGAAGTCTACCTTGGTCAATGCTATAGAACCTAATTTAGACTTAAAGACCAAAGAGATTTCTAACCAGCACAAACAAGGACAGCATACCACAACTTTTGCCGAGATGTTTGATCTAAGTTTTGATGCTTCTATAATTGATACACCCGGAATCAAAGGATTTGGGGTTGTCGATATGGAAAAAGAAGAGGTAGATGATTATTTCCCAGAATTTTTAGCAGTTAAAAACAACTGTAAGTTTAATAATTGTTTGCATGTAGAAGAACCTAAATGTGCTGTAAAAGAGGCTGTTGAAAATGAAGAAATTTCGTATTCACGTTATCGAAGTTATCTGCAAATCATCGCAGGAGAAGATGAGCATTACCGAACAGAAAGTTGGGAAAATGACGATTTGTAAATGAAAGCAGTTATTCAAAGAGTTGGCAACGCAAGTGTAAGTGTGGCCGGTAAGAAAATTGCAGAGATTGGTCAAGGATTGCTAATCCTGCTAGGAGTTTCAGAAAATGATACTCAAGATGATATCCTCTGGCTGAGTAAAAAAATAGCCAATACCCGAATTTTTAACGATGCCAATGGGCAGATGAACAAGTCCTTACTAGATATGGATGGTGATGCCATAGTTGTTAGCCAGTTTACCTTGCAGGCAAGTGTAAAAAAAGGAAACAGACCTAGTTATCTAAAAGCAGCCAAACCAGCAGTTGCAAAACCACTGTACATAGATTTTATAAAGCAATTAGAAACTGATTTGTCTAAGAAAGTTCAGGCAGGAGAATTTGGTGCAGACATGAAAGTATCCTTGCTAAATGATGGCCCAGTAACCTTGCTTTTTGACACGGAAAATAAAATTTAATTCCCTAGGAAATTAAATTTTATTTTTGCTATCTTTGCGGAGTTAAAAACAATAAGAATTTAATATTTAAAACGAAATAAAGATGAAAAAACTAGTAGGAGTTATGTTAGTTGTTGCAGCCACATTGACGTCTTGTAAAGAAGACAAGTCAAAAACAGTTACAACTAATAAAGAGGTAAAGAAGGAAGCAGTTGTATTGACAAACAATGTTGATACTGAAAATTCTGTGTTATTATGGAAAGGTGAAAAGCCAACCGGGACTCACAACGGGACTGTTAAATTAAAAGAAGGAGCTCTTGCGCTAGAAGATGGAGCTTTAACAGCAGGGGAGTTTGTAATAAACATGTCTACCATAGTTGATGCAGATGGATCAGGAAGATTAGAAGGGCATTTAAAATCGGCAGACTTTTTTGACGTAGAAAAATACCCAACTTCTAAGTTTGTAATTACTTCTGTAGAAAATAAAGAAGGAAAATTAGCTGTTACTGGAAACTTAACGATCAAGGATGTAACCAAAAGCATTACAATCCCTGCAACTATTTCTAAAGAAGGGAATATGGTAACTTTTAAAAGTGAAACTTTTGTTGTTAACAGAGCAGACTTTAATGTAAAATACGGATCTAAATCATTCTTTGATAATTTAAAAGATAAATTTATCAATGACGATATGGAATTGTCTTTCACAGTAAAAGCAGCAGTAAGATAAATAAGGTCTAATACCTAATTTAAAACTCTAAAGCATTTTTTGTTTTGGAGTTTTTTTATGCGCTATATTTTATAAGGTTATTGCGGTAGTATTTTTAACTTCCCCAATGGTAAAGATACTATGCGTACTTCCAATATGTTTAAGTGCCGTGAGCTTGTTAACCATAAACTCTCGGTAGGCTTGCATGTCTTTTACGTAGATTTTTAAGATATAGTCATAATCACCACTTACATGAAAGCATTCAGAAACTTCATCAAGCTTAATCACCTCACTTTCAAAAGTTGTTAGGTATTCTTTTGAATGCTGAATGAGTTTAAGGTGACAAAAAACCAAAAAAGAACGATCAATTTTGTTTTTTTGAATCAGCGCTACATACTGCTTAATGATTTTTTCCTTTTCGAGTTTTTTAATTCGCTCATAAATAGCTGTTACTGATAGGTTTAGTTGAAGGGCTAGCTTTTTTGTGGTCTGTTTACAATCTTTTTGCAACAGGTTGATTAGTTTTTTATCGATTAGGTCTAAGTTCATGCTGAAAATATTTCTAAGAAATTGTTGTGTTTTTGGTATATTTAGATTTTAAAACTAAATTTAAATATAAAAATAGGTAAATAATCTGTATATCTGGTAATGTATTGATTATTAATCATAATAATTGTTTATTTGTTTACTAAACTTTATATCTATGAAATTTAAGCCAGCAGACAATATTCAAGATTTGCAGTACTTCGGAGAGTTCGGAGGTGTAAATCCATCAATTTCAGATTCATCAACCTATACTTTTTTATCGGCTAAAACCATGTTTGATACCTTTGAGGGGAATACAGATGGTTGTTATTTGTATTCACGTCACTCATCGCCAAGTAACCTTTATTTAGGAGAAGCTTTAGCAGCGATGGAAGGTACAGAAACTGCAAATGTTGCGGGTTCTGGTATGGGAGCAATAACCCCTACAATTCTTCAGGTATGTGGAAGTGGAGATCATATTGTTTCTAGTAGAACTATTTATGGAGGTACTTATGCTTTCTTAAAGAATTTTACACCTAGAATGGGTATCCAAACCTCTTTTGTAGACATTACAAAATTAGATGTTGTAGAAGCGGCAATAACGCCAAACACAAAAATGTTGTATTGTGAGACTGTCAGTAATCCACTTTTAGAAGTAGCAGACATCAAAGTATTGGCAAGCTTGGCAAAAAAGCACAACTTAACTTTAGTGGTTGATAATACTTTTTCTCCACTTTCAATTTCACCAGCTCAATTAGGGGCAGATGTTGTTGTGCACAGTTTAACAAAATTCATCAACGGGTCTTCTGATACTATGGGAGGTGTTGTTTGTGGAACACAAGAATTTGTAAACTCATTAAAGAGTGTTATAGACGGAGCAAGTATGTTATTAGGGGCTTCGATGGATAGTCTTCGATCTTCATCGATCTTAAAAAACATGAGAACCCTGCACATTCGTATGAAACAACACAGCAAGAATGCACAGTTTTTAGCAGAGAAGTTTGAGGCAGATGGTTTAAAAACGGTATATCCTGGTCTGGAATCACATCCTTCTCATGAGGTGTTTAAATCTATGATGAATGAGGAGTATGGTTACGGAGGAATGCTAACTATAGATGCAGGTTCTTTAGACAAAGCAAATGCTTTGATGGAGTTAATGCAAGATAAAAACTTGGGATATTTGGCCGTAAGTTTAGGTTTTTACAAGACCTTATTCTCAGCGCCAGGAACATCTACATCTTCTGAGATTCCTTTAGAAGAACAAAAAGAAATGGGCTTAACCGATGGACTAATTCGTTTTTCAATTGGATTGGATAACGATATAGAAAGAACTTATGCGATGATGAAAGCCTGTATGAAAGAAGTAGGTGTCTTATAGATCTTTTTTAGATTCCTTTTAAGCGTGTAAACAATCTGTTTAAGAGCACGCTAAAGTTTTCTAAATTATCATATTCAGGGGGTGTCGTTTCAAAACGATCCCCCTTTTTTTTGATTGTAAAAGTCATCATTGCGTTTATGGAGTCCTTTTCTGTAGGCAGCACGTAGCGCAAATCATTGTATTTTATATGGTTAGAGTTTTTGATAGGTTCTAACATAAAAAAAGCGTCGCTAAACCAAGCCATTTTTTTTAGATCAGGAGCATTCATGTATAGTAACTCGTGGTTTTTTGAAACATGAATCATTTTATTTGCTGTAGAGCTCGAGTCAAATAATGAATAATAACTGAGTACATAATCCTCTTTTGTTTCTGCAATCCCATACCATAAAATAGCGTTTAAAGCCGTGGGTTGGGTTCTAAACCTAAGAGTTTCAATACCTGCTTTTTTATAGGAGTTTTTAAAAACGCTATCGATGTATATTTTGGCGAATAGCGTACAGACCATGTACACAGAACTGATGTAAATTCCGGCCTTTGCCCATGTTAATCGCATTGGATTGTTTCTTTTTAAAAAGAGCACTACTATCATGCAGATTAAAAAAGGCAGTGTATAAAAAGGATCAATTACAGAAATGTTATTAAAGGCGATTCGCACATCAGAAAATGGTGCAAACAATTGAGTTCCGTAGGGTGTAAAACTATCTAAAATAGGATGTGTGCCAATCGAAAATAAAAACAGCAGCATCCAATCTTTTAAGGTAGTGCTGTGTTTTCGTTTCTTTGTATTGTAGGCTTCAAAAACGACAAATCCCAAGACCATTGCGGCGATGATGGCAAATACCAAAGAGTGCATAATCCCTCTGTGAAAAGCCAATTGATCTATAGAGTTTGAATAAAAGAGAGCACCCAAAAGCACGTCCAAATCGGGGATGGTTCCACCAATTGCTCCAAATAAAAGGGCTTTATTTCCTATTTTTTTTCCTAAAATCAATTCACCGCATGCGGCCCCTAAAACGATTTGAGTTAATGAATCCATGCGGCAAATGTAAGAAAGAATTTGATTTGCATAACAGGTCTTAAAATCGTAACATTACGGAACAAAATTTAACTACTACATGGAAAGTCAGAACATCAAACCTACCGAGCCAAAAAACGACCCAATTATAGAGAATAAAGAACTAAATATCTGGGAGGCTTTGATCCCTGTTTTTGCCTTGATAACCATGTTGTTCTACAATGTTTTTTACGCCTATGGTGATGATGCTTTAAGTGGGAGTAATCAATTTATTTTGTTGCTAGGTGCTGCTGTAGCTGCTATAGTAGGTTTTAGAAATAAAGTTTCTTACAAGCAAATGATAGAAGAGGTTGCAGAGAATGTCAAGTCTACAACAGGTGCCATACTCATACTTTTAATGGTTGGTTCACTAGCAGGAACTTGGTTGATAAGTGGAATCATCCCATCGATGATTTACTACGGTTTACAAATTTTAAATCCGACCATATTTTTAGCCGCTTCTGTAATTATTTGTGCCATTATTTCTATTGCTACAGGGAGTTCTTGGACCACCTCAGCAACCGTTGGTATCGCCTTGGTTGGAATCGGGAATACCTTAGGGATTTCTGCAGGAATGACTGCAGGTGCTGTGCTATCTGGAGCTTATTTTGGAGATAAAATGTCACCGCTTTCTGATACCACCAATTTAGCGCCGGCCATGGCAGGAGGAGATCTTTTTGACCATATTAAATATATGACTCTTACCACGGTGCCTACCATTATTGTTACCCTTATTGTTTTTATAATTATTGGCTTGTCAATTGATACCACAGGAGTTCCAAATATTTCAGATCAATTAACTGCCATTGATAGTGCTTTTAATATTTCGCCTTGGTTGTTTTTAGTGCCAGCCTTTGTCATCTTTATGATTGTGAGAAAAACAGAGCCATTGGTAGCTTTGCTAGTTGGTACTCTACTTGGAGGTGTTACAGCAATTATAGCACAGCCAGACATTGTTGCTAAAGTAGCAGGAGCAGACTCATTGACTTTTAATTCTGCCTACAAAGGAATTATGAATGCAATGACGGTAAGCTCATCTGTAGAGACTACCAGTGTAGAGCTAAATGATTTGTTTACTGCAAAAGGAATGAGTGGAATGCTCGGGACTATTTGGTTGATCATTTGTGCCATGGTTTTTGGAGGAGTGATGGATGCTATAGGAGCCTTAGCAAGAATAAGTAAAGCACTGTTGAGTTTAGCAACTTCTGTATTTGGTTTGTTTGCTAGTACAGTTGCAAGTTGTTTGGCTTTAAACATTACTGCTTCAGATCAATATTTAGCTATTGTAGTACCAGGTAAAATGTTTAAAAAAGCATACGAAGACAAAGGTTTAGCTCCAGAAAATTTAAGTAGAACCTTAGAAGATTCTGGTACAGTAACTTCGGTTTTAATCCCTTGGAATACCTGTGGTGCTTACCAATCTGGTGTTTTAGGAGTAAGTGTTGCAGATTACTTTTTCTTTGCAATCTTTAACTGGTTAAGTCCGATTATGACGCTAATCTTTGCAGCATTCAACATCAAAATAAAACAATTGGTACAAAAGTAAATGATTGTAAAAGCTCTGTCTTCTGATGCAACAAGCATCACTCAAGTGGCGCTTATTTCTAAAGCGTATTGGGGCTATTCTGAAGCGCAAATTTTGTCTTGGACTGATGAGTTAACAGTGAGTCCAGAAATGATTCAAGAGATGCAGGTCTATGTGTGGAAAGAAGGTCAAAAGATTCTTGGCTTTTATGTTTTAAACCAACCTCTAGATAATAAAATTGAATTAGAATTCTTATTTGTTTTGCCTAGTTTTATAGGAAAGGGAATCGGTAAAAAACTACTTGTTCACGCGATTGAAATTGCTAAAAAAAATCCAGAGAATTTGTTGATGACACTAGATGCAGATCCTAATGCAGCACCTTTTTATAGTAGCCAGGGTTTTCAGACTGTAGGTCAAAAAAACAGCAGTATTTTTGGACGATTCATGCCAAAAATGTCACTTCCTTTACATTAATTATTTTGTTTTATTTGGTAGCAAATTGGCAAGTATTGAAGCTATAAGCAACAACCAAGGGAGTCCGTGAAGCAGCAAGTCAAAAAGATCTTGAAATTGCATTGCATCGCTTCCAGAAAACGCATTTCCACCAAGAACCCACTGAATTTTCCCTACAATATGAGGAGGGTTAAAAGGAGCCAGTCCTAAGGTTAAAGAGGCTAGTAAAAATAGTTTCCAGTTTTTGGCAAGTTGTAGTTTCATCATTATTAAATGTATTAGGGCTTAAATAAACCAGTTCCAAACCAAGCCAAAACGGATTACAAAATCTCTGTATGGATAATTGGGTGCAGACATATAGTTTCTATCAGAAAAGCTAGAGGTAACATTGTCAATTTTTAAAAATAATCGAGTTCTTCTTACCTGTGCATTAAAAAACACATCAATGGTTGGGTAGCCAATATCTGTGTTGTTTTGTAAATAAAACTCATTTAACAAGGGGTTAAATGCATTGGCCTTATAACTGCTAAAATAATTTAAAGTAGCACCTATTTGTACTTTCATCGGCTTGCCTTCAAACCAGTAATCTGTATAGTAAAAGGTGTTTCTGCTTACAAAATCAGGAACTCTAAAAACATCAGAGCCGGTAGCAACTTTCTGATACAGTAAGGTATTGTCTAAGGCAAATTTTCCAAAAGTAAACTCCTTTTGGGCCTTTATTTTCATATAAGAAATATTCTCAGCAGCCTGCACTGGTTTTGAGTTTTCATCAAAATAAGTATAGTTTTCTATATGATTAAAATCAGCAGAAACTTCTAGCCATTTTGATGTTACACCCACCTGTAAGTTTCGAGTATTGACATTTTTAAAGTTGGAGTTCTCCCAGTTATAATCATCATAAGAACTCTGATACAGTATGCTGTTAAAATTCGGAGCTTTTGAGTTTAGCAGTATGCTTGCTTTTAACGTCAACTCCTTGCTTTTTGTATAGAGCGCTTCTGTATAAAAATGGTTTCCAGAAAGTAGATCAGAACCTGGGGTTACTATTAGGCTTGCGTTTAACTGAAATTGTTTTATAGAAGCCTGCCAACTGGTTCCAAAACCTAGGGCGCTACCGCGTAATTTTGGGCTAGCAATAGGACTAACAGTAGGATTGATATCAGTTGCATATCCATAGGCGTAATTGCTAAAATTGGCCAAGGCTCTAAAGGTTCCTAAAATATATTTAGAGTTGAATTCTAAATAGAGTTTATTGTCTACACGCTTACTTTCTACCTGATCATTAATGCTGCTTAAGGCGCTTGTGCTGCCAAATAAATCAGTGTTTATAGTCGGTTGGATAAACTCGTAATTTTTGGTTTCATGACGAAAGGCATGCCCAAGCTTTAAATTGCTAAAGTCTTTTGTTTGACTGCTATCTCTGCTCACAAACAATTTAAAATCGTGCTCTAAGTAGAGTCTGTTTCCGTCAAAAACAGTCTCGGTATTTTCTAAATTTACATCCAGACGACCACGCTCTTTAAAGTTAGGGTCGTTTGTGGTAAAATCATTCATAGCTGAGGTGGTTAAACCTCCATTTTCTTGATTTAATAAATCTTGTTTGGCAATGTGTCCTCTTAGAGCATATCTGTCGTTTTTAGAGCGATAGCTAAAAAAGGTTCTAAAATTTCCTTGACTTGCCAATGAGTTTCTATAATTTCCCAGAGAACGCAATCCTTTATAAGCGATACCTACATTTAAGCGTCTCGAAAAATTCAAGGTAAAAAGCACGTCTAAAACCTGACCTTGTTGCATTCCTGTCCTGTACAAAATTTCTGTACTTGGCGTCGGGACCTCATAATAATTAATGTCCTCTGTTTTTAGGTAGTTAAATTGCTTACCTGTAATGCCCATTTCTGGTGAAGAGCTCAGTTGATTAAAATTATATGTAAGCTGATTAAATGTTTGTCCTTGGTTGGCAAATGACAAGAGTCCGAACAAATCTTTACGCAAAAAATTAAACTTGTATTCTTTGGCAATCGTTAGGGTGGTATCTATTAAAGTGGTGTCCTTTTTGAAAGAAATAATTTTGTAATCTGTATACTTGGTTTTTCCGCTAAGGCTAACTGTTATTTCTATAGGGGTAACGGTGTCTTGATCCATGTTGTAAAACACGTTATTATTGCTTTGTGTGGTTCTAATTTGACTCTGCAAAAGGTTTGTCAAAAAAAACAAGCAAGTAAAAACGATTAAAAACTTCTTCATAAATCAAGGTTTGTTAGGCAAATGTAAAATATTTAAACGGAAAAAAAGAGGAATTGTTTCTTCTAAAACTGTTAATTTGTAGTCATGTTACAAGCAAATTATAGCGGGGTTCTTTTAGAAGCAGGCACAGATGAAGCCGGTAGAGGTTGTCTGTCTGGTCCAGTGGTTGCTGCGGCCGTAATTTTACCTGCAGATTTTGAGCATCCCTTACTCAACGATTCAAAGCAGCTTACAGAAAAACAACGAATGCACCTAAAACCAATTATAGAGGAGGCTGCCCTTAGTTTTGGGGTTAGTTTTGTCTCGGCAGAAGAGGTAGACGCCATTAATGTCTTGCAAGCATCTATTGTTGGAATGCAAAGATCTATTGCGCAATTAAAACCTCAGCCTGAGTTTATTATTGTAGATGGCAATAAGTTTAAACCCTATAAAGATGTTCCGCATGAAACCATCGTAAAAGGCGATGCCAAATTTTTAAGCATTGCAGCAGCATCAGTCTTGGCAAAAACGTATAGAGATGCCTATATGGAAGACTTACATGCTCAGTTTCCAGCATATTATTGGAGTAAAAATAAAGGCTACCCTACCAAACAACACAGAGCGGCTATTCGAGAATTTGGC
The DNA here is from genome assembly GCF_038024035.1 of Polaribacter pacificus. Classification (NCBI taxonomy): domain Bacteria; kingdom Pseudomonadati; phylum Bacteroidota; class Flavobacteriia; order Flavobacteriales; family Flavobacteriaceae; genus Polaribacter; species Polaribacter pacificus. Next base: position 2,245,070 of record NZ_CP150664.1, read on the forward strand.
ATCACACCACATCATAGAAAAAGCTTTCGTTTGCTTCCAGAACAGCTAAAATTAGATTTGTAAAAGCGCGTTTGTTTTTTCTTAGAAGTATCTTCTTTTTTTATCTTTATTTTTAAAAAGTTCAGCTATTTTAGCAAGCTAAATACTCATCCCATGATTAAGAGAACTCGAGCAGAAATTACCAAGTGTATTTTACACAAAGTAGCCAACAAATACAACAGTGGTCAGAATAATTTTTCTGAAAACCTTATGCGTTTTGATGAAGAAAGCTACCAATTAATGCTGCCGTTTCTTTTAAAGCCATTTACCAACCTTACTCAAAGTTATCGTTTTAGTCATCATGCAGATGTAAGACTTAATGAGATGAACAACTATGCGAGTACTGTTTTTAAAGATGAGAGTACTTTTATTGAGCAATCAAAACACATCGTTAATCATTTGTTTGAGCAGTCCAACTCTGCCCAAATTAAAAAAGGTGATGTCATAGTGGCTTTTATAGAAGGCATTGAGTATCAAGATGTGCTAACAGAAGCCATTGGAGTTTTTAAGATAGAAAACAAGATTGATTTTTTTCAGACTTATTTAGAAGAAGGCAGTTTTGATGTAGCTGTACAGCAGGGAATCAGCACTAAAAAAATAGACAAGGGTTGTTTAATTTTAAACACAACAGATACGCAAGGAACTGTAGTGTTAAGTATAGATAACAACAATTACGATGCGCAATATTGGATTAAAAACTTTTTATCTGTTTCTTATGCCGATGATAGAAATCAGCACACACAAAGTTATTTAGAACTGTGTAAAGAGTTTTCAGAAGAGATTATCAAGCCAGAATTTGGCAAGCAAGAACAAGGACAGTTTTTAGCAAATACCGTTGATTATTTTAAAGAAAACGAGTCCGTAGACTATGCTAATTTTAAAGAAGAAATCTTTGAAGAAGAAAAGCATAAAGAAATGTTTGACGATTATAAAAAACATTTTGAAAGTTTAAACGACGTATTAATTCGCAACAATTTTGAAGTGTCTGATGTAGTTTTAAAACGAGAGAAACAAAAGATTAAAACCAGCATCAAGCTAGACACACATATAGAGATTAAGCTAGATATTGATGCACCTGATGCAGCTTCTGAGTACCTGGAGAGAGGTTATGATGAAGATAAAAAAATGAAATACTACAAGGTGTATTTTAACGAAGAAAAATAAGGATAGCCACACAAAGAGCCCATTTTTTCTTTAGTTTTTTTTGATTAGAATTTGTATATTTACTCATACTAAACTTTGTAAAGATGAAAAAAGCGATCTTAGGATGTGTCGTTTGGTTTTGCTGTCTTCAAATAGGTATCGCCCAAGATACGAAGCAAACCTTCACTTCCGAATTAGGGAAATTTTCAATTGCCCACCAATCAGAAATTAGAGAAAGTACTAAAGAAAATGAAAATAGCACCGTGTATCGGGTTGCCTTTAGGCATCAAGATATGATGTTTGTGGTTTCTAGTACTCATCAAAAAAACAAGGCAAATGATATTGATGTTTTGCTAAAAACCTCTTTAAAAACCTTTGCTGAGGCCACCAAAGCAAGTTTGTTAAGTCAGAAGAATATGACCTTGAGTGGAGCAAAAGGCATTTCTGCCTCATTAAAGATGGAAGAGAATGGGCTTTTATCAGCGTATAGGGTGTATTCTAAAGGTCTGTACTTGTATCAGTTAATGGTTTTTGCCAAAGCAGAAAATTTTAAACCAGCAGAGGCAAAAACATTTTTTGATTCGTTTGCTATCTTAAAGTAGCAGTATAGCTTGATTAATAGTCAAAACGCTCTACCTCAAAAGCAGTCTTAAAATGTTTTAGTATTTTTTCTTTGACTTCTTCTAAAGGAATTTTTTTGCCCAATTCTGCCTCCATAGAGGTAACGGCTTTTCCTTTAATTCCGCAGGGAATAATATTGTCAAAATAACCAAGATTTGCATTGACGTTTAAGGCAAAACCATGCATGGTTACCCAACGGCTGGTTCTGATGCCCATGGCACAAATTTTACGCGCAAAAGGTGTACCTACACCAAGCCAAACTCCAGTTTCGCCTTTGCTTCGTTCACTCTCTATGCCGTATTCTGCAAGTGTCTTGATAATCACATCTTCTAACAGACGCAGGTATTTGTGAATGTCTGTAAAGAAATTTTCTAAATCTAAAATAGGGTAGCCCACAAGCTGTCCAGGACCGTGATAGGTAATATCACCACCCCTGTTAATCTTGTAAAAACTGGCGCCTTTTGCAGCTAACTGTGCTTCGTTTAGTAGCAGGTTAGAAAGATCACCACTTTTACCTAAAGTATATACATGAGGATGCTCTACAAACAAAAAATGATTGGGTGTTTGTAGGTCTATTTGCGCTTTTCTATTGGCAATTTTTAGATCGACGATCTCTTGCAATAAAGCAGTTTGATAATCCCAAGTTTCTTGATAATCCTTGGTTCCTAGATCTTGTATGTGTACAGTTTTGTTTATCATTGTTGTATGCAAAGATAAATATTAATTATCTTTGTAAGTACATACTTCGGTTTGTAATTTAGTACACTAGCATATGAAAAAAAGACTACACTATTTTTTACTCGGTTGTTTATTAACGGCCAGTCCTGTGGTGTCTCAAGAGTTTTTTGAGAGTATTCCTCAGGTTCCATTAACTAATGAGCAAGAATTAAGTGCTAGATCTAATACGCCAGAAAACTATCAATTGTATGCGGTTAATACTAGTCTGCTAAACAATGGGCTAGTTACACTTGCAAAGAATAACCAAAGAGTTATCAATTTGCCGACTCCGCTAGGTATACAGCGTTTTACTGTTAAAGAGGCAGCTGTACTTTCAGATGCCTTGGCGCTAGAGTATCCTCAAATAAAATCATATAGCGGTGTAGGATTAGATGACCCAACAGCAACTATTCGATTTAGTCAAGCAGCTGATGGTTTTCATGCCATGATTAGCTCTAAAAACTACCCAGTTTATTTTATAGATCCCTATACTAAAGACCATAAAATTTTAATTGGCTATCAAAAAAGTTCAACTAAAAATCAAGATTTTGAATGTTTTGTAGAAGATCAAATAAACGCCTATCAACAAAAGAGTACAGCGTTAAGTAAAACGACGGCAAACCACGATGGTAAACTAAGAACTTATCGACTGGCAGTGGCTACTACTGCCGAGTATTCTCAGTTTCATTTAACCAATCAAAATATTGCAGCCTCTGCTACAGAGGCTCAAAAAAAAGCAGCAGTACTTTCTGCAATTAACACTTCAATGACTAGAGTAAATGCCATTTTTGAAAGAGATCTTGGTGTTCGCATGCAGTTGGTAGCAAACAATGCAGATCTGATCTTTTTTGACCCGCTATCGGATGGGTTTTCCAATAGTGATGCTGATGAATTAATTAAGGAGTCTCAAGCCAAAATAGACAATATTATTGGTAATGCCAATTATGATGTAGGTCATACTTTTAGCACAGGTGGTGGAGGTTTGGCAGCCATGGGGCTTTGTTTAACAGGAGTTAAGGCAAAAGGAATTACGGGTTCAGGATCTCCGATCAACGATACTTTTGATATAGATTTTGTGGCTCATGAGTTAGGTCATCAGTTTGGGGCAAATCATACCCAATACAATGACTGTCAAAGAAATTCTGGTACCGCAGTAGAACCAGGAAGCGCTTCTACAATTATGGGATATGCGGGGATCTGTGAGCCAAATGTACAAAGCAGTAGCGATGCTTATTTTCATGCTATAAGTATTCAAGAAATGTGGAATCTTTTAAGCGGGCAAGGGAGCTGTGCTGTGATTACTGAAACTGGAAACACGCCGCCTTCTGCACAGGCAGGTGCCAATGTAACCATTCCAAGCTTAACCCCATTTGTACTTAAAGGAGCAGGTTCTGATACCGATGCAGATAATGAGCTTACATATACTTGGGAGCAGATTGATAATACTTTAGGTTTTCCGATGGCTCCTGATGCAAGCAGTACAGGGGGGCCAATGTTTAGATCAGTTAATCCGATTGGTAATCCTAATAGATATATGCCTGTACTAGATACCGTTTTAACAGGGAAAACCTTTAGCACTTGGGAAGTCTTACCATCTGTAACAAGAAATTTAAATTTTAGATTAACTGTTAGAGATAATGTAAATGCCACTGCCTATGATGATATTAAGGTTGGGGTGGATGGAAATTCAGGACCCTTTGTAGTTACTTCTCACGATAGCAATGCTACTTTGCAAGGGAACTCTACTCAGACCGTTGTTTGGGATGTGGCAAATTCTGATGTAGCTCCTGTAAATTGTAGCTTGGTTAATATTTTACTCTCTACCGATGGTGGTCAGACTTTTGATACCATCATACTAACCAATACACCTAATGATGGGAGTCAATTAATTGTATTGCCTAATGTTAATACCAGTTTGGCTAGAATAAAAGTAGAGGCGGTAAACAATTTATTTTATGCGGTAAATGCTTCAAATTTTAGCATTGATAAAACAGCAAATGAAGAAGAGTTTATTGATTTTGCCTTGTACCCAAACCCAACAAAAGGATTGCTTAAATTGGAGTTTGAGACCGTGTCTAGCAAAGTGATCATTAACTTGGTAGATGTTCAAGGAAGACTCATCAAAGAAGATGTTTTTGAGCAAGTGCCTTCTGTCTTTCGTGAAGAGCTCAATTACGGTCAGGTAGCATCTGGTTTGTACTTATTGCACATTAAAAATGGCGCTAAGCAAATGGTTAAAAAAATACTCATCAACTAAGTCCTTGCTTAATTGAGTTTATAAGTTACCTGTTCTTTATCTAGAGAGCTTAACAGTTCATTGGTTATTTTAATTTTGGTGTTTCTACTCGGTAAGTTTAACTCTATTTGCTCTTTTTTATCATAGATGGTAAAATGCACAGATTGTTTGCCATTATTGCCCACAAACAAATGCTGTAATTTTTTTATCTGTTCTGGGTTCACTTGTTGTAAAGGGAGTTGCAAGGTAATTTTTTTACAGAGATTGTCCATAGTGTCATGCAGGAGTTTTATGTCTGTAAATTGCATTCTAGGTTCACCCACTACACCAGTTTCTTTATTGGTCCACCCTTGGTTAATGGTGATTCTTAAAAACAAAAAGGAATTTGGAACCAAAAAGTGTCTAAACTTTAAATAGTCTTCACCAAAAATTCTAAACTCATAACTCTCGTTATAATCTTCTACGGTAAAAAGTCCCCAACCTTTTCCTACTTTAGAAACTCGATGTTGCACATCAGAAATGATTCCTGCAAAAGACAGATTCATTCCGATGTATTTTTTTAGATCTCCTTTAAAATAAGATAAGTTGGCATTGCAAAAACGCAGCTCATTCTTAAAATCATCTAAAGGGTGGGCAGAAATATAAATACCAACCACTTCTTTTTCTTTTCCGAGAAGCTCCATGGTACCCCAGGTTTCACAATCTGGAATTTCTGGTTCTGGCAATTGAATATCTGAGGCTTCTCCAAACAAGGATACCTGTGATGAATTCTGGCTTTCTTGGTATTTGTTACCATAGCGCAGGGCTTTTTCTATAAAGGTTAGGCCTTTTTCATCTATCTCATAATATTGAGCTCGGTGTGTTTCTGTAAAGGAATCAAAACCACCCGCTAAAATTAAACCGTCAAAAGCTTTCTTGTTTGCAACGCGTAGATCTACTCTTTTTGCCACATCAAAAATAGAGCTGAAAGGGCCATTTTCTTTTCGCTCATCAATAATGGCTTTTACCGCAGAACTACCAACTCCTTTAATGGCTGCCATTCCAAAACGAATAGCGCCTTCTTTGTTTACAGAAAACTTAGAATAGGATTCATTTACATCCGGACCAAGTACGGTAAGCCCCATGCGTTTGGCTTCTTCCATAAAAAACGACACCTGTTTAATATCGTTCATATTGTTAGACAGCACAGAAGCCATATACTCTGCCGGATAATGTGCTTTTAGATAAGCCGTTTGGTAGGCAATCCAAGCATAACAAGTAGAGTGACTTTTGTTAAAGGCATAACTAGCAAAAGCCTCCCAGTCTTTCCAAATTTTTTCTAATTTTTTAGCATCATGACCGTTAATGCTTGCTTGCTCAATAAATTTTGGTTTCATTTTAGCCAAAACGTCAGCCTGCTTTTTTCCCATTGCCTTTCTCAAGACGTCGGCTTCACCTTTTGTAAAATTTGCCAATTTTTGAGACAGAAGCATTACCTGCTCTTGATAGACGGTAATCCCATAAGTTTCTGCCAAATACTCTTCCATGGCAGGCAGGTCATAATCAATCTCTTCGATGCCGTGCTTTCTGTTAATAAAAGACGGGATATATTCCATTGGTCCTGGTCTGTACAGGGCGTTCATGGCAATAAGATCGGCAAAAACAGTAGGCTTTAAAGAGCGCATGTGCTTTTGCATCCCAGGAGATTCATACTGGAAAATCCCGATGGTTTCTCCTCGTTGAAAAAGCTCATAGGTTTTTTCATCATCTAGCGGAAAGCTTTCAGGGTCAAGCAAAACATCATGTCTGGCTTTTACAATTTTTACAGTGTCTTTAATTAGGGTTAAGGTTTTTAGACCTAAGAAGTCCATTTTTAGTAGTCCAGCACTTTCTACCACAGAGTTGTCAAACTGAGTGACATACATGTCTGAGTCCTTTGCCAATGCAACGGGTACATAGTTTGTAATGTCTGAAGGTGTAATGATCACCCCACAGGCATGAATACCTGTATTTCTAACTGAGCCTTCTAAAACACGAGCCTTGTTAATGGTCTCTGCAATTAAATCATTCCCTTCAGAAAGCTGAATCAGATCAGCTACCAAAGCGTACTCTTCTGAACGCAGATTGGATCGGAGTCCTTTTTCATCCAAAGAAAATAACTTTTTCAGTTTCATTCCCGGAATCAATTTGGCAATTCTATCGGCTTCAAACAAGGGTAAATCAAGTACTCGAGCCGTATCTCTAATAGAAGATTTAGCAGCCATGGTTCCGTAAGTGATAATTTGTGCTACCTGATTGGATCCGTATTTGTCAATTACATAATCCATGACTCTCCCACGACCTTCATCATCAAAATCAATATCAATATCGGGCATGGACACACGTTCTGGATTTAAGAAACGCTCAAAAAGGAGGTCGTACTTAATTGGGTCTAAATTGGTGATCCATAAGCAGTAAGCTACCACAGATCCTGCGGCAGAACCACGTCCTGGGCCTACAGAAACATCCATTTTTCTGGCCTCCCGAATAAAATCTTCTACAATTAGAAAGTATCCAGGGTATCCAGTCTTTTCTATAACTTCAAGCTCAAAATCTAGACGCTCTCTAATGGCATCCGTAATTTCTCCATAGCGTTTTTTAGCGCCTTCATAGGTTAGATGACGCAAGAAATTATTTTCGCCTCGTTTGCCTTGATCTTCAAGATCTTTTGGGTCTTGAAATTCTGTTGGAATATCAAATGCAGGCAATAAGACATCTCTAGCTAGGGTGTAAACTTCTATTTTATCAACAACTTCTTCTATGTTTAAGATGGCATCTGGTAAATCTGCAAACAGCGTTTTCATCTCTTCGGATGATTTAAAATAGTACTCGCTATTGGGTAAGCCATATCGATAACCACGGCCTCTGCCTTTTGGAGTGGCTTGTTTTTCTCCGTCCTTTACACAGAGTAAAATATCATGGGCATTGGCATCCTCTTTTTCTAAGTAAAAAGTATTGTTACTGGCAACAACTTTTACATTATGAGTTTTTGCAAACTTTAAGAGAGTTTCATTAACAATGTTTTCATCTTCTTGTCCATGACGCATTAACTCTATGTAGAGGTCATCGCCAAACTCTTGTTTCCACCACAACAAGGCATCTTCTGCTTGTTGTTCACCAACATTTAAGATTTTACTAGGCACTTCTCCGTAGAGATTTCCTGTTAAAACAATAATGTCTCCTTTGTATTTTTTTATAATCTCTCGATCAATTCTTGGCACATAATAAAATCCATCAACAAAAGCTAGAGAAGACATTTTTGCCAAATTGTGATAGCCTTTTTTGTTTTTAGCCAAAAGAACTACTTGATATCCGTTGTCCTTATTTGATTTGTCTTTATGGTCTAAACACACGTTAAACTCACAACCAACGATGGGTTTTAAAACAGTTTCTGTTGGAGCTTCTCCTTTTTCTTCGAGAGCAGCATTGGTGGCTTTGGCAGCTTTGTTGTGGTTTAAAACAGATGCCACAAAATGAAAAGCAGCCATCATGTTTCCGGTATCAGTCATGGCTATGGCAGACATTTTGTCTTTGGCAGCAGCCTTTACAATATTGTTAATCTGTATGGTAGATTGCAAGACTGAGAACTGAGTGTGATTGTGTAAATGCGCAAACTGTACATTGGCAAGAGCAGCCATGCCCTCATTGGTAGTTATGGTCTCTTTGGTGTCTTTTAACTTGTCAAGACGCTTTTTTATTTTAGTGCTTTCCTTTTTTAGGTTGATGTGTTTTAGGCCAATTAACTCAATGGGTTTTGGATTGGCTTCAGAAAATTCTTTAAAATAACTTTCATCAACATCAAGCTCTTCTTTGGTAAATTCTCTTAAACGAATAAGCTCTAAAAAACAACGAGTAGTGGCTTCAACATCTGCAGTTGCGTTATGCGCCTCATTAAAAGCGGCTCCAAACAAATGCTGATGCAGTTCTGTTAGGGTAGGGAGTTTAAATTTTCCTCCACGACCTCCAGGTATCTGACACATTAAAGCGGTCTTTTCTGTACAGGTGTCTAATAAAGGAAGATCATTTAGCTTGTTTTGCACACCCAAACGATGAAATTCACAGCCCATAATGTTTAGGTCAAAACCAACATTTTGCCCTACCACAAAAGTTGTTTTTTCTAAAGCGATGTTAAACAATTCAAGCGCTTTTTCTAAAGCGATCCCTTGTTCTTCTGCTAATTCTGTAGAAATTCCATGAATTCTTTCGGCATCATAAGGAATATTATAGCCTTCTGGCTTAATAAGAAAATCACTGTGTTCTAGCAGATTCCCGTTTGCATCGTGTAGTTGCCACGCAATTTGTACACACCTTGGCCAATTGTTTGTGTCGGTAATTGGGGCGTTCCAGCTCTTGGGTAAACCAGTTGTTTCGGTGTCAAAAATTAAATACATATGGGCTGCTTGAAGGGTGTAAATTAGCTAGCATAAAAGTACAAATTAGCTGTGAAAACTATTCGGATTAGTTATGCTGATTTATCAACAATTTTAAATTTTCTTGATTTCAAGCTGAGCATTAGATAATTACTTGTTTTATTGATTTTTATACTGAAAATATTTTGTATATTTGCACCCGCTTATTACGAGATAATAAGAATATTAATAATCGAGGTCGAGAACCTTAAAATTTTAAAAATATGTCAGTAAAAATTAGATTACAAAGACACGGTAAAAAAGGAAAACCATTTTATTCAATCGTTGCAGCTGATGCACGTGCAAAAAGAGATGGTAAATTCTTAGAAAAATTAGGTACTTACAATCCTAATGTAAACCCAGCAATCATTGATTTAGATGTTGATGGAGCTGTTAAATGGTTGCAAAATGGAGCACAACCTACAGATACTGCGAAAGCAATTTTATCTTACAAAGGTGCTTTATTAAAGAATCACTTAGCTGGTGGAGTTCGTAAAGGAGCTTTAACTGAAGAGCAAGCAGAAGCTAAATTTACTGCTTGGTTAGAAGAAAAAGCAACAAGAATCGCTACTAAAAAAGATGGTTTATCTAAAGAGCAAGCAGAAGCAAAAGCAAAAGCATTAGAAGCAGAAAAAGCTGTAAACGAAGCGCGTGTAAACGCTGCTAAAGAAGCAGAAGAAGCTATCTTAGCTGAGCAAAAAGCAGCAGAAGATGCAGCGGCAGCAGAAGCAGCTGAGGCAACAACTGAAGAAGCAGTAACTGAAGAAACTTCAGAAGAAGCTACCGAAGAAAAATCTGCAGAATAATTCTAAAGCCCAATAACGTAATGCGTAAAGAAGATTGTTTTTATTTAGGCAAAATCGTTAGAAAGCATAGTTTTAGAGGTGAGGTAGTGATCAAATTAGATACTGACGAACCTGAATTGTATCAAGAAATGGAATCAGTTTTTGTCGACTTAGGCAATAACCTGATTCCATTTTTTATTGAAAAAAGTTTACTTCAAAAAGGCAATCAACTTCGAGTTCAGTTTGAAGATATTCAAAGCGAAGAAGAAGCCGATGGTATTATGAAAGCAGAGGTATACTTGCCACTTTCTATGCTACCTAAACTAACAGGCGATAAGTTTTATTTTCATGAGGTGATCGGTTTTAAAGCCGTAGATAGCCGTTATGGATATGTTGGCATTATAGAAGGTGTCAATGACAAAACCGCCCAGCCTTTGTTTGAAATCAAAAACGGTGAGAAGGATGTTTTTATCCCGATGATTGATAACTTTATCAAAAAAGTAGATCGAGAAAATCAAACCATTGAGTTTGATACACCAGAAGGACTTGTAGAAATGTATCTATCCTAAATTTATTTTAGGATCTCATAAGCTGAAGTTTTAATTTTAGAGAGGTGGCCGAGTGGTCGAAGGCGCACGCCTGGAAAGTGTGTATACGGCAACGTATCGAGGGTTCGAATCCCTTCCTCTCTGCTAAAAGAATACTAATTAGAGTCAAAACCCTACAAACGCTATGTTTGTAGGGTTTTTTCTATTCAATGCATACCAATCAAAATCATCAAAAATTAACGTATAAGGTGCGTATTCGGAGTCTATTTTTTAAATTCACAACTGACACCGAATTAAACTAAATAAACTGATATTTAATTAGTTATGATTTGTTTTAATTTAATTTTCGTATATTTATGCTATAATAATTAACTGACACCTATGCAACATTTATTCTCATTTATTTTCTATATCAAACGTAGTAAAGCAGATAAAAGTGGAAAAGCAAATATTTATTTAAGGATTACTGTAAATGGTAAAAGAGCCGAATTAAGTATTTCGAGAAAGGTTGACGTTGAAAAGTGGAGTTCTTCTGCTGGTAAGATGAAAGGTTCTTCTGGAGAAACTCAACAACTTAATAAATATATTGATAGTATTGCTAACCGAATCTATAAAATACACCAAAGGTTAGTAGAAGAAAATAAATTAATTACAGCTACTAATATTAGAAACATTTACCAGGGTAAAAATGAGATTAGAAAAATGACTTTGGAAATATTTGAAAATCATAATATTCAAATGGAAAAGCTAGTTGGTAAAGATTACGCTTTAGGTACATCAGAAAGATATAAAATAGCAAAAAAACATTTAAAAAATTATATTAATCACGAATATAAAATAGAAGATATACCAGTAACAGAGATTAATAATAAATTTATTACGGGGTTTGAATACTATTTGAAAACAGAAAAAAATTGCGCACACAATACAACTATAAAGTATATTACCAATTTTAAGAAAGTCGTAAGAATCGCTTACGCAAATGACTGGATAGTTAAAGACCCGTTTTTTAATTGGAAAGGAATTTTAAAGACAGTTGAAAGAGAATTTTTGGATGAGGGAGAAATCCAAAGATTAATTGAAAAAGAGTTTTCTATAAGTCGATTAAATTTGGTAAAAGATATTTTTGTGTTTAGTTGCTTTACAGGTTTAGCGTATGCGGATGTAAAAGCATTAAATAAAGATAATATTGTAATTGGTATTGATGGTGGTCGTTGGATAAAAACAACCAGAAAAAAGACTAAAACCAAAAGTAATATTCCATTATTGCCTTCTGCAGAAACTATTTTAAAAAAATATGAAGAGTATTCTGATGTTTTAAATTCAAACAAGTTATTGCCAGTTTTAAGTAATCAAAAAATGAATGCTTATTTGAAAGAAATTGCTGATTTATGCGAAATAAATAAAAACTTAACTTTTCATTTAGCACGTCATACTTTTGCAACTACTATAACATTAACTAATGGTGTTCCAATAGAATCTGTAAGTAAAATGCTTGGACACAAATCTTTAAAAACAACACAGCATTATGCTAAAATAATTGATAGAAAAGTTAGCGAGGATATGGCTACATTAAGAAGTAAATTAGAAGAAACCAATTATAAAGAATTAAAACACCTAAATCAAGAATAGTAAAATTCAAAAATTATTTATTTTAATCGTTCTATTATATTACTTGTCAATATTATTTTGCACAGCCATTGCATCAAATAATTTATATCTTTGCTGCAATGAAATTTTTAACTTTTATATTATCAGCTTATATTCTTGTACTTAATTTAGCACCTTGCGAAGATTATACTGTACTTAATGATGAAGTTAAAACAGAAATTTCTCAGGGATTTAACCATGACAATCAAGATTCAGATTTATGCACTCCTTTTTGTAATTGTCAATGTTGTCACATTAATGTTATGCAATTAAAATTGGTAAATGTTAAGTTTAATACATCCTTTATATCTACACAAGATTTTTTCTACCTTAATGGTATAGAAAAAGATTTCACTCCTTCAATTTTACAGCCACCAAAGGTGTAATTCAGTTATTACAGGATATTTATATCCTTTCAAGACCATTTCTGGTCAATTATTACATTATTTAATAATGCCTTCGTATTACACTGGAAGGTTTAACTGAATTAATACATTTTCTATGATTAACAAAATCATTTCATTTTCCATTAATAATAAATTTATTATTGGCTTATTTATAGTGGCACTTGTTGGTACGGGCATTTGGTCTATGGCCACTATAAACTTGGGTTCTGTACCCGATATAACAAACAACCAAGTACAGGTAATAACCGTGGCCCCAAACTTGGGGACAGAAGATATAGAACAATTTGTTACCTATCCCGTAGAATTGGCAATGGCCAATCTTCCTGACGTCATCGAGCTGCGTTCAGTATCCCGTTTTGGGCTGTCCGTGGTTACCATTGTTTTTAAGGACGAGGCAGGCACTTATCTGCCACGGCAATTGGTACAGGAGAAATTAACCGAAGTTGCCGGAGAAATCCCCGAAGGTTTTGGCACACCTTTTATGGCACCCATAACAACAGGTCTGGGCGAAATTTTTCAATATACCTTAAAAGTGACAGAAGGCTATGAAGACAAATATGACGCAATGGAGCTTCGTACCATCCAAGATTGGATTGTAAAACGCCAAATGGCTTTAGTGCCAGGCGTAGTCGAGGTCAATGCTTTTGGAGGTTATGTAAAACAATATGAAGTTGCCATAAATCCTGATAAACTAAAAAGTTTTGGCATTACAATGAATCAGGTTTTTGAAGCTCTTAAAGTGAACAATGCTAATACCGGTGGTGCTTACATTGAAAAAAACCACCAAGCCAATTTTATCCGTGGCGAAGGGCTGGCTCGAAGTATCGCCGATTTGGAAAACACGGTTGTGACCACTCAAAATGGAAGCCCTGTCTTGGTAAGGGACGTTGCCGAAAAAGTGGGCTACGGAAACCAAGTGCGTTATGGTGCATTTACCCAAGACGGTCACGAATCCGTAGGTGGACAAATTTTAATGCTGAAAGGCGAAAGCCCAGGCGACGTGATTGAAAATGTGGAAAAGCGTATTGTAGAAATTCAAAAATCCCTGCCGGAAGGTGTTTATATTGATGCTTTTTTAAGCCGAAGTGAACTTATTGAGGCAACCACAAGTACCGTTAAAAACAATCTAATAGAAGGAGCCCTAATCGTCATATTTGTTTTGGTCTTACTTTTGGGAAGCTTCCGTGGTGGCTTGATAGCAGCTTCGATAATCCCTTTATGTCTATTATTTGCATTTATTTTGATGAAACAATTTGGCATTTGGGCAAATTTAATGTCCTTGGGTGCGATCGATTTTGGAATTATTGTAGATGGAGCGGTGATTATCGTGGAAGGAGCGGTTTTCCACATTCATCAACGGATGAAAAAATCCACAACCGCCATCAACCAAGCTGAAATGGATGAAATCGCCTATGATTCTTCAAGTAAAATGATGAATTCTGCCTTCTTCGGTCAACTAATTGTTCTTATAGTTTTTACACCGATTCTTTTTTTGACCGGTGTGGAAGGGAAAATGTTCCGGCCAATGGCATTTACATTTGGTTTTGCCGTTTTAGGAGCGATTATCCTTTGTCTTACCTACGTGCCAATGATGTCATCATTATTTTTAAAACCTGCTAAAAATCAAAATAGTTGGTTCGCCAAGTTTGAAAACAAGATTGATAGGTTCAGTGATAAAATTATGGATGTTCTGAATCGTATCTATCTGCCTATATTAAATTTTGCACTTCGCTTTCGGGCAGGTGTGGTTATAGGCGCGGTTTCCTTGCTTTTGATTTCAGGATTTATTTTCAGCAATATGGGAGCAGAATTTGTCCCTAAATTTGATGAAGGCGATATTGCATTTCAAGCATTGATAAAACCGGGGAGCAGTCTTACAGAATCTATTGAGGCTTCAGAGAAACTTCAGAAGTTAATCAATGAGTTTCCGGAAGTAAAAACAGTAGTTTCTAGGATTGGTGTGGCCGAAATACCGACAGACCCGATGCCTATGGATATTGCCGATAGTTATATTATTCTTGAAAAAGATAAGAGTAAATGGACTTCCGCAGATAGTAAAGAAGAACTGATAGAAAAAATACAGGAAAAAATTTCAGTAGTTCCCGGCGTAAATTTCGTGTTTACCCAACCTGTAGAACTTCGTTTTAATGAATTGCTTACAGGGGTTCGTGAGGACGTGGCAATCAAACTGTACGGAGAAGATTTAGGCGTTTTGGCAGACAAGGTACAGGAAATCGCAGCGGTCATCAGAACCGTTCCCGGAGCGGCTGACCTCAATGTAGAAGCTACAAGCGGTTTGCCACAAATGACAGTGGTGTATAACCGGGCAAAAATGGCACAATACGGTGTAACCGTTGACAAGCTGAATGATTATGTAAGTGCTTCATTTTCTGGAGAACAGGCAGGAGTCATTTTTGAAGGGGAAAAACGATTCGATGTGGTCATTCGTTTGGCAGAGGAATATCGACAAGACATCAATAGCTTAAAAAACCTTTTCATAGACCTGCCAAACGGTGCACAAGTACCTTTAAAGGAGGTTGCAGATATCAGCTATAAGCCAGGTCCGATGCAGATTTCAAGGGACAATACCTCCCGTCGTATTTCGGTAGGGGTCAATGTTCGTGGGCGCGATGTAAAATCGATGGTCGAGGAAATTCAACAAAAATTGGAAACGGACGTGAAACTGCCACCAGGTTATTTTGTAACCTACGGAGGTTCTTTCGAAAACCTTCAACGTGCTTCAGACCGATTGATGATTGTAGTTCCAATCGTTCTATTAACAATATTTGTTCTGCTTTACTTTGCTTTAAATTCAGTTACACAGGCCTTGATGATCTATATGGCAGTGCCTTTGGCGACCATTGGTGGTGTTTTCGTTTTGTTGATTCGTGGAATGCCTTTCAGTATTTCTGCCGGAGTCGGGTTTATCGTGCTCTTCGGAGTTGCCGTATTAAACGGACTCATACTCATAAACAAATTCAATGAATTAAAAGACAGTGGAATGACAGATTTAAAAAAACGTATATACGAAGCAACGCACGAACGTTTACGTCCAATTTTATTAACAGCCATTACAACAATTATGGGTTTTATCCCAATGGCGATTTCTACCTCTGGTGGTGCAGAAGTACAGCGACCTTTGGCGACAGTAGTCATTGGAGGAATGCTTACGGCAACATTTCTGACCTTGGTGGTTATTCCTATTCTTTATTATTGGCTGGAATCCCGAAAAGAAAAGAAGGACAATGGTGGAGATGTAAGTTATATTAAAAAATCAACCAATATTGTAACCGTATTATTGATGGTTGGAGGTTTGATGGCTTCTGGTACTTCATTTGCCCAAGACACCAATCAAGATGGTACAATCCCAAAGACCTTGACCATTGATGAGGCTATTGCTATGGCTAAACAGAATTATCCATCACTTAAAGAGAGCCAAGCATTTATTGAACGGGAAAAGGCACTAAAGGGAACGAGTTTTGACCTTGGTAGCACTCAAGTTTTCACGGGCAAAGAAGAATATGGAAATAATCTTCCTGGAGTGCAGACAACCGTTGGTGTGCAACAGGGCAACATTGATTTGCTTTCCGGTTTTTCAAAATCGAAGTTTTACAAAGAGCGTATTGCCTTGGGAGAAAAGTTTTATGTGGCCAGTGAACAACAATTGGTGCGTAATGTGATGCAAGCGTATGACCAAATAAATTATTATAAGGCGCAGTTGCGCTTTGCAGACCAACTGGACAGTATTTATGCCAATTTTAAGACCGCTGCCCAACTTCGGTATGATACGGGAGAAACAGGCAAATTGGAATTTATTTCAGCCTCTTCCGAATTTCAACAGATTCAAGTATTAAGGCAACAAGCCTTTGATGATATTGAAATAGCCAAACGTGCCTTAAAACAATATTTGGGAACGGATGAATCCATTGAAACGATTAGTGAACCATACAAAACATTGGATTTTATGGCGACATTAGATTCCACTTCGGTAGCGAATAACCCAATGTTGCAATATGCCTTGCAAAATGCCGAAGTAAGTAAAGCAAACGTGGGCGTTGAGAAATCACAATTCCTACCGAAATTCAGCTTATCGTATGGCAGGCAGGTTGTAGATGATGTTTCAGGCTTCAACACCTATCAGGCGGGTATTAGCATTCCGCTATGGTTTTTTCCGCAGAAGTCAAGGGTAAAAGCAGCAAAGGCAGACGCAATGGTAGCAGAGAATCAATATTTGGAGCAAAAGGCGGTTACAGAAAGTCGCGTGTCGCAATTGACCAAATCCCTTGAAAAAACAAAGAAGATTTTGCAATATTACGAAGAAGGCGCACTATTGTTGGCAGAACAGCAAATTACCACAGCGCAATTGGCATCCAAGGAAGGCGAAATAGATTATGTCAATTATATCACAATTCTCAACAGTGCCATCAGGATAAAACAAAACCATTTGCAATACATAAACCAGTTTAACCAACAATCCATTGAGATACAATATCAATTGGGCAATTTATAATCTTAAAAAAAGAAAAATGAAGAATATATTATTAGTAAGTATCGTATTATTTACACTTATGTTTATGAGTTGTAATGATGCCCCAAAATCTGAACTTGGGCATAACGAAGCCGAAGGCGTATCAAAAACCAATGAAGGAGAAGAAGAAGGTCACAGCGAGGAAGAAGGCGTTGTGGAACTTACAAAGCAACAGGCCGAAACCATAGGTTTGGAAATGAAACCTTTGGAGGAACGCAATTTAGGGAACAACATTAAGGTAACGGGAACGCTGGAGCTTTTCCCACAGGACAAGGCGAACATAAGCCCGTTTGTTGGTGGAAATGTGAGTGCCATAAAAGTAATACCCGGAGATAACGTAAGCAAAGGTCAAGTGCTGGCATATATAGAACACCCGGATATCATTGCAATGCAACAGGACTATCAGGAAAAAAATGACGAACTGGTCTTTTTGAAACAGGATTTTGAACGCAAGCAGACGCTTTATGACAAAGGCGTTTCTTCGGGAAAGGAATTTCAAATGGCTCAATCAAAATTTCGTTCCACAACATCCAGCGTCAATGGTTTGAGGGCCCAATTGAAGTTGTTGGGGATTAATCCGGAAAAAGTGGCGGAAGGACAGATATATTCCGCAGTTCCCATTACCACACCCATAAGTGGTTATGTGGATGAAGTAATGATTAGCCTTGGCGATTACGTGGCACAACAATCCAAAATGTTCTCGATAAGCGATAATTCAAAAATTTATGTAAACTTCAAAGTCTATGAAAAGGACATAAAGCAAATCCAGAAAGGACAACAGATATATTTTTCCACGGCCTCTCGCCCAGATGAACTGCTTAAAGCAACCGTTCGGTCTATAGGTAAAACTTTTGAGACAGACCCAAAAGCCATAGAAGTTCTTGCTGATATAGAAAACAAGGATAAAAATCTTTTGCCAGGTATGTATGTAGAAGGGCGCATAGTGCAGGGCGAGAAAAAGGGTTTTGCCGTTCCGGAAGCCGCCATTATAAAGGAAGGCGAGCAATCCTTTATTTTTATCTTGGATGAAGATGAGGAAATGGAAGTAGGCAAAATGAAATTCAAAATGATACCCGTAACGGTTGGTATTACTGATTTAGGCTTTGTTGAAGTCAATCTGCCTGCCGAAGTTTCAACCGATGCCAAAGTGGTCATAAACGGAGCTTATAACCTGTCTTCTGAAATGATAAAGGGCGAACTGGAACACGGACATTAATTCAATAATAATCAAAGGTTTTGATTCCGAGTTTGTTTATCGTCTTAATTAGTTAGTTAAAAATTATAAAACAGACTCGGTTCAAAATTGATTAAAAATTTAAAAAAATGAAGGAAATAAAAGCATTTATAAAACCGAACCGGATCCAAAGGGTAATTGAAGCTCTTGCTGATAGTGGTTTTAAAAGTATGACCCTGTCACAAGCAGAAGGCACGGGAGCGTTCAAGGCAAAAGGCGCAAGACCGTCGCTGGATTTTCACGTGACAGATAGTCCAGTGGTCAAGCTAGAACTGGTTTGTCAAAATGAGGAAGCCCAAGCCGCAATTGAAACAATTCTAAGAAATGGTAAAACGGAAGAACCAGGAGACGGGATTATTTATATCGCAAATATTGAGGATGCCTTTCACATTAAAACGGGAGAATCCATAGGGAAATAGATGGTTAAAATCACAAGT
This sequence comes from Polaribacter pacificus, assembly GCF_038024035.1. Lineage (NCBI taxonomy): Bacteria > Pseudomonadati > Bacteroidota > Flavobacteriia > Flavobacteriales > Flavobacteriaceae > Polaribacter > Polaribacter pacificus. The sequence continues at coordinate 2,263,842 of NZ_CP150664.1, forward strand.
TAATGACTGAAATAGAAAAATTTTTAGAAGACAAAAGGGTTCGCCCTACGGCAATGCGCATCCTCATCTACAAGTTTATGGGACAAAAAAAAATTGCAGTCGCCCTAACCGATATTGAAAATGCTTTTACAAAGGCGGATAGAACCACGCTTTACAGAACCCTTAAAACTTTTGAGGAAAAAGGTATTGTACATCAAATTGATGATGGCACGGGAATTTCAAAATATGCTTTATGTGAAGAAGGCTGTAATTGTGATATTAAAAACGATTTGCATTTACATTTTCATTGTAATAATTGTAATGAAACAACTTGTTTAACTGACCATAAAATTCCACAAATAAAAGTGCCAAATGGTTTTGTGTCAGAGAATGTAAATTTGGTGGTAAAAGGTATTTGCGATAAGTGTAGTGTCTAATTATTGCACTTCCATTGCACTTACTATTAAAGTACATTTATCCAAAATTAGAGGATATGAAGTTTAATACTAAAATACCTAAACATCTAAAACAGGCGTATAACCAAGAATTAAAACAATACAGTTTCTGTTTAGAAAATAAGCAGTTTGGTAATGCTTGGTATCATTTAGAACGTAGTCATATAATAGGACAATCTTATCCTATAGAACATACCTATTCACATTGGCTTATGCTAAAGTTTGGATTTAGACAAAAAGATACGAAAGAAGTAATAGGTCAAATAATTAGGTTGCTTGTGGGTGGCTGGAAATCATTTATAAATCACGTTCCACTTGGTAATACTGGTGGAGCAAACGTGCCACCATTAAAACGAATGCCTATTCCCAATGACATTGAAATATTATTAGAAATTAAATGAAAAAAAAGAAAGTCAATTTAAGAGATTTAAAACCAAATTCAGAAGTGCAACACACGCATAATGATGGTCATAATCACGGTAATGGAAGTGCATTCAAAACCTACGTGCCTGCAATAATAAGTTTTACAATGCTTATCATTGGTATAGGTTTAGATTATTTTGATGTTTCATTCTTTAAGGATTGGATTCGTATTGCTTGGTATGGTATTGCATATCTTCCTGTAGGGTTTCCTGTTGTAAAAGAGGGTTGGATTAGTATTAAAAAAGGTGATGTTTTTACAGAGTTCTTTTTAATGTCTATAGCAACCATTGGTGCATTTGTTATTGGTGAATATCCCGAAGGTGTTGCAGTAATGCTATTTTATGCAGTAGGCGAATTATTTCAAAGTGCTGCTGTAAATCGTGCAAAAGGAAATATAAAAGCATTATTAGATGTTAGACCTAAAGAAGCCAATGTATTTCGTGAGGGAGATTATAAAAGTGTTTCGCCTGAAGTTGTCAATATTGGAGAGAAAATTCAAATTCGTGTAGGTGAAAAAATTCCATTGGATGGCATTTTATTATCCGAAAAAGCATCTTTAAATACAGCTGCGTTAACAGGAGAAAGCAAACCAGATTCCATTCAAAAAGAAGCAAAGGTTTACGCGGGTAGTATTAATTTGGAAAGCGTTATTGAAGTTGAGGTAACCAATAAGTTTGAAGACAGTTCTATTGCGAGAATATTAGACTTGGTTCAAAATGCAACAGCACGTAAATCTAAAACAGAATTATTCATCAGACAGTTTGCTCGTATCTACACACCAATTGTAGTGTTTTTAGCTATTGGTGTTACTTTTATACCTTACTTTTTTGTAGATGATTATGTGTTTAGAGATTGGTTATACAGAGCATTAATTTTCTTGGTAATATCTTGTCCTTGTGCGTTAGTGATTTCAATTCCATTAGGATATTTCGGTGGATTAGGGGCAGCTTCAAAAAATGGTATTCTATTCAAAGGGGCTTCATTTTTGGATGAAATGACCAAAGTGAATACGGTAGTGATGGATAAAACTGGAACTGTGACCAAAGGTGTTTTCAAAATAAAGGAAATAAAAACCATCCATTGGGAAGAACCTGAATTTATGAAATATCTGATGGCGATGGAAGAGCAATCTACCCATCCTATTGCAAAAGCTATTTTGGAATATAAAGATGAAGATGCAGGCTATGAAGCTTCCGAAGTGTCTGAAATAGCTGGAAAAGGTTTAAAAGGTATTGTAAACGGACAAACTATTTTAGTTGGTAATAAAGCCTTAATTACATCAAATAATATCGAAGTTTCCAAAGAAATTGACACTATCGTAGAATCTATAGTTTTAGTGGCTATTGATAACGCTTTTGCTGGCTACGTGGTTATTGCAGATGAATTAAAAGAGGATGCCAAAGAAACAATTACAGCGCTACATAAAGTAGGTATTAAAAAAATAATGATGCTTTCTGGAGATAAAGATTCTATTACTCAAAAAGTAGCATCAGAATTAAATATTGAAGAAGCCAAAGGTGGTTTATTACCAGAAGATAAATTGAATGAAGTAGAAAAGTTAAAACAAAATTCAGAAAATAAGATTGCTTTTATTGGTGATGGAATTAATGATGCACCTGTTTTAGCAGCAAGTGATGTTGGTATTGCAATGGGTGGTTTTGGTAGTGATGTTGCCATTGAAACAGCAGATGTAATTATTCAGACAGATCAACCTTCAAAAGTGGTAAAAGCGATTCAAATTGGTCGTTCTACAAGAGAAATTGTATGGCAAAATATTGGATTAGCATTTGGCGTAAAAGTGATTGTCCTAATTTTAGGAGCAGGTGGTTTAGCTACAATGTGGGAAGCAGTTTTCGCAGATGTTGGTGTTGCTTTGTTAGCAATATTGAATGCTGTAAGATTACAGAGAATTTATTAAAACAATATTTTTCAACATTAATTTTAATCTTTTTTGTCACTATTTCGTACCTTTGTTTTTAGAATGTCAAAGTTATCACATAAAATATTAGCTGTTTTAATGTCGTTTGTAGTCTTATTTTCTACAACTTCATTTGCTATCACAAAACATTTTTGTGGTGATACTCTTGTAGATACTGCAATTTTTTCTGAAGCTTCAACTTGTGGGATGGAAAGTCAAAAAGATACTTCTGCAACTATTTCTGGTTGTTCAATCATAAAAAAAGATTGTTGCAAAGATGTACAAGTATTAATTGATGGTCAAGACGAAGTACAATTGCAGGTTGATAAAATATCTTTTAACCAAGAATTATTTATTGCTTCGTTTATCTACACATACATTAATCTTTTTGAAAATTTAGAGAATAATGTATCTTCGTTCGAAGAATACGAACCACCACTCGTCATAAAAGAAATCTTCAAGATTGACGAGACTTATTTAATTTGATTTTTAAACAATAGACTATAATATCCTATAACTTCAATGTTATAAGGATAATTTGTTGTATTCGATGTTTTTCTAACATCTATGTCTAATTGTTTAATAATCAAAATATAATGCTAAATAAAAGCATCAAATTCTTAATAGAAAATAAACTTGTAGCAGTTTTACTACTCTTATTATTTGTAGGTTGGGGTACCGTAAACGCTCCTTTTAATTGGAATATTCCATTTTTACCAAGCAATCCTGTAGCTGTTGATGCTATTCCAGATATTGGCGAAAATCAGCAAATAGTATTCACAAAGTGGGATGGTCGTTCACCACAAGATATTGAAGATCAAATTACATATCCTTTAACCACTTCTCTATTGGGTATTCCAGGAGTTAAAACAATTAGAAGTTCTTCTATGTTTGGTTTTTCTAGTATCTACATTATTTTCGAAGAGGATATCGAGTTTTATTGGAGCAGAAGTAGAATTTTAGAAAAACTAAATTCATTACCTAACAATTTATTACCAGAAGGTGTAAATCCTGCTTTAGGTCCAGATGCCACAGGTTTAGGACAAATATTTTGGTACACTTTAGAAGGTCGTGATGAAAAAGGAAACGTTACTGGTGGTTGGGATTTACAAGAATTGCGAAGTATTCAAGATTACTACGTAAAATACGGATTGTCGTCTGCAAGTGGCGTTTCTGAAGTTGCTTCAATTGGTGGTTATGTTCAAGAATATCAAGTGGACGTGAATCCAGAATTAATGCGTCAATACAATATTGGTTTAAATCAAGTTGTAAAAGCCGTTAAAAGTAGCAATCAAGATATTGGAGCACAAACTTTAGAAATCAATCAAGCTGAATATTTAGTTCGTGGTTTAGGATATATAAAATCGATTGATGATATTGAAAACGCAGTAGTTACTTCCGTAGATTTTACAGCAATCAAAATAAAAGATATTGGTAAAGTTTCTTTAGGTCCTGCTACAAGAAGAGGTTTGTTAGATAAAGAAGGTGCAGAAGTAGTTGGAGGTGTCGTAGTTGCAAGATATGGAGCAAATCCTATGGAAGTAATTACGAATGTAAAAACTCAAATTGCAGAATTAAAAGGAGGTTTACCAACAAAAGTTTTAGCAGATGGTAGAACATCACAAGTAACTATTGTTCCTTTTTACGATAGGACAGAATTAATTGAAGAAACTTTAGACACACTAAATGAAGCGTTAACATTAGAAATTTTGATTACCATTTTGGTAATTATTGTAATGGTTTTCAATCTTCGAGCTTCTATTTTAATATCTGGTTTATTACCTGTTGCAGTTTTAATGGTTTTTGTAACGATGAAACTATTTAATGTGGATGCAAATATTGTAGCACTTTCAGGTATTGCAATTGCGATAGGAACTATGGTTGATGTTGGCGTAATTCTCGCCGAAAATATGATTCGTCATTTAGATGATAAAAAGTTACAAACTCGTGAAGATGGAACAAAATATACTACAGACGAAGTAATTTATAATGCAACTGCAGAAGTTTCTGGTGCCATTTTAACAGCAGTTTTAACAACAATTATAAGTTTTGTACCTGTTTTTACAATGATTGGTGCAGAAGGAAAATTATTTAGACCTTTGGCGTTTACAAAAACAATGGCACTATCAGCTTCTTTGGTTATTGCTTTGTTTTTAATTCCCCCTTTTGCAGCTTATTTATTCAGAAAAACAACACTAAAAAAATCTTTTAATCATATTATAAATATCGCTTTAATAGTGGCTGGTATTGTAATTACAATTAGTGGTTATTGGTTGGGTGTAATTCTAATTGCTTTTGGAGTTAATGGTTTATTAGTTGTTATAGGAAAACTAAACAAGAAAAATAACAACCTTATAAATATCATTATTTCTTGTACTGCTATTATATTCTTACTTGCAGAATATTGGCGACCACTAGGTTTTGACAGAAGTATCTTTATCAACTTAATTTTTGTAGCCATTATTTGCTTTGGTATTTTAGGAATATTTTCAGTTTTTAGAAAATATTATAGTCAAATTCTACAATGGGCATTAGCAAATAAAGTGTTGTTTTTAATGATACCAACATCAGTTCTTATATTTGGATTTTGGATATTTTATAACACAGGTAAAGAATTTATGCCCTCTTTAAATGAAGGTTCTTTTTTACTGATGCCAACCTCAATGCCACATTCTGGTGTCGAAGAAAATAAACGCGTTTTACAACAATTGGATATGGCAGTAGCAACCATTCCAGAAATTGAAACTGTGGTTGGTAAAGCTGGTAGAACAGAATCTGCTTTAGATCCTGCACCTTTGTCAATGTATGAAAATATGATTCAGTATAAAACTGAATATATGAGAAATTCAGAGGGAAAAAGACAACGTTATAAAGTAAATGAAGATGGTGCTTTTGAATTGAAAAATGGTGGTTTTGTAACAAATCCAAATAATACTGAAAATGTCTCCTTGAGCGCAGTCGAAAGGTCTCAACTTATCGAAGATGAAGATGGAGAATACTACAGAAATTGGCGATCAGAAATTAGTTCTCCAGATGATATTTGGAATGAAATTGTCAAAGTCACCAAATTACCAGGCGTTACTTCTGCTCCAAAATTACAACCCATAGAAACAAGATTGGTAATGCTTCAAACAGGTATGCGTGCACCAATGGGAATAAAAGTAAAAGGGCAAGATTTAAAACAAATTGAAGCTTTTGGTTTGCAATTAGAGAGCCTTTTAAAACAAGCAGAAGGTGTTAAAGTAGAAGCTGTTTTTGCAGATAGAATTGTTGGTAAGCCATATTTACTGATTGATATTGATAGAGAAAAAATAGCACGTTATGGAATTTCTATTGAAGACGTTCAGAATGTTCTAAAAGTTGCAGTTGGTGGTATGCAATTAACTCAAACTGTGGAAGGAAGAGAACGTTATGGTATTCGAGTTCGTTATCCAAGAGAATTTCGTAATAATCCTGAATCGATAAAAGACATTTATATTCCTATTGAAAAAGGGAATCCTGTTCCTTTAAGTGAGTTAGCAACGATTAGATATGAGCAAGGTCCACAAGTTATAAAAAGTGAAGATACTTTTTTAATTGGTTATGTACTGTTTGATAAATTAGATGGTTTTGCAGAAGTTGATGTAGTAGAAAATGCACAAAAATTGTTTCAAAAAAAAATAGATTCTGGTGAATTAACGGTTCCAAAAGGCATCAGTTATAAATTTACGGGAACTTATGAAAACCAATTACGTGCAGAAAAAACACTGTCTGTTATTGTTCCATTGGCATTAGCAATTATTTTCTTGATTTTATATTTCCAGTTTAAATCGGTTGCTACATCATTTATGGTTTTTACAGCCATAACCATTGCTTTTGCAGGTGGTTTTATTATGATTTGGTTATATGGGCAAGATTGGTTTTTCAATTTTAGCTTTTTTGGTGAAAATATGCGAGACTTATTTAATATGAAAACCATCAATTTAAGTGTGGCAGTTTGGGTTGGTTTTATTGCATTGTTTGGTATTGCTACAGATGATGGTGTAGTTATGGCAACCTATTTAACACAAACTTTTAAACGTGAAAAACCTGCAGATAAAAAGAGCATACGAGCTTCAGCTTTGGAAGCTGCAGAAAAAAGAATTCGTCCTTGTTTAATGACTACTGTTACAACAATTTTAGCATTATTACCAGTTTTAACCTCTACAGGAAAAGGTAGCGATATTATGATTCCAATGGCGATTCCAATTTTTGGAGGAATGGTCATAGACATTACATCTTATTTTCTTTTACCTGTTTTATATAGTTGGAGAGAAGAATTCAAATTAAAAAAAGCAAACAAATGAAAAATTTAATTTTTACACTCATAAGTTTTTTGGCTTTTGGTTTTTCAAATGCACAAGAATTAAATGTACTTATTGAGCAAGCTCTTAAAAACAATCCAGCAATTCAAAAATTTGAACTGCAATATAATATTGCATCAGAAAAAGTGAATGAAGTAAATACATTGCCAAATACTGAATTTGGTGTTGGGTATTTTGTAAGTGAACCAGAAACCAGAACTGGTGCACAACGTTTTAGAATTTCTGTGAAACAAATGTTGCCTTGGTTTGGTACAATTACTTCCAGAGAAAGCTATGTTTCTTCTATGGCAAAGGTTAAATATGAAGATATTGTAATTGCCAAGCGAAAACTAATTACTTCAGTTTCCCAATCATATTATAATTTGTATGCAAATAAAGCAAAGCAAAATGTTTTAAAAGAAAATATAAAACTACTTCAAACTTATGAAACATTAGCATTAACATCCGTTGAAGTTAATAAGGCATCTATGGTAGATGTATTGCGTTTGCAAATGCGCCAAAATGAAATGGAGCAATTATTGGCAATTTTAAATCAACAGTATTTAGCAGAACAAACTACCTTCAATAAGTTATTGAATCGTGAGAAATCAATTTTTATAAATGTTGTGAGTGATTTGAATTTTCCTGCAGAAAATTTTGATACCAAAACTAATAATTTATCAGTTCATCCAGAATTATTAAAGTACGATAGATTGTATCAATCTATAGAAAAATCAGAATTATTAAATCAGAAAGAAAGCGCTCCAATGATTGGTTTTGGTTTAGACTATATAAATGTTACAGAACGTCCAAATATTAGTTTTAGTGATAATGGTAAAGATATTTTGATCCCAATGGTATCTCTTTCTATTCCTATTTTTAATAATAGTTATAAATCAAAAACCAAACAAAATAGCTTACAACAAGAAGAATTTTTAGCACAGAAGCAAGAACGAAAAAATAAATTGGAAACGTTTTTAGATAAAGCAAAAAACGAACGCATTTCTGCAAGAATTAGTTATAAAACACAAACTAAAAATCTGAAGCAAGCTAAAAATGCAGAAGAAATTCTAATTAAAAACTACGAAACTGGTACTATAGATTTTAATGATGTATTAGATATTCAAGAGTTACAATTGAAGTTTGAAATGAATCAAATTGAGTCTATAAAATCTTACTTCGTACAAACCACAATTATTAATTATCTAACCAATTAAATTATGGAAAGAAAAATTTTTATAAAAAACATGGTTTGTAATCGCTGTATAATGTTCATTAAAACAAAATTTGAAAAGTTAGATATTGAACTAAAACATATTGAGCTTGGTGCTATAATTTTCGAGGAAGAGTCAGAAAATGATTTCGAAAAAATTAAAACTGCTATAGAAGAAAATGATTTTGAAATTTTATTAGGACAGGAAGAAAAGTTAGTAGAACAAACTAAAATAACAATTATTAAATTATTGCAGAAATTACCATTACAATTAGATAAAACACTTTCTAAATATTTAGAATCAAAATTAAATTTAGAATACTCAAAAATCAGTAAAATTTTTTCTTTAAAGGAGCATATTACCATAGAAAAGTATTTTATAAAGTTAAAAATAGAAAAGGCAAAAGAGTTGATTCAATTGCAAGAAAATAATTTTACAGAGATAAGTCAGCAATTAGATTATAGCAATGTAAACCATTTTAGTAGTCAATTTAAAAATGAAACTGGTATGAGCTTATCATCTTACAAAAATGAGCAGAGAAATTTCAGGAATCCTTTAGACCAAATTGTGTAGATATGAACCATAATTATAATACAATACCTTTTTGTTCTGTAGTAACTTTGATTACTTACAAAATGAATAATAAAATGAAAACTAAAATAATTTCAATTTTTCTTATTGCTTTAACTACCATAGTTTTTGCACAAGAGAAACAAGTAACAGAAGGAAATATAAACAACCTTCCAGTAAGAGAACACACCATAACTTTACGTGAAGCAACTGTAAATAAAGCAGGAAAAGATGTTATGGGAATGACCGTTAATGGCTCAATTCCTGGACCAACTTTAGCATTTACAGAAGGAGAATATGCAGTTATTTATGTAAAAAATGAAATGAGTGTAGAAACCTCTGTGCATTGGCACGGACTTTTATTGCCAAATTTTTATGATGGTGTTCCATACTTAAATACACCACCTATAGAACCTGGGCATACACAGAAATACGAATTCCCAATAAAACAATCTGGTACCTATTGGTACCATTCTCACACGATGTTGCAAGAACAAAGTGGTGTTTATGGCTCCATTGTTATTCAACCTAAAGAAAAAGTGTTGGACTATGACAAAGAATTGGTATTGATGTTATCTGACTGGACCAACGAAAAACCAATGAGTGTGCTTCGTAATTTAAAACGAGGTAACGAATGGTATGGCATTAAAAAAGGTACGTCTACACCACTTAATAAAGTTATTGCTCGTGGAGCATTTGGCGCACAACTAAATTTCTGGAGGCAACGAATGCAAGGAGCAGATATAGCAGATTTATATTACCCAGCATTTTTAATTAATGGTGAAGAAAGCATTGCGTACCCAGAATTTAAACCTGGAGAAAAAGTACGATTACGCATCATAGATGGTGGTGCCTCTACTTCTTTTTGGATGACTTTTGGAGGTGTGGATCCACTATTAGTTTCGGCAGATGGCCTTGATGTAGTGCCCGTTAAAAAGAACAAAACCTTTATAGCCATTGCAGAAGCCTACGATTTTATTGTAACTATTCCGGAAGAAGGAAAAATTGAATTCAGAATCACAGCACAAGATGGTTCTGGTACAGCATCAGCATTTTTGGGTACTGGTAACGTTTTAAAAGCACAAGAAATTCCGAAGCCAGACAAAATTGGAATGATGATGAAAATGGCTAAAATGGATATGAAAATGGGAGCGCACGCCTTAAAGTATCGCCCAAAAAAAGATGAACGTTTTGAGATGAAGGATGAATACGGGATGCAGATGGGCAAAATGGAAGATATGAAAATGGATCATTCTAAAATGGAGAAGCCTAAAGATTCTATGCCAATGGATCACTCTAAAATGAAAGGTATGAAAATGGACCATTCTAAAATGGCAGGAATGGATATGAAGAAAGACAAAACAATGTCTGGAATGAATATGGAGAAGCCTAAAGATTCTATGCCAATGGATAATTCTAAAATGGAAGGTATGAAGATGGATCATTCAAAAATGTCAGGCATGGATATGAAGAAACCAAAAGATACTACAGCAATGGGCAAGATGGACCATTCTAATATGGCAGGAATGGATATGAAGAAAGACAAAACAATGTCTGGAATGAAAATGGAAGGAATGGATATGTTTGCCGAATACAATTACGATTATTTGAAATCGCCTAACAAAACAAACTACGATAAAAATGTTCCTGTAAAAGAAATATTATTAAACCTTACAGGTAATATGAGTCGTTACATCTGGAGTATGAATGGTGTACCATTGTCTGAGGCGGATAATATCAAGATAAATAATAAGGAAGTAACACGCATTACTTTCAATAACTTGACGATGATGCACCACCCAATGCATTTACACGGTCACTTTTTTAGAGTTATTAACGTAAATGGCGACTATTCACCATTAAAGCACACGGTAAATGTGCCACCAATGCAAAAAGTTACTTTAGAGTTTTATGGAAATAATGGTGATGAATCTGGTGACTGGTTTTTCCATTGTCACATTTTATATCATATGATGGGTGGTATGGCGCGAGTAGTATCTTATGATACACCAAGAGACCCAAAAATGGATGAATTTCCAGCTTCTAAAATTATTGCAGAAACAGATAAATGGTACTCTTGGGGAATTGCAGATATAGCTTCAAATAACACAGCAATTAATTTAACAACTTCTAATTTAAGAAATCAATTTAATGCATCTTTCGAATACGGATGGAACAAAAATTTGGAAGGAGAATTTACTTATGAACGCTATCTACACGATTATTTAAGAGTATTTGGTGGGGTAAATATAGAAAATGAAACACGTGGTAGTTTAGACAAATTAAACACTACAGCAGTTGTCGGTCTTCGCTATTTAACACCTTACTTATTCAATTTAGATGTTCGAGTAGATAATAAATTAAGACCAAGAATTGGATTAGGACGCAGTATAATGATTTTTCCTAAACTGTCTGTTTTCGGTTATTATGAATATCAAATAGATTTAGGTTTTGTAAATACTTTACCAACAAATAAAGATTTCACTTCAGAAACAGTTTGGAGCGCAGGAGCAGAATATATGCTATCAAGAAATTTCTCTTTAATGGCGAGTTACGACAATCGTTTTGGCGGTGGTGGTGGATTATCAGTAAGATTTTAAGAATGAATAGTAGTAAATCAAATATAAATTTAAAAACAAATAAAATGAAAGATTTAAAAATTAGTGTAGTAGTAATATTATTGTTAACGGTTTCTTTTACCAATGCACAGAAAAAAGAAAAAATGAACCACGGAGATATGAAAATGGATCACAGTAAAATGAAAATGCAAGACGCAAAAGCTGAAGCAATTTTAACCGCTTATTTCAATTTAAAAGATGCTTTAGTAGCAGATGATGAATCAAAAGCAAAAGAATTGGGTGCTTCATTAGAAAAAAGTTTAGAAAATTTAGATGTTTCTAAATATACGGATGCTCAAAAATTAGAATTAAAGGATATTATTTTGGATGCCAAAGAACACGCAGAGCATATATCCAAAAGCCCAATAGCACATCAAAGAGAGCACTTTAAAGTTTTAAGTAAAGACATTATAGATATGGTTGCTATAACAGGTGCTTCTAATAAATTATATGAGCAATATTGCCCAATGTATGAAAAAGGAAGTGCTTGGTTAAGTATGAATAAAGAAGTACGTAACCCTTATTATGGTAGTAAAATGCTGAAGTGCGGAAAAGTACAAAGAGAAATTAACTAAATGAAAACTGTTAAAATCATATTGTTGATTTTATTGGTCGCTTTTGTGGGAATACAATTTATTCCCACAGAACGAAACCAAACTGATATTGTACCAGTAACCGATTTTATGTTGGTAAATAATGTGCCAAATAATATAAAAAATAAGTTGCAAGTATCTTGTTATGATTGCCATAGTAACAACACTAAATACCCTTGGTATAATAAAATACAACCAGTTGCTTGGTTTTTAGAAGAACATATTAAAGATGGCAAAAAAGAATTAAATTTTAGTGAATGGGAATCATTATCAAATCGAAGAAAAGCCAGCAAATTACGATCTATTATTAAACAATTAGAAAGCGGAGAAATGCCTTTAGATTCTTACACGTTAATTCATAAAGATGCAAAGCTCTCAAGCGAAGAAACGAATGAAATAATCAATTTTATCGTCCAATTAAAAAATAGTTTATAAAAATAAAAAATTAGTAAAAGATACTTGAACTTGAGAGAAAGTCTTATTTTTTTTGGTTGATTGGATAAAGTCTAACTCTCATTTTTGGGTATTATTTTAATAAGATATTGAAATGAAAGAATGTTGTAAAAACAGTTTTCAAGACACAGAAAATAAGTCTAATATAAAAAAATGGTTCAATTATATAGTATATATAATATTATTTTTAATAGTTGGTGGTGCATTTGTACTTCAATTATTTAGTTAATAAATAAGTTAAAATGCCTAAAGAAAACACTGTAGAAAAATCTCAAAGTACAGACTTTTATAAACAACTATTTAAAAAAGTGATACTTACTACCAGTATAGTTATTGCTTCATCTTTAAGTTATACCTTATGGATTGTTGTAGATTCTGACAGTATTTTTCTACCTTTTTTAATTGTTAGTTTGGCATTTTTTAAAACCATTTTTATTGTAAGGTTAACTTTTACACAATTAAGTAAAATAATAGGAGAAAGTCATCAACTGACACACATTCTTACTTTATTTGGAATCTTAATTATTTTAATTGTGCTATCATTTTCAGCAGATTACCAGGCGTTATATATATTAAATTCAGCAAATTTTAAATTCGAAACGATTCCCATTAACTCGTTTTTCTTACAATTTTTTGAGTTTTTGTATTTCAGTTTTATAACCTTTTCTTCTGTTGGTTATGGAGATATTGTACCCATTTCTATATCAGGAAAACTAATTGTTATTTTAGAAGTTGTTTTAAGCTTTTTCGTTTTAGTTTTTGGTATTGCAAACATCAATAGAATCCATGTAAACAAATAATCTTTTTTAAAACTTAAATTATGAAAGTACTTAAATTTATTACTCTATTAACTGTTTTCCTTTTAACAGTTAATCTTACAAATGCACAGGATACTTCTAACACTAAAGACACAAAGGAAGTAAAAGCCGTAATGAAAGCTTATAAAGATGCAATACAAAATTTAACAACAGAAGGCACTTTTGAACTCTTTACACCAGATGCTATCATATTCGAGCAAGGAAAATTAGAAGGTACATACAAAGAATATATATCTCACCATTTAGGACCAGAATTAGGACATTTTAAAAGTTTTATTTTTTCTGATTATGAGATTCAGGCAACTGTAAATTCGTCCTATGCTTATACAACTGAAAATTACATCTACACAATTGTTCTAAAAGGTAATAAAACCAAGGACACAAAAGAAAGAACCATTAAAAGTAAGGGAGTAGCAACATCAATATTGCAAAAAATTGATGGAAAATGGAAGATAATTCATTCTCATACCTCATTTAAAAAACTAAAAATCTAATTGATTATGAAAAACATTTTAGTTCCAACAGACTTTTCAAAAACTTGTGATAAAGCAGCTCATTTAGCAATTGAAATTGCCACACTTTTTGATGCTGAAATTCATTTTTTACATCAAATGCATACACCAGTAGACTGGGTTAAGTTAAACAAAACAGACGAGCATAATTATCCTGATACTCAAAAAGAGATTGGCATTGCCAAAAGCAAGTTAAGAAGTCTTGATAAAGATGCGGAACACAAAGGTTTAAAATCGAGGACTTTCTTGGAGTTTATTTCAGATGTAAAAGCAATTTCTGCACATTCTCACAATTTTCATCACGACTTCATAATAACAGGTAGTAAAGGCACACAAGAAGATTTCTCAAAACAATTTTTTGGGAGCAATACTCAAAAAATTATTAGAGATATCCACGTCCCAATTTTAGTTGTTAAAGAAGAGGCTACACTATTTCCTTTTAAAAACATTGTTTTTGTTTCTGATTTTAAGGAAGATATGTCTAATGCTTTTAAACAAGTTGTTAAAATAGCCGAGAAATGTAATTCAAAAATTCACTTATTAAATATCAATACAAATAAAGATTTTAATAATATTAAAAATGGTATAGTGCCAATAAGAGAATTTTTAACAAACTTTCCAGAATTAGAAAATTATGAAATGCACGTTTATAATGAATCTACCATTTTAAAAGGTATCGAAACTTTTCAAAAAGATAATGAAGTAGATTTAGTAGCAATGTATACACATAATAGAAGTGGTTTATCTAATATATTCTCTAAAAGTATTGCAGAAAACATCACAAATAACTCGAAAAAACCTGTGATGACAATTCATTTATAAATAAATTAAAATAATGAAAAGCTACGACACTCTTTCTGAAGCAATAAGCACTTTACAAGCAAACGGATACACGTATAACCTAAATATGTGCCCAAAACATATAGAATGTAACTCATTAAAATTAAAATTACATCCAGAAGATTTTGATGTAGATGAAATGCATCGTTTTGAAGGAATGAGCAGTACTGATGATAACAGCGTTCTTTACGCTATTTCATCTAAAAATGGAATTAAAGGATTGTTGGTAGATGCTTATGGTGTATATGCAGAAAATATTTCTGAAGCAATGCGAAAAAAACTAAAATAAATAAAATGAACATACTAAAAAAAACAAACCAAAAACTCTCATTATTAGGCTCTGTTTCCTTGGGTACAGGTGTAATGATTGGCGCAGGTATTTTTGTGCTAATGGGTCAAATTGCAGAGTTAGTAGGTGACTTGTTTCCAATTGCATTTATAGCAGGTGCAATAGTAGTTGGTTTTAGTTCATATTCTTACGTTAAATTTTCAAACGCATATCCTTCTTCTGGTGGTGTAGCAAAATTTTTAACAAAAGCATTTGGTCCTGGAACAGCTGCAGGTTCTTTCTCTCTATTAATGTACATATCAATGGTAGTTGCCGAAAGTTTAGTTGCTGGTACTTTTGGTGCTTATACTTTACGCTTATTTCCGCCAGAATATTCTGGATATGCATCCATATTAGGTGTAATTCTTATTGGAGTAGCGTATATAATAAATATTTCTGGTAATAAAATTATTGAAGTTACAGCCACTTTTACAGCAATAATTAAAGTAGCAGGCATTTCATTGTTAGCAATTTCTGGTTTAATAATTTCAGGTTTGCCAACCATAACAGGTAATTATGTAGCATCTAATAGTCAAGCTTTACCAGAAGGATTTGGATTTGTAGCTGCCTTGGCATTGTCAATTCTTGCTTTTAAAGGGTTTACTACGATTACAAATCAAGGTGGTGACATTAAAAATCCACATAAAAATGTGGGGCGTTCCATTATTATTTCAATTGCTGTTTGTACAATTATCTATGTTGTTTTAGCATTGTCGGTTGCTGGTGGATTAAGTGTTGAAGAAATTATAATAGCAAAAGATTATGCTTTAGCAGCAGCAGCAAAACCGCTGTTTGGTGAATGGGGTTCAATTTTAACAATTCTACTGGCTATTGTAGCAACAGTTTCTGGTGTAATTGCCAGCATATATTCTGCTTCCAGAATGTTAGGCATGTTGGGTAATATGAAACAAGTACCTGATATGAACAAAATGAAGAAACTTAAAAATCCCTCGTTAATTTTTACTGTTTCTTTAGCCATACTACTAACTATTTTATTCGATTTAACTCGCATAGCTTCCATTGGTGCTATTTTCTATTTAATTATGGACATTGCTATTCATTGGGGCCTTTTTAGATACCTTAAAAAAGAAGTAAAATTTAATCCAATTATTCCAATAATAGCAATAGTAATGGATATTGTTATTTTATCAGCATTCATTTATTTAAAATATGTTAACGACCCTTTTGTACTTGTAGTAGCAAGTATAGGAATAGCTCTTGTTTTTCTGTTTCAATTTCTTTTCATGAAAACACACACAGATAAAGATGGAAATATGAAAATGGGAATGGAAATGGATGAAGAAGAAATGATGAAAATGTAAAACTTTAAAATTATGAAACACACATATAAAATAAAAGGAATGACCTGCAATGGTTGCAGAAGTCATGTAGAAAAAATACTTTCAAAAGTTGAAGGTGTTACTAAAGCATCTGTAGATTTAGAAAAAGCTGAAGCAACCATAGAAATGGATGCTCATATTAAATTAGAAACTTTTCAAGATGCTTTAAAAAATGATGGAGACAGATATGGTATTCTTATTCCAAATAATGATAAAATGAAACATAAGTATCACATTCATGGAATGACTTGCAATGGTTGTAGAAGTCATGTAGAAAAAACACTTTCAGAAGTAGCTGGTGTTTCAAAAGCAACCGTTGATTTAAAGAAAGCTGAAGCAACTATAGAAATGGAATCTCATATTTCATTAGAAATCTTTCAAGAAGCTTTAAAAAAGGATGGTGGTAGTTATAGTATTCACAAACAAGGAGAACACCAACATATAAAAGAAGAACAAAAACAAGCAGCTAAAGGAAAAGGAACAGGAACAGGTACTTTTTATTGCCCAATGCATTGTGAGGGAGAAAAAACGTATGACAAACCTGGTGATTGTCCGGTTTGCGGAATGGATTTGGTGGAAGAACAAAATCTATCAGCAACTTCAAAGGAACAATGGACGTGTCCGATGCATCCAGAAATTGTAAAAGAAGAAGCAGGTTCGTGTCCTATTTGTGGGATGGATTTAGTGCCAATGGAAGCAGATAGTTCAGCAGAAGAAAAAACGTATAAAAAGCTATTAAAGAAATTTTGGATTGCCACAGCATTTACCTTGCCCATTTTCTTAATGGCTATGAGCGAAATGCTCAATAACAATCCGTTGTACGATATAATGGAACAGAAATATTGGAACTGGATTCAGTTTGCATTATCAATTCCAGTAGTGTTTTATGCCACTTGGATGTTCTTTGAACGTGCCTATAAAAGCATTAAGACTTGGAATCTCAATATGTTTACACTTATTGGGATTGGTGCAGGTGTGGCGTGGTCGTTTAGTGTTTTTGGTATGTTCTTTCCAGACGTATTTCCAAGTCAATTTAAAACAGAATCAGGTGCAGTTCACGTCTATTTTGAAGCAGCAACTGTGATTTTAACGTTAGTGCTTTTAGGTCAATTGTTAGAAGCTCGTGCACATAGTAAAACCAATTCGGCAGTAAAAGAGTTACTAAAGTTAGCACCTAATAAAGCTATAAAAATAGTTGATGATGAAGAA
The DNA here is from genome assembly GCF_038024035.1 of Polaribacter pacificus. NCBI lineage: Bacteria > Pseudomonadati > Bacteroidota > Flavobacteriia > Flavobacteriales > Flavobacteriaceae > Polaribacter > Polaribacter pacificus. Next base: position 2,281,434 of record NZ_CP150664.1, read on the forward strand.
ATTGAAGTCAGTATAGATAAGATAGAATTAAATGATATTCTAAAAGTGAAACCAGGAGATAAAATTCCTGTGGATGGTGTGATAACTGAAGGCGAAACAACTATTGACGAATCTATGATTACAGGCGAACCTATTCCTGTAAACAAATCTCAAGAAGATAAAGTAAGTAGCGGAACCATTAATGGGAATCAAACTTTTTTAATGAAAGCTGAAAAAGTAGGAAGTGACACGCTTTTATCACAAATCATTCATATGGTTAATGATGCAAGCAGAAGTCGCGCACCTATTCAAAATTTAGCAGATAAAGTTTCAGGCTATTTTGTGCCAGTTGTAGTTCTTATTTCTATTATCACATTTATTGTATGGTCTATTTGGGGACCAGAACCAGTTTATGTGTATGCGTTTGTCAATGCAATTGCAGTACTAATCATTGCTTGTCCTTGTGCTTTAGGTTTAGCAACACCAATGTCTGTAATGGTTGGTGTGGGTAAAGGTGCTCAAAATGGTGTATTGATTAAAAATGCTGAAGCTCTTGAAAAAATGGATAAGGTAAATACGCTTATCGTTGACAAGACAGGAACAATTACCGAAGGAAAACCAACAGTTGAAACCGTTGGAGCTTTTAATGATGCTTTAAGCGAAAAAGAAGTGTTACAATACATCGTGTCATTAAATACAAATAGCGAACATCCTTTGGCAGAAGCGACAGTTAAATATGGCAAAGAACACAACGCAGAAATTTTAAAGTCCGAAGATTTTAGTGCTGTTACAGGAAAAGGTGTTGAAGCTAAAATTGATGGAAAAAATGTAGCATTAGGTAATCCTAAAATGATGGAATATGCTAAAGCGGATATTACTTCTAAAATGAAAGACGAAGCTAAATCTTACCAAGAACAGGGTAAAACAGTTTCTTATTTGTCAATAGATGAAACCGTCGTTGGATATGTAGTTATAGGCGATAAGATAAAAGAAACAAGTGCTAAAGCCATTAAAGCACTTCAAGATAAAGGGATTGATGTTATAATGCTTACAGGTGATAATCACGATACAGCACAAGCAGTAGCATCTGAATTAAATCTGACAGATTTTAAAGCCAGTATGTTACCAGAGGACAAACTCAAAGAAGTAGAAAAATTACAAGAAAACGGAAAAGTAGTTGCTATGGCAGGTGATGGTATTAACGATGCACCAGCATTGGCTAAAAGTGATGTCGGTATTGCTATGGGAACTGGAACAGACGTAGCGATAGAAAGTGCTATGATAACACTCGTAAAAGGCGATTTACACGGTATTGTAAAAGCAAAAAATTTAAGTAATGCTGTAATGAAGAACATTAAGCAAAACCTATTTTTTGCACTTATCTACAACACTTTAGGTGTGCCTATTGCAGCAGGTGTGTTGTTTCCATTCTTCGGAATACTACTCTCGCCAATGATAGCAGCTTTAGCAATGAGTTTTAGCTCTGTTTCGGTAATAGGTAACGCACTACGATTAAGAGCAAAAAACATTTAATTATATGCAGAAAACAGTTTTCAAAATATCAAAAATGGATTGTCCTTCTGAAGAAAATCTAATCAAGATGAAGCTATCTGATATAGATAGTATCAATCAACTTGATTTTAATTTAGAAGAAAGAATCTTAACATTATATCATAATGCTGATGTGAATATAATCAGTAATTCTATAAAAGAATTAAAACTTAATGAAACATTAATCAGTTCAGAAGAAACAGACACAATCATTACTGAATCTACGAGGAGTCAATCCAAACTGTTGTGGACAATTCTTATTATCAATTTTGCATTTTTTATTATTGAAATGAGTACAGGTATCATCTCAAAATCAATGGGTTTGGTAGCTGATAGTTTAGATATGTTGGCAGATTCATTTGTTTATGGATTGAGTTTAATAGCGGTTGGTGGTACAGTTTTAAAAAAGAAACGTATTGCAAAATATGCAGGCTATTTTCAGATAGTACTTGCCACAATAGGTATTGTTGAGGTTATCCGAAGATTTTTAGGATTTGAGACATTACCTGTATTCTCAACAATGATTATCGTTTCAATATTTGCTTTAATAGCTAATGGTATCTGTCTTTATTTATTACAAAAATCAAAAAGTAATGAAGCGCATATGCGTGCAAGTATGATTTTCACATCAAACGATATTATAATAAATCTCGGAGTAATTGTAGCAGGTGTTTTAGTTCATTGGCTAAATACTGGATTACCAGATTTAATCATAGGAATAATAGTTTTTGGTTTAGTTATACAAGGAGCATTCAGAATATTAAAATTAAGTAAATAAAAAAATGTAAAATGAAAAAATATATAGTTTATATCGGAATATTGGCTGTAGGGCTACTTTTAGGTTGGGTAATTTTTGGTAAATCATCAAATCAAGAAACAGAACAAAACCACGATGCGGTTGCAGCAACCAATCAAATGTGGACGTGTTCTATGCATCCACAGATTATGCAACCAGAGCCAGGCGACTGCCCCATTTGTGGTATGGATTTAATTCCTGCAGAAAGTAGTGCAGAAGGTTTAATGGCAGACCAATTTAAGCTGACAGAAAATGCGATGGCATTGGCTAACATTCAAACTTCTACTGTTGGAAATAGAGCAGCAGAAGACAATGCGCTTAAATTATCAGGAAAAATTGTGGCAAATGAAGAGGCAAATACAGTTCAGGTTAGTTATTTTTCTGGAAGAATAGAACATTTAAATATTAGTTCTACAGGTGAAGAAGTTCGTAAAGGTCAATTATTGGCAACCATTTATTCACCAGAACTCTATGCAGCACAACAAGAATTAATTACAGCAGCATCTTTAAAAGAATCTCAACCTGCTTTATACAAAGCAGTCCGTAATAAATTGAAATTATGGAAACTCTCTGAAAATCAAATCAACCAGATTGAAGAAACAGGAAAAGTAAAAGAAAACTTTCCTGTTTATGCAACCGTTTCGGGTACTGTTACAGAAAAATTGGTAGAGCAAGGCGATTACATCAAACAAGGACAACCCTTATTAAAAATTGCCAATCTCAACACAGTTTGGGGAAACTTTGATGTGTATGAAAATCAGATTGACCGCTTTAAAAAAGGACAGGAAGTGATGATAACAACCAATGCTTATCCTAATAAAGAGTTTAAAGGTAAAGTTGATTTCATTGACCCAGTTTTAAACACGAAAACAAGAACTGTAACCTTACGTGTTGTTTTAAGCAATAAGGACGATGTATTTAAACCAGGAATGTTTGTAACCGCAAATATTGAAGGCAGTACAGCTAAAAATGATGAAGTATTATCAATTCCTGCATCTTCTGTATTATGGACAGGTGAACGTTCTGTGGTGTACCTTAAAACAAATCCAGACCAACCTATTTTTGAAATGCGTGAAATTAAATTAGGCAATCAAATTGGTAATGAATATGAAGTTGTAGAAGGTTTATTTGTTGGAAATGAAATAGTGACTAACGGAACATTTACGGTTGATGCAGCAGCACAATTACAAGGCAAAAAGTCTATGATGAATAAAGATGGTGGTAAAGTAATGACTGGACACGAAGGACATTTAGGTATGGATAACAATGCATCCAACAAACAAACTGACCACACCAATATGAATGAGCGTTTGGAAGTATCAGAGAAATTTCAACAACAGTTAAATAGTGTATACAATGAATATATCAATTTAAAAGATGCTTTAGTAAAAGAAGATTCAAAAAGTACTTCAACAAGCGCATCAACTTTACTAAACAATTTAACCAAAGTAGATATGAAATTGTTGTCAGATAATAAGGCGCATAACCATTGGATGTCATTAGAAGGCGAAATAAAATCTTCTGCAACTTCAATTTCTGAAACGTCCGTTATAAAAGCTCAAAGAGACCATTTTAAGCATTTGTCATCACATCTAATCAATGCTGTTCAACTATTTGGTGTCAATGAAAAAGTCTATGTAGAATTTTGTCCAATGGCAGATAACAACAATGGTGCATATTGGTTGAGTAAAGAAGAAAAAGTAATCAATCCATACTTTGGCGAAGCAATGCTAACCTGTGGTGAAGTAAAACAAGTAATAGAATAATAAAACAAATTAATAATTAAATTTTAAACAAATGAAAAAAGTAATTTTAAGTGTAGTAATTATTGCAGCAACAGTGTTCGCAAGCTGTAAAAACGAAGGTAAAAAAGAAACAAATACCAATAAAACTGAAGTTTCTAAAAAAGTAGCAACAACAGAAATTTCTTTTGGTGTAAGAGGAAACTGTGGTATGTGTAAAAGTACTATTGAAAAAGCAGCAAACAATGTTGATGGAGTTGCAACTGCAGCTTGGGATGTAGATAAAAAGAAAATTGCTGTTTCTTTTGATGAAAGTAAAACGAATGTAATGGCTATTCATAAAGCAATTGCAGCTTCTGGTTACGATACAGAAAAAGCGATAGGAGATTTAGATGCTTATGATAATTTACCTGGTTGTTGTAAATATGACCATACTATGGAAATGAACCAATAAATAGATTAGTAACAAAAATCATTTTTGCTATGAGATGATTTCCTCCAGATTATGAAAATTGAAAAAGATTAAAAATATTGTTAAACAGTTAGATTATAATTTAGATTTTTTAGAAAAAGAAACAGAAGGTGCTATAGAAAGAGCAGAAGAAGGCATTAGAATTACAAAAAAAGTATTAGAACAGATTAGAAGTATTTTTTTAAAAACAAAAGATATTTCAAAACAAGATGAAATTTATTTTTTTAAAAATTCTAAACCCCATGTTTTTAGTAAGTTGATATACTATGTAAAATTATTTAGCATAGAAAGTAAACGTCCAAGAAGTAGTAATAAATCTCAAATAAAATACTTTAATAATCATATAGATAAGTTGCAGAATTATTTTAATGATAATTTAGAATTTTATCATTATTTCAGAAGAGGTGCTAAATTTTTAGATGAAGAATATTTTTTACGTGGTAAAGCAGATTTAAGATTATTTCCAGATTCATTATCATTTTTTACAGATGAAAGATTTTCTTCAAGTCACGATACAACAGTAGCCACAATATTAGCTTATGATATGTTAATTGTTCATCTAAAAACAGAGATAGATAAACTTGAAAATAATAATACTATGGAAGCGAATTATAATGTATTTAAAAACCAGACAAAATTATTTTGGACAGGTAATAAAACCGATTTAATAGAATTGATTTACGCACTACATAGTTCAGGAGCAATTAATAGTGGTACAGCAGATATCAAAGAATTGGCATCAGTTTGTGAGCAGATGTTTAATATTGAATTAGGCGATTATTACAGAACATTTTTAGAAATTAAATCAAGAAAAATAAACCAAACAAAATTTATAGATAAAATAAGAGAATCGCTCTTGAAATAAATGATAGAGTCAGAAGAATAATTACCCAACTTGGGTGTTTTAAAGTGCAAATTATTTTCATATAATTTGCACTTTTTTGTTATGCTAATTTAAAAATCAAAAAACTAAAACAAATCATTCTAACACATTAATAATGAGTGTGTAAAAACACCCAAGTTGGGTGTAGCTTGTGTGTGAAACTTAATAATTCAGTACATATTTGCAAACGAAAGTCAAATCAGAAAGAAGGAGTTGTTTTGTTTATTGGGGGAAAATCAACAGCTTCTTCTTTCATTAAAACCGTTTTCAAATGCCAACATCAATTATTACAACAGAAGATTTAAGAGAGTTCAAAGAAGAATTATTAGAAGACATCAAAGCAATGATTAATCATCAATCTGGCTTTGCACCAAAGAAATGGCTGAAATCTCCAGAAGTCAGAGATTTATTAAGTATTTCTCCAGGTACTTTACAAAATTTAAGAATCAATGGCACACTTCCCTATTCTAAAGTAGGTGGTGTAATTTACTATGATTATGAAGAAATTGTAAAAGTTTTAGAAGAAAATCGCATTCACAATAAATTTTAAACTAAAATAAAAGCCCCTCCTTTGGAGGGGTTGGGGAGGATTATGCAAAACGTAAATTTTATAAAACACCTTAAAGGTGTATTCTTTCAATTCTCAAAAGACAATCGTTTAAACCCAACACACATTAGCTTGTATGTAGCATTATTTCAAATTTGGAATAACAACCGGTTTTTAGAAGAATTTTACATAAATCGTGAAGAGGTAATGCGTTTTTCTAAAATAGGTTCAAAATCTACCTATCACAAGTGTATTAAAGAATTAAGTCATTGGAAATATATAATTTATTATCCATCACATAACCCTTATAAAGGAAGTAAAATTAAGATGTTCAAATTCGAGACAAGTACTGGACAAGCTCTGGTACACAACAATACCAATATCGAGACAAGCAGTGGACAAGCACTGGTATCTATTAATAAACATATACAAACTAATAGAAACAATAAAAACATTAATAAACTTGACCAGCCTAAAAATGAAAAAGAAGTTGTTGTTTTTTTTGAAAAAGAAAAATGGCCAATAATTGAAGCACAAAAATTCTTCAACCATTACCAAGGTATTGGTTGGAAAGTTGGTGGCAAAACAATAATTGTCAATTGGCAAGCAACAGCTAAAAATTGGATGATAAAATCCGAAGAAATAAAAAATAAAGAAACGCAAAAATCAGTTAGCCAAAATCAAGACAACCTAAAGACCAGTAAAAATAAAAATTACAACGAACCTTTATGATTAAAATACAACCACATATCATTCAAGAAGGAAGTGTGCAATTTCAATTAGGCGAACAAAAGGGAAATCAAATAATATACGATTTTCCAAAAATGCTAATCTATTTAGAAGCAAAAGGCAAACTACTATTTGGTAAAAATTTTAAAATTTATTCAGAAGATGAAGCAATTCTCTATAAACTATGTATTTATTTCATTCGTGATTTTGAAACTTGTAGAAAATTAAAGATAGATCCTAACAAAGGAATTTTATTATCTGGTCCTGTTGGTTGTGGTAAAACCAGTTTGATGCAATTATTACCGTTTATTGTACCTCATCAAAATCAACATAGTCTAATTCCTGCAAGAAATATCACTTTCAGTTTTAATAAAAGTGGTTTTAAAATTATTGAAGATTATGGTAATAATGGCTTTTATTGTTTTGATGATTTAGGTGTAGAAACCACAGGAAGACATTTTGGTAAAGATTGTAATGTAATGGGAGAAATACTTCTTTCTCGCTATGATTTATTTTTAAAACGTAAAATTAGAACACACACCACTACAAACTTAAATGCACAAGAATTAGAGAGCAGATATGGTATTCGTGTACGTTCCAGAATGCGAGAATTATTTAATTTGATTGCTTTTGATAAAGAAAGTTTAGATAAACGAAAATAGTTTTTAAATCATTTAGTTTAAATTTTGTAAATTGTTAACTTTGTAAAATAATGCAAGTAGCTAAAAATATAGAAAGTTTAAGGAATTTATCACAAATTCTATCTCCTGCTAATTTTAAAAAAATAGTAAAGGATAAGAATTATTTTGATACATTTTATCGTATTAACAAACACACTAAAATATCAGATTCTACCACTAACTTTGAAGTCATTAATGCTATTTACAAATCACTTTTAGGTACTTACAAAAATGAATATATTTATAAAAACATCCTTTTAAATCAAAAACTTCTTAAAAAGTATAGCTTAAAAAATTCAATAGCACTATCAGAATTTAAAATTGGTAATTCAATAGCAGACTTTGTTATTTTAAATGGTGAAGCTCGTGTTTATGAAATAAAAACTGAATTAGATGGTTTAGATAAATTGGATAAACAATTAGCAGATTATAAAAAATTTGCTGATAAAATCTATGTGGTTTCAAATTCAAAACACATTCCTAATCTATTAGTTAAATTTCATAACACAGAAATTGGTTTAATTGAATTAACAAAAAGAAACGCGCTTAAAACTATTAAAAAAGCAGAACAAAATTTTTCATTTTCCCACGAAACACTATTCAAAAGTTTAAGAAAAGAGGAATATATTAGTTTACTGAAAAAACATTTTGGAGCAATTCCTGTTGTTCCTAACACACTAATTTTTAGAGAGTGTTTTAAACTTTCAAAAAAAATAGATATTTTAGAGTTTCAAAAATTAGTTATCAAAGAATTAAAATTTAGAAATATTTCTAATCCAGAATTATTTAATGATGATTTAGTTCCAGATTCATTAAAACATATCTGTTACACTTTAAATTTTTCAAAAAAAGATTTCATTGAATTAGAAGATTTTCTTTATAAAAAAAGTAAGCTATGTATTTCCCATATGTCAGAGGTAAACAATTTGAATTAATCGCTTTACACAAATCATCCATTTTCTATTAAATGATATAATACATCAAATAGCTTTTTTAAATGAATAAAATATCTATATTTTGTGATTTACTTCAGTAAAAAGTATATTGGTTTATATCCACCCATATAAGCAAAACTTGAATAGAAATCTAAATTCATACTTTCCATTTTAATTTTTTTAAATGCTTCAAGGGCTTGATTTATATTGTGTTTTTTAGCTTTTTTGTTAATTAATTGATAAATATTTTTCTCAACAGGTAAAATTTTATTTAATAATGTTTTTTCTAGTTTAGAAAAATTTTCTAACTCGATTTCATATTCTAATTGTTCATCATTTTCAAAATCAAGAGTTAGCCATAAACATCTAGGGTCTTTACTTAATTCCCAAAAATTTTTAACCAATGGTAGACCCCCAATGATGGGTATTCCTTGGACTTGTCCACTTCTTGCGCCAAGAATTATTTGTGGACTAATTTTAATAAAAATGTTGCTATTTTTTTTGATCGAAAGCTTTGGTCGTCTTGGATATAAACCAATAATCTTAAACTCATCATTTTTGTGTATTAATTTCGATATATTTCCTCCCTCTCTTGTCATCCAAGGAAATATTGGTACAATAAATTCAAATTCTTTCTGAAGAATTTTTTTTAAAATTGGCACAATTGTCAATTCTACTGTGTGCTCTCCAATAAAACTTGTAACTTTTGTCATAATTATTAGAAATTTATTATTAATAGATTAATGCTTTTGTATTTTGTAAACTCATATTTCAGTCTATTTTTATCAATGGTTTAGTAAAGTTTAAAAATTAATTTAATACAAAATACATCAAATATCATAAAAGTAGAAATAAAAGTTCATAATATTTGGAATGATTTTAAAACGAAAATAAAAATTTTCAAATTGTTATTTTGCAAGTAATTCTTTGAACTTTTAAATCTATTATACAGATTAGCTTAATTAAAGATATTAATATTGATGAAACTTTTTACAGATGTCGTATATCAGATAAAACAGATTTTACTGTAAAACAAATGGGTAATCCACCCAATGAATTAGCAACTGGTGGTAGAGCAAATCCTAAAGGGATATCATATTTATATATAGCAAATTCTTTAAAAACTGCTTTATACGAAACAAGAAGTACAATCTTTGATTATGTTACAATTGGTGAGTTTGTGGTAAAAGAAGAATTAAAAATTATTAGTTTTAGAAATATTGAAACAGATCCCATTTATTGGTCTGAAAGAGAAGATATAGAATATTTACCTTTTATTTATACTCTACAAAAAGAGTTGTCTCTTCCGATAAGAAAAAAGGATAAAACATTAGACTATATTCCTACTCAATATATCTGTGAATACATAAAATCATTAGGTTTTGATGGTGTAGAATATCAGAGTTCATTATTTGCTGAAGGTTATAATTTAGCAATTTTCAATCCTGATAAATTGGAATGTATTAATACAAAAGTTTATGAAATTGAGAATATAAAACTGCACCATAAATTACTTGATAATAGTTAAAATCCCCACAAACCAAAATCCAGTTTGTTGCAAAAGCAAAAAACTTCTGTCTTTTGGTTTGTTCCGCGCGCCAACGCAAGTTTAGCGTTTTAAAACTCTATAGGAAGTTGCATTTTAGAGCTTGTTTCATTCGCATACTCATTACTCAACTCTAAAAAGCAACACGTTTTTATTATTTCATAAAACACAAAACTCCCCAAAGCTATCTTTACATAATGGGCTGTTATAATGCTTTTCCGTAAAAACTCCAGGCACTATAACGCCATTATGTAAAATAGCCGCTCTTCCAACGCTCACATAGTTAGTAATTAATAACATTTAGATATTTAAATAACATTTCGTAATTGTTGCATTGTTTTTATAAGTGCTTTTTTAGTTTCAATAGATTAGAGTTATAAATCATTGAAAATTAGAAATAATAAGAATAATTCTAAAGCACCTATAAAATCAAGAAAAAGCCAATAAGAGTATATTTTTTTATTTGTAAGAAAATGAGATAATATTATTTTCACAAAAGCAAATGCTAATCCAATATTAAACACAATTTAGTAAACATAGAAATTTAGGGTCAATAAACACATTTTTCGAGGCATTCACTTTTTACAAAAACAATCAGAAAAATAGTACAGAACAAATAAAAAAATACACACTTATTTTCGCTTCTGCCAGCGCACTACGTACTTCGTCTTTAATAATTTTCCATTCAATCGCCATTGGGCTAACATTTTTAAAGATTGATAAACTCCACGCTCAAACCCACCTCTGTTTATCAATCTTTAAAAACGATAATATTCGTTGATATTTTTTCCTTATCTCATTCTCCTGCACAAAAATTCTGCTAAATTCATTTAGTTTCTTTATCAAAATTCTTTGTTTGTCTCATTTCGTTAAGCAAAAAAACAATTAGCTTTGTGTAATGGATGAATTTTTGAAGAAATATAAATATGTTAGTGAAATTTTATCCAAGTATGGTTGGTTTATTAATGGAGAGATTATTGGAGGAGATTTTGAAAGAATAAAAATACTTTGTAAAGAAATTGAGTCTAATAAATACACCAAAAACATTTGTAATGATAAAATAAATCATTTATTAACTCCTATCATATTCAATCCGTATTCAAGAGCTTTTGTTGTTTATAGATTCATTACTTTACCTCATCTAAACAAGTTTTCTCACATAGTTGATAAAGCTACTTTTCACTATTATAAAAAAGATTTATTATCAGCAATTAATTGTTTAACACCAGCCATAGAAGGTATATTGTTGTCATACTATGATTGGAACATTAATAATGGTTTTAGAAAGCCCTCTTTAATAAAATTGATTGATAATTTTTGTAACACGGAAAACCATTTTAAACCCGAATGGAGAAACATTTACAATAATTCTTTAAAAAACTGTCTTAAAAATTGGTTTTATTCAAATACTGACAATTTTGACTTTGAATCTTCCAATTTAAATAGACATTATATTAGTCATAGTTTAGGGAATGAAAATTATTATTCTATTAATGAATGTAATAGGATGTTTTCAATTGTAAATCTTCTTTGTGAAATAGTAGCTATCGAAAATGAGTATTTCCCTGCTTTTATTCCAGAAAAAATTCCTGAAATTGATAATAGAGTTAATTTATATTATGAATTAATTTGGAAAAAGACATCATTGGAGAAATCATTAATCGAAGAAGAAAAACTTTTAAATCAAAATAAATTTTATGTTAGTCAACATTCATTACTTAATTTTAAAGAAATAGTATTCGCAGAAAATAAAAGGCACAATGATTTTTTAGATTCGATAAATCTAAAAAAAAAAGGAAAAAGCATTTAAAATTGATAAAACTTTTCCCTTTTTTAATCTTGTGAAAAAATTAAGATTTATTTTTTTTAGTAACTCTACGAAGAAATAATGAAACCAAAAAACTTACAACAGCACCAATAACTGCTAAAATAATGGTTGTAGCTATATCTTCAACACCAATATGTAATATTGATGAAAAACAAGTACCGCCAATAATCGCAGATTTAGTATTGCCGTCCATTATTTTGAGGGATTTACTTTAATTTCAGAAATATCTTCATCTTTAACAACTGCTTGACTTACTGCAGTTGCTACAGTTCCAACAACCGTCATATAAGTGGCAATTGTTACAATCAATGATGGAATTGCAATTGGAGCTGCAATAATTGCACCTCCAGCTGTTGCTAAAGCAATACCAATATTTCGTAAAATTTTAAAAAACCTTGGTGTTGGTTTTTTATAACGTTCTACTATGTTCATAATTTTGTGATTTAATAGTTAATAAAATAATTTCCTTTCTGTCTTTAGCTTGATAAACCAGAGACAGTAGCTTTTGCATAGCATTTTTTGAATAAATACCCTTTCCTATGCCACTTAAATAAGTAACCGGAGCAATACAGCCTTCTAAATCTTTTAAAGCATCATTTGCAGGATGAAATAAAATATAACTTCTGTCTTTTACTGCTTTTAAAATTAAATGATGTTTAAATCGTTTAGAAAAACGAGGCTCAATTTGATATTCTCCTTCTGGAATACAAGAAATATTTCTCTTATTATTTTTCCAGGGTAACTCAATTGTATGACAAAGAAATAAACCAGAGCGAAAGAGAGTACCATTAGTACCCTCTTTAAAATACGCTCTTTGAAGCACTAATTCCATAATTAAGGAGTATCAATAGTGACAACTGCTAAAGCATTGTAAGCACCGTTTTTAAGTGCATACATTTGTCCATTTACCTCTTGATAAAACTCAATTCCTAAAACTTGTACAATTGGCAATGTTGAATTTGCAGTTATAGTAGATGTTAAAGCAATTGGAGCAGTATCAGCTGCAGCATAAGGCAAAATTGCAGTTTCATCATTTTCAAATGTTGAGGTTTCATTTGCAAAATCTAATTCTGCTGCACCCATTACAACTTTAAAATGAGTTGTTCCTGCAGGAGCCGCAATTCTTAAAGTTGGAGAAAAAGCAGCAATATTTAAAGTTGCATCACCAGTAACTCTGTCGAAAGCATTTGTAAATACAGCAAATAAAGTTGCTCCTAATTTACCATTCAAATTGAATTCAAATCTTTCTAATAGGCTTAAATCCCCATCTTGGATGGTTCTTAATCCTCTTTCATTAGTGGTGTCTGTTTTAACAATAGCAACAAGGTCTTTTGTTAATCTGCTTACAACACGCTTGTCTTTTGCATTCTGCAAAAGCACACGAATTGCATTTCGTAATACTTTTCCACCTTTTCCTGCTCTTCCAAATTCAGAACCATTTTCACGCGTTCTTTGAAACGCAGGATCATTTTGAATTCTGTTTTTGTCCACTCCACCTTTTTCACGAGCTAAATGTCCATCACTTGTTTTGTAAAAAGAAATACCTCCGATAGTTCCTTTTAATTTGATAATACCTGTTTGTTTTGCCATAATTTTTACTTTTTTTTATGATTAATATTTCAAATCACGTAACTTTATGGCAGCCAATAAAAAATCAAATTCCGTTTTTGGATGTTCTTTCCGATAACACCATAAACGTCATTAAAATATTGATAACACTAACGTGTTGTCAACATTTTAACAACGCATTATTACCATCATCATATAATTATAGAATATGGCTTAAGTATGGATAAAGCATAGATAGTGTATTATGAATCAAAAAAGAGCTTGCATATACCCAAAGGACATTCAGCGTATTACAGGGCGCAGTGAACGTTATGGGCGAAAGCTTTTAAATGATATAAAAAGTTTTTTGGATAAAGAACCTCATCAATTTATAACTGTAGATGAATTTTCTGAATACTCTGGAATTCAATTAGATATAGTAAATAAGTATATTAGAGATTAAATTTTAAGGGACTAATTAGGTGTCAGTAAAAATTCATATATTTGGAAACATAGATAAATACAGGGTTTATGGGAATTGTGTTAGTTCCTTCCTCTCTGCGAATAAATAAAACACCCAAACGTTAAATCAAGTTTACTTGAATTTATAAGTTTGGGTGTTTTATTTTCAAAACGTAGTTTTGAGGGATCAGCGCAGCTAATCCCACTACTTACTCTTTGAATACGAACTTAAGTTTACTTGAATTTATAAGTTTGGGTGTTTTATTTTCAAGACGTAGTTTTGAGGGATCAGCGCAGCTAATCCCTATTATTTATCCTTCGAATATCAGGTTGTGTTTACTTGAATTTATAAGTTTGGGTATTTTATTTTCAAAACGTAGTTTTGAGGGATCAGTGCAGCTAATCCCACTACTTACTCTTTGAATACGAACTTAAGTTTACTTGAATTTATAAGTTTGGGTGTTTTGTTTTCAAAACGCAGTTTTGAGGGATCAGCGCAGCTAATCCCGCTACTTACTCTTTGAATACGAACTTAAGTTTACTTGAATTTATAAGTTTGGGTGTTTTATTTTCAAAACGCAGTTTTGAGGGATCAGCGCAGCTAATCCTTACTACTTATCCTTCGAATATCAGATTTATTTGAATAGATAAATCCAATTTGGACAGTACTCAGTATGACAATAGCACAACTTAGAGCCAAATTAAATAAAAGAAGCTGACAACGGAAATATAAAAACATTCCTAAAATTTACAGAAAAATAAAATCAAACCTTCAAAGGCATCTTATTCAGTATTTATTCGTTAATTTAAGGGCTTAAGCACACCAAGGCCCTATGAAAAAACGTATCAGATTTTATAACTTCTTAATAGATTCACTAGTTTTCTACCTTATTGTGGTACTATTTTCTCTTGGGCTAAAAGACTACGTGAGCAGGGAGATTTTAAAGTATTTTATGATTCTGTTGTATTATCTATACTATTTAATATTTGAGTTTGCTTTTGGGCAAACCATCGGAAAGATGATTACCAAAACCAAAGTCATTGATGCAAAAACTCAAGAAAAGCCGAGTTTGAGTAGCGTACTTATTAGAACCTTGGCAAGATTAATCCCTATTGATTTTTTGTCGTACTTTATCAGTTCAAACGGAATCCATGATCGGCTGTCTAAAACAGCAGTAAAAAAAATATAAGCACACATTAAATATAAGCAAATGAAAAAAATGAAAAGAGTAATCGCAGTTGGTTTTATTGCAATCATGTTGTCTAGTTGTGCAACCATACTTGGCGGCAAGGTAACCCCTAGTCAAAAAAGGAAACCAGCACCAGGAGAACAGCAAAGACAGGTTAGAGTTGTTGCTTTAATTGCGGATATTTTACTTTTTGCCCCGGGATTAATCGTTGATTTTGCCACAGGAGCAATCTACAAGCCAGCGAATAACGATTAGAAACACGATGTAAAAGCAATTGCTAGAGGCGTATTTCCACTACCAAAAGAGTAGAGGTTTACGCCTATGTTTTATTTTCTTAATTTTGCCCTTAAGATTGATTGATAAATAATCAAATAATAGGTCGCTAAATCGGTCAATAAAAACAATTTATTCCTCTTATATTTATGAGCTCATCAACCCTTTTTAGATTCAAGGAGTTTAACATCCGCCAAGATAAGACGGCAATGAAAATTGGTACCGATGCAGTATTGCTTGGTTCTTGGGTTTCTTTGGATGCCTATCCTGATACTATTTTAGATATTGGTACAGGTACGGGTGTCATTGCTCTAATGCTGGCGCAACGCTCAGATGCAATGACCATTGATGCAGTAGAACTAGAAGAGGAGGCCTACGAAGAGGCGGTAGAAAATTTTGAACAGTCTGATTGGGCTGATCGATTGTTTTGCTACCATGCTAATTTTACAGAATTTTCTGAAGAGTTGGCAGAAGAGGAAGAAAGCTACGATTTAATCGTATCAAACCCACCTTTTTACACAGCAGACTATGAAACAGACAATTCGGCTAGAAATCAAGCCAGATTTACCTCAGCCTTATCCTTTGATCAGTTGTTAAAAGGGGCTGCACAACTACTTAGTGCAGATGGTATTTTTTCCGTGGTCATTCCGGCAGCAGAAGAAGCGCAGTTTACTCAATTGGCACTGATTTATCAATTGCATTTAAACAAGGTGTGTCGTGTAAAAGGGAATTATACTTCAGAGGTTAAAAGAAGCTTAATGAGTTTCTCTTTTACAGCCACAGAGCTAGTAGAGCAGGAGCTAGTCATAGAAAAAGAGCGCCACAACTATACAGAAGACTATATTGAGCTAACCAAAGACTTTTATCTTAAAATGTAGGGCTTGGTTTTTAAATAGAGTGCATAAAAAAGGTGCGGTTTTAGCAAAACCGCACCAAGCATGAATTATTCCCCCAAATAATCGATACTATTTTTTTAGCCTATCACATGTTCTGGGTTATAGCCCAGATAAGGCACTTCTTTTTCAATAAATCGGATATCAAACTGCTCGAGTTCGTTTAAAATTGGTTCATAGACTTCTTTATTAATCGGAAGCTGAACACCACTAGTGGTAATTTCTTTGTTTAATATTTTTAAAGCTGCAATCGCTACGGGTAGCCCAACAGTCTTAGCCATGGCAGTAAAAGTTTGATTTTCTCCTTTTACAACTAGGCTGCTTTCTAATTGTTTTTTTACTCCGTTTAACTCATAGCCAAATTTATGATGCATAATAATCATGTCTTTGTCTGTGGCTTGTAAGGTCCATGAATCCGAAAGGATTTTTTGAAGCATTTTTGCAGGTGTGGCATTTTTTAGACCAATGGTTTTTTGAGTGCTAAACAGATCTAGCTCGACCAATTTGTCCCACATAATATCATCCTGATCAATTTTTAAGTAGGAGCGCAATTTTAGTTCTACAGAATCGGTAGGTGAGTAGGCTAAAAATAGATTGGTAAAATCGCGGTAACTCATATGTTCAGATTCTTCAATAGTATAAGAGTCATCTGTCATCCCTAACTGAACAAAAACATTCCAAGCTCTAGAAAAACCAACTTTACGGATGGTTCCTCTGTACATGGTTGGGATCTCATCCAACCCATACACACTTCTGTATTTTAAAGAATCTCTATTGGCGTAGGCTTCAAATTTACCGCTACCGTTAATGTTTAAAAATTCTGTTCTTCTAAACAATTTATGGTACGGAATGTATTTATAGGTTCCTTCTTGGATAAACTTTGCTGCGCCTCCTTGTCCTGCCAATACCACATTCCTTGGGTTCCATGTAAACTTATAGTTCCAAAGGTTGTTATCACTTTCTGGGGCAATCAATCCGCCAGTAAAAGATTCAAAAAGCATTAGTTTTCCACCTTTCGCTCTAATGCTATCAATGGCTTGCATGGCACTCATATGATCGATGCCTGGATCCACGCCAATCTCATTCATAAAGACCAAGTTTTTTTCTTTGGCTTGGCTGTCCAAGGCTTGCATTTCATCAGAAATATAAGAAGCGGTTACCATATGCTTACCAAATTCAATACAGTCTTTGGCTACATTTATATGTAAACTTGCAGGCAACATAGAAATTACGAGGTCTGCCTTTTTAATAGCAAGACTGCGTTCTTCACTGTTAAAAATATCCAAGCGAAAGGTTTTTGCATTGGCATGTCCCGCAACAATCTGGTCTGCATGCTCTAAATGAATGTCACCTATATGTAGTTGTAGTTTTTCTGCACTTGATTTGTTTAATAAATATTGAATCAACGATGCACTTGATTTTCCTGCACCGATAATAAGTATGTTCCGCATTCCTAAATATTATAGTTATTTTTACAGCAGTTCTTACTTTGTGAAGAACAGCAAAGCTAAGATACAGAATCCATTATTAAAATGTTTAAAATTTAACAAAATTTGATAAAATGCATAAAAATTTAACAATTACAGCAATACTAGGAGTGCTAACCATTGCATTAGGGGCCTTTGGAGCACACGCATTAAAAGAGATATTAACAGTTGATGGCTTAAGCAGTTTTGAAACTGCCGTTCGATACCAGTTTTATCATGTACTCGTTTTATTATTTGTCAATAGCTATTCTGGATTTTCTGAGGCTAGAAGAAAGCAAATAAGCAATTTGTTTTTTTTAGGGATTCTTGCTTTTTCAGGTTCTATTTATGCAATCCAGTTAGCAGGTGTTTCTGCTAAAAGTATTTGGTTTGTAACTCCGCTAGGAGGGTTACTCTTTATTGCAGGCTGGACTTTAATGGCATTTACTTTCTTGAAAAGCAGTGAAAAAACTAAGTGATAAAAAAACAGAAATGATTAATTGATTGTCAAAAATATCTGTACTTTTGTTCTTTCTTATTTAACACAACTAAATAAATAACTTAAAAATTAAACATGGTAAATCTTAATTCGAAATCGATTTCGTTAGAAAATTTAGGAATATCAAACGCGACCGTTCGTTACAACTTAAGTTCTGATGAATTGCATGCAATTACAATTGAAAAAGGGCAAGGAGTTGAGGCTAACACGGGAGCATTAGCAATTAATACTGGAAAATTTACAGGACGTTCTCCAAAGGATCGTTTTATCGTAATGGACGATGTAACAAAAGATGAAGTTTGGTGGGGAGACATCAACATTCCTTTTGATGCTGATAAATTTGACAAACTATACAACAAAGTAACAGACTATCTTTCTGAAAAAGAACTTTTTGTCAGAGACAGTTATGTCTGTGCAGACAAAGATTACAGAACTAACATTAAGGTCATCACAGAAATTCCATCGAGTAATTTATTTGCTCACAACATGTTTTTAAGACCTACAGAAGAAGAGTTAGAAAACTTTACTGCAGAGTGGACCTTAATCGCTGCTACAAACTTTCAAGCAGATCCAGAAGTTGATGGAACACGTCAACAAAATTTTGCCATTTTAAACTTTTCTAAAAAAATTGTTTTAATTGGTGGAACAGGATATACAGGAGAAATTAAAAAAGGGATTTTCTCTGCATTAAACTTTGTGCTTCCTGTTTTTAAAGAAACATTGCCAATGCACTGTTCTGCAAACGTTGGTAAAAATGATGATACTGCAATCTTCTTTGGTTTGTCAGGTACAGGGAAAACAACCTTGTCTGCAGATCCAGAAAGAAGATTAATTGGTGATGATGAGCACGGATGGACAAAAGACAATACCGTATTTAATTTTGAAGGAGGTTGTTATGCAAAAGTAATTGACCTAACTGAAGAAAAAGAACCAGACATTTTTAAAGCAATTAAAAAAGGAGCAATCTTAGAGAACGTAGTGTTTAAAAAAGATGGTTCTGTTGATTTTGAAGATACGTCTATCACACAAAATACAAGAGTAAGTTACCCAATTTATCATATTGATAATATTCAACCGGGTTCTATTGGTAAAAACCCTAAAAACATTTTCTTTTTAACAGCAGATGCTTTTGGTGTGTTACCTCCAATATCTAAATTGACTCCAGGTCAAGCTGCTTACCACTTTATCTCTGGTTATACTGCAAAGGTTGCCGGGACAGAAGAAGGGATTAACGAGCCAACGCCAAGTTTTTCTGCTTGTTTTGGAGCGCCTTTTATGCCTTTGCATCCAACGCGTTATGCTGAGATGTTGAGTAAAAAAATGAAAGATGCGGGTGTTAATGTTTGGTTGATCAATACTGGATGGACTGGTGGTTCTTACGGTACAGGAAGCCGAATGAAATTAAAATACACGCGTGCTATGATTACTGAGGTATTAGAAGGAAACATGGACAATGCTACATTTGTAAAACATCCAATTTTTGGCTTAGAAATGCCTACTAATTGTGAAAATGTACCTAATGAGGTATTAAATCCAAAAGATACTTGGGCAGACAAAGCAGCTTATGATGTAAAAGCTACAGAGCTAGCAAATTCATTTAGAAAAAACTTTGCTAAGTATGAAGATTATGCAAATGAAGAAATAATGAATGGAGGTCCTTTGGTATAGGTCTCTTATAAAAATAAAAAAAGCTACTAATTACTTAGTAGCTTTTTTTTTGCAAAATTGAACGTATTTTAAAGTAAAAAAACACCTCATTGAGGTGTTTTTTTAGTAACTATCATTAGTAAATCTTGTTCACTTTTAATATTTTTTCTCTTTCTAGAGAAGCTTCTTTGCCAATATTATCTTCAATTAGTTCATTAATCTTTTGACTTACCTCAGCTTTTGTTCCTTTTATTTTTTGAGTGCTGGTTGTGGTTGCTCCATTTGTAGTACTCGTAATAGTTACTGTAGCAATGGTAAGACCATCTTGATACTCTAATTGATAATCAACTTGTTTGTTTGTTGTAAATTCAACTGTGTTTGTTGTGTTCACTTCTTGTGTGACTAAAACAGCTTTTTCATCAGAAGTATGTCCTCCTAAAATAGGAGCGATCACCAATCCAATTAAACAAGTAAGCTTGATTAAAATATTCATAGAAGGGCCAGAAGTATCCTTAAAAGGATCACCTACAGTATCACCGGTAACAGCAGCTTTATGTGCCTCAGATCCTTTGTAAGTCATTTCGCCATTAATCTCTACACCTGCTTCAAAAGATTTCTTAGCATTGTCCCAAGCACCTCCAGCATTGTTCTGGAAAATTGCCCAAAGTACACCACTAACAGTAACTCCGGCCATATAACCACCTAACATCTCTGCAATCGCCAAAGGATCCATTCCAAAAATCATCGGAACAAATGCAATGGCTAATGGGAACCCAATAGTTAATAATCCAGGAAGCATCATTTGTTTTAATGAAGCCTCTGTAGAAATAGCAACACATTTGTCGTATTCTGGTTTTCCGGTACCTTCCATAATTCCTGGAATGTCTCTAAATTGTCTACGTACTTCTTGAACCATTTCCATGGCTGCTTTTCCAACGGCATTCATAGCCAAGGCAGAAAATACTACAGGCACCATTCCTCCAACAAATAGCATGGCTAAAACAGGTGCTTTAAAGATGTTAATTCCGTCAATTCCTGTAAAGGTTACATAGGCAGCAAATAAAGCCAATGAGGTTAATGCAGCAGATGCAATAGCAAAACCTTTCCCTGTTGCAGCTGTTGTATTACCAACAGAGTCTAAAATATCTGTACGCTCTCTAACGATAGGTTCTTGTTCACTCATTTCTGCAATACCTCCTGCGTTGTCAGAAATTGGTCCAAAGGCGTCGATAGCCAATTGCATAGCAGTAGTTGCCATCATCGCAGAAGCTGCTAATGCAACTCCATAAAATCCTGCAAATGCATACGAAGCCCAAATGGCACCAGCAAATAGCAGCACAGAAGGGAATGTAGAAATCATCCCGGTAGCTAAACCAGCAATAATATTGGTTCCTGCACCTGTACTAGATTGTTGTACAATTTTTAAAATAGGGCTTTTTCCAAGTCCTGTATAATATTCTGTCACCGATGAAATTACAGCACCAACGACCAAACCAACTAAGGTTGCATAGAAGACACGCATAGAAGAGATGTCTTGCAATCCTTCACCAAAAAACTCCATTTTCATTGTTTCTGGCAACATCCAAGTTACCAATGCGTAACAAGAGATGGCTACCAAAACAATGGATGTCCAGTTACCGATGTTTAAAGCACCCATTACTTGAGATTCTTTAGCATCGTTGCTCTTTATTTTTACCAACATGGTTCCGATAATAGAAATGATAATTCCTACACCAGCAATCGCCATAGGCAATAAGATAGGACCTATGCCACCAAATGCATCGGAAATACTTCCCCCCATATCTTTAATAACATAGTTTCCTAAAACCATTGCAGCCAAAACGGTTGCAACATAAGAACCAAATAAATCAGCACCCATTCCGGCAACATCTCCAACATTGTCTCCAACATTATCTGCAATCGTTGCAGGGTTACGAGGATCATCTTCTGGGATCCCAGCTTCTACTTTACCAACTAAATCAGCTCCAACATCTGCGGCCTTGGTGTAGATACCTCCACCAACACGAGCAAATAAAGCAATTGATTCTGCTCCTAAAGAAAAACCTGCTAGGGTTTCTAAAACGATAGTCATGTCTGCTGTTGATGTCCAACTTCCTTCCATAAAAAACTGGAAGAAAATGATAAAAAATGCGGTCAAACCTAAAACGGCTAAACCTGCAACACCAAGACCCATAACGGTACCACCTCCAAAAGAAACTTTTAAAGCATTTGGCAAGCTAGTTTTTGCAGCCTGCGTAGTTCTTACATTGGTCTTAGTGGCAATTTTCATTCCCATGTTTCCTGCCCAAGCAGAAAAGAGGGCTCCAAATATAAAAGCGATTACGATTAACCAATGTGTGGTTGGTACAATAAATGATACGGTTGCCAAAGCTATACTTACTATTATTACAAATATGGCGAGCAGTCGGTATTCTGCATTTAAGAATGCCAATGCACCTTCGTAGATATGATCTGCGATCTCCTTCATTTTTCCATCACCCGCATCTTGTTTTAATACCCAAGATTTCTTTATGACCATATAAATTAATCCCAAAGCTGCCATAACTAATGGCATATAAATCATCATTGATTCCATATTTTATTGTTTTGATTAGTAGTTAATATCTGTAAATATAACAAAATCAGCGAGAAACAAAAAGCCTTACAATTTTCATTGTAAGGCTTTTATTATATTTTTTAAAAAAACAAATTTTTAGATGGTAAAATTGCCGTTTTTTTTATGTTCACTTTGCATATAACGCTCAATACATTTGTCTACAATTTGGTATGCTTCATTAGCATCTCCCCAACCTCCAACATCTACTTTTTTCTTTTCTAAATCTTTGTAAACTTGAAAAAAGTGAGTGATTTCTTTTACTTGGTGAGGATTCATATCAGACAAGTCATTTAACTCGTTCCAAATAGGATCTGATACTGGTACACAAATAATTTTCTCATCCGGACCTTTTTCATCAGCCATATGGAAAACACCAATAGGTTTAACTTCCATTACACACATTGGGAATGTTGGTTCTGTACCTAAAACTAAAACATCTAAAGGATCTCCATCTAAAGCTAAGGTTTCTGGTATAAAACCGTAGTCTGCTGGATACATCATAGAAGAAAAAAGCATTCTGTCGAAACGGATTTTATGTAAGTCAAAATCGTATTCGTATTTATTTCTGCTTCCTTTTGGTATCTCTATCAATACATCAAAAGTCTTTCTTTCTTTTGCCGTCATATTAATTATGTCTTTTTAGATTCTTTTTTCGGAGGACAAAAGTAGTGATATTTTGACGTTTTTCTACTAGAAAACAAGGTAATTTTTTAATTAAAACCCTGCTTTTATTCCGACGCGGACTGCAAATTTAGGTGAGGGTAAGCCATTTACGCTAGTATGATCTCCTCTCCAAAGGAAATCTACACGTAATGGACGAATGTCTTTGTAGCCAATATTTTCAAATCCAAAGCCGTATTCATAGTATAATTTGTTGCTTGGAGCTGCATAGGATATGTTTGATCTGTTGATAGCTATGTTTTCATCAGAGATGGTCCCGTAGACTCCTTTAAAAGAAATGATACTTCGAAGTTTTAAGCGATTTATTAACGGGATTCTATTTAAAATAAAACCATTAAAATGATGTTCTGCATCTCCGTAAACATAACTGTCAGTTACATAATCATAATAATTCATCAAAGAAAAGGTATTCTTTGTAAGCCAGTAAGTTTGATTGGCAGGGACAGGACTTAACAAAGCGATAGGAACTGTGCCAAAGGTTTTTCCGACTTCTGCAGTGGTTACTAATATTCCAATCTTACCAAGTATAATTGGTTGACTGTATTTTATCTGAATCTTATCGTAGTTAAAATCACCGTCTAGGAAATTTTTATACCCTCTTTTATAATTGATTACCAAAGAAGGGTATAGGTTTCTACCCATTTTTTGCTCTACACCAAAACCATATTCAAATCTTCCTGGAGTGTAAGCCAAATACAAATCAGTACTCACATCTGTAACTCTAGAAGAGATGCCTCCAAACTCATTGACATAATCTATGGAGAACTCAGAAGGACTTGCTGAGCTTATTTTTGTGTGGGCAATAGAAAACCCAACGTGTAAATTTTTCTTAGCTTCAATATCAAACTTCACAACGCTTTTGTTTACAAAAGACAAGAAGTAATTTTCTCCTCTAGAAAACAAGGCGTTTGGGTCAAAAACATTGGCGTTTAGTCTATTGGTATTTAATAGTTTGGCACCTAGTTGCTCTACATCATATAAATAAGCTGCTCCAACCGCAATTCTTGGTTTGTATGAAATTAAATATTTTGCTTCTGTACCAAATTTAAAGCGTTTGTCTTTAATTCCGTACCCCACAAAACCACTCAATCTAAATCGATCATCATCAGATTTAAAAGTTCTAAAACCTAGTTTTAGTTTTGTTCCCTCTACACTATTACCAACAACTGTGTTCCAATACTGCCCTAACTGTATTCCAGGGACAAGGTTAATATACCCTGTTGAGAGTGTATTTAAGATGCCAGAAATTTGTTTTATTTTTTTATTGTTCTTTACATCATCTATTAAGGTGTAGGTGCTTTTTTTATCTGTTGATGTATTGATTGAATCCCAGTAGGCCTGATCTTGCTCAAACTGATTGGGCTTATAACGAATAACTTCAGTATCGTAAAATTTGTTATCAAGTGCTTTGTCAAACACATAATCAGAATACAACAGGGTCTTTTTGATGGTCAAGCCTTTGTTTGAATCGTCTTTATCGACAAAGACAAAATCCCCCATGTATTTGTCTTTTTTTGGCAAGTAGATGCTGTCATCTTTGACAAAAAATTCTTTTTCAAAAGAAACGCCTCTCACAAAGTTTAAATTAATTTCTTTGTTGACCTTCATTTTAATTTTTGAAATCGAAAAATTCTTATCTGCAATAACCATATTTCCTTCAAAGGCTAAATCGCCATTTCTTCTAGGAAAAAAATAAATAGAGTAGAATTTTTTATCGTCAACAACCAAGCTGTCGTGAAGCACATAATCATACGAGTCAAAACCAGCACTAGATATTGGGCTAACAAATGATTTTTTTAAGAGTTCTATAGAGTTGTTAAAAATGTCAATATCATTAAAGGTATTTGCCATTCGGTCAAATATAAAACCGTTCTTATTAACGCCTTCGCTTTTTTCGGCGATGATGACTTCTCTTTCTTTATTTAATATATTGTTTCCGTAAACTTCAATAACATCTTCACTCATAAACAATGGAATGTAGAAGTTAATTCCATTGTTATCAACAGGCAAACGCGTTATGGTATTGTCTGTTTTATCTGTAAATACTTTTTTGAGAAATAAGGTATCTAAATTGTTTAGGCCAATTTCAGTCGTTTTTTGCGTGGTGTATTGATAAGCGTCAAATAATTTTAAACCATTGGTTTTTTTTCGCTTCCAAACTTCTTTTAAAATACGATAGGCGGGGTTTTCTTTTTTTCGAAGTCTTTTCTTGGGCTTTGAAACAATAATAATTTCATCCAATTGATTGCTTTCTTCTACAAGCATTATAGAAAACTGATTCTTCTTTGCTGTAAATCGAATTGACTGAGCGGTGTACCCCATAAAGGAAATCTCTAAGTTTCCTCTTTTTTTTGTGGTGATAAATGAAAATAGACCGTTTTCATTGGTCACATCACCTTCTGTGGTGTTTTCTATATATACATTTACAAAGGGTAAGGGTTGATTATTTTGGTCAACTACCACACCTGACAATTTAAGCTGAGCAAAACTAGCACAACTTAAAAATAAACAGATAAGAGAAAAACTAAATTTCATAGCATAAAAAAATCCTTTTCTATAATTACATTAACTATAAAAAAGGATTTTTGTTTTATTTTGTTTTCATATTACAGATACAATACTTCTTTAACAGCTTTTATAACATCAGATGAATTTGGTAACCACTCTTCTAATAACACCGGAGAATATGGGGCAGGGGTATCTGCAGTCGTAATTCTTTTTATTGGTGCATCCAAGTAATCAAATGCTAAGTCTTGAACTCTATACGTAATTTCAGAACTAACACTTCCAAAAGGCCATGCTTCTTCTAAAATAACCAAGCGATTGGTTTTTTTGACTGATTCAATAATTGCATTTTCATCCATTGGTCTTACGGTTCTCAAATCAATAATTTCTACTGAAATGTTTTCCTTAGCCAACTCATCTGCCGCAATATAGGCTTCCTTTATGATTTTACCAAATGAAACTATTGTTACGTCGGTTCCAGCTCTTTTAATATCAGCGACTCCAATAGGAATAATATACTCGCCTTCTGGAATCTCCATTTTATCACCATACATTTGCTCTGATTCCATAAAAATAACAGGATCATTATCGCGTATAGCTGCTTTTAATAAGCCTTTTGCATCATAAGGATTTGATGGTACCACTACTTTTAAACCAGGACAATTTGCAAACCAGTTTTCAAATGCTTGAGAGTGGGTTGCGGCTAACTGGCCAGCAGAAGCTGTAGGACCACGAAATACGATTGGGCAATTAAATTGACCACCCGACATTTGTCTTATTTTTGCTGCATTGTTGATAATCTGATCGATTCCTACCAATGCAAAGTTAAAGGTCATATATTCTACAATTGGTCTATTGCCATTCATGGCAGATCCAACGGCAATCCCTCCAAAGCCTAATTCGGCAATCGGAGCATCAATAACACGTTTTGCACCAAACTCATCTAGCATTCCTTTAGAAGCCTTGTAGGCTCCATTATACTCTGCAACTTCTTCACCAATTAAATAAATGCTTTCGTCGGTACGCATTTCCTCGCTCATCGCTTCGCAAATAGCTTCTCTAAACTGAACTGTTTTCATTCTGTATTTTACTTCTTAAAGATATTGAAAGGCAAAAATATGAAAATTTAAAAGAAAAAAATTGCTTTGTAGATTAGAAAGATTTGCTTTTGTGGCTTTTTTTGTTTTTGTGAATTAAAAATTTACTATGCACGCATAGTAATATAGAAAAAAAAGTCATAAATTCGTAGCCAAGAAAATTACAAATAGAATAAAAATAGAAGTATATGAAAATATTAGTTTGTATTAGCCACGTACCTGATACCACTTCAAAAATCAACTTTGCAGATAACGATACAAAGTTTGATACCAATGGAGTTCAGTTTGTTATTAATCCTTACGATGAATTTTGTTTGACAAGAGCCATGTGGTTTAAAGAAAAACAAGGTGCTACAGTTACTGTAGTGAATGTAGGAAATGCAAGCACTGAGCCTACACTTAGAAAAGCGCTTGCTATTGGTGCTGATGATGCCATTAGAGTTGATGTTGAGGCAACTGATGGATTAGCAGTTGCTAAAGAATTAGCTGCGGTTGTTAAAGAAGGGGCATATGATTTGGTCTTAGCAGGTAGAGAATCTATTGATTATAATGGTGGTATGGTGCCAGGAATGTTGGCAAGTTTAACGGATTATAATTTTGTAAACGGTTGTGTAGGAATGGAAATTGATGGCACAGCTGTTTCTTTAACCAGAGAAATTGATGGTGGAAGCGAAAAATTAAGCACTTCATTGCCATTAGTGGTAGCCGGTCAAAAAGGATTGGTAGAAGAAAAAGATTTGCGCATCCCAAATATGAGAGGGATTATGATGGCTAGAAAGAAACCTTTAGCTGTTGTAGCAGGTATTTCTGCTGCCGCTGCAACAAGTGCTGCTTCTTTTGAAAAGCCAGCTGCTAAGGGAGCGGTTAAGTTAGTCGCTGCAGATCAAATTGATGAGTTAATTAGCTTGTTACACAATGAAGCCAAAGTTATTTAAGGCTTATCAGAATAAAGACACTAACAAACCCAAAATTTAATTGTTTGGAAAAAAATCTTAATAAAATATGTCAGTTTTAGTTTTTGCCGATACATCGGAAGGAAAATATAAAAAGTCTGCTTTTGAAGTCGTTTCATACGGAAAAAAAGTAGCAGAGCAATTAGGGAGTTCTATGGTTGTGCTTAGCATCAATGCAGAAAGCCCTCAAGACTTATATGCTTATGGAGCAGAAAAAGTAATTACTGTTAGTAATGATTCATTAGCAAACTTTAATGGGAAAGCCTATGCGTCTGTAATTAATCAGGTTGCTCAAAAAGAATCGTCAAATGTTGTTATTATAGACTCTAGTATTGATGGTTTGTATTTAGCACCAATGCTTGCAGTAAAAATGGAAGCAGGTTATGCATCTAATGCTGTAGCATTACCAAGTAGCACTAGCCCATTTACAGTAAAAAGAAAATCTTTTTCAAGCAAAGCGTTTAACAATACAGTAATTGCAACAGATAATAAAATTGTTGGAGTTTCTAAGAATTCATTTGGGGTTCATGAAAATCCAGTGAGTGGAACTACAGAAGCTTTTGAGCCAGCTCTTTCTGATGCTGATTTTGGAGTGAAGTCTGTAAGCGTAGATAGAGCAAAAGGAAAAGTGAGTATTGCTGATGCAGATATCGTTGTTTCTGCAGGTCGTGGATTAAAAGGTCCAGAAAACTGGGGAATGATAGAAGAATTGGCTGATGTTTTAGGAGCTGCAACTGCATGTTCTAAACCCGTATCTGATTTAGGATGGAGACCTCATAGTGAGCACGTAGGGCAAACCGGAAAACCGGTTGCGTCTAACTTGTATATTGCTATTGGAATCTCGGGTGCTATTCAGCATTTGGCAGGAATCAACGCATCAAAGGTTAAAGTGGTTATTAATACCGATCCAGAAGCTCCTTTCTTTAAGGCAGCAGATTATGGAATTGTAGGTGATGCATTTGAAGTAGTACCAGCCTTGATAGAAAAATTAAAAGTTTTTAAACAATCATAAGGTTTACTGCGTAAACGAATTTCAATCGCTAAAACAGATTTTCTTTTTTATTTTCTTTTAAGAGAAACTAAAAAGCAAGTGTTTTTTTAGTAAATTGTGCCCAGAAAAGGGCTGTTTGTCTTTTGGTAAAAGCTAAAATATAAACAGCCTTTTTATTTTTTATGACGATTGATACACAATGAATTTGATACAATTAACCATCAAAGGAATCTCTTACAGCCAAACTCAAACAGGTGCTTATGCATTGGTGTTGAATGAAATTAAAGGCAAAAGAACTTTACCTATAATTATAGGTGCTTTTGAAGCGCAGTCAATTGCGATTGCCTTAGAAAAAGAAATTAGACCTCCTAGACCACTAACACATGATTTGTTTAAAACTTTTGCAGATCGTTACCAAATTAAAGTAACTAAAGTAATCATCCATAAATTGGTAGATGGTGTCTTTTTTTCTAGCTTGATTTCTGAGCGTGATGGCAAACAAGAAGTGATCGATACCCGAACATCAGACGCTATTGCTTTAGCTGTGCGTTTTGATGCTCCGATTTACACCTATGAATCAATTTTAGAAAAGGCAGGAATTTATCTTAAGATAGAAGAAGATTTATCAATAGAAGGGCCTGAGTTTGATTCTGATGATTTGATGTCAGAAATACTAAACGAGTCATCAGAAGAACCTTTTGTAGAGAAGAGTCTAAAAGAATTACATCAAGAATTAGACGATGCAATTGCAAATGAAGATTACGAATTAGCTGCAAAAATAAGAGACGAAATTAACAAGCGCTCTTAAATCAATATCCCGTTTTATGAAAAAATATCTAATCTTAGTGTTTTGTTTAAGTACCTTGTTTGCTCAAGCAACGACAATTAAAAGCACTAAAAGCAACAATTTTGCGTATACGATTTTAGTTTCGGAATCAAATTCTGTAGAAAAGCTGACTAATGAATCACTGTCTTTTGCGGCTGAAACAACAGAAAAAAATGCTAGTGTTCAAGAGCAATCAACCAAACAAATTATACCAAGTCAAGGGTTTTCTTTTTCAAATTTATGGAGAGGACTCTTAGGAATGGTTTCTTTATTGTTTATTGCTTTTTTGTTTTCAAGCAATAAAAAAGGAATTGATTGGAAAACCGTTGGGATTGGGCTTTCATTGCAATTATTAATTGCAATAGGAGTCTTAAAAATACCCTTTGTACAACGAATTTTTGAATGGATAGGAGGTCTATTTGTCAGTGTCTTAGACTTTACCCGAGCAGGGAGTAAGTTTTTATTTGAAGGCTTGGTTATGGATATGGATAAGTTTGGATTTATCTTTGCTTTTCAGGTATTGCCAACCATTATTTTCTTTTCAGCCTTAACTTCTTTGTTGTTTTATTTAGGAATTATCCAAAAAGTTGTCTCATTGATGGCAATGATAATGACTAAGTTTTTAAAGATATCTGGAGCAGAAAGTTTGTCTGTTGCCGGAAATGTGTTTTTAGGACAAACAGAAGCGCCTTTATTAATTAAGGCATATTTAGAAAAGATGAATAAGTCTGAAATGCTTTTGGTGATGATCGGTGGTATGGCTACTGTAGCTGGAGCTGTTTTGGCGGCTTATATAGGCTTTTTGGGAGGCGATGACCCTGTGCTAAGATTGCAGTTTGCAAAGCATTTATTAGCAGCTTCTGTGATGGCAGCACCTGGTGCTATTGTAGTTTCTAAAATTTTATATCCACAAACAGAAAAAGTAAATAGTGATGTCCATGTCTCTTCAGAAAAGATTGGATCAAATGTATTAGACGCTATAGCAAATGGGACAACTGAAGGTTTGAGATTGGCTGTAAACGTCGGGGCTATGTTATTGGTTTTTGTGGCTTTTATAGCCATGCTTAACGGAATTTTAGGTTGGGTTGGAGACATCACCAGCTTAAATGAATGGTTGGCTGCAAATACGGCTTATTCTAGTTTGTCTTTAGAGTTTATACTAGGTTATCTTTTTGCGCCATTGATGTGGTTGATAGGGGTAGCAAGTGAAGACATGACTATGATGGGGCAATTGCTAGGAATCAAGTTGGCAGCAAGTGAGTTTGTGGGCTATATTCAATTGGCCGAACTAAAAGACATGACCAATATCATTCACCTAAATTATAATAAATCGATTATCATGGCTACCTATATGCTATGTGGGTTTGCTAATTTTGCCTCTATCGGAATTCAGATAGGCGGAATAGGATCTATTGCTCCTGGACAACGAAAAACACTTTCTGAATTTGGAATGAAAGCGCTAATCGGAGGAACCATCGCTTCTTTAATGTCTGCAGCAATCGCAGGGATGATTATCGGATAAAATTACCTTAAAAAGTAAAAGCGTTTTTATTAAAAATCGTTAATAACTTTTAATAGAATATTCTAAAGCTTCAATGTAAATCATTGAAGCTTTTTATATTTTTACAACATGTAGCTTTTATTTTATAAAAAGCACAGTAAGAAGTCCAGATCAAACATAGAAACCAACGATGAAGCAGTATTTAGATTTAGTAAGCCATGTTCTAGAGAACGGAAATGAAAAAGGAGATAGAACGGGTACAGGGACCAAAAGTGTTTTTGGACATCAAATGCGCTTTGATTTAAGCAAAGGTTTTCCGATGGTTACCACAAAAAAATTACATCTTAAATCGATTGTTTATGAACTGTTGTGGTTTATAAAAGGAGATACGAATATTAAATATTTACAAGAAAACGGGGTTCGTATCTGGAACGATTGGGCTGATGAGAATGGTGATTTAGGACCTGTTTACGGGCATCAATGGCGCAACTGGAACTCTGATGATATTGATCAGCTAGAAGAGGTAATTGCCACTTTAAAAAACAACCCAAATAGTAGGAGAATGCTTGTGTCTGCATGGAACCCCAGTGTCTTGCCAGATACCAGTGTTTCGTTTTCAGAAAACGTAGCCAATGGCAAAGCAGCTTTACCTCCATGTCATGCATTTTTTCAATTTTATGTAGCCGATGGAAAACTATCTTGTCAGTTGTACCAACGCAGTGCAGACATTTTTTTAGGTGTGCCTTTTAATATTGCTAGCTATGCATTATTTACCATGATGATCGCTCAGGTTTGTGGTTGTCAGGCTGGAGATTTTATTCATACTTTTGGTGATGCTCATATTTATAACAATCATATAGAGCAATTAGAATTGCAATTGTCTAGAGATCTACGCCCATTACCGACGATGAAAATCAATCCAGAAGTGACCAGTATTTTTGATTTTAAATTTGAAGACTTTGAATTGGTTAACTATGATCCGCATCCTCATATCAAAGGAAAAGTAGCCGTATAATATTTTGCTATGAAAGTATTGTTTTTTTTGTTGTTTTTTGGGATGTGTACTGTTTTTGGACAAGAAAGCGATGCAACAAAAGTATACACACTCTCAGAAGTTGATGTTGCTCCTTTGCTTCCAAAATTAAAACTAGTCGATTCTTTATCTAGTAAAGAGAACTTCAAGAAAAACTTATTTTACCAGGTAATAAGAAATGTTGATATTGTTAGAAGTAATGACGTTCTGAGAAAAGTGCATGTAGAGTTTTTAATAAAAAAAGACGGAAGCATAGAAATTTTAAGAGTTAAGGGAGAAACCAAAGCGGTAAAAGCAGCAGCGGTTAGAGCTATTAAAGAGATTAAAAGAATGACTCCAGCTCAAAAAAATTCTCAACCCGTTGCGATTAAATATATTGTTCCGGTTACTTTTGAGCCTTTAATTACTATTGATTTAACAAGACAGTATGAGTAAAACTATCATTATAGCTGCCATCGCAGATAACAATGCCTTAGGCAAGGATAACGATTTAATTTGGCATTTGCCAGCTGATTTACAGCGATTTAAAAAAGTAACCTCTGGGCATCATATCCTAATGGGAAGAAATACTTTTGAGTCTATCGGCAAGCCTTTGCCTAATAGAACCACTGTAATCATTACCAGAAATAAAGACTACACAGCTGATGGATGTAAAGTGGTTCATAGCCTGCAAGAAGCTTTAGAGTTTGCAAAAGCAGATAGTCATATTTTTATCATCGGAGGTGCGCAAATTTACAAAGAAGCCATGGCGTCTGATTTGGTTGATCAACTAGACATTACCAGAGTTCATGAAAGTTTTGAGGCAGATGCTTATTTTCCAGAAATTGACCTTACTGAGTGGCGTGTAGTGGCAAGAGAAGATTGTATGGCAGATGAAAAAAACCCACACGATTACAGCTTTATAAGCTATCAGAAATTAATTTAATTTCATCCGGTATTTTTGCTCTGCAAATTTAAAATACCAATAGAGCTTGTAATTTACTTCTAAACCGTAATTGATATTAGATTCATAGTCTATTATATTCTCATAAATATTTGCATTGTATCTTGTGGGGTTACGAGCACGATTGTTCCATTCTATTACATAGAATTTGTTTTTACTTTCTAAAAAGTTCTGTGAATAAAAATTCATAGGTCTAGCAATAGATTTTAGATAATTGGTAAAACCCTGGTCTATAATTATGATTTGATACTCTAGGCTATCGTTGGCAATGACCACTGGCTCTTCCTTAATATTGGTGCTTTTCTTTTGCGTATAAGATCCACAGCTAGCAATTAAAAGACTACTTATTGCAAGAAAGAAATAGGTTTTTAGCGAGTTCATTATCAGTTATTTAGTAAGTGAATATCGTGAAAATAATTAACAAAACATAGGTTTATTGGAGTTTTAACATTAATTTTCACCATCAAAAAAAATAACCATGCGTAAAATAGTACCTGTTTTCATTCTTTTTATTTTGCTAATTTCTTGTCAAGAAACTACCGAGCAAACAATTTCTTATGAAGTTTTGAATGAAAGAGATCGAGCAAGGCTTAGAGATGATCTCATTAAGGATCGTTTTGAAAACCTGCTCCCAAAATTAATGGATGATTCTGGGATAGATATGTGGGTTGTTATCTCTAGAGAGTACAATGAAGATCCTGTGTTAAAAACCATGTTGCCTTCGGAGTGGTTAAATGCAAGAAGAAGAACCATTTTGGTGTTTTATAGAAATGCGCAAACCAATACATCAGAACGCTTAGCTGTTGCTAGGTATAATGTAGGAGATAATATTAAATCAGCATGGGATAAAGAAAAAGAACCCAACCAATGGGCTGCTTTAAATAGAATCATTGAAGAGCGAAACCCAGCTAAGATAGGCATCAACAGTTCTACGTATTTTGCACTGGCAGACGGATTGGTTAAAACTGATTTTGAAGAATTTAAAGCTAGCTTGTCTGTGGCCAATCAAAAGAAGCTTGTTTCTGCAGAGAAACTAGCCATTGGATGGGTAGAAACGCGTACAGAAAAAGAGATGAAGCTTTATAAAAAGCTCGTTAAAATTACGCATGAAATTATTGATGAGGCTTTTTCAGCCAAAGTTATTACTCCCGGTAAGACAACCACAGAAGATGTTGTTTGGTGGATGCGTCAAAAAGTTACAGACTTAGGCCTTGAGACTTGGTTTCATCCAACAGTAGATGTTCAACGTAATAAAGAACCTTTGCAATCGCATATTGTCTCTTTTAGCAAGGGCGAAAATGAGCAAGTTATTATGCCGCAAGATTTGTTGCATTGCGATTTTGGAATTAGCTACTTAGGGCTTAATACCGATTGTCAACAGCATGCTTATGTGTTGGGGGAAGCAGAAAAAGAAGTGCCAGATTTTTTAGTTGCTGCTTTTTCTAAAGGTAACAAACTACAAGATATTTTAACTTCAGAAATGCAAACAGGTAAAACAGGAAACCAAATCTTAGCAACCTCGTTACAAAAAGCAAAAGCAGTTGGATTACAACCGTCAATTTACTCACATCCTTTAGGGAATTTCGGGCACAGTGCCGGTACCACTATTGGCATGTGGGATTCACAAGATGGAGTGCCTGTCAATGGTGATTATCCGTTGCATAATAACACGGTATATGCTATTGAGTTAAACGTAACAGTCGCTGTTAAAGAATGGCAAAAAGATATTCGGATTATGTTAGAGGAAGCAGGTTATTTCGGTGCAGGCAAACATCAGTTTGTCAACGGACGACAAGAGGCTATCAAACCCATTAAAATTAGTTATTAAATGAAAAAAAGATGTTTTTGGTCTACAAATGATCCGCTGTATATTTCGTATCATGACAATGAGTGGGGAAAGCCAGTTTACGATGATGAAACCTTGTTTGAGTTTTTGGTTTTAGAGAGTTTTCAGGCAGGTTTAAGCTGGATCACGATCCTTAAAAAAAGAGAAAATTTTAGGGCTGCTTTTGATCAGTTTGACTATCGTAAAATTGCAGCCTATGATGCTAATAAAATGGAGGAGTTGCGCTTAAATGAGGGTATCGTTAGAAACCGATTAAAAATAAAGGCTGCGGTAGTAAATGCCCAATTATTTATGGAAATTCAAAAAGAATTTGGTTCGTTTTCTACCTATGTTTGGAGTTATGTTCAAGACAGACCTATCGTAAATCATTTTTCTGATCGCAGCGAAGTTCCAGCAACAACACCCATTTCTGATGCTCTTTCTAAAGACTTAAAAAGAAGAGGTTTTAAGTTTGTGGGCTCTACCATTATCTATGCCTTTATGCAGGCAACAGGGATGGTCAATGATCACACAACTGATTGTTTTTGTCATTAGCTTTTGCTGTAGATGCGGATAGCGCTAAAAAGGAGTATGGCTACAAACATCCAAAAACCAACTTTTAAAGCAGTGTTTTTGTAGTGGATTTTATGGTTTTTAATATCCTTTCTATAGCTCCAAATCATCACAATTACAAAAGCAACCACAAAAAAACCAGCAAAAATTAATTGACCCTGACTAAACATAAAATCGTATTTTTATGCAAAAATACAAATTAATTAGTCAAACAATCTGTAAAATAACAAGCCTTTTAACATGAAAAAAAGAATCGCTGCAGTCCATGATTTTCATACTGCCTTTAAATTAGGAATCAAAAATGCACCCACTGCAAATATTGGAGAAGATCGTAATATGTTGCGTTTTAATTTAATGAAAGAAGAGAATGAAGAGTATTTAGAGGCTGCCCAAAATAACGATTTGGTTGAGGTTGCTGATGCCTTAGGCGATATGTTGTACATTTTATGTGGGACCATTATAGAACATGGAATGCAAGATAAAATAGAAGACGTTTTTAACGAGATTCAAAGAAGTAATATGAGTAAGCTAGGAGAAGATGGAAAGCCCATTTACAGAGAAGATGGTAAAGTATTAAAAGGGCCTAATTACTTTAAACCAAATATTAAAGAAATTTTAGATAAATAAGGCGAGTAAAGTCTCGTAATAGCAACATTTAAAATCTAGTCAGATGAAAAATTACATAGTAGTGCTACTTTGCTTCTTGAGTTTTGTTCCGTTAAATGCGCAAAGTATACTTGGTGCATGGGAAACTCAAACTACAACAAAAGAAGGTCAGCACATTAAAGGAGTTGTTATTTTTTCTAAAAGATATCTGGTGGTCACTTGGTACCAAGCAAAAACAGGTGAATTTTTGGGCACAAACGGAGGCAAGTGGGTATTGAATGGGAATACTGTAACCGAAACTGTTGAGTTTGATACAGACAATTCAGCAAGTGTTGGTCAACAGCTAAGCTTTGCTATAAGGTTTTCAGATACAGAAATGGAAATTGAAGGGATGCCTATGAGATGGAAAAGAATAGACAATGGAGCGCCCGGTGCTCTTGCTGGAGCCTGGTTAATGTCTGGTAAAAAATCAGGTGATGTTATTCAATCTAGAGATACCAATCAGCCTAGAAAAACAATGAAAATTTTGTCTGGAACTCGTTTTCAGTGGATCGCCTACAATACAGAAACTAAAAAATTCATGGGTACAGGAGGAGGAACTTATACAACTATTGACGGTAAATACACAGAAAATATAGAGTTCTTCTCTAAAGATAATTCTAGAGTTGGAGCTAGTTTGACTTTTGATTATAGTTTAAAAGATGGTGATTGGAACCACAGTGGTTTTTCTAGTAAAGGAGCTCCCTTATTTGAAATTTGGAGCATTAGAAAATAAAAATAGCTAGTTGTTTTTTTTTAAACGTTTCTAAGGCTTTTAATTAATTCTTCAAAGCCTGTTGCTTTGTCAAAAAAAGCATACGCACCATATTTTAAACAAACCTGTTTAAGCTCGGTATGTGTAGAGAAAACAAAAACTTTCTTTTTAATGTGGTTTTCTTTAAAAAAGCAAAAGCTTCTTCTATCGTCTCAGATTTGTATACCGTTTGTATACTGCTAAATTTTTTAACGGCGTCAACTATTTTTTGACCGATAAAAGGGTTGTCCTCTACGACTAATAAATTATGTAAGCTAGTTCCCATTTTAGTACAATTATATAAGCAAATATAACTTAAGTTTATTGCTTTTTATATAGGTAAATTTCTTATTTAATTAAGGTATTCACATAGAATATAATAACAATATTTATACTCACAAGATACCCCTTTTTATCCATATCTCAAAGGTTTATATTTATATAATTAAGACGTACTCAGTGCACCTCAACTTTAGGTACTAATACTGGTAGTAGTATATTATTCAGTGATAGGTAATTTGATTTCTACAGTAGTTCCTTTGTTAATTTCTGAAGCAATAGTAAAAGTTCCGTTGATATTTTTTAAACGTTCTTGAACTGCAAACAATCCAAAGCCAGATCCCTTAGTATCCTTGTGATGATGATTGTTGGTTGAAAGTAAATTAGTGTCAAAACCTAAACCATTATCAATAACTTTAATGCTAATCTGTTTTTTGTTAGTACCTATGTTTATTGTTATTAAATTTGCTTGTGCATACTTTATTGCATTTGTTAACACTTCTTGTATGCTTCTGTAAAGAATAATAGATTTTGTTTCGCTGAGTTTTAAAGTTGTGTTTTTAGTGTTAAGTTTAAACTTAATTTTATGCTTGGTTTCTAAATCATCTGTCAGCCAGTATAAGGCATCAATAAGTCCAAGCTGATACAAAACAGGAGGAGAAAGCTCTGAGGTAATTTTACGGCTATTTTCTAAGGCTTCCGAAATATGGTCTTCTATAAATTTTAAATCGTCGTTCGTAATTCCTGAACTAGGTTCCTTCTTTAAATCGCTGATTTTCATTTTAGAAATCACTAAAGATTGACTGAGGTGATCATGGATGTTAGAAGCAATTTGTTTTTTCTGTTTTTCTTCTATAGTGATAATCTCATTTGTGAGTTTTTGTAATGAATTTTGGTATTTTTCTATCCGTTCTTTGGCTAAAACCCACTGGGTAATATCTCTTGCAGAAGTAACAAAATATTTTACTTTCTTATTTTTATAGACTGGAGAGGTTAAGAATTCTAACCACACATAGTGGCCTTTTTTATGAAGGGCTCTAAAAGAGTAAGCTGCTTTAGACTTGTCTTTAAGAATCTTGTTTACCATGAAATTTTTTAGCGTTCTGAAATCTTCAGGATGGACTATTCTAAATATTTTTTCACCAATAAACTCAGATTGTTCATAGCCTAAAATATTTTTTATAGAGGGTGTAATATACCTAAAAGTAGTATCTTCCTCTTGTAAACAGATAATATCTCCAGTATGATTGGCTAATAGCAGCTGCATTTCTTGACTCTTTTCAATTTTAGCTCTTGTTGATTTCTGCTCGGTGACGTCTTGTATCACTCCTCTTAAACCAGTGACCTCTCCTTTGTTATTTGTAATTGAGTAACCTATAGCGTGTACCCAGATTTTTTGTTTTTGAACGTTTTGAAACCGGAGTTCCAAATCAAATTTTTTATTGTTTTTAAGGCTGTTCTCCATAGCCTTTTCTAATTTTTCTTTAGAGCCATCTACGTAATAATTTATGGCATCTTCTAGTGAAGGAACTTCACCAACAGGGAGACCGTGAATTTTAAAGACCTGGTTAGATCATAATAATTTTTGGGTTGCCAGATCAAAATCCCAAGCACCAACTTTAGCGATCCTACCAGATTCGTTTAGGAGAAATTCACTTTGCTCAGCTTTTTTAAGCGCTTTTTTAATTTTTTCACTACTTGTTTTTCTCTCAGTGATGTCTTGAAAAACACCTCTTAGACCGACAACTTCATTTTTGTCATTCAATACAGGGAACCCTATGGTATTTACCCAAAGTTTTTGGTTCTGTGCATTTTGAAATCGCAATTCTAGATCGTATTTCTTTTTTTTACTAATACTTTCTTCTATAGCTTTGGCTAGTATTTCTTTAGAGCCTTCAATAAAAAAGTCCATAGCATTTTCAAGATCAGGAAGCTGTCCGATAGGCAATCCATGAAGTTTAAAAATTTGATCAGACCAGATTAATTTTTGTGTTTTGAGATTTATCTCCCAAGACCCTACATTTGCTATTTTTTCTGATTCTTTTAAGAGAATTTCACTTAGTTCAACATTTTTCAATGCCTTTTCAATTTTTTCTCTACTGAGTTTTTTTTCTGTGATATCCTGTATTACACCTCTTAGGCCAATCACTTCATTTTTACTGTTTGTTACCGGATAGCCAACGGTATTTATCCAAAGTTTTTCATTTTGTGCATTCTGAAAACGCAAATCTAAATCGTATTTTTTATTCTGTGAAATACTTTGTTCAATGGCTTTTGAAAGTATCTCCTTAGACCCATCTATAAAATAATCTAGGGCTGTTCCAAGTGGAGGGTGCTGGCCAACAGGGAGACCATGAATTCTAAAAACTTGATCAGACCAGGTTACTTTTTGTGTCGAGAGATTGAGCTCCCATGAGCCTACATTTACAATTTTTTCTGATTCTTTTAATAGGAATTTATTTTTTTCAACTTCCTCAAGCGCTTTTGATATTTTTTGCTGGGTTCTATCGAGCTCTTTTTCCTTTAACCTGTACTCTGTCATATCATTCATGACAATTAAGGCACCTAAATTTTTACCATCAGAATCTAAAAATGCGGATCCGTTACAAATAACATGTCTTGGTTCTTTATTATTTGGTTTAATCACCATTTCTTGATTAACCACTTCTTTTCCTTTAAGTGCTTGAACTAAAGGAATTTCATCTGTTTGAAGCAAGGTTTTTTCATCTGCTTTATAAAGATCGAAGTGTGCAGCCCATTTTTCTTGTGGAATTTTAAAAAGATCGACCCCATGCCACTTTTTAGCAGCCTTGTTAAAAACAACTAACTCACCTTTTGTGTTACAAGCAACAATCCCAGCGGGGTGATTTTCTGTCATTGCAAATGCAAAATCACTGTGGTGTTTTAATTCTTCTTGAGTTTTTCTTATCTCAGTAATATTTTCTACGATGAGTAAAATAAATTCTTCATTGTCTATAGGGATGATTTCTCCAGATAGGGACCAAGTTTGAGTTTCTTTGTTTTTTAAAGTAAAACTACCTTCATAACCCTGGATGCTTCCGTTAGTTTTTAGTGATTTAATAAAAATTTCACTTTCTTTTTTAGAAGTCCATAGATTTAAATCCAATAAATTGGTGTCTTTTAACTCCTCTAAAGAATAGCCTATAAGTTTTGAAGCAGCCTCATTAGAGTTTATAATACTAAAATCTTTTAAGCGAGCAAATACAATTGCTTCTGAGCTGTTTTTTAGTACTTTAAAAAATTTTTCTTCGCTTTCTTTTAATTGATTTTCGGCCTGCTTTTTTTTAGAGATATCTTGTATGGCGCCAATTATTTTTATGGGATTTCCTTTTTTATCACAGACCAATTCTGCTGTAGAATGAACCGTTCTTATTTTATTTTTACCCTTTGGTATAATCCTGTATTCTAAGCTGTAGTTTCCCCCAGTTTCTATAAACTCAATTTTAGATTTACGAACAAAATCTGGGTCAACAAGATAACTCTCGATTAAATCAAATGTTAATTGATCAACTTTTGGATCGAGACCAAAAATTTTATAAGCTTGATCAGAGCCCCATAGGTGCTTTGCCTCAAAATTGTATTCCCAATTTCCTACTTCGCCAATTTGTTGAGTTTTTCTGTATCGGAGTTCATTTTCTCTTAAAAGTAAATCTGCTTTTTTAATAGCAGTGATGTCTTCGAAGGTTGTAAAAACTTGAAAGGGTTCTTTTTGTCCATCTTTAAATTGAGGAAAGGCATCTATTTTTATCCAACGGTACTCTTTTTCTGCAGAGTTAATCACCCCCATAATTTTATTTAAAACAGGTTGTCCTGTTTTTAAAGCAATCATACTTGGGTGGGTTTCACCAGGGTAATCTGAGCCATCTTCATGAATCGTTTTCCAACTAGGGTCTAAAGAAGTTTTTCCTTGAACTTGGTCTAATGTTAAGCCCAAGACTTTTAAAGCCGCATGGTTAATATCAATAATTTGGCCTTTTGAGTTTTGGTAGGTAACACCCAAATTCATGGTTTTAAACATCAACTGAAACCTGTCGTGCTGCTCTTTAAGTTCTTTTTGAGACGTGTCTTTTTTATTAGATTTTTCCATGTATAAATTTAAAAGGGAGGATTAAATAACAACTTAGAAATACCTTGGGGTCGGTAGGGGCAAAGATAATAATAAAAAATTAGCTTTCTCTTTTTTTTACTAAGAAGACGAGGTAATTTTCTGAAATTGAGCTTTTTTACATTTTAAGTATAGAGGATGAATAGTGTTTGCAGAAAAAACTACAATTCATAATTAGTGCCTTCAGAGGCAAACTGAAAACCTAATTTTTCAATCTCTTTTCGTTCTACGCTGTTGTCTTGAAGTGCTGGGTTTGTATGGTTAAAGTGAATAAAAATCACTTTGTTTTTTGTGCTGAAAGATTCGTTTTTAAATAAAGTAACAGTTTCATTAATAAACGGGTGAGGGACTTCTGTCATGGCTCTTTTAACCTCGTTTTGATTTAAAAAAGTTGCATCTACAAATGCATAATCTACTTTCTTTACTTCTTCTATAATGCTTTTTTCCCACTTATGCCATTTGTCAATATCCGGAATATACAAGGCAGATTTGTTTGGGCCTTTAATGTGGTAGCCAACAGTCTCTGAAAACTCATCTCGGTGAGGAACCAAAAAAGGTGTAACGCTTAACTGTTGGTTTAAGCGTAAGGGAGTTTCGTTTTGTAATGTTGAAATTTTAATATTTTTTAAGCCGACTAATTGACTCCACGGACCATTGGTTTCAATAAATTCTTTCATTTTAGGCATAGCATGAACAAGGATGTCTTGCTTACCATAGGCCTCTCTTCCTAGATACATTAAGCCAGTATAGTGTCCTATATGAGCATGTGTTAAAAAGATGCCATCTATAATTTTTTCGGTTTTTATATGATTTTGTTCTAAGCTTGCAAGTTGTGTAGACATGTCTGGCGATGCATCAAACAACCATTTTTGCTTGTTTACCAAATCAACCAAGCCTAAAGAAACAACACTTTTTTTAGCGTTGGTTCCATTGTAATAATCTTTACAGCAGTCTTTTTGACAACCGATATGCGGATAGCCACCATCTTGTGCAATCCCTAAAACACTAATGTATCGCTTAAGAGCGATTGGCTGCTTAGCTTCTTTTGGTGTTTCTTGTTTACAACTAAAGCACAAAAAAGTTAAAAAGAGCAGCGGGAGTAGGATTGCTTTCATAGGGTTTGTTTTGTGCAATAAAACTACAAAAAAAAGCACCACTAAAGTGATGCTTTTAAAATATAGTTCTGTTTTTATGCTTACTTAATCAGTACGCGCCAACCGTATGGGTCTTCTGATTTATTGGTCTGGATATCTGTGATTTTTTTCTTGAGAAGACTCGCGTAACTGTTTTCTAAATCAGGCAAATCATAATCTGTACCTTGATAACCAAAGGCAGCAATGGGAGAGATGACCGCAGCGGTACCTGCTCCAAACAATTCTTTTAGTTCACCACTTTTTGCAGCAGCGATTACTTCATTAACGGTTACTTTTCTAATATCAACAGAGATG
The DNA here is from genome assembly GCF_038024035.1 of Polaribacter pacificus. Taxonomy (NCBI): domain Bacteria; kingdom Pseudomonadati; phylum Bacteroidota; class Flavobacteriia; order Flavobacteriales; family Flavobacteriaceae; genus Polaribacter; species Polaribacter pacificus. The sequence continues at coordinate 2,323,897 of NZ_CP150664.1, forward strand.
CCAGCGTCCTTTGCAATCTGAATAATACTTTTACGTGTAATACCGTCTAAGATTCGATCACTTGTTGGGCTAGTTAATAGTGTGTCATTGATGCGAATAAAAATATTCATTGCACCTGCTTCTTCTATGTACTCATGACTTGTGTCATCTGTCCAAATAACTTGATTATAGCCTTTTTCGATAGCCAATTGCGTTGGGTAAAACTGTCCTGCATAATTACCTCCAGCTTTAGCAAAACCAACACCTCCGTTTGCAGATCTAGCATAGTGCTCTTCAATCAAAACTCGAACTTTTCCGGCAAAATAAGCGCCAGATGGAGCAGTTGCAATGATTAGTTTGTACTCTGTAGAAGGAGAGGCGTGAAAGCCACTACCTGTTGCAAAAATAAAAGGTCTAATATATAATGAGCTTCCTTCTTTAGTCGGAATCCATTGGTCGTCAATTTTTAATAGCTCTGTAAGTCCCTGCATAAAAAGGTCTTCTGGAAATTCTGGAATAACCAATCTTTTTGCAGAAATATTTAAGCGTTTGATGTTGTCTAATGGTCTAAACAACAAGGTGTTTTTTTGTTCGTCTTTATAGGCTTTCATTCCTTCAAAAATAGATTGTCCATAGTGGAAAATCTTAGCTGAAGGATCTAAAGAAATAGGAGCATAAGGCTCAATACTTGGGTTCTGCCATGAGCCATCTTTATAATCACATACAAACATATGATCAGAAAATTGGCTTCCAAATTGTAGATTATCAAAATCTACAAGTGATCTTTTAGATTCTTTAATACGTTGTATTTGTAGTGTTGAACTCATTTTAAAGGCTTTTCTAATTCGCTGCAAAGGTACGGAATTTATCTCGCTGTTTGAGTCTAATAGGATTGGTTTTTGTGTTTAATATTGCTATCTTTGTAATGAATTTGTTTAAAATTAAAATTATGAAAAATAGTATCCGATTAAGTCTGCTTGTATTGTTGCTAATTGCAGCTTGTAAAGAAGCAAAAACAACAGAAAATACAACGACATCAGTAGTGCGTTATGAGTCTTTTGGTGCAGAGATCAATGAAAAAGATGCCTTAGATGAAAAAGCCATGTACGGAAAATACAGCAATTTAAAGATGGGAGATACCATCCAAGTTAAATTTGCTTCAAAAATTAATGAGGTATGTTCAAAAAAAGGATGTTGGATGAAATTGTCTCTTCCTGATGGATCTGAGACCATGGTAACCTTTAAAGACTATGAATTTTTTATGCCTTTAGATTCTCAAGACAGCGAAGTGATTGTTAATGGGAAAGCTTTTGTGTCTGAAATTTCTGTAGCAGATTTAAGACACTTTGCAGAAGATGCAGGGAAATCAAAAGAAGAAATAGCTAAAATTACTGAACCTAAAGTTACCTTTGCTTTTGAAGCTGATGGTGTTTTGATGAAAAAATAAAGCACTTTTATGAGGACTTTTTTTTTAATCGCAGTATTACTTTTAGTTTCCTGTGCACAGAATCAAGAAAAGCCTACCGTAGTTATTGAAAAAAACAGCAGTAGGCAAACTTCAGAAATGGCAACTTTGATGTTGCAAATGTTTGAGGTAAATATGCAGCACAAAGAATTGATATCCAATGGAGAGGCTGTTAAAGGGAATCCCAATCAATTTACTAATATTTACACAGCAAAGTTTACAGATCCAACTGAGGAAAAACCTAATTTTGAAGCCTATGCAGATTTGTATATGGATAATTTCAAAAAAGTATTTGAAGCACAAGATGATTTGTTAAAGCAGCAGCACAACAATGTTATTCAAAGTTGTATTGCTTGTCATCAAACTACCTGTCCTGGTCCAATTTCTAAGATAAAAAAACTGATACTTCCTTAAGGTGAAAAGAGAAATAAGAGTCACTTTAGATGGCTCTACGACACTCTATTTGCCCGACTGGGATGAACAGTATCATTCTAAGCACGGTGCCATTCAAGAAGCAGAACATGTCTTTTTGCAAATGGGACTTGCTGCCTGTACTTTGCAACACATTTCAATTTTAGAAATTGGTTTTGGTACTGGGCTTAATTGTTTTATGACTTTTTTAGCCGCTCAAAAACAACAACTTAGCATTGATTATGTTGGGGTAGAGGCTTACCCTGTTGTTCAGGAAGAATTAGATCTGCTTAATTACACTACTCTGTTAGCTGCTCAAAAACACCAAGCAGTTTTTGATCGTTTACACAGTACTAGTTGGGAAGAAAAACAAGAGATTAGCCCTACATTTAGTCTTACTAAAAAACAGTTGTCTTTTAAAGATATCACTGATCAAAACAAGTATGATTTAATTTATTTTGATGCCTTCGGAGCAGAACACCAACCAGAGTTGTGGACGGTCAGTATTTTTGAAAAAATGTTTGTAGCTTTAAAGCCCAAAGGAATATTAACAACCTATGCTGCCAAAGGAAGTGTTCGAAGAGCAATGCAAGAAGTAGGTTTCTTAGTGGAGCGCCTGCCAGGACCTCCCGGAAAGAGAGAAATGCTTCGAGCAATAAAAGAATAAACACCTAGTAGTTTAGCAATATTAAATTAACAATATGGAATTTAAAAGAAAATTTGGTCAACGAAAAAGACCCAATCCTAAAAGAGGAGTTTACTTGGTTATTTTACTTTTTATTATGGTATTTCTGTGGATGAATGCAGAGGGTATCATAAACAAACTCTTGGGCTAGTTATTTTTTAAAGACCCTGTCTTTCCATTGATAGTTGCCTAGTGTAGCTCTTAGTACCACATAACAACTAAAGAAGGGGTAAAGAAAACAACTCAACACATAACTTGGAAAGTCTATTTTTTGCTCCATCATTTGTGCAGTTTTAAAGAGTAAAATTAGATCAATACTGCATTTGCACAGAAAGAGAACTAAAGAAACTTTCATAGCGATTAGATCGCTTAAAATAAAAAATGGGAGCGTAAGTAAACTGGCGTTTGCCAAGAGTACAAACAGGCCAATTATTTTAGCTTCTACTAAATTGTAATGAGTGCTTTTTGCAGCCCAGCGCACTCGCTGATTGATTAACTGCTTTAGAGAGTCAACAGCATTTGTTTTTACCAAAGCCTCCCTAGATTTAAGGTAATGCACCTTGACTTTATCCTGTGTTAAAAAACTTTCTAACAAGAAAAAATCATCGCCACTAGCTATGGTATTGTTGGTGTCAAAGCCATTTAACTGTTCAAAAACATCTTTTTTATACACCAAATTTGCGCCATTACACAAAAAAGGTTTTTGCCAGCCAAAACCACCTACAGTTGCGCCTTGTAAGCTTAAGAAATCAACAAATTGAAATTCTTTAAAAAATCCTTTGTTTTTATGATAGCTAACCGGTGCAACTAGCATATTGCATTTGTTTTCTATTAGGTATTGATTGTATACAGCAAGCCAGTTTTTTGGGAAGGTGCAATCTGCATCTGTAGTTATAATCCATGAGTGTTTGGCTTCTGAAATAGCAGTGGTGATCGCATCTTTTTTTGGAGAACCTGAGAAACGTTTGTTTTGAATACTTCTTAGATTTTTAATAGTATAACTGTTGATAATTTCTTGTGATTGATCTGAAGATGCATCATCCACCAGGATAAATTCAACCCATTCATTAGGGTAATTTAATTCTTGGATGCTTTTAAGTAAATCGTTTAAATGAGCGGCTTCGTTTCTAAAAGGGATGATCACACTAAAGCCCGTTTGCGCTTTCTGCTCTTGAAATTTGTAATAAGGCATTCTATCAAACCCTATGATTAGCAAGCCAATCAAGACACAATAGATTCCTATAAAAATTGCTAAGACGATCATTTTTTTGTTTTAAAGGTAAGAACAAAATAACTTCCAAAAAGACTTGGAATGGCAAAGTTTAAGAGCCACATTACTAATGAAACCATTAAAACACCAAGTTCATTCTGGGTAAAATGACCAAAAATAGCGATGGCAACGGAGCTTTTTAAAACCACATCAAACAAAGAGAGCATTGGGATGATAGAGGCAACCAAATACATAAGACCAACACAAGAAATAGCGATGAGGTATGGAATGTCAATTTCAAAAAGATCCAATAAAAACACAAACTGATGCGAAAAAAACAGATAGCGCAGGCAGCCGAATAGTACATTGAGTATGAGGATTTTTTTAGGAAGCGCTTTCGCAAACGATGTTATTTTTTGCCAAGAATATCCTTTGTATGTTGTTTTGTTTTTTGTGATTATAAAATACAGAACTCCACCTACAATTACAATGCCCATAGCAGCATAAAGGCTGTACTGAAAGCTTTTAAAATCGTTGCTAATGGTGTTGAGATAGAGAAATCCAAGGCTCCCAAATAAAAGCGTAGCAAAAAGTTGGCTCAGGTTTCCAAACAAATTTAGTAGCAGTACTCTCGATCGAAATTCAGGTTTAAAATACAGAATTTTGGCTCCGTATTCACCTATTCTGTTTGGGGTTATTAAAGATGAAGTTAATGAGCTTAAGCTTTGTTTTGCAGCCTCAAAAAAATCAATCTTCTGAATGCTTGAAACCAAGCTTTGCCATTTTAAAATTTCTAAAATCCAATTGATCAGACTAAAGCCGATTAAGATGCTTAGGTTTTTAATAGAAAAAAACTGTTTCCCTAGAAGTGTATTCCAAAATTCGTTTAGGCTAAAGTTCTCATTTTGTGTCAATCTTAAATAGATAAAATATACACAGCCAATTACAAGGGTCAATTTAAGTATCAACCAAAAGAATTGCTTAGTTTTGTGTAAATCACCGAGAATCATAAGTACAAAGAACGATAAAATTTGAGCACAGAAAAAATCATATTAGGAATCGATCCAGGAACCACAATTATGGGCTTTGGATTGATTAAGATTGTTGGCAAAAAAATGGAGTTTATTCAAATGAACGAGCTGCTCTTGCAAAAATATGATGACCATTATATAAAGCTTAAACTTATCTTTGAAAGGACTATAGAACTTATAGAAACCTATCATCCAGATGAGATTGCCATTGAGGCTCCTTTCTTTGGTAAAAACGTTCAGAGTATGTTAAAATTGGGTAGAGCTCAAGGAGTGGCTATGGCAGCCGGCTTGTCTAGAGAGATTCCAATTACGGAGTACCTGCCTAAAAAAATTAAGATGGCTATCACCGGAAACGGAAATGCCAGTAAGGAGCAAGTTGCATTGATGCTAAAATCTTTGTTAAACTTAAAAACCTTGCCAAAAAACCTCGATGCAACCGATGGATTAGCCGCTGCTGTTTGTCATTTTTACAATGCAGGAAAGGTTGAAGGTTCAAAAAATTATTCAGGTTGGGATAGTTTTGTCAAGCAGAATCCTAAAAAAGTTAAATCTTAACAATTGTCAATTAGCATTGATAAATGATCATTGAATTATGTCTGGAATTTACATCCATATCCCTTTTTGTAAACAAGCTTGCTTTTATTGCGACTTTCATTTTTCTACAACTTTAAAAAAGAAAGCAGCCTTAATCGCCTGCTTGATAAAAGAAATTGAAATCAGAAAGGAAGAGCTTCAAGATACGCTAATCGAGACCATCTATTTTGGAGGTGGAACACCAAGTTTGCTTACTATTTCTGAACTTCAAAGCATTATTAAAAGTATTTATCAACATTACAAAGTGGCAGAGCATCCAGAAATTACGCTAGAGGCAAACCCTGATGATCTCTCAGAAGCTGTGATTTTAGAACTGGCAAAAAGTCCAGTCAATAGGTTGAGCATAGGTGTGCAATCTTTTTTTGAAGATGATTTAAAACAAATGAATCGCGCGCACAATGCAAAAGAAGCCATGAATTGTTTGTCATTGGCTACGGAACATTTTGACAATATTACCGTAGATTTAATTTACGGAATACCTAACATGTCTGTAGAAAAATGGAAACAGAATTTACAAACAGTTTTTGATTTTGGGATTCATCATATCTCAAGTTATGCCTTAACGGTAGAGCCAAATACGGCACTAGATTCATTTATAAAAAATGGCAAATATCCAACTTTGGACGAGGCCTTGGCCAAGGAACACTTTGATGTCTTGGTAGACGAAACCTCTAAAAATGGTTTTGTGCATTATGAGATCTCAAATTTTGGAAAACCAGCATATTTTTCAAAACACAACACTAGTTATTGGCAAGGAAAAAAATATCTAGGGATTGGACCTTCTGCACATTCCTATAACAAAACGCATAGAAGTTGGAACGTAGCTAATAATGGTAAATACATAGCAGCGCTTAAACAAAACAAGTTGCCATCAGAACTAGAACTCTTGAGTGTCTCAGATCAATTTAATGAGTACATTATGACTGGAATGAGAACCATTTGGGGCATTTCTTTGGATTTTGTGGAAGCTAATTTTGGTAGTTCTTATGTCTCACAATTGCTAGCGATGTCAGAAAAATTTATAGATCAAGAGCTGCTTGTGCTCAAAGATGGTAAAATTACAACCACAGCCAAAGGCAAGTTCTTAGCTGATGGCCTAGCTAGTGAGCTCTTTATTCTAAACTAGTTTCATTATTTTTTTAATGCATTTGTAAGGATTGTAGTTGATAAATTTGCTTTTAAAAAGGAGCTAGATTTTAATAAATGCATAAAAGCCTCAAATAAAAAAGGTATATTTGAACTTAGCGTATTTCAATAGTCATTTACTTAAATAAGTTTAGTATACATGCTTGCTACAATTAAATACAGTTCAAAAAATCATCAAATAGATCTGTCAAAGCCTATAGACATTTCTATACCTATTGACCCCGCTAAAAAGGGTGTTAATGCCTGGTATATCGATGATCCTAAAATTTATCCTGTTGTTATAGAAGATTGGATTGCAACAGTTGCTAAGGGGGCTTCTATCAATTTCAATATGATAGAATTTAATCCACATTCTCATATTACTCATACAGAATGTGTAGGTCATATTAGCAAAAAAGTACACTCTGTCAATAAAAATTTAAATCAGTTTTTCTTTTATGCAGAGCTTATTACCATTGCGCCAGCTTTGGTAGATGATGATTTTGTAATTACAAAAAAACAGCTTCAATTTGCTTTGGGAGCCAAAAAGAGAGATGCTGTGGTTATTAGAACCTTGCCTAATTTAGCTGATAAAAAATCGACTCGTTACTCGCATAGCAATCCACCATATCTTTTAGAAGAGGCTGCTGTGTTTTTAAGAGAAGCAGGGATTGAGCACCTGCTTATAGACTTGCCTTCTGTTGATCGAGAAGAAGACGAAGGCTTATTGCTTTCTCACAATGCTTTTTGGAATACAAACGGAAAGCTTCGTAAATCTGCAACCATCACAGAATTTATTTATGTACCCAATACCGTACTTGACGGCACATACTTTTTAAATTTGATGATTGCCCCTTTTGAAAACGATGCTACACCTAGTAAACCTATCTTGTATGAAATTATAAAAAATTAATACTTATGAAACTGCTTTTAAAACTCGAAGAACTAGCTTCACTTTTTTTGGCAATTTATTTGTTTAACCTACTAAGCTATGATTGGTGGTGGTACGCCATCTTTTTTTTAGCACCAGATATTAGTTTTGTTGCCTACGCCATCAATCCAAAAATTGGAGCATTTTTCTATAACCTTTTGCATCACAAAGCGGTTGCAATTGTTGTTTATTTCTTGGGGATTTATTTTTTAAATGAGCCCCTACAGTTTGCCGGACTCGTCTTGTTTGGTCATTCATCCTTTGATAGAGTATTGGGTTATGGTTTAAAATACTCCGATAGTTTTAATCATACCCATTTGGGATTAATAAAAAAAGAATGATCACTATTTCTAAAGACAAATCCAAGCTTCAAATAGCTGTAATTCATCAGTATTTAACAGAAAGTTATTGGGGAAAAGGCAGAAGTATAGAGGCTGTTCAGAAAACTATTGACCACTGTTTGTGTTATGGAGTGTATCTAGAAGGCAAGCAAATTGGTTTTGCAAGAATTGCAACTGATTATACCGTATTTGCCTATTTAATGGACGTTTTTATTCTGCCAAAATTTCAAGGCAAAGGCTACTCTAAACAACTAATGCAGACACTGATCAATGATGCTGAGTTAGAGACCTGTACTGTTTGGATGTTAAAAACTTCTGATGCTCATGGGTTGTATGAGCAATTTGGGTTTACGGACTTAAAAAATCCGACCAAAGTCATGGAGCGCCTCCTGTAAGAAAAAATAAACACTGGTTTAAAAAAAGTTGTTACCAGATGTCTAATTCTATCCTATGAAAAACAAAAAAATTAAGTACAGTATTTATGCCGCTTTGTTAGTGGTTGTTCTTTTAATAGTTGGTGGAATGTATTCTGATATTCCAGTAGCCCAATTAAAGGAAAAATATGCCAATGAATACTCTAAGTTTCTAGAGATAGATGGCATGCAAGTGCATTATAGAGATGAGGGCAAAGGAATTCCTATTCTGTTGATTCACGGTACAGCTTCTTCTTTGCATACTTGGGATGATTGGACAAAAGAACTTGCCCAGAATTACCGAGTAATCCGTTTGGATTTACCAGCTTTTGGTTTAACTGGAGCCAATAAAAATGGTGATTATTCCATAAAAAATTATGTGCAGTTTTTAGATCAATTTACCTCCAAGATTAAGCTGGATGATTTTCATTTAGGCGGAAGTTCTTTAGGAGGGAATATCGCTTGGGAGTATGCTGCAAAATATCCACAGAAAATTAAAAAATTAGTGCTTGTTGATGCAAGCGGTTTGCCAACAAACAACCCACAACCTTGGATTTTTAAGTTGGCAAAAACACCAGTGTTAAGCACTGTTTTTTTATACCTAACTCCAAGAATGGTCATTAAAGACAATATAAAGCAGGTGTATGATGATGATGTAAAAATTACAGATCAATTGGTTACTCGGTATCATGATATGGCATTGAGAGCAGGTAATAGACAAGCCTTTATTGATAGAGCAAAAATCGATTTTAAATTTGATGAATCTAAATACAGCGAGAAGTTAAAAAGCATAAAAGCACCCACCTTATTGATTTGGGGAGAAAACGATACTTGGATTCCCTTAGACAATGGAAGGCGAATGGATTCTTTACTGCCAAATTCTAAATTAGTGGTTTTAAAAAACTCAGGGCATGTGTCGATGGAAGAAAATCCGGTAGAAAGTTTGGTAATTTTTAAGGCATTCCTAGAGAATCGTTAAGGGCTTGGGATAAGCGCAGTTGCGGATTTAAAATGGCCAGTTTTGAGATTTAAAAAATAGTAATAAAAACAATTGCGGCTTTAGTTTTTACCAGAACCGCAATTGCGTTTATGCATTGATGTACGTTGTTTTTTTATGCTGTTTTTGTTTTACATGTTCCATTAGCACAATAAGTATCACCAACGATTTTTGCCACGACCATTCCAAAAATGATATGACCTACTAAACTACCCATTGCAGTTAGTGCCATAGATCCTTCCATTTTAGGCATCGGAAGCATCATTCCCATTACTCCCATCATAATTTGCGCAAAAACAAAGGCAATAATTCCAAATACGGCACCTTTTACCCAACTGTTTTTGATCTTGTGTTTAAAAATGCACAAATAGGTGTAAACAAACGCAAATAATATTCCAGTCATAAAGTGCATTACCCAACCTAAAAAAATAGGTATGCCTAGCATTTCTGAGAGCATTTTTGGTGGAGACATTTTAGGCATTCCCATCAAGGGTGCAATCATTATCACCAAGGTCATTATGGCTGTACCTATAATTCCCGCTAAAATTGATTTTTTAATTTTTGTATTCATAACTTATTCTTTTACTTTTTACGATTTAGTTCTATTGGAATATGGATCTTAACCTTATCACCTACCACCATAGTAGCAGCCCAGTCACCTGTCCCAACTCCGTATTCTGTTCTATCAATTGTCGTATCAATAACAACTCCTAAAATAAGAGTTCGCTTCATCATTGGGTGTTCCATTTCACCTGTAATTTTCATAGGCAAGACAACGTCTTTTGTTTTATTTCTAATGGTGAGTTTACCGTAGATTAAATATTCCTTGTCAGATTTTTTTTCAATTTTACTTGATTTAAAAGCCATTTTAGGGTAGGTCTTTGCATCAAAAAAATCTTTAGATTTTAAATGTCTATCTCTTTTTGCATCATCAGTGTTTACACTTTTGATTGATACCGAGAAATCGGCCTTGCTTCCGTTTAAGTTGTTTGGGTCAAAATGTATTGTTCCGTCAAAGTCAGAAAACTTTCCAGTAACTGCAGAAAAGAAGTGATTTATTGAAAAATTGACTGAAGTGTGTGCTTTGTCAATTTTCCATTTTGTTGCAGTTTGTGCATTTGTAGTAAGTGTACTCATCGCAGTAATTGCTACTGCTAAAACCATTGTTTTGATTATTGAAACCATGTTGTTTAAATTTTATAGTTGTGATAGCCAATATGAACTATCTATACCTTTATACCAATGGTTTCAAAAAATCACCCAAGTCAATAGATTTTTTTTAAAGTTTCTTCTTTTTCTTTGATTTTTCGGATTTGCTCAACGCACTTATGTTTTTGATTTTGAGCATTATGACGTGTGGAGTAACCGTAATCTTTCTGAATTTGCTCAATCGCTTTTTCTTTAAAAAAAATGTCTTGAATAAGCCTGTTACAATGTTCGGTAATATTGAGTAAGTATCCTTTAAGCTTTTCTAAATATGTTTTTTCATCCTCAATAGCCTCATTAATTGAATTCAAAAAATCAAAAGATTGTAGTTCTTCAACAGATAACTCAAAGTTTTTATTTCGTAGTTTTTTAAACCATAAGTTTTTGCAAATGGCATAGACGTAGGTGTCTATAGAAGCTGTGAGCTGAAAATCGTCTTGGCGAAGTTTTTCTACAAGTACCATCATAGCATCTTGAAATAAATCTTCTGCATCTGATTGATTTCCGCTATTGTTTTTTACAAACTTTGTAATTTTCACATAATTGTCTTGATACAATTTTCCAAAAGCAAAGTTGTTGTCAGTCTTTAAATCGGTTAAAATAGTATTCATGTACTCATTGGTCGTAATTTTTTTTAATTGCCTACAAATTTTATGGTATTCAGTGCTTTAGTTCTAAAATAAATGAGGTAAGAAATTAAATTACCAGAAATAATTTTTAAAACTATCTTATCTTTAACGCAAAGTTTAACATATGCACATAGAACAACTTAGAGAGTATTGCATCAGTAAAAAAGGAGTAACTGAACATTTTCCGTTTGATGAGGTTACCTTGGTTTTTAAAGTGATGGGAAAGATGTTTGCTTTGGTTGGTTTAAATAAATGGGAACAAGGAGAAACCAAAATCAATTTAAAATGCGATCCAGATTGGGCTGAAGAATTGCGTGGTGAATATGAAAGTATCAACGCAGGTTGGCATATGAGTAAAAAACATTGGAATACCGTTAGCTTAAACAAGGATGTTTCTGATGCTTTTGCTTTTGAGTTGATAGATCACTCGTACAATTTGGTGGTAAGTGGACTCACAAAAAAGTTAAAAGCAGAATTAGAGAATCTTTAAACCTCATTCTGGAAAAAGGAACGCATTGCCAGAACTCTTAAAAGTGTTTAATGCAAACGTCTAAAGGCAGTCGGTGTGATTCCTTTGACTTCTTTAAACTTCCGATTAAAATTAGAAATGTTTTTAAATCCGGCTTTTTCTGAAATTTCGGCAATTAATAGTTCTTGATTTTTTAACAAACGACAGGCCTGTTCTATCTTGACTTCGATAAGAAACTGAAAATAAGTTTTGTTGGTTCGCTGTTTAAAATAACGACAAAATGCATTGGGGGTCATGTTTGCTAGGTCTGCTATGCTTTGCAAATCAATATCACTGTCAAAATGATTCATGGTATAATCCATAATGGTACTCATTCTTTTTCCTTCATTATCCGTGTATTTTTTTTGATACACGAAAGTAGAAAGTGAAGCTGTTTCTGCTTTTAAAATAAGATTGATAATTTTTAGAAAGATGATAAATCGCTCAAAAGAACTGGCTTTTTTTAGTGATACAAATAAGGCTAATAACTCCTTTTTATGCGATAGGACCGTGCAGCCCGTATTACTTAATTTAAAAAAAGTATCAATTTTAGAAAAATCGCCCAACGAAAAAAATGCATCACCAAATGAAGTTTTTGTAAAAAATAAGGAAATCATGTGTGATTTTTTTTCACTAGAAACATCACTTTTAAACACATGCGGTAAATTGCTGCCAATCACTAAAACATCACCGCTTTTATAGTCGTTTACGGTATCTCCAACTACCAATGTGCCTTCTCCCTTAACAATGGCGCAAATCTGAATTTCTTCATGTTGATGCAGTTTGTCATAGAAAATAGCTCCTTTGTCTTCCTGATATATCAGAGCAATATTTTTAGATTTAGGTATTTTAAAGGGTAAAACTTTCATTGCTATAAAACTTGTTTCAGCATCCAATTCTAATGTACATTTCATACAAATATATGCTAAAATACTCGTTATAATTCTTCTTTAAGTGAAAAATGAGTTAATAAAGTATCAAGACTAGATAGAATTTAGGATGGGAAAAACTTAAATCTCGTTTAAATTTGTAAAAAAAACATTTATAATGAGTATACAATGGAATGGCGTAATGCCAGCCGTGTTTACATGGTTAAAAGAGTCAAAATCAGGTGCTCTTGAAATTGACCTTGATGCAACACAAAAACAGGCAGTAGGTATTTTAAAAACTCAAGGAAAGGGCGGAAGCAGAATGAGCGGACTTGTCGGCTCTGGAACTCTGGGTGAAAATAGCTACCTGAGCACCAAGCAGCGTCTTTCCTTACTTAGATCCCTTTCTGAGGTTGCTAAAGAATACAATGTCCCGTTGATTAGCGGAGCAGCTGCAGAAAGTAAGGAAGAACTTGCCAAAATTGTTGAAGGGCTTGCAACAGTTGGAGTTGATACAGTCATGGTCATGCCACCCAAAACTAAGGCGGTTCCTTCTGAAAAAGAAATGTATGAGTATTATGCACTTGCTGAAGCAACTGCAAAAGATGTAGGCCTAACAATTATGCCTTATAACAATCCTGATGCAGCCGGTTATCATGCACTCTCAACCGACCTTCTTTTAAGACTTTCAGTTCTTCCTAAGGTAACTGCTCTTAAAATATCGACTATAGATGTCTCAATTATTGAAACGCTGATGTTAGAGAACAAAGATTTAAAAATTTTGGCAGGAGTAGACACAGTCACTGTATATGCAGGACTCGCTGGAGCAAGCGGTGGAGTTACAGGTGTAGGTACTATCTTTCCAAAAGCAAGTGTTACTATGCAGGAGTATGTTTTAAATGGAGAATGGGCTGAGGCAAACAAAATTTCTCAGGCTTTAAATTCCTTATCGTATCTGGATGCTCAGCCGCTGCTTATGGAATATCTTAAACTTGCTATGGGAATTCATCATAATGATGTTGCTGGAGGGCTGCGTACCTTTGGTAAGAAATTAACCCAACAGCAAATTGATGATGTCCGTGCAAGATATATTTTGGCAAAAGAAAGACTTGAAGTTCTGGACTTAATAGGTTAAGTTTTTCAAGACTTAAAAATACTAGCTTACAAACCAGTAAATTTGAAAAAAAAACATTTAAAAAATAAGTAAGGATGATTACAGGAAAAAATTATATCGGAAATCAACTTTCTGCAAACGGAAATAAAACATATACAACATTCAATCCGCAAACCAATCAAGAAAACAAAGTTGTTTTTACAGAAGCAACTTCAGAAGAAATAGACCAAGCCGTTCTTTTAGCAACAGAGGCTTTTGCAAGTTTTAGAAACACTTCTAAAGAGCAAAAAGCAGCCTTTTTAAATGCCATTGCAGATGAGATTTTAGCTTTGGGAGATGAGCTGTTAGAAACCTATTGTTCAGAATCTGGATTGCCTCAAGGAAGAGCCATGGGAGAACGAGGAAGAACCATGGGGCAGTTGCGTAGTTTTGCTGAGTTGGTTTTAGAAGGTTCTTGGGTAGAAGCTAGCATAGACACAGCTCAACCAGACAGAGCTCCAATGCCAAAACCCGACGTTCGAAAAATGAATATTCCATTAGGACCTGTCGTTGTTTTTGGAGCCAGTAATTTTCCGTTGGCATACTCTACCGCAGGAGGAGATACAGCAGCAGCTTTAGCAGCTGGTTGTCCGGTATTGGTCAAATCACATCCAATGCATGCAGGTACTGGAGAGTTAATTTCCTCGGCTATTATCAAAGCAGCAAAAGACACAGGAATGCCAAATGGTGTTTTTTCAAATCTTAACAGTAGTGGTATCGAAGTCGGACAGCAATTGGTCAATCATCCAAAGGTAAAAGCTGTAGGTTTTACAGGAAGCATTAGAGGAGGTAGAGCCTTGTATGATTTGGCTGCCAAAAGACCAGAGCCTATCCCTGTTTTTGCAGAAATGGGAAGTGTAAACCCTGTTGTTGTACTGCCAAAAGCTTTAGAAAATAGAGCTGCAGCTTTAGCAAAAACCTATGCACAATCGATTACTTTAGGTACAGGGCAATTTTGTACTAATCCAGGCTTAATTTTAGGAATCAAAGGAGCTGCACTCACAGAATTTATAAATGTATTAGCATCTGAGATTGTGACCATAGATCCTGGATGTATGTTGCATCCTAATATTTTGGGAGCTTATGAAGCAAACAAAGAAAAAGCTATTTCGCAAGAAGGTTTAACACTTGCTGCTCATTACCAAAATGATGTGGCAACCAATTTTGCAAAACAAGCAATTGCCACTGTTAATGGAGCCACTTTTTTAGCCAATCCACAATTACATCAAGAAGTTTTTGGACCCTATTCTATTGTGGTACAATGCGATGATGCAAATCAGCTAGAAGAACTTATTTTGCAACTAGAAGGACAATTAACCGGAACGGTAATCGCAGACGATAATGAAACTGCAAACTATCCAGGTGTTATTGCAGCAGTTCAAAACAGAGTAGGACGAATTATTTTTAATGGCGTTCCGACAGGTGTAGAGGTTTGTCCATCAATGGTACACGGAGGACCTTACCCTGCATCAACAGATTCTAGATTTACTGCAGTAGGTGTTAGTTCTATTGCTCGATGGGTTCGACCATTTAGCTATCAAGATTGGCCAAATAAATTATTACCTTTAGAATTGAAAAATGAAAACCCATTGGGTATTTTACGCTTGGTCAATAATCAGAAAACAACCGATAAAATTTAAAAAGATGAAAAATAAAATCTTAGGAATGCTCATTTTAATATTGAGCATTTTTGCATGTAAAAAAGAATCTTCAAAAGATTTATTAACACAGGCGATTAAAGAATACGAAACCGAGCGGACCTATGATTTTAAAAGAAGTGAATCAGTAGAAAATACCATAGCGTATTATCAAAAGGAATCTGATTTTGCTGTGCAATTGTTGGAGAAACTTTCAAAAATTGACGCTGCTGGTTTGTCTAAAACTGATCAAATTTCTTTAGAGTTGTTAGCCTTTACCTTACAAGATAAGGTAGATACACACACCTATAAAATGTATCTAAATCCTATTACTAATGAGTCGGCTTTCCATTTAAATTTGAGCAATATGGCAAATAGGAATTTTAAAGACAAAAAGCAGGCGCTGTCTTATCTAAAGCAACTGTCTGATTTGCCAAAACGAATTGATTATAATCTAAATTTGTTAAGTGCAGGTGTTAAAGAAGGGATTTCTCAGCCAAAAGCAGTGTTTTACAACTATGAAAACACCTACGATAAGCATATTGTTTCTGATGTTACTCAAAGTGAATTTTACAAGCCTTTTATAAATTTGCCAAAGACTTTTTCTGAAAGCTTAAAGGACTCTTTAGTTGTAGAAGCAAAGAAGAGTGTGCAAAGCAATGCCATAGATCAATACAAAAAAATTAAGGCATTTTTTGAGGAAGAATATTTTCCGAATACCAGAAAAGGATTAGGAGTAAGTACAATTCCAAATGGTAAAGAATTTTATCAAAACAGAATTGATTTTTATACTACTAGCAAGGAGTATACTGCAGAGGATATTCATCAGATTGGCTTAAAAGAAGTGGCTAGAATTAAGGCAGAGATGCAGCAAATTATCACTGATTTAGGCTTTAAAGGGAGCTTTTCAGATTTTTTAAAATTCTTAAGAACAGATAAACAGTTTTATGCAAAAACGCCTAAAGAGCTGTTGATGTATGCACGTGATATTGCAAAAAGAATTGATGCAGAATTGCCGAAGTTTTTTAAAACCCTCCCAAGAAAACCTTATGGAGTTGTTCCTGTGCCAGCAGCCATTGCACCTAATTATACAAGTGGGCGCTATTCAGGATCTAGAGGTGAGACAACTGCCGGTTTTTATTGGGTAAACACCTATAATTTACCTAGTAGAACCTTATATACCATTCCTGCATTAACTGCGCATGAAGCTGTCCCTGGACATCACTTGCAAATTTCATTAAACAATGAGTTGCCAGACACATTTCCTAGATTTAGAAGAGGTTTATATCTTTCTGCTTTTGGAGAAGGTTGGGGATTGTACTCAGAATATCTAGCAGATGAAATGAATATTTATACCACTCCCTATGAAAAGTTTGGTCAGCTAACTTATGAAATGTGGAGAGCCTGTAGACTAGTTGTAGATACAGGAGTACATGCAAAAGGTTGGACCCGTCAGCAAATGATTGATTATATGGCTGCCAATACGGCTTTGTCTATGCATGAAGTAACCACAGAAACAGACCGATACATCTCTTGGCCAGGACAAGCCTTATCGTATAAGATGGGTGAGATTAAGATTCGAGAAATGCGCAAAAAAGCTGAAGCTGCTTTGGGTGAGAAATTTAATATTAGAGACTTTCACGAAGTAATTTTAGGAGAAGGAACCGTTACCTTATCCATCATAGAGAAACGAGTAAATAGTTATATAGAGCAGATAAAAAATGAGTAAGAAAACTTTTTTTTGTGTTGATGCACATACCTGTGGAAATCCTGTCCGAGTAGTTGCAGGAGGTGGTCCAAATTTGGTTGGGAACACCATGAGTGAAAAACGCCAACATTTTTTAAAAGACTATGATTGGATTCGCAAGGGGTTAATGTTTGAGCCCCGAGGTCACGATATGATGAGTGGTAGCATTCTGTTTCCACCCCATGATCCAGCCAATGATTTTGCAATTTTGTTTATAGAAACATCGGGTTGTTTGCCCATGTGTGGACACGGAACCATCGGAACCATTACCATTGCAATAGAAGAGGGTTTAATTACACCAAAAGTGCCAGGAAAAATAAGAATGGAAGCTCCAGCTGGTTTAGTAGACATCGCTTATGGTCAAACAGGAAACAAAGTTGATTGGGTTCGATTGACCAATGTCAAAAGTTATTTGGCGGCAGAAAATCTAAGTATTGATTGTCCAGAATTAGGAGAGGTTAGCTTTGATGTGGCATATGGAGGAAATTACTATGCCATAGTAGATCCTCAGAAAAACTTTTCGGGAGTCCATGATTTTACTGCGTCTAAAATTATTCAGTACTCTCAGGTAGTTAGACAAAGAATCAATGAAAAATATCCAAATCAATTTATCCATCCAGAAAATGATACCATTAGAGATGTAACCCATATGCTCTGGACAGGAAATCCAATTGACCCAACATCATCTGGGAGAAATGCTGTTTTTTATGGCGATAAAGCCATTGATAGAAGCCCTTGTGGCACAGGAACATCAGCAAGATTAGCGCAGCTATACGCAAAAGGAAAGTTGCAGCTAGGTGAGGCCTTTGTACATGAAAGTTTTATCGGGAGCAAATTTATCGGACGCGTAGAAGAAGCAACAAGTTTGGCAGGAAAACCAGCTATTATTCCAAGCATTGAAGGTTGGGCCAAAGTATATGGCTATAACAATATTATTATTGATGAAGAAGATGATCCGTATGCACATGGGTTTCAGGTAATTTAACAACATAAGTGTAGTGTAAATTAGCATTAAGAATGAACGTGTTTTTGGAAATTAGACAAAAACCTATTTGGAATTTTAATTGGAACCAAAATGAGTAAAAGTGTTGTAATTATCGGTGGAGGTATCATTGGATTGTGTACCGCCTACTACCTTCAAAAGGAAGGCTGTAAGGTAACCATAATTGATAAATCTAATTTTAGTAGTGGAGCCTCTTATGTCAATGCGGGCTATATTACACCTAGTCATTTTATTCCATTGGCAGCGCCAGGAATGATTAGCAAAGGACTAAAATGGATGTTTAATTCATCGAGTCCTTTTTATGTAAAGCCACGTTTGGATTCAGATTTTTTGCAATGGTCCTGGGCCTTTAAAAAATCAGCAACAGCAGAGAAAGTAGCACAAGCCATACCTGTTATAAAAGACATTAACCTTTTTGGACGAGACTTGTATCAAGCAATGAAAACTTCTAATGAATTTGATTTTAGTTTTGATAAAAAAGGCTTGTTAATGTATTATCAATCTGATAAGGTTGGAGAAGAAGAATGGTCAATCGGTCAACAAGGAATTAAAGAAGGTCTACAAGTTGAGTTGCTAAGCAAGGCTCAAGTAGAAACACTACAACCCAATCTAAACCTAGATATTAAAGGCGCTGTGTATTTTCATTCAGATGCCCATATGACTCCAACAGAATTTATGCCACAGCTCTTGGCGAATCTCAAGTCTAAAGGAGTGCAGATTTTTGAAAATGAAGAGGTTAAAGACTTAGAGATAGATGCTAAGGGCATTCGCAAAGTAATCACAAATAAAAGAACGCTAACAGCTGATGAATACGTTTTGGCAGCTGGTAGTTGGAGCCCTTTACTCACAAAAAAACTGGGTTTAAAAATCCCGATTCAAGCGGGTAAAGGCTACGCAATTAATGTAAAAAGAGAAACGAATATCAATATTCCTGCGATTTTAGCGGAGGCAAAAGTAGCAGTAACTCCTATGAATGGATTTACCCGTTTTGCTGGGACCATGGAAATTGGTGGAATCAACCACAATATAAATCCAGCTCGCGTTGCTGCTATTGCCGCTGCAGCAGCTCGCTATTATCCAGATATTAATATTACTACCCAAGAAAAGGCAGCAGCAGTTTGTGGTTTGAGACCCTGTTCACCAGATGGGATTCCATATATCGGAAAATCATCCAAGGCCAACAATCTAACCATTGCAACAGGACATGCAATGATGGGCTGGAGCTTAGGGCCCGCAACAGGTAAAATGGTTTCAGAGATTATTACAGGACAAAAGAGTTCTTTAAACCTAGCTCCGTTTCATCCAGATAGAAAATTTTAAAAAAGTAAATTCATTAAAAATGATAGGAATAGGAGGATCAACTATTGATCAAGAATTAAAGGCTATAGTACCCAGTGCTCATCTTGTTGAGCCCATTAAAAAGGAAGAATATCAAGCGAGAATTCAGAAAGCTTGTGCTTTGATGAAAACTAAAAACATTAAGGTTCTGTATTTAAATGCAGGGACCAACTTGTATTATTTTACAGGAATGAAATGGAATTCTAGTGAACGAATGGTAGGAGCGCTTTTATTTCAAGACGGATCACTTCATTTTATAGCTCCAGAATTTGAAAAAGGCACCATCCTAGATTTTATGCTTATAGAAGGAGAGATTCATTGTTGGGAAGAGCATGAGTCTCCATATCAACTCTGTATGGATATACTTACTTCAAAGTCATTGACAGAGGGAGTAATCGCTCTAGATGAGAGTACGCCATTTTTTATTGTTGATGGTCTTGAGCACTGCAAAGGTCGTTTTGATTTTATCAATGCGAAAAGCATTACAGCAACCTGTAGGATGGTAAAGTCTGATGCAGAAATTGCCATCATGCAACAGGCCATGAACATTACCTTAGAGGTGCAAAAAGCAGCTGCAAGAATTTTAAGGGTCGGTATTTCTGCCAAAGAAGTAACTGATTTTATTCATCAAGCTCATATTAGATACGGAATTCCTTCGGGCTCTTATTTTTGTATCGTACTATTTGGTGTAGATTCGTCATTTCCTCATGGTGTAAAATCACCAAAAAATTTAGAAGAAAATGAAGTAGTCTTAATTGATACAGGTTGTATGCTACACCACTATATTTCTGATCTTACAAGAACCTATGTTTTTGGAGAAGCTAATGACTTACAACGAAAAATTTGGAACATCGAAAAAGAAACCCAACAGGCAGCTTTTGATGCTGCACAGCTTGGAGGGACTTGCGCAATGGTAGATGCAGCATCTAGACGTGTATTAGAATCACATAAGTTAGGACCTGATTACAAATTGCCAGGGCTGCCTCACAGAACAGGTCATGGAATCGGCTTAGACATTCACGAGTGGCCATATTTGGTTAGCAGCGATCAGACTATTTTAGAAGCAGGAATGACCTTTAGTAATGAGCCAATGATTTGTGTCCCTAATGAGTTTGGAATTCGATTT
Organism: Polaribacter pacificus; assembly: GCF_038024035.1. NCBI lineage: Bacteria > Pseudomonadati > Bacteroidota > Flavobacteriia > Flavobacteriales > Flavobacteriaceae > Polaribacter > Polaribacter pacificus. The sequence goes on from NZ_CP150664.1 coordinate 2,344,295, forward strand.
GAAGACCATATTTATATGACTAGCACAGGGCCAAAATGGTTTACTGAACCCATGAAGACCATCGAAGACCCGTTTGGGTACTCGTCTTAATTATATAAAAAAACCTTAGGTGTTTGCCTAAGGTTTTTTTGTGTTTACTTAGTTAGCGTGACAGCTACAGGTTGGTATGGTAAAACTGTTGGTGGCTGCATTCAAAGGAACCCCTTGATTGTATTTGCCATTTTCCCAATAAAACTTTGTGCGTGGCTTATTGTAATTGCCAATTTCATTCATGGTGTTAATGTCATACAAACGACCATTAACCATAGTATAATGAACAGAGTTCGAATTTTGTATGTCTTCTAAAGGGTTTTTGTCGAGTACAATTAAATCGGCTAATTTTCCAACTTTTAAAGAGCCTAACTCATCTCCAACACCTATGTATTCTGCACCATTAATGGTGGCAGCTTTTAGGGCTTCTAAATTGCTTAGCCCACCTTGTTGTAGCATCCACAGCTCCCAGTGAGCTCCCAAACCTTGTAATTGACCATGAGCTCCTAAATTTACTTTGACACCAAGTTTAGAAAGATCTGTTACTGTTTTAGAAGTCAAAATATGGCCATTTTCATATTCTTCGTCCGGAATCATTGTTCTGTGACGCGATCGGGTATCAACCACATAACGAGGCGTGTACTTAAGGAGTGTTTTGTTTTCCCATACATTGCTTTTTTGATACCAGTAATATTCACCACTCATTCCTGCATAATTTACAATCAAAGTAGGCGTATAGCCAGTTGCGCTATTTTTCCAGAGCGTCAATACATCTTTATATACTGGAGCTACCGGTATGTTGTGCTCAATTCCGGTATGACCATCAAAGATCATACTCATATTTGAATAGAAGTTAGAGCCCCCTTCAGGAACGACATTTACACCCAGTTCTTTTGCTGCTTGCATAATTTGCTGACGTTGTTCTCTTCTTGGTTGGTTGTAACTTTTTACTGATTTTGCCCCAAAAGCTTTGGTTCTTGCAATGGCAAAGCGCGCATCGTCTAAGCTGTTAACCACTGCTTTAAAATCACCTTCGGCACCATATAAGATAAAGCCAGTAGAAAACATTCTAGGCCCAACAATTTCTCCACTACGTTGTAATTCTTCAAGTGTAAAAGCTGCCGCAGTATTTACAGAAGGGTCATGAGAGGTGGTTACTCCAAAGGCTAAGTTTGTGTAAAACTGCCAGTGTTTTTGAGTGCTTAGCCCGTTTCTAAAAGCACCTACATGGGCATGTACATCTACCATTCCTGGCATGATGGTTTTGCCCTTCATATCATAAATTTTTGTTCCTGACGGAATCTTAACGCTTGATGATTTTCCTATTTTTTCTATCTCATTTTGATTCACAATGATGGTTCCACTTTCGATAATTTTATCGTTTTCCATAGTAATCAAACGCGCATTGGTAAAGGCGATTCTGCCTTGTGGTACATCGGTTTTAACCTCGAGTCCAACTTTTATTCCTGCTGGAGCATTGCTAATCAAATTAGTGTTGGCAAAAGGGTTCTGCGTATTGTCAGTGATGTTTTTAGTAAAGTATTCATCACCTAAAGTCCAATGAACCTGCTTACTATTGTTAGACCAATGCAAGTTGATTCCCGCATTTTCTGATAAGCTTTCGACTTTAAAAGAACTGCTATTGGTGTCTAAGTTAATGGTACTTCCGTTATGAACAAAAGGAGCCACATACAATTTGTGCAAATGAATAAATGAAATCCATTTATTGTCAGGGCTAGGGACCAATCTATTTGCATGTTTAGAACTAAAATGACTTTGTCTTTTTTGACCTTCTAAATCAAAACTGACTAAGGTTTTGGTTAGTCCTCCCATAAACGAGCCACCGGTTTGAACAAAAATGCGATCTCCTTTGGCGTTAAAGATTGGAAAATCACCTCCGTCTGCAATTTTTTTAGCTTCGCTTCCATTGGCATTCATTAAATAAATTCCAGTTTTTTTAGTAAAATCATAGCCTTGATCTCCGTTTCCTCCTTCTTTTTTATAGACAATTTTTTGATTGTTAGGTGCAAATGAAGGCATTCTATAGATCCCTTTTTCTTTGGTTAATTGTTGATGATTACTTCCGTTGATGTCAATTTTATGAACTGCACCCAAGTTTTCATCGTTCCACGTAACAAATACCACTGATTTTCCATCCGAAGAAAAACTTGGGTCTCCTTCAAAATCAGTTAGGTTGGTGATTCTTTGTGGGGTTCCGTTTGGTAAACTTTTTCTGTAGATATGTCCAAGCGAAGTAAAGATGAGTGTTTTACCATCTGCAGAGGTCTTGGCATCTTTAATCATTTTAGAGGTAAAGCTTTTACTAAAGACCTGTCTTTTTACTTTTTGGGTCTCTGCCAGCTTAATTTTCTCATCCACTTCAAAAGGGATTTCTGTTAGCTTTTTAGTATCAATATTTAATTTGTTTATTTTTCCACCAGACCAAATAATCAAGTCTTTGTTGTTTTTAAGCCAAGTAAAATGAGGATAGACACCAAACACAGCCCAAGCTTCTTGCTGGTCTTTGTTTAGGTCAAAATACACAGGCCATTCTTCTCCAGTTTCTAAGTTGTGGATGTATAAAACAGATTTGGTTCTTACCCGCTTAACAAAAGCGAGAAGTTTTCCATCTTTAGAAATAACGGGTCTTGCAGCACCACCTGGACCACCAGTAATCTGTTTTATTTTACCGGTAGTAAAATCATATTGTTTAATGACATAGATCTGATTGTTAGGGTCTTTGTTGTAGTTAAAAGCGCCTCCAGGATACATGTCTTCTGCAAAATAAAGATACCTTCCGTCAGATGATATAGAAGGGTCATTGACATCTTGCTGGTCGTTCTTTCTACTTGTCAACTTAAGGCCTGCAGCTCCAGATAATGGGTATTGCCACATTTCTCCAGCACCTACAGAACGAGTAGAGGTATAGTGTTTTCTCGCTACTACTGATTTTCCGTCTGGAGTCCAAACGGCATTGTTAAGCAGTCTAAATTTTTCTTTGGTTAAAGATTTTGCATTTTTACCATCGGCAGTCATAATCCAGATATTGTTACCGCCTTCTGCATCACTGGTAAATGAAATATACTGACCATTTGGACTAAAACGCGGTTGCACTTCATAGGCCAAACCAGTTCTTAAAGGAGTTGCTTTTCCACCTGTGATAGGCATGGTGTAGATGTCTCCTAATAAATCAAAAACGATGGTTTTTTCATCCGGGCTTACATCTAAGTTCATCCAAGTACCTTCTGAGGTTTTTAAACGAAAAGATTTGTATTTCCAGTCTTTATAAGGGTTGTTTACATCCCACTTTTCTGGTTTTTCAGCTGTTTTCTTTTGAGCAAAAGAACTAAAAGAAATTAAAATTGCAAAGATCAATGATAAAATAGTACGCATGATGCTATGATTTAATGGTTGATTGATAATTTTTAGGTGTATAAATATAAGCTATTTAAATGAGAGCTTTAAAGGGTCTTCAGCAAGTATGTCCTCTAGACAAGCTATGAGTTCTTCGGCGTTTTGTTGTGAAAAAACCAATGGAGGTTTAATTTTTAAGACATTGTTATCTGGTCCATCAGAGCTCATTAGAATGCCGTGGTCTTTCATTCGGTTAATAAGATAAGCTGTTTGCTCACTTAGCGGACGCAGCTTTGCATCCACCAATTCAATGCCTAAAAATAAACCTTCACCTCTGATATCTCCTATAATAGGGAATCGCAATGCTAGTTTTCTGAGTTCAGATTTTAAGAACTCCCCAACAGTAAAAGCATTTTCTTGAAGCTTTTCTCGACTAACCGTTTGTAATACTTCGGTGGCAATGGCACAAGAAACAGGATTTCCTCCAAACGTATTAAAGTACTCCATGCCGTTGGCAAACTTTTCTGCAATTTCGGCTGTACAAGCAACTGCGGCAATAGGATGCCCATTGCCAAGCGGCTTCCCAATGGTAACAATATCTGGACATACTTGATGAAGTTGGAATCCCCAAAACGTTTTCCCCATTCGACCACAACCTGTTTGTACTTCATCAGAAATACAAACACCTCCTGCTGCTCTGGTTTTTTGATAGGCAATTTCTAAAAATCCTTGAGGGAGCTCAATTTGCCCACCACAACTAATAATTGGTTCTAAGATAAGTGCCGCAACGCCTCTCCCTTTTTTGGAGATTCTATCGATACAGTTTTGAACTTCTTGGGCATAGGCGGTAGCTGTATTTTTACCTTTGTATGTCCCTCTAAAAGAATCAGGAAGTGGAAATATATGGGTGTGCTCTGGTGCTCCTGATCCTCCTTTGCCGTCAAATTTGTATGAGCTAATGTCTATACAGGCATTGGTATTGCCATGGTAGCCATACTCACTGGCTATGATATCTCTTTGTCCTGTTGCAGCTTTTGCCATTCTCAGTGCCAACTCATTGGCTTCACTGCCAGAATTAACAAAGTGTAAAACACTTAATTCTTTAGGTAAGGTTTTTAGCAGTTCTTTTGCAAGTGTGTTTATGTTTTTGTGTAAATAGCGCGTATTGGTATTAATCAAGGCCATTTGCTCTTGCCCTGCTTTTACAACGGCGTAATGCTCATGCCCTACATGGGCTACATTATTTACGGTGTCAAGGTATTTTTTTCCGTTTTGATCCATTAAATACTGACCAGAACCACGGACCATTTTAAGAGGTATTTTGTATTGTAAACTTAAGCTTTTCCCGAGGTGTTCAGTCCTAAACTCTATGAGTTTGTCATTAGTGCTATTAGATTCTTTTACCGATTCTTTGGTTTTAAAAAGCAGGGATGGATCAGGGCAAATACTCTCCCAAACAGCTTTTTGTTCATAAAAAGCAACTCCAGGAAAATCATCTTTAAAATCCAATAAAGACAGCATCAACTGAAAATGAAGGTGTGGGGCCCAAGATCCATTTTCTTCGGGAGTACCCAAATACCCGATGGCATCGCCTTTCTTTAATTTTTCAGTAAGTGATTGATTGTCAATGCTTTCTTTGGATAAATGCCCATAAAGCGAATAAAAGTCAAAGCTGTCTGTTTGATGCTTTAGGATGATAAGTCCTCCGTAATTTTTAAAACCTTTACAATAGGTAGCAACCACAATTTCTCCATCGAGGATTGCATGAATTGCTGTGCTCTTAGGAAGCCAATAGTCAACACCCAAATGGATGGTTCTGCTCATTCTACCATTATTGCCAATAGCATCAAAATCAGTAGAGGTATATAAAGGTCTTGGCTCAAGATAGCCTCCAGCAAGGATGGATTTAGGCTGTGTTTTTTGTAGTTTTTGTAGTTTGTAGGCAAATAAATCCAAGTCATTAAAATCTTGCTGATGCCCGATCCATGAACTAGCCACGCTTAAGTCTAGCGGATAGGTGCTGCTCTTTTGAATGCTTGGAAACAAATCAGTCAATGAAAAATGAATAGATGCTGCCCAGTCTTTAAAAGCATTTTCGTTGGGATGTGAAGCAAATCCACAGGCAGCTCGAAAGCAATAATGCGCAAAATCTTTATGGGTGCTTCTCCATTTTTTTAACAGCTCCCAAGCGGGTTTTTCACTAATTAAAAGATACTCGTTGTCTGGGTTTTTTATTTTGTTGATGGCAGATTTGCACACCGAAATCACCAATCTCATGCCAATTAAGTTGTAGAGGAATTCCAATTCTTTTTCTAGAAGCGGTAAGCTCTTGTGATACCCTGCTACTATCGGGAGTGCTGCTGTTAAAGGATCTTTATGATTCATGATTGCATAGGCACAGCTAACGGCAACATCATTGATAACCTGGCTATAGACCGCATCACCATAATCAATAAGTGCGACTACTTTTGGGGCAAATAAATCATCAGAGACCAAAATGTTATTGTCATTGGCATCGTTGTGAATGACAGATTTTGGCAAGAGGTTATAGGTTTTTTGATGAGCTTCAAAATCAGATAAAAAAAAGGTGACTAGGTCTTTTTCTTTGGGAGTAAAGGCAGCTAAATGTTCTTTTACCCATAGAGCCTGTGCAAGATCCCAATCAAATATTCTGTTGGCTTTTGGGTGTTCAAAGCCCTTTAATGATTTTGTTAATTGACCACATAGTTGCCCAAGACCAAAACGCAGCTCGTCTAACTGAGGGTTTGCCTCAGACCAAAGTCTACCGGGAATCCATGTTAAAAGACGCAAGTATCTTTGTGTTCCATCACTATGAACAAAGGATGTAATTGCCTGCCCTTTTACATCTAAAATAATCTTAGGAATGCAGATTTCTGGATTGGCATCCCTAGCATATTGCAATAGTTTTTGTTGAAAATCAAGGTTATCAAGTGCTTCATTTTCATGAGAAATTTTTAAAATATATGAGTTGTTTTCAGTAGTCACTATTTTAAAATTATGATCAACTTCTCCTGGGAGTTTGCTAGCAGACCCTATACTGTTGTAGTGTTCTAACAAGAGTTTTTCTGCTAGTTCTATGGTTATTTTTTTAGAAGACGAATTCATATCCATTGTTGCGATTAGTTTTTTATACATCTGTCAACTGATGTATAAAATAAACGCTTTAAAAATACTTAAATCTTTGAGTATAATTAGGGTCTAATTTGCTTTTCGTTAAGATTAGCCTAATCTTGGTTAGTATTGTATTAGCAATGCAAGTAACCTTGCGAATAGAGTCCGTAGAATTCTTTGTAATTTTACAGTTCCTAAATAGAAACTTATGAAGATCCAAGGAAACATAGTAGACATTGTAAACAAACAAATTTTTAAGGGTGAGATACTCGTTGAAAACGGAAAAATAAAAAGCATACAAGCGTCTAATCATAAGGTTGAAAACTATATCATTCCTGGATTTGTTGATGCGCATATTCATATAGAAAGTTCAATGCTAGTACCCTCAGAGTTTGCTAAAGTAGCAGTTTTGCACGGTACCGTTGCCACTGTTTCTGATCCGCATGAAATAGCCAATGTGTTAGGAGTAGAAGGTGTTGATTTTATGATCGCCAACGGAAAACAAGTGCCTTTAAAATTTCATTTTGGAGCTCCAAGTTGTGTGCCTGCCACCTCTTTTGAAAGTGCTGGTGCTGTGATTGATTCTGAGGATATAAAAAAAATGATGGAGAATCCAGATATCAACTATTTGGCAGAAATGATGAACTATCCTGGGGTGCTTTTTGACGATGCAGAAGTGATGGCAAAAATAAAGCATGCAAAAGATAATAACAAACCCATCGATGGACATGCACCTGGATTGAGAGGTGCTGATGTAAGCAAGTATATCGCAGCAGGAATCTCTACTGATCACGAGTGTTTTAGCTATGATGAAGCTCTAGAGAAATTAGAAAAAGGAATGAAAGTCCTCATTAGAGAGGGTAGTGCGGCAAAGAATTTTGAAGCTTTAATTGCACTAGCTCCAGAGCATTATAAAAACATGATGTTTTGTTCTGATGACAAGCACCCTGATGATTTGTTAGTCGGACACATCAATCAACTTTGTGAGCGTGCAGTAGCTAAAGGAGTTGATGTTTTTAAGGTTTTAGAGATGGCCTGTATAAATCCGGTAAAACATTATAAAATGGATGTTGGTTTGCTGCAGCTAAACGATGCAGCTGATTTTATTGTGGTAGAAGATTTAAAATCATTTAAGGTTTTAGAAACCTATATAGAAGGTCATTTGGTTGCCAAACAGGGAGAATCCTTTGTGCAATCTGTCACTTTTGATCTGTTGAATAACTTTAATACAAACCCCAAAAACAGTGCTGATTTTGAGTTTTTGACAACGGCTACTACCATGCAGGTGATAGAGGCATTAGATGGTGAGCTCATTACAAATTCCATACAAGAAAAAGCAAAAATTATTAAAGGAAATTTGGTTTCAGATCCCGATAGAGATTTGTTAAAAATGACGGTAGTCAATCGCTATAAAGACAGTAAACCATCTATTGCGTTTATAAAAAATATTGGACTAAAAACGGGAGCCATTGCAAGTTCAGTAGGACATGATTCTCATAATATCATAGCCGTAGGGGTCTCTGATGAGGCTATTTGCAAAGCGGTCAACTTAATTATAAAACACAAAGGAGGTGTTTGTGCAATTACAGAATCAGAAGAACTGATTGTGCCTTTGCCTGTTGCTGGAATCATGAGTGATCAATCAGCAAAAGACGTTGGGTTAGCCTATGCTCAATTAGATTTGATGGCAAAAAAGATGGGTAGCACTTTAAGAGCTCCTTACATGACCTTATCCTTTATGGCACTGTTGGTCATTCCTTCATTAAAATTATCAGACCAAGGCTTGTTTGATGGTCGTGCCTTTGCATTTACAAATCTAATACAGGATTAAATCTTATTTAAAAACATATTCAAATAGTGCTTCTTCTGCATCAAATACTTTTTTTAAGCCTTTGGCCTCAAAGCCAATTTTGATTAAGAGATTTTGTGAGGGTGTATTGCTTGGTTTTGTAAAGGCCAAAACTTTTGGGTATTGGAGCTCTTCTGAAATATACTTCATTAAGCGTAGGGTTGCTTCTCTAGCATAGCCTTTGCCTCTGCCTTTGGGTAAAAACCCATAGCCTAGATCTACCGTTTTTAAAGCCTCTCTTTTGATAAGGGTACTAACGCCGATAGATTCACCTGTTTTGGTAATCCTAACCACGTAAAAACCAAGACCTCTGTAATTAAAATTTGGGATAAGCGTATTTTTTATATAGGCTTCTACTGCATCAATATTTTCTAACTTACTGTCTCGAATGTTTGCGATCCAATCTTTGTCCGTAAGCAAGTTGTAATAAAAAGCTGCGTCGGATGGTTTAATCGGTTGTAGGTTGATTCGGTCTGCTCGTAAAATCATTGGTTAAAAATAAGGAGATAAATTTATAAAAATGTACTTTTACGCTATTAAAAAAAAATCTCATGAGTTTATTACAAGACCTAGAAAACAGAAGCGGAAATCAATGTGAATTTTGTGCCGCAACAAACCAATTGTCAGTTTATGAATTAAAACCAGTATCTACCGGAGGTGTTGATGGTTCTGTATTGGCTTGCGAAACCTGTATTTCTCAAATAGAAAATCCAGAAACTACAGACGCAAATCACTGGCGCTGTTTAAACGATAGTATGTGGAGTGAGCACAGCCCAGTTAAAATAGCTGTTTGGCGTATGCTTTCTCGTTTGAGAAAAGAAGGATGGCCGCAAGATTTGTTGGATATGATGTATTTAGAAGATGATGAATTGCGTTTGGCAAAAGAGTCTGGTGACCATTTAGACGAGAGTGAAAAAATAATTCACAGAGACGCTAACGGAGCCATTTTACAAGCAGGTGATTCTGTGGTGCTAATCAAAGACTTAAAAGTAAAAGGATCTAGTATGGTTGCCAAGCAAGGTACAGCAGTGAGAAGAATTTCTTTGGATCATGAAAACGCAAAGTATATAGAAGGAAAAGTAGGGCCTACACAAATTGTAATCATTACAGATTATGTTAAGAAAATGTCTGAAAAAGAATAATATAAACGCTTTAAATTTTAAAAACCCTTTGTTAATCACAAAGGGTTTTTCGTTTTTATAAATCTATAGGTTTGTACTCCAATCACTTTTTAATCTCTTTTTGGTAAGAGAGAAAAAGAAAGTTAATAGCTGTTTTATTTACTAATATAGCTAGCAATCAATTTTTTTAAACCTGGATCACTTGGTCTTGGAGCATTATCATCAATTATTACGCCATTTTTATCGAAAAGTAAATAACGAGGAATGGTCTTTATTTTGTATTGTTGATACAAGGATGATTTTTCCCAGTTAGAAATTCTATAACTGTGTTTATACTGATCTATTTTTTCCATTTTTGAAGCTCTTTTCCAAGCTAAAATATCTTTGTCAGTTGATATTTCTATGACTGTAAGTTTAGAGTCATCAAATTCTTTTTTTAATTCTTTTAAAAAAGGCATTTCTCTTCGGCATGGAGCGCACCAACTAGCCCAAAAATCAACCAATACAACCTTTCCTTTTTCTTTTTTTAAAATCTCATTAAAGTCAACGGGTTTTTCAGAGAGCATTGTTGTTAAGCTGCCCGTTGGATTTTTTATAGCGCTTTTTGTGCTTTCTTGATATGCGGTGATTCGCTCAATAAAATCTAGATCTTCTTTTTCTTTAGCAATCGTTTTAAAATGTTCTAAGTACTTGTTAAATTTACTGTTTTCTAAATTTTTAATGCCTTCTAAATAGCCTCTCAGAACCATCGTTTTTAAACTGCCAGTTAAAAAGGTTGGTTCTTTTAGTATATAATCATAATATCCTGAAGGTTTTAGACGTGCTTTAGTGTTTTTAAAGTAACGATATCGAAATACACTTTTTAAAAACGCAATATAGGTTTCATTTGTTGACAGTTTTTCATTATCTAGCGGTATTCCCAAAGCATTGATGTCAATACTTACTTTGTCATTGATCGCCTGATATATTCTTGATGTGGCATAAATAAATGGGATTTCAACTTCTTTTTGCTCTTTAAAGTCAGAAGAAATGAGTTGTTTTTTAGTTAAACTATCGAGTAATAACTGTGTGTTTTGCTTATTTTTTTCAATATCTAATGCAGCTCTAACAAAAGGAGCTTTTTTGTCTACAACAAAGGCTCTTGTTTCTATATTTTTTTGATAGAGTAAATAATCAAAATTTAACTCATAATAATTTGCAACTCGATTTGTAACTCGATAGGTTGGATACAAAACCTTAATTTTATCTAGTATCGTTAGTGGGGTAAAATCAATTTGAACGCTGTCTCCTTTTTGAAAACAAAAATCATATTTAAAACTAGCCTTAATCGGACTACCTCCTAAAACATGTAGCTCATTTTCTACAAATAGCGTGATGCTAGAACGTTTATGTTTTTTACCCAAATAAAGAAGATCTGGCATGGCTTGAAACTCATCGTAGCGTACGTTAAAGAATGCATTCTCGATGCTGTCATTTACAGTAATGGTCACTTCGTTCGGAAGTTCCTTTTTTAGAGGTTCAATATTTTCTTTAATGATTGTTTTCTCTTTAAAGTCTTTTTTACAAGATAATAAAGAGAAAACAAGAATTGCGTAAAGTGCTTTTTTCAAATTTAAAATGGTATTAATTAAGGTTTGCTTTTAGATCAAGAGCTTAAATTGTCATGTTTGTGATTCCATACTTCTTAAAGATAATAGCCAATTTTTGAACATGAGGTTTTACTAGTTTGGTGTCTTTATTATCTAAAACATATTGAATATAGGGAACCTGTATTAAATCATTTCCGTTTTCTTTTAATGTTATTATTTTGATTTTTGATTTAAATAGATTTATCTCAATATCATCTTGGTATTCTTTAGAGTTTGATGGTTTTGAACGAAACTTGTTTAAGTCTTTAGATTTAGCAAACACAAAAGTGTTTTTAATCTCATTTGTAGACAATTTTGAAAGTAGTTCCTCAATAGATGCTAAAGAGATTGGCTCAAAAGTTTTAAAAGTATCATCTGTGTTAATAGAAAAAAACCCTTCAGGTGATATAGAAATTGCAAGCTGACGTTTATTAGAATCTTTATTACCATTAACATTTATTACTTCTGGTTTTGGCAACACTAAAGATGGTTCAATCACTTGATCCCTTTGTTTAGGAGTCATCTCCTTATACATTTGTTTAATGCGAGTCATATAGGGTTTACCCGTTTTTGGAGCAGCTTGTATTTTCTTTACAAAATGCTTATACGTATAAATAGTATCCATTGGTGGTGGTAAATTCTTCTTAACAGTAGCAACATTCTCCTTTTTTTCTTTTTTAGGTGAATTAAGCGATTTAAAAAAAATCATTGGTTGCTTTTTACTGGTCTCTCCTCTATAATTTGGATCTTTTTTTCTCTTCTCCTTATAATCTTCAAAATCACGAACTCTTTTATTATTTCTAGTCTCAAAAAAATCATTTGTGGTTAAATGTGCTTGATATTCTTGTGGAAATCGTTCTGATCGTGCATTTTTATAAACAAAACTAATAAAGTAGCTCGAAAAATCAGAATTGGTATAGGTATCTAAAATACTGTTGTCAACAACTTTTTCATTTATCCAGATTGCATATTTTTCTGAATTTTTTAAGTCAGATATTATTTTTTCTGAAGGGATCTTCTTTTTAAACAACAAAGGCATAGGACTCCCTAGCATTTTTTTCTCTTCAGGGGTCATTTCAGGATAGGATTTTTCAATTTTGTTCCCATTTTTATCTGTGTATTTTAAAATTACATTTTTATATACATAGTCTCTATATAGATCTTCTTCTGAAAGATTCGTAGTCAATTTTTTAATTTCTTTGACTTGTGGTTTTTCATTTTGTTTTGCTTCTACACGTTGTGCAAAGGCAAAGATAAATCCTGCTACTACTGGTACTACCAATAGTTTTTTAATCAAGATTTTTGTTTTGGAACTCGGTGTTGTCATCATGAGTAATCTTTTTTTAGTGAGTGAATAATTTAAATTACTGGCCAAGTAACTGCTGTTGTTCTGAGTGGTTAACTGTAGTAATAAGTTTTGGTACTCGGAAATATTGTTATGGGTGTTTAGTACGGCTTGATCGGCTAAAAACTCGTGATTTAACTGGATGGCTTTTTTGTACCATTTAAATATTGGAACTATCCAAAAAACGAGATGTAGCAACTCTATAAAAATAATATCAATAGAGTGTTTTTGCTTTACATGTGCCAGCTCATGGGTTAAGATTAGCTGTTCAGATTGATCTTTAACATAAGCTTGTTTGTTCAGAAAAATATAACTTAAAAAGGTATGAGGTAAGATCTCTTCTTTAAGTAAAATTACCGTTGCACTATAGTAATTTAGTCGCTCATTTTTTCTGACCTTCGCAATGATTTTATAAATGCTTTTTATAAAGATAAAGGCAAGGATACTGCTAATTAGTATATACAAACCACTAAGGTAAACTTCATAATTGATTGTGTTTACTTGAGCAGGAGCATCAATACTGACTGTATTTAAAAATGCGATATCAGTAACAGGTTGTTGCTGCGGTTGCTGCTGTTCTAAACCTATAAAGTTTTCAGCTGCGGTAGCTGGAACATATATTATATAACTAGGAATTAGAAAAGAAACAAGGATGCTTCCCAACAAGTACCATCTATTAAATTGGTGCATTTTTTCGCGCTCTAGCACTAGGTAGTAAAATCCTAGAAAGAGCAGCAAGCAACAGATTGATTTAAATAAATACCAAAACATCTTATTTATTTTTTATTTGATGATCTATAATTGTACGCAATTCTTCTAATTCTTCTTTTGTTAGATTCGTTTCTGAGGTAAAAAACGAAGCAAACTGAGGAGCAGAATCATTAAAGAAGTTTTTAATCAATCCATTTACATGCTTTGAAAAATAATCCTTTTTAGTTACCAGAGTATAATATTCTCTCGCTTTTCCGTGCAAGGTATAATCAATAAAACCCTTGTCATTCATTCTTTTTAATAGTGTAGCAACTGTTGTTGTAGCAGGTTTCGGTGCTGGGAAATCTTCTAGCAAATCTTTCATAAATGCTTTTTTGCGTTTCCATAGCAATTGCATTACTTGTTCTTCGGCTTTTGATAGTTGCATTCTTCTTTATTTTAACGGTTAGCTCTACAAACATAGAACAAAAATTTTAATTCTACAAATGTAGAGTTAAAAAAGTTGAGAACTTTAAGTATCTTTGGGGCTCACCACATAAAAAAACAATATGCGTTTACGTTCTACTCTCTATTTGATTTTCAGTTTATTGCTGATTTCTGCTTGTACTCCTAAAAAATTTAAAGCAAGCTGGACCAAAGAGAAGGCACCTGAGTATTTTAAGGCGCGTTTTGAAACAACACAAGGATCGTTTGAGATTGAAGCCAAACGCAGTTGGTCTCCTTTGGCGGTTGATCGTCTGTATCAGCTAATCACTCATGAGTTTTATACAGATATGGCCGTATATCGTGTTGTCCCTAATTTTGTGGTTCAATTTGGTATCAATAATGATAGTATACTTAATCAAGGGTGGAACAGCTATGGGTATCAAGATGAGCCCGTACTCCAAAAAAATGATTCTATGACTATTGCTTTTGCAAGAGATGGTCAACAAAGTAGAACGACTCAATTGTTTATCAACTTAAAGGATAATCATCGATTAGATAGTATTCATTATAATGATGTGACTGGGTTTCCTGTAATTGCAAAAGTGATAAAAGGAATGGAAACCGTACACAAGTTTTATGGAGATTATGGAAATGACCTTGCCTTAAAACAAGATTCTATTAACAAGTTTGGAAATGCTTTTCTTAAAGAAAACTATCCCAAAGTAGACTATATTAAAAAAGCCTATTTGATTAAATAGGCTTTTTTTTAATAGTATTTTGTTGGGTTTAGTCTAAACTAAAGCCTTTGGCAGGCTCAGCATCTAATAGATGTGTAACAAAGTAATCCCAGCGTTTTCTGGTCATATAATTGGTCATATTTCCATAGCCATGTCTTTGGTTTGGGAATAAGATCATATCAAAATCTTTATTTGCTTCGATTAAAGCTTTTACAACTAACATGGTGTTTGATGGAGGAACATTATTGTCCATAGATCCATGAGTAATTAATAATTTACCTTTTAAGTCTTTAGCAATTAATTGATTGGCTTGGTTGTCATAGTTGGTTGTTCCATCTCCTTTTCCTTCCATGTTTCCTTCTACTAATAAACCTTGCCATTTTTCACCCCAGTCTGCTTCGTAGTTTCTGTTGTCGTGGTTTCCTGCACCAGAAACAGCTACATCATAAAAATCTGGATAAGCAAACACAGCTCTTGTAGAAGCAAAACCTCCTCCAGAGTGTCCCCAGATTCCAACACGTTCTGTGTCCATTCCTTTATATCTTTGAGCCAATTGCTTGATGGTTGTAATATTATCTGGCAACCCATTATCTCCCATGTTTCCGTAATAGGCATCATGGAATGATTTTGACCTAGCAGGTGTTCCCATGGCATCAACAGCAACAACAACAAAACCAAGTTCAGCTACTGCTTGGAAGTCTCTCCAAACAGCCTTAAAGCTATAGTTTCCTACACTTCCTGATTGTGGACCAGGATAAATATAATTTAATACAGGGTATTTGTTAGATTCGTTGTAGTGACTAGGTAAAAATAATACACCGTATAAATCTGTAGTTTCATCTCGAGCCTTTGTGGTAAACTCTACAGGAGCTTGCCAGTTTTTAGCTTTTAAATCACTAATGTCTGCAGTTTCTAATTCAATGATTTTATCTCCATTGCTATTTCTTAACACAGAAACAGGAGGCGTTGTTGTGGTAGAATAAGTATCTACAAAATAATCCATAGACGGAGAAAAGCTTATTGAGTGTGCTCCAGCATCTGGAGTAAGGTTCTTTAAGTTTTTACCGTCAAAACCAACTTTGTATAGGTAATCGTGGTATGGATTACCAGCTTCTTTTCCACCTGCGGTAAAGTAAACTGTTCTGTTTTTCTCGTCCAAATGCTTGATTTGTTTTACGAGCCAATCACCAGAGGTCATCTGATTTTTTAGCTTTTTGCTAGTAAGGTCATACAAGTAAAGATGTCCCCAGTTTGATTTTTCTGAATACCAGATAAACTCGTTAGAATTAAAAAGGACTCTCCAGTTTTCTGCTCTAACTCCAGACTCATAATAGGTGTCAACCTCTTCTTTGTGAATCGATCTTACAGCACCTGTATAGGCATTTGCAATCTGTAAATGCGCAATTTTATGATCTCTAGAAGATGATACAAAAGCAAATTCAGATCCATCTTCTTTCCATTGTGCATCTAGCAATTCACCGCCTCTACCAGCGATATGATCTGTGGTGGTTCCTCTTTGGAAATCTTTGCCCATTTTTAAGCGAACAGTTCTGGGTCTTGCTCCTAAGTGAATAATGATACGCTCTATGGTAAAGATTGTTTTATCTCCCGGTAAAGGATGTTTCCATGCTTCTAATCTAGGATGTCCAACATCTGTAGAAGTTAAATACATTTCACCGACACCTCTAGCATCTTGTTGAAAAGTTGCAATTTTATCAGAATTTGGAGACCATTTTAAAACAGGTCCGTCATTTTTTGTCCAACCAGCGTTGTTGGTTGCATATCCATAATCTTTTTGACCATCAAAAGTTAACTGAGTTTTTTTATTAGTGTTGAGGTCTCTTACCCAAAGATTGTAATTGTATATATAAGCTGCCAATTTTCCATTTGGAGAAATAAATTCATTTCTGTTTCTCGGAGCACTGGCTTTTGTTTTTAATTCTGATACGCTATAGTTACTTAAATTACAGGTATATGCTGTTCTTGCAATGTTAAAAGTTAAGGTTTTAAAGTCTTCTGAAAGTTTTACATTAGAAATAGGTAAGTTGTTTGCTTTGATAGTTCTCCCAGTAGATTTAGAGAGGCTTTGAGCTAGTTTTTCATGATCAAAGGCCGCTTTTTTCTCTTTTGATTGTGTATTTGCCAATACAAATTTAGGTCCTTCTTTTGTGTTGGTGGTATAGAGCATTGCGTTTTGACCAACCCAATTTGTAGCACTAACCTGGTTGTAGACCAATCTGTTTAAATCTCTGCTCATAAAAGAAGCAGCTTTTTCATATTCTTCTACGGTAAATTGTTTTTTCTCTGAGGTAGAGGAGCAACTAAGTAGGGTTGCGGTTAGTCCAAAGCAGACTAGAGCCTTAAAGCTTGTGATTTTCATTAGTTTTGTTTTAGTTGAGTGTATAAAAATAGGATAAAGACCTGTTTTTTTTAGTTAAAAAACCGTTAATTATTGTGTTTTTAGTTCAGTAAAGTGCTTGTAAAACAGCGGAATAGTTTCGATTCCTTTTAAATAATTAAAGACACCAAAATGCTCGTTTGGAGAGTGAATTGCATCAGAATCTAAGCCAAAACCCATTAAGATAATTTTGCTTTTTAAGTGCTCTTCAAACAAGGCAACAATAGGAATACTTCCTCCACTTCTTTGTGGAATTGGCGTTTTGCCAAAGGTAGCCTCATAGGCTTTGCTGGCTGCTTGGTAACCAACATTATCTATTGGAGTTACATAGCCTTGACCTCCGTGGTGAGGTGTTACTTTAACACTAACGGCTGAGGGTGCAATACTTTCAAAATGATTTTTAAAGAGGTTTGTAATTTCTTTCCAATCTTGATTTGGTACCAATCGCATCGATATTTTTGCATAGGCTTTTGAGGCAATTACGGTTTTGGCGCCTTCGCCTGTATAGCCTCCCCAAATTCCATTCACATCTAAAGTTGGTCTAATAGCGTTTCGCTCATTAGTGGTGTAGCCTTTTTCACCATATACTGATTGAATATCTAATGCATCTTGATACTTCTCTAAAGAAAAAGGAGCTTTGGCCATTTCTGCTCGTTCTTCTAGTGATAAGTCCTCTACCTTGTCATAAAAACCAGGAATGGTAATATGATTGTTTTCATCGTGCAAAGAGGCTATCATTTTTGTTAAAATATTAATCGGATTTGCCACAGCACCTCCGTACAAACCAGAATGTAAATCTCTGTTTGGACCGGTCACTTCTACTTCTACATAGCTCAATCCTCTTAAGCCCGTGGTAATAGAAGGGATATCATTTGCAATCATTCCTGTATCAGAAATTAAAATGACATCGTTGGCTAGTTTTTCTATATTTCTAGGCACAAACCAACTTAGACTTTCTGATCCAACTTCTTCTTCACCTTCAATCATAAACTTTACATTGCAAGGTAGATTTCCTGTAGAGGTCATGTATTCTAAAGCCTTTACGTGCATGTACATCTGGCCTTTGTCATCACAAGCTCCACGTGCAAAAATGGCACCTTGTGGATGGTTTTTTGTTGTTTTAATTACGGGTTCAAAAGGAGGAGAATCCCATAAGTTAATAGGATCTGCAGGTTGAACATCGTAATGACCGTAAACTAAAACGGTTGGTAATTTAGGGTCGATTATTTTTTCTCCATAAACAATCGGGTACCCTGGGGTTTCACAAAGTTCAACAAAGTCACAACCGGCTTTTTCTAAACTTTCTTTTACAGCATCTGCCGTATTTAAAACATCTTGGTTATAGGCAGAATCAGCGCTTACCGAGGGCATTTTTAAGAGTTCGATTAGCTCATTTATAAAACGTTCTTTGTTTTTTGTGATATAGTCTTGTATGTTTTGCATAGGTTTTTCTTGTTGTTTATCAAAAATACTAAAATTCCTAAAGAACTTCTTTGCATTTTATGAAGATTGTTTATATTTGCACACCTTTTACAGAAACAGTTTCTGTAATCCTGCAGGCGTGGTGGAATTGGTAGACACGCTAGACTTAGGATCTAGTGCCGCGAGGTGTGAGAGTTCGAGTCTCTCCGCCTGTACTTAGTAAGAAGCTCTTCATAATCGAAGGGCTTTTTTTATGCCTAAAACTTAATGAAAACTTGGGAGAGACGAGAAGTTTATGCTGAGCGAAGTCGAAGTGAGTCTCTCCGCCTGTACTTTGTAAGAAGCTCTTCATAATCGAAGGGCTTTTTTTATGCCTAAAACTTAATAAAAACTTGGGAGAGACGAGAAGTTTATGCTGAGCGAAGTCGAAGTGAGTCTCTCCGCCTGTACTTAGTAAGAAGCTCTTCATAATCGAAGAGCTTTTTTTGTGCCTAAAACTGTTTTGATTATTTTAAATTTTGAAAGGGCCTTTAGTGGACTTTTTTTATTTTTAGTATATTTAGAAAAAAAAATTATGAAAACTAACCTTGCAATGGTATGCTTGGTGTTGCTTTTTTTGTCCCCTTTAACTGCTCAAATTAAACAAACCCCAGCTACTTTTAAAAATGAATCGCTTGCCAAATTTTTAAGTGAAGACATCCTCAGTCGTATTAAAGATATTGATGTCCCTAACGGAAAAGTGACCGTATCGTTTACCATCACTAAAGATGGAGAAGTTGTAGATCCATTTCCTGAGAATTTTAAGGAACGAATTCTTGCTCTCAATGCACTTTTGGCTGTACAGGCCACATCAAAACTGTGGAACCCAACCCTGTCTAATGGAGTTGCAATTGATAAAAAATATAAAATTTTCTTTAATTTTATTGAGGATGTGGAAAAGGTTGAATTAGAGTTTCAAGGTATAGAAGCCTACATGAATAGTGGTAAATATAAAAAGGTATTACGCTTACTAGAAAGGAACAATTTACAATATTCAAATTCATCTACGTATTTTTCCAAACGAGCAGAAGTTAAAAAGAAGTTGAATGACTATGTAGGATTTAAAAAGGATTCAATTAAAGCACAAGAGCTTAAAAATGAAGTTTTAGGAGAGTTGACAATTATTACAAAGGGAAAAATTAAACGTGTTGTAAGTATCGGAGTCGTAGAAACAAAAGATGTTATTCGGAATCAGAATTAGTTAGAATTGTATGATTGGTCATTTTTTTAACTGAAGTGTTTACTTTTTGTATCTTTAAGCATTTAACTTTAATTTTTTGATAGTATGTTATACACAATTTTGATTGGTGCTTTGGCCGGTTTTTTAGCAGGTAAGATGATGCGAGGTGGCGGCTACGGCTTTTTAATGAATGTCGTTTTAGGGATCCTTGGGAGTGCTGTTGGAAGCTGGCTTTTTAATTTGCTTGGTTTTCATGCACTAGATGGAATTTTAGGAGATTTACTTACTGGGGTTATAGGTGCAGCCATTGTTTTGACAGTTGCTGGCTATCTAAAAAAATAAATACAAAAATAGTATTGAAAAAGGAGTCATGAGAGTGTCTCCTTTTTTTTTAAGCTATTGTATAGTGTAATTGTTGTCTTAGGCTTTAAAGTAGCATCACTTTTTACTGTATCTTTGTGCTCTAATACAATTCTATGCAGTTTAAAGAGTTAGCCTTAAACAAACCCATTTTAAAAGCCATCATTGAAAAAGGATATGAAACTCCTACTTTGGTGCAGCAACAAGCCATTCCTCTAATCTTAGAAAGAAAAGACTTGATTGCCTCTGCCCAAACAGGTACTGGTAAAACAGCTGCTTTTGCGCTGCCAATATTGCAGCAATTGTACAGCAAACAAGATGCCTCTAAAAAAGGGAAAAAAATACGTGCCTTGGTGGTGAGTCCTACTAGAGAACTGGCCTTGCAAATAGAAGAAAATTTTAAAAGCTATAGCCGTTATACCAATCTAAGAACTACTGTAATTTTTGGAGGAACTTCTTTTGAACCTCAAAAAGAACAACTTAGAAAAGGTGTTGATATTTTAATTGCTACACCCGGAAGGCTGTTAGATCTTCACAAACAGGATTATATCAATTTAGACTATATAGAAACTTTGGTATTGGATGAAGCTGATTTGATGTTAGACATGGGCTTTATTGATGATGTTAAAAAAATTGAGCGTTTGTGTCCAGAAACGAAACAAACTCTTTTGTTTTCTGCAACCTTTCCATTTAAGGTAGAAGCCTTGGCTAAAACCATATTAAAAGATCCAGAAAAGGTTGAAGTATCGCCAACTTCATCAACAGTAAAAGCAGTGCAACAATGGTTGTATTATGTTCCAAAACCTCAGAAGATAGAACTGTGTTTGCATTTGCTTAGAAACACCATAAAAGGCACCGTAATTATATTTAGACGTACTAAATACGGTGTTGATAAATTAGAAAAGACACTCTTAAGAAACGGATATAAGGCAGATAGCATCCATGGTGATAAAGCGCAGACTTTGCGTCAAGAAGCTTTGCAAAAATTTAAAAATAAAGAGATTAATATTTTAATAGCTACGGATGTTGCCGCGAGAGGAATCGATGTAAAAAATGTCGATGCGGTTATCAATTTTGATTTGCCAAATATTTCTGAAACTTACGTTCACAGAATTGGTAGAACAGGTAGAGCAGGAGAAACTGGGATTGCCTATTCATTTTGCTCTGCTGATGAAAAGGATTATATAGCATCTATTCAAAAGCTAATCAATAAAGAACTTGATGTTGAGGATGATCATCCTTATCCTTTAGATCCAAAAGCCAAACCCGAAGTACATACTTCTAATGGGAGTAAGTACAGAAAAGGACGCAAGTCTGAAGCTTCAAAAAAGAAAAAGAAACGCTGGTATTAAAAAAAGCCTCACAATTAATTGTGAGGCTTTTTTACTTAGTTAAGGTATTTGGGGTAATAAATTTAGTTGCTTTTCTTGGTAACTACACCACCTTTAGCACTATCAACTGTAATCGTGTATTTAGAGTTTCCTTTAACTATCCAACGTATTTTAATAATACTGTTTCCAGGTATGTTTGCCACTCTCATTTTAGCAGGATTCGTTTTTTGCTCTTCTGTTACATTAAAATCATCATCTAAAACATGCATTCCAGCAATTACATTAACACCAGAAATACTTACGTAATCAGGTCTTGTAATTTTGTATTTTAAATCTTGACTTGCATGTGTTGGCATCAAACGATCGTTTTGGATCGATACAGTAATCTCTTTTAAACCACCACTTAATTTTTTCTCTTCTATGGTTGGGATAGAAAGATTAGGCATGTGGTATGCATGGTAAAAAGTAAAGGCCATATTTCTATGAGCTTCTTCTTCTAGTAAAAAACCAGGAGTTGCTCTTCCAAAGTTCTTTTTAAATCCTCCAATTTCTACTTCTCCGTAGGTAGGGTGATTAAAAGTTTTCCAAGAGGTAAACGCATCATTCATTAAAAGATCTTTGTCAAAGTCGTAGGTTTGGTTTCTTCCTCCATTTTTGTCTTTGTAATACGCAAAAGGAGTAAAAATTTCATTGGTAAAGGTGTAAACCCCTCTACTTCCATAAAACCAGTCTAGCTCACCACCAAAAACAGAATACAAATCTTTATATACTGTTAAGTAACGGTATCCAGGAATCATTTTTTCTCCTTTTTTACCAATAGCATCGTAAATACGAATGTCTTGTCTGTTATAGGTAGATAAATCTTCTTGTGCTCCAGGACCACGAAGAATCATACCTCCTGAATTGTGAAAACTTTGTGCACCTGCAATATTTGGGTGTTTTAATACAAAATCAGCTACTGCTCTATTTTCTGGTAAAGAAAAAGGATATTTATACGCTCCTCTTTGGATGTAATCTGGTTGCCATTTCCAACCCCAATCTCTATTTGGGTCATAATACCCATGGGTGTCTTCATTAATTCTTCCATCGCCATCATTATCAATTCCTTCGCTACCTAAAAATTCATAACGTTGAGCAGTTACTACATCATCTGGTCCAACACCAATCATTTTTCTTGGGTCTGTTGGGTCAATAATCATAGTTCCGTTTGGACTCTTTCTTCTCATTTGAGTTATAGAGCCATCTCCGTCTAAATCATCATAACCATCCTCGTCAAACAAACCATCTCTGTCATCATCCAAAGGAATCATTCCAGATCTAGGGCTGCTCCCTGTGTTAGGCTCTTTCATATAATTATTTCTAGCATCTGGATTGATGGTAGGAACGATATAGAAAACACGATCGTTTAACATCTTTGTTATATAATCGTTGTCTCCAAAATTTTCTGTTAAATACCAAGCGGTATAGATAGAAATCTCACCACCTTGAATTTCATTAGAGTGGATGTTACCATCAACATAAAATCCAGGTTTTCTGTCAGCATCTCCAACTTTGTAATTGGTTATGGCTAGCATCCAAATGTCTTTTCCAAATGCAGACTTCCCGATTGATTGTCTTTTTACAAGATTGGGATGTGCATCAGCAATCTTTTTTCCTAAAGCAGCTAAGCCCTCAGAAGTGTAGTATCTATTAAATGATATTTGAACCTTTGGATTGTGTGGTGATCCTGCAGCTCTAAAAATTTCATCACTTTTTTGTGCGTTGATAGCTAGTGGGAAAAGCATCAAAAGCAACAACGATTTGCGAATATATGTTTGTAATTTCATGTTCTTTAAACTTTTATTTTAATTGAATTGTTGCCTTTTTTGTACCAGTATGTGCAGCACCAGCTTCTAAACCAACACTACCTTTTCCTTTAATCAACCAAGTAAATTTCACAGAACTTCCTCCATCAATACTTCCAACAAGAGTAATTTTTCTACCTGTAATAATTTCTTGACCTTTTTGAAGATTAAGGGCTACTTTAATTTTTCGCAACCAACGAGAACGTTTACCCATTTCTGTGTGTGTAGGTAAAATTCCAGCATTGTGAACATCAACAGTGATTCTAGTAAATCCGTTATTTACTTTTTCTACCAGTAAATTTTCTAAGCTAATTGAAGCTTGCATTTTTACTAATTCTAAGATAAAGTCTGTATGCTTATCACTAATCTCTTTAACGTATTTGTAAGGAGGGTTTAGCATCTTGTAAGGAGCAATTCCTCCAACTTCAACTTTTTGATTTGGGAAATCAGGATGATTTACTTGCTTCCAATCAACAAAGCTATTTTTAATACCTTCTTTAGCTGCCCAACGCAAAAAGTTAACATCTGTGTTTTTTGAAGCTTTCTTAATAGAGTCACCTTTAAATTTAGGAACCCACCAACCTGGAGTACTCAAGGCTAGTTTTCCAAAGTGAAAGTAAGACCACTCAAAGAAACTACCTCCATTACCTGTAGAGCTTGGAGCGTCTTTTGTTCCTGTAGTTTTATTGTATTTATCAGATAAAAACTTGTTTAAAGCTGCATCATCTTTTAAAACACTACTAACAACACGTTTTTTTGCTCCTCCAGCATTGTATTTTAATGGAGTAGATAAATTATTTTCTGGACCTAAAGTAATTACAGAATAAATATTCCACTGCTCATATAAAAAGTCTAACAAAGCTCTGTTTTCCTTTTCAGAAACTGGGTGTTCTCCAGCACCTGCAGTAAAATACGGAAAGTCATAGCTAAAGTTTTTGTTAAACTGAATTCCACCTTTTCCATCTTCATTAAAAGATCCGTCTTTATCATTATCTATTCCTTCTGATAAGATTCTGTAAGCTCCTTTTTCTCCTTTGTTAATGTCTGCCTCAACTAAGATACGCTCATCTTCTTTTAATTTGATATAGGTACCAGTAGGGTCTTCAATACGCATCATGGTTATAACACCATCCTTGTTTAAATCATCAAAACCATCTTCATTAAAATCACCGTCTCTATCATCATCTGTACTCTTGGCATTTCCGTTTCCATAGTGCTTTAGCTTTGAAAAGTAATTTTCTGTAGCATTAGGACTCATATTAGGAAAGATGTAAAAAGTTGTTGTTTCTAAGACATCTGCGTGGTTTTTTAGGATGTTTTCAGCAATATTTACTGCCATTTCTGGGCCTAAAAGATACCTGCCGTCTACACCACTTACGATGGCAATAGCTGGTTTGTTTTTTGCATCACCTTTAGATAGGGTAAGTGCTAAGATTTCATGACCTCCAACTGTCCTAGTTAGGGTTTTTAAACTACTACTAGACGAATAGCTTCGCTGTAGGTTCTTAATTTTTTGACTGAGTTTGCTATAGTTACTGTAATCGGTTTGTGCCGAAAGTTGTACGGTAGCTAAGCAGAAAGAAATCCCTAAAAAATAAGATAGGAATGTAGTTTGTTTGCGCATAATAACAAATAATTTAGTTAGTTGTAAAAAAGCCAATTTTAAAAGTGGCAATTCTAAACAAACCTATCTGTTATTTGTGTCTAAACCAAAAAATTAAGTTTTTTTTAACATTTAAGACTTCACAATTATTTCATCAAAATCTGCTGTTTTCTCTAAAGAAGAAAAGAGATCTTTAAATTTTTCTGAAGGAACTGCTAATTTTCTTTTACTTAGGTCGATCCAAGCACCATAAACATTTACGGTAGCCGATAATTTTCCTTGTTCATTAAAAATGTGATGCTCTAATTTCCAGCGTTCTAAATTTTTAGATACTGCTTTTAAGCTAAGGTCTACTGTAATGTTCTCGCCCAGGTGAATTTCTTTATAAAAAGAAGTTTCTTCTTTAAATAAAATAGGACCTAAATTTTCTTGGGCAAAACTTTCTACAGAAAAACCCTGTGCTTTAAAAAATCGAACTCGTACTTCTGCAGCATAATCATTATAGGCCGTATGGCGCATATGTCTATTTGGGTCAAAATCAGCCCATTTTGTGGCAAAAACAACATTAAATTTCATATTCTCTACGCTAAGGGGATTAGTTTTTAACCATTTGGCCTTTGTTTCTCATTTTTAACTGGCTCAATACTGTTAAGGCTTCAGTTACATAGATGTCTTTGGCTAAATTTTTATGCCATGCTTCTCTTTTACTTGCAATCACAGAATCTTTTTGAAGCAAAGGAAGTTCACTTTTTGGTGAGTTAAAACTAAGATGAGAATCAAATTTAAATGCAGTTGTAAACTTTTTTGCAGCATTTTCAAACTGCTTATTGTCTTTAACAAAGTCTTTATAATTTAAAGAATACGAAGTTTTGTCTTGACCTTCTTTTAACCATTTAGCATATTCATTGATCAATTTAAACTGCGAATTTTTCATGATTCGCTCTTTACTTTGATTCACAACTTCATTAAAATTACTATATGAGTTGGCAGTGGTATAATTTGCCTTAGCTACTTTGTCCCATTCAAGTGCTCCTTCAAGATCTCTTTCTCCTACTTTCATGTAGCTGTACTTAGACGGCATGGCTATATCAGAATAAACCCCTTCTTTTTGGGTTGATCCTCCATTGACGCGGTAAAATTTTTGAATGGTCATTTTTAAGAAACCTAAGTCTTTTTCATACTTTGGATAGAATTGGTTGATAGGTAAAATATTTTGTACAGTTCCCTTGCCATAGGTTTGATTACCACCAATGATGACTGCACGATTGTAGTCTTGCATGGCAGCAGCAAAAATTTCTGAAGCAGATGCAGAGAACTCATTTACTAAGATAACCAACGGACCATCCCATTGGATTTTAGGGTCTTCATCATCCTTTACAATTGGGCTTTCTCCTCTATATTTAACTTGTACCACAGGGCCTTTATCAATAAACAATCCAGATATTTCAATGGCGGTTTTTAATGAACCTCCACCGTTATTTCTCAAATCGATTAGTAGGCCTTGTACGTTTTCTTTTTTAAGATTCTCAATTTCTTTTTCCATGTCTTTGGCAGAATCACTGGTGGTTTTTCCGCTAAAGTCAATATAAAATTGAGGTAAATCAATTAGTCCGAATTTTTTTCCTTCGATATAAACAACACTTGATTTTACAAAAGTTTCATCGATGTTTACAATATCTCTGATTAAAGAAATAATTCTAATAGAACCATCGAGTTTTTTCTTTACCGTTAATTTTACCTGAGTTCCTTTCTTACCTTTGATAAATTTAATGGCATCGTCTAAACGCATCCCAACGATATCTAGAGGCTCTCCTTCTGCTTGAGCAACTTTTAAAATGATGTCTCCAGCCTCTAGTTCTCCTTGTTTCCAAGCTGGGCCTCCAGAGATAATGTCTGCAACATGAGTGTAGATGCCTTTTTTCTGTAGGCGAGCACCAATTCCTTCAATTTTTCCAGACATGTCTACATCAAATTTTTCTTTGATGTTTGGAGCCATATAGGTAGAGTGTGGATCAAAACCACTAACAACACTATTTAAAAAAGTAGAAAACCAATCTTCATTATTAAGCTCTTCTATTCTAATATAAAGCTCATCCATGCTTTTCATGACTTCTTTTCGGGCATTTTCTTCTAAGGTTTTAAACGCTGTCTTTTTAAATCCTTTTTGATCCTTTGCTTTTTCTTCTTCTAATTGTTGTTGCTCTTGAATTCTGCTAAGTGTGTTTAGTTTTAATTGTTTACGCCAGTAGTCAATTAATTCATTTTCATTTTTAGCAAATGCTGTTTTTGAATAATCTACTTCTACAATTTCTCTTTTAGAAAAATCAAAAGGCTTTGCTAGTATTTGGCCGTAGTATTTTTTTGCGCTTTTTATTTTATTGGTAAAATGTGCGTAGACCAAATTGTAAAAACTTAAATCTGATTTTTTTATTTGATTGTCAATCTGATATTTATAAACACCAAATTCTTCGATATCTTCTTGAGTAAAATAGCGTTTTGATGGATCTAATCCCTCTATAAAACTATTAAAAACTTTTTCTGAAAAATCATCATCTAAATCTTTCGGTAAATAATGCCCGTTGCTTAGCATATACTTAATTACGGTAATCAAAACTCTGTCCTTTTCAGGGTCACTCTGATTTTTTTGTGGCGTAAAACTTGAAAGCATTACAAAAAGAGCTAAGACTGGGATTAAGATTTTATAACTGTTTTTCATCTGTTAATTTATTATTTTAGTAGGGTAGTCGTCAATTATTATTAGTCCTTGCAAACTACTAAATTATTGACAATTTTACTAATGCTATATGGATTAATTTATTTTGTAATGACACCTTTTAAAATTGAAATTAGGCCTTAAATTAAGGTTTCTGTAGGGGTGTTCAATTTGTTTTTCTTTTAGAATTCAACAAGTCGATGGAAGGTATATTTTATGGATTAATCAAAAGCCTCTTCATCGTCAGTCAATTCACAGTACAATAGTAGTGAAAATTTGAACGAGGAATTCTTTACAAAATGTTAAAAGTGAAACAAAAAAAGACCCCAAAAATGTAGTACATTTGTTAAAATTCTATACTAAATTACATGAAAGAAAGACCCTTAATCCTTGTTACAAATGATGATGGAATTACTGCGCCGGGCATTAGAGCTCTGATAGAAGTAATGAATGAAATTGGTGATGTATTTGTGGTTGCACCAGACAGTCCTCAAAGTGGAATGGGGCACGCAATTACCGTTGATAATGTATTGCATTGTAATTCTATCACTGTAGATGATGGCCCGCAAATAGAGTACAGTTGTTCTGGAACACCAGCTGATTGTGTTAAAATGGCGGTCAATGAAATTTTAAACAGAAAACCAGATTTGTGTGTTTCTGGAATCAATCACGGTTCTAATTCATCCATTAATGTTATTTATTCTGGAACCATGAGTGCAGCCGTAGAGGCAGGAATAGAAGGAGTTCCAGCCATCGGTTTTTCATTATTAGATTTTAAATGGCATGCTGATTTTACTGCTGCTAAAAAAATTGTTAAGCAAATTGTATTAAGTGCACTTCAAAATAAAATGCCAGAAGATACCGTGCTTAATGTAAATATTCCAAACTTGCCAGAAGATCAAATTAGAGGGATAAAAGTTTGTAGGCAAGCAAATGGAAACTGGAAAGAAACCTTTGATAAAAGAACCAGTCCTTTTGGAAAAGAATACTACTGGTTATCTGGAGAGTTTGTTAATAAAGACCGTGGTGAGGATACTGATCTTTGGGCTTTAGAGAATGGCTATGTGTCTATGGTTCCTGTTCAGTTTGATATGACAGCTCACCATATGATTCAAAAATTAAACACATGGGATTTGTAAGTTTCTGATACAAAAACAGCACATGAAATATTATATAATTGCAGGAGAAGCCTCAGGAGATCTACACGGTTCAAATCTAATAAAAGAATTGAAAAAACAAGATCCTACCGCAAACATTCACTGCTGGGGTGGAGACTTGATGCAAGAGGCAGGAGCAACTTTGGTTAAGCACTATAAGGAGTTAGCTTTTATGGGTTTTGTTGAGGTAATTAGAAATATTCCTACGATTTTTAAAAACATCGCTTTTTGTAAAAAAGACATTCAAGAGTTTCAGCCTGATGTACTTGTTTTTATTGACTATTCTGGTTTTAATTTGAGAATTGCAAAATGGGCTAAACAACAGGGGTATAAAACACATTACTATATCTCTCCACAGGTTTGGGCTTCTAGAGCAGGAAGAGTAAAAGCTATTAAAAGAGATATTGATAAAATGCATGTAATTCTTCCTTTTGAAAAAGAATTTTATGCCACGCATCAATTCGATGTTCACTTTGTTGGTCATCCTTTAATCGATGCAATTTCTGGACGTAAACAAGTCTCAGAGCTTGCCTTTAGAAAAGAACACAAACTTGGAGATAAAAAAATTATCGCCTTGTTGCCAGGAAGCAGAAAACAAGAAATTACCAAGATGCTCTCTGTGATGCTTTCTTTGGTTCAAGATTTTTCGGACTACGAGTTTGTCATTGCTGGAGCTCCTAGCCAAGATTATGCATTTTATAAGCAGTTTATTAAAGATGCAAATGTTAAGTTTATCAACAATAAAACCTATGATTTGCTAAGCATATCATACGCAGCGCTCGTAACTTCAGGAACAGCAACCTTAGAAACCGCTTTGTTTAAAGTGCCACAGGTAGTCTGTTATAAAGGCTCTGCAATTTCCTATCAAATCGCAAAAAGAATCATTACACTTAAGTTTATTTCTTTGGTAAATTTAATCATGGACAAAGAAGTAGTCACTGAGCTAATTCAGGATGATTTTAATCAAAAAAGACTTACCAAAGAACTTCATAAAATTTTAGATCCTGTCTATAGAGAACAGTTGTTTCTTGAGTATTATGAGTTAGAACAAAAGCTAGGAGGTAAGGGGGCGTCTGCAACAGCTGCTAAAAGCATTATTTCCGAACTCCAGTAATTCCATAATTTTTTGTAACTTTCATCTGCTATGAAAAGGTTACAGTATTATGTTCCCACCCATTTTTTGGGTGCTTTACTCGTTGGTATTTACTTAGAGTGCCAGTTTGAGTTTTGGTGTTTAACAAAGATGCAATCACAGCTCTTGCTTTTGAGCTTTTTGATTTGCTTATTTGTGTTTCACAGAATTCGAAAAAAAATTTTGTTCACCATTCTTACAGGATTGTTTTTCGTTTTTATCGGAGTTTTTTCTGTTCATTTTCAGAAAGCTAGGCATCAAATTCCTTTTGAAACTAAAAGTTCTGAGCAGTTGACACCTGTTTTAATTAAGCTAGTAAAACGTCTTAAAACCACTTCCAATTCAGCTAATTATATAGCAGAAATCAAGCAAATCGGATTAAGTACAGCTAAGGGGAAGCTATTGTTTCAGGTTCAAATTGATACTGTTAAACCCACCTTGATACTTTCTGATTTTTTATGGGTTTATGGAGATTTAGAAAAGGTTCAAGGGCCTTTAAATCCACATCAGTTTGATTATAAAGCTTATTTAGAGAAGTTGGACGTTTATCAGCGAATGACTGTAAAAAATGGGCATTGGGTTATGCAGGAATCTAATGCATTTTCCATTTTACGATGGGCTGATCAAACTAGGTTACAGATACAAACAGCACTTAAAAAATTAGATTTCACTTCGGATGAGTTTGGAATCATTAACGCTTTATTATTAGGGCAAAGAACCGAACTCTCAGAAGAGTTGCAAGAAGATTACACCAAAGCCGGAGCCATACATATTTTGGCAATTTCTGGATTGCATATCGGAATCTTGCTCTTGCTTTTTAATACCTTGTTTAAGCCGCTGTTGTTTTTTAAGCAGGGAGCCTATATTAAAACGATACTTTTAGTACTGCTTTTGTGGGCATTTGCCTTGATAGCAGGCCTGTCCTCATCAGTGATTAGAGCAACCACTATGTTTTCATTTGTGGCAATCGCAATGATTTTTAAAAGTCAGACTGCAGTTTTACATTCATTGATAAGCTCTTTGTTTGTGCTGTTGCTATACAATCCTCTTTTTTTGTTTGATGTGGGGTTTCAGTTAAGTTATGCTGCTGTTTTTGGTATTGTTTGGATGCAGCCCCTAATTTACAAAATCTGGAAGCCTAAAGTATGGTTGTTTCGAAAAGCTTGGCAGCTAACCACTGTTTCTATTGCAGCTCAACTGGCAGTGTTGCCCATAAGCTTGTATTATTTTCATCAATTTCCGGCCTTGTTTATAGTGTCAAACCTATTAATTGTTCCTTGTTTAGGATTTATCTTGTTTGTTGGATTGCTAGTTATTGCATTGTCTCTTTTTAATGCTGTGCCCATTTTTTTAGTTGATGCCTATGGTTTTATTATTGCAACTATGAACGCTATCATTCAATGGATAGCAAGTCAAGATGCATTTGTTATTGAAGAAATTCCCTTTTCTGCTCCCTTGCTTTTGGTTTCGTATGCTTGCTTGATTTCTGCTTTTCTCTATATCAGCAAGCCTAAGTTTATAAAATTAGTGTCATTGTTGTTGGCGATCTTGTGTTTTCAATCGCTATACTTTTTAGAAAAATGGCAAAGTAGCCAACAGAGAAAGTTTGTTGTTTTTCATCAAACTGCGCAAACTGTTTTAATCCATCAGCAAGGTACTACTGCAACTCTTTTTCACAATCTAGATAGCCTTAGTCTTAAGCATTCAAGCTTTTTAAAATCCTATAGAATTGGTGAGCGAATTACAAGGCAAACAGCTATAGATTCAATCCCTTCTCTTATAAGCTTTGCAAACAAAAAGTTACTCATCGTAGACAGTCTAGGTGTTTATCAGTTAAATGGGTTAGAGTATCCAATTGTTTTATTACGGCAATCTCCAAAAATCAATTTAGAGCGTTTAATACTTTCAGTTACTCCATCATTGGTAATTGCAGATGGATCAAATTATACTTCTAGTATTGAAGCGTGGGAGAAAATATGTAAAAACTTTAAGCTACCTTTTTACAATACCAGAACCCAAGGTGCTTTTGTTTTTTATGAAGATAAATGACAAGATTAACGGTGATTTTTACAAACAAAAAAACCTCATAAGTAACTTATGAGGTTTGATGTGTTTAGCTTGTAGTTGTTAATGTACGTTACCCATTAATTTTTTCATCAATGGAGAAAATATCAATACCACAAGTCCAGCTCCGATAGCGTAAGTTGCAATTAATGCAAATCCATCTGTGTAAACTTCTAAGGTGTCTAATCCTCCTACATTTGCATCAGTACTTTCGATGGCAAGTTGTTTACCAATAAATCCAACGATCTGGAAAGCATAAGCCGATGATAAGAACCAAATTCCCATCATAAAAGCTACTATCTTTTTAGGTGATAAATCTGTAATTTTTGATAACCCAACAGGAGACATAAACAATTCTCCAATAGAGATAATAAAATACATGATTAATAAATAAGCAAAAGGAACCATTCCGTTTTCATCCGCACTTCCTTTACTCAAAGATAAAATATAAAAACTTAGACCTGCTAATACCAATCCCAAACCAAATTTATAAGGAGTCCTTGGGTTTAAATTCTTTTTGGTTAAGTATGCCCACAATAAAGAAATTGGAATCGCTAGGATAATGATAAACATCGAGTTCAAAGAGTTTGTTTGAGCAGCGGTCATAATACCTTCTAAAGAAACATTTCTTGATGCGAATAGGGTAATTACACTTCCAGAAAGTTCATGGAATCCCCAAAACATAGTCATAAAGAATGTAATTAATACGGCCATGAACAATTTTTTACGTTCTTCAAGAGTAGCTTTCATCATAATACTACCTAAGTAGAAGAGTACTCCAACACCAATTAATTTAAAAATAAGTCCTACAATTGTTTCGTCACCCAAGAAAGAGTCTCCACCAGCAATTGCTTTGTAAGAAGCTAAAATGTATGCGATTACAGGGACACATAAAATTGAAATCATCGGAATCAGTTGTTTTTGAGGGATTCCAATCACTTTCTTTTCATATACCTCTTGATTTGGTGGTAAACCTTTGTCTCCAAAGATATTTTTCTTAATTCCACTCCAAAAGAAAATCAATCCTGTTAACATTCCAATTCCAGCCAATCCGAAACCATAGTGGTAACCATATTTAACAGCTAACCAACCACATAGCAGGGGAGCAACCCAACCACCTATGTTGATTCCCATATAAAAGATGGTAAACCCAGAGTCTTTTCTTACATCTCCATCCTTGTATAAAGCACCTACAAATGTTGAAATATTGGGCTTAAAAAACCCGTTTCCAACAATAATAAACGCCAATGCTAAGAAAAATGCGATGTCATTTTCAACGGCTAGCACAAAATGTCCAACAGCCATTAAGATTCCCCCTAAGAAAATAGAGCTTCTAAGCCCTAATATTTTATCAGATATTTGCCCTCCAATTACTGTGGATGCATAAACCATAGATCCATATGAAGCATAAACAACTGCTGTTGCAGTATCACGTTCAGCCAATGCTTTAAAAATTTCTTCAACCATGTAAAGCGTTAATAACGCTCTCATTCCATAGAAACTAAATCGTTCCCATAATTCTGCAAAGAACAGATAAAATAATCCTTTTGGATGCCCAAACATTTGTGGGTCATTTGATTGATTGACTGTTGAGTCTGCCATAATACTAGTATTTTAGTTTTTAAGTTGTTTAAAGATGTCAACTTCGCAATGAAGTCTATTATCTTTTCCATAAAAGATTGCCAAGTTTACGTAAAAAAAGGCAAAAATCAAGGTAAAAATAGTAGAAATATAGAATTGTAAGAGAATTTAAAAGGGATTCATTTATCTTTGCCATACCTATAAAAAAGAATCAATGTCTAAAATTATTTCAGGATTTTCTAAACTAAGCAAGCAAGAAAAAATAGATTGGTTGTCAAAAAATTATTTTGCAAATCAACCAGAAATAACCAACACACTTCAACAGTACTGGAATGCAGATAAAGAGCTTCAGGCTTTGCATGACGATTTTATTGAAAACACCATTTCAAATTTTTATTTGCCTTATGGGGTTGCTCCTAACTTTGTGATTAACGGAAGAGATTATGCAATACCCATGGTGGTAGAGGAAAGTTCAGTTGTAGCAGCAGCATCTAAGGTTGCTAAATTTTGGAGTACTCGAGGAGGCTTTAAAGCTACGGTGCTTTCTACTACAAAAATTGGGCAGGTGCATTTTATCTACAAAGGCAAAAAGGAAGATTTGCATGCCTATTTTAATCAGCAAAAAGAGCATTTATTAGCTGCCACAGCTTCTATTACCAAGAATATGGAAAAGCGAGGTGGTGGTATTTTGGATTTGGTTTTAGTCGATAAGACTGACAAATTAGAGCATTACTATCAATTGCACGTTACGTTTGAGACTGTCGATTCTATGGGTGCTAATTTTATCAACTCTTGTTTGGAGACCATTGCCAAGGCATTTAGAACTCCAGATATTGAAATTGTAATGAGTATACTTTCTAACTATGTACCTAATTGTTTAGTGCGTGCAGAAGTAAGCTGTCCTATCAAGGACTTGGGCGGAGAGAACCCAAGAGAGTTTGCAGAGAAATTTAAACAGGCAGTACAGATTGCAGAAATAGAACCTTACAGAGCAGTAACTCATAATAAAGGAATCATGAACGGGATTGATGCTGTTGTATTAGCGACAGGGAATGACTTTAGAGCCATTGAGGCAGGAGCTCATGCCTATGCTACTAAAAGTGGAAGTTATAGCAGTCTTACACATTGCCAAATAAGCGATGATCAGTTTAAGTTTTGGATAGAAATTCCTTTAGCATTAGGAACCGTTGGAGGTCTTACCTCATTACATCCTATGGCTAAGTTGTCTTTAGACATGCTGCAAAAACCATCTGCCAAAGAGTTAATGCAAATAATTGCAACTGCTGGTTTGGCTCAGAATTATGCAGCTTTAAATGCCTTGACTACCAGTGGAATACAGCAAGGGCATATGAAAATGCATTTGATGAATATTCTAAATCAATTGGGGGCTACTGCCGATGAAAAAGAAGAAATGTTAGCCTACTTTAAAGATAAAACGGTAACGCATAGTGCAGTTGTAGATCGTTTTAATGATTTAAGAAATTAACAGCGACGATAGTTCCTAAACATAAATCAGGGTTTAAAATAGGAGTGTAAATCAAAACAGGATTTATTGCTTTTTGAATAATAAAAGAATGAATAGATATTACAGCAACGGAAAATTACTACTTACAGGAGAGTATGTTGTGCTAGATGGCGCTACATCGTTGGCTGTGCCTGCTCAATTTGGACAGGATTTAATTCTGGAGTCAATTAAAGAACCACAGTTGGTTTGGCAAAGCTTTACAAGTACAGGCGAGTGTTGGTTTGAGGCTACATTTGATCTGCCAAAGCTTCGCCTAAAAAATGCAAGCTTTAGTTCTGCTACTGAGGGCAGTGCAGAGTTTATTGCAGAAACCCTTCAGACTATTTTAAATGAGGCTAGAAAGTTAAACACTGATTTTTTGCAAACCACCTCAGGTTTTGTAGTGAAAACCAATTTATCATTCCCTCAAAATTGGGGCTTAGGAAGCTCATCAACCTTAATAAACAATATTGCAAGTTGGGCAAAAGTTGACGCTTATTCATTATTGTGGAACGCTTTTTCTGGAAGTGGTTATGATATCGCTTGTGCTCAAAATGATGTGCCCATTTTATATCAATTAGAAAATAAAAAAGCTCTTGTTAACCCCGTTGAATTTAACCCAACTTACAAAGAAGAGTTGTTTTTTGTCTATCTAAATAAAAAGCAAAACAGCAGAGATGGGATTGCACATTACAGAAAAAACAATCAAAATATAAAGCAAGAAATTTTAGATATCTCAACACTTTCACAAGAGTTTATCAAGGCAGAATCGGCAAAAGATCTCGAAGGGATACTTAATGAGCATGAAGCTATTATTTCTTCTATCATTAAATTGAACCCTGTAAAAAACGAACTTTTTTCAGATTATTTTGGTGCTGTTAAGAGTCTTGGTGCTTGGGGAGGTGATTTTGTTTTGGTTACTGGGAATGAAGATACACCAAAGTATTTTAATCAGAGAGGCTATAATACCATCCTTCCGTATTCAGAAATGATTCTATAAATAGTTGTCATAAATAATAAATTTATTTCGACTCCGATCGGTTTAATAAAAAATCGTTCGAACTGATTACTAAATAAAGTATATGAATAAAATAATCATCATTGGTGGAGGAGCAGCAGGCTTTTTTACGGCTATTAATGCCAAAGAGCAAAATCCAGATTTAGACATTACTATTCTTGAAAAAGGAAATGAAGTTTTGCAGAAAGTAAAAATTTCTGGAGGAGGTCGCTGCAATGTTACTCATGCCTGTTTTGAGCCAAAAGAATTGGTAAAGTTTTATCCTCGTGGAGAAAAAGAATTGCTAGGCCCTTTTCATACCTTTATGACAGGAGATACTTTTGAGTGGTTTGATAATCATGGGGTTCCTTTAAAAATAGAAGAAGACAATCGCGTGTTTCCTGAGGCAAATACCTCACAAGCAATTATAGATTGTTTTGAAAATGCTGTAGCTACTTTAGGGATCAAAGTCTTAAAAAATCACGGAGTTACTGCTATAGCAAAGGAGAATGATCAATGGAGTGTACAAACTAAAAACCAAAAATTTACTGCAGATCAATTAGTGATTGCCGCTGGGAGCAGTCCTAAGGCTTGGGGCTTGGCAAGTGATTTAGGTCATAGTATTATTGATCCAGTCCCATCCTTGTTTACATTTAATATCAAAGACAAGCGCATCATTGATTTACTGGGGATCTCTGTTCCCAATGCTACAATGAATATAGTTGGAACAAATCTAGAGTCATCAGGACCTTTATTAATTACCCATTGGGGAATGAGTGGTCCAGCGGTGTTAAAATTATCTGCTTTTGGAGCACGTATTTTAGCAGCAAAAAACTATCAATACAATGTGTCTGTTAATTGGCTTTCTAGGCCTACCGATAAGATCGTAAACGTATTGCTTAATTTAAAAAAGAAGCAACCTAAAAAACAAGTATTTCTCAAATCTCCATTTACAGAAATTCCGAGAAGATTGTGGGAGCGATTTGTTGCTGCTGCAGATATCTCAGAAGAACTTAAATGGGCAGATTTAAGCAATAGTCATATCGATAAATTAGCCAATCAACTAACAAAAGGAATTTTTAACGCCAACGGGAAGAGCACTTTTAAAGAAGAATTTGTGACCGCTGGTGGTGTTGATTTAAAGGAGATTAACTTTAAGCGCTTTGAAAGTAGAGTACATCCAAACTTGTTTTTTATTGGTGAAATGCTCAATATTGATGCAGTAACAGGAGGGTTTAATTTTCAGAATGCTTGGACCGGTGGGTATATTGTTGCCAATGCGATTGCTCAAAAATAGTTATTTAGCCTTTAAATATTTATCAAACCACTTTACAAATTCATTTCTGTCTGCATTCATGTTTTTCCAACCGTGATCTGCTCCAGCTTTTATGTTAAGAACTAAAGGAATCCCAATCTCATCATATTTTTTCTGGATGTGTTGAGATTGTTGTAATGGAACCGTTTTGTCTTTGTCTCCATGGATAATATAAACCGGTGCATCATCCAAAGTAACTAACTGTGCAGGAGAAACAGTCATTGATATTTTTCTAAGTGCGATAGAGTCTTTTATCGGTTCAAAGATGGTGCTTGTTCTGTTGTAGGTGTTAAATTTTAAGGCCCCTAAAACATAGCTTTTAGCCAATGAAGGTGCATATTGTAGATAGTTCATATAGGCGTTCGGCTGACCCCAATTTAAAAAGTCGGTAGGTGGGTAAAAAACTGCAACGGCTTGTACTTTAGAAGAAACTCTACTAAGTGGGTCTTTGGATTTTTCATTTTTAAGATCATCAGCAGTACCAACGATCAAGGATAAATTACCACCAGAAGAACTTCCTGTAATACCAATATTATCAGGATCTATTGTAAACTTTTTAGCATTAAAACGTATGTATTGAACTGCTTTTTTAATGTCAAGAGCACCTTCTGCAATGTCAAACCTAGGGTTAGAGCTGTGCATGGTTAGAAAAACAGTGTAGCCACTCTCTAAAAAAGGCTTAGCGCTATTAATCCCATCGGGGACAAAAGTGTTGCTAGAGAACCAATTACCACTCAACACACTAATAATCCCTTTTCCATTAGTTTTTTCTGGTTTTAAAACAATCATGGTTAATGCCATTCCGTGTTTTCTGCCATAGATAACTTCTTCTTGAGAAAAAGAACTGTTCTCTTGAGCTGAAGAACTTAAAGGGATTAACAAAAGTAAAAAAAGTAAAAAGCTTCCGTTTTTCATGACTTTATATCTTTAGTTTTAAAACAAATAGTAGCTAAATGCTAACTGTGTTTATTCTTCTTCGAAACAGTTAAAAATAATAGAATATCCATATTCTAAAGCCTCTTCATAGAGTTCAACTTGATCTTCATCAACATCGTTTGCACTGTCTAGAGTATAGTACTCTTCTTCTAATTCTGTGACTTTCCAACCTTCTTGTTTGATATAATGTTTTGCCAATTTGTAGGCTCCATCGATATCTTTATAATCGATATATAAACTTACGTAAGCTCCAATTACTTCGTCGTATTGATCGGATGATTTTGTTGGTTTTGCTAAAGCGTTGATTAAAAACATAGACTAGATTTTTAGGGTTTTTTCTGAAGTAGTTTCTCTATTTCGATGGCTAAGTTACGAACATTATTTTCATTATTTCCTCTAGAGATATATTGAATGATTCCATCCTGATCTATAATAAAGTTTTTTGGAATTGCTCCAGTCGCATACATGTTCCAGATGTGACCTTTAGGGTCATATCCGGCGTTAAAATCGATTCCCTTTTCCTTTAGGTAGGTCATTTTCTTTTGAACAATTTTTCTTCCTTCGTTTACCGCTACAGGAATAAAGACAAACTCTTGTCCTTTGAATTTTGAAAGAATTTTTTCTGGAATTTCGTAAAATTCTCTTAAGCAAGGGCCACACCAAGTTGCCCAAAAATTAAGCATTACAACTTTTCCTTTTAAATCAGCTAATTGAATGCTTTGGCCATCAATCATGGTCGCCTTAAAGTCTGCAGCCTTGTCATTAATATGTAAATAAAACTCATCAGTCTCCGCTAACTCTTTCTTTACTTCCTGTATCTTTGGATTTTTTTTCTGCTTCTTAAGTTCAGCTGGCGTGTAAATTTCAATGATGGCAATAAATTCTTTTTCGCCTAATTTTGATCCTAAAGCTTTTTTTAATTCAGCATATTCTTCATCAGAAACACTGTTTTTCATACCTTTTATTTGGCCCTTTTTAATGTACTCGCTTATTTTATCTTTCGATACAATTTTTTTATTAACGATAAAAATTGGGTCAAGAGATTTTTTTGTTTGGGAAATACTTTGTCCCAAGCAACTAATGGCTAAGAAAATGAGCAATAGATATTTTTTCATACAACTGGTTTTGTTAAGCTAGTTCACCACGGTGTGGTTTTAACGCATCTCTATAGGCTTTCATCACCGATTCATCCACCGTTACAAACGCAATACTGTGAAACTCGTGTATTGATACACTGTTAATTTCATGGTAGGGCAAATTCTCTGCAATGGCAAATTCTTTGAGGTGTACACAGTGGTGTTTGGCAGTTTCAAGACCTTCTTCACCTTTAAAATCCCAAATGAGTTTTAGTTTTCTATCCATAAAACAAAAATACTTTTTTCAAATGAATAAAGTAGATATTTTATACGCTTAAAGAAAAACTAAAATAGTTTTTCTTTAAGCGCATTTTATTTTTTTTGGTGATGCTCAGCACTGGTCCAGTAAGTTAGAACTTACTTATTTAAAAGTTGAAGAATTTGTGTATTATTCTATTTTATTAAGCAGGTGTTTCTTTCCTCCAAAAGTAACATCAACAGTTTTGTTTTTTTGATTAAAATCAAATTTAACACCCATAGAATCATAAATAAAACTGTCCTTTTTTGAAGCAACTAATTTAAAGAGTGGCTGACCTGTGGCTTGTGCAAAAAGAAAACCGTCTTCTTTTGTAAACGTAACTTTAGCAGGGAAAGTTTCTCCTCCATAGGTACCCAAATAAACATCCAATTCTTCTGGTTTTAAAGAAATAGAGGCTATTGTCATTGAAGGGTCTCCTTTAAAATAGGTTTCTAGTAAAGAAATTACAGTTGGCATTAGTTGGGCGTTCAATCCATTAAAAGTAAAAGCTAGTGTTACTTTTTTTTCTGGAATGTACAAGGCAAAAGATTGAAAGCCATCAATTCCTCCATCATGACCATATACATTAATGCCTTTAAACTCAAACTGCATAATACCAAGGCCTTTTCCTTTCTCTATGGTCATTAGCTTTTTTAATGAAGCGGCTGAGCTTAGTTGTCCTAAAAATAAATTGGTGTAAAAAATGTTTACTTCAGTAGCTGTCGAAACAATTGCGCCAGCTCCCATAGGTGCAGACATGTTTGTTTGCATGTCTATAAAATTCCATTGGTTGTTTTCAAAATAATACGCCAAGGCCTCATTTTTAGTCGGCTTTATAGGCTTGCCAAACTCCGTTCTTTTTAACTGTAGTGGTTTAACAATTCTGGAATCAATAATGTTTGCAAATGGTTTTTGATCAATGTCTTCTGCGATATAGGAAAGTAGAATAAAGTTTGTGTTAGAATAGGATGATTTTTCTTTGGGTTCAAATTCAGTACCATTTTTTACAAAACGATCTAGCATTTGCTTACGAGTTTGCGGCTTTGTAATCCAGGTACGTATATCTTCATTATTGGTAATATTAACCAAGCCACTTTGATGTCTTAATAAATCTTCAACTGTAATTTTATGTGCATTTGGAATTTCTGGCAAGTATTCCTCTAACAAAGTGCTAAGCTGTAGCTTTCCTTCATCCATCAGTTGTAAAATGACGGCTGCCGTAAAGGTTTTTGAAATTGATCCAATCCTGAATTTTGTAGCAGCATTGGCTCTTTTTTTTGATTGAACATTCATAAAACCAATGGATTTTTGATAGGTTTCTTTTCCGTTTTCAAAAATTGAGACGGTACCCATGGCTTTGTTTTCTGTTTCTAGCTTATTAAAAAATGCGTCTAAACCTACAAGGTTCTTGGTTTGAGCAGCGCTTAAAAATGAGCATAATAATCCTAATACAATGAAGGCTTTTTCATTTTTAGATGTTTTTTTGTGAAAAAATTTATTTGTTTTTTAGAATCAATACGATAATTCCCAATCGACCTACTAAAAAAGTGATAATTCCAAAAAGAGGAGAAAGCAGTCCTATTTTTAAACCAGCAGCTAAAACAGCTGGAGCAATATCCCCATTAAAAGATTCAATAGAGTCAAATGCGCCAATCATACCGATCATAAAACCAAGAAACCCCCAAAATAAAGCAAACAAGCTAATTGATTTTAAAAGTTTGCTGGTCTTGTTTTGTTGCTGCTCATCTTTATCTAACAAACCTTTTATAGTCAATCCAATAAGGATCAGTAGAAATATTAATATTGGATACATAAAAAAAGAGCCGCCTTCTTCTAGGCGCTGCCCGATTCCGAAAAACAATACTGATTTAATGTTTAGAATAGTAATAGTAGTTAACATAGTTTTTATTTTTAAATGAATAGACAGCCAAAGTATAAACTTAAACATTGTTTTAAGTTGTGTTTTCGACAGTCTACCAATTTAACGCTGCTTTTGACAATTGTAAGCAGTACATCAATACAAAGGCTAAATCAGTCGAAAAGGTTATGAATACTGTATTTGGTCTTAAAAATTGAACTGAAAACATTAAAAATAGTAATATTGTAGCTATGTTGGAGGGAAGATTTTTTTTAAAAACAATTTTGACTGTAATAATCCATGTGCTGTTTTGGGTTTTTATATATTTCTTTTACAATTACTTTTTAGGTTTTGGAAGTGATAATATTAGGTATGTACAGGTATTTTCTTTATACCTAATGCCGGTAACTATGATTTTGAGTTATTTTGTGGCTTATCAATTGCTTCCAGATTATTTATTAAAAAAGAAGTACAAATTGTTTGTGCTATATGCTATTTATGCATTTGTATTTTCTTTTTACGCCATTTTGGTATCCATTTTTTTTGGACTTGTTTTTACGTCAAGTCTAGATGTAGAGACAAGTTCACCAATTACAAAAACTTTGCCTTTAGTTGTGTTGGGGGTCTATTTTGTGGTGTCTGTTGTAGCGGTGTTGAGTTTGGCGATGTACAATTATAAATCTACCCTTAAAAATGAAGATTTAACAAACAAGATCTTGCAAAATCAATTGCAATTAAGAGATCAGGAACTGCGATTTTTAAAAATGCAGATTCATCCTCATTTCTTGTTTAATTCACTAAATACCATTTATGGATTTGCTTTGATGAAACGCGATGAGGCGCCCGAAATGATTTTAAAATTATCCAACCTTTTGGATTATATTTTATATCAAACAGACAAGCCAAGTGTTGCCTTAACTGATGAAATAGCCCATTTAAAAAATTATATTGCACTCGAAAAAATGCGCTTTCATGATACCTTAAGGGTTGTCGCTAATTTTTCAAATGACAATGATTCTATTCAAATAGCACCTATGTTATTGATTCCTTTTCTAGAAAATAGTTTTAAACATGGGGCAATTAAAGACGGGGTGATGTTAGTAGATTTGTTATTAGAAACTAGTGGTGATCAATTGTATTTTAAATTGGTCAACAGTTCTAGCCCTAAAGAAAATACAACGTTCGGAATTGGCTTGCAAAATATTAAAAAACGCTTAGAGTTGCTGTATCCTCAAGCCTTTGAATTGCTTATTGAGAATGATGAAAATTTTTATACAGTAACTTTGCGTATAAACTTAACAAAGAAAAAGAATGAGGTCTCCTAAGATTACTTGTGCGGTGGTTGATGATGAACCCATGGCAAGAGATATTTTAAAGTCATACATAGAGAGAGTTCCAAATTTGCATTTGGTAAAAAGCTGTAAGAATGCTCTTGAAGCTATCGAGGTTTCGCAACAAGAAGACATCGATTTGTTCTTTTTAGATATCAATATGCCAGAGATTACAGGCTTGTCACTAGCTAAGCTGGTTGGTCATAGGTCTAAAATAATTTTTACAACGGCATATAGAGAATACGCAGTAGAAGGATTTAATTTAAAAGCTGTGGATTACCTTCTTAAGCCCATTGCATTTGATCGTTTTTTAGAGGCTGTAAATACCTTTTCACAAGCCAAGCAGGCACAGATTCAACAACCAACAGTTCCTGAGAAGTTGGAGTTCTTTTTTGTTCGATCTGATCGGAAAATGGTAAAAATTAATTTGTCAGAAATTTTATATATAGAGAGCCTCAGTGATTATTTGAAAATTATCACTGAGCAATCAACGATTATTACACGTGAAACCATCACAAATATTAATGAAAAGTTGCCAGAGCCGCTTTTTTTAAGAATTCATAGATCGTATATTGTTTCGCTAAAAAAAATTGACTCCTATACAAACGAGTTTGTAGAAATTCAAAACAAGGCACTACCGATAAGTAGAAGCTATAAAGCAGCAATTTTAGAAAAACTAGAGAAAAATTAATCGAAAATAGTACCTTTACCTCAAATTCGTAATTAGTTTGAGCACAGCACAATTTATTCCAGATACCCTAGCGTTTTCT
Organism: Polaribacter pacificus; assembly: GCF_038024035.1. Taxonomy (NCBI): domain Bacteria; kingdom Pseudomonadati; phylum Bacteroidota; class Flavobacteriia; order Flavobacteriales; family Flavobacteriaceae; genus Polaribacter; species Polaribacter pacificus. The sequence continues at coordinate 2,387,537 of NZ_CP150664.1, forward strand.
ATTGAGAAAACCAGTCATAGTTGGCAAACCCCTAGCAACATAGCCTTGGTTAAATATTGGGGGAAAACGGATCCGCAAATCCCTAAAAATGCTTCAATTAGTTTTACTTTAAACGCTTGCCATACCAATACAAAGATTGATTTTGTAAAGAAATCAACGACCGATGAGGTTCAGTTTGAACTTTTTTTTGAAGGCAAGAAAAAAGAGGATTTTAAACCTAAAATTGCCAAATTCTTTGAGAGAATTTTAATCTATTGCCCGTATTTACAAGCATATCAATTGACCATTCATTCTGATAATTCTTTTCCGCATAGTAGCGGGATCGCCTCATCAGCAAGTGGTATGGCAGCGATTGCAATGTGCTTAATGAGCTTAGAAAAAGAATTAAATCCTAATTTAACAGAAGAGCAGATTCATAAAAAGGCGTCATTTTTAGCACGTTTAGGTTCTGGAAGCGCAAGTAGAAGTATAGAAGGGCCTATAGTTGTTTGGGGAGAGCATCCTGCAATTGAAGGAAGTTCTAATTTGTATGGAGTTCGTTTTCCGTATGCTGTACACCCTGTTTTTGAAGAATATCAAGACACCATTCTGTTAGTTGATAAAGGAGAAAAACAAGTATCTAGTACAGTTGGGCATGATTTGATGCATCAACATCCCTTTGCAACTCAGCGATTTGTTCAGGCTAATGAGAATCTAGAAAAGATGAGTCAAATTTTAAAAAGCGGAGATCTTACTGCTTTTATTCATTTGGTAGAGAGCGAGGCTTTAACCTTGCATGCAATGATGCTAACCAGTTCGCCTTATTTTATTTTGATGAAACCCAATACCCTAGAGATCATTAATCGGGTATGGGCTTATAGAGCGGCTACAGCTAGTTCATTGTGTTTTACCTTAGATGCTGGAGCCAATGTTCATCTTTTGTACCCAAAAGAAGAAGCAGAAACGGTTGTGAAATTCATCAAAGAAGAGCTGTCTGTTTACTGCCAAAAAAATCAGTATATTTGTGATTATACAGGTCATGGAGCAAAAAAAATATAATTGTAAACACACCTTAATGAAATCATCTGCGTTGCTATTTTTTATAGGAATGTTTTTTGTAGCTAACACTGCTAATTCACAAAACAAAAAAACTTGGTTTGATGCCAACTGGAAAGTTGTTAGTCAAGACAAAGCAAGCTATTACAGACCTACACCGCAGGTAAAAAAAAGCGGATACTGGATTGTAGATTACTACCTAAACGGAAAGATTCAAAAAGAAGGCTTTAGCCTAACGGCAACTGCTGCTGATCCTAGTTTTGATGGATTGGTAAAATACTATTTTGAAAATGGAAAGCCATCTCAACAGATTACTTTTAAAAATGGGAAAATTGATGGAGTTTTAAAAACTTATTTTCTGTCAGGTACTCTAAAATCAGAAACTTACTATTCTGAAGGTTTTAGAGAAGGTAGGTATTCATCATACTTTGAAACAGGTGAGTTGCATGAGCGAGGAGAGTATTTAAAAAACCTTAAAGAAGGCAACTGGAAAACCTATTACAGAAACGGTAAGATTAAAGAAAAAGGGAAGTATGAAAAGGGTGAGAAAATTGGCATCTGGAAAACCTATTATAAGAATGTGTACAAATAACTTGATGTTTTCATAATGAGTTATTTAAATAATAAATAGTACATTTGTAATGTATTAAGAATAAACTATGAAAGGACCTTTATTTTACGCTAAAATTTTATTGTTCGGAGAGTATGGAATCATCAAAGATTCCAAAGGCTTAGCAATTCCTTTTAATGCATATAGAGGAGCGCTTAAGTCTTCTAAAACACTTTCAGAAAAAGCGCAACAATCCAATCAAAATTTACTAAAGTTTTACATGTACCTTTCTGCCTTAGAAACAGATTTGGTTCAGTTTGATTTAGATCGCTTAAAATTAGATATTGAACAAGGAATGTATTTTGACTCTTCAATACCGCAAGGGTATGGAGTTGGTAGTTCTGGTGCTCTAGTGGCATCAATCTATGATCAATATGCCAAAAATAAAATCACAGTTTTAGAAAATCTAACAAGAGATAAGCTTTTACAACTTAAAGAGGTTTTTTCTTTAATGGAGTCCTTTTTTCACGGCAAAAGTTCTGGTTTGGATCCTTTAAATAGTTATTTAAGTCTTCCAATACTTATCAATTCTAAAACTCATATTGAACCTGCAGGAATTCCATCACAAAAAGAAGGAAAAGGGGCTGTGTTCTTATTAGATTCTCAAATTGTTGGAGAAACTGAACCGATGGTAAACATCTTTATGAACAAGATGAAAAACGAAGGGTTTAGAAAAATGCTTAATGAAGAATTTGTATTGCATACAGATGCTTGTATTGATGATTTTCTTCATGGAAACGTAACTTCTTTATTTGGGAATATCAAAAAATTATCCAAAGTAGTTTTAACCAACTTTAAACCAATGATTCCGGTTGCTTTTCATAAAGTTTGGGAGCAAGGACTTTTAAGTAATGATTATTATTTAAAATTGTGTGGTTCTGGTGGAGGTGGATATATCTTAGGCTTTACAGAAGATTTTGATAAGGCAAAAGCAACATTAAAGGATTATAAATTAGAATTGGTGTATAGATTCTAGCAAATTCAATGCTAAGACATGCAAACGCCTAAATCATTTTCACTTTCTTATAAAATTCTTAGTTTATTTTCTGTTATCAGAGGCTATAATATTATGGTCTTAGTGTTAGCACAATATCTGGCGGCAATCTTTATTTTTTCTCCGAAAAAATCTTTGAGTTATGTATTCTTTGATTACCAACTATTCTTTATTGTACTTGCTTCTGTTTGCGTAGTTGCTTCTGGGTATATAATAAATAATTTTTACGATGTTAAAGCAGATCGGATTAACAGACCCATAAAGGCTAATCTAGACAATGTTGTAAAACAGCAAACCAAGTTGCGGATTTATTTTTTCTTAAATTTTTTAGGTTTTGTTTTTGGTTTTATTGTTTCTTGGAGAGCAGCCTTATTTTTTGCAGTGTATATCTTTTCAATCTGGTTTTATTCACACCGACTAAAAAAGCAGGCATTTATAGGTTTGGTTACTGCTGCAGTTTTAACTGTCCTTCCGTTTTTTGCCATTTTTGTTCATTTTAGAAATTTTTCAAAAATCATCTTCGTACACGCTAGCTTTTTGTTTTTTGTGGTCTTATTAAGACAGCTCATTAAAGATCTTGGCAATATCCGTGGAGCTGTAGCTACCAATTATATTACTTTCCCAGTAAAGTATGGAGAAAGAAACTCAAGAAAATTGGGTATTTTTATAGTCTTCTTTACTTGTATACCCGCAGTCATTCTATTTTTTTATCCATCGATTGGGTATATGAAATACTATTTTGTATTCTCTATTTTTGTATTGTTTTTTATTGCTTTTATGCTGTGGAAACACAATCTTAGAAAGTATTATGTATTGCTGCATAATATTTTAAAAATCATGCTTTTAGTAGGCATTTTGAGTTTATTGCTTGTTGATCCATCTTTGATCGTAGAAAGAGTCATAGACAAATTGAATTAAATCAACTTTTTAGCTATATCTTTGCAAAAAAAAATAATTTAATAGTGTCATGAGTGCAACAAACAACTCGTCGAGAGGACGACAAACAGGAGGCAATAAAGGCTTCCAAGGAAAAAAAAGAGATTTTAAAAAAGCTAAAGAAACACCTGTAGCTGATCCAGCTGACGGGATTCGATTAAATAAATACATTTCAAATTCAGGAGTTTCTTCACGTAGAGAAGCAGATACTTATATTGCTTCTGGAAATGTAACCGTTAATGGTAAGGTAATTACAGAAATGGGTTTCAAAGTTAAACCCGGAGATGAGGTTCGCTTTGATGGTACTTCTATTTCTCCAGAGGTTAAGAGATACATTTTATTAAACAAACCAAAGAACTATATCACAACGATGGATGATGATCGCAATCGTAAGACCGTAATGGACTTGATTGAAAATGCAACAAAAGAACGTATTTACCCAGTTGGAAGATTGGATAGAAATACAACAGGGTTGCTTTTGTTTACTAATGATGGAGATTTGGCTAAAAAATTAACTCATCCAAAGCACAATGTACAGAAGTTATATCATGCTTCTTTGGATAAAAAGCTAGAGCTAAAACACCTGCAAAGACTAAGAGATGAGGTAATCATTGAAGGTAGAAAAGTTTTTATTGATGAGGTTGATTATGTAGTAGGAGAGTCTAAAACAGAAGTTGGAATTAAAATTCACTCTGGACGTAATAGAATTGTACGTAAAATATTTGAACACTTTGGATACAAAGTGGTAAAGTTAGATCGAGTGATTTTTGCTGGACTCACTAAGAAAAATTTACCAAGAGGTCGTTATAGACCACTTACAGAACAAGAAATCAATACGCTTCATATGATTTAGGTTGATGCGATAATTTTATATTTCTATAAAAGACACTTTTTAATTAAAAAGTGTCTTTTTTGTTGAGTTTCATTACGATAAAATCTACCAGTTTTGCAGCCAAATTAGCGGTGAGATTATCTCTGTCTAATTTTGGATTTAATTCTGCTATGTCGCAAGAAATTACTTTTTTTGTGTCAAAGAGAAAGTGTAGCATTTTAAAAACAAAATACGGAGTAAATCCCAAGGGAGAGGGAGCACTTACCCCAGGAGCGTAGGCAGATGAAAATCCATCCATATCAATAGTAATATAGATATGGTCATTTCTATCTATAAAAGGTTTTAGCTTTTGTTGAAGTGATTTTAACTCTTCGGATGAAGATTCACATTCGTAATTAATAGCATAACCCACTTCTGCATTTTTTGCAATGTCAAAAAGCTCTTTGGTATTTGATTGTCTTTGGATTCCTATGGCAAAATAATCTAAAGTTTCGCCTGTTTTAGCTAATTTATTGATTATTTGGTTAAAGGGTGTTCCTGAGTTGGGTTTTTCATCAACATTTCTCAAATCAAAATGCGCATCAAAATTTAGAATTCCAATGTTGCTTTTGTCTGTGTTTTTTACTGCTTCTCGCAGGCCCATAAAATGACCGAAAGCCATATCATGACCGCCCCCAATAATTATTGGAAAAACATTTTTAGAAATCAAATGACGCACACTGTTCTTTAAAGCTAATTGACAACTTTCCATATCATTTTTTACACAACATAAGTCTCCAAAATCTGCCACAGTCTTTTCTTCAAAATGTATGGGTAATTTAGCCAGTCGATCTCTCAATAGTTTTGGGCCATCAGAAGCACCAACTCTACCTAAATTTCTTCGAACACCTTCATCACAGGCATAGCCCAGCAGTCCAATGTCAATCGCTTGATTAGAATTTATTTGATCGATATCACAGAGGGTAATTTCTTGATGCCAATATTGATTTTCTAAATCTGGATTCGAAGCTCTACCTGTCCAGTAGTCTGATTGAGCAGGTAAGTACCTTATTGGAGTTTCGTCAAAAAAAGTTTTTTTCATTATAGGTGTTTATTTGTCAACAGGCATGCCTTTAATATATACTGTGTCTATCTGATGATTGCCAAAAGAATAAGGAATACAACCAAACGAGTTTATTTGTTTTGTAAGAATAAGATTGGCTTGTTTTCCGATGGTAATTGAGCCTGTTTTGTCACTTAGTCCCATTGCATAGGCTCCATTAATCGTAGCAGCATTAATGGCTTCTTCTGGAGTCATTTTCATTTTAATACAAGCTGTGGCTACCACAAAATTCATATTCCCAGAAGGTGTTGATCCAGGGTTGTAATCTGTAGCTAAAGCCAAGGGCAATCCAGCTTCGATCATTTTTCTTGCGGGGGTATATGGAATGCTCAAAAAATAAGAACAACTAGGCAATGCAACGGGCATTGTACGTGTGTTTTTTAAAACCTCAATATCTTCTTCTCTCATGAGTTCTAGATGATCTACAGATAAGGCATTGTATTTAACACCTGTCTGAACTCCACCAATTGCAGTAAATTGATTTACATGAATCTTAGGAATTAGACCATGCTTTTTTCCTGCGGCTAAAATCAATTCTGTATCTGCGACAGAAAAATAACCAGTTTCGCAGAAAACATCGATATAGCTAGCTAAGCTCTGCGCTGCAATTTTTGGCAAAATACTGTTGATGACCAATTGCAAATATCCCGCTTTGTCATTTTTATATGCTGATGGAACCGCATGAGCTCCTAAAAAAGTAGCCTTAATTTCTATAGGGTAATTTTCTTTTAATCGCTTGATTACATTGAGCATCTTAATCTCTGCATCTTCTGTCAAGCCGTACCCAGATTTAATTTCAATAGCCCCAGTCCCTAATTGCATAACTTCTTCTAGGCGAACCTTACTTTGTTGGTACAATTCTTCTTCAGAGGTAACTTGCAGTTTTTTGGCTGAATTTAAGATTCCGCCACCATTATTGGCGATTTCTTCATAGCTCAAACCTTTGATTCTATCCACAAATTCTCCTTCGCGATTTCCTGCATACACAAGATGTGTGTGTGAGTCACACCAGGCAGGTAAGACTAGTTTGCCTGTTGCATCTATCAGCTTAAAACCATCTGTTTTTGGACAGTTACTCATGCTTCCGAATCCCGTAATTATGCCATCTCTAACTGTTAAATAGGCATTTTTAATGCTGGGAAGCTCGCTCATTTCTTTCCCTGAAACAAATTCTATTGGTGCAGTTCTTACTTGAAGTAGTTCTTTGATATTGATAAAAAGTGTATCCATTAAAATAAGTCTTTTAAAATTGAGTCATCCACTAAGTTGGGTATGGTAACATTTAAACTAGGTGTTCTTTCCATTTCTCGTTTTATAGCAAAGATAGCTTCTTTGTTTCTGGCCCAACTTCTTCTAGCAATTCCGTTGTTTACATCATAAAGAATCATGCTTTTTAGGCGTTCTTCTGCAGCATTGGTTCCGTCTAACAGCATTCCAAATCCACCGTTCATTACTTCTCCCCAGCCAACGCCGCCACCATTGTGTATAGATACCCAAGTAGCACCTCTAAAACTATCGCCTATAACATTGTGCACGGCCATGTCTGCAGTAAACTTGCTTCCATCGTAAATATTAGAGGTCTCTCTATAGGGTGAGTCTGTTCCGCTTACATCGTGGTGGTCTCTACCCAATACAACAGGACCAATTTTTCCTGCTGCAATGGCCTGATTAAAAGCAGTGGCAATTTTTGATCGACCTTCTGCATCAGCATATAAGATACGTGCTTGTGATCCAACCACCATTTTGTTTTTCTTTGCATCCTTAATCCAAGTAATATTGTCTTGCATTTGCAATTGTATTTCTTCTGGAGAGTTTTCCATAATTTTTTGTAAAACCTCCATTGCAATTTGATCTGTTGCGTCAAGATCCTTTGGATTCCCAGAAGCGCAAACCCATCTAAAGGGTCCAAAACCATAGTCAAAGCACATAGGTCCTAATATATCTTGAACATATGATGAATATTTAAAATCAATGCCATTTTTAGCCATTACATTAGCTCCTGCTCTTGAGGCTTCTAATAAAAAGGCGTTTCCATAATCAAAAAAGTAAGTGCCTTTTTGAGTGTGTTTGTTAATTGCAGTAGCATGTCTTCTTAAAGTTTCCTGTACTTTTTCTTTAAATAGTTTAGGCTCTTCTCTGATTAGTCGATTTGCTTCATCATAAGAAATTCCAATAGGGTAGTAGCCTCCAGTCCAAGGGATGTGCAAAGAGGTTTGATCTGATCCTACATGGATAAAAATGTTTTCTTCATCAAAACGTTCCCAAATTTCTACAACATTACCTATATAAGCTATAGAAACGACTTCCTTGTTTTCTTGTGCTTGTTTTACTCTAATTATTAAAGCATCCATATTGTCTATGAGGACATCTACCCAGCCTTGTTCATGTCTTTTAGTAGCCGCTTTTGCGTTTACTTCTGCTGCAATGGTAATGCATCCAGCAATGTTTCCAGCTTTGGGTTGAGCTCCACTCATTCCACCCAATCCAGCGGTTAAAAATATTTTACCCGTTGGGGTTTCCCCTTTTGCTAAGATCTTTCTAAAGGCATTCATCACAGTAATGGTAGTTCCATGAACAATTCCTTGAGGGCCTATATACATAAACGAGCCAGCAGTCATTTGCCCATACTGTGTAACGCCAAGGGCATTGTATTTTTCCCAATCGTCCGGTTTTGAATAGTTGGGAATCATTAGTCCGTTGGTTACGACCACTCGTGGGGCATTTTTAGATGACGGAAACAAGCCCATCGGGTGCCCTGAGTACAAATGCAAGGTTTGCTCTTCTGTCATTTTAGATAAGTATTGCATGACCAAAAGGTATTGTGCCCAGTTCTGAAATACTGCACCATTACCTCCGTAAGTAATCAACTCTTCTGGGTGTTGTGCAACAGCAGGGTCTAAGTTGTTTTGAATCATTAACATAATAGCTGCCGCCTGACTTGATTTGGCAGGGTATTCCTCTATGGCTCTTGCGTAAATAGTGTATGAGGGCTTAAAGCGATACATGTAGATTCTACCATAGTCTTGTAGTTCTTGAGCGAATTCTGTAGCCAATTCTTGATGCCAATCTTTTGGAAAATACCTCAAGGCATTTCTAATGGCTAGTTGTTTTTCTTCTAGGGATAAAATATCTTTTCTTTTAGGGGCTCTATTAGCATTGCTTGGATAGGCTCTTTTTGGTGGTAGGTCTTGTGGAATACCTTGTATGATTTGCTCTTTAAATGTCATGTCAAATTATTTTACAATAAACGATTGATTTTTTACCATTTTAATAAGTGTGTTGATGTCATCTTTTAAGACGCGATCTTCTTCTAGTTTAGCAACCCTATCTCTAATGATGGTGAAATTTTCTTCTAGTAGAGCAGAGAAAGTATTAGGTCTTCTAAACTCCATTGCTTGTGCTGCATACATCAATTCAATGGCGAATATTTTTTCGATATTTCCAAGAATCTGATTGAATTTTCTTCCAGAGATACTTCCCATAGATACATGGTCTTCTTGACCTAATGAGGTAGGAATGCTATCCGCAGAAGGAGGGAAGCATAGAGATTTGTTTTCGGTTACTAGAGCAGCAGTAGTGTATTGAGGAATCATAAAGCCAGAATTTAATCCACCTGCTTCTGTTAACAAACGCGGTAATCCATATTTGCCTTCTAGCAATAAATAACATCTTCTGTCTGCTATATTTCCCAATTCTGATGCGGCGATAGAACAGTAATCCAGGGCCATTGCTAAGGGTTGTCCGTGGAAATTTCCTCCAGAAATAGCTTCTGTTTCACTAAGGATTATTGGATTGTCTGTTACGGCGTTCATTTCTATTTCTGCCAATTCATTTAAATGGAAGAAAGCATTTCTAGAAGCACCGTGGACTTGTGGGATACAACGCATTGAGTATGGGTCTTGAACTCGAGCGCATTTTAAGTGATTTTCTACATTTTGAGAATCCTTTAAAAACATTCGCATACGTTCTGCTACAATAATGTTGCCTTTAAATGGACGAATCTGATGTAAAGCTGCCTTAAAAGGAGAGGCGCTTCCTTGGAAGCCTTCTAAACTCATTGCTCCAGCTAGATCTGCTAAATCTAATAAATAATCCATTTTTTGAAGCCCTTTAATGGTATGAGCCAAAATAAATTGAGTTCCGTTAATTAAGGCGAGTCCTTCTTTTGCTTGGAGTTGGATTGGAGTTAATGAATGTGTTTTTAAAATTTCTTTTGCAGAAATAATATTGGTATTAATCCAAAATTCACCCTCACCTAATAAAGGCAAAAACAAATGTGATAAAGGAGCTAGGTCTCCTGATGCACCAACAGAACCCTGCTCAGGAACTACCGGTAGTAAGTCGTGCTCTATAAAATAAAGAATGCGTTCTATTACTTCTAATCGAATTCCTGAATATCCTTGACACAAAGCGTGAACCTTGCATATCATCATAATTTTTGACAGTTCTTTATCGATAGGGTTCCCAACTCCAACAGCATGGGTAATTAATAAGTTTTCTTGTAATTTGCTCGTTTCTTGTGGAGTAATTTGAACATCGCATAAAGGTCCAAATCCTGTGTTAATGCCATAGACAGCTTTGTCTGATTTGGCCATGATTTCTACTTTATCTCTGCAACTATTAACTTTTTCGATTGCCGCTTCTGTTAAAACGGCATTTAAGTTGCCCTTAGCAATAGCGATTACCTTGCTAACTGTTAGTTGATCTATCCCGTACTTAAATACCATTTGATTTCTTTTTGTGATTCTATACAAATTTATTCTTATTTTTGATTCTAATTAAGACTAATATCGTTTATAATTGATAACTATGAGTAATCAAATAGAGTTTAGGCATATCCGCTATTTTTTAGTGGTTGCAGAAGAGCTTCATTTTAGAAGGGCTGCCGATCGATTGTTTATTTCACAGCCAGGTTTGAGTAAGCAGATTAAACAAATGGAGGAAGATCTTGGGATTTTGCTATTTGAAAGACACAACCGCAAGGTTATTTTAACCAATGCAGGCGCTTATTTAAAAAAGGAGTTAACCATCAATTTAAAAAATATTGAACATACTTTAACCCATGCAAAATTGTTAAACGATGGTAAAAATGGTGATCTAAAACTTGGCTATGTCGGATCGGCAATGCAGGAAGTGATCCCAGATTTATTGATGAAATTTAAAACAAGTTTCCCAAGTATTGTTTTTAGTTTAAGAGAAATGGATAATGAAAAGCAAATTGAAGGCCTGTTGTCCTATGATTTGGATTTGGGTTTTGTTAGGTTAGAGAGAGTACCTAGAGGCTTAACTTTAAAGCCTATTTTAAAAGAATCGTTTTGTTTAGTATTGCCAGAAAATCATCAGATTAATGCGGACAATTTTAAAAGTTTAATGCAGTTTAAAGAAGAATCATTTATTCTTTTTGACCCCAAATATAGCTCATCGTATTATGAAAAGGTAATGCAATTGTTTGATGATAGTGGTTTTTCTCCAATCGTTTCACACAATACCATCCATGCGGGATCCATTTATAAACTGGTAGAGAATAATTTTGGAATCTCTATTGTTCCAAAATCATTGGCAACTAAAGACAATCCTAAAATAAAATTTATAGAATTAAAAAAAGCCAAGCAAAAAACAACCTTGTCTGTAGTCTGGAATACCGATAATAGAAACCCAATATTAAAACATATAGTTAGCTTGCTAAAAAACTAAAATGCTTGAAATTCAACCAAGTGAAGCCCAGGGTTTGAGCTGTTTCTGATCAGTCTAAGTTTTATATATCTAGCTTTTACGGGTGTTATTGAGTCTAATTGCCCTTCTGGCACGGATTTCTCTCTGTTTTTACTTCTGTCTACGACTAAGTTCCAATTTTTATTGTCAACAGAAGTTTCTATAGTGTATTCATAATAGCGGTAGCCATCCCAAAAGGTGTAGACTTTAAATGCTTTTACAGTTTGCTCTTTTTCTAGGTCGATTACCACCCAGTTGTTTCCATTTGTATGGGCTCCCCAATGATCCCAACGAGTAATTTTTCCGTCGTTGATCAAGGCAGGGACTCCTCCTTCAAACTTATTTGAGGTGGTTACGGGTTTGTTTGTGGTAAGGCTCTTTTCTAACTGTAGACGCTCATACTCATCACTTCGCATCCCACCAATTGGGTTTCCTTTTTTATCAAATAAACGTGCTTTTAAAAAGATAGAGTTTTTAATGGTGAAGGGTTTTGTATAAAGTTTACTGTTTGCTTTTGGAGTAGTATTGTCTGTAGTATATCTAATCTCTCCCTTTAAGCTAGACTTTAATGTTACCGTCATCGCATCAATAAATTTGTGCTTTTCCCAGCTATTAGGGCTTAATTGATTAACTAATCCATCTATTTTAAATTCAACAGGAACAAGTGTGTAGCTCTTTAAAAGTGTTTGCCCTAAAGGTTTGTTATTTTTAAATGCCTGTAAAGAGAATTGTGTATTTTTTGTAATCTCGATTGGTTTGGTATATGCCAAACTGCTATTGTTAGGTTTGCTGCCATCCAAGGTGTAACGCAAACTGATATCTTTAGTGAGTGGTGTAATAGAAAGGGTTAATCTATTTGAAAACCACATATCTTCACTAAAGTTTGGCTCTTTGTTTTTCTCAAAGGTTAATCCTTTTTCATCAAGAGTAAAAGGGAAAACCATGTTTTCTATAGTTGCTTTTGTTTTTTTGACACGATTGCTATAAACATCAAAAGTGGTAGAACTGCTATTCCATATTTTTTCTGACATCGCAGGTAGCCTATCTATTAGAGAGCTAAATGCTTTGTACTGGCTCTGTTCCCAGACTTCCATAGAGGCTCCAACAACTTTATCGCTTTTTTTAGCAATTAATCCTTTAGTTTCTGCTGGTGTCTGAAAGCCTTTCCATTCAAAAGGGTTCCAATTGTAGATGGTTTCAGGACTCCATTTTCTATTGTTTACAACATAAAGAGGTTGCCAAGATGCATTTATAATACTGTAACCATCGTCAATCATTTCTTGAGGAGAATAGTCTGCCGGCTTCCAATTCATTATAATTACATCATTTGGGATTTTTACCTTTCCTTCTCTTTCAAAACCCGACCATAAAATGGGCTGTTTTCCTTTGCTCTTTACTATGTCTGTTGCTCTTACTAAAAAATGACGATAGAGTTCTTCAACATTGTCTAGCTGGTGCTCTTTTAAATAATTTTGAACCAAAGGATCACTTTCAAAACCTTCTGTAAAGACTTCATCACCTCCAATGTGCATATAAGGAGAATAAGGGAAAGCTTCTGCCACTTCTCCAAAAAGAACATCTAATGCTTGGTATACCTTTTCATTACCCATATTAAGAGTGTACGGATTACTTGCAACGTTTTTTAATCCAAATAAATCAGGCATGGTTCTTACAAAACCACTAGAATGTCCAGGGACATCTATTTCTGGAACTAAAACAACACCTCTTTCAATAGCAAATTGGTTTAGCTCTTGCAAGTCTTTTTTGCTGTAGCTATTCTTTGAAGCTAACTTTGGGTAGCTATCACTTTGAAAAGTAAATAGGGCATCATCTGTTAAATGCATTTGTAGGTAGTTGATTTTGTACCAGCTACACAAAGAAATTATTTGTTTTACAGTGCTAACATCATACCAAGCTCTTGAAAGGTCAAGCATCAACCCTCTATATGCTAAACTCGGAAAATCTTTTATACTACCAGTGCTTAGGTTGTTGTTCTCGTCGATTAACTGCAATAGCGTCGTAGTTCCATAGGCTAGTGAGGTGTAGCTTCCTGCTTCTAAATTGATTTGAGAGTTTGTTATGGTTAAGAGGTAGGTGTCTTTTTCTAAAGCGCTGTTTATAGATGGAATTAAAGAAAAAGAGCTAGTACTTGTTGAAATATTTTTAGTGCTAAAAAAAGGGTCTATGATTTTTTGAAGCAGTTTTAAATCGGTATTGGTCGTTTTTACTTGAATCCCATTTTTTACAGAAATTTTCTCAGGAGTTAGATGGAGTTCTTTAGGGAAAGGAACAAGTGAAATATCACTGTTTAAATTAGTTGTAGTCTTTGTTCCACAGCTTGTAAAAAGAAATATGAAACTAATTGCAAGTAGAAGAGGGTAATTTATAATTTTTTTTGAATACATGGTTGTAGTTAAAAGTGGTGATAAAACTACAAAATAATATGATTTAGAGCGCTAAAGAGTTTTTAAAATAAAAAAACCACTCTAAAAAAGAGTGGTTTTAAGTGGTACCTCCAGGAATCGAACCAGGGACACAAGGATTTTCAGTCCTTTGCTCTACCAACTGAGCTAAGGTACCATTGCCTTAGCGGATGCAAATATAGTACTCCTTTTTTATATCTACCAAATAAATTTGTAAAAAATCTATTGTATTTTTGTTGAGACTATAGATGAACCTTATGAATTTAATTATTGATGTTGGAAATACTAGAATTAAAGCAGCTGTTTTTGAGAATGATAGGCTTACTGAGCACCTGATTTTTGAACAAGAGCAACTGCTGGAGAAAGTTGAAGAAATAGTAAAAAAATATGCAATTACTGCCGGTATTCTTTCATCTGTATCTGAAATTTCTCAAAAAACACTAGCTCTCTTACATGAAAAGTGTCCTTTTGTGCTTTTAAATTCAGAAACAAAAGTTCCTTTTGTTAATAAATATGCCACACCAAATACACTTGGTGTAGACAGAATTGCGTCTATGGCTAATGCTGCGGTAAAATATTCAGGTAAAAATGTGCTTGTAATCGATGCCGGAACTTGTATTACTTATGATTTTATAAATGATTCAGGGAGTTATTTAGGGGGTATTATTTCACCAGGTATAGAGATGCGATACAAAGCCTTGCATTCTTTTACAGCAAAATTGCCCTTGCTTACCAAAATCTCTTCTCCAAAAATAACAGGTGATTCTACTGTAAGCAGTATGCATTCAGGAGTCATAAACGCAGTTTTAGAAGAAGTAAAGGGCTTTATTTCTTCATATGAAAATAAAAATAAAGATTTAACAATAGTTTTAACAGGAGGAGACACAAATTTCTTGGCTAAACAATTAAAAAGTAGCATATTTGCCAATCCAAATTTTGTTTTGGAAGGACTAAATGCAATTTTGATACATAACAAATAAGGAATGTCTAAGAAAATACTCTATATATTTTTACTTTTTATTTCAATTAAAGCTGTGGGGCAAAGAACCACATCTTCTCCATATTCATTTTTTGGTATAGGCCAAGAATATCGCTCTCAAACTGTAGAACAAGCAAGTATGGGGGGAGTTGGTTTGGCTTTTGGAAATACATATCAATTAAACTTAATGAACCCTGCAGCAAATGCAGATTTACTTTATTCAACTTTTAGTTTTGGAGCTGCTTTTAATCAATTGAGCATTTCAGACGCTACAAGTTCTCAAAATTCACAATCATTTAGTTTATCATATTTTAACCTTGGGTTCCCTGTAGGAAATAATGCTGGTTTTAATTTTGGAATTCAGCCAAATACTAATATGGGGTATTCATTGATTAATTTTGAGTTAGATGGAACAGGTGAAGCAACTTCAGCTACACGTTTTTATGGACTTGGAGGAACTAGTAGAATTTATGGTTCTTTTGGAATGTATGTTCTTAAAGGATTGAGCTTAGGTCTTGAGGCTGGTTATACTTTTGGTAAAATTGAAAACAGTGTTTTAAATCAACGTGCTGATGTTTTCTTAGCGACCAATAATCGAGAAGTGACTAACATTACAGGAGCTGGTGTAAAGCTTGGATTGATGTATAGAAAAGCTTTAGACAATAATTTGATATTAAATTTTGGAGCTACTGTTAAATTGGATCAAAATTTAAGCACTAAAGGAGAAGGTCATTTGTATTCTTTGTATTTAGAACCTGATGGTTCAGAATCACCAAGAGATACTATTTCTTCTACAGTTATTAATGGAACAATCAAATCACCAGTGAAAACCGGAATTGGTTTTGGTTTGGGAAAAAACAATAAATGGTATGTTGGTGTAGACTATGAAACACAAGCAGCTTTTGATGTACAAGGTGCTTTATTAGGGTCTAGTTCTAATTATAAGTATGGAAACTCAAATAGATTTTCTATCGGTGGTTTTTACACTCCAAAAGAAAATTCTATTACAAACTACTGGGATAGAGTTACTTACCGCGCTGGATTGCGTGTAGAAGATACGGGTTTACTCGTAAACGGAGGGACCACTACAACAGATTTTACAGCAATAAAGGACTTTGGCATATCTTTTGGTCTAGGTTTACCTCTAAAAGGTCTTTCAAATGTTAATGTAGGATTTGAGTACGGACAAAAAGGAACTACTGTAAATGGTTTATTAAAAGAGAACTATTTTAATTTTAGATTGAGTTTATCTTTAAACGATAAATGGTTCCAAAAAAGTAAAATTGATTAATAAAAACTGATAGATGATGAAAAAAATTACGTTTATAATCTTAGCATTAACTCTGCTAACAAACGCTAATGTAAATGCGCAAAGCGCACAGGACTGTGGTGTACTTTACAACCTTTTTAAAGGACATGTACAAACTAAAGAGTATGATAAAGCGTATCCACAGCTTTTAGAATTGATGAAAAGCTGTCCTACTTTATCTAAGAATGTATATATCTATGGAGAAAGATTGGCTATGGCTAGATTTGATGCAGCTTCAAATAAGCAAGAAGCAGCTGCTTTAGTTACTCAAATTTACAAGCAAAGACTTATTAATTTTCCAAAAGAAGACCCTGCAAAAGTGCATAATGATTATGCAAGTTTTTTAGCAGAAAATAAATTAGCTTCAAGTGATGAAATTTTTGCTTTATTAGAAAAAGCATATGCTATTGACCCTAGTAGAGTGAGTCCTAAAAACATTTATAAGTTTTTTCAAGGTGTAACTAATAGAAATAAAGATACAAACCCTCAAAAGGTATTTGATACTTATGATGATGTTTTAGAATCTGTTCAAGAAAAACTAGATGATTATTCAAAAAAATTAGCAGCATTAAATGCTAAAGTTGATGCAGGACAAGCTTTAGATAAAAGAGAAGAAAGAAATGTAAGAGCTTATACAATAAACTCTAAAGCCTTAGGGACTATTGAAGGAAGCTTGGATGCGATTATTGTAGAATTATCTACTTGTGACCGATTGATTCCATTGTACACTAGAGATTTTGAAGCGAATAAGGACAATGCAAAATGGTTAAAAAGAGCAGTATCTAGAATGTATGCAAAAGAGTGTACTGATGATCCTTTGTATGAAAAATTAGTAGAGGCTTATGTTGCTGCTGATCCATCACCAGAAGCGTCTGTTTTCTTTGCAGGAATCTTGTACCTTAAAGGTAAAGAATCTGAAGCTATGGACTATTACAAAAAAGCAGTAGATCAAGAAACAGATCCATTTAAAAAAGCAAAGAGTTTGTATAAGATTGCACAGTTATTCTCTAAAAAAGGACAAAAGTCTAGATCTAGAGATTATGCAAGACAAGCTTTAAAGTTTAACCCAAACATGGGGAATGCATATTTGTTAATCGCTGGTTTGTATGGGACAAGTATTAATGAATGTGGTTCTAATGAGTTTGAAAAGAGAATGGTGTATACTGCAGCTTTAGATAAAGCTAAAAGAGCAGCAGCTGTAGATCCAAGTATCTCTTCAAAAGCTTCTAAATATATTAGAAATTATAGATCTCATGAACCAGATAAAAAATTGATTTTTAATATGGGATTAAAATCAGGAGATTCTTATACTGTTAAATGTTGGATTAATGAAACAGTGAAGATTCCTAAGAAATAAGGATGAAATTCAGTAGATTATATGACACAAAAAGCATTGCTGCCATTTATTTGGTAGCAATGTTTTTTTCTTGTGCAAATAATGCTAATGAGGTGAAGGAGTTGTTTGCTAGTAAAAACCTTCCTATAGGTGTTGTTAAAAACTTTCGTCATATGTATAAGGATACTGAGCAGGTTTCTTCAAAGCTAGAGTCGTCACTTATGAAAGACTTTAGCAATAGAGAGCATCCATATAATGAGTTTCCTGAAGGAATTAAAATAATAACTTATAAAAACAAAGGGAAGGATTCTGTTACCATCACAGGTGATTATGCTTTGAGTTATTTAAAAACACAAATTTCTGAAATAAAAGGGCATGTGGTTATTGTAAATCATACAGATGGGACTCAATTAGAAACAGATCAATTGTTTTGGGATGAAACAACTAATTATTTCTTTTCAGAAAAAAAGTTTATATTAACCTCAGAAACCAATACTATTTTAGGAGTAGGTTTTGAATCCAAACAAGATTTGACTGAATTTTTAGCTAAAAAAATGACTGGAGAAGTCGAAACTATAGAAGAATAAAACATGAACAAACTTTGGAAATTTTTTCAATATGGCTATTTAATAGTCGCAATTTTATTTACAGTAGAGTCTATTCTTACTTGGAATACTGATCGTGAAAAAGCATATATGATGTTAGGTTTTGCTGTTTTTACGACCTTAATCTTTTTCTTTAAAAGACATTTTAGAAAAAAAATTGAAAACAGAAATAAGCACTAAGACAATCCGATGGAAACTCAAATAGCAATCATTGTTATTTCAATTTTACTGTCAGCCTTTTTTTCAGGGATGGAGATTGCTTTTGTTTCTGCGAACAAATTGCATATAGAACTTGAGAAGAAAAAAGAAGGATTTATAGCGGCTATCTTAAGGAAAATCACCAATAAATCGTCTAAGTTTATCACTACCATGTTGGTTGGTAATAATATTGCCTTGGTCGTCTATAGTTACTATATGGGTGAATTTATCATTGGTTTTTTGCCAATAAATTCATGGAATGATTTTTCAATTCTACTTACTCAAACCTTAATTTCTACGGTTGTAATTTTAATAACTGCAGAATTTTTACCCAAAGCCATTTTTAGAATTTATTCAAATGAGGCTTTGAAATTCTTTGCTATACCAACTTACTTTTTTTATATTTTATTTCATTATTTTTCTTCTTTCATTTCCTTTATTTCTGATTTTGTATTGCGTGTGGTTTTTAAAATGAACACAGACGAGTTGCAAACGGAGTTTAGTCGTGAAGAGTTAGGGAATTATATTAATGAACAGATGGAAACTGCCATGACTGATGAAGAGGTTGATTCCGAAATTCAGATTTTTCAAAATGCTCTTGAGTTTCATAAGGTAAAATCAAGAGAGGTGATGGTTCCCCGAACAGAAATGATAGCGCTTGAAATCCACGAGCCAGTTTCTAAATTGAAACAAGCTTTTATCGATACAGGTCTTTCAAAAATTTTAATTTACAAAACCTCTATGGATAATATCTTGGGGTATGTAAATGCTTTTGAATTGTTTAAAAAACCGAAGTCGATAAAATCAATCATTTTGCCCATAGAGTTTGTACCAGAGTCCATGATGATTAGCGATGTTTTAAGTAATCTTATAAAAAAAAGAAAGAGTGTTGCCATTGTGCTGGATGAATATGGAGGCACCTCTGGGATGATTACTGTAGAAGATGTTGTTGAAGAGCTCTTTGGGGAGATAGAAGACGAACATGATTCACAGCAATTAGTTGACAAGCAAATTTCTGATACAGAGTTCCATTTTTCTGCTAGATTAGAAGTGGATTATTTAAATGAGGCATACAATTTAAACATCCCAAAAGAAGATGCATATGAGACCATAGGTGGTTTTATTATCAATTTTACTGAGAATATACCAGATATGGGAGAGCAAATTGAGATTGAAAATTTCCTTATTAAAATTCTAAAAGTAAGCTCTTCTAAAATTGAAGAAATTCAACTAAAGCTAATTGATTCTGAAGCTTAAAATTTTACTACAAAATTATTTCTTCAATCGGTTAAATAATTGTGAGTTACGGTTGCATTATTAAAACCGATATTGTATTTTCGCTCCCTGTAAATTAAATAAATGACCTATGGCAATTTTATCTAAAATTAGAGAGCGTTCTATGGCTTTAATCCTTGTTATTGGATTGGCATTGTTCGCTTTTGTATTAGATCCTTCAAGTATTCAGGATTTCTTTAACTCTAGCAACATCAACACTGTTGGTGAAGTTGGTGGAGAAACCATTTCAAGAAAAGAGTTTAGTGAAGCTCTAGAAGCATATAGAGCACAATATGGAAGTCAAATAACAGAGATGCAAGCTTCAAATGATGTTTGGAATACTTTGATAAGACAAAAAGTGTATCAAACACAACTTGCTAAATCTGGAATTACTGTTGGTGAGGCTGATGTTTGGAAC
Source organism: Polaribacter pacificus (assembly GCF_038024035.1). NCBI lineage: Bacteria > Pseudomonadati > Bacteroidota > Flavobacteriia > Flavobacteriales > Flavobacteriaceae > Polaribacter > Polaribacter pacificus. The sequence goes on from NZ_CP150664.1 coordinate 2,407,301, forward strand.
GCTTTGATTGAAACATCTTCTATTCAAGAAGATCCTCAGTTTCAAAATGCAGCTGGAATGTTCGACCAAGAAAGACTTAAAGAGTTTTTAGCTACTGTAAAAGAAGATCCTAATCAAATAGATACATGGACTGCCTGGACAAACTATATGGCTCAAATTAAAGATAATTTAGAGTATACAACTTATAATAGTCTTATCACTGCTGGTCTTGGAGCTTCTTTAAAAGAAGGAGAGTTTCAGTATTTCAATAACAATACTAAGATTTCAGCTGATTACGTTTTTGTACCATACACTTCTGTTTCAGATAGCTTAATCAATGTGACCAAGTCAGAAATTGAAGACTATATCAAGAAAAATGAAGATCAGTTTAAAGTAGAGGAAACTCGAAATTTAAAACTTGTAAAGTTTAATATACTTCCTACAGCCAATGATGAAACGGAAATTAAAGAGGAATTAAGTAGTTTGCTTGAAGATAAAGGTGATTTGAAAGGTTTTAAAAATACTGAGGACTTGCAAGAGTTTTTTGCAGAAAATGATTCAGATTTACCATTGACAAATACGTATAGCTTTAAGAATACTGTTTCTGCGGCTATCGCAGAAAATGTTTTTAACGGAAAAGAAGGAGATGTTTTTGGGCCTTATAAAGACAATGGTTCTTTTAAAATTTCAAAAATAACTGAGATTAGACAAATGCCAGATTCAGTTAGAGCATCTCATATATTGATACCATTTATCGGTTCATTATATGCTGATCAAGACACGAAAAAAACTGAAGAACAAGCAAAGAAGACTGCTGATAGCATCTATTCTTTGGTTAGAAGAAACAAAACTAGATTTGCTAGTATCGCTGATGAAATCAACATCGATATGACCAAAGGAAAAGGTGGTGATATTGATTGGATTACTACAGATGTTGCTTTTTCTCCAAATTTTGACGCTGATTTTGCAGACTATTTATTCTTTAATAAAGCTGGATCAGTAGGGGTTATAAAATCGAGATTTGGTTATCAAATCATTAGAATTGATGAATCAAAAAATAAACAGAAAGCTGTTAAGTTAGCAACTTTTTCAAGACAAATTGAGGCTTCAACAACAACAGAGAATACTGTTTTTCAAAATGCAGAAACATTTGCATTGGCATTATCTAATGGACAAGCTTTTGATGTAGCCGCTAAAGAAAAACAATTAAATGTTCAACCTGTTATTGGTCTAAGAGTTTTGGACGAGAATATCCCAGGTGTTGGAAGACAGAGAGATATTGTTCAGTGGGCATTTGATAGTGACAATGAAATAGGAGACTATAAGCGTTTTGATGTAAATGGAGGTTATGTTGTTGCTGTGTTAAGTGGACAAACTGAAAAAGGGTTAATGTCTGCTGTTAAGGCGGCACCAATTGTTAAGCCAATTTTAATAAATCAAAAGAAAGCTAAGATGATTGGCGAAAAAATGCAAGGAGCTACTTTAGATGCAATTGCAAAAAATAATGCAACGATAGTTCAATCAGAAGCTTCTGTAAGTATGCAGTCACCAATTTTAACAGGGGTTGGTTTTGAACCTAAACTTATAGGTGCCTTTGCTGCGGCAAAAGAAAACACTTTGTTTACTAATGTTGCAGGAGAAAAAGGAGTTTTTGCTTTTGAGGTTACTAAAAAAGAGTTGCCTGTTGCACTTCCTAATTATGATACCTATAGAAAAAGAATAGAAGCTCAAAGAAAAACTCAGACTAACTTTATGTATGAAGCAATTAAAAAGTCGGCAAATATTGAAGACAATAGAGCTGCTTTTTACGGAATTAATTAGAGAACTATTTAGTGTTTATTACCATATAAAAAGCCCGAAGCAATATTGCTTCGGGCTTTTTATATGCTGTTCTTTTTAAAGTTGAATCTAATAATAGTAATTATACGACATAAAAAAAGCCTGAATAGATCAGGCTTTTTTTATTTTTATTGATGTTTAGATTATCCATTCATTGAGATTAAGAACTCATCGTTATTGATAGATTGCTTAATTCGACTATTGATAAATTCCATTGCTTCTACTGGGTTCATGTCCGCTAAGTATTTGCGTAATACCCACATTCTTTGAACTGTTTTTTCATCTAGTAATAAATCATCACGACGTGTGCTTGATTTGATCAAGTCAATTGCAGGGTAGATTCTTCTATTTGCAATATTTCGTTCTAATTGCAATTCCATATTTCCAGTACCTTTAAACTCTTCAAAGATTACCTCATCCATTTTAGAGCCTGTTTCTGTCAATGCTGTAGCAATAATAGTTAAAGATCCTCCACCTTCAATGTTTCTTGCTGCACCAAAGAATCTTTTAGGTTTGTGTAAAGCATTAGCATCAATACCTCCTGAAAGAATTTTTCCTGATGCTGGAGCTACTGTATTATAAGCTCTGGCCAATCTGGTAATTGAATCTAATAGAATAACTACATCGTGTCCGCATTCTACAAGTCGTTTTGCTTTTTCTAAAACGATATTAGCGACTCTAACATGTTTTTCAGCAGGTTCATCAAAGGTAGAAGCAACAACTTCTCCTCGAACGCTACGTTGCATATCAGTGACCTCTTCTGGTCTTTCGTCAATTAGTAATACTATTTGGTATACTTCAGGATGGTTGGCTGCAATCGCATTAGCAACATCCTTTAAAAGCATGGTTTTTCCCGTTTTCGGTTGCGCTACAATCATACCACGTTGCCCTTTACCAATCGGAGAGAATAGATCTATAATTCTTGTTGATAATGAACTTCCTTTTTCTGCCAAGTTGAATTTTTCTTGAGGAAATAAAGGTGTTAAATGCTCAAAGGACACACGGTCTCTTACTACATTAGGGTTAAGTCCATTAATTTTTGATACTCTAATTAAAGGAAAATACTTTTCTCCCTCTTTTGGTGGGCGTACATTTCCTTTTACAGTATCTCCAGTTTTTATACCAAACAACTTAATTTGTGACTGAGATACATAAATGTCATCAGGAGATGATAAGTAATTATAATCTGATGATCGTAAAAAGCCATAACCATCTGGCATCATTTCTAATACACCTTCACTTTCAATAATTCCGTCAAATTCAAAATCAGGATCTTTGTAGCGAGTATTGCTCTTGTTGTGCTTAGACACACGCTCTTTAGGTTGATTTGATTGTTTATTATTGGTCTGTTGGTTATTGTTATTGTTGGTTTTTTGTTTTTGACCTTGATGAACAGGTTTTTTATGTTCAGGTTTTTTCTCTGAAACTTCTTGAGTATTTTTCTCTTTTGGTTTCTCTATAACCACCTTTTTTTCAATAGGAGCAGTAGTTTCTTTTACAGCAGGTGCTGTGTCTGAGGTACTCTCTTTTTTTATTCTTTCAGCAATTGGTTTGCCTACTCTTTTTCTTTTAGGCTTCTGTACTGGAGGCTTGTTCTCGTTTGCGAGATTTGCAGCTTGAGTGTCTAAAATTTGATAGACAAGGTCTAACTTTTTTAATTGGCTAACTTTAGAAAGACCAATATTTTTAGCAACTTCTTGAAGTTCAACAAGAGTTTTTGCTTTTAGTTCTGTGATTTCGAACATGTGTAGTATGTTAAATTTATTTTTAAATTCTTTTGAAAATGTATAGTCAGAATGGTTATTAGATTGTATCTGAAATAGGTGCCTTAGGTATCAAGGTTCCTTATGCGTAGTTGATATATTGAAGCAAATATATAGAATTATTTTTAACCACAAAGTTTCTTTTTAAAAAAAGAAAGTTTTACTTTTGTTTTGTAATTATAGAAAATGATTCAACGAATACAAAGTGTATATTTATTTTTGGCAGCCCTTGTTTCTGGGGGCTTGATTTATGTGTTTAATTTATGGACTCTTAAAACAGGAGTTCAAGTTATGGCATTTGATTTATTGTCAAATGAGAGTATTTTATTAAAAACAATTCCATTTTCATATTTACTATCGGCCTTACTGTCTTTTATCGCTATTTTTATTTTTAAAAATAGACAACTACAATTTGTGTTAGGTAGATTGAATATGTTAATTAACTTATATTTATTAGGTGTGCTTATATATGTGTCACAAACTATATCTGGAGAAATGAGTATTTCGGAGAAGGGTATTGGGATGTTTATACCTACCATTGCAGTCTTGCTATTAGTTATGGCAAACAGAGCAATTAAGAAGGATGAAGATCTTGTAAAATCTGTTGATAGATTAAGGTAAGCCTAGCATCTTAGTATATTTAGTGCGAAAAAAGCCAAGGAAATTTAATTCCTTGGCTTTTTATTTGGGTTTATTTAAAACTCCTTTTTGCGTATAACAAATCTATTTTTATAGTTTTACGAAACTTGATATTACCTAAAATTAGGGTTTGTCTTTTTTTTAGGATAAGTTTGGTTTAGCTTTTGTATATTTATGTTGTTTTTAAATTATTGATATATAGTTAATTAACTTTAAGACTCACTAAATTAGTGAGTTGACTCACTCACTAATTTAGTGATATATCCTCTAGGTTTTGTGAATTGAAATTTCGCTAGTACTAGGTATTGTAGAAACAATAAAGACTGTTTAAATTTGTAATGTAATTAAGATGAAAGAAAAGATTAAAGTTCATGTCGCCGATGATCATATGGTTTTGATTGAAGGGATTATCGCGATGGTAAATACTGATGAAGCTATAGAAGTTATAGGTTATTCCCAAACTGGAACTGAGGTTTTGGATTGGTTTGCTAAAAACAAAGCAGATGTTTTAATTTTAGATGTTAATATGCCAGGAAAAGATGGTATAGAAGTATTGAAAAGTTTAAGTGTCTCAGCAAAAAAACCTAAAATCATTATGTTGTCAAGTTTTGATGACATCCGATTCGTTAAAGAATTAACAACTTTTGGAGCTGATGGCTTTGTAGCTAAGACGAGTGCAGGAGAGCACATTATTAAAGCAATAAAGTCAGTCTATGAAGGTCAGTCATATTTTAATGATGAAGTCAAAGAAGGTTTGTTTAATCTTTTTGTAGGTCAAGATGTTCCAAAAGGGCAAAGACCTGATGAGGCGGCTGAGAAAATTAGAACTTTGACAGAAAGAGAAATGGATGTCTTGAAAATGATAGCCAAAGAGTACAGTACAACGGAAATAGCAGAAGCATTGCACATTAGCATTTACACTGTTGGATCTTATAGAAAGAATTTATTAAAAAAACTAAATATTAAAAATGTCGTGGGTTTGGCCCTGTTTGCAGTAAAAAACAAAATTATATAAAGTACTACCCCCTAAATAGTGTTTTCTTTTAATTATTATTAATTAATCCCCCAAAAAGAAAAATCCCCCAATTTTATATAAACAGTATGCAAACCCACACATTTTTTTAAAAACTGAATCCTTCAATAACAAAACAAATTTTAAACTTTATTCTGATGAAAAATAAATATCTTGCAGTATTTGCACTAATTATGGCTATGGGCTTAAGTTCTTGTTCTACCAATGATGAAGATTTTGAAACCATGCAAAAACCATTATTAAAATCTTATGAATTAAAACGTGATTCTAATGGTGCTTATTCTATAGATTTTGACGTTGAAGAAAAAACGGGAGTGCAATCGCAAAAAAACTTAAACTCTTTAACAAATGAGTTTCATTTGTCAAAAGTAAACTATGATGCTAAAGGTGCTTATAGAGAAGATGTCTCTTTGAATGACAACCAGTTAAAAATTGGTTTTGTAGATGCAGAAACTGGAAGAAATACAAAAATTCAAGTTGAAGATGAAAATATTACCTTTGCAAAGGGAACTACAGGTGAATTCTTGAATGAATATAGTGTTGCAACAAATGAGGATGGAACGATACAGTTAGATTTCAAAGTAAAAGAGAACGTGCAAACAGAATTTGTATATTTAGATGAGCTGGATATTTATCAAGTTCATTTATCTCCTGGAATGGCCACTGAAAATAAATTTTCTAAAAGCATAGAAATGCCAGAAACTGGAGTTTTAAAAATTGATTTTGTCAATCATAAATATTTTGGAAAAGGTCTTGCTGAAATAATAGTAGAGAAACCAAAAGTTATAATCCAGGAAGGTGAAGATGTTATTGGGCTTTAAAATTATGTGGAATAAAATGTACTGAATGAAGGAAATCTTTAATATTATTTTGTGTTTTTTGTTTTGTTTAATTCAAAACACGTTATATTCCAATATAAGAATACCCAAGGGAGAGATTGAAATTAAATCAGTCTCTCTCTTATTTTTGTTCCAGGAAAAGGATAGTACATTGGTTAAAAAATATGAAGAGATAAATGAACTTTATAAAAGTAAAAATTATACGAAATCATTAGAAAATGCTCTTAAATTGTTTGAGGAAATTGAAAACACAAACGAAAATAAAAGAGTTAAATTTTTAATTGCTTCTGTTATAGGTAATATCTTTAAAGAAACAAACAATCATGATAAATCATTGAAGTTTTATTTAAAGTCCTATAACCTTTATGAGAATAATTTAATTAATGTTGAATCTGGATTAAATAGTATAAATGATTTATATATTGAGTATGTTAATTTATTACTGCGTTTAGGTAGTTCATACCAAGTGTTGAAGAATAATGACTCCGCAATTTACTATTATAATAAAATTGAGAATATACAATCTCTTAATAATAGAATAGAGTCAATAAAAGCACTAACCTATAGTAATCTGTCTGGTATTTATTTGAGAGATTCACTTTATGAAAGGGCAAAAATTTACGCCTTAAAGGCTGTTGAAATTAGAAAACTAAATAAAAATAAGATTTCAGAAGCTGCTTCATTAAGTAACTTGGCCAGTATTTCTTTGAAACAGAATAAATTTGAAGAAGCTAAAGAAATTTATTCAAAAGCACTAAATTTGATTGAAAATGATACAACTAGCCTTGCAGTAAAATACAAAGAGAGCTTGTATTATAATTTAGCGTGGACACTTTTTCTTCTTAAAGACTATATGGCCTATGATTTTCAAGAAAAATCTTATTTGATTAAGGATAATCTACGTGATCAAGAAATGCGTCGTATTGTAGAAGATGTGTACGCTAACTATCAAGTAGAACTTGTGAAAAACCAAGTAGCCCTTAAAAAAGCTGAAGAACGAAAGACAAATTATTATCTGGGTGCTTTGATGCTTTTAATTCTTGTAGTTTTTGGAGTTATTATTTATAACTACAAGCTTAGACAGAAGAATTTAAAGTTAAATTTCGAGCAAAATGAGCTGGCTCAGCAAAGTCAAATAGAGAGATTGAAATCAGAAACACAGATTCGGATTTTGAATGCAACTTTGGATGGTAAAGAGTCTGAACGAAAAGAAATCGCAGAAACCTTACATGATAGTGTGAGTACATTATTGTCTTCTGCCAGTTTGCACTTGCAGGCAAGTAAAAATAAATTTAACGGGTCTACCCCTCTTGAAATTGAAAAGTCTCAGACGATTATTACCGAAGCATCCCAGAAAATTAGAGATTTATCACATACGCTTGTTTCGTCGGTTTTGCTGAAATTTGGTTTGAAATATTCCATCAATGAAATGGGGCAGAAATATTCTAATTCACAGATAGAAATAGAAACGAGTACAAAAAACATCAATAGGTATCATCAAAACTTTGAAATTAAAGTTAATAATATCATCCAGGAATTTGTCAATAATATTTTAAAGCACAGTAAGGCTACTTATGCTTTGGTGCAAGTAGAAGAAAAAAACAAACAACTCTTTATTCATATAGAGGATAATGGTTGTGGGTTTGATAAAGATGGAGTTGTCAAAAAAGATGGATTAGGAATCAATCAAATTGAAGCTCGCATTCAGATGATGAAAGGTACTTTTCAAATTGATTCAATAAAAAATCAAGGAACAAAAATTAGAATTTGTCTTCCTATCATAGAAAAAGAAGAGGCTATCCTCTTGTAGCTAGCTCAATAATTTCGAGATCACTTATTTTTCCATCAACAATATTAAATCGTAGCATGGTTCTTATTTTATGAAACCCATGGTTTCCTGCCGCTCCGGGATTTAAGTGTAAGCAATTTAGCTTTTGATCGTATTGAACTTTTAGAATGTGTGAATGGCCACTAATAAAAATGTTAGGAGGGTTTTCTTTCAATTCTTCTCGTATTCTTTGATTGTAATTGTTGGGATAGCCTCCGATATGTGTCATCCAAATAGTCATCCCTTCTAGGGTAAACTTTTGGTCTAAAGGAAACTCCATACGGGCCAAAGAATCATCAATATTGCCATAAACGGCTTTTAAAGGTTTTAGTTTTTGGATGCTGTCAGTAACTCGTAAATTTCCAATATCGCCAGCGTGCCAAACCTCATCTGCCTGTTTTACAAATTTAAGAATTTGCTCATCGATATAGCTATGCGTATCTGAAAGGAGTAATATTTTCTTCACTGAGCTAAAATAGGAATATCCCAATAAAAATCCTTAATTTTGAAGGCTTTAAAAACAGATTTTTTTGAGATATTTTATTGAGCTTTTATACAAAGGAACAAATTACCATGGTTGGCAAATTCAGCCAGACATGCCTAGTGTACAAGAGGTATTAACCAAAGCTATTAGCACGGTTTTACAAGAGGAAATTTCTCTTGTAGGGGCTGGAAGAACTGATGCAGGTGTACATGCATCACAATTTTTTGCTCATTTTGATAGCCTTCAAGAGTTAAATGATAGTTTTGTTTTTAAGTTTAATTCTGTCTTGCCTAAAGATATTGTCGTTGTAAATTTATTTGCATTTGAGCGTGAATACCATGCTCGTTTTGATGCTATTAGTAGGAGTTATGAGTATCGAATTTGGCTAGGGAGAAATCCGTTTTTATTAGATACAACTTGGCAGTTTAGCTTTAAAGAATTAGATGTTGAGCGAATGAATAAAGCTGCGAAGATCTTGTTGGATCATGAGAATTTTCAAGCATTTTCTAAGGTTAAAACAGATGTTAGAACCTTTAATTGTGAAGTGACAAATGCTGTTTGGAAGAAAGAAGGAGATGAGTTGGTTTTTTATATTACAGCTAATCGTTTTTTAAGAAATATGGTTAGGGCTATTGTAGGAACTTTACTCGATGTTGGTGTTGGGAAAATATCAATTGATGATTTTAGAAGAATAATATTAAGTAAAGACAGAGGAAAAGCAGGTTTGTCAGTTCCGGCAAAGGGCTTGTTTTTAACAGAAGTTATATACGATTTTATATGAGTAAAAAAGTAACAGGGAAAGCGTTTGACGCTCAAGTTTTTTTAAGATTGCTGAGCTATGCAAAAAAATATAGATTTTATTTTTTTGCAACTACACTTACTGTCATTGTTGTTTCTTTATTGTCAGCCCTAAGGCCATATTTATTAATTGAGACAGTTAATGATTTTGTAGCAACCAAGAATGAAGAAAACTTACTTAATTATATCCTCTTAATGGCTGGTGTTTTAATTTTTGAAGTTTTGCTACAGGCTACTTTTATTTATATGTCTAATTGGATTGGACAACACATCATTCGAGATATCAGAGCAAATATATTTCGACACATACTCCAATTTAGAATGAGTTATTTTGATACCACTTCTGTTGGTAAGCTGGTAACGAGAGTGGTTTCTGATATAGAAACCATTGCTAGTTCTTTTAGTCAGGGCCTTTTTATGATTATCAGTGATTTGCTAAGTATGATTGTTGTAACCGTAGTCATGTTAGTGTTAAACTGGAAATTGGCATTAATAGCCTTGGCTGTACTTCCTATCTTAGTTTATGCAACCAAATTATTTCAAATTGCTATTAAAGCTACTTTTCAAGAAGTGAGAACACAGGTGGCAAATTTAAATGGTTTTGTGCAAGAGAGGGTTACGGGAATGAAGATTGTACAGTTATTTAGTAGAGAAAAAATTGAATACGATAAATTCATGGAGATTAATAATAAGCACAAGAAAGCCCATGTTAAGGCGGTGTGGTATTATTCAATTTTCTTCCCTATTGCAGAAATTTTATCATCTATCGCTGTAGGGCTTTTAGTGTGGTTTGGAGGATTGCAAGCTGTAGATGATATCAATGTTCAGCCAGGTGAAATTATGGGGTTTATTATGATGACACAAATGTTGTTTAGACCTCTTAGACAAATTGCAGATAAGTTTAATACCTTGCAGATGGGAATGGTTTCTGGTGAACGTGTTTTTCAGGTTTTAGATACTCAAAGCAGTATTGATAAAAATGGTACACAAATAGCAAATACTCTTAAAGGAGTTATTGAGTTTAAAGATGTGCGTTTTAGTTATATCCCAAATGAGGAAGTTTTAAAAGGAGTTTCTTTTAAGGTAGAACAGGGACAAACTGTAGCCATAGTTGGTGCTACAGGGGCAGGTAAATCTACAATTATCAATTTGATAAATCGTTTTTATGAGATCGATTCAGGAAGTATTCTTATAGATGGAACTCCTGTTCAAGATTATGAACTCACATCTTTGCGAAACCAAGTAGCGATTGTTTTACAAGATGTCTTTTTGTTTTCAGATTCAATTTTAAATAACATAACTCTTAAGAATCAATCGATAAGCCTAGAGGATGTTCAGCTTGCAGCAAAGCAAATTGGAATACATGATTTTATCATGAGTTTGCCAAATGATTACCATTATAATGTAAAAGAAAGAGGGGGGATGTTGTCTTCTGGACAAAGACAATTGATTGCTTTTTTACGTGCATATGTGAGTAAGCCAAGTGTGCTTATTTTAGACGAAGCAACTTCTTCTGTAGATAACACTGCAGAGCAGATGATACAATATGCAACAGACACTATTACCAAAGGGCGAACTTCTATTATTATTGCTCACCGTTTAACCACAATTAAAAGCGCTGATAAAATTATCGTGATGGACAAAGGGCATATTGTAGAGGAAGGAACTCATCAAGAATTGCTAGAAAAATCAGAAGGATACTATAAAAACTTATACGATAAGCAGTTTAGTTCAGAGGTGGTTTAATTTACTGTTGTTTTATCAAATAAAAAGAAAAGCTTTTTTAAGCGTTTTAACTCATATCTGATTTAAGCTTTTCAGTTAATTCTTCATAATCCTTATAAAGCTCAAAAGCACCATCTTTAATATAGGAAATCTCACCTGTTTCTTCAGAAACTAAGAGGCAAAGTGCATCTGTTTTTTCTGTGACTCCAATTGCCGCTTTATGTCTTAAGCCAAAGCGTGCTGGAATTTTTTTATCAGATACGGGTAGTACAACTCTAGTGGCTACGATTACATTATCTCTAATAACAGTAGCGCCGTCATGTAGAGGACTGTTCTTGTAAAAAATACTCTCTAAAATTGCCTCGTTAATGATGGCATTCATTTGATCCCCTGAATTAATCAAGAAATCAAGATTATTTGTACGTTCAAGTACAATAAGTGCACCTGTCTTTGTTTTGGATAGACTAATACATCCATTAACCAAAGGCTCTGCATTAAACTCAATTTCAATCTCAGATTTTAAAAATTTTAACTGTTTTAAAAAGCTTCTTTTAGATGAGAAATTAGTAGTCCCAATCATTAGTAAAAACTTTCTTATCTCTTGCTGAAATACGATAATTAAAGCAATAACACCACCGCTAAGTAGGTATCCTAAGATTCCACTGAGCATTTCCATTTTTAGAGCTTGGGTTATTTTCCAAATTAAAAAGATAACAGCAATTCCCAAAAAAATATTAATAGCAACGGTTCCCTTTAGTAATTTGTATATAGAGTATAAAAGGGCAGCAACAAGAATAATGTCAAGAATATCCAAGAAAGAAAAATCGATAAAATCTAACATAAAAATTACTGCTTTGATGTAAAAATACTAAATATTATTTAAGAATTACTCGTTTCAATTTGTGCAACAATATTAATGGCTTCAAGTGCTTCTTTAACATCGTGAACCCTTAAAATATTAGCGCCATTTAGCAAAGCAATCGTATTGGCTGATGTTGTTGCGTTTAAAGCTTCTTTTGCCGAAATGTCTAAGGTTTTATACAGCATAGACTTTCTTGATAGTCCTGCTAAAACAGGAACATTAAGTTCTTGAAAAATTTCCAAGTATTTTAATAATTCAAAGTTATGAGCCGTTGTTTTACCAAAACCAAAACCGACATCAATAATAATATCGTTTATTTTTTTTGTATTCAATTCAAACAACAAGTCTGAAAAATAGTGAACCAATTCAAGGGTTATATTGTTGTACTCTGGATTCTTTTGCATGTTTTGAGGAGTTCCTTGCATGTGCATAATGCAATAGGGTACTTGAAGCTTCGCAATTGTATCAAACATCTCAGTATCCATTTTTCCTGCCGAAATATCATTAATAAATGCAGCTCCATGCTCAATACTCTTTTGAGCAATAGTACTTCTAAAGGTATCTACAGAGATGAGAATTTGAGGGAAGTTTTTAATCAATAGATCAATAACTGGTAGTAATCTGGCTAGTTCTTGATCTTCAGAAATATGCACTGCGCCTGGTCTAGAAGAATAAGCTCCAACATCAATAAACGTAGCACCCTCTTTTAGCATTCTAGCTGCTTGCTCTAAGAATTCTTTATCGCTTTTGTATTTTCCACCATCAAAAAAAGAGTCTGGAGTAACATTTAAGATCCCCATAACTTTTGGCTGCTCAAGATCAATGAGTGTTCCTTTGCAATTTAATGTTTTCATTAGCTAACAACTTTATTAATAACATGCGTGATTTTTGGTGCTGTATACAAGTTTAGCTGATCCATTAAGCCATTTATCGTGCTATCTACTAATAAAAGAGCTCTGTTTTTTGGATTTAAATAACCTTCTTCTACCATAATGTCTAATTGTTGTAAAAGGGGATCAAAAAAACCATTTATATTTAAAAGTCCAATAGGTTTTTGCTCTATTTGTAATTGTCCAAGGGTTAGGGCTTCAAAAAGTTCATCTAAGGTTCCAAACCCGCCAGGAAGTGTAATATAAGCATCTATCATTTTACTCATGATCACCTTTCTCTCACTCATGGTTTTGGTGATAATCATTTCTGAAACACCAGTATGGATTACTTCTTCTTTCTTAAGTAACTTAGGAATAACGCCAATAACGGTTCCTTTTTGTGCTATGATTGTGTTAGCAAGTGTTCCCATCATGCCTATTTTGCCACCTCCATATACTAATGATATGTCATGCTCAACAAAATAATTACCAAGTGCTATTGCAGCATTTTTATAAACTGGGTTAAAGCCAAGGCTTGATCCGCAAAAAACTACTATTTTTTTCATGCAAAGTGAGGTAAAATTCCTTGTAAAAATAAATGAAAAGGAGGTAAGATTTACTATTTTTACAAAAATACTTTTTTTATAAAATGCAAAACACCTCAAAACAATACAATGCTGTCGTTGAAGAATGTAGAAGCTTGTTCATTAAAAAAATGAGCGATTATGGAAGCGCGTGGCGTATCTTGCGTTTGCCCTCATTAACAGATCAGATCTTTATCAAGGCACAACGCATTCGTCAATTGCAAGAAAATGAAGTTCGAAAAGTTGAAGAAGGAGAGCGAGCAGAGTTTATAGGGATTATTAATTATTCTATTATGGCTTTGATTCAGTTAGAGTTAGGCGTTGTAGAGAATCCTGATTTGTCTACGGAAAATGCAACAGAATTGTATGATAAGCATATTGCGATCACCAAAGAACTGATGGAGAACAAAAACCATGATTATGGAGAAGCTTGGCGGGATATGCGTATTTCATCACTCACAGATTTAATTTTACAAAAACTATTACGCGTTAAGCAAATAGAAGATAATAAAGGGAAAACGTTAGTTTCTGAAGGGATTGATGCCAATTATCAAGACATGATCAATTATGCAATTTTTGCAATGATCCATATGAGTGCTAAAAAGGTTTCTTAGTACTGTTTGAAAAATAAAAAATACAGTTAATATAGTTTTTAACATTCATAAAATATATATGAAAATACTAGTACATCTTTCAAGAATTATAGTCGGGGCATTGTTTGTGTTCTCTGGTTTTGTGAAATTGGTAGACCCTTTAGGTTCTAAATATAAATTTGAAGAATATTTTGGTGAGTCTGTACTTGATATGGAGTTTTTAATTCCTTATGCATTGGCTTTCTCTATCCTTTTAATCATTGCTGAAATTTTATTAGGAGTTGTGTTGCTTTTGGGTTGTAGAACTAAAATTACGCTATGGAGTCTCTTAGGTTTGACGACCATCTTTCTCTTTTTAACTTGGTATTCAGCCTATTATAATAAGGTTACGGATTGTGGATGTTTTGGTGATGCTATTACATTGACACCATGGGAAACATTTTATAAGAATGTTATTTTGATGATTTTAATTGTCTTCTTATTGTTTAGAATGAAAGACATCAAATCCCTTTTTTCTGTAAGAGTTTCTCAGACAATCACGATACTATCCTTAATTACCTTTATTTATATTACCTATCATGTACTGGTATATTTACCTATTATTGATTTTAGACCTTATGCTATAGGTAATAATATTCCAGAAGGAATGGAGTACAAAGGAGATGGTGAGATTCCTAAGATTCACGATTTTTATCTAGAAGACGCTCAGAGTGATCTAGCTCCTGTAATTTTAAAAGAAGAGAAGGTCTTGCTAGTGTTAGTCTATGATTTAGACAAAGCAGATAAAAATGGTTTTAAAGATGTCAAAACACTTGCCGAAGAGGCTCTTAAAAAAGGATATAAAGTATATGGAGCTTCTGCTTCTTTTACAGATGAATTGATTTTAGCGAAAGAAAAATATCAACTGCCATTTGATTTCCTTTTTTGCGACGGAACGACTTTGAAAACTATGGTTAGATCTAATCCAGGATTGATGATGTTAAACAAAGGAACCATTGTCGGAAAGTGGAATTGGAATGATATTGACAGTATAGAGCTTTAATAAGATGAAACAAGTACTTCTGGTTTTTGTTGGTGGTGGTTTTGGTAGCGCATTGCGATATTTAGTCGGAAGGTGGCTTAACAGCACACAGGATGGTATACCTTATGGAACCCTAGTTGCCAATGTAATTGGAAGTTTGCTTATAGGTATCGTCTTAGGGTTTGCCGCAAAGAACGATGCGATTTCAGAGAATCACACCCTTTTGTTGGCAACAGGTTTTTGTGGAGGTTTTACCACCTTCTCTACCTTTGCCTATGAAAACCATGTATTCTTAAAATCAGGTGATTTTACAAGCTTTGCATTTTATTCTATTGCTAGTTTTGTTTTGGGCTTTTTAGCCGTTTTTGCAGGAATATATATAATTAAGTAATGCATTTATCCCTATCAAATTAAACATATTTTTATGAATTCAGTAGTTCAGTATACCAGCCATGATCAGTATGCTATTGTTAGCATTGTTAACGGTAAAGCAAATGCTATATCTCATCAAGTTATTGAGGGGTTAAATAAATCATTAGATATTGCAGAGAAAGAGCAAAAAGTGGTTATACTTACTGGGCAGCCTGGGATATTTTCGGCAGGATTTGATCTAAAAGTAATGAAAGAAAGCCCAGAATCAGCAAAAGAGTTGGTTACTAAAGGATCTGAACTATCATTACGTATGCTTCGTTTTCCAAGACCTATCATAGTAGCATGTAACGGACACGCAATTGCAAAAGGAGCTTTTTTGTTGTTGTCTGCTGATTATAGAATTGGTGTAGAGGGTGATTATAAAGTTGGTTTAAATGAAGTTCAGATTGGAATGACTATGCATCATGCTGGTGTAGCCATCGCAAAGAGTCGTTTGTCAGAAGTTTATCTAAATAGGAGCGTTTCAAATTCAGAAATATTTGAACCCAAAGCAGCTGTTCAAGCAGGGTTCTTAGATCTAATTGTTTCAGAAAAAGAGTTGTTAGCTACCGCTAAGTCTATCGCTGAATCTTTTGCAAAATTACACTTAAAAGCACATGCAGAAACCAAACTGAAAGTTCGTAAAAAGCATTTGTTAAAGATTAAAAAAGCAATTGCAAAAGATTTGAAAAGCAATATCGTAATTAATCCTTAACCCTTTTTAAAAGCCATTACTCCAGCTTTCATCTCGTAGTCTAAATGATTTTCTTTTGGTACTATTGGGCATGAAAACTTTTCATTATAAGCACAATAAGGATTGTAAGCTTTGTTAAAATCAAGTTCTATACTGTCTCCTTCAGGAATTCTTAGGTCCATATATCTACCTCCATAATAACTACTTACCCCATTAGTTTTGTCTGTAAAGGGTAAAAAAAGATAATTTTGAAACCCTTTAGTTCTCATCAATTGTTTACCTTGATAGATGTTTAATTTGTATTCTTTTCCTTCGATTTTAAAGGTCAAAATTCCATAAACTCTTTCTTCTGCAAGTCTATCGGTTGTTGTTTTCATGAAAAAGAAATCTGAATCCGGGACTCTTTCTAAATGTGCAGTCACTTTTACATTTTCATTGATCGGGAAAAATTCTAAACCTGTAAAGTTTTTTAAATCAGCTTTTTTTAAAGGTGATTTGGACGCATCCTTATATTCGTTGTTCAATTCAATTTGAAATTCAGTAAGACCTAAAGAAGATTTTTTCTTTCCGCTATTACAAGAAAGAAATAAAAAAAATAAACAAATTAGTAGGATGTTTTTCATGATAAAAAATATTTAAAACCAAAAATACAACTTTACATTTTTTTATGTAGTTTTACCATCAACAAAAAAAACAAAATGAGGATTGTCTTTTCATATAACTGTATTACAACGTTTTTAGAACGTAAAAGTCGATCAGTTGATGAATTGTAATTCTTAAAATTACATATTTTTATCATAAAAGTCCGACTCTAGAGTTGGACTTTTTTTATTTTAAAAAGCAATGAAAAAACTATATGTTAACTATATAAACACATTTAGAGGTTTATCACCTGAAGTATGGTGGTTAGCTTTGATTACCTTAATTAATAGAGCTGGGACTATGGTAATCCCATTTTTATCTTTGTATTTGACTAAGAGTTTAGCATTTACTTTAGGTGACGTCGGTTGGATTATGTCTTTCTTTGGATTGGGTTCTGTGATAGGTTCCTGGATAGGAGGTAAGCTAACTGATAAAATAGGCTATTATAAAGTAATGGTTTTTAGTTTAATAGGTACCGGTTTAGCTTTTGTAGCGATGCAGTTTGTGACAAGTTTTATAGGATTTTGTGCGGGTATTTTTGGTTTGATGTTAGTTGCGGATTCTTTTAGACCCGCCATGTTTGTCGCTTTAAGTTCTTATAGTAAACCAGAGAACAAGACGCGTTCTGTAACACTAATTCGTTTGGCAATTAATTTAGGTTTTTCTGCAGGACCTGCTATTGGAGGTTTAATCATAGCAAGTTTAGGGTATTCAGGTTTGTTTTGGGTTGATGGAGTTACTTGTTTTTTGGCAGGATTATTACTGCTACAGGTTTTAAATCCAAAGAAATCAAAAGTCTTAGACGAGATAAAAGTAACAAACCCAGAATCTGCTTATTCTGATAAGGCATTCTGGTTTTTTCTAGTTGCATTGATGTTGTTTGGAGCTGTATTTTTGCAATATTTTTCTACCATGCCTTTGTATTATAAAGACATTTTTCTTTTAAAAGAGCAACAGATAGGATTGCTTTTAGGGATGAATGGCTTTATAATTTTTTTACTTGAAATGCCACTGATAAAGTGGTTAGAAAATTCAAAATTCTCTAAAATTGGCTTGATGCTGTTTGGAGGTATCCTAATAGCCCTAAGTTTTGTAGTGCTATTGCTTTCATCATGGGCGGGTGTATTAATTATTGGAATGTTTTTAATGACTCTTGGAGAGATGATTGCTTTTCCGTTTTCAAATGCCTTTGCAATGGAGCGAGCAAAGAAAGGAAATCAAGGAGAGTATATGGCTTTGTATACGATTGCTTTTTCCTTTGCGCATATCTTTAGTCATAACTCTGGCCTGCATTTAGTAAGCCAAATAGGCTTTGATGCTACCTGGGTTATTGTAACAGGGATCGCTATGCTATCTGTATTTTTACTGTGGGTTCTAACTAGAATACTCAAGAAAGAGCAATTAGCTTATATAAAAAAACCTGCTGTTTAGCAGGTTTTTTTATAGGGTATAACTTAAGAACTTATTTTATTGCTTTTTCTATGCTGTTTTTTCCTCCAACTACTGGAAGTGTTATGCTTGTTTTACTTAAATCTACAGTAAGCACGGTGCCTGCTTTTGGCAATAGGGTAAACAGGTTATCACTAGAGAAAATCATCAATCCAACTTGCTGACCTTTTTTAATAATTTGATCATCTGGTTGTAAATCAAAAGTCATTTCATAAAATTTACCTGGCTTTAGAGGACTACTTTTACTCAATGATTTGTGGTTCTGTAAATCTGCCCAACCACGGGTAATAATATTGTCTGTTATTTTGGTTCCTTTTTCACCATTCCAAGGCAATGATACTAACCAAACAGAAAGATTGGCAGCTGGTTTACTACTGGCAATTTTTACAGTAATCTTTGCCAGACCAGATAGGTGTAAATCTTCTTTTAGTACAGGTGTTACATAAAGCAATCTGTTTTTAGAGTTTTTAGCTTGCGCTAAATTATTTCCAGAAATACTAGCGTCGTCAATTAGGTTTTCTTTAGCTTTTGAGCTTTTAGATAAACTTAGTGATCCTGCAGTGGTTCCTCCTTCACCCAAATACAAACGAACATTTTTGGCTTCAGGATTTGGGTATTCTTTATATGGTGTTGGCTCAGTTCTTTTATCATCTTCTCTAACAATCCAAGCACGTGCATCATTTTCTACCCCATTTCTAACTCCAAATAAATAACGAGTAAACCAACGATTCATCATTTTCATCGGAGGTGGACCTCCATGGCCATTTTGATGATAAAAAATTTGAGTATCTAAACCCATTTCTTTGGCTTTTTTATAGATACGGTAACTGTGTTCTGGCATTACGTTCCAGTCATTAAATCCGTGAGACATTAATAAAGCCGCTTTCATTGGTTTCATTTGATTTAGGTAATCACGACCTGCCCAAAAATCATTATAATCACCTGTAACACGATCTAAGTTGTTAGCCATTTCTGTGTCTCTAACAACTTTATTCCCATAGGCTCTTTTTGATTCATCACCAGAATGGATAAAATCATAAAGAACATCAATATCTTCACCAAGATAACCACCAGGAGAACGAACCAACCCATTTGATCGGTAATAGTGATAATACGATGTGTTAGGAGCTATAGGAATAATTGCTTCTAAACCTTTTACTCCTGTGGTTGCAGCAGCTAAAGGGATTGTTCCATTGTATGAAGTACCTGTCATTCCTACTTTTCCTGTTGACCAAAAAGCTTTTACTTCTTCTGATCCTGTTCTTTCTGTATAACCTTTTGCTCTACCACACAACCAGTCGATAACTGCTTTTGGTGCAAGTGATTCATTTTTACCTCCAACTGTAGGTGAACCATCAGACAATCCGGTACCAGGTGATGATGAATGAACAACAATATACCCTCTAGGTACCCAGGTTCTAATTTGAGAGTTTGAGATAATAGGTCTTTTTCCTCTTCTGCTTACTTTTGGATGAATTCTGTTGGGAGGTGTTTCTCCAAGTTCGTGCTTTACACTCCACATCACGCCATTTTGCAAGGATGCAGTTCCGGCGAAATAAGGGCTTGATTCATAAACTACCGGCAACTTTAAACCTTCTTTTTCGGTTTGGGAAGGTCTAGTTACCGCGACATGCATTCGGTCTAATTTACCGTCACCATCAGTGTCAAATTCAGTTTCAACCCATAGATCATGTCTGATCCATTTACTAGGGTCATTAAAAGCTTCAACAACTTGAGCTTCTCCGTCCTTAAAAACAGGAATTGCTTTTTGTTGTGCATAGCTTGTCGCAAGAAATGCGATGCAAATTGTAAAAAGTATTTTTTTCATTATTGTTTAAATTTAATTATTCGATTACAAAAAATTCGATACTAGAATCTGTAAATACAGTGTGAGTTTGTGTTTTAAAATCTTTTTCGTCAGCCTTATAAATATTGTCTACATAGGTTTGTGGATTTAGATCAATTAGAGGAAACCAGGTACTTTGAACTTGAATCTGTAATTTATGTCCTTTTTTAAAAGTGTGAAAGATATCTTGAAGCCTAACATTTACGGCTGTTTTTTGATTGGGAACAAAAGGCTCTGGTTTTTCAAAACTATTTCTAAAACGACCACGCATTACTTCGCTTCTGACCATCAAATGATAATTACTCATTTTAAGATGATTTTGCATGTCTTTGTTGTTTTCTTTGGCATCTTTAGGATGTACATCAATTACTTTAACGATCCAGTCTGCTGCACTTCCTGTAGTAGCAACTTTTAATTTGGCTAGTATATCTCCGGCTAAGGTTAAATCTTCTGTTAATACATCGGTTTCAAAAACCAATACATCTGGTCTTCTAGCGGCAAATCGTTGATCATCTGTCATGTATTTACGTGGCGTAAATACAGTTTTAATATCCTCAGAATACGGAACAGGTCGCTTGATATCGCTAATAAATTTTATTCCTTTATATTCTTTTTTTGTCGTTGTTAATTCTTTATCATCTGACAAGTACCAAGATTTTTTCTTTGCATTTTTTGGTGGCCACGTCTCGTAAGATTTCCAGCCTTTTCTTCCAGAATCATAAACATAGGCTTCTGGCAATCCTGAGTTTTTATCTCCAGAACCTTTTAAAAAGTGATTAAAGAATTTTGATTCAATTTCTTTTTGAAATTTCAATGAAATTGAGTCTCCAAAATAATAGTTTCCAACACTATTTTTAACGGTGCTTCTTGACCAACCTCCGTGATCCCAAGGACCAAAAACCAAAGTGTTGTAATTGTTTGGGTTGTGTTTTTCTATTCCTTTATAGGTTTCTAGTGGACCGTATAAATCTTCGGCATCAAACTCACCACCTACGACCATTGTAGCAACTGTAGAAGGTACTTTGTCTAAATGTTGAATAATTCCTTTGCTTTTCCAAACCTCATCATAATTTGGATGCTCTGTAATTTCTTTCCAAAAGAAATCATCAATTTGATCATTGTTTTGAGGAGCTTTTGCATCCACATTTTCATTTCGGAAATACTTGTTTAAGTTTTTTAAAGGACCAGCATCTAAAAAGAATTGATATTGATCTTGAGTATCCATACTTGGTAAAGAATACCACGCTGTATCTGTAGGAGAATCTTTATAAGCACCAAACAAAGAGACGGCTCTAAAATAACTTAGTAGAAAAGCACCATTGTGATGAAAATCATCAAAAAAGAAATCAGCAATACTAGCTTGAGGAGAGGCAGCTTTAAGTGCAGGGTGTGCATCAATGGTAGAAACGGTAGCATAGTGTCCAGGGTATGATATTCCCCAAGTTCCAACACGGCCGTTGTTATTGTCTACATTTTTAACCAACCAATCAATGGTATCATAAGTGTCTGAAGTTTCATCAGCCTGATTTGGTTTTTTATTAGGAATATACGCACGCATATTGTCATAAACTCCTTCACTCATCCATCTACCACGTACATCTTGATAAACCACGATATTTCCTTCTTTCATTAACTGCGTATTCGGGCCAATTTTAGTCTTCATTTTTCCTTCTCCATAAGGAGCACAGCTATACGGGGTTCTTTGTAGTAAAATAGGGTAAGTCTTGCTTTGATCTTTTGGAGCATAGATAACCGTATGAAGCTTAATACCATCACGCATGGTAATAGTTACTTCTTTTTTTGTATAGTTGTCTTGAACATAGGTGTCTGGAACTCTTGCTGTTTCTTTTGCTGTGGATTCACAACTTATTAGAAACCCAGTGAAAACAAAAGACAAGATTGCGTAGAAAATTTGTTTTTTCATGATAAAAGGTTGGTTGTTTATAAGGTAAATCTACAAAAGAAAAAACATTTTCTATAGGTTTAAAGGGGTAAATTCTATTTTAATACTTTTATAAAAAGAAAAAAACAAAACAGATATGAGATACTTTTTATTCCTTGTTTTATTGTCAATTACAATTGGCTGTAAGAAAAGTGCTGAAACCGAAGTTCAAGTGGGTAAACAAATCACAGCCCAAAAAAGGGTACCTCAATTAAAGGAAGGACGTTATAATGTGGCTTTCTTAATTATGGATGGAACCTATAATACTGAGCTTACAGCACCTTATGATATTTTTCAGCATACTATTTTTAGAGAGGGAATTAAGCAGATGAATGTCTTTACTGTTGCAAATACTGATCAGGCGATTCGCACTTTTGAAGGTTTGAGAATTCTACCTGATTTTAATTATTTAAAAGATAGTTTGCCTAAAATTGATATCCTTATCATCCCTAGTGCAGAACATCATTTAGACACAGATTTGGAAGATAAAAAACTTATAGATTTTGTAAAAAAGGTCAATCGTGAAGCGCAATTTATAACCTCACATTGTGATGGAGCTTTTGTGTTGGCTAAGGCCGGCGTTTTACAAGACCGAGTGTCAACAACCTTTCCTAGTGATATTGATCTAATGAGAGAGACTTTTCCAAACTTGGATATTAGAAAAAATGTTTTGTTTGTGCACGATGCTAAGTATATAACATCCGCAGGTGGTGCAAAATCATTTGAAGCAGCCTTGTATTTGTGTGAGTATTTATATGGTAAAGAAATTGCGCAACAATTAGCAGATGGTTTAGTCATCGACTGGGATTTAGCCAAAGTACCTCATTTAGTTGTAAAACCATAGCAAATAAAAAAGGCTACGATTTCGTAGCCTTTTTTGTTTTTATAGAAATTTGATTAGCCTTTTAACCAAGCTTTTCTCAATATAACTTTAGGATTGTCAGCTGGTAAATCTTCGATTACCAAACCAATTTGTTCTGTTTTTGGAGTGATGATAGTTCCTTTAAGTTCTATAGTTTTACCTCCTCTTACTACTTCTAAAGTAACAGAATCTCCAACTTTCCACTCAAATGATTTTACAATCATTGCATTGGCATTTTGTAAAGTAAATGCTTCTCCATTGATAGATTTTAAGATGTCATTTTCTTGTACACCTAAGGCTACCAATCCAGAATTTGTTCTTTTTGTAAAGTAGATTTCACGATCTTTATTAACAGCAATAAATGGTTGATTGCTATTATCTATAAAGTATCTTGAATCAACAGTTTGTAATTTGTTTACAATTCCAACTTTGTCGAATAAAGCATTGTAATCGATAGGAGTTTTTCCCTCTACGTGATTCTTAAAGAAGTCTCCAACCGCTGGATAAGTCATTGCGATAATTTCATCAATAATTTCATCGTCTTTAAACGGTTTTGTTGCGCCATATTTTACTGATAAATCTTTCATTAAATTTAAGATTCCATAAGATCCATTGCTTTGTTCTCTTAAAATAATATCCAAAGACATTCCAATTAAGGCTCCTTTTTGATACACGTTACCATAGTTTTTAGCATAAGCAGGTTCTAAGATGTTTTTACTCATGTCTGTAAAAGGCATGGTATCATCAAAACGCATAGAGGCACTTATTTTGTTTTTCATTTCATTTACAAAATCTTGTTCGCTAATCAACCCTTGATTTACTTGAAACAAGTTGGCAAAATACTCAGTGGTTCCTTCATACATCCATAAATGTTTTGACATTTTTGGGCTGTTAAAATCAAATGAATGAATCTCTTCTGAATGAACAGAAAGTGGCGATACTATGTGGAAGAACTCATGAGAAACGGTACCGTTAATCATTCCGTCTGCTAATAATTCTTTTGA
Source organism: Polaribacter pacificus (assembly GCF_038024035.1). Lineage (NCBI taxonomy): Bacteria > Pseudomonadati > Bacteroidota > Flavobacteriia > Flavobacteriales > Flavobacteriaceae > Polaribacter > Polaribacter pacificus. The sequence goes on from NZ_CP150664.1 coordinate 2,431,007, forward strand.
ATAGCTCTCTGGGTATACAACCGTTGTAGAAGAAAGGTGTTCTAAGGCACCAAAACTATTCCATTTGTATATGTTAGAATCAAAAAGATACAAAAGAATATTGTATTCATTTGTTGTTTTAAATCCTTTTAAGAAATTAGACTGAGCTTGTACCATTCTCTTTAAGTCAGCTTCCATGTCCTTAGCAGCGTGTATATTGTTTGGAGAATACACCGCAAGCGTAACCTCGATACCATCTACTGTAAAGCTTACACTGTTAAGAGGAGCATACATAATTGGGTTGTCAGAGATTTCATCATATCTACTAGCGGTAAATACATCTAATGTATTGTCTGTCTTTGTCGTGTTTTTGTTGATCAAAGAAGTAGTTTCATATAATTTCTCTGGATGAGAAATGCTAATGGTATAAGGTGTTTCTTTTTTGTTTTGGAAATAACCAACAAAACCAGGTAGGTTTAGAAAAAAGTTTTGATCTTTTTCTATGTTGGTACCCGCCATTACATAAATATTGTGTTCTAGCTTAGTATCAAAAGTATCTTCTACCCAATAGCTAATTTTATCCATTTTGGTTGCGTTGTCTATTTTCCAAGAATTGGTATCAACTTTTACAACAGTCATTTCATTGCCTTTGTAATCATAGGCTTTGAAATCAGAAATAAATTTACCGTAATCACTCATGGCATAAGTTCCTGGTACGATTGCAGGGATTTGGTAAACAACTGAGTTTTCTTTAATCTTTTGTGGATCGACAACAACATTTACTTTGTCATCGACAACATTGTTAAGGTCTATGGATACAGCAATATCCTTTTTCTGATTTTGTGCTACTCTAGAGGTAGAACAACTAGTAATTAGGGCAATCGTTGCGATTGCCAAAAATATTTTTCTCATGATTATCTTATTTTGTACTAAAATAAGACGCATATTTAACGTGATTGTTACAGTATCCAATAGATAATTTGATAAAAAGTGGTTATTTTCTGATTCTCATTTCCTTAAAAAAAGAATGCTATCAGATTTTAATCTCGTATTTTTGCAATAATTATGGAGATGCACAAACTTTCAGATTGGTTACCAACTACGAATAAAGAAGTTAAGATTCGAGGATGGGAAGAACTAGACGTTATTCTTTTTAGTGGGGATGCGTATGTAGATCATCCATCTTTTGGGCCTGCAGTAATTGGTCGAATTTTAGAGAGTTACGGCTTGCGTGTTGCTATCGTAGCACAACCAAGTGTGCATGATAATCTTCAGGATTTTACAAAAATGGGTACTCCAAAACTCTTTTTTGCGGTTACAGGTGGATGTATGGATCCGATGGTGAGTAATTATACTGCGAGTAAAAGAAGAAGAGATAATGATGCTTATACGCCCAATGGAGATAAAGGCTTTAGACCAGATTATGCAACCTCTGTATATTCAAAAATATTAAAAGAAAAATTTCCAGACACACCAGTCTTAATAGGAGGGATCGAAGCTTCTTTAAGACGTGTTACCCATTATGATTATTGGTCAGATAAGTTATTGCCTACTATTTTAGAAACTTCAAAAGCAGATATGCTTGTTTACGGAATGGGAGAGCAGCCTCTAAGAGAGATCGTAGAGTTGTTGCAAAAAGGTGTTCCTTTCTCTAGTCTAAAAAACATCAAGCAAACTGCTGTTTTAATTGATCAAAAACAAGAGAAAGTTCCTGTGGTAAATGAATGGGAAGATGTAACAATCAACTCACATGAAGCCTGTCTAAAAGATAAAAAAACCTTTGCCTCAAATTTTAAAGTAATTGAGCAAGAATCAAATAAATTAAGAGCCCGAAGAATTTTTCAGAAAGTTGGAGAACAAACTTTGGTGATCAATCCACCTTATCCAACAATGACTGAGGCTGAGATTGATGCTTCTTTTGATTTGCCTTTTACGCGATTACCACATCCAAAATATAACAAGCGTGGACCAATTCCTGCGTTTGAAATGATTAAGTTTTCTATCAATATTCACCGAGGTTGTTTTGGAGGATGTAGCTTTTGTACTATTTCTGCTCATCAAGGAAAGTTTATAGCGAGTAGAAGTCAAGAATCAATCTTAAAAGAGGTTGATAAGGTGGCTAGTATGCCTGATTTTAAAGGTTATTTATCTGATATTGGTGGGCCTTCTGCTAACATGTATCAAATGAAAGGTAAGGTTCAGTCTATATGTGACAAGTGTGTAGCGCCTTCTTGTATTTCGCCAGTAATCTGTAGTAATTTAGATACTTCTCACAAGCCTTTAACAGAATTGTATCAAGCAGTTGACAAGCATCCAAAAGTAAAAAAATCGTTTGTAAGTAGTGGAATCCGACACGATATGTTGGTTCCAGAATTCAATAAAAATGCGGATCCAAAAGAGTTGGATGCCTTTACAGAAGAGGTAATGACCAATCATGTTTCTGGGCGATTAAAAGTGGCTCCAGAACACACTTCTGATCCTGTATTAAAGTTGATGCGCAAACCTTCATTTACCTATTTTCACAAGTTTAAAGAGCGTTTTGATCGAATCAATCTTAAGAAGAAATTAAACCTACAACTGATTCCATATTTTATTTCGAGCCATCCTGCAAGTGAAGTAGAAGACATGGCAAACTTGGCTGCAGAGACCAAAAACATGGGCTTCCAGTTAGAGCAAGTACAAGGGTTTACGCCTACACCAATGACTGTTGCTACGGTTATTTATTATAGTGGATATCATCCATATACTTTAAAACCTACCAAAACTCCTAAAACAAAAAAAGAACGTGAAGATCAACATCGTTTTTTCTTTTGGTATAAAAAGGAGAACAAAGATTGGATTAGAAATACGCTGAATAAGGTAGGAAGGCAAGATTTGTTAAAGGTATTATTGCCAGACAACAACTCTTGGAAACAGAATAAGAAAGCTACTGAGACTAAGAATACCTTTGATGATGCTGTGCCTTTTAATCGCAGAAAAAAGAAAGCTGCACGAGCGCCTTTAAATAAGAAGAAAAGAAGGTGATCCTAATTGATTAATTATTCTTACTTTTAGGTTGAATTGTTTAAAAATCAACCTAATGAAACTTACCAAACCTGTTTTTTTACTGTTTTTTTTATTTATAATCAGCAGCGCAGTACAAGCGCAAGATTATTTTTTTAAAGATCAAGCACCTTTTAATAAAGCCATCCCAACTCCAGAAGAGTTTTTAGGTTATCCTATTGGGGAGCAACATACGAGACACGATCAAATCGTTGCCTATTTCTACAAACTTGCGGAAATTTCAGACAGAGCACAGATAGAAGTGTATGGTAAAACCCATGAAAACAGAAAGCTGGTGATGCTCACAGTATCATCAAAGGAGAATTTATCAAACCTAGGAACTCTTAAAAATGAGCATTTGCAGTTTGTAAACCCAGATTTGAACCCGAAAAATTACGATAAGGTTCCGATCTTTATTCAACTTGGCTACAATGTGCATGGAAACGAACCATCAAGTTCAGAAGCAGCTTTGTTAACAGCTTATACTTTGGTGGCATCAACCAATGCAGAGGTGTTAAATTATTTAAATAAATCTGTTATTTTTATTGATCCAGCCATCAATCCAGATGGTAGAGACAGACACACCCAATGGGCAAATCAATTTAAAGCAAAATCGCTCGTTTCTGATAATATAGATGCAGAGCACAATGAGGCATGGCCTAGAGGAAGAAGCAATCATTATTGGTTTGATTTAAACAGAGATTGGTTATTAGCAGTGCACCCAGAAAGTCAAGGGAAATTAAAATGGTTACATGATTGGTATCCAAATGTGGTTACAGACTTTCATGAGATGGGCACCAATAGCAATCACTTTTTTGAACCAATGAAGCCAATTGGTTCTTTAGATCCGATTATGCCCAAAGAAAATTATGAGGATCTAAACAATTTATTCGCAACCTATTTTTCTAGTGCTTTAGACAAGATAGGTTCTTTTTACTACACCAAAGAATCTTTTGATGGTACTTATCCTGGTTATGGATCATCCTATCCAGATTTACAAGGAGGCTTGGCTTTGTTGTTTGAGCAAGCAAGTTCTCGTGGACATGTTCAAGACACGGATTATGGTAAAATAACGTTTGCCTTTACCATTAGAAATCAATATACTTCTGGTTTTGCAACTATTAAAGCGGCAGTAGAGAACAAAGCTTTTTTAAGAAAATATCAGCAGACCTTTTTTAAAACAGCCATGACTCAAAAAGCCAAGACTGGATTTGCAGGTTATGAGTTTGGAGACGATTATGATATGAATAGAAACAAAGCTTTTGTCAGCCAACTACTCACCCATAAAATTAAAGTTTATAAGAAGGGAGAGAAGTATGTGGTTCCTTTAAAACAACCTCAACACAGAATGGTGCAAACCATGTTTGAAACCTATAGACAGTATAGTGATAGTGTGTATTATGATGCTTCGGCATGGAGTGTGGCCAACTTTTATAATATGAAATACAAAGGCCTAAAATCTGTAAAACTAGGTACAGAAATTACCACTACCAAAGACCTGGTAAACAACCCTAAAATACAAAGAGCTAGGTATGCATATATTATTGATTGGGATGATTACAATTCACCAGCGGTCTTGTATTATATGCAAGCTAAAGGATTGACAGTGGCTTCTGCCTTTAAGCCTTTTAGCATACTGACCACAAGTGGAAAGAAGAGTTTTAATTATGGAAGTTTGTTGATCCCGATTAGCAAACAAAAAAAATCAGAGGCAGAAGTTTATCAAATTGTCTTAGAGGCACAAACCAAATACAATGTTCCGATTTTTGGGACAAACAGCGGTTATAGTATTAAGGGGATAGATTTAGGATCTAATAATTTTAGAGCATTGAGCAAGCCTAAAGTAGCAATGCTTATTGGAGAAGGGATTAACTCTTTAGAAGCTGGAGAGGTTTGGCACTTGTTGGATACTCGGGTAGATATGCCAATAACAAAAATTAGAATGGCTAGTTTTAGAAGAGCCAATTTAGACAAGTACAATACCTTGGTTATGGTTTCTGGTAGTTATACCGAATTGGATTCTGTTCAAAGACAGAAACTTAAAGATTGGGCAGCCAAAGGAAATACCATTGTTAGTATTGCCGGAGGCGCTAAATGGTTGATCGATAAAAAAATGGTCAAAGAGAGTTTGACTAAAAAGCCCAAATCTAAAGAAGAAACAGGAACCAAAAGATTGCCTTATGTTGATGCTGGTGAATATGCAGGGAGAGACCGTGTTGGAGGGATCATTTTAGAAGTAGATTTAGATCTTACGCATCCATTAGGTTTTGGATATCGAACCGCTAAAATGCCCGTGTATAAAAACAATATGGTGTTTTTAGCTCCTAGTAAAAGTCCATACGCAACGGTCGCAAAATATTCTAAAAACCCACATATAGATGGGTATATAACCCAAAAGAATTTAGATGTTTTTATTAAGCCTTCAGCTTCATTATTGGTGAGTCCTATCGGCAGAGGTCGTGCAGTTTTATTTGCTGACAATCCAAATTTTAGAGGCGCCTGGTACGGAACCAACAAGCTGTTTTTAAATGCGCTTTTCTTTGGGAATAAGTTTTAAAAAAACAATCAATTAATATTTAAGAGGACTGCAATTTTTGTTAAGCACAAATTTGGCAGTCTTTTTTTATTAAAAGTTAATCGGTTTTTGCTTTTTCTAATTGAATGACGTTAGCCTTTAGTTGCTGATAAGCAAGGTCTTTGGCTTCTGCATAAGAAATGCTATAAACTCTATTTACAGCATTGATTTCTTTGGGGAAATGAGTTAGAATATCATCGTAGTAAAGATCTAGTTGTTGGTTGGAAGGCAATTTATATTCTAGCTTTAATTGAAACCTTCTCAACAAAGCAGTATCAATAATCTCTATGTGATTTGTAGCACAAATAAGTAATGAGGTATCTGCTAAATTATCTATTTGTTGGATCAGTGTATTCACCAATCGCTTCATTTCTCCAGAATCTTTATTGTCATAGTCTCTTATCTTTCCGATAAAATCAAACTCATCAATAAATAAAATGGCATTGCTATAGGAAGCCTTTCTAAAAAGTTCAGAAATGTTTTTGCCTGTCTCACCAAGTCTAGAAGATACAAAACCTCCCAAATTAAGCGTAATGACTTCTTTGTTTAGTGCTTTTCCAATTGCATGTACAGTAGCTGTTTTTCCACAACCTGTTTTTCCGTGGAGTAAAATTTTATTATCAACCGGAAGATTTAGATTTTTAAGAGTATCTAAATAGGTGAATTCTTCAATCAGCTGGTTAATTTTTTCTCTAATTTCCTTGCTTAAATGAAGTTCATCAAGCGTTAAAACTTTGGTTTTGTTTCTTAGCGTTGTGTTTTGATAAGCCATGCTCCTTTTTAAAACAAAGGTAGAAGTTTTACAGGATATTTTTGAAAAAGTATTAGTGTTCCTTAAAAGCATCCATGGTGAAGAAGGAGCTTGAAAAAGAATCTATAGATCACTAAAATAGTTAGCCGCAAACTTTGCAGTCTTCTTTGTCTTGAAGTTCGCCAACGAGTTTCCCGTCATCGTTTAAAACATAGCCACAGCAGTCCATAAACCCTTGAGCAATTAATTTACGAGCTCGTTGGATTTGAGATTTTGTGGTGGGTAAACTTTGTTTTAATTGCTCAGCAACTTCTTGTTGTTTTAAGCCCTTGATGTCGGCTAAAAATAAAGGATCTCTATATTTTTTCGGAAGGCTTTGTAAAATACCACGTAAGCAATCTTTTTCTGTATGACCTTCATCTTCTGGAACTACTTCGGCTTCAAAATTTGCAATTTCAAAGTCTTGATTGGTTAACTTCCAATAATCCAAAATAGAATTTCTAGCAATGGTAAAGCACCAAGGTTTTAGTTTATTGTGATCTTTTAGGGTATGTAGTTTTGTGTGAATTTTAATAAAGGTATCCTGTAAAATATCATCTGCTATGGCTGTGTCATGAACTTTGCTAATGATAAATCTTTTTAAATCTTCCGAATAGGTTTTCCAAACGTTTTGTGTGGTCATAAGAATTATTTATAATTAGAGAACTTGAATCAAGTTCAGTTTCTCCTAATTAGATGTTGTGTTTTAAAATGTCAGTTTGAGTAATTTTTTTAGAAAATTGTATCGAGAAGTTTTTAATAAAGACCTCTCGATACAAAATTGCTTTCATTTTTAATTAGCTCAGTTGCTAATAATTTTACTCCAAATGACAGCTTTTAACAATTACAGTTGCTACAAGTGCAGTTATCACACGTACAGTTAGTACAGCTACCTGTTTTACAACCGTCGCAATTACATGTACAATTATTATTTTTCATAATGATAAATTTTAAGGTTCATATAATAGACAAATAAGGTACAAAAAAGATGCAACATTTTTTAAAAATATTTTTTTAATTCTTCTCTAATCGGTAAGGATTTGATTGGAGAAATATTGCTTCCCCCTGTATTTCCTTGTGGCACCCAAAAGATCGTAAATAGAAGAGAGGCAAGTAGTCTAAAGAGTTGTCCAATCACTTCTTTGGCATTGTTGGTTTTTAATCCAAAGACAAACATCCAATAATGACTTATTGTATGACGCCAAAGGTGTTTTTGCCCTAAAATGTGCGCATTTTCTAAATGATAAAAGGCAATACTGTACTTTTTTTCTTGTAGTGCTTGCCTACCTAATTGTAATTGTTTGTAGAACTCTGTCTTTAAAAGTTGCGTTGTCATTTTTTTAAAAGTAGACAGCAAAAAAATTGAATGGATGCAAAAAAACCGCACAATTTGTGCGGTTTTTATTCTTAAGATCCTTCGTCTTTGCTTAGGATAAGCAATTCACTCAAACTCTATTAAGAATTTTTGTTCTTTACTTACATGTTTCTTCTGTATTGTCCACCTACTTTAAATAAGGCTTCTGTAATCTGTCCTAAAGAACAGAATTTAGTAGCCTCCATTAGTTTGTCAAACAAGTTTTCATTCTTCACAGCTGCTTCTTGTAGGATAGCTAACTGTTCTTGAACTTTTCCGTCATTGGCTTTGTTTAACAATTCTTTGGTTTGAATCTGGTATTGTTTCTCTTCTTCCGTTGCTCTTATTACTTCTGCAGGTTGCACCGTTGGAGATCCTTTAGAACTCAAGAACGTATTTACTCCGATAATTGGAAACTCGCCATTGTGTTTTAAGGTTTCATAATACAAGCTTTCTTCCTGTATTTTTGAGCGTTGATACATGGTTTCCATAGCGCCTAACACGCCTCCACGTTCTGTAATTCTATCAAATTCTGCTAAGACTGCTTCTTCAACCAAGTCTGTAAGTTCTTCTATGATAAATGATCCTTGTATTGGGTTTTCATTTTTGGTTAAGCCCAATTCTTTGTTGATGATTAATTGAATAGCCATGGCTCTTCTTACCGATTCTTCTGTAGGAGTTGTGATGGCTTCATCATAGGCGTTGGTATGTAGTGAGTTACAGTTGTCATTGATGGCATACAAAGCTTGTAAAGTAGTTCTGATGTCATTAAAGTCAATTTCTTGAGCGTGTAAGGATCTACCAGAAGTTTGAATGTGATACTTTAACATTTGTGCTCTCGGATTTGCTCCGTATTTGTACTTCATGGCTTTTGCCCAAATCTTACGAGCAACTCTACCGATTACTGAATACTCAGGGTCAATTCCGTTTGAGAAGAAGAAAGATAAATTCGGTCCGAATTTATTAATATCCATCCCTCTAGAAAGATAATATTCTACGTAGGTAAATCCGTTAGATAAGGTTAATGCCAATTGCGTAATAGGATTGGCTCCCGCTTCTGCAATATGATATCCAGAAATAGAAACTGAATAAAAATTACGAACTTGTTTTTCAATAAAATACTCTTGTACATCACCCATTAAACGCAGAGCAAATTCTGTAGAGAAAATACAGGTGTTTTGCGCCTGGTCTTCTTTTAAGATATCTGCCTGAACCGTACCACGAACTTGTGTTAGGGTGTCCGTTTTTATTTGTTGATATACATCAGCTGGCAATACCATGTCTCCAGTTAAACCGAGCAACATTAAGCCTAAGCCGTTGTTTCCTTCTGGCAAACCTCCTTGATAAACAGGTCTATCTAAGCCTTTAGAATCGTATACTTCTTTAAATTTAGCTTCTACTAGTTTTTCTAGCTTGTGCTCTTTGATGTATTTTTCACAGTTCTGATCAATGGCAGCATTCATAAAGAATCCTAACAACATAGGTGCTGGTCCGTTAATGGTCATAGAAACAGAGGTCATTGCATGACTTAGATCAAAACCAGAATACAATTTTTTGGCATCGTCTAAACAACAGATTGAAACTCCGGCATTTCCAATTTTACCATAAATATCAGGTCTAATTCCTGGGTCATTACCGTATAAAGTTACCGAGTCAAATGCTGTAGACAAACGTTTGGCATCCATTCCTAAACTTACATAGTGGAAACGACGGTTAGTTCTTTCTGGTCCTCCTTCACCAGCAAACATCCTTGTAGGATCTTCTCCAGTTCTTTTAAAAGGATACAAACCTGATGCAAACGGAAATTCACCCGGAACATTCTCTTGTAAATTCCAACGTAATAAATCACCCCAAGCTTGATACTTTGGCAAAGCCACCTTTGGAATTTGAGAATGAGAAAGAGACTCTGAATGGGTTTCAATATGAATCTCCTTATCACGAACTTTAAACGTGTAAACAGGGTTTTTATATTTTTGAACTTTATCGTTCCAATTTAAAATAACCTCCCAATTTAATGGGTCAAAATTTAGTTTTACTTTGTCAAATTGAGCTAAAAGTAAATTTAAAAATTCTTTATCGTTATCATCTTTTGCCTGCTTTAGAATCTCTTCTTCATTTAAGCCGGTTTTGATAATCTCTACAGGAGTATTTGTAATAGATTCAATAGTTTGATGGATTCCATACAGTTTTTGAGCAACGATTACTTGATCATTTACTTTTTTGTCATAGGCTCTATTGTTCTCTGATATCTCTGATAGATAACGAACTCTACTAGGAGGGATTACAAAGATCTTTTCAGACATTTCTTTGGTAATCTCCATGCTCGATTTTAAATCAGCATTTGTTTTTTCTACCAGTTTGTCCATGATACGCTTGTATAAGGTATTCATACCTGGATCGTTAAACTGTGACGCGATGGTTCCAAATACAGGCATGTCATCCATATGAACATCCCATAAATGGTTGTTGCGCATGTATTGTTTTTTTACATCGCGAATGGCATCTAAAGCACCTCTTTTGTCAAATTTATTGATGGCAACTAAATCAGCAAAATCAAGCATGTCAATTTTTTCTAATTGAGTTGCTGCTCCAAACTCTGGAGTCATTACATACAATGAAGTATCTGAGTGCTCAATAATCTCTGTGTCAGATTGACCAATTCCTGAGGTTTCTAAAATTATCAGATCAAACTCTGCAGCTTTTAAAACTTGTACAGCCTCATTAACGTATTTTGATAAGGCTAAGTTTGATTGACGGGTTGCCAAAGAACGCATATAGACTCTAGAGTCGTTTATGGCATTCATTCTAATTCTATCACCAAGCAAAGCGCCACCAGTTTTTCTTTTTGATGGATCAACAGAAATTAAACCCACTGTCTTTTCTGGAAAATCGATTAAAAAACGACGAACCAACTCATCAACCAATGATGATTTTCCTGCTCCACCAGTTCCGGTAATTCCCAAGACTGGAGTTTTAGAATTTTTATTTTTTATATGGATGGCATCTAGTGTTTTCTTTGCTACTTCTGGAAAGTTTTCTGCAGAAGAAATTACTCGAGCAATACTACCAATCTCTTTTTTTGCCAAACTATCCAGATCAACAGACAAAACATCTCCAATTGCATAATCAGAAGTTTTTACCAGATCATTAATCATTCCTTGCAAACCTAATGAACGACCGTCATCAGGAGAATAGATACGAGTAATCCCGTAATCCATTAATTCTTTTATTTCTTCTGGAAGAATTACACCGCCTCCGCCGCCAAAGATTTTAATATGGCTAGCACCTTTTTCTTTTAGCAAATCATACATGTATTTAAAATACTCTGTATGACCACCTTGATACGAAGTCATTGCAATGGCATTGGCATCCTCTTGAATTGCGCAATTGACAACTTCTTCTACACTTCTATCATGACCTAAGTGAATCACTTCTACTCCGGTGGATTGGATAATTCTTCTCATAATGTTGATGGCAGCATCGTGGCCATCAAATAAAGATGCAGCAGTGACAATTCGTACTTTGTGTATCGGTGTATAAGGTGTTATTTGTTCCATTCGTAAATTTTCTAGTTTTTTGCGAGTGCAATTTACGGATTTTTCAAAAAAATAAAGACTTCCTTGAAGGTTTATGAGGTATTTATAAAAAATCAGTTAAACGATGGCTTTTTGGTATGCTTATTGAACTACTATTTATAGAACTTAAAAAAGAAATCAGATGAAACTATTTAATCAAACAGCATTGTTATTTGTTTTTATTTTATCGTCTTGTAGTGTTGTTAGAGTGTCTACAGATTATGATACAAAAAAAGATTTTACAACTTATAAAACCTTTGCTTTTTATAAAACAGGAATCGACAAAACAGCCATTTCTGATCTGGATAAGCGCAGAATTTTAAGAGCGATTGAATCAGAATTACTAGCTAAAGGCTTTAAGAAGTCTAATAGTCCAGATGTATTGGTTAGTATTTATGCAAAATCACGAAATAGGGTTGATGTAACCAGAACCCATAGTGGTTTTAATAATTTGTATTGGTATCCTATGTATTACAGAGCTAATAACAGGGTTTTGGTTACCAAATACACTGAGGGTACACTTTTTATTGATTTGATTGACGCCCAAGAAAAACAATTGGTGTGGCAGGGGATTGGTACTGGGGCTTTAAAAACGAATAACGTTCAGAAAAAAGAGGAAAAAATAAAAGAATTTGTCAAAGAAATACTCTCAAATTATCCTCCAGGATCAAAGAAATAAATTGAAATTCGTACTATTGCAAAATGTATAAACAACGAATAGAGCTAGAAGAAGGAGACTACTACTTAAATGAGCAAGGCTATAAGGTTTTTACGGAAAAATACCATCTAAAAAGAGGGCATTGTTGTAAAAGTGGGTGCAGACATTGCCCATACGGATATGACAAAAAAACAGATTCTTTTAAATAATTTTTTATTTTATGTAATTGTCTATCAAATATTTGTGTATATTTATAAGGCTAATTCATAAGAAAGATGTCACAAATCCTCCAACTACACCGATACAGAAAACACCTTGAAGAAAGGTACAATAGACTCGTCGAAAGGTCAAATGATTATAAGTACGAAGACGAAAGTACGAGTGATCAAGCAGCCTTTAAGGCGATGAAAATTCTCGAAAAACTTAATCGAGTAAAGTATTTAGACAAAGATTTGTCAAATTCTATTTCGTAGCTGTTTAAAATAATCAAAAGCTTTTAGCAGTCGGCTTCCGTGCCAGCTAAAGAACTCACCATCTACATAGACGGTTGTCGCATGATGCGTAAAACGTCCGATTTCAAAGGCATGCTCGTCTTTAAAAGGGTAGGGTTCTGAGGATAAAAGAACATAATCAGGATCGCCTTCTAACCTAATTTTTTTAAGCTCAATTTCTGGGTACCTGCTTTTGTCTTTGTAAATATTGTCAAATTTATTTAAAGAGAGTAAATGATCTATATAGGTAGTGTTTCCTGCCACCATCCAAGGTTTTCTCCAAATAAAATAGGCAACTTTAACCAGAGGTTGATCCTTTATAAAGTTTTTAAAATCGGCAAGTTTAAAATTGATCTTGCTAATCATTTGAGTGGCTTCTACTCTGCATGAAAAGATTTCGCCATAGGTTTTAATCAAATTAAGTGAGTCTTCTATGGTAAAAATATCCGAAACGTGTGTGGCTGTGATTGTTTTGCAAAAATCAACAATCTCTTGACTGTTTTCTTCTTTGTTACAGAGGATAATATCTGGTTTTAAGGCCGCTATTTTTTCTTTGTTGATGTTTTTTGTGCCACCTACTACAGTTTTTGTTTTTAGGAGATGTCTAGGGTGAACGCAAAATTTAGTGATGCCTACAATAGAATCTTCAAGGCCCAAATCAACGAGTAACTCTGTTTGACTAGGCACCAAAGAAATGATTCTCTTTGGTGTTTTTTTGTCATTGAGCTGTTTAAAAAAAGCAGTATTCAATTTTTTGTGGTTTTAATTTGAAAGAGAAGGCTATAAAAACTCTTGCATCTCATTTTTTAAGTCCGTGGCTTTTTGAGCCGCAACTTCTGCAAAATCTTTAGCATTAGATGCGTAAATGATTCCTCTAGAAGAGTTGATTAACAAACCAATATTTGATGATAATCCATATTTACATACTTCTTGTAAGCTTCCACCTTGAGCTCCCACGCCAGGTACTAGTAAAAATGAATTGGGTATGATTTTTCTGATCTCTTTAAAATAGCTAGCTTTTGTAGCTCCTACTACATACATTAAGTTCTCAGAATTCTCATAGGTTTTAGATGTTTCTATTACCTGCTTATACAGTTCTTGATTTTCTAATTTTTTGGTCTGAAAATCAAAAGCACCTTGATTAGACGTAAGTGCTAATAAAATGGTGTGCTTGTTTGGGAAGGCTAAGAAAGGCTCAACAGAATCTTTGCCCATATAAGGAGCAATGGTCACAGAATCAAAAGCAAGGTCTTCAAAAAATGCTTTTGCATACATGCTAGATGTATTGCCAATATCGCCACGCTTAGCATCGGCGATGGTGAAAATTTCTGGATGATTTTTATTGAGATAATCAATGGTCTTTTTTAAAGATTTCCATCCATCAATCCCGTAGGCTTCATAAAAAGCAATATTTGGTTTGTACGCAACACATAAGTGATGGGTCGCATCAATAATGGCTTTGTTAAATTCAAAAATAGGGTCTTCAGTTTCTAGTAAGTGCTTTGGGATTTTAGTAAGATCTACATCCAATCCAATGCATAAAAACGATTTTTTTTTATGGATTTGAGCTACGAGCTGTTCTGTGGTCATTGCAAATTGATTAACGAAAGCAAAGATACTTATTTTTGAGACTTTAGCTATCTTTGTAGCAACACATCTAAATGAAATGTTTAAAAAAATATGTACACTCTTGTTTTTGTGCTTGGCCTTTTCTTGTAAAAAGCCAACTGAGTTTTCTGAAGCCGCCTTGCAAAGTAAATTTTACACATTAAAACAAGCTAAGGTTCGTTTTGAAACTATTTTAAATGACTACAAAGGTCAAAAGATCTTGATAGATGTTTGGGCCTCATGGTGCCCAGATTGTGTGGTGAGTTTTCCAGAGTTAAAAACATTTCAAAAAGACAATCCAGAGCTTGGCTATGTTTTTTTATCAACCGATAGAAATTATGCAAGCTGGAAGCAGGCCATAGAAAGATACCAACTAAGTGGCGATCATTATTTTATGGAAGCAGGATTAGACAGTCCTTTTGGCGATTTTTTAAACTCAAATTGGATTCCAAGGTATTTATTAGTAGATGAGCAAGGGTCAATTAGTGTGTTTAAAGCCACCAAACTTAAGGATGCAGAAATTACAAAAGCCTTAAAAAAATAACCTATTTTTGCAGTCTAAACAACCAACTTTTTTTAGAATTAAAACCAAAGCAATGAGAAAACAAATAGTAGCAGGTAATTGGAAAATGAACAACGATGATGCAGAAAGCAAATTACTGGTTAAACAAATAAAGAAATCAATTAAGAGACTTCCTTTAAGAGGGACTAGAGTCCTTGTTGCGCCTACATTTGTAAATTTAAAAACCGTTGTTAAAAAGAGTAAAAAATCAAAAATAGAAGTTGTTGCACAAAATATGCATCAAGAAACCAATGGCGCTTTTACAGGCGAAGTTTCTGCTAAGATGCTTAAGAGTATTGGTGTAGAAACTGTTTTAATTGGGCATTCAGAAAGAAGAACTTTGTTTGGAGAAACCAATGCTGTTTTGGCTAGTAAGGTTGATGCTGCCATCGCCAACAAGATGGAGTTAATTTTTTGTTTTGGAGAGCAATTAGAAGATAGAAAATCAGGCAAGCATTTTGATGTGGTTAAGCAGCAATTGCAAGAAGGACTTTTTCATTTAGAAAGTGCTAGTTGGAACCAAATAGTATTGGCTTATGAGCCTGTTTGGGCTATTGGTACAGGAGAAACTGCAAGTCCAGAGCAAGCGCAAGAAATGCATGCTTTTGTTAGAAACTTACTAGAAGAAACCTATACAACAGCCTTGGCACAAAACACATCAATACTTTATGGAGGAAGTGTAAAGCCATCAAACGCCAAAGAAATTTTTTCAAAAGAAGATGTTGATGGAGGGCTTATTGGTGGAGCAGCATTACAAGCACAAGATTTTACAGCAATTATCAAAGCTATTTTATAAGCATGGACAATATATATATATCATACGATTTTACAGTAAGCCCTAAAGAACCTGGAGCAGAAATTTTAATAGCAGAATTAGGTTTTGCAGGATTTGAAAGTTTTGTAGAAAATGAAAAAGGCTTTACTGCATATATCCAAAAAGGAGACTGGAACGAGGAGATTTTAGCTAATGTTTCTTTGTTAGACTCTGATGATTTTGAGGTTCATTATAAAGTAGAAGAGGTGGCGCAAACCAATTGGAATGCAGAATGGGAAAAGAATTTTGATCCTATTGAGGTTGCTAATTTGGTTAGCATTCGAGCTCCTTTTCATGAAAACCCAAACCTTGAGTATGACATCGTTATAGAGCCAAAAATGAGTTTTGGAACTGGGCATCATGAAACTACACATATGATGATTCAACATCTGATAGAATTAGATGTTACAGATAAGAAGACTTTAGATATGGGGAGCGGTACTGGTATTTTAGCCATTTTTGCAGAGATGAAAGGCGCTAAGCCAATTGATGCCATTGATATTGATTCTTGGTGTTATGAAAACTCTATTGAGAATGTGGACAGAAATAACTGTAAACACATTTCATTGTATGAAGGAGATGCAGCCTTGTTAGAAGGTAAAAACTATGAGCTTATTATCGCAAACATCAACAGAAATATTCTGTTAAATGATATAAAAACCTATGCTGCG
Organism: Polaribacter pacificus; assembly: GCF_038024035.1. Taxonomy (NCBI): domain Bacteria; kingdom Pseudomonadati; phylum Bacteroidota; class Flavobacteriia; order Flavobacteriales; family Flavobacteriaceae; genus Polaribacter; species Polaribacter pacificus. Next base: position 2,447,126 of record NZ_CP150664.1, read on the forward strand.
TGTTTAGCGCCAAAAGGCCATTTGCTTTTAAGTGGTTTTTATCAAGAAGACATTCCTATGATTGATGAAGAGGTTCAGAAATATGGAATGCAGTTAGAGAAAACTATAAATAGAAATAATTGGGTAGCTTTACGCTATGTAAAAGACTAAACAAATTTTTTTGCACATGAGTACTAAAGAAAAAATCCAAGAAGATGTAGATGTCCTAGAAAAGGAGGTCAATCAGCATGAAATTGTTTTGTTTAATGATGATGTCAATACCTTTGATTTTGTTATTGATTCTTTAATGCAAGTATGCGAGCATACAGCAGAGCAGGCAGAACAGTGCGCCATGTTGGTGCATTATAAAGGAAAATGTACGGTAAAGACAGGAGAGTATAAAGATCTAAAGCCGCGTTGCTCAAAATTACTAACCTTAGGATTGTCTGCAGAACTTATTTAATATGGAGAACGTTTTTAACTACTATGAGTTTTCAGATTTTTTTAAAGATGCTTCAGAAAGTTTTTCTGGACATGAAATCTGTATGAGTGAATTAAATTCAACACACTTTTTAATTTTTGAAAAGACAGAGAGCCAATACAATTTGTACATCTCTAAGTATGGTTCTAAAAAAGAAGTGGGTGTAAAATCACCAGAGATTTTAGAATTGTTAGTAGAAGATTACGACAAAAGCAAACCAGAACATCGCATCGCTATTCGCAGGTATTTTGAATAAGCATACCGTCATATAAAAGAAGCCTCTAAACAACTAGTTTAGAGGCTTCTTCTTTAGGGTAAAAGCTGCTTATTTTTTTACTTCTTTTCTAGGAAGTATTTCATCTCTTTGAGCTGTGTTGTAAACAAAAGTTGCCACAATTACTGCCATTTGTTTTAAATCATCAATAACCAATCTTTCATAAAAATCAGCATTGGTGTGGTGTGTTCTTGTGTTGTACTCAATTGGATCTTGAATAAACTGAAATCCAGGGATACCAACTCCATCAAATGCTTGGTGATCGGTTCCACCTGTATTGTTGGTGGTTACAGTTGTGTGATTGATAAGATCTGTAAAAGGAGTTAACCAACTTTTAAAAATAGGAACTACTTTTTCATTTTGTTGTGTGTAGATTCCTCTAATTCTACCCGTGCCGTTGTCTATATTGTAATAAGCAGAAATGGTCTCAGGTGATTTATTATCTGTAATATGGTTTTTTACATAGTTACGAGATCCGTGTAAACCTTGTTCTTCACCACCCCATAAGGCAATTCTGATGGTTCTTTTTGGTTGCAAACCTAAGGTCTTTAAAATTCTTACAGCTTCCATCATTACAATAGATCCGGCAGCATTATCTGTTGCTCCAGTTGCACCGTGCCAAGAGTCTAAGTGAGCACCTAACATCACAACTTCTGATTTTAACTTTCTGTCTGTACCAGGAATTTCTGCTAAGACATTGTATCCTTGTAAGTCTCTGTTGTTAAAACGAGTTTTAACTTCTGCTTCTACCTCTACAGGAACATTATTTTCGCTTAAACGAACCATTAAGTTTACATACTCTGGAGCCATTTCTAACTCACTGATTCCTTTAGGACTGTCTTTAGCATAGGCTCTTGGGCTACTTGTAAATAGCGTTCCATGGCTTCCTCTAGTACCGTGGATAATTAAAGCAGCACCTTCTTTTAATAAAAATGGTCCAACTTTTTGAGATAAGGCTCTTCTTTTTGCGCGTTCAGCTCTTGCGTTATTGTTGCTGTTGTTTCCGGTTGGACGAACTCTTGGTGCTTGTGGTTGAGTCATTTTGTCCAAAGCTTCTGTGGTAAAACGAGTAGCATCTGGATTAAAAGTAGGTCCTTGGTTTCCTGTAGACTTCATCACTACAATAGCACCTTTTAATTTGCCTTGGTACTTTGCAAAATCTTCTTCAGAATTTATTTGAAGGACTACAATGTTACCTTTGATAGCTCCATTGGTGCTTTCTGTCCAAGCTTTAGGAATGGCAACAAAAGGCATATAGTAGGGTTTGGTCATGGCTACATAACTTTTTTCCATTTCCCAGCCTTTACCAAATTCTCCCCAGTTTTCTGTTTTTGCATTTTTTAAACCCCAAGAAGTTAATTGATTTACAGCATAGGTTGCAGCTCTTTTGTATCCTTCTGAATTGGTTAAACGAGATCCTGCTTTGTCAATAAGCTCAAAAGCAATTTTCTCTACATGAGAGTTGTTTAGGCCTTCGTTTTTAATTTTTTGAATTGCAGTAGCATCAAATGTTTCTTGACCCATGCTTATAGAAGCATAAAGTACCGCTGTTAAAATAAATAGTTTGCGTAACATGTTTTGGTTGTTTTTAATGAGTGTTTAGTTTGTTTGTGGTTGTTTGCCCTTTCTCTTTGATAGTCAATTATTTGATAAATGTAAATAAAAAAATCACCTAACGATGGTTTAGGGGTGATTAAGTGTTTTTTTTAACAGTGTGTTAGATAAAACAGGTGGATTGCTGCTAGATTTTATTTAATGAGATTTTTGTAATACATTGAGATAGAATTAGGTTCCTTTTTTATTTGCTTAACCATTTTACGAACCATTAACAAATACGTTGCCTTTTGGCAATTTAAATATGAAGAAGCTTATTGGTCTTGGATTTGTGTTTTTCATATTATCCTCTTGTCATTACTTTAATCAATTAAGTTCAGACAAAATCTTAACCGAAGAGATTGAGTTAAAATTTAATTCAAAATCGCCTATAATTGATTTAGCAAGTCTTAATAGTTTTGAGTGGGATGCATTAGTTATTCTAGAGCCATATACTTTTATTGATAATGTTGAGGGAGTTTTAGATTTAGAAAATATTAGAGAAAATGCAATCAAGTGGAGTGATTCTTTTAATCTTTTCGTTTTTCTAGAAAACGGTAAATCTGTTAAAATATCTGAAGTTTCGAGGAGAATTGGTGATTTTAAAAATTATGGAAAGCTTATTAAAAAAAGCAAAGCCAAATTTGTAAAAACGGAAAATGGAGAAAATAGAATAGTTGAATAAATGTGGTTTGATATTGCGAGAAGTTACTTGCTTTATCACCTAGAGCCCGCAAGGATGTCATGTGCAAATGCATCAGCAGTATTTGTCTACTTTTTCAGTTAACAAAAACACAAGTGTCGTGTAAATGTCGAGCAAATAACAATTGCTATTTTTGGTGAGTAACCTGCTTGGAAATACATTTATTAAAAATTTCAATTTAAATGAGAAAAGAAGATTTTGGAAAAAAATTAATTAGCATTTTATTAATTATTAGATCCAACTTTCTAAAAAATGTTTCTCAATACCAATTTTAGTTCTCTTTTACTTCTAACCTCGATAAAATATATTGAGAAATAGATAAAACATACCACTTGTACTTTTTTGTATATCTTTGCACTATGCAGCAAGAACTAAAATCTGAACTTACTAAGCAACATATTGTGCAAGAGGCATTTACCCTGTTTTACGAAAAAGGGTTTAAAACCACAAGTATTAATGATGTAATGAAAGCAACCAAAATGTCTAAAGGTGCTTTTTATCATCACTACAAAAATAAAGAGCAACTTGGATTAGAGGTGATTGAACTGAAAATTTTGAAACGAGTTTATGATGCCATGATTTTACCTTTAAAAGAACAAGGTAATGCAATGGACATTTTAGAAAATACTTTTTTAAATAGAATCAAGTCCTTTCCCTTTTATGATAAGAAGCATGGCTGTCCTATGAATAATCTTATCAATGAAATTGGCAATTATGAAATGAGTTACCAGTTGGCTTTAAAAAAGATTATTGAACAATGGAAAAAGGCACTTATTGCTCTTATTAATCAGGGGAAAAATCAAAACGAAATTAAAAAAGGAGTACCAAGTGAAGCTGTAGCTATTTATTTAATCAGTGCTTTTGAAGGAATTAGAGGGATTCGGAAATTATATGATAATGATAGTATTCTTGATCAATATATTTCTGGATTGTCTTTATACCTTCATGAATTAAAAGCTTAAATTTTTTTATCCAAAAACATACCAATCGGAATGTTTTTTAATACAATTACATAAACAATGAAAAACAACAGAAGAAATTTTATTAAAAATACCGCTATGCTAGGTATTGCAGGAGCAACCATTCCTCAATTTGGATTTGCTGGAGTAACTAAAGGTAAGGCAGATGTCAGCGCTTTAAGCTTAAGGCCTAAAGTATTATTTTTTGATGTTAATGAAACTTTATTAGATTTAACAGCCATGAAAACAAGCGTAGGAAACTTGCTTGGAGGTAGAAACGATTTATTGCCACTTTGGTTTACTACCATGTTACAATATTCCTTAGTCTCTACAGTTGGTAGACAATACAAGGATTTTGGAATCATTGGGGCAGCAGCTTTACAAATGGTCGCGGCAAACAATGGTATTTCTATAACAGAAAAAGAAGCAAAGGAAGCTATCTTAGGGCCAATCCGTTCTTTACCGGCTCACCCAGAAGTAAAAGCATCTTTGCAAAAATTAAAAGATGCTGGATATAAATTAGTTTCTTTTACCAACTCATCAAATAAAGGAGTGAAGACTCAATTTGAAAACGCAGGTTTGTTAGATTATTTTGAAGACAGATTGAGCATTGAAGACATGGGTAAATTTAAGCCTCATGCAGATGCTTACGATTGGGCAGCAAGAAAAATGAATGTTAAGCCTTCTGAATGTCTTTTGGTTGCAGCTCATGGCTGGGATATTGCAGGCGCACTTTGGTCTGGTTGGAGAGGAGCTTTTGTAAGTAGACCAGGCGCTCAATTATATCCTCTTGCTCCAAATCCAGAAATTAATGAAAGTAATCTACAACTCGTGGCGGCAAAATTAATTTCTATAAAAAAATAAGTCAAATAAGAATAGAACCTTAAAGGACGTCATGAGCTAAGTTGTCACTTCCTTCATTGTTCTGTTCTAATAAAACAAAACAGTATGAAAGTTAAAAATAAAGTAATTATTGTTACGGGGTCTTCTAAAGGAATAGGAAGAGAAGTGGCTATACTTCTGGCTGAAAATGGCGCAAAAGTAGTTGTTAATCATTCTAATAGTGAAGATGCAGCTGCTAAAACTGTTGAAGATATACTAATAAAAGGAGGAGAAGCTTTGGTGATTAAAGCAGATGTAAGTCAAAAAGATCAAGTAACCCATCTATTTGATAAAACCATTGAGGCTTTTGGGAAAATTGATGTTTTGATAAACAATGCGGGGATTATGTATAATGAATTTTTAAAGAATCAAAGCCAAGAAGATTTCACGAAGATTTTTGATGTAAACGTACGTGGTGTTTTTAATACACTTCAAGAAGCTGATAGTAAACTGGCGGACAATGGAATTATCATTAACTTTTCTTCTAGTACCGCTAAGTTAATGTTTCCTAAATACGCTTTGTATTCGGCCTCAAAAGCAGCCGTTGAGCAAATTACTAAAGTTTTTTCTAAAGAAATAGGAAGAGGCATTTCTGTTAATGCTATTGCTCCGGGTGCAACAGCAACAGAATTATTCTTAAATGGAAAATCACAAGAAATGATTGATAAGTTAAGTGCTATGAATGCTTTTAATAGATTGGCAGAGCCTATTGATATTGCTAGAGTGGTTTTGTTCTTAGCAAGCGATGATTCTAAGTGGATTTCAGGGCAAGTAATTGGTGCAAATGGCGCTTTAGTTTAAGGGAGATAACTGCTTGCGATACAGGGTGATTAGTAGTTGGCTAATATTGCGATAACTTATATTAAAAAAGCTCACAGTTAAGTGGGCTTTTTTATTCTAAACGTTTTTTTTTTTTTTTTTAATTTTCATCCGGGTTTTTGAACGAGTTCAAACCCTTTTGGAGGTTACAAGAAGTTCACGCAGTTCTCGACTCCGCTCGAACACCGTTAATATTATATGCAATCTACTTTTAAAACAGGGTCTTTGAGCGGAGTCGAGAAGCGAGGATTAAGAGTTGTGTAGTAAATCTATTTATTAGCTTTATTGTTTTGGGAAGTTTGACAGGATTATTAGCATGATCCAGAGTGAGCTCCGAAGTCTAAATGAAAAAGCGCAAATTAAAAATTTGCTATTTTTTTAATTTTCATCCGGGTTTTTGAACGAGTTCAAACCCTTTTGGAGGTTACAAGAAGTTCACGCAGTTCTCGACTCCGCTCGAACACCGTTAATATTATATGCAATCTACTTTTAAAACAGGGTCTTTGAGCGGAGTCGAGAAGCGAGGATTAAGAGTTGTGTAGTAAATCTATTTATTAGCTTTATTGTTTTGGGAAGTTTGACAGGATTATTAGCATGATCCAGAGTGAGCTCCGAAGTCTAAATGAAAAAGCGCAAATTAAAAATTTGCTATTTTTTTAATTTTCATCCGGGTTTTTGAACGAGTTCAAACCCTTTTGGAGGTTACAAGAAGTTCACGCAGTTCTCGACTCCGCTCGAACACCGTTAATATTATATGCAATCTACTTTTAAAACAGGGTCTTTGAGCGGAGTCGAGAAGCGAGGATTAAGAGTTGTGTAGTAAATCTATTTATTAGCTTTATTGTTTTGGGAAGTTTGACAGGATTATTAGCATGATCCAGAGTGAGCTCCGAAGTCTAAATGAAAAAGCGCAAATTAAAAATTTGCTATTTTTTTAATTTTCATCCGGGTTTTTGAACGAGTTCAAACCCTTTTGGAGGTTACAAGAAGTTCACGCAGTTCTCGACTCCGCTCGAACACCGTTAATATTATATGCAATCTACTTTTAAAACAGGGTCTTTGAGCGGAGTCGAGAAGCGAGGATTAAGAGTTGTGTAGTAAATCTATTTATTAGCTTTATTGTTTTGGGAAGTTTGACAGGATTATTAGCATGATCCAGAGTGAGCTCCGAAGTCTAAATGAAAAAGCGCAAATTAAAAATTTGCTATTTTTTTAATTTTCATCCGGGTTTTTGAACGAGTTCAAACCCTTTTGGAGGTTACAAGAAGTTCACGCAGTTCTCGACTCTGCTCGAACACCGTTAATATTATATGTAATCTACTTTTAAAACAGGGTCTTCGAGCGGAGTCGAGAAGCGAGGATTAAGAGTTGTGTAGTAAATCTATTTATTAGCTTTATTGTTTTGGGAAGTTTGACAGGATTATTAGCATGATCCAGAGTGAGCTCCGAAGTCTAAATGAAAAAGCGCAAATTAAAAATTTGCTATTTTTTTAATTTTCATCCGGGTTTTTGAACGAGTTCAAACCCTTCTGAAAATTAAAAAAAGCTCACAGTTTCTGTGAGCTTTTTCATTCTTTAGTGACCTCGACTGGATTCAAACCAGTAACCTCTTGAGCCGTAATCAAGTGCGCTATTCAGTTGCGCCACGAGGCCGTAAGCGGGTGCAAATATACTAGCATTTTTTTAAATATAAAACCTATTCTGAAATTTCTTTTTGAAAATTTTCAATGATGCTTTGTGCTTGTTCTAGGTCCTTTTTATAGATGAGTACATCAACAGAACTTTGTAAGGTTCCAAAGCCTCCAAGTCTACCAGATTCAACATTGTCTTTGAGCATCGAAGGGATTCCTTTGTCATCTAAAAGGCTTTGTAAGCGAGTTGCTAAAATGCGAATATCAGAAAATACTTTAATGTGTTCTAAGGTCATAATGTGTGTTTTTAGAGTGAGTTTATTGTTACGTAAGCGCGCCATCCAATAATGGCCAACTGCATTTTACTTGCTTTAGAAATATCTAGTTCTCTTTTTGTATAAGAAGGCAATAGGGCTTTATTTATCTTGGCAAGTAGTACAAACAATTGTTTTTTCATAGATGTAATTTAAGCAAAAATCTCTTAATCTTCAAGGATTAATTTCTTTTTGTTGTGATGATAATGGCGCCGTTTTTTCCTTTGTTTCCATAAGTTTTTCTTGCAGACTCTTTCTGTAGAACCTCAAGAGATTGTATGCTGTTTACATTAAGTGCTATTACTGCTTTTTTACTGACTATTTTTCCGTCAAGTATATAAATAGGATTCTCTAGTCTGCTGTTGTTTTTGTTAAGTAGTTCTTCAGTTGAAGCTGGTTGGGTTGTTTTGCTGTCGTCTACTGTGATAGATACAAATCCATAGGCTTCGCCTATGCTAACATTGGGGATGGGTTCTTTGCTGTCAAGAGTAATGGTAGAGCTGCTCTTTTTGTTTTTTACAAGCAGGGTAATATGTGTAATCTCATGTTGTTTGTTAAAGTCTAGGTTGCTATATGTAAACTGAACTCCTGTAGTTGCTAAGGTATTCTTTAGTTCATCTAATTTTTCTTTTGTGTGGTTTTTAGTAATGGTCTCTGAGTATCCATCAAACCTATTTTGGAGAAACCCTTTTTTTTCTTGAGCAAAAACTGCGCTTTGGAATAAAACCAAAACTGCGAAAATCGTAAAAAGGAATCTGTTGTTTTTCTGGAGCATATCGTTTTGTTTTAACAAAGGCGGCTAGTGTAGTATAAAAGTAAAATTTTTAAAATGAACTACATAGAAATCTGCCTAAAAAATCAATTTGTATTATCTTCGCAAAAAAAGATTTTACATGAACTTAGGCTATATTATTTTAGGATTGGTTTTCTTAATTTTAGGGGGGAATTGGCTTTTAAAAGCGGCTGTAGGGATGTCATTGCGATTAAACATTCCTAAAATTATAATAGGTATGACCGTGGTGTCATTTGCAACTTCTGCACCTGAGCTTATTGTGAGTGTAAAAGCAGCCTTAGATGGGCACCCTGATTTGTCTTTAGGAAATGTGGTAGGTTCTAATATTGCCAATCTAGCATTGGTGTTGGCTATTACTGTTATTTTGTCTAAAATTGATGTAGAGAAAAGTTTTTACAAAACAGATTGGCCCATAATGATGGTAGCCTCTGGATTGTTGTATTATTTTTTATCCGTAGATCAAGTGATTGATTTTAATGAGGGGGTAATAATGTTGGGCTTCTTAGTGCTTTTTTTGGTCTACCTATTAAAGTTTCAAAAAAAGGCAGTGGTAGTCGATGAGATTTCGGAGGTAGAGCCTACTATGCAGTTGTATAAAATTGTGTTGTTCTTGTTTGTTGGAGGTGTTGGTTTATGGGCAGGATCAGAATTTTTAATTAAAGGAGCGGTCAATTTAGCACAAGATTTTGGAGTTAGTGAGCGAATCATTGCAGTTACAGTTGTTTCTATTGGTACAAGTGTCCCTGAGTTAGCAGCATCTATCATCGCCGTACTTAAAAAAGAAAAAGCCATTTCTTTAGGAAACTTAATAGGGTCTAATATCTTTAATATTTTGGCAGTACTTGGAATCACTTCTATGATTACTCCAATTCAATTAAAAGATGTCGAACTTTTAAACTATGATATCTTTTGGATGTTAGGGTTTTCTTTCTTGATTTTTCCTCTGGTTTTCTTTCCTAGAAAAATGCGTCTTGATTGGAAAGACGGATTTATTTTATTGATCCTTTATGGTATTTACCTGTTTACAACTTTAGGTTAATTTTATAAAACCCTTTGTTTTTGAGGTGAAATTTGTGTTAAAGTTATTTATTTGTTAACATACCCCCTAAATTTTAGGGGTTTTGTTTTTTAAAATGATTTTTTTATTAACTTTGCCCTGTATAATTTAAATAAATTAATAAAAATGTCTACAATCAGATTTAATGCATTGAAGGAGGCTCTTAAAAGAGTTCCTGTTGAAATCAAAGAAGAAGAAAGAAAGTCAGAGGCTTTTGGTAAAAATGTATTCAATGAGCACTCTATGCGTCAGTTTATGACCAAAGAAGCGTATCAGAGTGTAATGGATGCAATTGAATTTGGAAAAAAGATAGACAGAAAAGTAGCAGATCAAGTAGCCGCAGCAATGAAAGATTGGGCCTTGTCTAAAAATGCTACTCATTATACACACTGGTTTCAGCCATTAACTGGTGCGACTGCAGAGAAGCACGATGCGTTTTTTGAAACGATGGGTAACGGTAGAGCCATGGAAAAATTTGGTGGAGGTGAATTGGTACAGCAAGAGCCAGATGCATCGAGTTTTCCAAACGGAGGGATTCGTAATACTTTTGAAGCAAGAGGGTATACTGCTTGGGATCCAACTTCACCAGCATTTATTTACGGAACAACACTTTGTATTCCAACAATTTTTGTTGCTTACACAGGAGAAGCATTGGATAATAAAACACCTTTGTTAAGAGCGCTTCAGGCAATTGATTCTTCTGCAACAGCAGTTTGTAAATATTTTGATAAAAACGTAACCAAAGTAAATGCTTCTCTAGGTTGGGAGCAAGAATACTTTTTAGTAGATGCTGCTTTGGCAATCTCTAGACCTGATATCAACCTAACAGGTAGAACCTTATTGGGGCATTCGCCTGCAAAAGGACAGCAATTAGATGATCATTATTTTGGTTCAATTCCGCGTAGAGTTTTAAGCTATATGCGTGATATGGAGCAAGAGTGTATGTTGTTGGGGATTCCAGTTAAAACTCGTCATAATGAAGTGGCGCCAAATCAATATGAATTGGCACCAATTTTTGAAGAGGCTAACTTGGCAGTAGATCACAATTCATTATTAATGGATGTGATGGAAAGAGTTGCTCAAAAACACAATTTTAGAGTTTTATTTCATGAAAAGCCATTTGCTGGGATTAACGGTTCTGGAAAACACAATAACTGGTCATTAGCAACTAGTACTGGAATTAACTTATTGAGTCCAGGAAAAACTCCAATGAAGAATTTACAATTTTTGACATTTTTTGTAAATACAATCAAAGCGGTTCATGATTACGAAGAATTGATTAGAGCGTCTATTGCATCTGCAAGTAACGATCATCGTTTAGGAGCAAATGAAGCACCTCCGGCAATTATTTCTGTATTTATCGGATCTCAATTATCAGCGGTATTGGATGAGTTAGAAAATGTAACAAACGGAAAATTATCTCCAGAAGAAAAAACAGATTTAAAATTAAATATTGTAGGTAAGATTCCTGAGATTTTACTAGATAATACTGATAGAAACAGAACATCGCCTTTTGCTTTTACCGGTAATAAATTTGAATTGAGAGCAGTGGGTTCTTGGTCAAACTGTGCAGGTTCAATGACGGTTTTAAATACCATCGTTGCTAAGCAGCTTAAAGACTTTAAAGTTGAGGTAGATGCCTTAATAGAAAAGAAAAAACTTAAGAAAGACGAAGCTATTTTTAATGTGCTAAGAGAGTATATTAAAGCATCTAAAAAAATACGTTTTGAAGGAAACGGATATGGTGATGAGTGGGAAGTAGAAGCTGTAAAAAGAGGATTGAGTAATAATAAGACGACTCCAGAAGCTTTAAAAGCTAAAAAATCTGCAAAAACCATTGCTCTTTTTGAAGAAATGGGTGTAATGAGTAAGATAGAAACAGAAGCTCGACACGAAATAGAATTAGAAGAGTATATCTTAAGAATTCAAATCGAAGGAAGAGTATTGGGTGATATCGCAAGAAATCACGTAATACCAACGGCTATTAAATACCAAAATACGTTGATAGAAAACGTGAGTGGATTAAAAAATATCTTTGGAGCTGAATTTGAAGCACATGCTAAAGAGCAAATGGATTTAATTAAGAAAATATCAATGCATATTGCAGGAATTAATTCTAAAGTTGAGTCTATGACTGAAGAGCGCAAAAAGGCTAATAAATTACATGGACAAGAGGCGGCAGATGCCTATTGTAATATTGTAAAGCCTTGCTTTGATGAAATTAGATACCACTGTGATAAATTAGAGTTACTAGTGGATGATGAACTTTGGCCATTGGCAAAATACAGAGAGTTATTATTTACGAGATAACAAAAAATTAAATCCCGCGAAAGCGGGATTTTTTGCATACAAAAAAGTAACTTTGTAACGACAAAACACACAAACATGAGTCAAGAAGTTTCCAAGAGATACGCACAAAGAGGGGTGTCTGCATCTAAAGAAGATGTGCACAATGCCATCAAAAATATAGACAAAGGATTGTTTCCAAAAGCCTTTTGTAAAATTGTACCTGACTATTTAACCAATGATGAGGATTACTGTTTAATTATGCATGCTGATGGAGCAGGAACAAAAAGTTCATTGGCTTATATGTATTGGAAGGAAACTGGTGATCTTTCTGTTTGGAAAGGGATTGCTCAGGACGCATTAATCATGAATATTGATGATTTATTATGTGTGGGAGCAACCGACAATATTATGTTGTCTTCTACTATTGGTCGTAATAAAAGTAAAATTCCAGGAGAAGTTTTATCGGCTATCATTAATGGAACAGAAGAATTAATTGAGGATTTAAAAAAATTCGGAGTAACCATTCATTCTACAGGAGGAGAAACTGCTGATGTTGGCGATCTAGTAAGAACTATTATTGTTGATTCTACTGTGACTGCTCGTTTAAAACGAAGTGATGTTATAGATAATGCAAATATTAAAGCGGGTGATGTGATTGTTGGCCTAGAGTCTTTTGGACAGGCTACCTATGAAACTTCGTATAACGGAGGGATGGGTTCTAATGGATTGACCTCTGCACGTCATGATGTTTTTGACAATTATTTAGCAACAAAATACCCAGAAAGTTATGATGCAGCGGTTCCTGCTGATTTGGTTTATTCTGGAAAAACAAAATTAACTGATGCTGTTAAAAACTCGCCAATTGATGCGGGTAAATTGGTTTTGTCTCCGACGAGGACTTATGCGCCGATTGTCAAAGAAATCTTATCGAAATTTACTTCAGATACTGTGCATGGAATGATTCATTGTTCTGGTGGAGCGCAAACAAAGATTTTACATTTTGTAGATGAATTACATATAGTAAAAGACAATATGTTTCCGGTACCGCCTTTGTTTCAATTAATTCAAGAGCAGTCTAAAACTGACTGGAAAGAAATGTACCAGGTATTTAACTGTGGGCATAGAATGGAGTTGTATGTATCGCCTGAAGTAGCAAAAGAGATAATCGCTATTTCTAAATCATACAATGTGAATGCTCAGATTATTGGTAGGGTAGAGGCCTCAGCGTCAAAAAGATTAACCATAAAAAGTGAGTACGGTACTTTTGAGTACTAGAAAGCTGTATACATATAGAAAAAAGCCTCAGAATAATCTGGGGCTTTTTTATGTCTTTTTTGTAATATCAATTAGTGGCTTGAATAGCAATCAAATAAGTTTTTCGGTTTATTTGGGTTAAAATGCAAATGGATTTTTTCTTTCTTTTTCTTGTTATTTTTTTTGAGTACAAAGTGCCCTTGTTAGCTGCTCTGTTAGAGGGTTTTGTGTATTTAAATCTAAATATAAAATAAAAATTTTTGCAAACTTTTTTGTAGTTGAAAAATATTAAAATACTGATTTTTAGTTTTTTGCGATTTTTTCTTGTAAACTTCATGATTTTAATCATGTTTTTAATTGTTTTATTTTACGTACTTTAGAGTTCTTAAATATGAATATAATTCTCTAGTAAAATCAATGAAATCTACAACACAAACCACACCTAAGAAGACCTACACGAGGGAAGAAGCACTCGCTGCTGCTTTAGACTATTTTAATAACGATGATTTGGCTGCAAGTGTTTGGTTAAACAAATACGCATTAAAAGATTCTGACGGAAATATTTATGAAAGTACTCCTAACGAAATGCATACCAGAATTGCAAGAGAAATTGCAAGAGTAGAGCAGCGTTATGAAAATCCATTAACAGAATCAGAAATTTTTGAAGCTATAAAAGACTTTAAATATATTGTTCCACAAGGAAGCCCGATGGCAGGAATTGGGAACCCTTTTCAGATCGCATCTCTTTCAAATTGTTTTGTCATTGGTAATAATGGCAATTCTGATTCTTATGGAGGAATCATGAAAATTGATCAAGAACAAGTTCAATTAATGAAACGTCGTGGAGGTGTTGGTCACGATTTATCACATATCAGGCCCAAAAGTTCTCCTGTAAAAAACTCTGCATTAACATCTACAGGGATTGTTCCTTTTATGGAGCGTTATTCAAATTCTACCAGAGAGGTCGCTCAAGATGGTCGTCGTGGTGCTTTGATGTTATCGGTTTCTATCAATCACCCAGATTCAGAAGATTTTATCGATGCAAAATTGGAGCAAGGAAAGGTGACTGGAGCAAATGTTTCGGTTCGGATTGATGATGCTTTTATGAAAGCAGTAAAAAACGATGAAAAATACACACAGAAATATCCAATTTTTAGCGCTGATCCTAAGGTTACAAAGACTATAGAAGCCAATAAATTATGGAAAAAGATAGTGCACAATGCTTGGAAATCTGCTGAGCCTGGTATCCTTTTTTGGGATACCATTATTAATGAATCAGTGCCAGATTGTTACGCTGATCTAGGATACAAAACGGTTTCTACAAATCCTTGTGGTGAAATTCCTTTATGTCCTTATGATTCTTGTCGTTTATTGGCAATCAATTTGTTCTCTTATGTAGAAAACCCATTCACCAAAAAAGCAGCATTTAACTTTGACTTGTTTAAAAAGCACATAGTCATTGCACAAAGAATGATGGATGACATCATTGATTTAGAATTAGAAAAAATTGATAAAATATTAGAAAAAATTGATGCAGATCCAGAAGAAGACAATGTAAAAGCAACAGAGAAAAACCTGTGGTTAAATATTAGACAAAAAGCTTACGAAGGAAGAAGAACTGGTATCGGGATTACTGCAGAAGGAGATATGTTAGCTGCTTTAGGAATTAGATACGGAAGCAAAGAAGGAAATGATTTTTCTGTAAAAGTGCACAAAACTTTAGGAGTAGAAACTTACAGAGCTTCTGTGAATTTGGCAAAAGAACGTGGTGCCTTTTCAATTTTTGATTCAGAAAGAGAAAAAAACAATCCATTTATTTTGCGTTTAAAAGAAGCAGATAGCAAATTGTACTATGAAATGTTAGAGTACGGACGAAGAAATATTGCTTTGTTAACGATTGCTCCAACCGGAACAACAAGTTTAATGACGCAAACTTCATCAGGAATAGAACCTGTTTTTATGCCTGTTTATAAGCGTAGAAAAAAAGTAAATCCAAATGATAAAGGTTCTCGAGTAGATTTTATTGATGAGCTTGGAGATTCTTGGGAAGAATATGTAGTTTTTCACCATCGATTTAAACAATGGATGGAGGTAAACGGAATCGATTCTTCTAAAAACTTTTCGCAAGAAGAATTGGATGTGCTGATAAAAAAATCACCCTATTACAAAGCGACGTCTAATGATGTAGATTGGATGAGTAAAGTAACTATGCAAGGTGCTGTTCAGAAATGGGTAGATCACTCTATTAGTGTGACCATTAATTTGCCAAATGATGCGAATGAAGATTTGGTTGGTGAGTTGTATTTAAAAGCCTGGGAAGTTGGTTGTAAAGGTGTCACTGTTTATAGAGATGGTTCTCGTTCTGGAGTATTAATCTCTAATGATGAAAAGAAAGAAGAGAAAAAAGAAAATGTATTGACTTCTTTTCCTGTTATTCGTCCAGAAGTTTTAGAGGCTGATGTGGTTCGTTTTCAAAATAAAAAAGAAAAATGGATTGCTTTTATAGGCTTACTTGATGGGATGCCGTATGAGATATTTACTGGTTTGGCTGATGATGAAGATGGGATTTTGATCCCACGTTGGGTAGAAAACGGAGTGATTATAAAAAGCAGAAATGAAGACGGAACTTCTCGTTATGATTTTCAGTACAAAAACAAGCGAGGTTATAAGACGACAATTGAAGGATTATCACATAAATTTAATCCTGAGTTTTGGAATTATGCCAAATTGTTTTCTGGGACCTTGCGCCACGGCATGCCAATTGATAAAATTGTAGAATTGATTCAGAGCTTGCAATTGGATAGTGAGTCTATAAATACCTGGAAAAATGGGGTTGTTCGCGCGCTAAAACGATATGTAGAAGATGGGACAAAAGCAAAAGGGCATACCTGTGAAAACTGTAAATCGGATAATTTAATTTACCAAGAAGGTTGTTTAACCTGTCAAGATTGTGGTTCTTCTAAGTGTGGATAAGCCATATTCGTATAGCGAAAAAAAATCCCAAATTCAATTTGAATTTGGGATTTTTGTTTTATTCAGGTTTTTAAATAAATAATGTTGAGTTTCATGAGGTTTCTCTATCGTCTAAAGACTCATTTCGAAATGACACTCGCTGTTACTTGATCTTCTCAAAAACAAAGTCTATCCCAAAATCATCATTAGATACATGCGCCTTTAACTGTTTGTTTTCTAACCAATATCTGATTTTTGTAGGAAAATCATGTGTTGGATTTTCGGCAACAAAAGAAGAATCAGTTTGGCTCGTGATTTTAAACATTGTGGCAGTCTCATTAACGCCCTCAACTTTTAAGGATAAGGTGTTATTTATAGAAACAATGCTTAAAATCTCTTTAAAAACAGTGTCTTGTTCTTTTAATGTAAAGCCCAATCCAGTAAAATTATTGTTCCAGATTTCATAGGTTGTACTTCCTGGTTTGTCGTTTGTTCTAATCCATTTTCCTAATAAAAACTGAGGTTTTTGAGGTTTGGTTTCTGTGTTGCAAGAAGCGATAAGAATGATGGTTATTAGTACTATGAGTTTTTTCATAATGATTTTATGTATTTGTAATGAATTAGTTCTTCGGGTGATTTTATGAATCTACTCCAGGCATCTTTTAGTAAATATAAGGCATCAGAAGCCTCTAAAATTTCTTTGTATAAATGATCGGTAATAATAATGATCTTATTTTGTTTTTCAATTTCTAATAATTCCTTTAATTTTTGAATATATAACGGAGCTAAATGAGAAAAAGGTTCATCTAATAAAACAATTTTTGCGTCAGATTTTAGAATGATATACGTTTCTATCAACCTCTTTTCTCCGCCAGAAAAATCAGAAAAACGAAGCTTTTCTTTTGTTTTATAATTCGGAAAATCGATTAAAAAATCAGTAAATGAGGCATTAAAATAATGAAATCCACTTTGTAAAGAAACCGAATTTGGAATTATATGAAACTGCGGCAAGTATTTTATGAATCCTTTTTTATATAAAGGAGTTAAAATAGGTTTATCATCTATTCTAATTAGTTTGTTATTTGGTTTTAATTCTCCAAAAATGATTCTTAATAAAGATGTTTTTCCGCAACCATTTCTCCCTAAAATTCCTGTAATTTTTCCTCTTTCAGCTTTAAAATAAATTGCTTTTAAGACTTCATTTATTCCAAAATTTAACTCAACATTATCAATTTCTAAAACATCCATTTGATACCGATATTAATGCTGATTAAAACAATCATATTTATAATGAACAAAAAAGTATATAATTTTAGTTCTGTCAATCCTAAATTGTAATAAAAATAGAGGGTTTGGTTTTTTTTATCATTAATAAACTTTTGATAAAACCAAATTAAAAAAGTAATTGCAGCTAAAGTCAATACAGCTAAAGTCATAATCTTTAAACTAAACAAAGTAAATAAACTTAAAGCTAAAGGAAAAGCAAATTTATTTTTGTAAAATTGAAAATAGAGATTTATTTTTTTCATGTAAGCAAAATAATTTAATCAAAGATACATGAAATCTAATTTAGAGAAGTTCAGAGAAAATTGTAAATTCGCACTCCAAGTAAAGACTAGAAGATGTTAGATAAATTAAGAATTGTTAAACAGCGTTTTGATGAGGTTTCTGATTTAATCATCCAACCAGATGTGATTACAGATCAAAAGCGCTATGTGCAATTAAGTAAAGAATATAAAGACTTAGGAGATGTTGTTAAAAAAGGTGATGAATATCAATCTTTATTAAACAGTATTGAAGAGGCAAAAGAAATCATTGCTGATGGTTCTGATGCGGAAATGGTAGAAATGGCAAAAATGGAAATGAGTGAAGCCAATACCAGAATTCCTGAATTAGAAGAAGAAATTAAACTTCTTTTGATTCCTAAAGATCCTGAAGACTCAAAGAATGCTGTAGTAGAATTACGTGCTGGTACAGGTGGTGATGAAGCCAGTATTTTTGCTGGTGATTTGTTTAGAATGTATTCTAAATATTGCGAGAGTAGAGGATGGTCAGTTTCTACAGTAGATTTTAGCGAAGGAACTAATGGTGGTTTTAAAGAGATTCAATTTGAAGTAACTGGTGATGATGTCTATGGTACTTTAAAATTTGAAGCTGGTGTACACCGTGTACAACGTGTGCCTCAAACAGAAACACAAGGTAGAGTACATACTTCGGCAGCAACGGTAATGGTGTTTCCGGAAGCAGAGGAGTTTGATGTACAGATTAATCCCAAAGACGTAAGAATTGATTTTTTCTGTTCTTCTGGTCCTGGAGGTCAATCAGTAAATACAACCTATTCTGCAGTGCGTTTAACTCACATTCCAACAGGTTTGGTTGCGCAGTGTCAAGATCAAAAATCACAGCATAAAAATAAGGAGAAAGCTTTTAAGGTTTTGCGCTCACGTTTGTATGATATGGAGTTGGCTAAGAAACAAGAAGCCGATGCCTTAAAACGTGGTTCTATGGTTTCTAGTGGGGATCGTAGTGCTAAGATTAGAACCTATAATTATTCTCAAGGTCGTGTTACTGATCACAGAATTGGTTTAACCTTGTATGATTTGCAAAATATAGTAAATGGAGATATCCATAAGATTATAGAAGAATTAAAATTAGCCGAGAACACTCAAAAATTGAAAAATTTAGGAGATGATGGTATTTAATTAAATGTATTCTTATTTATAAAAAAAACCGATGTAAAGCACATCGGTTTTTTTTATGTTGTTATTTTAAGAAGCTTATGATTAGCTAGTCCTGTTTTTGTTGATTTCATCTTGTAGAGCACGTCTAAGTTTTTGTTCCTTTTCTAAGGTTTTCTTTCTGTGAATTGCAAACTCATTTTCTACATCTTCTAAGTCTAGAATAGCTTTCTGAGTGACAATGTTTGAGTTTTTAAATTTGAAAATAAAATAAAAGAGTAGGATAAACAACAAAATGATGACCCCAAACATCAGCGTGTTGTATAGTGTTTTTTGCAAGAGCCAACCAAACAGTGAAATGCTGTCTTCTTTCTTTACTGCTTCGTTCAGTTTCTTTTGGGTTTCTAGCTTCTCTTTTTCAAGATTACTAATGGTCTTTTGCTGTTGAGTAATTAAGCTATTCTTTTGATCAATGAGTGTGTTGAAGTTCTTTACAGAATCAAGAATGTTGCTGTGGAAAGTAGTTAGCTTTTCTTTGAGAACAACTTTGTATTCTTGGTAGTTGTTTGATGATTTGTACAGTTTTTTATATTGTTCATCTAAACTGTTGGTGTTGATAGTGTCTTTGGATTGCTGGCTAAAAGCAGCTGTTGTAAGCAACAAACTTAAAAATAATGTAAAAAATTTCATACAGGCTTATTTATTAGGGAGTACAAGATAGTAAAGAAACAAAAAAAACCCAAACAATACTATGTTTGGGTTTTTATATAAGCAAGAATTATTAAATTATTTTACTTTCTCTACAATTGCCTTAAAAGCTTCTGGGTTGTTCATCGCTAAATCAGCTAAAACCTTACGGTTTAATTCGATATTATTAGCTTTAACTTTTCCCATAAACTGAGAGTAAGACATTCCGTATTGTCTAGCACCAGCGTTAATACGTTGGATCCATAATGCACGGAAGTTTCTCTTATTGTTTTTACGGTCTCTATAAGCATATGTCATTGCTTTTTCAACCGCATTTTTTGCTACTGTATAAACGTTTTTTCTACGTCCAAAGTACCCTTTTGCTGCTTTCAAGATTTTTTTTCTTCTCTTTCTTGAAGCTACTGAATTTACTGATCTTGGCATAATTCAAATTGTTTTTTTGGAGTAAGGCGGTTTTTTTGTTGTTAATCTTTAGGTTTTAGTTGTGGTCTTTTTAGATCCAACTCAAAACTTAAAACTCATCACTCAAAACTCTTTTGGGCCCACCTCATGGTTTATAATAATACTACCTTGTAATTGACTTAATTATTTTAAGTTCAATTGTTGCTTGATGTTTGCTTCATCAGACTTGTGTACTAATGTCGCATGTGTCAATTTAAGCTTACGTTTTTTAGACTTCTTTGTTAAGATGTGACTTTTAAACGCATGCTTTCTCTTTAGTTTTCCAGAACCTGTAAGCTTAAAACGCTTTTTGGCACTAGATTTGGTTTTCATTTTAGGCATTTCTCCTTCGTTTTTATCTTGCTTATAAGATTGTTTATCCTAAACTCGCTTTAGGATCTAATTATTTTACTTTCTTGGGAGCGATGTACATGATCATTCGCTTTCCTTCTAGTTTTGGTAATTGTTCTACTTTACCGTATTCTTCAAGTTCCTGAGCTAACTTTAATAATAAAATTTGCCCTTGCTCTTTAAAGATGATAGATCGTCCTTTGAAAAATACAAAGGCTTTTAATTTTGATCCGTCTTGTAAAAATTTGATAGCATGTTTCTTTTTAAACTCATAATCATGCTCATCAGTTTGAGGTCCAAAACGAATTTCTTTTACGGTTACCTTAGTCGCTTTAGACTTTAAAGCCTTTTCGCGTTTCTTTTGTTCGTATAGAAATTTCTTGTAATCAATAATTTTACAAACAGGAGGTATCGCTTTTGGTGATATCTCTACCAAGTCTAACTCTAACTCTTCGGCCAAAGTTCTGGCTTGTGAAATAGGATATACTCCAACTTCTACATTGTCTCCTACTAGGCGTACTTCATCAACAAACTTAATCTTATGATTAATTCTGTGTTGATCTTCTTTGATTACTCTTAAAGGTCTTCTTGGTTTATTTCTACGTATTGCTATGGCTGTAAATTTTTAAATGATTACTTAAATGCTATTACTGTTTTTTGTATTTCTTCTTGTATAAAAGAGATAAACTCTTCTATGGTAAATGTTCCTATGTCTCCTTCTCCGTGTTTTCTTACAGAAACTGTTCCTTCTGCTTCTTCTTTTTCTCCTACAATAATCATGTATGGAATCTTACTCACTTCTGCATCCCGAATTTTTCTTCCGGTTTTCTCACTTCGATCATCTACGAGGGCGCGAATTTCGGAATTTTCTAGCAATTCTAAAACTTTTTCTGAATATTTCTGATATTTATCACTGATTGGCAATAAGATAACTTGATCTGGGGTTAGCCAAAGTGGGAAATTTCCTCCTGTATGTTCTAGTAACACTGCAATAAATCGCTCCATAGAACCAAAAGGGGCTCTGTGAATCATTACTGGCCTGTGCATTTGATTGTCGGCACCTTTATAGGTTAAATCAAAACGTTTTGGTAAATTGTAGTCAACTTGTATGGTTCCTAACTGCCAACTTCTGCCTAAAGCATCCTTTACCATAAAGTCTAGCTTAGGTCCGTAAAATGCAGCTTCACCCTCTTCAATGACAAAATCTAAGCCTTTGTCAGTTGCTGCATTAATGATGGCTTGTTCTGCTAATTCCCAAGTTTCTACATCACCTATATACTTGTCTAGGTTTTGCATATCTCTAACAGATACCTGGGCTGTAAAGTTTTCAAAACCTAAAGAACCAAAGACGTATAAGACCAAGTCTATAACATCTTTAAATTCTTGATCTAATTGTTCTGGTGTACAAAAGATATGTGCATCATCTTGTGTAAAGCCACGAACTCTTGTTAATCCATGTAGCTCACCGCTTTGTTCATATCTATATACAGTACCAAATTCTGCAAAACGTTTTGGCAAGTCTTTATAAGAATGAGGTTTAAAATTATATACCTCACAGTGATGTGGACAGTTCATAGGTTTTAATAAAAACTCCTCATCCATTTTTGGAGTCTTGATAGGTTGAAAACTATCTGCTCCGTATTTTTCATAATGCCCAGAAGTTACATAGAGTTCTTTTTGACCAATATGTGGAGTCATGACCATCTCATAACCTGCTTTCTTTTGTGCTTTCTTTAAGAAATCTTCTAAACGTCCGCGCAATGCTGCTCCTTTTGGTAACCATAAAGGAAGTCCCGCGCCAACTTTTTGAGAAAAAGTAAACAACTCTAGCTCTTTTCCTAATTTTCTATGATCTCTCTTTTTTGCTTCTTCTAGGAGTTCTAGATACTCAGTAAGCATTTTTTGTTTTGGAAACGATATTCCGTAGATACGTGTTAGCTGGTTGTTTTTTTCATCACCACGCCAATACGCACCCGCAACACTCATTACTTTAATGGCTTTGATGATTCCTGTGTCAGGAATGTGGCCACCACGACAAAGATCTGTAAAATCACTGTGGTCACAGAAAGTAATGTCACCGTCAGTTAGATTTTCTATTAGCTCTACCTTATAAGGATTGTTTTCTTTCTTATAATAGTCTAAAGCATCTGCCTTAGAAACAGAACGAAGATTAAACTTGTGTTTTCCTCTAGCTAGCTCCAGGAACTTTTTCTCTATCTGAGCAAAGTCTTTTTCTGAGATCATTTCTTCTCCCAAATCAATATCATAATAAAAGCCATTATCTATTGCTGGACCAATGGTTAATTTAGCATTGGGATGAAACTCTAAGATAGCCTGAGCTAAAACGTGAGCAGAAGAATGCCAAAAAGCTTTTTTTCCTGCGTCATCATTAAATGTATATAAGGTTAAGTTACCATCAGTTGTTAAAGGGGTAGAGGTTTCAACAGTGGTATCATTAAAGCTTGCAGAAATAACATTTCTAGCAAAACCTTCGCTTATACTCTTTGCAACATCCATTGGAGTGCTGTTTGTGTTGAAATCTCTAACGCTTCCGTCAGGTAATGTAATATGAATCATGCTTGTGTTTTTTATAAAGTACAAAGATATTATAAAAGGCGATTTCCTACAATATATATATGTAAAGATATTTTCCATGTTTATATACCATTATTATAGGTGTCTTAGTAGGGGTGTTTTCTGTAAAAAAGCAGCAAAGGCGTTCAAATTAGCTTTTGTTTTGTTTGGTTTAAAAAAAAGTTTTGAGTGTAAGTTGTTTTGGATTAGGCATTTAAATAGTTGTGTAAAAAAAAGGTTAAGAAAAAGGTTGTGGGATTGAAAATGGGGTGTATATTTGCAGCCGCTAAGGGCTAAAAAATGGTTTAGTTTAGGTGATGTTCATTGAGGATTAGGTATTGATTTGATTAGGAAAAAAGATTAAAAAAAAGTTTTATTTTTTTTGTTATTTAATTAAAAAAGTTAGTATCTTTGCCGTCCGTTATTACGGGGCAGTTCACAGAAAAATATCGGGATAAATTTTTTTTAAAAAACTTTCAAAAAAGTTTTTGTAGTTCAAAAAGAGTTTATACATTTGCACCCGCTTTGAGACACAAGCGAAGTTCAGGAATTTTTGGAAGGGTTTTTAAGGAGTAAAAATCGGTTAGTTCGAGTCTAACAATTCTACAAATGATTAGTTAAAAAGGCAGAGTTTAAAAGCTGTGTTGGCTTGATTAAGAAGTTCATTGAAAATATTGAAATTGACAGCGTAAAACAAAGAGTAAGATTACATGGTTTTCGAACCATAATTCTTTTGAAACGAAATCATCCAAATTATTAAAAATATACGATGAAGAGTTTGATCCTGGCTCAGGATGAACGCTAGCGGCAGGCTTAACACATGCAAGTCGAGGGGTAACAGGGAAAAGCTTGCTTTTCCGCTGACGACCGGCGCACGGGTGCGTAACGCGTATAGAACCTACCTTATACTGAGGAATAGCCTTTAGAAATGAAGATTAATGCCTCATATTATTAGTTTATGGCATCATAGATTAATGAAAGATTTATTGGTATAAGATGGCTATGCGTCCTATTAGTTAGTTGGTGAGGTAACGGCTCACCAAGACAGCGATAGGTAGGGGTCCTGAGAGGGAGATCCCCCACACTGGTACTGAGACACGGACCAGACTCCTACGGGAGGCAGCAGTGAGGAATATTGGGCAATGGAGGCAACTCTGACCCAGCCATGCCGCGTGCAGGAAGACGGCCCTATGGGTTGTAAACTGCTTTTATACAGGAAGAAACCGTCCCTCGTGAGGGACCTTGACGGTACTGTAAGAATAAGCACCGGCTAACTCCGTGCCAGCAGCCGCGGTAATACGGAGGGTGCAAGCGTTATCCGGAATCATTGGGTTTAAAGGGTCCGCAGGCGGTCAATTAAGTCAGAGGTGAAATCCCATAGCTTAACTATGGAACTGCCTTTGATACTGGTTGACTTGAGTTATACGGAAGTAGATAGAATGTGTAGTGTAGCGGTGAAATGCATAGATATTACACAGAATACCGATTGCGAAGGCAGTCTACTACGTATATACTGACGCTCATGGACGAAAGCGTGGGGAGCGAACGGGATTAGATACCCCGGTAGTCCACGCCGTAAACGATGGACACTAGTTGTTGGGATTTATCTCAGTGACTAAGCGAAAGTGATAAGTGTCCCACCTGGGGAGTACGGTCGCAAGATTGAAACTCAAAGGAATTGACGGGGGCCCGCACAAGCGGTGGAGCATGTGGTTTAATTCGATGATACGCGAGGAACCTTACCAGGGCTTAAATGTGGTCTGACAGCTTTAGAGATAGAGTTTTCTTCGGACAGATCACAAGGTGCTGCATGGTTGTCGTCAGCTCGTGCCGTGAGGTGTCAGGTTAAGTCCTATAACGAGCGCAACCCCTATCGTTAGTTGCTAGCAGGTCATGCTGAGGACTCTAACGAGACTGCCGGTGCAAACCGTGAGGAAGGTGGGGATGACGTCAAATCATCACGGCCCTTACGTCCTGGGCTACACACGTGCTACAATGGTATGGACAATGAGCAGCCACTATGCAAATAGGAGCGAATCTATAAACCATATCACAGTTCGGATCGGAGTCTGCAACTCGACTCCGTGAAGCTGGAATCGCTAGTAATCGGATATCAGCCATGATCCGGTGAATACGTTCCCGGGCCTTGTACACACCGCCCGTCAAGCCATGGAAGCTGGGGGTACCTGAAGTCGGTCACCGTAAGGAGCCGCCTAGGGTAAAACTGGTAACTAGGGCTAAGTCGTAACAAGGTAGCCGTACCGGAAGGTGCGGCTGGAACACCTCCTTTCTAGAGAAAAGATGGTGAGTTACAAAAGAAGTATTTTACTCTTTGCTGTTAATTTTAAAAAACAATATATTAAAGCTATTATAGTCTCGTAGCTCAGCTGGTTAGAGCGCTACACTGATAATGTAGAGGTCGGCAGTTCGAGTCTGCCCGAGACTACAAAAAGTTTGATATATACAGGAAATTCTAGGACTGAGAATTCTAACTCACATTAAGAATTCTAATTATTTAGGATTTAGAAATGGGGGATTAGCTCAGCTGGCTAGAGCGCCTGCCTTGCACGCAGGAGGTCATCGGTTCGACTCCGATATTCTCCACAAAAGTCGGAAGACTTAAAAGTTCATTGACATATTGGTATAATGATATCGTAAGAATCAAATAGATAGAGAAGGTTTAGACTTTAAATAGTCTAAGCGAAAAATTTATAAAAATAATAAAAGAGCTCGTTGTAGAAGTAATTCTACAGCAAAAAGTACAATAAGCTAAATAAGGGCGTATGGCGGATGCCTAGGCTCTCAGAGACGATGAAGGACGCGATAAGCTGCGAAAAGCTACGGGGAGGGGCACATACCTTATAATCCGTAGATATCCGAATGGGGCAACCCGGCATGCTGAAGGCATGTCACCTAGCAATAGGGGTAAACCCGGTGAACTGAAACATCTAAGTAACCGGAGGAAGAGAAAACAATAGTGATTCCGTTAGTAGTGGCGAGCGAACGCGGATTAGCCCAAACCAAAGTTGTTACGGCAATTTTGGGGTTGTAGGACCACGATATTCGATGCTAAGTGAATTAGAACTGTTTGGAAAGACAGACCAAAGAGGGTGATAGTCCCGTATAAGTAAGCGAAGTTATTGATAGTGGTATCCTGAGTAGTGCGGGACACGAGTAATCCTGTATGAATCCACCGGGACCATCCGGTAAGGCTAAATACTCCTGAGAGACCGATAGTGAACTAGTACCGTGAGGGAAAGGTGAAAAGAACCCTAAGTAAGGGAGTGAAAGAGATCCTGAAACCGTACGCCTACAAGCGGTCGGAGCACATTTACTGTGTGACGGCGTGCCTTTTGCATAATGAGCCTACGAGTTACTGTTTCTAGCAAGGTTAAGTGATTAAGTCATGGAGCCGGAGCGAAAGCGAGTCTGAATAGGGCGCATAGTTAGTAGTAGTAGACGCGAAACCGAGTGATCTACCCATGGGCAGGTTGAAGCTGTGGTAACACATAGTGGAGGACCGAACCAGTTGACGTTGAAAAGTCTTTGGATGACCTGTGGGTAGGGGTGAAAGGCCAATCAAACTCGGAAATAGCTCGTACTCCCCGAAATGCATTTAGGTGCAGCGTTGTGGTAAAGTTTTATAGAGGTAGAGCTACTGATTGGATGCGGGGGCTTCACCGCCTACCAATTCCTGACAAACTCCGAATGCTATAAAATATACACAGCAGTGAGGGCATGGGTGCTAAGGTCCATGTCCGAGAGGGAAAGAACCCAGACCATCAGCTAAGGTCCCCAAATATATGTTAAGTTGAACTAACGAGGTGAAACTGCTTAGACAGCTAGGATGTTGGCTTGGAAGCAGCCATTCATTTAAAGAGTGCGTAACAGCTCACTAGTCGAGCGGTTTTGCATGGATAATAATCGGGCATAAACATATTACCGAAGCTATGGATTTGTATTATATACAAGTGGTAGGGGAGCATTGTAATCTGCGCAGAAGGTGTACTGTAAGGTATGCTGGAGTGATTACAAAAGAAAATGTAGGCATAAGTAACGATAATGCGGGCGAGAAACCCGCACACCGAAAGACTAAGGTTTCCTCAGCGATGCTAATCAGCTGAGGGTTAGTCGGGTCCTAAGGCGAATCCGAAGGGAGTAGTCGATGGATAACAGGTTAATATTCCTGTACTTCTTATAATTGCGATGGGGTGACGGAGTATTGAAAGCACCGCGTACTGACGGAATAGTACGTTGAAGGATTTAGGTATAGGACCAGATTAAGAGTTAGGTTTTGCTGAAGTCTGATAGTACCACGCGTCTTCGGACAAGTGGATAGTGTGCCTAAAAGCTTCCAAGAAAAACCTCTAAGCTTCAGATTATAAGAACCCGTACCGTAAACCGACACAGGTAGTTGGGATGAGAATTCTAAGGTGCTCGAGAGATTCATGGCTAAGGAACTAGGCAAAATAGACCCGTAACTTCGGGAGAAGGGTCGCCCCACTCCGGTGGGGCCGCAGTGAAAAGGTCCAGGCGACTGTTTATCAAAAACACAGGGCTTTGCTAAATTGAAAGATGATGTATAAGGCCTGACACCTGCCCGGTGCTGGAAGGTTAAGTGGAGGGTTTAGCTTCGGCGAAGATCTGAAATGAAGCCCCAGTAAACGGCGGCCGTAACTATAACGGTCCTAAGGTAGCGAAATTCCTTGTCGGGTAAGTTCCGACCTGCACGAATGGTGCAACGATCTGGACACTGTCTCAGCCATGAGCTCGGTGAAATTGTAGTATCGGTGAAGATGCCGATTACCCGCAGCGGGACGAAAAGACCCCGTGAACCTTTACTATAGCTTAGTATTGACTTTGGATAAGTAATGTGTAGGATAGGTGGGAGACTATGAAGTGGCGTCGCTAGGCGTTGTGGAGTCGTCCTTGAAATACCACCCTTTGCTTGTCTAGAGCCTAACTCAGAAATGAGGACAGTGCTTGGTGGGTAGTTTGACTGGGGTGGTCGCCTCCAAAAGAGTAACGGAGGCTTCTAAAGGTACCCTCAGTACGCTTGGTAACCGTACGTAGAGTGCAATGGCATAAGGGTGCTTGACTGAGAGACATACAGGTCGATCAGGTTGGAAACAAGAGCATAGTGATCCGGTGGTTCCGCATGGAAGGGCCATCGCTCAAAGGATAAAAGGTACTCCGGGGATAACAGGCTGATCTCCCCCAAGAGCTCACATCGACGGGGGGGTTTGGCACCTCGATGTCGGCTCGTCACATCCTGGGGCTGGAGAAGGTCCCAAGGGTTGGGCTGTTCGCCCATTAAAGTGGCACGCGAGCTGGGTTCAGAACGTCGTGAGACAGTTCGGTCTCTATCTGCTGTGGGCGTTAGAAATTTGCGTGGATCTGACTCTAGTACGAGAGGACCGAGTTGGACGAACCTCTAGTGTACCAGTTGTTCCGCCAGGAGCACTGCTGGGTAGCTACGTTCGGAAGGGATAAGCGCTGAAAGCATATAAGCGCGAAACCCACCACAAGATGAGATTTCTTTAAAGGGTCGTTGGAGATTACAACGTTGATAGGATACAGGTGTAAAGGCAGTAATGTCATAGCCGAGTATTACTAATAACCCATAGGCTTATGTACAGTCCCCGACTCTCGGGTCGGGGCGACACTCTTTTTTATGCTGAACTTGTTCAGTAACTAGATGACTAAAACGATATTATTAGACCAATATGTTAATTTTTACAGTTAGCAATAACTGAAGTGAAATCTCGGAGCAATCCGATAAAGACTTAAGGTGATTATAGCGATGGGGCTCACCTCTTCCCTTCCCGAACAGAGAAGTTAAGCCCATTTGCGCCGATGGTACTGCCACTAGGTGGGAGAGTAGGTCGTTGCCTTTCTTTAATCCTCAATCTATTTTTAGATTGAGGATTTTTTTTTGCCTTATTTTTAATGAAATTGAGAGGGTTTGGCTCTTTTATAAAGATTATGCTGAGTTTCTACTGGCATTTATGTTTCCAAAGAGTGATCTGGTGACAATTTTTTCGAATAATTCTATTTCTTTAGAGACATCTGTCGGAGATTTTTCTAATTCTTGAATCTTTTTTAATGCAAATTGCTGAATAGTTAACAAAGGAAGTACAATAGATTCTCTTAAGTCTATAGATGCTTTACCTGTTGGTTCATTTTCCATTAATTGGGTATAGCCTGTTAGTTTAAGAAGTAATCGCTTTGTTGTTTGGTATTCGCTATGTATTCGATTCCAAAAATCACCAAATTCTGGATCTTTAGCCATATATTGAGTAAGGCTAAAGAATGATTTTGATAAGGACATCATGCTGTTTTCGATCAAAGTCTTAAAGAAATTAGATTCTTGATATAATTGCATTACCTTTTTAAACTCTCCTGCGTCTTCATAATGTTTCAATGCCGTACCTACACCAAAGAATCCAGGGACATTCTGTTTTAATTGACTCCAGGATCCCACAAATGGGATTGCTCTTAGATCAGAAAAAACTAGTTTTGATGAGTTTCCTCTTTTAGAAGGTCTACTTCCAATATTTGTCTTGGCATAATATTTTAAGGTGCTCATTCTTTCTAAATAAGGGATAAACATAAGATCGTTTTTAAAACTTACATATGCCTCATAACTCAATTGTGCAAGCTCATCTAATACAGCATAATTCTCTTTAGAAATATCTGTATTTTTTCCCTTTAAGGTATTTGTGACCCCAGAACTTATCAGTTGTTCTAGATTGTATTGTGATGAATCTAGTGTGCCAAAATTTGAGCTAATAGTCTGACCTTGAATAGTTAATTGTACTTCTTTGTCTTCTATGCCAGAGCCTAAAGACGCATAAAACTGATGTGTTTTCCCACCACCTCTCGCTGGAGGTCCGCCTCTTCCATCAAAAAATATGGCAGTTATTCCGTACTTTCTTGAGATGCTTGTTAATTGTTCTTTGGCTTTAAATATGGCCCAGTTTGCCATAAAATAACCACCATCTTTTGTCCCATCACTAAAGCCTAACATAATTGTTTGATGATCGCCACGTTGCTTAAGGTGTTTTCTATATTCCTCATTGCTGTAGAGTTCTTCCATTACCTTTTGTGCATTTTTTAGATCAGGAATGGTCTCAAAAAGAGGTACAATATCTACCGTCAATATTTTTTCAAAAGCAACTAGTCTTAACATCGCAAAGAGCTGCATTACATTTAAGGCTGTTTGATTGTTGCTAATGATATATCGATTACAGGCCATTTCTCCATTACTTGCTTGAATCTCTTTGACGATCTTCATTGCTTCTAATGCTTTGGTGCTATCTTCTATATCTGTGATATCTATACTGCCAGATATTTTAGATAAATAATCAACCTGTTGTTTTTCAGTTAGTTTTAAATAGTCTTTTGAGAAAATTGCATCATTGCTGTCTATCAAATGTTTAACTAAGTTGTTAAACAAGGTGTCGTGTACACGACTGTCTTGACGTATGTCTAAGTTTGCAAAGTGAAATCCAAATAAATGTACTTTATTTATCAAGCTTTCTACTTCAGTTAGATACAAGGATTGATGTTCTTTGATTAGAACTTCTTTAATGGCAACTAGTTCTCCTTTTAAAAAACTCAGTGTCAAATCCTTTGAATCAGGGTTTTCTATAGCTGCAAAAACCAACAACTCTAAAGTTGCTATTTTTTCTTCAACACCCTTAAAAGTCAATTTTCTCTTTAATGTTCTAAGATCTTTATAGTAATTTTTTAAGATGGTAGTCTTTAGTCTTTTAGCAACTAAAAGTGTGGTTTCTGGGGTTACAAACGGGTTTCCATCTCGATCACCTCCAGGCCAAAAGCCAATATTAATAATGTTATTGCTAATGGTTTTATTGTCAAAAATATTCTGTTGAATATAATCAAAGATACTTCCAAAAGATGTGTAAAATACATTCTCTAAGTACCAGATTAAACTAACGGCTTCATCATAAGGTGTTGGTTTGGTATGCTTAAAAAAGGGTGTCTTACCTAATTGAGCAAGCAAATCTTTGATGTCGTGAAAATTATTCTCTCTGATGGCTTCAGTTAAATCGGTAATGATTCCTAAAACAGTGCCTGGATAAAACTGAGTTGGATGTGCTGTTAGCACAATTCGAACCTTAAACGCTTCTAAATATTTTTTAAGTTCTTCTAGTTTATGATTTGATTCTGCCGATTCTTTAAGGCTTCTTAAAGTTCCGATACCATCCATATTATTAATGATCGGAAATGCTGCATCCTCTATGGCGTCAAACAACACAACCTGTCTTTCTATATATTGAATAAACTGAAAGAGCAAATCTATCTGACTTTTTTCAGTTCTACCTGCTTGGTATTTTTTAAAAAAACGGTTAACAATAGTAGTAGGGTCATCACCTTTGGAAAAACCATTTAAACACGTCTCATGGAACAAAGGCAATAACACACCTGTCTTTGTAATACTATCAAATGGCAAGGTCATAAATACGCTGTTGTAAATCTGGTATTTTGACGCTACATTTTCTTCAAATCTTGCAAGCTTAGGTAGTTTAGACATGGTAACTGTTTTTAAGTACTTAAAGTTATAAAAGCAAATCGACTTAATTGTATTAATTCTATAGTTTTAACGAAAAGCTTTTCTTAAAGTGCTTAATGTTCATTAAGTCTAAAATCTGGATATGCATCCATCCCGTGTTCATGGCTGTCCAAACCTTCCATTTCTTCTTTTTCACTGACTCTTATTCCAATCGATATTTTTAAGAAGTAAATAATTAGAAAAGAAGCAGGTATGCAAAGAGCAGCATAACAAAAAACACCTATCAATTGACTGTAAAATTGATTCCAACTAGCTAAGTTCCCGAAGATTCCCACAGCTAAGGTGCCCCAAATTCCGCAAATTAAATGCACTGCAATGGCCCCTACAGGGTCATCAAGCTTAAGTTTGTCAATAAATGAAATTGCAAAGACAATAAGTACACCAGCAATGGCTCCAATGACAATGGCATCTGTAGGTGACATCTGATCAGCTCCTGCAGTTATACCTACGAGACCTCCAAGTATTCCGTTGAGAAACATGGTTAGATCATAGTTTTTGTAGCGTATTGTTGATACGATAAAAGCTAAGAGTCCTCCTGATGCGGCAGCTAAACACGTGGTTACTAGGGTTATTGATGTTGCGCCTGGATCTGCAGATAAAACAGAGCCTCCGTTAAATCCAAACCAGCCCAACCATAAGATTAGTACGCCGGCAGTTGCTAAAGGAATGTTATGGCCAGGGATTGCCTGTAATTTTCCGTTTTTAAATTTACCTATTCTGGGTTTGAGTAGCCATACTGCAACCAAGGCAGCCCAACCACCCACTGAGTGTACCAGTGTAGAACCTGCAAAATCATAAAACGGGGTTTCTAGGTTTTGTAAAAAGCCACCACCCCATTTCCAAGATCCTGCTATCGGGTAGATCAGGCCCACATAGAGGATTGCAAAAATAATAAAGGATCCAAGTTTCATTCGTTCAGCCACCGCTCCAGAAACAATTGTGGCAGCGGTAGCAGCAAACATCCCTTGAAAGAGAAAATCTGTCCAATAGGTGTATCCAACATTATAATCAAGGTTTAACAGTCCATCTGAATTTAATGGAGCATCTAGGCCGAAACCTGAGAAACCTAATAAACCTGTAGCATTTTCATCAAAACCAGGGTACATTAAATTAAATCCTATTAGATAGTATAATAACAAGCCTGAGGTGATGATAAAAATATTTTTAAATAAGATATTGAGTGTGTTTTTTTGACGTGTTAATCCGATTTCTAAGAGTGCAAAGCCCAAATGCATAAAAAAGACTAAGGCAGTACAAAGCATCATCCAAACATTATTGATTGTTAATTGATCCATTCTTCTTTGTTTTTAGTATAATGTTGATTTTCCTTTTTCTCCTGTGCGTATTCTGTAAGTTTCTAGAACCTCTGAAACAAAGATTTTTCCATCACCTACTTGGCCTGTTGAGGCAGCGTTTAGAATGGCCTGTATGGTTGCTTCTTCAAAGTCGTCGTTTACTACGATTGATAAATACCTTCTTTGTATATCGCTAGTGCTGTAACTAACGCCTCTATATACATGTCCTTCTTTTTCGTTCCCAAGACCAGTAACGTCCCAATACGAAAAGAAATTAACCCCTACTTGGTGTAAAGCGTCTTTGACATCTTTAAATTTTGATTTTCGAATGATGGTTTCGATTTTTTTCATCTGTTTTTTAGATTGTGAAAAAATGCCAGGTTTAGGTCTGTATTTTCCCGTTAAAAAAATAAAAGTAAAAATTTAAATTGAATAAAAATAAGGGGTAATCACCTAAAACGTTATAGTTTTTGGTAGTTGCACTTAAAAAACAAGGGGTATATATCAATAAAATGTAAAATAATTGAATTTATGTCTGTAGAAATTGAGGGGTTGTGAATCTGAGACTTAGATTTTAAGAATTTAATAAAAATACAATTGGACTCATTTTTTTATTTGTCGTAGCTTTGTTTATATGAAGTATGCACATAGTTATTTGATGACGATTCAGTTTTTAGGTTTTCGTTTTCACGGTTGGCAAAAACAAACAAATGCCAAGACGGTTCATGAAATGATTGATAAAACTCTAGATTTTGTTTTTGACGATACGCAGGTTTATAAAACGCTTGGAGCCGGTCGAACAGATGCAAAAGTGTCAGCATCAAAATATGCCTTGCAATTGTTTGTAAAGAGTAGTATTAATGAAGCTGATTTTATAGCTGATTTTAATTACAATGCTCCTCCGGATATTAGAATGCTGAGCGTGGTTAAAACTTCGGCTTCATTTAATATTATTCAGTCTTCTAAATACAAAGAGTATCATTATTATTTTTCTTTTGGCGAAAAAACACATCCTTTTGCAGCTCCTTTTATAGTGGGTTTGCCAGAGCCTTTAGATGTCGATCTTATGATGCAGGGAGCGAGTTTGTTTAGTGGAGTACATTTTTTTCATAAATATTGTACCAAACCCTCTGAAAAAACTGTTTTTAAAAGAGAAATAGATTTGTGTGAAATTGTTGAAAACACAGTCTTGCAGGCTAATTTTTTTCCAGAGAAAAGCTATGTTTTGAAAGTAAAAGGAAAAGGCTTTTTGAGATATCAAATCCGATTGATGATGGGTGTGCTCTTTGAGCTGGGTCGAGGAAAGGTAGATCTTGATTTTATCAAGGCCTCATTAGCAGAAGACAATGATCGATTGCATTTGCCTAGTATTGCTCCTTCATCGGGTTTGCAACTTTACGATCTGGATTTTGAAGATTGAGTTCTTCTCTGCGCAAGGAATCACAGCAAATTAGCTAGCCACGCGCAGCTTGGCTACTAATGTGGAGAGCCCGACCCTTAGGGTTGCGCCCAAAAAAAAGCCCATCTTATTAGAGATGGACTTTTAATTTTTATAAAATTCTTTTTAGCCTTTTATAAGGCTTCTAGAAATGACAATTTTTTGAATCTCAGAAGTCCCTTCATAGATCTGTGTAATTTTGGCATCTCTCATCAATCGTTCTACGTGGTATTCTTTTACAAAACCATTACCACCGTGAATCTGAACTGCTTCTACAGAGTGTTCCATAGCAACTTTTGAGGCATACAATTTAGCCATGGCTCCAGAAACATCATAGTTATTTCCTTGATCTTTATCCCAAGCTGCCTTCATTACCAAATGACGTGCAGCAGTAATGTCTGTGTACATGTCTGCTAATTTAAATGCAATGGCTTGATGGTTGCAAATTTCTGTTCCAAAAGCCTTGCGCTCTTTAGAGTATTTTAAAGCCAACTCATAAGAGCCAGATGCAATACCTAAGGCCTGTGCAGCAATTCCAATACGTCCTCCTGATAAGGTTTTCATTGCAAATTTAAAACCAAAACCATCTTCTCCAATTCTATTTTCTTTTGGAACTTTAACGTCGTTAAACTGTAAAGTATGGGTGTCAGAACCTCTAATACCTAGTTTATTTTCTTTAGGACCAACATGGAAACCTTCCATTCCTTTTTCTACGATAAAAGCATTGATTCCGTGATGTCCTTTTTCTTTATCTGTTTGTGCAATCACTAAATATACATCAGCTCTTCCTCCACTTGTAATCCAGTTTTTTGTACCGTTTATTACATAGTGATCTCCCATGTCAATGGCAGTTGTTTTTTGTGAAGTTGCATCAGATCCTGCTTCTGGTTCTGACAAACAAAAGGCTCCAACAAACTCTCCTGTTGCTAGTTTGGTTAAATATTTTTGTTTTTGCTCTTCATTTGCGTAAGCTTCTATACCATAACAAACCAATGAGTTGTTTACAGATACAATTACAGATGCAGATGCATCAATTTTAGAAAGCTCTTCCATGATAAGCACATACGAGATAGCATCCATTCCGCTTCCTCCATATTTTGGATCAACCATGATTCCTAAGAAACCAAGATCTCCCATTTTCTTTACCAATTCTTGAGGAAAGTGTTGTTGTTCATCTCTTTCAATTACTCCAGGTAATAGCTCAGTTTGAGCAAAATCACGTGCAGCGTCTCTAATCATTATATGTTCTTCTGTAAGACTAAAATCCATGATAGTATATTGTTATATTCGTAAAAAATGTGCCCAAAGATACTTTTTTCGTGGCAAATTATCAATAAAGTTTTTTTATTTTTACCAATATGGAAAGAACTTTTTCTTACGCTATTGGATTGATGTCCGGAACTTCTTTAGATGGGGTTGATCTTGTTTATGTTCGTTTTGAAAAACAACGGCCTACTAACTTTAAAATTTTGCTTTCTGAAACCATTTCTTATGATGCAGTTTGGAAAGAACGCTTGCAAACAGCAATAGGATTGTCAAAGGAAGAGCTCATTAATTTAGATGTAATCTATGGTGATTTGTTGGCTCAAATGCTTTGTGACTTTATAAAAAAACACCAGTTAACAAAAATAGATTTTATTGCATCGCATGGACACACTGTTCTGCATGAGCCCCATAAAGGGATTACTTTGCAAATAGGAAGCGGACAAGTAATTGCAAACAAAACCCAATGCAAAGTAGTTTGTGATTTTAGAACCCAAGACGTACAACTAGGTGGGCAAGGAGCGCCTTTAGTGCCTATTGGAGACGCATTGTTGTTTAGTGACTATGATGCCTGTATTAATTTAGGTGGATTTGCCAATATTTCTTACCAAGCAAAAGACCGTAGAATAGCTTTTGATATTTGTCCAGTAAACATCGTATTAAATAGGTATGCTAATCTGTTGGGTTTGGCTTATGATGATCAAGGAAAAATAGCAGCGAAAGGGCTTTTTGACGAGTCCTTATTTACAGCGTTAAATAGAATGAGTTATTATAGTAAGATTGCTCCTAAATCTTTGGGCTTAGAGTGGGTGCAGCAATCAATTTTTCCCTTAATTGATGCATCAGGTATAGAAGTTTCTAGTGTTTTGAGAACTTTTACAACGCATAGTGCTTTTCAGATAGCCAAAAATTTAAAGACAGATTCGACAGTTTTAATAACGGGAGGGGGTGTTCTCAATAGCTTTTTGATAGCAGAATTACAGCGTTATAATTCTGTTAAAATTGCAGCTGTTGATGCAACTTTGATTCATTTTAAAGAGGCTTTAATTTTTGCTTTTTTAGGTTTGTTACGCCTTGATAATCAGGTTAATTGCTTGAGTAGTGTTACCGGAGCTAAAAGAGATCATAGTTCTGGTGTTATTTTTAAGCCATTAATTTTAACTTAAAAGTCAAGTTAATTTGTTGGGACAATCATTTTTTTGCAGTAAGTTTGTCTTTAGTACATATATTCAAACTTATAATTTTATTGACCATGAACCAACTTTAGCTTCTTTCTTATTGAGACTTAGAAAAAAATAGAACACCTAATAAAATTATAAAATTTAGCATGAAAGATTTACTTAAGATATACGAAAATAAAAAACCAGAAATAGTATTTAATTGGAAAGATTCTGAAACAGAAGCCGAAGGTTGGACAGTGATCAACTCATTAAGAGGTGGAGCTGCTGGTGGAGGAACAAGAATGAGAAAAGGACTAGACATGTACGAAGTAATGTCTTTGGCCAAAACGATGGAGGTTAAGTTTACCGTATCTGGTCCAGCTATTGGAGGAGCAAAATCAGGAATCAACTTTGACCCACAAGATCCTCGTAAAAAAGGAGTTTTGGAACGTTGGTATAAAGCAGTCGCACCTTTACTTAAAAACTATTACGGAACTGGGGGAGATCTTAATGTTGATGAAATTCACGAGGTGATTCCAATGACAGAAGATTGTGGTGTTTGGCACCCGCAAGAAGGCGTCTTTAATGGTCATTTTAAGCCGACTGAAGCTGATAAGATAAACAGAATTGGACAATTGAGACACGGAGTGATTAAGGTGTTAGAAAACAGTAACTTTTCTCCTGATGTCTTAAGGAAATATACAGTTGCTGATATGATCACCGGTTTTGGTGTTGCTGAAGCAGTTCGTCATTATTATGATATTTATGGTGGATCTGTGGTGGGTAAAAAAGCCGTAGTTCAAGGTTTTGGAAATGTAGGATCTGCAGCTGCCTATTATTTAGCTCAAATGGGAGCAAAGGTTGTGGGAATTATTGATAGAAATGGAGGAGTTGTAAAAGAAGAAGGATTTACTTTTGATGAAATTAAACAATTCTTTTTAAACAAAGATGGGAATACCTTAGTGGCTGATAACATGATCCCTTTTGAGGAGATTAACAGTACAATTTGGAATTTAAATTGTGAAATTTTTGCTCCATGTGCAGCTTCAAGATTGGTTCAACAAGAACAGATTAACCAAATGATTGCTTCTGGTTTGGAAGTGATTTCTTGTGGAGCAAATGTGCCTTTTGCCGATCAAGAAATTTTCTTTGGTTCTATTATGGAAGATACCGATAAAAAGGTAAGTTTAATCCCTGATTTCATTTCAAACTGTGGAATGGCGAGAGTATTTGCTTATTTTATGGAGAGAAGAGTAGAGATGACGGATGAGGCTATTTTTGAAGATACTTCAAATACCATTAAAAAAGCCCTTCAAAAAACTTTTACAAGAAGTGCGTCAAAAACAAGAATTAGCGAAACAGCTTTTGAAATAGCCTTAAAAGAATTAATTTAACAAATAATAATTATGATGGAGTCGATTATCATTTCCGTTTTTGTAATAGGGTATCTAGCTATTACATTAGAGCACAATTTAAAAATAGATAAATTAATACCAGCACTAGCTATGATGGCAGTCTGTTGGGCATTAGTTGCGTTAAATGTCGACCAGTTTCCTACTTGGTTTGATTCAGCTAAACATGCATTAGTAGATAATTTTTCTTCATTAGTTGCTGAAGACAAGGTGCATATACTAGAAGAAACACTATTACATCATCTGGGTAAAACAGCTGAAATTCTTGTCTTCTTACTAGGGGCAATGACTATTGTAGAGATTATTGATTATTTTGATGGTTTTTCTACCATTAAAAGCTTTATAAAAACAAAGAGTAAAAGAAGAATCTTATGGATTTTTTCATTCTTAGCATTTATTTTGTCTGCAATTATTGACAATTTAACAGCAACAATTGTATTGATTTCTATTTTGCAGAAAATTATCCATAAACGAGAAGATCGAATTTGGTTTGCAGGATTAATCATTGTAGCTGCAAATGCAGGTGGTGCTTGGTCTCCAATTGGAGATGTTACCACAACCATGCTTTGGATTGGTAAAAAGGTGACTGCTGGTAAGCTTATAGAATACTTATTAATTCCATCATTATTGTGTATGATAGTTCCTTCTCTAATCGCAAGTTTTTTACCTGCATTTAAAGGAAATATTGATACTGATGAAACAACCGATGAAGAGAAGCCAAAAAGCAAATACAGTGCAATAATGCTGTATTTAGGTTTAGGTGCTATTGTTTTTGTGCCTATTTTTAAAACAGTAACTCACTTGCCTCCTTATGTTGGTATGATGCTTTCTTTGGCAGTGGTGGCAACTTTCGCAGAAATCTATAGTAGAACCAAGTTTTCATTAACTGATTTTAACAGCGCAGAGTCTGATAGTAATGCGCACCATAGCCCAGTGCATCATTCACTTTCTAAGATTGAAATGCCTAGTATTTTGTTCTTCTTAGGAATTTTAATGGCAGTTGCTGCTTTAGAATCTTTGGGTATACTATTTAATTTTGCAACAACTCTAAAAGAGACAGTCCCTATGATGGGAACAGAACTTCATGGTGAAGGAGTTTCAGATTTAGTTGTTTTATTATTAGGTATTGGATCTGCAGTGATAGACAATGTACCTTTAGTTGCGGCAAGTTTAGGTATGTTCTCTCAGCCAATTGATGATGAACTTTGGCACTTTATTGCTTTTTCTGCTGGTACTGGAGGAAGTATGTTAATAATAGGATCTGCAGCAGGAGTTGTAGCAATGGGAATGGAGAAAATCGATTTCTTTTGGTATCTGAAAAAAATATCTTGGCTAGCAATGATTGGATTCTTGGTTGGCTCGTTTGCTTTTATGATTATGAGATCATTATTTTAAATAAAAAAGCTCGAGAACAACTCGAGCTTTTTTTTAACAATTTTTTAGAAACATAAAACCTTACATTTACATAAACTTATACTTAAATAAAATGATGTTGTTTATACAAGAAAATTTAGACGGAATAACGGCGGTATCTGATGAAAAAACATTGTCGATATATAAGCTAATCATGGAAAGTGGTACGGGTGGTCTTATGATCATTGCTTTGCTTTTTGTGTTGTTAGCGATTGCTTTGTATATTTATTTTGAGCGATTTTTTGCTATTAAAGCTGCCGCTAAAGTTGATGAGAATTTCATGAATCAGATTAAAGATTTTGTGTCTGATGGAAAGTTAGAGGCTGCGACTGAATTGTGTAATGTTACTGATTCTCCAACATCTCGATTGATTGGTAAAGGAATTTCAAGAATTGGAAAACCTTTGGATGATATTAATAAAGCGATTGAGAACTCAGGAAAATTGGAAGTTTATAAATTAGAAAGAAATGTTAGTGTTTTGGCTACTATAGCCGGAGCAGCTCCAATGATTGGGTTTTTAGGGACTGTAATTGGTATGATTGTTGCCATACATGAAATAGCCAACTCA
Source organism: Polaribacter pacificus (assembly GCF_038024035.1). Lineage (NCBI taxonomy): Bacteria > Pseudomonadati > Bacteroidota > Flavobacteriia > Flavobacteriales > Flavobacteriaceae > Polaribacter > Polaribacter pacificus. The sequence goes on from NZ_CP150664.1 coordinate 2,487,006, forward strand.
GGAGGTCAAATTGATATCAAGTTGTTGTCTGATGGCTTGTATACCGCAATGACAACTACAGTAGCTGGCTTGATTGTCGGGATTATAGCCTATGTTACTTACAATCATTTGGTAGTAAGAACAGATAAGGTTGTTTACCAGATGGAAGCAAAGTCTGTTGAGTTTTTAGATTTATTAAATGACCCAGCTTAGGTGAGTTTGATAATCGAAAGTATAAAATCTAAAAGATCTTTTAAATCTTTGAAAATATAATATGAATTTAAGAGGAAGAAATAAAGTAAATCCCAATTTTAACATGTCGTCTATGACAGACATCGTGTTTTTATTGTTGATCTTTTTTATGCTCACTTCTACTTTGGTTACGGTAAGTGCAATTGATGTATTACTACCAAAGGCTGGAGGAACTACTGAAAATAAAAAATCTGTTGCTGTAACCATAACAAATCAATCGTTGTATTATATCGATAAGACAAAGGTTAGTGAAGGTAATTTAGAGACAGAGTTGTTAAAACAAGTAGGTTCTGATAAGGCTAAGACAGTGGTGATTAGAGGAGATAAAGATGTGCCTTATAAAAATGTTATGAAAATTATTGACATTGCAAATAGGAACAAATTAAAGATGATTTTAGCCGTAAAAGCAAATTAATATGACAATTTTAAAGACCAAACACCAACGAAAATCTGCGGTCATCACAAGTGCTTTGCTTTTGATGATTTTGTTTGCTGTCTTTAATTATGGCTTAAGGTATTTAGATCCACCAGAAGAATACGGCCTGGCTATTAATTTTGGAGATGCAAATGTAGGTAGTGGAGACCCAGTTGAAAACACCAAAAATCAACCGATACAAAAACAACCTGTAGAAAAACAAACAGAAACGCCTAAGGAAGTTGTTGATACACCAAAAGAGACCACAACTGATGAGCTGGTTACACAAGAGACCAAAGATGCCACGGTTATAGAAAAAACTGAGGAAGTTGAAAAGCCAAAACCATCAAAGGAAACTCAAGATGCTTTAAACAATCTATTGAAGGGGAACTCAAATGATGGGAAACCAAAAAACGAGGGAGATTCTGATAATACTGGAGTAAAAGGAGATTTAAAAGGCGATCCAAAATCTACCAAATATTATGGGAACAACGGTGACGATGGTGATAGCAATTACAATTTATCCGGAAGAAATGCTTTGTCTAAGCCCATAGAAAAACCTGAATGTAATGAAGAGGGAATTGTTGTTGTTAGTATCGAGGTTGATAGAACAGGTAAAGTAATTAAAGCAATCGCAGGAGTTAAAGGTACCACAAATACCGCGGAGTGTTTATTGAAACCTGCTAAAGAAGCTGCCTTAAGAACTACATGGAACCCTGATAATAATGCTCCAATCAAACAAACAGGAACTATTATTTACAAGTTTTCTTTAGCTAAATAATACAGCGATTTTTTTTTATTTAAGAATCCAAACACTACTTTTTTTTCGAATATATTTATGAAACAATTGACTTATCAGGAAGCCTTGGATTGGATGTTTGCTCAATTGCCGATGTTTCAACGTCAAGGAGCTGTTGCTTTTAAAAAAGACTTGAGCATTACTCTTGCACTTTCAATAGAATTAGGATTTCCTGAACGTCAGTTTAAATCTATTCACGTTGGTGGCACAAATGGTAAGGGCTCTGCCAGTCATATGATTGCTTCAGTTTTACAAGAAGCAGGATATAAGGTAGGTTTGTATACTTCGCCACATTTAAAAAGTTTTACGGAGCGCATCAAAATTAATGGAACCGAGATTTCTGAAGAAAAAGTGCTTAATTTTATTCAAAAAAACAAAACTTTTTTAGAACAGCAAGGTCTTTCTTTTTTTGAGATGACTGTTGGCATGGCTTTCCATTTTTTTGCACAAGAAGCAGTTGATGTTGCCGTGATAGAAGTTGGCTTGGGCGGGCGATTGGATTCTACAAACATTATAAGACCAGAGGTTTCAGTAATTACCAATATTGGTTTGGATCACACACAATTTTTAGGTGAAAGCTTAGTAGAGATTGCTGGTGAAAAAGCAGGAATCATAAAGAAAGATGTTCCTGTAGTGATTGGAGAGCGTCAAACTGAGGTTGAGGCTGTTTTTTTAGAAAAAGCACAATCAATGCAATCACCTATTCATTTTGCTTCTGATAATCCGACTGAATACGCAACCGATTTGCTGGGTGAATACCAAAAAAAGAACAGTAAAACAGCTGTTGCTGCGATAAAACAATTATCTGGTTTTCTAGTCACAGATAATCATATTGCTAAAGGATTGCTAAAGGTTGTAGAAAATACAAAACTCTTAGGAAGATGGCAGGTATTACAGGGAAGTCCAAAAGTTGTTTGTGATACAGCACATAATAAAGATGGTTTGCAACTAACCCTGCAACAACTGGCTAAAGAACCTTATGCCGTTTTGCATATTGTTTTAGGCGTTGTTTCTGATAAAAAACTAAATGAAGTGCTTCCGTTATTTCCTAAAAACGCACGTTATTATTTTTGTAAACCTAATATTCCTAGAGGAATGTCTGCTAATGAGCTTCAAAAAGAAGCTCAAAACTACCATTTAGAAGGCGCTGTTTTTGAGAGTGTTAAGACTGCGTATTCAGAAGCCTTATCAATGGCTAAACCTGATGATTTTATCTATGTTGGAGGTAGTACATTTGTTGTTGCTGAAGTTTTATAAATAAAAAATAAAAAATTATTGTTAGAAGCAAAAAGTATATTATATTTGCAACCGCTTAAGGGCAATTAGCTCAGTTGGTTCAGAGCACCTCGTTTACACCGAGGGGGTCGGGGGTTCGAATCCCTCATTGCCCACATCACTCACAATCCTGATGAATTTCGATTCATCAGGATTTTTGCTTTAAAAAAAAGCGGAATGTATTCCAGTTTTTTTTTAAAGCAAAAATCCAATGCACCTTAGTGCATGAAGGATTGTATTTGCATCAGCGGACTTCAAGGGATGCCCGCCTGCGGCCGGCAGGCACTACTGACGAAGGAGGGAGTGAATTCCTTTTTTTGATTGTATCTGTTTGTAGGGGCATGCTGGCATTTTGGGACAAAAAAATCCAAGCAGAGCGACCAGCTCTGCAGGATTGTACCTGCCTACGGCAGGCAAGTTTGCATCAGGATTGTAATTGCAGCCGTGGTCTCCAAGGGATGCACGACTGACGAAGGAAGGAGTGAATCCCTACTCCCGAGCAACAGCGAAGCGCCTTGCTCGTTTTCCTCGAATCCGTCCTCGAAGGACAGCGAAGCGCCTCCTTCGAACACGCGAATCCTGCTCCCCGATCAACAGCAAAGCGCCTTGCTCGCCCAAGCGCATCCTGCCGCCCGCATCCGTTCCCCCCCCGAGGAAGAGCAAAGCGATTTCCGAGCCTCCCCGAATCCTTCCTTGAAGGACAGCAAAGCGTCTCCTTCAAGCACCCCGCATCCTGCACCCAGAATCTTTCCACCCGAATCCGTCACTCAAAGCAAAGCGTCACCATCAAGTACCCCGTATCGTTCCTTACAAACCTCCTTCATAGCAACACGTTAGGAAGAGCAAAGCGATTTCCGTTTTATAACTATTAATGAATTTTCAAAAACCTGAGTCAGAGCAACACTCTAAGAAAAATGTAAAGTTTTTTTATATACTACCATGCCTGAAAGTTGTTGTAAGTAGTTAACTATTTATCTGTGAGTTAGTTAAGGGGTAGGTCGTTTCTAATTCTCAGATGCATAAATATTGTTATAGAAGAAAAAGTTATTAAGCTTTGTGCATAAGGATAAAATGAGTTAAAATGGTTTTAAATATTAAAACATAAGATCTGCTATTCTTGATTAAATATTTTTACTAGCTAAATAATTTTTTCTTCTATAAGAATATCTGTATGTGAAGAAGTAGTCCTCTTTTATTTTTTTTAAGATAGTTGTAGTTTAGTAAATCTTTTTCGTATTTTCGTGAGCTGAAAAAGAAATATTTTTAATATTCTACATGGATACTCCAAAATTAATAAACAAAACGATTTTAGTTACTGGTGGTGGTGGTTTTATTGGCTCTAATCTATGTGAAGCATTATTGAATCTTAATAATAATGTTGTTTGTTTAGACAATCTCTCTACAGGAAAAAGTGAAAATTTAATTGATTTTCAAGATCATCCAAAATTTTTATTTATAGAAGGTGATATTAGAGATATTGAAACCTGTAAAAAGGCTGTACAAGGAGTTGATTATGTATTGCATCAAGCGGCTCTCGGTTCTGTGCCTAGGTCAATCAAAGACCCTATCACATCAAATGACGTTAATGTAGGTGGCTTTTTAAATATGTTAGTTGCTTCTAGGGATGCCGGAGTGAAGCGTTTTGTATATGCGGCAAGTTCTTCAACTTATGGTGATTCAACTTCAATGCCTAAGGTAGAAGATGTTATAGGTAAGCCCTTGTCTCCATACGCTATAACTAAATATGTTAATGAGTTGTATGCAGATGTCTTTTCTAAAACCTATGGATTAGAGACAATAGGTTTGCGATATTTTAATGTTTTTGGAAGGAGACAAGATCCAAATGGTGCTTATGCTGCTGTAATTCCAAAATTTGTAAGTCAGTTAATGAAAGGTGAATCCCCAGTGATTAATGGAGATGGCACCTATTCCAGAGATTTCACATATATAGATAACGTTATACAAGCTAATATCTTATGTTTAACTACTGAAATTAATGAAGCGCTTAATACGGTGTATAATATCGCTTATGGAGATCGTATTTCACTTAATGATTTAGTAAGGTATTTGAAAAAGTATTTAACAGAGTTTGATAAAAGTATAAACGATGTAGAAATAATATTTGGACCCAATAGGGTTGGAGATATTTCTCATTCACAGGCAAGTATAGAAAAAGCAATTAAAAATTTAAATTATAACCCTCAATACTCACTTCAGCAAGGTTTAAAAGAAGCTGTAAAGTGGTATTGGGGTAAATCGTAAAGAAATAAAAAATGAACCAACCAAAGATTTCGATTATAGGTTTAGGCTATGTTGGGTTGCCTTTAGCAAGATTATTTGCTACAAAATATGCTGTAGTAGGTTTTGATATAAATAAAGATAGAGTAGAAGGGTTAATGACCGGAACAGATAGTACTCTAGAAGTTTCTGATGAAACTTTACAAGCTGTTTTAGTTGATAATGTTTCAGATAGTGATGGTTTGTATTGTTCTGCCAATATTAATGATATTGCTGATTGCAATTATTATATAGTAACGGTTCCAACACCAGTTGATAAAAATAATCGCCCTGTTTTAACGCCGTTAATAAAAGCTAGTGAAACAGTAGGAAGAGTACTTTCTAAAGGTGATATTGTGATTTATGAATCAACAGTGTATCCAGGTGCAACTGAAGAAGAATGTATTCCTGTTTTGGAAAAAATATCTGGTTTAAAATTCAATAAAGATTTTTTTGCAGGCTATTCACCAGAACGAATTAATCCAGGAGACAAAGAACACACTGTAGAAAAGATTTTAAAAGTAACTTCTGGGTCAACCCCAGAAATTGGTTTAAAGGTAGATGCTTTGTACAATTCTGTTATAACGGCAGGAACTCATTTAGCACCGACAATCAAAGTTGCTGAAGCTGCAAAAGTGATTGAGAATTCTCAACGAGATATCAATATTGCTTTTGTAAATGAACTTGCCAAAATATTTAATTTAATGGACATCAACACACATGATGTATTGGAGGCTGCAGGGACTAAATGGAATTTTTTACCTTTTAAACCGGGTTTGGTTGGGGGACATTGTATAGGTGTTGATCCTTATTACCTTGCTCAAAAGGCTCAAGAATACGGATATAACCCTGAGATTATTTTAGCTGGTCGAAGAGTGAATGACAGTATGGGTAGTTATGTTGCTGCTGAGGTTATAAAAACAATGATTCATAAAGATGTTAAAATTAAAGATGCTGAAATTTTAATTTTAGGGATCACTTTTAAAGAAAATTGCCCAGATGTACGTAATACAAAAGTTGTTGACGTAGTATCTGCATTAAAAGAATATAATACAAATATTACTATCTATGATCCTTGGGCGGATATAAAAGAAGTTAAGCATGAGTATAATCTAGATTCTGTTAGGGAAGTTCCGAGTAAAAAATTTGATGCCATCATTTTAACAGTTTCTCATCATGAATTTCTAAATTTAGATTTAGAAGTTCTCAAGAAAGAAACGTCTGTGGTCTACGATGTAAAGAATATTTTACCAGTAAATGTCAAAAACAAAACGTTATAATTTAAAATTGCTTGATCTTGACGAGTATTTTGTTTAAAGTATTTAACGAAAAATCAATTTAGATATAATGTTTTAATGACAATTGTGAGGATTTTTTTTTGTTATAATAACAATCCGTTTTTTCTAAGCAGGTTATATGTTAACTTTTTTTAATTTTGTGTTAATAATTTTTCCATCAAATTTGACAAAGAGAACTAGTTGTCACAGCATTATAATTGTATTTAAATCAGCTATATATGGAATTGTTTTTTTAATTAATATTAGTACATTTGAAACTTAAAAAAAACATTGCTACCATATTTTTGTTATTTTGAAATCAAATTATAACAATATAAATCAAAATAATTTTAAGAGCTTAATTTATAAACACCATTTTACTACCATATTAACAGATGAAAAATAAAATTACACGTATAGTATTAATTCTTTTTATTACTTTGACTACAGGTATCTTTGCTCAAGATATGAGTCAATTAAAAAAGGCAAACATAAGTGATTTAACAGATGAACAAATTGCTACTTATTGGCAATCAATACAGAGCAAGGGTTATTCTATGGCCCAATTAGAAACTTTGGCCAAAGTACAAGGAGTTTCAACCTCACAGATGTCTGAATTTAAAAGACGTGTGCAAGATTTACCAACTGACATAACTAAAAAAAACATAAAAGGTAAAGAAGGAACTAACAATCTTGAAGTCAGTGATAAAATTGATATTTTTGGGTTGAATGGTAAAGAAAATAAATCTGATTTTACAGAAAATGAGGATTTGTTGTTTGGCTATGATTTTTTTAATAATCCGAATATTAGTTTCACGCCTAATATTAATGTTGCTGTGCCTCAAAATTATCAATTAGGACCTGGAGATAGTTTAGTGATAGATTTGTGGGGAGCTACAGAAGTAACATATGAGTCAACAATTAATTCCCAAGGAGCGGTTAAATTTGAGGGTATTGGACTTGTCTATGTTAGTGGATTAACTCTCGGTAAGGCAAGTGAAAAAATAATTTCAAAACTCAAGAAGAAACACGGAGGGATTGGTGCTTCAAACAATAGTTACAATAAAATACATACTAATGTAACGCTGTCAAAAATAAGAACAGTACAAGTGAATATTATTGGAGAAGTAAAGGTTCCTGGGACTTACTCTTTGGTTTCTTTATCCACAGTTCTAAATGCATTATATGCTTCTGGAGGTCCTACTAAGAAAGGTACTTTTAGAGATGTGAAATTGGTTAGAAATGGAAAGACCATTGCAAATTTTGATATTTACAAGTATTTATTGACAGGATCACAAGAAGGTAATTTAAAATTACAGGATCAAGATGTACTATTGATTGGGCCATATAAAAATTTAGTAACAGTAAAAGGAGCCGTCAAGAGACCCGGAATCTATGAATTAAAAGATCAAGAAAATCTTGAGAATTTAATGAATTTCTTTGGAGGATTTACTCCAGAAGCCTATACAGAGTTGTTAGTCATAGAAAGAGTTAATGGAAAACAGCGTGAAGTAAAAGAAGTAGAACTAGAGAATGCTAAAAATTTCTTTATACATGGAGGAGATCAATTGATTGTAGAGGAAATTGTTGATAAATATTCCAATAGAATAGTTTTAGAGGGCGCAGTTTTTAGACCTGGAAATTATGAACTAACTGATGGGATGACCTTGAAAAGCTTATTAGAAAAAGCAGAAGGAATTACTGAGGAAGCTTTTATGTCTAGGGGTTTGATAGTTCGATCTAAAGATGATACAAATAAAATTAATATTGCTTTTTCTGTAAGCGATATTTTAAGTGGTAAAAGTAACGAGGTTTTACAAGCAAAAGATAAAATTCGTATTTTTAACAAGGATGAATTGAGGGAGAAGCAAACAATTACAATACAAGGAGCGGTGAATAAACCACAAACTTTTGAATTTGTAAATAATTTACAAATTGAAGATTTAATTGCTATGTCTGGTGGATTAACTGAAGGTGCTGATGCAAATGTTGTCAGCATCTCGAGACGATTAAAAGATGGTAGTTTTAAAACCTTGAGTGAAAATTTTACAATCTCATCTGAGAAGAATTTAGAATTAAATAATGGAAATCCTTTTCATTTAGAGCCCTTTGATATTATTAATGTCCGTTATTTAAAAGGATATGTAGCTCAAAAAACGGTTGTTGTAAAGGGAGAGGTTAAATATCAAGGAAATTATGTGCTATCTGATAAAAATGAACGTATTTCTGATCTTGTATACAGAGCTGGTGGAGTTACGATTTATGCCTATTTAAAAGGAGCGACATTGATTCGAAAAAAAAATAATGAATCTGACAAAAAACAGCTAGAGTTATTACAAGAAATTAATGCGAAAGACTCCATTACAAAGAGCGATAAATTGATTGAGAAAAAAGATGGTTTTAAAATAGGTATAGACCTTGATAAGATTATAAATAAAGGAGGAGCAGGTTCAGATATTGATTTGTTTTTAGAAGAGGGTGACGAATTGTTGATTCCTTCAGAAAAGCAAACTGTTGAGGTAAGAGGAGAAGTATTGTCTCCATCGCTTGTTCAATTTAAACCTGGGAAAAGTCTTAAAAATTACATTAGTAATTCTGGAGGATATTCTCAAAAAGCGAAGAGAAATAAAATATTTGTTTTGTATAGCAATGGAGATATCAAAACCGTAAAAAATTTTTTGTTTTTCAAAAGTTATCCTAAACTTGAGCCAGGTGCTGTCATATTTGTACCAACTAAAGCAGAAAGTCAAAAAATGTCTACTCAAGAAATTTTAGGAATTACTACGAGCATTGGTACTTTAGGTATTTTGATTAAAACCTTATCTAATTAATAAATTTCTATTTTAAATTTTTAGTAAAAGATAAATAAAAATGAAAGAATCATCAAATGATAGTAACTTAATAGACCCATTAGATTTTCTTAGAATTTTATGGAAAAATAAAAAAATTGTAATACGTATTGTTATTCTTTTTGCATTATTGGGACTTTTTGCAGCCATTTTTACCGAAAATCAATACTCAGCATATACAACAATGGTTCCCCAAACAAATGAAAAAGCAAGCGTTGGAGGTAATTTGGGTGGTTTGGCAGCAATGGCTGGCATTGACCTTGGGAATATGAGTGGTGAATCTGGTATAACCCCCAAACTTTATCCCCAAATATTAAATAGTATCCCTTTTCAAAAAGAGTTATTGCATACACCAATACAGTTTTCAGAAGGTTCTGATAAAATTAGTTATTTTGAATACTATACAGAAGTTTATAAACCAGGTTTATTAAAAACCTTAGAAAAGTATACACTCGGACTTCCTGGAGTTATTATCACGGCAATTAGTAGTAAGGATAAAAAAGCAAATAATTTTACTTTAGACTCTACATTAATTAGAATTACAAATGTTGAGAAAATATTAATTGAAAATATTAATAAACAGATTAATTTAAATGTATATGAGAAAGAGGGCTATATTAAAATATCGGCATTAATGCCGAGTGCAATTTCAGCAGCTGAAATAACAAGTGTATGTCAAAATTTATTACAAAAATACATCATTAACTTCAAAATTAAAAAGTCAAAATCTCAGCTCGATTTTATTAATGATCGTTATTTAGAAAAGGAAAAAACCTTTAAAGAAGCTCAAAAAACATTAGCAGATTACAGAGATAAAAATCAAAATGTTAACTCGGCTCGGGCACAAACTAATTTGGAGCAATTAAAATCAGATTATGATTTAGCTTATGGGGTTTATGCTGAGTTGGCAAAGCAACTCGAAAAACAGCAACTTCAGGTTAAACAAGATACTCCGGTATTCACAGTTATCAAGCCTGTTTCAGTTCCTTTAGAAAAATCTGAACCTAAACGTTTTTCAGTTTTTATAGGTTGGATACTCCTAGGTTTTTTTATAAGTGTAGTATTTATTTTTAGCAGAATATTCATTATTAATCTGATAAATAAAATTTAATATAAAAATGAAAGTTGCTATTATTGGTACAGGTTATGTTGGTCTTGTTGCTGCCGTTTGTTTTTCTGAAATGGGAAATACTGTAAACTGTATAGATATTGATATAAATAAACTAACCAAATTACAAAAAGGCATTTCACCTATTTATGAACCTGGGCTCAATGAATTGCTTATCAAAAATATAAAAAGTAAAAATTTATTTTTTACAGATTCAATTAAGAATGGTATTTGTGACTGTGAAGTTGTTTTTATAGCTGTTGGCACACCAATGGATTCTGATGGTTCGGCTAATTTAGATGCTGTTTTTTCAGTCGTAAAAAGTATCGGAAAGCATATTATCCATAAAAGTTTAGTCGTTACTAAATCTACTGTTCCAGTAGGTACTACATATAAAATCAAAGAATTAATTAATGTAGAGCTGAGTTTGAGGAAACTAGATTTAGAGATTGATGTGGTTTCTAATCCTGAATTTTTAAAAGAAGGATCAGCAATAGAAGATTTTATGAAGCCAGATAGAATTATTATTGGAGCAGACACTATCGATTCTTTTTCCAAAATGAAGCAGTTGTATGCGCCCTTTTTTAGAACTCATGATCGTTTTATTACAATGGACGTCCTTTCTTCAGAAATGACAAAATATGCAGCAAATGCTATGTTGGCAACTAAAATTTCATTTATGAATGAAATGGCTAATATTTGTGAAAAAGTAGGTGCTGATATCAATAACGTCAGAATTGGAATTGGTTCAGATAAAAGAATTGGTTATCATTTTATTTATCCTGGAGTTGGCTATGGTGGAACTTGTTTCCCAAAAGACATTGCTGCTCTAATTAAATTAGGGAATGATAAAGGGTTTCATCTACAATTAATTTCTGCGGTAAATGAAGTGAATGAGCAACAAAAGATTTATTTTTTAGAAAAGATTATTAATAGGTTTGGGGAAAATTTAGAAGATCATATTTTTACAATTTGGGGTTTATCTTTTAAGCCAGAAACAGATGATATGAGAGATTCTCCAGCGATTTATATTATAAATGAATTAGTTAAAAGAGGTGCAAAAATTAGAGCTTATGATCCTAAGGCGATGAAAGAAGCTCAAGAGTTTTATTTAAAGAATGTAAATAATATTGAATATTTCGATTCTAAATACGAAGCTTTACAAAGAGGAGATGCATTGATTTTATTAACAGAGTGGAAAGAATTTCGTTCTCCAGATTTCTCTGAAATAAAAAAGCAGTTAAAAAGGTATATAATTTTTGACGGCAGAAATCAATACAATGCCTTTGATTTAAAAGAAATGGAATTTGAGTATTATCAAATAGGAAAAAAATAATTTATGGAAAAAGCTTTTTTTGCACATCAAACAGCCGAGATAGATGAGGGGGCAATTATACAAAAAGGAACTAAAATTTGGTATTTTAGTCATATAATGTCTAACTGTAGCATTGGTGAGAATTGTAATATTGGACAGAATGTGGTTGTTTCTCCAGGTGTAACTTTAGGAAACAATGTAAAAGTACAAAATAACGTTTCAATTTATTCTGGTGTTAATTGTGAAGATGATGTTTTCTTAGGACCTTCTATGGTTTTTACGAATGTGATTAATCCTAGAAGTGCCGTAAATCGGAAAAATGAATACTTAAGTACATTAGTTAAAAAGGGTGCAAGTATAGGTGCTAATGCTACCATTGTTTGTGGAAATGATATTGGAGAATATGCATTTATTGGTGCTGGAGCTGTAGTAACTAAAGAAATACCCAATTATGGTCTTGTGGTAGGAAATCCTTCCAAACAAATAGGTTGGGTTAGTGAATATGGACATCGATTGCATTTTGACATGAACAACAAGGCTAGCTGCAAAGAGAGTGGACAGGAATATATAATAGAAAACAATCAAGTTAAAAGAATAAATTAAATATATGAAAATCGATTTTGCTAATTTAAAACTAGCCTATCAAGAGCAAAAAGAGGAGATTGATATTGCTATAAAAAATGTTATTGATAATTCTTCATTTATTATGGGAGAAGCAGTTTTTAATTTGGAAGAAAAGCTAGCTAATTTTACTGAAGCCGAACATGCCATTACTTGTTCTAATGGTACTGATGCATTGCTTTTAGCAATGATGGCTCTGGAAATACAACCTGGAGATGAAATTATTACGACACCTTTTACATTTATTGCCACAGCAGAAACCATAGCGTTTTTAAAGGCAATTCCAGTTTTTGTTGATATAGATGAACAAACTTACAATATTGATGCTTCTAAAATTGAAGCAAAAATAACAAATAAAACCAAGGCTATTATACCTGTATCTTTGTATGGACAAATGCCTGATATGGATCCTATTAATGCTATTGCTCAGAAATATAATTTAGCAGTTATTGAAGATGGAGCACAAAGTTTTGGTGCTACTTATAAAGGGAAGAAAAGTTGTAATGTGTCTACTATTGGTACTACAAGTTTTTTTCCTGCAAAACCGTTGGGATGCTTTGGAGATGGAGGAGCTGTCTTTACGAATGATGCTGCTTTAGCAAATAAAATGATTAGTATGCGTATTCACGGACAATCACAAAGATATTATCATCAATATATCGGAATGGGAGGTCGTTTAGATACTTTACAAGCAGCAATTTTAAACGTAAAAATGGAGCATTATAAAAATAATATTAAAAGAAGACAACAAGCTGCAGACAGGTATTCTACTCTATTGGAAGGTAAAGTATCTACACCATTTGTTGCAGAAAATTGTACTTCGGTTTGGGCACAATATTCCATAAGAGTTTTAGATAGAGACCTTGTACAGTCTAAATTAAAAGAAAAAGGAATTCCTACAGCAGTACATTATCCAAAACCCTTACATTTGCAACAATGTTTTTTATATCTTGGGTATAAAATTGGAGATTTTCCAATTTCGGAACAGGTGTCTGCAGAAATCATAAGTTTACCTATGAATCCATATTTACTTGATGTGGAACAAAAATATATAGTCGAAGAATTAATTAAATTATTATAAAAAGATGAAGAACTTCGCATTGATTGGTGCAGCAGGTTATATTGCCCCAAGACATTTAAAAGCAATTAAAGATACAAATAACGAATTAATTGCAGCCCTAGATCGTTTTGATAGTGTGGGTATTATGGATAGTTATTTTCCAGATGCTGATTTTTTTGTAGAACCTGAAAGGTTTGATAGACATTTAGAAAAATTAAAATATGATAAAGGTATAGAATTAGATTATGTAAGTATCTGTACACCTAATTATTTACACGATTCCCATATCCGTATGGCTTTGCGAAGAGGTGCTGATGCTATTTGTGAAAAACCATTGGTGTTAAATCCTTGGAATTTAGATGCTCTTCAAAAGATGGAGCAAGAATCGGGAAAGCGGGTATGGAATATTTTACAATTGCGTTTACACCAAAGTATTATTGATTTAAAAAAGAAGGTAGAGGCAGCTCCGAAAGACAAAGTTTTTGATGTTGATTTAACGTATTTGACATCTAGGGGAAATTGGTACTACACTTCTTGGAAAGGTGATTTTAGTAAGTCTGGAGGTATAGCAACAAACATTGGCGTGCATTTTTATGATATGTTATCATGGATTTTTGGAGATGTAAAACAAAATGTTGTACATGTGCAAACACATGATAGATCTGCTGGTTATTTAGAATTTGAACGTGCACGCGTACGTTGGTTTTTATCAATCAACTATGATGTTATCCCAGAAGAAATTAAAGCAATTGGTCAACGAACCTATCGTTCTATTACCATAGAAGGTGAAGAACTAGAATTTAGTGGGGGGTTCACTGATTTGCATACCCGAGTGTATGAAGGTGTGTTAGATGGAAATGGTTTTAGTTTGGAAGATGCAAGACAAGCCATAGAGATTGTACATGATATCCGTAATGCAACACCAATAGGGTTAAAAGGTGAATTTCACCCTTTTGCAAAAATAGAAACCGTAAATCATCCGTTTCAATAGTTTAATAAAAAATGAATTTAAAGGTAAGGATTATTAAATCAGAATTTGTAAAGAATATACTGACTTTAATTTCAGGTGTTGCTGTAGCGCAAATAATTCCAATCTTATTAAGCCCGATTTTAACTCGTATTTATTCTCCTGAAGATTTTGGCCTTTTAGGACTTTATACTGCTGTAACAATGGCAGTTTCTGTATTTGCTACCGGGAGATTTGATTTAGCAATTTTGCAGCCTAAGCATGATTATGAAGCTAAATTTTTGGTTTATATTTCTTTATTTCTTGCTTTAATATTTTCAACTTTTCTTTTTATTATAATTGTTTTTTTTAATGCACAAATTACAAGTGTCTTAGGGAACTCTAGAATTGGGAATTGGCTTTATTTGGTCCCAATTTCTGTACTTTTAATATCAACTGTTTCAGTGCTTTATTATTGGCTTAATCGAAAAAAATTATTTAAAGAAAGGGGAGTTTCAAGAGTGGTTTCAAGTTCGACAATTACTATAACTTCATTATTTGTTGGATTTGTAAACTTTCTTAAGTTTAATGGATTAATAGCAGGTACTTTATTAGGGCAATTTTTGAACATAATATATCTAAAAAGATATATTTCGTTTAAGAATTTTAATTTTACAAAAAAAAAGGCTAAAGTAATAATACTGAAGTATAAAGAATACCCTCAGTTTTTAATGCTTTCAACCTTTTTGGAAAAAATTGCGGTAAATTTACCAACAATTTTATTTACATCTTATTTTGGATTAGTAGTTACTGGCTTTTATGCTCTTTCAGAGAGAATTATAGGTAGTACTATTGCTTTATTGGGACAAGTTATTGGTGAAGTTTATCGCCAAAAGGCTTCAGAAGATTTTCAAAAGTTTGGCAATTGTAAACATACATTTGTGGCTACCTTTAAGCGTTTAGTTGTTATTGGTTTTGTTTTTTTCGGAGGATTATTCTTGTTAAGTGAGTGGTTTTTTAGTTTTGTTTTTGGTAAGGAATGGTTAATTGCAGGAACGATAACAAAATACTTGTCTTTTTCAATTTTTTTTCAATTTTTATCAACACCTTTAGCTTATACTATAGTTTTTAATAAGAGTCAGCAAATTGATACTATTTTACAATTCTTTAGAACGAGTTTTTCTTTCTTAGCTATCTATATTGGTTATAAGTATGATGATTTTATTATTTCAATAAAGTTATACTCCTTAGTTTATTCAATTTATTATATTTGTCATTCAATTGTACAATATAGATCGGCAGCAGGCTACTCGAGAATAACGATATTTAAGAAGAATTAAAAATGTCTATAATAATTAAAGAATCAATTAAGAATGATTTAATCAATTTAGGTATAAAAGAAGGTGATGTTTTATATCTGACTATTGACACATTGAATGTTGGTTTTTTTAATAAAAATAGATCTACAACTCTTAATACTTGGCTTGAAATATTTTTTGAAATACTAGGAGAAAAGGGAAGTATTATTTTATCAGCATACACAGAAACTTTTTGGTCATTTAATAAAAAAAAAGATTTAATTTTCACTAGATGTTCCAAAACAAGTAACGGGGCTTTTTCCAATTTTTTAATAAAAAATAAAAAGGCTGTCAGAAGCAGGCATCCCACAAATTCTGTTATAGGTATTGGTGGAGATATCGAAAATATTTTAATAAATCATCATGAACATTCAAAAGCTTATAGTGTTTTTAAAGAACTAATAAGCAGAAAGGCTAAGTTTTTGATGATAGGTACTTTAGATAATAAAAATACTCCACAGGCGATGCATTATTGTCAAGAATTATTGGGGCATAATGATCATTTTTTTGGTAAAGGTTTTATTCAAACTTATTATTATGATATAAATAACGTATTGAAATTATTTACCTTAAAAGATTCTGGTGGTTGCTCCAGAGGAGGATATAAGTTATATGGCCCACTTATTCTAAATAAAGCTATCGAATTTGGTTATGTTGGAAACGCTTTTAGTGCCATTATGGATGGTGAGTATTCAAAAAATGTTATTCTAAAAGAATTAAAGAATAATAAAAATTTGATTCAATGTGACAATAAATATTGTATTAGTTGCTATGGAAGTTTTTATAAAAATGGATTCAAAGTAATTCCTTTTTATATTAGAAAAATTATTGAGCAAATAAAAAAAATATTAAATAAGAAATATGGGATGTCGAATAGAAGCTATTGAATATGTGTTTCCAAAAAAGAAACTAACAAACAATGAGTTGCAAAATATTTTTTTAGACTATGATTTTTCTAAATTTGAAAAGAAAGTCGGTATTCAATCAAGATATGTTGTTGCTGAAAATGAAACAGGTTTAGATATTGCTATTCAGGCAGTTGAGAAACTTTTTGCATCGGGAGTAGATAGAAATGAAATTGATTATTTACTCTATTGCACTCAAAGTCCTGAATATATCTTGCCGACTACCGCTTGTATTTTACAAGATAAACTAGGGTTGAGAAAAAACATTGGAGCTTTTGATTTTAATTTAGGGTGTTCTGGTTTTTCTTATGGGGTTAGTTTTGCGAAAGCATTGATTAATTCTAATCAAGCCAAAAAAATTGTCTTAGTTACGGCTGAAACTTACTCGAAATTTATACACCCAGAGGATAGAACCAATAGATCTATTTTTGGAGATGCTGCAACAGCAACCCTTATTGTTGAATCGGATGAAAATAGAATTGGAGAGTTTTTATTTGGTACTGATGGTCAAGGATATGATAAGTTAATTATCAAAAATGGAGGGAGTAAGTTTAAATTTGATAGTACTTGTGGAATTAAGGAATATGGTACAGGAAATAAATATTCTGATAACCATTTATATATGGATGGTCCAGAGATATTTAATTTTACCTCAAATATTATCCCTAAATTTGCAGAAGAATTATTAAAACAAAATAATTTAGAAAGAGAGAGTATTCAACAATTTATTTTTCATCAAGCGAATGCATTTATGCTTAATTTTATGAGAAAGCGATTGAAAATTCCTCAAGAAAATTTTTATATAGATTTAATGGAATCGGGTAATACAGTATCAAATACAATTCCGATAGCATTAAAAAATTATTCTCAATCGATAACAAAAAAAGAAAAAATAATATTGGTTGGTTTTGGAGTAGGCTTATCTTGGTCGGGAGGGATGATAGAAATTAGTAAACCATTATAATAATTAAATAAATGAAAAAACAAGAGTTTATAAATGAGTTAGCGGAAGAGTTAGAGTTGGAAATTGCAGTAACGTTAGAAACTGAATTTTCTGAATTGGATGAATGGGACTCAATGGGTGCAATGATACTTATTGGTTTTGTTTCTGATACTTTTGATGTAACTCTTAATGCAGAAGATATTGATAAATTAACTACGTTTCAGTCGTTAATAGAGAGAATTGGAGAAGAAAAATTTAGTTAAATAAAAGTCTATGAATCAAAAATTTCAAGGAATTTTTATAGAATCAATAGCTGCATGTGTTCCTAAAAAGAAGATTACTGGAGCAGATTTTGATTACTTATTAGATTCAAAAGAGCTGCGCAAGTTTGAAAAAACAACAGGTATTCTAGAAAGGAGATATGTTGATGAAAATACAACAGCATCTGATTTGGGTTTCATGGCCGCAAAAAAAATTTTGGAATCAGAAAAAGATTTGAATGAAATTAAAGTTTTAATTTTTTTAAGCCAGACATCTGATTATAAAATACCTTTTACCTCAAATATTTTACAGGATAGACTTGGACTCTCTAAAGAAACACTTTGTTTAGATATTAATGCAGGTTGTGCTGGATTTGTTCAAGGACTTAGTTTAGCCTATGCCCAAGCATCTTCTATTGAAAACGGTAAAGTGTTGTTGATTGTTTCAGAAACATTGTCTAAAATTTTATCTCCAAACGATCGAAGCACAACCATGTTATTTGGAGATGCAGGTTCAGCTGCACTTATAAGTAGAGATTCTGAATCCAACGAAAAGTCTTATTTTAACTTTTTCTCTGATGGTAAAAATTACGATGCAATTATAATACCTGAAGGAGGATATCGAAATCCATTTAATTCAGAAACACTCAATTGGAAAGAAGAAAATACAGGGAATAAAAGCCAAAAAATTCATCTAACAATGGATGGACCTAGAGTGTTTGATTTTACATTGAGAGAAATTCCAAAAAGTATAGAAGATTTATTTAAAACCAATCATTTAGATAAGGAAGATATAGATGCTTTTTTATTCCATCAATCAAATCGGTTTATAATTAAACAGATTGCATCGAGACTTGGTGTTTCAAATGACAAGCTTTTACTTAATATTGATAAATTTGGCAATACAAGTGGTGTAACAATTCCTCTATTAATGGTGACAGATATAAAAAAAGATAAAATCTACCATAAATTGCTTTTAAGTGGTTATGGTTCAGGTTTAAACTGGGGTAATTGTATAATTCCCATAGGTTCAAACTTTAAGAATTATGACCTAATAGAAATATAAATAAACTCCCGTTATGAAAGCATTAATAAAACCAAAAGAGTATTTTGATGAAAAAACACTGAATCGTGAACAAATTGAGCTTTTTGGGAGTACTTGGAACTTTGTTTGTTTTAAACAGGATCTTTTAAAAGAAAATGATTTTATCACGGCCCAAATTGGTGGCGTTCCAGTTGTAGTCCAAAATCTTAGAGGTGTTATTAAGGCTTTTAAGAATGTTTGTTCTCACAGGCATTCTATAATTCAAACTGTTGAAAAAGGAAATAGGTCATTAATGTGTCCTTATCATGGGTGGGCTTATGATAAAAAAGGTATTCCTAAAGGAATTCCTAAAAAGCCATTATTTAATTTCACCAAAGAAGAGTTAGTGTGTTTAAAACTCAAAGAGTATCAATTAGAAACTTGTGGGGCGCTTGTTTTTGTAAAAGTTTCAGATGATTTACTGAGTCTAAAAGAGTATTTAGGAGAATTATACACTGAAGTAGAAGAAATTACTGGTGCTTTTGGAGAGTTAATTGATGTAAATAAAATAACCATTAAAGCGAATTGGAAAATATTAGTTGAGAATACTTTAGAAAGTTATCATGTAAATTTAATTCATGAAGAGACCTTAAAAAGGTTAGAACCTTCAGGAATGGAATTTAATTTTATTAATAATCATTCAACTTGGAGAGCTCCTTTAAAGTTAAGAGAAGATGATAAAAAGTTGCTTAGAGTTCATAAACCATTTCAAGAAAGACCGTACAAAATTGAAGGATATGAACATTTAATGTTATTTCCTAATACTTTAATTTCATCTACGTATGGTATTTCATTTAATTTATCTACTATAACACCTATAGATTCCGAGTCTTCTATTTTTACGAGCTATGTTTTTATGACAAAAATATTAAATCCTATTGAAGATAAAAAACCAATTCAAAAAGTATATGAGCAGTCATTAATTGATTTTAATCGAAAAGTTTTTGATGAAGATAAAGAGATATGTCAAAAGGTTCAGATAGGGGTTCGATATTCTAATTATGATGGGGAGTTGAGTGATGAAGAAGAACGAGTATGTGAGTTTCAAAAAGCGTATAAAAATTATTTAAAATAGTAATATTTTTAGCAGATGGAAAAGAAGTATTTAAACTTAAAAAATAAAAAATTTATAATTACTGGAGCCACTTCCGGTATTGGTCAAGCTGTAGCATTGAGTCTTTTAAATCAAGGAGCTGAAGTCATTGGTGTTGGAAGAGATGAATCAAAGATAAAGGATAGTGAATTAATTAAATCTAATTTTTTTATTTTTCGTTCATTTAATTTAGCAAATACAGTAGGCCTAGAAGAATTAATAACCCAATTTGTATCTGAAAAAGGAAAGCTTGATGGGTTTGTCCATTGTGCAGGAAAAGAAGAAACAATCCCTTTAAGCGTTTATAAAGCTGATAAAATAAGATCAATTTTCGAAATTAATGTATTCTCAGGTATTGAGTTATTGCGGATTTTTTCCAAAAAAAAATATAGTAACGAAGATGCGAGTGTCATTTTATTCTCGTCTGTTATGGGAGAACTGGGTCAGCCAGGGAAGGTCGGTTACTGCGCAACAAAAGCAGCTGTATTAGGAGTTGTGAAGGCTGCGGCTTTAGAGTTAGCTAAAAGAAAAATAAGGGTTAATGCCATATCACCTGGAGTTGTAAAAACGCCAATGACACAGCAGTTATTTGATCAATTATCAGAAACTAATATTATGGAAATAGAAAATATGCACCCTTTAGGTGTCGGAAGTGTTAAAGATATAGTTCCTGCGGTATTATTTCTATTGTCTATTGATTCTAAATGGATAACCGGACAAAACTTGAAAATTGATGGTGGTTATTCTATTCAGTAAATAAAAACCATTAATTCTGTTATTTAAGGTACTAACTTTTTTATAATATTTTTATTTTGATAATTTTAAAAAATAATTTTTTTGAATTTAGTTTGTTAGTTTTAATAAAATTAATTCTAGAATACGCATATGTTAATGTTGTATCATTAAACTATGGTTATTCAGGTTTTCTATTTGACTTTTCTTTTACAAATTATATAATTGGCTGGTTAGTATACATATTTGGTTATGTTTTTTTATTAACTAAAAAGGATATATATATCTATGAGATTTTTTACTTATTATTTTTTATTTATATACTACCAACAATTGTATTTTATGAATTGGCGGGTAAAAGCACGTTAGATTTTTTTACTTTAGTTTTACCCTATTTTTTAATATTATTATTTGTTTTTGAAGGAACTCTAAAACAAATAAAACCTTATCCGAAAGGAAAAGTAATTGTAATTGCAATTTCACTCCTGGCAATTCTAGTTGTAATATTTAACTATTATATTTCTACAGGTGGGAAAGTGGTTCTAAGCTTAACTGAGGTCTATGACTTTAGAGAAGAATTTGAAGGAGCAAGTGGTTCAGGGCTTTTCGGCTATTTAAATAGCTGGGTAATGAAAATATTTTTAGTAATTATATATGCTTGGGCATTTGCAAAAAAAAATATAATAGGATTAGTTGTATCTATCTTTTTTATTCTAGTTGTTTTCGCTTTATCTGGGCATAAGGAAGTTTTGTCTGGTATTTTTTTAATTTTCTTTTTTAATTTTCTTTTTAAACTTTCAGAAAGAAATAGGAAGTTGTTTTTACTTGGTAGTTTATTTTTATTGTTTCTTGTTGTAACAGTGTTTTCTATGCTTGAAGGTGTTAATCTTTTGGGTTCTATTGTTATTCGAAGGCTTTTTTTTGTGCCAATACATCTAAACTTTACTTATCTCGAATTCTTTTCAAATCATGAACATGTATATTGGTCAAATAGTATTTTAAAACAATTTTTCATCTATCCTTATAGTTTAGATCCTGCATTTGTAATAGGTAATTACCTTGGGGTTATAGGAATGTCTGCGAATACTGGTTTTATTGCAACAGGTTTTATGCATGCAAGTTATTTTGGGATTTTTTTTTATGTATTCTTAGCAATAGTTTTCTTAAATATTATTAATATTGTAGGTAAGAAAAGTAAAAAATATATGGTGTTGTCAATTGTTTTTTTACCTATAAATGCATTGTTTATGGCTTCTGACTTGTTCTCTACTTTGTTAACACATGGATTGTTAATTGCTATTGTTTTACTGTGGTTGTATGAGGATGAAATTTATACAATTCGTATTTTGGGTAAAGACTTTAAAATTTAGTCATCTTTAAGATTTAATATAATGCTTAAAATTTCAGTAAATAAAAATTTTTTTTTAGAAAAGAAATATATCCTAGAAGTTTTACTAGAAGAGTTTTTATGTTTCTATGATTATGAAATTGAAGTATCAAAAGATAATGATTATGTTTTTTTAAATACTCAAAATAATAAGAAAATTACTTTTATAGATTCTTTTTTTACAAACATAAAGGACGATTATTTAAAGCTAAAGTACCTCCCCAAGGAACCAATGTTTTTTACTTATTTATCAAAAGAATATACTTTTCCTTACGGGGAGCCAAAGATTACACTTGAGACGAATAATCTTAAATGCTATTTCGATATATTTGCATCTAGTTATTTTTTTTTATCAAGATGGGAAGAGTATGTTATTAAGGAAAAAGATCACCACCAAAGATTTATAGATGACAACTCTTGGATTGTGCAAAATAACTTACATTATAGACCTTTGGTTAATGAATATGCATCATTACTTTGCGTTCTTTTAAATAAAATAGGCATTTCTCCTAAACAAATTGGTGAATTTACGCCAATTATAACACATGATGTAGATTTAATTGCTAGATATGATAGTCTAAAAAAAGTAATAAAGGCAATTGTTGGAGACTTAATTTTAAGAAAAAGTATAAAGTCATTTTTTAAAACAGTTAAAGATGTTATTTACATTTTAGCTAATAAAATGAATGACAATTATGATACTTTTGATTATTTGATGGATTTATCAGAATCTATTGATGTAAAATCACATTTTTATTTTATCCCGGGTAAAAAAAATGAGTACGATGTTCGATACAGTTATAATGAAAAAAAAGCAATAGAGATATATGAGAAAATAAGAAAACGAGGTCATATAATTGGTTTACATCCAAGCTACAATTCTTTTTTAGACAGGGAACAAGTATTAAAAGAAAAAAAGAGATTAGAATCAAAAGTAGCTACAAAAATTGTTGAGGGAAGGCAACACTATTTAAGAATAAACCTACCCAATTCTTGGCAAATTTGGGATGATGTTGGGTTAAAAGAAGATAGTTCTATTGGATTTAATAAATGTTTTGGTTTTAGAACAGGAAGTTGCTATAAATACAGTGTGTTTGATTTTATAAACAGAGAAAAATTAGAATTAAAAGAAAATCCTTTATTGGCTATGGAGGTAGCTTCAGAGCACTTTAACAAAAGACCTATAAAAATGCTTGAAGATTTAAAAATAATACTTAATGAAGTGAAAAAATATAATGGAAACTTCACTTTGCTCTGGCACAATAGTTCATTTATGAAAAGGGAACACAATGAAACTTATGAAAAAATTATTGAATTATTAAAATATCAGTATACGAAATAAAAACACAGTCTAAATGTATTTATTTTTTATAAAACAAATTGAATAAAATATTTTTATAGAAAGTAAAAATAGTAGACTTGTTTTAAAACAATTATTATTGTATAATTAAATATATTACAAATTTTGAAGAAAAAAATAAAAATTGCTCATTTAACTTCTGTGCATCCAAGATACGATACTAGAATTTTTGTGAAGGAATGTTCTGCATTAGCAGAAATAGAAAATTATAGTGTTTATCTAATTGTTGCAGATGAAAAAGAAGATGAAATAGTAAATCGAGTTAAAATTTTAAGTGTAGGAAAAAAAAAGGGTAGACTTAAAAGACTAGTGTTTTCTCCCAGAGTGGTTTACAAAAAAGCATTAGAAATTGATGCTAATATATATCACATACACGATCCTGAATTGATACCTGCTGGACTCAAGCTAAAGAAAAAAGGTAAATTTGTTGTGTTTGATGCGCATGAAGATTTTCCAAAACAATTATTGGGGAAACCTTATCTAAATAAATATATAGCAAAAATCTTAGCTCTACTTATTAGATTGTATGAAAAAAGGGTATTTAAAAAGTTTGATTTTATAATCGCAGCAACTCCTTATATTAGAAACAAGGTTTTAAAAATTAATAAAAATTGTGTCGATGTCAATAATTACCCAATTGTAGAAGAGTTTTCTGGAACATCAGTTTGGGAAGATAAGAAAGACCAAGTTTGCTACACAGGAGGATTAACAGAGGCTAGAGGAATCTGGGAAATGGTTGAAAGTTTATCCTATTTAAATACCACTAAACTTGCTTTAGCAGGAAGGTTTTTTGAATTGGAGTTTGAAAAAAAAGTAAAAACCAATAAATCTTGGGATAAGGTTAACGAATTGGGATATTTGAATAGAAAAGAAGTAGCATTAGTATATAAAAATTCAAAAGCAGGGTTGGTTACTCTTCATCCATTAATAAATTATTTAGATTCTTTACCGGTAAAGATGTTTGAATATATGGCAGCAGGAATTCCAGTGATAGCCTCTGATATTAAGCTGTGGAAATCTATTATTGAGGAGAATGAGTGTGGTGTATGTGTCAATCCGATTGACACTAAAAGTATAGCTGATGCAATTGACTACGTTATCAAAAACCCAAATGAGTCTGAAAGAATGGGTAAAAATGGTAGGCAAGCAGTTTTAGAAAAATTTAACTGGAACATAGAAAAGAAAAAGCTTATTAATTTGTACAATAATATTTTGAGGTAATTGTATTTAGATAAATTGGAGAAATTTTTAGTTTTAATAAAACCACAGATGATGAAAAATGTGGTTATTTAAGGATGTTACAAAATTTGCATTTTCAGATTTAAGTGTAAATATGATTTTAGATCCAGTTATTAGGAGTTCATTGGTACTATAAGTGCTGTTGACAGGTAATTACTATCTCATCTTAGATGCTTTGTATCTTGTTTATGAACGAATCACATATGTTTTAACTATTCGACATAGTGGTCATCACTATCGTTAAAATAAATAGGGCTGCCAAATCTTATAAATCAAGCTTTTAGATCACTCGCCTTAACTATTTGAGAACTTGGGTTTAGGTCTATTAAGTGAGTGAATAGGAGAGAAAGGTATTATCCTATTTTATTTAGTTTTATTATATTTTTTATATTTATCTACTGAACACAATGTACTGTTAAATTATCAAGATATACCTAATGATAAGATTAAGATTATTTAATATAGTAGAGCAAAATTAAAAAGAAATAAAACTTTTATAAAACCAAGTAATAAGTTAGTACCTTTGTGAAGATATAAATTTCACGATTCTTTATAAGAAAAAAATAATGTAATTAGTAGTAAATTAAAAAGTTTATAACTTTAATAAATTAAGGAGATGGTAAGCGTAATTTGCCCAGTTTTTAACGAAGAAAAATATATAAAGAATTGTATTAAATCTATTTTAAAACAAGATTATAATAAAAATAATTTAGAAGTATTATTTGTTGATGGAGGGAGTATAGATAAAACAAAAGAAATTATAACTAGTTATCAAAAAAAACACAATCATATCAGGTTATTACATAACCAAGATAAAATTGTTCCGTATGCAATGAATTTGGGGATAGAAAAAGCAATAGGAGATATAATTATAAGAATAGATGCACATTCGTATTTCCCAACTGATTACGTATCAACCTTAGTTTATAATCTTGATAAATTAGGAGCTGATAATGTAGGAGTTGCGTGTATCACAGATGTTTTTAATAAAAACAATAAAACATTAGCAATAAAAGAAGTTTTATCAAATAAATATGGAGTAGGTAACTCTTTATTTAGAATAGGAGTTAAAGATGTTCAAGAAGTAGATACTGTGCCTTTTGGATGTTATAAAAAAGAAGTCTTTGAGAAGTTTGGAAACTATAACGTAAAACTTAAGAGAAACCAAGACATTGAATTTAATAAGCGTTTGAAGCGTAATGGAGGTAAAATATACTTATTACCATATACTAACTGTATATATTATGCTAGAGAGACATTTAATGGAGTAGCTAAAAACAACTATGAAAACGGTAAATGGAATATTTTTACTGTATTTTACACTAAAATGGTTGACTCATTATCAATACGTCACTTTATACCTTTAATTTTTATTCTTTCGTTAATATTACCTGTTATAGGTGGATTTTTATGGAAGCCTATTTTTTATATAGCAGTTATATCACTAATTACTTATCTTGGATTAATAATTTCTGTGTGTGTAAATATAAATTATAATAAGAAGATTAAATTTTTATATCTATTTGTTTCTTTTATAATTTTACATATTTCATATGGTTTTGGGTCTCTAGCAGGTATTATAAGATTTCCTTTTTTAAAATAAAATAAATGAAACAGTTATTTGATACACTTATGTCTCTATTAGGACTGATTGTTTTATTACCTTTATTAATAATGATATTTTTTTTGGTTTACATTAAAATGCCAGGTGGTTCCCCATTATTTATACAGGAAAGAATAGGGAAGAAAGGTAAACTTTTTAAAATGATCAAGTTTAGAACAATGATTGTAGATCAATCTGGATCGTCAGTTTCGATAGCAGGCGAAAGTAGAATAACTCCTTTAGGAGTAAAACTAAGAAAGTATAAGATAGATGAATTACCTGCACTTTGGAATGTATTAAAAGGAGATATGAGTATAGTGGGACCAAGACCTGACGTTCCCGGTTATGCTGATAAACTCGATGGTGAAGATCGTTTGATTTTAAAATTAAAACCAGGGATTACTGGGCCTGCAAGTTTAAAATATTCAAATGAAGAAGAAATATTAGCGACTGTTGATAACCCTATAGAATATAATAACAAAATAATATATCCTGATAAAGTGAAAATAAATTTAGATTATTATTACAATCGTACATTTATAGGTGATATTAAAATTATTATAAATACAGTCTTTAGAACCAATTATTAATTATGCAAGATAAAATATGGCTTTCCTCTCCACACATGGGTGGGACAGAACAAAAATATGTTCAAGAAGCATTTGAAACAAATTGGATCGCACCTTTGGGGCCTCATGTTAATGGATTTGAATTAGATTTAAAAGAATATTTAAAAGAAGATACTGAAGTTGCTTGTTTGTCTTCTGGGACTGCAGCCCTGCACTTAGCCTTAATTTTAGCCGGTGTTAAATCAAAAGATGAAGTTTTATGTCAATCTTTTACTTTTTCTGCTTCAGCTAACCCAATTACCTACCAAGGAGCAAAACCTATTTTTATTGATAGTGAAAAGGATACCTGGAATATGTGTCCTGTGGCCTTAGAAGAAGCTATTTTAGCTAGAATAGCTGCAGGTAAAAAACCAAAAGCTATTATTGTGGTGCATTTGTACGGAATGCCTGCAAAAATTGATGAAATTTTAAAAATTGCTAAAAAGTATTCGATTGTTCTTATAGAAGATTCCGCAGAAGCTTTAGGTTCAACATATAAAGGGCAGAAATGTGGTACATTTGGAGATTTTGGAATTTTATCATTTAATGGCAATAAAATTATTACTACTTCTGGAGGAGGAGCTTTAGTTACTAAGAATTTAGAAATAAAGGCAAAAGCTGTTTTCTTAGCGACTCAAGCAAGAGATAATGCACCTCATTACCAGCATTCACAAATAGGCTACAATTACAGAATGAGTAATGTGCTTGCAGGGATTGGTATAGGTCAAATGGAAGTGCTAGACAAGCATGTAGAATTAAGAAGAAAGAATCATCAATTTTATGAGTCTTTTTTTAATGATGTAGCCGGTGTTACTGTTTTTAAAGAACCTACAAGAGATTTTTTCTCAAATCACTGGTTAAGTTGTATAATTATAGATTCCAAAATTACAGGGTTTACTAGTGAAGAGTTGAGGTTGAAATTAGAAAAAGACAATATAGAATCCCGTCCATTGTGGAAACCTATGCATTTACAACCTGTCTTTAAAGATTGTCAATATTTTGGAGGAAATGTTGCAGAAACTCTTTTTGAAACGGGGCTTTGTTTGCCATCAGGATCAAATTTGACTGATATTGATAGAGAACGAATTTCTAAATCAATTAGAGAAATATTGTAATTTTTTTTAAGTAATACTTTTTTTAGTTAATGTAAATTGATACATTATTAATTATTGTAAATTAGCCTCTGAAAAGAAATACTATGTTTAAAAGATTTATCCTTAAAAATTTAAGTAAATATGCATCAAGGTGGTTGGTTTTAGGAATTGATGTATTCTTGGTTTGCCTATCATTTATTTTTGCTTATTTCATTCGCTTTAACGCAAGTTTTGATTTTGAAGTAAGCAATTTGCTTTTTCAGTTACCTTTTATAATCTTATTATCACTGATTAGTTTTTTGGTTGTGGGATCTTATAAAGGAATTGTAAGACATACAGGTACACGAGATGTGTTTAATGTGTTTTTAGCGGCAACTTTTTTAGTGACTTTAACTTCTTTTTCTGTATTTATAAATAGGGCGTTTAACTTCTTTCCTACATTTACGATTCCAGTTTCAGTTATTATTATTCATTACTTAGTCACTATTTTTATCTTAATTTTAAGTCGTTTTGTATTTAAATCCTTTTACGAAATTATAAATACGGAGTTGGGTGTTGTTTCAAATGTTTTGATATACGGTGCAGGAGATTCAGGAATCATTACTTATGGAGCTTTAAATAGAGATACAAAAAATAATTTTGATGTTCTCGGGTTTATTGATGATGATGAACGTAAGATTAATAAAAAAATAGATCGGATCAAGATTTACGGTTTAGAAAAGGTAACCGATGAGTTTATTGAAAAGAACCATATTGATGAAATCATTATTTCTATTCAGAATATTAAGCCCTCAAGACTCCTAGAAATCACAGATTATTTTACTCCTTATGATGTAGAAGTAAAAATAGTGCCTCCATTATCAACATGGATTGGTGGAGATTTACAGGTAAACCAAATTAGAGATGTTAAAATTGAAGATTTATTAGATAGAGCGCCTATTTTAATTGATAACCCAATTTTAAAACGGGATGTTAACGACAAAATAATTCTAGTTACAGGAGCTGCTGGATCTATCGGGAGTGAAATTTCTAGGCAGTTAAGTCGATATAAATATAAGAAATTGATATTAGTAGATCAAGCTGAATCACCATTGTATGAGTTACAGCAAGAGCTGTTGCAAAAGAATATTCAAAATTTCACTTCAATTGTAGCAGATGTTCGTGATATAAAAAGAATGGAGGGCATTTTTAAAGAGTTTAGCCCAGAAAAGGTATATCATGCTGCAGCATACAAGCACGTTCCTTTGATGGAGGAGAGCCCTTATGAGGCGGTCAAAATAAATATTGGAGGCACAAAAACCATTGTTGATTTGTCTATAAAATATAATGTAGAGCGCTTTGTGATGGTCTCAACAGATAAGGCTGTAAACCCTACAAATGTAATGGGAGCTACTAAGCGTGTAGCAGAAATGTATATAAGCTCTGTAAGTGAAGAAAACACTAAAACTAAGTTTACCATTACCCGTTTTGGTAATGTTCTTGGTTCAAATGGCTCTGTGATTCCTTTGTTTAAAAAGCAAATAGAAAAAGGGGGGCCATTAACAGTTACACATAAAGATATTACCCGCTATTTTATGACCATTCCAGAGGCTTGCTGCCTTGTATTAGAAGCAGGGACCATGGGAGAAGGTGGTGAGATATACATTTTTGACATGGGACAATCTGTTAAGATTTATGAAATTGCCAAAAAAATGATCAATCTCTCAGGTTTTAAATACCCAGATGAGATTGATATAGAAATTACAGGCTTACGACCTGGTGAAAAACTGTATGAAGAGCTATTAGCTACCGGTGAAAATACTATCCCAACCTATCATGATAAAATTATGATTGCTAAAACAGTTTGCATTGATACTGCATTAACAAAGCAACTGATTTGTGATATTTGTAAAACCAATGAGAATCAAGATAGTCAGCAAGTTATTACTCTCATAAAACAACTTGTTCCTGAGTATATCTCTAATAATTCTATATATGAAAAGTTAGATAAACCTGTTAGTGTCAATTAATTTATTGCTTTAATAAAGCTTTTAAGCGTAAGTTTATAGTAATATTTCTATTAAAGCTTGTATTTAAATTTTAGTAGAATTTTTTTATTTTTTCTGTTTCCATTCAACTAAGAAATTTTTAGTTTCTTTTTCAGAGAACGTTGTGTATTAGACATGCTTGTGATATATTTGATTGTTAAACACACTTAGATGATATTAATAGCAGATGGTGGATCAACCAAAGCAGATTGGATTGCAATAGACTCCAATAAAAATGAAGTATTTAGGGTCACAACCCTAGGGTTGAATCCAGCTGTTATAGCTCCAAAAGAACTTACAAATAGAATCGTAAATATGTTTCAGCTCATGGAGGTGAAAGAGACTG
The DNA here is from genome assembly GCF_038024035.1 of Polaribacter pacificus. NCBI lineage: Bacteria > Pseudomonadati > Bacteroidota > Flavobacteriia > Flavobacteriales > Flavobacteriaceae > Polaribacter > Polaribacter pacificus. The sequence goes on from NZ_CP150664.1 coordinate 2,517,218, forward strand.
TTTCTGCTATTTATTTTTATGGAGCAGGTTGTGGTACACCAAAACCTGTAGCAATTTTGTCAACGATCTTAGAAGATATATTTCCAAAAGCAAAAGTAGTAGTAGCAGAAGATATGTTGGCTGCTGTTTATGCTTCTACAGGTCTTAATCCTGCATTAGTATGCATCTTAGGGACGGGCTCTAATAGTTGTTATTTTAATGGAGAAGAACTAGAAATGAAAACAGCTTCTTTAGGATATACCTTAATGGATGAAGCTAGCGGTAATTTTTTCGGGAAACAGTTGCTACGAGATTATTATTATGAGAAAATGCCGAAGAATATTGCTGTAAAGTTTAACAAACAGTTTGATTTGGATGTAGATACGGTTAAGTTTAACTTATACAGGCAGCCTAATCCAAATATGTATTTGGCCAGTTTTGCTAAATTTATGTTTGAGTTTAAAGATGAGAAGTACATTAAAAAAATGATCAAAAAAGGCTTTGTGCACTTTTTTAAATATAGAATCTTACCTTATAATAAAACAGCAGAAACTCCTATTTATTTTATTGGTTCTATCGCTTATTATTTTAAAGATATTTTAGAGCAAGTAGCCAGCAAGTATCAATTGGTTATTACAGATGTTATACAAAGACCTATTGATAATTTGGTTGCTTTTCACAGCAAAAACATTATGGAATAAGGGCTACAATTTGTTCAAGAGCCATACCTCTTGATCCCTTGATTAAAATTGAATAGTTTTTAGGTGGGTGTACAGTAAACAATTCTTTTAACTCTTTGGTGCTGTTTAATTTTGTAAACCTTGATTTAGTCTTCATAAAAAGTTTACCAACCAAGAAGCAATTTGTAAAATTTAATTGCTCTAGTTTCTCGACGATCTTTTGATGTTCAATTTCACTATCTAACCCCAACTCAAACATATCGCCTAGAATAATCAATTTATTTACAGCTTGTAAATTGCTAAAACTTTCTAAGGCGGCAGACATGCTTGTTGGATTGGCATTGTACGCGTCTAAAATAATGGTGTTTTCATTGCTTTTAATTACTTGTGACCTATTGTTCTCGGGGATATATTTTTCGAGCGCATCTTTGCAGTTAGCATTAGACACTTTAAAATAATGCCCAATAGTAATCGCAGCTGCAATATTTGTAAAATTATAGGTCCCAATCAAATGACTTTGTATCTGTAACTTGTTTAATCCTACTTTAACATAAGGATTTACCTCAAGCAATTTAATTTGATTGAAATTTATTTCTTGAGTTTGTAATTCTATTGTTTTTTCTACCTGTTTCGCATCTTTTGGGTTTACAAAAGCAATTCCATTGTTTTCTTTAAGATAGTTATACAATTCTGATTTTGCTTCAATCACTCCTTCAAGACTTCCAAATCCTTCTAAGTGAGCCTTCCCGAAATTAGTGATGTAACCAAAATTTGGTTGGGCTATTTGGCATAAAAAAGCAATCTCTTTTGGATGATTAGCACCCATTTCTACAATCCCGATTTCTGTTTTGGGAGTCATGGATAACAAGGTAAGTGGAACTCCAATATGATTGTTTAAGTTCCCTTTGGTTGCTGTTGTTGTGAATTTCTTTTTAAGAACACTATGAATCAGTTCTTTTGTAGTTGTTTTACCATTGCTCCCTGTTAAGGCAATTATTGGCAACCCAAGTTGATTTCTATGGTAGCTAGCTAGTTGCTGCAAGGTTTCTAATACATTGTCAACTAAAATTATTTGATCAGAAGTTGCATAGTCCTTTTCATCAACAATACTATACAATGCACCTTTACTAAGGGCTTCTTGGGCAAATGTATTGCCATTAAAATTAGCTCCTTTTAATGCAAAATAAAGTGTATTTTCACGTATTGAACGCGTATCTGTATCTACTAAGTAATGTTGGGCGTAAAGTTTGTAAAGATTTGCTATGGTCATTGTAAAAAGAAAAGTGTCTAAAGTTCTTTAAATTGCATTTTGATTGTTCTTGTAAATGTAGTACAATTTGCACAAAATTTTAAAAGAAGAAGATAATAAACATTGCTTTTTTAGGTTATTATAAGTAATCTTGCGTTCATCTTTAAAGAGCTAAATAAACAGATCAAAACTGGAGACTATTTTATGAAGAGATACCTGTTATTACTTTTAATTTTTGTTTTTTCTATCGTTTCTGCAAATGCTCAAACCACGAGTGTTTTGTCAAATGGAGATTGGTATCAGTTTTCAATAGATACAACAGGAGTCTTTAAACTAGATAAAGAGTTTTTAACAAAATTAGGGATTAATACCAGCACACTCGATCCAAAAAACATTAGAGTATTTGGGAATGGAGGTGCTATGTTGCCAGAAAAAATCAGTGATTTTAGATACGATGATTTGCAAGAAACTGCCATCTATGTAGAAGGAGAGACAGACGGAGTTTTTCATGAGACAGATTATGTGCTTTTTTATGGGGTTGGTGCTCATAGTTGGTCAGTAAACCCGAGTCTACAAAAAGCAACTCATAAACAAAATCTTTATGAGGATAAAGCATATTATTACATCACAGTAACAGAAGGAGTAGGTAAGCGAATTAATGAAGCAACTGAAATCACTGATCCTGCAATTAAAAACATTTCAATCTTTGATGATTTTGTTTTTCATGAAAAAGAAACAAGAAACTTATTTGCCATAGGTACTCAATGGTTTGGGGAGGATTTTAGTGTTCAAAATACCCAAAGTTTTTCTATCCCTTTTGATAAAGCTGTTGCCAATTCTCCTATTTCAATTAGTGTTCGTGGTGCCGCTATTTCTTCTTTGGCATCTTCTATGAATATTACTGTGAATGCAACCAATCAATTTATAATTCCTTTTCAAACTGTAAATGCAGGTTCATTAACCTTGGGTTATACAACTCAACGCAATACCACAATAAACAATTCTAATAATGTGATTGATGTGATTATTGACTACAATAACGGCGGAAATCCAGCGGCTAAAGCCTATTTAGATTTTATAGAGATTGTCGGAAAAAAGCGCTTGATTGCTGGATCAAAACAATTTTCTTTTAGAAGTTTTGATGCATTTAATACCAATGGGGTTGTTCAGTATGTGATTGCTGATGCAGAGAAAGTGCGTCAAATATGGGATGTAAGCAATCCATTACAGCCTTTTGCAATAACAGACAATACCACAGATGTTAACTATGGTTTTAAGGCATTAGGAGGTAGCTTAAAAGAGTATGTAGCACTTGTAGATACTGATTATTATTCTCCCTCGGCCTTAGACAATCCAAAGGTTTCGAATCAAAATCTTCATGCCCTTAAAGACATCAATTACCTCTTGATAACTAATAATGAGTTAGAAAGTCAAGCGCAGAGACTTGCTGATTTTCACAGCACAAATTCTGGGTTAAAAACCAAAGTAGTTTTACTGGATGAAATCTATCATGAATTTAGTTCAGGTTCAAAAGATTTAACAGCTATTCGCGATTTTATAAAAAATATCTATGATAGTAATTCGTCTTCTGCAACCAAACTTCAATATGTTTGTTTTTTTGGTGATGGTTCTTATGATTATAAAGATCGAATAGGAAACAACACCAATATTGTGCCTGTTTATCAGTCTTTTGAAAGTTTTAACTTGGCAACTTCTTACGTAACTGATGATTATTTTGGGATGCTAGATGCAGATGAGGGAGGCATGCAGACCTCTCATACGCTAGATGTAGCTACAGGTAGAATACCAGTGTCTACAGTTCAACAAGCAGCTGAAGTTGTTACCAAGATTCTAAGTTATTACAACACATCCTCATTTGGAGATTGGAGAAATACCATCACTTTATTAGCTGATGATACTGATGAAGCTGGAGAGGATTATATTCAATCTGGAGTTGAACGTATTGCAGATTCTATCAAAAAAAATAGAGGGATCTTTAATGTCAATAAAATTTATGCGGATGCATACAAACAAGAAAATTCATCAGGAGGTGAACGCTATCCACAAGTAAACACAGCCATTACCAATGCCATAGAAAAAGGAACCTTAGTGTTTGATTATTTTGGGCACGGGGGAGAAGATGGTTTTGCCAGTGAGCGAATTTTAGATGTACCTCAGATTCAAAATCTAAACAATCCAAAAACACTGCCTTTGTTTATTACGGTAACCTGTGAGTTTTCTAGATTTGACAATCCTTTAAGGACCACCGCTGGAGAATTGATTTTCTGGAACAGCAATGGTGGTGCTGCAAGCCTAATAACCACTACCAGAGAAGTGTTTATCTCGGTGGGTCAAAATTTTAATGAGCGATTACTCAATATACTTTTGCAATACGATAACCAACAAGTGAGCATTGCTGAATCATTAAGACTCGCTAAAAATGGTTTTACAAATTTTCAAAAATATTTTATCTATTACCTCGGAGATCCGGCGATGCATTTGGCGATTCCAAAACCTAATGTGGTATTAACTAAAATGAATGGGGTCGCTATTTCACAATCCATTGATACCTTAAAAGCTTTGTCAAAAGTGCGTTTTGAGGGGATCGTAACAGATCAAACGAATCAACCACTTACAAGTTTTAATGGAACTTTGTCTACCACAGTCTATGATAAATCGATTGATAAAACAACCCTAGATAACAATGGTTTTGGGGTGAAAATGACCTTTGACTCTCAAAGTAGTAAGCTTTTTAAAGGCAAGGCGACCGTTCAAAACGGAGCATTTAGTTTTGATTTTATTGTGCCTAAAGATATTAAAGTTGCTTATGGAAAAGGAAAGTTAAGTTTTTATGCAGAAAACGGTGTTGAAGACAAAGCTGGAGCAAATTTTGAAGTGGTTGTTGGGGGAGTTAATCCAAATGCAATTGATGACGAAGATGGACCACAGCTCAAAGTTTTTATGAATGATGAATCTTTTGTGGATGGCGGAACCACTACCACCTCGCCAAGTTTGATTATTCATCTCTCTGATCCAAGCGGGATCAATACTTCAATCACAGCTATAGATCATGATATTATTGCCATTGTAGACGGTGATCAAGCCAATCCCATAGTGTTGAATGATTTTTATGAAACGGAGTTGAATGATTTTACCCAAGGAAAAGTAGTCTATCAATTAAGAGATTTATCTGCAGGAGCACATTCCATTAAAATTAAAGCATGGGATACATATAATAATTCATCTGAAACCTCGTTAAACTTTGTGTCGGTTAGTCAAAGTGGATTGACCCTAGAGAAAGTATTGAATTATCCCAATCCTTTTGTGAGTTTTACAGAATTTTGGTTCGAGCACAACATGCCAAATGAACCCTTAGAGGTTCAGGTACAAATAATGACAATTTCTGGGAAGCTCATAAAAACGATTAATCAAACAGTGCAAACTTCTAGTAATTTATCTAGAAGTATTACTTGGAATGGTTTGGATGATTTTGGAAATAAAATTGGAAAAGGAGTATATATTTATAAACTTAAAGTTAGATCAACTAGGAGCAATCAATCTGCAGAAAAGTATGAAAAATTAGTAATACTTTGATAAAAGTAGGATATTTGCAACACCATAAGAGACTATAAAACATGAAAATTAAAGGATTAATATTATTATTGATTATTGGAGTTCTAGCTCCGGTAAAAGCACAAACAACAGCCAATCCGATTACAACGGCAGCACCATTTTTATTAATCGTTCCAGATGCAAGAGCTGGAGGAATGGGAGATATAGGTGTAGCTACATCTTCAGATGCTTTTTCGTTATTTCACAATCCTTCTAAAATAGCTTTTAATACCAATCAAATTTCTATTGGAGCAAATTATACTCCTTGGTTGCGAAACTTAGTTGATGATATTTTTGTCGGGGGCGTGTCGTATGTAAATCGATTTAAAGAAAATGCAGCTTGGGGTGTTGATTTTAAATATTTTTCACTTGGAAAAATTGAGTTAACAGATAATCAAGGAAATCCTATCGGAACAGAGAATCCTAATGAGTTTGCTATTTCTGGAACCTATGCCTTAAAGTTAAGTGAGCACTTTTCTATGGGGGTTGGGTTACGTTATATCCACTCTAATTATAAACTTAGTGTACAAGACCCAGACAACAGTGCTGTAAATTCTTTTTCTGTAGATATTTCTGGGTTTTACCAATCATCAGAACACTATTTTTCGCAATTTGATGGTCGCTATCGTTTAGGTTTTGCTATTTCGAATATTGGACCAAAGGTTTCATATGTTGCAAATAAAGAAGATTTTATTCCTACTAATTTGAAACTAGGTGGAGGTTTTGATTTTATTTTTGATGATTTTAATACCGTTACCTTAAATTTAGAAACAACTAAATTATTAGTGCCAACTCCACAGCCAGACAATTCTGATAAAGATAAAGGATGGGCAGAAGGGATTTTTTCATCTTTCGGAGATGCACCTGATGGATTTAGTGAAGAGTTAAAAGAGTTTACGTACGCTTTTGGTGCAGAATACCTGTACAATAAAGCCTTTGCTTTGAGAACAGGTTATTATCATGAAAGTGAAGACAAAGGAAGTAGACAGTATTTTACCATGGGTGGAGGCTTTAAAGCGCGTTCATTCTCTTTAGATATGTCGTATTTAATTAATACCTCTAGCATTAACCATCCTTTAGAAAATACTTTGCGATTTTCACTCTCTTTTGATTTAGGAGATATTTACGAAGATTATTAGTACCTTCGTTTGTATAGAGATACTGTATAGATGAAGAAAATTGACCTTATTACCTCTGCCTCATTATATGAGAATTTTGATGAACTCTCAAAGGAGATTAAACACTTAATGCAGCAGGCGATTGCTGCAAGAGAAAAAGCTTATGCTCCCTATTCTAAGTTTTATGTAGGTGCAGCATTGCTATTAGAAAACGGTCAAATAATTACTGGAAACAATCAAGAAAGTGCAGCTTATCCATCTGGAATGTGTGCTGAGCGTGTTGCTATTTGGAAAGCAGGTTCAGATTTCCCTGGAGTTAAAGTGCTTAAACTGGCCATTTCTGCTAGTTCTAAAACACATTTGGTAGACAAGCCGATAGGTCCTTGTGGCGCTTGTAGACAAACCCTTTCAGAATATGAGATTAATCAAAAAGAGCCAATAGAAATTTACTTTATGGGAGAAGTTGGTAAGGTTGTTCAAACGGATTCTTTACTAGATTTATTGCCGTTCTCATTTGATAGTTCAAACCTTTAGAATGAAACCAGACATCACAACAAGAGAAGATATAAAACAAATTATTTCTCAGTTTTATGAAAAATTGTTAGCTGATGAACAGATGTATCCTTTTTTTGATGAGATTGTAGTATCTAATCACCTAGAAAAACACTTAGAAATTATTACTGACTTTTGGGAAGATTTATTGTTGGACACTAGATCTTATAGTAATAATGTATTGCAAAAACATATAGATGTTCACCAAAAACTACCTTTTAAGAAAGAGCATTTTGATTTGTGGTTAGGCTATTTGCTAGCAACTATAAATGACTCTTTTGAAGGACTTAAAGCTGATCAGATGATCGCTAGAGCTCGATCAATTGCTACCGTCATGCAAGTTAAATTTAATCTGTATCAATAAGCAAAAAAGTAACTGAAAAATTTCAAATCCTCAAAAAAGTAGGGCTTAAATTTTCAATTCTTCAAAAAATTAAAAATAGCCTCTTAAAATTACTTTTTAAAAGCATAAAATGTGTTATTTTGTGTAGAAATCAAAGTTAAAATAAAAATGCAAAACACGATTATTACAGGTACAGGTTGTTATGTCCCAACAATTGTTCAAAAGAATGACCAGTTTTTGAAGCATCGTTTTTTAAATGAAGATGGAACTCCTTTTGAAGCTTCAAATGAAGAAATTATTCAAAAATTTCAAAATATAACAGGTATTGATGAGCGTAGGTATGTTGATACTAAATACGCTACATCAGATATTGCTTTTTTTGCAGCTCAAAAAGCCATAGAAAAATCAGGGGTCAATCCAGAAGAATTGGATTATATTATTTTAGCACACAACTTTGGTGATGTTCAAAGCGCTGCCATTCAGAGTGATATTTTACCTTGTATTGCTACAAGAGTAAAACACCAATTAAAAATAAAAAACCCTAATTGTGTAGCCTATGATATCTTGTTTGGTTGTCCAGGTTGGATAGAAGGTGTTATTCAAGCCCATGCTTTTATCAAAGCGGGTATGGCTAAAAAAGTATTGGTGATTGGAGCAGAAACGCTATCTAGGGTTGTAGATCAGCACGATAGAGATACTATGATTTTTAGTGATGGGGCTGGTGCTTCTGTAGTAGAAGCTTCAGAGGGTTCTACTGCCGGAATTTTAAGTCATTCTACTCAAACTTTTTCTAAAGACGAAGCTTATTATTTATCTTTTGGTAAATCATTTGATAAAAAAGAAGATTCAGATGTGCGCTATATTAAAATGAATGGTCGAAAAATTTATGAATTTGCCTTGGTAAATGTCCCGCTTGCGATGAAGGCGGCATTGGATAAAAGTGGTGTTTCTATAAATGATATTAAAAAAATATTTATCCATCAGGCCAATGAAAAAATGGATGAAGCCATTGTGAAACGTTTTTATCGACTCTTTAAAATGGGAGTTCCAGAGGGAATTATGCCTATGAACATACAAAAATTCGGTAATAGTTCTGTGGCTACTGTCCCAACTTTATTAGATTTAGTGCTTCAAGGGAAGATTGAAAATCACCGTGTTAATAAAGGAGATATCGTCCTTTTTGCATCTGTGGGAGCCGGTATGAATATCAATGCTATTGTCTATAAATTTTAGTTCATTATTTTTTAGGTTTCATTGAAAAAAAATGATTTTAGATATAAAAAATTCTAAAATCTTATAGTATTTTTGTGCATGCAAAAAGACAACGTACTTATATTAGATTTTGGATCGCAATACACACAGCTGATTGCGAGAAGAGTTAGAGAGTTAAACATTTATTGTGAAATTCACCCTTTTAACAATCCTCCAAAGAACCTAGAAACTTTTAAAGCGGTAATTTTATCAGGAAGCCCTTATTCTGTAAGGTCTGAGAACCCACCGCATCCAGATTTATCTTTAATTAGAGGGCATAAACCTATGTTGGCAGTCTGTTATGGCGCTCAATATCTTGCTCATTTTTCTGGTGGTTTGGTTGGTCAATCTAATACAAGAGAATACGGAAGAGCTAATCTGTCTTATGTTAAAGAAGAAGAGCCATTTTTTGCAAATATTCAAATGGGTAGTCAAGTATGGATGAGTCACTCAGATACAATTAAAGAATTGCCTACCAATGGTGTTCGCTTGGCCAGTACTCACGATGTAGAAAATGCAGCATATAAAATAGAGGGAGAGCAAACCTATGCAATTCAATTTCACCCAGAAGTGTATCACTCTACGGATGGAAAACAGCTTTTAGAAAACTTTTTAGTTCATATTGCTGGCGTAGCTCAAACTTGGACAGCTAATTCATTTGTAGAAAGTACGGTTGCTGACATTCAAGAAAAAGTAGGTACAGATAAAGTAGTCTTAGGCTTGTCTGGTGGTGTTGATTCTACCGTAGCTGCAGTTTTGTTGCACAAAGCAATAGGATCTAATTTGCATTGTATTTTTGTAAATAATGGGTTGCTGAGAAAAAATGAGTTTACCGAAGTTTTAAAGCAATATGAGGGCATGGGCTTAAATGTTAAGGGAGTGGATGCTTCTTCTCATTTTATGACTGCTTTGGCCGGACTTTCTGATCCAGAAGCAAAAAGAAAAGCCATAGGAAATGCTTTTATTGAAGTTTTTGATAAAGAGGCAAATCAAATTGAAGACGCCAAATGGTTAGCACAAGGAACCATTTATCCAGATGTTATCGAGTCTGTTTCTGTAAACGGAGGACCATCAGCAACCATTAAGAGTCATCACAATGTTGGAGGTTTGCCAGACTTTATGAAACTAAAAATTGTAGAGCCTCTAAGAATGATCTTTAAAGATGAGGTTAGAAGAGTTGGTGCTTCTATGGGAATAGATAAAGAATTATTAGGAAGACACCCTTTCCCTGGGCCAGGTTTGGCTATTCGTATTTTAGGAGATATCACTCCTGAGAAAGTAAGTATCTTGCAAGAAGTCGATGCTATTTTTATAAACGGCTTAAAAAATAGTGGTTTGTATAATAAGGTTTGGCAAGCAGGAGCAATCTTGTTGCCTGTAAACTCTGTAGGAGTTATGGGAGATGAAAGAACCTATGAAAAAGTAGTTGCTTTACGAGCTGTAGAAAGCACAGATGGGATGACTGCTGACTGGGTGAATTTACCGTACGAGTTTTTACAAAAAACCTCTAATGACATTATAAATAAAGTAAAAGGAGTAAACAGAGTTGTTTATGATATTAGTTCAAAACCTCCAGCGACAATTGAGTGGGAATAATACACTAATTTGATAATTATACGTTTTAGTATAGAGTCCCTGTTTTTAATATTCTAAATTTAGTAGTATCTTTTATGATTAAAATATCTCGAATGAAACATTTAAAAATCGTTGTCACACTTTTTGTTTTAAGTTTTGCTGTTTCTTGTGGTCAGCAAAAAAAATACATCACTTATAAAGTGCAAGAAGGTGAGACTCTTACTAGTATTGCTGGTAAGTTAGATATGACTACTAAAGATTTGTTGCGTTTAAATCCAAATATCGGATCAGAGTTAACTGCTGATACTGAGATTTTTATTCCAAATAAGAAAGGTATTTTACGCTCAGATCCTAAAGAATCTGTATTGGTTACCAATCCTACAGTAAAAAAAGATTCAATTATTGATCAACTTGACCCAACAGAAGATCTTAGTGAGATTTATGTAATGCACAAAGTAGCAAAAGGAGATACTTTTTATAGTTTAACCCGTTATTACAATGTTTTACAAAGCGATTTGCTAGTTTTAAATCCAGCCTTAAAAGACGGTTTAAAATTAGGTACTACTATTAAGATTAAAGAGCGAGTTGCTGGTGAGAAAATACAAGAGATATACAAAGATACCATTGCGCTTTCTGAAGAGCTTAAAGTGGCTTTATTATTGCCTTTTAGAGCAGAGGTTTTTGATACCTTAAGCGCTACAGATATTTTTAAAGACCGTTTGGCAAATATTATCACTGATTTTTATTTAGGTGCAGAAATTGCCATTGATTCATTGCAAAAACAAGGTGTAATGGCTAAGATGCAGGTATTTGATACAGGAGATAGAAACACCAAGATCAATACCTTACTCAATGAGAGAAGTCTTAAAGAAATGGACGTAATTATTGGTCCATTATATTCTGATGAGTTAGAGAGGGTAGCTGGAGCTGTTAATGCACCAGTTGTGTATCCAGTATTTTCTGGAAGTCAATCTTCTTTCTCCAAATCAAAGATTGTAAAGACAGCGCCAGATAAGAATTTGTACACGGAAAAATTATTATCTCATATGATAAAAAATTACCGTAATGAAAACATCATTATTGTTGGAGATTCTACAGCAACTTCTATGATTAAAGTTAAACAGCTTTCAACGTTTTTAAAGCAGCATGATTCTATTGATGTTGTGCATGAAATAGTTCCTCATAATGGATATATTGCTCAAGAGCGACTTTTAAAGGTTATGAAGGTTGATACCACTCATATAGAGAATTGGGTTTTGATTGCTAGTCAAAATAAAGTGATTGCATCTGATGTGGTTAATAGTTTGATTAGTTTCCCTGAGCCAGAAAAAGCAAAAGATGGAGAGGAGCAGGCTCCAAAAATAAATTATGCTGTAAAGGCTTTTAGTTTTGAAAATGGGAGCTTATTTTCTATGGTTAATCACAATAAGTTAGCACATATAGGTTTTACCTATGTTTCAGATCGGTTTATGGATGAGTCTGCGATAAGAGCAAGGGTGTTTAACAAGCAATACTTAAAAAAGAACAAAGCCTTGCCTTCTGATGATGCTATTAGAGGTTTTGATGTAACTTATGATGTTGTGATGCGTATGGCATCAGGAGATCAACTTAACAGTACTTATAAAAAAGGGATTTCATATCGTTTACAGGCCAAGTTTGATTTTCATAAACGAATGTTTGGTCTGACAGAAAATAGAGGTTTGTACTTACTAGAATATCAACCAGACTTAAGTGTTATTCGATTGGATGATTAAGGGTTAAGTTAATTTTGAATATAAAAAAACCGATGCAAGCGCATCGGTTTTTTTAGTTTTAAGAAACAGAAAAAGAGCTTAGATCTTTTTCATCTGCTGTTTCATCATTTTTATTTGCTCATTTAGCATGCCATTTTTGTCTAGTTTTTTAGCTTCATTCATTAGCATGGTTGCTTCGCGTTTTCTTCTTTTAGTCATTGCGATACCTGCCAATTGCAATTTTGCCATTGCTAAATCATGTCCCATAGATAAGCCTAAAGAAACAGCTTTCTTTAAGTATTTTTCTGCTTGAGAAATATTGGTTTGAGAAAGCATAATTCCGTGTAGAAAATTATAATATCCTTCTTGTTTTCTAGTCAGTGCTGCACTTGGATTTTTAATATAGGATAACCATTTTTGAGCTCCTGGAAAGTTTTGTTTACGAAGTTGTAAAAACGCTAATAATATAAACTCGTTTTTAAAGTATAATAAGATAAAAATTCCCGCCAACAATAAAATTGAAATTCCGTTCATAATATGAACTTGAGAAAATTCATATACAGACCAGGCTGTGATAAGTGCTGCAATGATTAATTTAAAATTTTTATGAAACATAGATCTGTTTTTTTATTTAAGGAAAGCAAAAATACAGCTTTCTTTTTGAAATTTAGATTCCTCTTTTAAGTGATTTTAAGTTTGTGTCTTTTTGAGAAAATGATTTATTTTTTATAATATTTTTTGTGTTTACGCCAAGCAAAGATTCCTAAAACAGTAACAAAAGCAACGGAATAATATACTGAAGTTGGTGTGATTACTTTGTCACCACTTGCGTATGAATGTAAGCCTGATAAATAGAAATTTACTCCAAAATAAGTCATCATAATAGATGAATACGTGATAATAGACCAAAGGTTAAAGGTAAATTTACTTCTCAAACCTGGAATCAAACGCATATGCAAAATAAACGCATATAGCATAATAGAGATTAAGGCCCAAGTCTCTTTTGGATCCCAGCCCCAATATCTACCCCAGCTTTCATTGGCCCACATACCTCCTAGGAAATTCCCTACAGTTAGCATGATTAAACCAATTGTAACAGACATCTCATTAATAATGGTTATCTCTTTGATAGCCAAGTCTAATTTTTTCTTGTTTTTCTCGTTGGTAAATGCCATTAAAAACAAAGCGAATATTCCTAAGATCATAGCTAGTGAGAATGGGCCATAACTAGCAACTATAATTGAAACGTGTATCAGTAACCAATAAGAGTTTAATACAGGTTGGAGATTCGCAATTTCTGGATCCAACCAGTTTTGATGGGCAAAGAATAGAATAACTGAAGTTAAAAATGTTGTTGCGGCCAATGTCAACGTTGATTTTCTTCCAAAAACAAGTCCAAACAACATGGTAGCCCATGCAACATAAATAATGGACTCGTAGGCATTACTCCAAGGTGCATTTCCGCTAATATACCAGCGAGCTCCTAGGCCTAATGTATGGAATACAAACAAAATAACAATGATTCCAACAAGCCCTTTTACCAAATAGTTTAGCCATTTTTTATCAGTAAAGATTTGAGCAATTACAACAAATATTAAGAGTCCACCTGCAAAACCAAAGTACTTAGCTAATCTATTAAAAATACTAAATTTATTATAGGCAATCTCTAATTGTATTCTGTCTTGACTAGGGATTACTTCTGCACCAAATTTTCGTTGAAAGTTTTTGATTCCTTCCAAGACTTTTTCTGCCTGAGTATAGTCATTGGTTTCTTTTGCTTGTTGTAGCATCTGAATATAAACAGGAACTACCTGTCGTACAAAAACAGAATCAGTACCGCTAAAGTTTGCATGTAGGGTTTCTGGTTGAGAGACCCATTTGTTATTTTCATCATTCGGGATAGGGAATATTTTAAAAATATCTCTATACAAAGCTCTATAGACTAAATCAACACGAGAGTTAATATGCTCTAAATCTTTTTCAAACTTATTCTTAACATTCTTTTTTATTGCCTCATCAACTTGCGCTCTAATTTTATATTCACCTTGAGGTGTTAAAAAATCAGTTAAGCTTGCGTGGGTAGCTTCTTTTGGAAGTCCAAGTAGTTCTCTTATTTCTGTGTTTCCTTCTTCTAAGTAGATCATTGGAACAACTTCCCAAAATCTTGGGTTTTCTTTGATCGAAAGAAACACCTGACTAGGAGTCATTCCTTTAAAAGTTTCTTGATGAGTTACTTTTCTAACTAATTCTGAAGCAAAGGTGTGAGCTGGTTTCATTCTACCCCCAGCATCTTGAATGATCAAGCTATTAAATGATTCGGCATGTTTTTTATCAACAATATTTGCGTTTAAAATAGAATCAATTTGCTGTTCACTTATCAATCGTTGTTGGTGCTGTTGAGCAGATGCGGATGATACAGAAATAAATAGTAGTAAGAATATGCTTAATGCTGCTTTTTTCTGTTTGATTTTTTTTAAGCCCTTTTTTAAATCATCAAAACGAGTGTTTTTTGCAAATAAAATACTAATCAGTCCAAAATACAACATAGAATAGCCAACATAGGTTAAAAATGTACCCCAAAAATCATGGTTTACAGAGAGGTGAGTTTCTTCTACTTCTTTGCTGATGTCATAACTCGACTGAAAGAATTTATATCCTTTGTGATCTAAAATATGGTTCATGTAAATACGGTAATCAAAAGTTTCATCAGGGTCAATAACTGTAATTTCACTAGCATAAGATGCAGCGCTTTCTGATCCTGGGTATTTTTCTAGCTGAAAATCATTTAGCTTAATTTTAAAAGGAGTCTCTAGTGTTTTAGAACCATATAACATTCTAAAATTAAGATTGTCTACAGTAAGTTGCTCTGAGTTTAAGGAGTTGTATTTTCCTCCAGTTAATTGAATTCGCTCTGTTTTGTTGTTGGTAGTAACGTCTAAAACGATGACGTCTAATTTTTGATCATCTTTTTCACCACGTACTGTTTTCATAATCCCTTTTTCAGCAGGTTTTGGAATTACAAATTGTAAACCACCGATGTTGTGAAGTGTTAAGTATTGAAAGTTTTGAATAGAATCTTTGTTGATAACACCGCGTTTTTGATCTGCCATTCGAAACCAATCTCCAGTTTCAGTAGCGGTCATTTTTAAAGAACCGTCTTTGTTTGAAAAGTTTACGGTTGCATCACCTGGGGCATCAAAACCTACTAATATATTGTGGATGTTTTCTATAGTTCCTTTTTTAATATAATGTTCATGTCTAGAACCACTACTAGACTCAACAAAAAATAAATATTCATCTCCATTAGGATCTTCTACTAATTTTTGCTCGGCCCATGGAATATAATCTACCAGTTTAATATCTATGTCCTGATTCATAAATCGAGTGGAAAATCCCCAGTTATTAGTTCCCCAAGCAGACAAAAGAATAGGCTGGTGAACTGTCGGTTTTTGTTGATTGCCATCATCAATGATTACATTAAGGTAAGTGGTCTCTGATAAGAATTTATCAGTTGTTTCACCTTCTTTGATAATCATTATCCCTTCGTAACCCACATATCTGGTTACTCCTGCACCGATTAAAATAAACAAAAAGGCAGCGTGAAATAAAAGTACTGGCCATTTTTCTTTTTTGTGTAATCGATATCTAAAAATGTTTCCAAAAAAATTGATTACAAAAAAAATCATGATAGCCTCAAACCACCATGTGTTGTAAACTAAGGCTTTTGAAGTCTGGGTACCGAAGTCATTTTCTATAAAAGTTGCAATTCCCATTGATGCAGCAAAGGCAAAAAATAAGAATGCCATTAAACGGGTCGAGTAAAGGATACTGAATAATTTTTTCATCTGTAAAAATCTAACATAAAAGTTCACAAATTTACGGATAAATAAAGGAAAACAAGAACGATTTTAGGCGATTTTTTACTCGTTTACACTCTCAATTAGAATGTTTAATAAGTCAATTGCAGCTTGAGCTATTTTTGTGCCTGGTCCAAAAACTCCTACGGCTCCTGCATCAAATAAAAACTGATAATCTTGAGCAGGAATCACACCTCCAACGATGACCATAATATCGTCTCTGCCATATTCTTTTAGCCCAGCGATAACCTGTGGGACTAATGTTTTATGCCCAGCAGCTAAGGATGATATCCCTAAAATGTGTACATCGTTTTCTACAGCTTGTTTTACAGCTTCTTTTGGTGTTTGGAATAAAGGTCCAATATCAACATCAAAGCCTAAATCTGCGTAACCAGTGGCTACAACTTTTGCACCTCTATCGTGCCCATCTTGGCCTAGTTTGGCAATCATGATTCTTGGGCGTCTACCTTCGAGTTTTGCAAACGTATTCGCCAAGTCCATCGCTTTTTTAAACAAAGCATCGTCTTTAATTTCTTTACTATACACGCCAGAGATGGTTTTATGAACGGCCTTATGACGACCAAAAACTTCTTCTAAAGCATCTGAAATTTCACCCAAAGTGGCTCTTTTTCTTGCTGCTTCAACAGCCAATGCTAATAAGTTTTTGTCTGCAGGAGTATTTGAACCCTTTGCATTTAAACTTTGTTTAGCGGCTTCAGTCAAAGCTACTAAAGATTTTTGAGCTTCTTCTGTATTTCTTTTAGATTTTAAAGCTTGTAATCTTTCAATTTGGGATTTGCGGACAGCCTCATTGTCAACTTCTAAAATGTGTAAGGGGTCTTCCTTTTTTAATTGATATTTATTAACCCCAACAATTACATCTTGACCACTATCTATTTTGGCTTGTTTTTTTGCTGCGGCTTCTTCAATTCTCATTTTTGGAATTCCTTTTTCGATGGCTTTTGTCATTCCACCAAGCACTTCGACTTCTTCTATCAGCTTCCAAGCAGCATTGGCAATGTCCTCAGTTAGTTTTTCAATTTGATAGCTTCCTGCCCAAGGGTCGACTGTTTTCGTAATGTTGGTTTCATCTTGAAGGTAAATTTGAGTATTCCTTGCTATTCTAGCCGAGAAATCTGTAGGCAGCGCAATGGCTTCATCCAAGGCATTTGTGTGCAGACTCTGAGTACCTCCAAAAGCAGCAGCCATGGCTTCAATGGTGGTTCTAGCTACATTGTTAAAAGGGTCCTGCTCTGTTAAACTCCAACCACTTGTTTGGCAATGGGTCCTTAGTGCTAGTGATTTTTCGTTTTTAGGATTAAACTGCTTTACTATTTTAGCCCAAAGCATTCGTGCAGCTCTCATTTTTGCAATTTCTCTAAAATGATCCATACCAATGGCCCAGAAGAAAGACAAACGCGGAGCGAAACTGTCTATATCCATACCTGCTTCTATTCCTTTTCTTAGGTATTCCAATCCATCAGCCAAGGTATAAGCTAATTCTATCTCTGCTGTGGCACCAGCTTCTTGCATGTGATATCCAGAAATAGATATTGAATTAAATTTAGACATATAATTGCTGGTGTACTCAAAGATATCAGCAATAATTTTCATAGAAGGGCTTGGTGGGTAGATATAGGTGTTTCTCACCATAAACTCTTTTAGAATGTCATTCTGAATGGTTCCCGTTAGTTGATTAGGTTTAACTCCTTGTTCTTCTGCAGCAACAATATAAAATGCTAAGATGGGTAAAACAGCACCATTCATCGTCATCGAAACTGACATTTGATCTAGCGGAATCTGATCAAATAAAATTTTCATGTCTTCTACAGAATCTATGGCAACCCCTGCTTTACCAACGTCTCCTTGAACTCTATCGTGATCAGAATCATAACCTCTGTGTGTAGCCAAATCAAAAGCAACCGACAAGCCTTTTTGCCCAGCAGCAAGATTTCTACGGTAAAAAGCATTGCTTTCTTCGGCAGTTGAAAATCCTGCATATTGTCTAATTGTCCAGGGTCTTCTTACATACATTGTGCTGTATGGTCCACGTAAAAAAGGAGCAATTCCGGCAACAAAACCTTCATGATTAAAAGATATATCGTTGCGTTTAGTACTTGTTCTTAGCTTTATGTTTTGGATGTTTTTTCTACTCATGGTGTAAAATGGTTACTCATTAAGTTTCATAATGTTGTATAGCTTGTTTCCAATTTTTTTTACTTCTGAAGACATTCTTCTCAGTTTAATAAATGAAAACACAAGGTAAAATATAATGATGATGCTCGTAGAAATTAAAACAACATAAACCATCTTAGTGCTACTGCCAAACAGATGATAAGTCTTTTCTTCTAATAAATACAGGAGTGCAGACACGCATAAAACAATACCAATAACCGTAATAGGTATTTTTTTTCTACGACGTGCAACGCTTTTTATTAATTGCTTTTGTGCAAGTTGCAATTGAACGACATCAATGGATTCTTCTTTATTCATTGTCCAATCTGTTTTTTTCGTAAGTTTCTGCCAATCTTTTAGCAATAATTGGAGCAATCAGTGTTTTTTTATGTGCAGTTTTAACAAAAGGATATAAGGCTAAGTCCTGCTTCATTAAATCAGTTTTGTTTTCTTGTTTGTTGCTTCCAATTAAAACCAAACTACCATTGTTAAATCGATCTTGTTCTTTTAAAGCACTTTCTTCAATCTTACGTTGAATGGTACCTTGTTTTAATTGCCTTAAAAAGCCACCTCCTGTTTCTATGGTTTTAAAAATAGCCAAGGCTTTTTCTGCTAGTTGAACACTTAAACTTTCTATATAATAAGCACCATCAGCTATTGTATTGGCATTTGTTAACTGACATTCTTTTTGTAAAATTAACAGTTGATTTCTAGCAATACGCTCTCCAAACTCATTTGATTTGTGAAAAAGCAGATCATAAGGCGTATTCAGTACTGTGTTTGCTCCACCTAAAATGGCGCTCATGCACTCTGATGTAGTCCTTAGCATATTAACATTATAATCATAAATAGTTTTGTTGCGTAGGCTAGGTTGGCAGCTAATATGGGCTTCAGTTTGTTCAGCCTCGTGCTCATTTAATAAAGCAGACCAAAGCATTCTAAAAGCTCTTAATTTTGCGATTTCAAAAAAGTAATTTCCACCAACAGAAAATTTGAAATGAAATTGCGCTGCTGATGTTGCACCAAAATAATTTAAGTATTCATTAGCGTGAGCTAAAGCATAAGCCAATTCTTGACTACTAGTTGCTCCTGCATTCTGGTATGTACCAGCATTGATACAAATACTATTACTCTTGTTTTGTACAATGCTTTCTAGGGCTGAATGATCATTGTTTAGAGAATCAAACCAATTACCGCTGGCTGCGAGTTTTGCAATAATATCGATGTCAAAATAACAGTGTTTAGAATTACAAAAATTAGCAAGACTGTTTACAAAGCTAGCATCTAACCAATCTAAACGAAAATAAAGTGTTGTTTTTTGAAGATCTATTCCTAGTAAAAGTGTTTTTGGATCAAAAACCTTTGAAGCCTTAAATTCAATAGAATTGGCGCCTCTGTTTAAGGCATCTACCGCAAGTTGATTGGCTATTTTTTCATTGTCGACATAAATTGATTGACAGATATTAGCATCAAAAGGAGTCATAGGAAACTCAGCATTAGTGCGGTCCTCTTTGGTGTAGAATGGTTTAACCGTGATGCCTTCATCTGTTTTCCAAAGCAAACTTTCGTTATAATCATCACCTTTAAGATCTACTTGTATTTTTTGTTTCCAAGCAGCTGCTGATGTGGCTTCAAATTGTTCAAATAAATTAGTGCTCATTATTTTTCAAGGGTATCAAATTCGATGATAAAAATATCTTCGTTTTTTTTCTTCATTAAATATTGTTCTCTAGCAAATTTTTCCAGCTGTAAAGAATCTTGTAAATCTCTAATAATCAGTTGGTCTTCTTTGATTTTTGATTTGTAGAAATTTATTGCTTCTTCTAATTCATTTACTTCTTTGTTAAACTCTCTGTGAACAAGGTATGAATTTTCATCAAAAAAGAGCATCCATACTATAAAAGCAGTTAAAATCAACACGTACTTATTGGTGGTGATTTTTACAATTCGATGTTCTTTTAGTTGTTTGAAATTCATTGATGTTTTTAAAAATAAACCAAGATTTAGATAACAAAAGTATGTTGTCAGCTATTTTGTATATCAGTTGCTTTAGATTAAAAAAAACTAAAGTACTTTATAAAATCAAAAATACTAAATTTAAGTGAACAAGGATTTAACTTTGTTCTTAATATTTGGACTTTTTACTTTGCAGTCTGTCTCCAAAAAATTAAAAAAAAGGAAAGGTTATTTACAGGCGATTGCTAATAACTGTTCTAACAATGTCAACAGCGACTGTATTGTAACGATCATTTGGAATGATAATGTCGGCGAAATTTTTGGTAGGTTCTATAAATTGTTGATGCATAGGTTTAAGGGTGGTCTGGTAGCGAGTTAATACTTCTTCAATATCTCTACCACGTTCATTGATATCTCTTTTAATTCTTCGAATCAAACGCTCATCTGCATCAGCATGCACAAATACCTTAATGTCACATAAATCTCTAATACGTTCACTGTTAAAGATTAAAATCCCTTCTAAAATCAATACTTTTCTGGGGTGGGTTTTAATAATGTCTTTTGTTCTGTTATGGGTGACAAAAGAATAGACAGGTTGATCAACAATCTCTCCAGCCTTTAAAGCAGTTAAGTGCGCGACCATTAAATCAAAATCAATAGCTCTAGGGTGATCAAAGTTAATTTTTGTTCGATCCTCATAACTCAAATTATCTGTTGCATTGTAATAAGAATCTTGACGAATTACGCAAACTTCATCAGTGGGTAATTCTTGCACAATTTGATTGACAACTGTGGTTTTTCCACTTCCAGTTCCTCCTGCAATTCCAATTATAAGCATCCTTTTTCTTGTTGGTTTAATTTTTGTCTCTGTAACAAATTTAAGTGAAATAAGCACATAAAAAAAGTCCTATCAAAAGAAAGGACTTTAAAGAGCCGATGAAGGGACTCGAACCCCCGACCTGCTGATTACAAATCAGCTGCTCTAGCCAGCTGAGCTACATCGGCTTTTGCTTGTTTTTAAGCGATGCAAATATACTATCATTTAAAAAACGACCAAATGTTTTTTGACTTTTTTTAAAGTTTTTTTTTGGTGTAAAATCTTTGCTTATTGGGAACAGTTTTTTTGCTCAATATCCATTATGAACCATTAAGTTTAAAAAAAAAGATTAATTAAAATAGGTGCTATTTAGTTAAATTTTCTAAATTGTAAACAAAGCTTAATCTTTTGTTTTTAAAAGGTAAATTTAAATAGTACTATTATAAATCTCAATTTTGTTTATGAAAAAGTTAATCGACTTAAAAGAAGAGTTTTATGCCTTGTTTCAAGATCATCCATATTTACATGAATGGTTAACAAATGATGTCTTGTACGGTGTATGGTATTGTAATTTAGAAAATTTGAATGAGTTTTTTATAAATGATTCATTTAAAAAAACATTAAAATTTTCTATTTCCATAGATCAAGACTCCACAGAAATGTTAGCGAAAAGCTTAATATTAAAAGAAAAGAAAAAAATAGATAAGCAATTTGAATCTTGCCAAAAAGGTCTTGCTGAAGATTTTGATATCCTATTGCAATTCAAAGATTCTCAAAACGGAATAAAGCCCCTAAGAGCTGTTGGAAAAGTTATTCTTGATCAATCAGGAAAGAAGAAAGGAGTTGTTGTAAAGTTTTTAAAACCTAAAGAAGTCAGTGATGGTAATAATGATTTGATAGAGAAAGTCCATGCTTTACAAAAACTGCAATCTATTTATGATGAAACTAATGAAATTGCAAGAGTAGGAGGCTGGGAAGTTGATTTAATTACTGGTTCGGTTACCTGGACAAAAGTAACAAAGGATATTCATGAAGTTGATAAAGAATATGAACCTGACGTTTCTACAGGTGTTAATTTTTATAAGGAGGGATATTATCGAGATTTGATATCAAAACTTGTAAATGAAGCGATAGAAAATGGGGCTTCTTTTGATACAGAGTTAAAAATTATTACTGCCAAAGGAAATGAAATTTGGGTTCGGTCTTTTGGTAAACCTGAATTTGAAAACGGAAAATGCATCAGAATATATGGGGCCTTTCAAGACATAAATGACAAAAAGAAGCGTGAGCTTGAAATGAAAGAAACCAATGAGCGTTTCGAAAAGATATTTACAAATTCATCTCTTGGAATTCTTCTTGTAAATTCTGATAATGAGATTTTAATGGTCAATGATGTCGTTCAGAAAATATTTGGTTTTAAACAATCGAAGAAAGACACAGTGTTAAAACTAATCCTTAAAGACTTGTTGCATCCTGATTATATTGATCAAGCTCGATTGAATAGAAAAAAACTTCTTGCAGGGAAAATTAATAGTTATAAGACAGAAGCTAAGTATTTTTCGGAAAGCGGAGAAATAATATGGTGTGCAACAAATACCTCTATGGTTAGAGGGCATGGCAATACTGATGATCTTATCATAATTCAGGTAGAAGATATTACCAACAGAAAAGAATTAGAACAGCTAGCCGTTGAAAATTCAAATAAGTTTATAAATGCATTTGAGTATTCTCCAAACGGGATGGGTGTTGTTTCTATAAGTGGACAATGGTTAATGATAAACAAAAACTTATCGCAGATTATTGGATACAGTAAAGAAGAGTTGTTGCAGCTTAGAGCTAAGGAAATCACTCATAAAGACGATATGTATAATGATACTGAATATTTGCGTGAGTTGATAAATCAAAAACGCGAATCTTACAGTGTTAAAAAGAGATACATTCATAAAAATGGTAAAATTGTACACTGTTTTTTAAACGTATCATTAATCACAGATAAATATAATAAGCCTGTTTCTGTAATTGGTCAAGTTGTGGATATGACAGAAAGTATAAAGTCAGAAAAAAAATTAAAAAAGACTCTAAATGATCTGCAAAGTCTTCTCGACGCGACTACACATGTTTCTATCATAGAAACTGATTTAAAAGGAATAGCACGTAAATTTAATAAGGGAGCAGAAAATTTACTAGGTTATAATTCTGATGACGTTGTCGGTTCTTTAAGTATTGGTGTCTTACATGATCCTGTAGAAGTTACCCTTAGAGGTGTTGAATTGTCAAAAGAATATAATCAAGAAATTAAAGGTTTTGATGTTTTTACCTATAAAGCAAACTTAGGAGAATATGATTCAAGTGAATGGACCTATATTAGAAAAAATGGAGAGCGATTTCCAGTTCAGCTTGTGGTAACGGCAATCAAAAATTCTGAAGGGAAAACTACTGGTTATTTAGGGGTTGCAACAGATATATCAAAATTAAAGGAAATGGAAACTTCTTTGGTGAAGTCTAAACTTAAAGCAGAAACAGCGAACAAATCAAAATCAGAATTCTTGGCTAATATGAGTCATGAGATAAGAACGCCATTAAATGGTGTGATTGGTTTTACTGATCTACTGATGAGAACCCAACTTTCTGATATTCAAAAACAATACATGCACACTGTTTATAATTCGGCCAATGTTTTATTGGATTTATTAAATGATGTACTTGATTTTTCAAAAATTGAAGCAGGGAAATTAGAAATTAGTAAAGATCGAACTGACCTTATTCAACTTTGTGGGCAAACGATTGATATTATCAGGCATCAAGCACATGAAAAAGGATTGGAAGTACTGTTAAATATACCACCAAAAACGAATAGATTTATACAGGCAGATGCTGTTCGTTTGCGTCAAATACTAACCAATCTACTAGGGAATGCTGTAAAATTTACTGAAGTAGGAGAAATAGAATTAAAGATAACAGCACAGAAAAATCCAAAAAAAGAAAAGGAAATGCTTTATGAGTTTTCTATTAGGGATACAGGTGTAGGTATAGCGCCTAAGAATTTGAAGAAAATTTTTTCTGCATTTGACCAAGAAGATGCATCTACAACTAGAAAATATGGAGGGACAGGTTTAGGTTTAACGATTAGTAATAAGCTACTTCATTTAATGGATAGCCAACTTTTGGTTGAGAGTAAACTGGGGCAAGGTAGTACTTTTTCTTTCGTAGTGAGTTTTGAAATAGAGGACCAGGAAAAACATCTTATAGCCAAGCAAAAAAGTGTTAAAAAGGTTTTAGTAGTTGATGATAACTCTAATAATAGAAGCATTTTAGAAAATATGTTGGCGGTGGATAAAATTGAAACAACATTAGTGGCCAACGGAATTGATGCGATTGAAGTCTTAGAAAAAGGAAATCCCTTTGATTTGGCTATTATAGATTACCATATGCCTTATTTAAATGGCCTTGATTTAATAAGGCACCTTAGAGAAAAAATGTCCATTTCTGGACAAGAGCTGCCTATTATCTTATTGCATAGCTCTGGTGATGATAAAAAAATACATAGAGAATGTAAGAATCTTGATGTAAAATTTAGTGTGGTCAAACCAATCCAGATGAATCATTTGTTTGAGTTGATTGGGAATATTGAAGATCCGTTACCTGAGATTAAAAATGAGAAACCCGTTGAAGAAAGTGTTGATTTAACTCAATTGACCTTTAATATATTGGTTGCAGAGGATAATCCAGTTAATAAGTTTCTATCGAAGACTATCATACAGAAAATCCTACCTAAGGCAAAAATTCATGAAGCTGATGATGGTCTTGAAGCTGTTAGGCTCTATCAAATAAAAGAAATTGATCTTATTTTTATGGATATCCAAATGCCAAATATGAGTGGTTTTGAAGCCACTGAAAAGATTAGGTCTTTAGAGAAGAGCGGAGAGCATTTGCCTATTATTGCGCTAACAGCAAGAACAGTTAAGGGAGAGAAAGAACGCTGTATAGAAAATGGGATGGATGATTATATTACCAAACCTGTGGTATTAGACCGAATGAAAAAAGCCATTATAGAATTTTTGGTTACAAAAAAATAATTTTGATCACATAAGCTATAAAAATACTAGCCAAAAATTAAAAAGTAAATGAGCCAAGAGTTTGAGTCTATAGAGGAAATAAAAATTTTGTTAGTTGAAAACACTGAAGAGCATACCCGTAAATTCCTTGAGTTAGCGAAAGTTAACGGATGGACAGTTTATACCCAGCAAGGGAGTATGGATGCAATCCGTTGGTTAAAGAATAATGCTGCCCCAGACTTAATGATCATAGATCAAAATGCATCGCCTTTAGATGGGTTTCAAACAACAGATTATATACAATCTGAACTTAAAATAAACGTACCTACGCTGATTTCTAATTATAATAATTCACAAATGTCGGATGATGATACCTTACTTGATTTTATAAACAAGCCTTTTTCAGAGCTCTCCCTTAAAATAATTAAGGCTAAACTGATAAGAAAACAACCTTTAATAAAGTTAGTTGATAAAGCGTATTCATTAAATTATTTAAGGAGTTTGTCTGATGGTAATGAAGAATTTGTATTAACCTCATTAAATTTGTTTAGAGATTCTGTAGCTGTTAAACTGATAGAGATAAAAACAGCATTATTCAATGAAGAATACAAGAGTGTTCGAGATTTAGCACATAATATTAAGCCTTCCTTCGGAACTTTAGAGAGTACTCACGGAAGAGATCTCTGTAATCAACTTGTTTACAAAGCTACAGAAAAAGATATCTCGGGGTTGGTAGAGCAATTAGATCAATTATATAATACCATTAATATACAACTCAAAAAAGACATTCCTAGCTATACTCAGGTTTAAAAGAATATGCAAATTTATCTTATTTAGTAGGTTGTGGAGATGTTTTTATAATTGCAAATCAATTTTAAAATTACTTTTTGCAAGGTTTGATGTAGCTGTAGCGAGTAACTTACCTGATATATTGTAAACTTCAGCTCTCATATTAATAATGGTCTTTCCCTGTTTCATTACTTGTGTTTTTACACGTACTTCTTCTCCTTCTTTTGCTGGATTAAAAAAATCAACTTGAAGGTTAATGCTAGGGTAAAAATACTCCAAGCCAAGTGTAAAGAAAGTAACTCCCATACAATCATCAATCATTCCTGAGATTACACCTCCATGAAGCATCCCTACAGGGTTTGTCATGTCTTTTCTAACTACAAAAGAAAACTCTAAAGAATTTTTTTTTACAGCAATTACTTTTCCATTTAGCCAATGAGCAAAAGGAGAAGGGCTTTTTGTAAAGTGCTTTCCGATAAAACTTTCAACAAATTTATAACGTGAGTTTTCCATAAATTATAATCTAATATACTTACAAAGGTAGAGAACTTAAGAGGTTTTTACGAAGTAAGGGATTCTAATTTTCAGTATTCTTCGCTTCGCTCAATATTCTGAAGTGATGTTACCTTTTCAGAATTCTTCGCTTCGCTCATCATTCTGAAGCGGGGTATTGAATTACTCGCTTTGCTTGTAATTCTCCTTTTCAGAGGCTTTCGCTTTGCTCAATATTCTGAAGTGATGTTACCTTTTTAGAATTCTTCGCTTTGCTCAATATCCTGAAGCAGGTTTCAGGATTACTCGCTTCGCTCGTGATCTATGTTTTGTTCCAAAATCTTTAGGATTACTCGCTTCGCTTGTAATCTATGTTTTGTTCCAAAATCTTTAGGATTACTCGCTTCGCTCGTGATCCTGAAGGGGGTTCGTTGCTCATTAAAAGCCAAATTGCTAGCGCAATTTGGTGGCTTTTTTATTTGCCCATTGGTTTTGAAGCTTTGCTTCAACCTTGGGCAAATAAAAAAGCCAAAAAATCAAAATTGATTTTTTGGCTTTTAATGGTCGGGGTGGCAGGATTCGAACCTGCGACCTCCTCGTCCCAAACGAGGCGCGATGACCGGGCTACGCTACACCCCGATAAGGTGTTTATTATAATGAAAGTTGCTTAAAAGAAAGAAACAAACATCCCCAAATATTTGGGATTGCAAACATACTATAATATTTCTATATTGTAAAAAGATTTTAAGCAATAAATTATGAAAAATACGATTCGAATTTTTGTGCTAGTTACACTGGGTATTGTTCTGTTAAGTTTTTTACCAAAGCAATCTAAAACTTCTGTAAAAGAGTATGAGTTAGTTGTACCTGACTTAACCATACCATGGGGTTTTGTTTTTTTGCCTGATAATAGCATGCTAATAACAGAAAAATCAGGAAAATTGATTCATTTTAAAAATGGAAAGAAGCAATTAATTTCTGGCCTTCCAAAAATAACAGTGCAAGGTCAAGGAGGTTTGTTAGGGATAACCTTACATCCTGAGTATAATAAAAATGGATGGATTTATTTTACCTATGCTTCTTCAACTGGGGTGGGAGATGGCGCTAATACAACCTTAATGAGAGCTAGAATGAGCAATCAAAAACTGATTAATCAAGAAGTGCTTTATAAGGCTAGCCCAAATAGTAGAAGGGGGCAGCACTTTGGATCACGTATTGCATTTGATACCAAAGGATACTTGTATTTTAGTATTGGTGATAGAGGTGATAGAGATGTGAATCCACAGGATATTACCAAAGACGGAGGGAAAATTTATCGCTTGCATGACGATGGGAAAATTCCTGCTGATAATCCTTTTGTCAATGAAAAAAATGCCAAAACGGCCATCTATAGCTTTGGACATAGAAATCCTCAAGGCATGGCTCTTAACCCTTTTACAGGAGAACTCTGGACTCATGAGCACGGGCCTCAAGGTGGCGATGAGATTAACATTATTAAAAAAGGAAAAAACTACGGTTGGCCAAAAATAAGTTATGGAATCAACTATAGTGGAACAAAGTTTACAGATCATACTTCTTTGCCAGGAATGGAGCAACCCTTGTACCAATGGACACCTTCTATAGCACCGAGCGGAATGGCATTTGTTACCAGTGATCTTTATCCTAAACTAAAAGGAAATGTATTAGTGGGGTCTTTAAAATTTCGATATTTAACTAACTGCACCTTAAAGAATGGTAAAGTAATAAAAGAAGAAAAATTATTAGAAGGTTTGGGTAGAGTTCGATCTGTTGTTCAGGGGAATGACGGATATCTCTATGTAGGCATTGAGCAACTTGGAATTGTTAAGTTGTTACCTCAAAAATAATACACCATACATTTAGCACAAAAGTAGGTGCTTATCAATAATTGTTATTTGCCTATTAGAATTTATCATGTAAAAATCTTTACAAATAGATAAAAAAAAATACATTTGTATTCGAAAAATTAGAAATATAATGGCTGAAAAAATTAAATGTTTGATCATTGGATCAGGACCTGCGGGTTATACTGCAGCAATCTACGCAGCAAGAGCTGATATGAAACCAGTGATGTATACCGGAATGCAAATGGGTGGTCAATTGACTACGACAACAGAAGTAGATAACTTTCCAGGGTATCCTGATGGAACTGATGGAACTGCCATGATGAATGATTTGCAAAAGCAAGCTGAGCGTTTTGGAACAGAGGTTCGTTTTGGGATGGTTACCCAAGTAGAATTCAGCGATAAAGTAGGTGGTATTCACAAGGTAATTGTTGATGAAAATATTGAGATAGAAGCAAATACAGTTATCATATCTACTGGAGCTACTGCAAAATATTTAGGGATTG
Source organism: Polaribacter pacificus (assembly GCF_038024035.1). Lineage (NCBI taxonomy): Bacteria > Pseudomonadati > Bacteroidota > Flavobacteriia > Flavobacteriales > Flavobacteriaceae > Polaribacter > Polaribacter pacificus. The sequence continues at coordinate 2,545,819 of NZ_CP150664.1, forward strand.
AAAGTGAGCAGCGTTTAATTGGTGGAGGTGTTTCTGCCTGTGCAACCTGTGATGGATTTTTCTACAAAGGACAAGATGTTGTCGTAGTTGGAGCAGGTGATACTGCTGCAGAAGAAGCTACCTATTTGGCTAATATTTGTAGTAAAGTAACCATGTTGGTTCGTAAAGATTTTATGAGAGCCTCTAAAGCGATGCAACATAGAGTAGACAAAACAGCCAATATCGAAGTGTTTTACAATACTGAGATTGATGAGGTATTAGGAGATTCTGTTGTAGAAGGAGTAAGAGCAGTAAACAATCAAACCGGAGCTAAAATGGATATTCCAGTAACAGGTGTTTTTATAGCAATTGGACACAAACCCAATACAGATTTGTTTAAAGGAGTATTGGATATGGATGAAACAGGCTATTTAATTACCAAAGGAAAATCAACAAAAACAAACCTTCCAGGAGTTTTTGCAGCGGGAGATGTTCAAGATAAAGAATATCGTCAGGCAGTCACAGCAGCAGGTACAGGTTGTATGGCAGCCCTTGATGCAGAACGTTATTTAGGAGCTTTAGAGTAAAGATAAGAACTATTTGATATAAAAATGTCGACTAATTTTAGTCGACATTTTTGTTTGAAAAAGGTTAGTGAATTACATAGATATGTTTTTGTTTTTTTTCCCATTTATAAAGAAAAAGAAAATAAAACCACTAATACTAATGATTGCCATAAAGTTTACCCAAGTATCATCACTAATCCTATTTTTATAACTAAACCTAGGCATTTCTCTATAATTCTTTGTCGTAAAAACCTGTTCTTTAAAGAGCATAGGCACTAGGTATTCTCTCCATGAATTAGAAAACTCAAAAACTTGTTTTTTGAAATCATTATAATGCTTTTCTGATGTTCCTGCGATATTGTTTAATGATTGTTGCATTAAAATTGCAGGTGAAACATATTTAAACATGTTAATTAAGTTTTGCTGTTTTTTTAATTGAGAATCATACCCTGCTAATAAAGGTGCTGTTTTTTCTTCCATAATCTTTTCTGAAGCAAAATAGTTGTGCCAAAAGCCAAACTTTTGATCTTGATTTTCTGTTGCGAGTTCTGGGTGACTACGTAAATAATCATTCATTATTTTATTTTGTTTCTCTTCGTTTTCCTTTTTAATTAATCGTATTTCATTAATCATTTTTAATCGCGATGGTGTTGGATATAAAGAGTTCCCTATTTGATTTATTGTTGCAGGGATAACCATTACAATTAATAACCAAATACCAATTAGCGTTAGGGCATTTTTTGAAGAATCATTTATTTTAATGTTTACAAAACATGAAAGTATAAACCAGAATAAAATATAGCCAGATATCAGCAATAAGAGTTTTATCAAACTGCCAAAATCATTGAAAGCTACAGCAGAAAAAAGTTCAATGCTAACAAATAAAGCAACGATTGTTATTGTTGTGAAAACAAAATAACGAATGCCTATTTTTTGAATTAACCATAAGTTAACGGCGATTGGTTGAGCGCCTAATAAGCGCAAGGTGCCTAATTCTTTCTCTTTAGATAAAACATTAAAACTAAAAGCAATTATTAATAAGGGTAAAATGTAAATGAATACAAAGGCCAAGTCAAAGTTTCCAAATAAAAGTTGCACGGGATTTACCATTTCTGAATAATCTAGGGCAAAATTATTTCCACGTACTGTTGGGCTTTTAAAATGAGTATACATATCACTTTGTCCAGTAGCAATAAAGCTTAATGTCTCTGGTTGCATGATTGCTAAACGTGGATAGCGATAACCAACTGTTATCGGGTCGTTTGGTAATTGCCAATAAGGAGTGTCTACTTTTTCTCCTTTCTCTATTTTAGTAAGCGTAACTAACATGGTGCTGTCTTTTTTGAGGAATTCCTTTTCCATCTTTGAAATGTCAGTTAATCTTTTTGCCACATTTTTATTTCCATTATAAGTGGCAAATGCAAATAGTAAAACAATGCTAATACTTAATAGTATAAGCCATTTACTACGCATTAATAATTTTAATTCGTATTTTAAATTGTTATTCAACATAACTTATATTTTTTTTGAAGTAATAATTAAGCCTAAAAAGGGTAGTACTAACCACAATGATAAAAACAGTATGTTCTGACCGTTCTCTTTTAGAATTTCTAAAAGTGTTGGTGGTGTAAAATTAAATTTAGGCAGCTTTTTGAATTTTTCAGCAGTCATTACATAACCAGAACTTCCAGCTTTGGCATTGTCTTTAATATCATAATTTAAAAATTCTTGCTTTTTTATTCGATATGCTTCAGCGGCTTTGGTAAATTTCCAGTGTAAATTATCACTAGTATTGGCGATTTCCATTGATAAAAAACGAACAGGTATAAATGGGGATAAAAAAGATAGTTTTTTATATATATTGTTTTGGTTTATGGCTATCTCATTTAAGAGATTGTAATTTTTTTCATAAACCTTAGCTTCATGTTCCTCTCCTTTTTGCATTCTGTATCCGTTATAGTTAAAAGGTAACTGACTTATGCTGTCTACTCCAAATTCTTTTAAAGTCTCTTCTTCTAATTTTTTCGCAGCGCTATTCCATGGGTTGTGCCCGTCTAAACCATTTTTTTTGTCTTCAGCAATACGTGCGTTAAATTCAGATTTTGAAGGGTATGGATAGTAATTGTTAGCAAAGTTCGTCGCTATTTTGGGGGTTATAAAACTAAATACAATCCAAACCACTAAGCTACTAACTAAAGAGAGTCCAGAAGATTTACTCCATATAGAAATTAGAATAGTTAAAGTGGTAATTATAGCATAGTATAATAAGTAAGAAACACCTAGAGTTAGCAAACTAGCCCAACTAAAAAAAGCTAGGTTTTCTAAACTAGACAAAACGATACCAATTGTTAAAAAAATGATAGAAGTAATTATAAAAATAGGTATATAAGTTGCTGACCACTTTCCCAATGTTAATTTTATTGGGTTTACCCCTTGACTTTTTAATAGGGTGTCAGTTCCATGTTCTATTTCTTTTGTGTAGGAATTGTAGCCTATTAAAATAATGATTAATGGAAATAAGTAAATTAATACAAAGTTAATAGAAAGTGTCCCGAATCGAGCTAAGCTAGTTTGATCACTGGCTTCGCTAAATGATGCTTCGTGTCTGTTATGAGCTTCTAAGAAAATAGAGTTCCCTGTATACTTGGTTACTCCATAATCAAAGAGAGATAAAGCAAATTTTGGTTTAAAAGCATAGGTGCCATAATGTGCTGCAGAATGTGGGTTTTTTTCACCTTGAGTTTCCCAAACATCCCTTTCTTTACTCATGGATTCTAGATATTGTTTGTTGTTTTTGTTGTATTGATTAATACCTGTAATAGTGGCGATTAATAATAGAACAAAAGTGATGCCTGTAGCAATTTTAAAACGACCATCTCTTGCCAGTTCTTTTAATTCTTTAAAAATTATGTTTTTCATGTTAGCTTACATTTTTAAAATTCATAATTTCTAAATAAATTTTCTCTAATTCTTTTAAAGAAACATCATGTGTGTTAGAATAGTTTTGTAAAACTCCTGACCGCATAATACCAATATGAGTGCTTACTTCTTTTGCTCTAAATAAATCATGTGTGGCCATTAAAATAGCAACTCCATTGTTTTTCATTTTTGTTAGTAATGCCATAAATTCATTGCTTGATTTTGGGTCTAAACCAGAGGTTGGTTCATCTAATAATAAAATTTTAGATTCTTTTGCAATTGCTAAGGCAATACCTACTTTTTGACGCATTCCCTTAGAAAATTCTTTTACTCTTTTATTATGTGCTTCTTCTTGGAGTCCGGCTTCTGATAAATAGAGCTTTAATGCTTTGGTGTCAAATTTTTTACCTGAGAGTTTTGTAAAATAATCAAGGTTTTCTATAGCTGTTAATGTTGGGTACAACATTAAATTTTCTGGTATATAGGTTAAATAATATTTAGTCTTGATTGGGTTTTTTACCACGTCTAGCTCATTAATTAGTGCTGTGCCAGAAGTAGGAGTAATGAAATTAAGCAAAGTATTAATCGTAGTAGATTTTCCAGCACCATTAGCTCCTAATAAACATAGAATTTCTCCAGACTTTACTTCAAGAGAAAGGTTATCAACTGCGGTAAAATCACCATATTTTTTTGTTATATTTTTTAAAGTAATCATAATATAGATAAGTTTAGTTTTTAATAAACAGGATAGTACATAGCAAAAAATGCTATATAGCAATAGATCACTTATAAAAATCAAGTATTATAAGTGATAGTATTTTAGAGAATATGAAGTTATGAGGTTGGTGGGGGCCTGCTTAAAAGCGTACTATCTATATTGTTTTTAACAACAACAAAAGAGTAGTGTAATGGAGTGTTTTTTTTCTTAAAAAAATGATGAGTTGATGCTTCAAAAGTAATTGGATTCTCCGCTATTAATGGAGTAGTGTTAGCTGTAATTGCAAACTCGCAAGCTTCACAGTATTCTTCTAAATTTTCATCAAAATGCTTCAAAGAGTGTAAGCCAACAGTTTTCATCAATATGAAAAATGTTAGAAACACTAAAGAGATATATTTTCTTGTTTTTAGCATAAAAATCAAGTTGATAAAGTTAATTTATTGATAGTTAAAGAAAACTTAAAAAAAAGTTAATTTTTTAGAAACAAAAAAACCCGTTTAGAATAGTTCTAAACGAGTTTCTACAAACAACTAAATTCTAAAACCTATTTAAAAGTTCAAGAAAATTGTAAACCCTTTCGGGTAATTTTATTAAAAGCAGTATTTGTTTTCTGCTTTGACTTTTTCTGCAATGATATTTCTCAATGCAATTACATTTGGATAATTGGTGTATTTAGTAAAGCGTTTTAAACCCATCAACATCATTCTTAATTCATCTCCTTCTGCAAATGAAACGATGCCTTCTTTAGCGCTTTTAGAAACAATATCTACTGCGTTGTACAAATACAATTGAGTCATTGCAATTTGTTCTTTTTGGGTTTCCTTACCAAAACGTTTTGCATTTTTTTCTGTTCTTAGCAATGCAGATTCTGCCATGTAAATTTCAATCAAGATATCAGAGGCAGCAGTTAGCAATTGTTGATGCTCTTCTAATTCTTGTCCGTATTTTTGCAATGCAGCACCTGCCACCATTAAAAATACTTTCTTTAAATTGGCAAGTATTTGTTTTTCTTCGGCAAAGAGTTCAGAAAAATCAGGCGTATCAAAAGACGGTATACCCATTAGTTCTTCTTGTACAGCCATCGCTGGGTTAAGCAAATCAACATGTCCTTTCATGGCTTTCTTTACCAACATTCCAACAGATAATAATCTGTTTATTTCATTGGTTCCTTCGTAGATTCTAGAGATTCTAGCGTCTCTCCAAGAAGATTCCATTGGAGTTTCTTCTGAAAAGCCCATTCCTCCAAAAATTTGAATTCCTTCATCAGCACAAGCTTGTACATCTTCAGAAACAGCAACCTTTAAAATAGAGCATTCTATGGCATACTCTTCAACACCTTTTAATTCTGCTTCTTGATGTGTGTTTCCAGCAGCTTCTCTCAAAGCAATTCTATCTTCAATATCTTTAGCAGCTCTATAAGAAGCTGACTCACCAACATAAGCATTGGTCGCCATTTCTGCTATTTTTAACTTGATTGCCCCAAACTCTGAGATGGCCGTTTTAAACTGCTTGCGCTCATTGGCGTAATTAACAGCAATGCTGGTAATTCTACGTTGAGAATCTAAACAGGCAGCTGCCAATTTGATTCGTCCAATATTTAATGCATTCATGGCAATTTTAAATCCTTCGCCACGTCCTGCTAGCATATTTTCAACAGGCACAACAGTATCATTAAAAAATACCTGACGAGTAGAAGATGCTCTAATTCCTAATTTGTGCTCTTCTTCACCAAGGGTAATTCCATTTGGGTTTTCTTTATCGAATTCAACAATAAAACCAGTAATGTTTTTGTCATCTTCTATTCGAGCAAAAACAATCATCAAACTACAGAATCCTGCATTTGAGATCCACATTTTTGCACCGTTAATTTTATAGCTTTTTCCATCCTCAGAAAGCGTAGCCGTTGTTTTACCAGAGTTGGCATCTGATCCAGCTCCTGGCTCAGTTAAACAATAAGAACCAAACCACTCTCCAGAAGCTAGTTTTGGAACATATTTGGCTTTTTGTTCTTCTGTACCGTAAAGTGTGATTGGCATTGTTCCGATTCCTGTATGTGCTCCAAAAGCGGTACTAAAAGAACCTGTACCACTAGAAATATAATCACAAGTAAGCATGGTAGAAACAAAGCCCATACCTAAACCTCCATAGGCTTCTGGGACAGCAACACCTAAGAAACCTAATTCTCCAGCTTTGCGCATTACTTCTTCGGTTAGCGCGTAATCCTTAGCTTCAAAACGAGGTTTATGAGGAATAATTTCACGATCATTAAACTCAATAACAGCCTCTTTCATCATCTTCTGCTCTTCCGTAAAATCTTCTGGAGTAAAGACGTCTTCACAATTGGTTTCTTTAACAAGGAATTGACCTCCTCTTAATAGTTCATTATCTGTTGTTGCCATTTTTTTTGATTTAAAGGTTTGTAAGGTGAATAAACACGCTACGTTCCAACTTGTATTGTATTTATTAGTTATATTTTTTTGACTATTTTAAAAACTCGTAAATACCAGCAGCTCCTTGTCCAGTACCCACACACATGGTTACCATACCGTATTTACCGCTCATATTTCTTTTGCGCATTTCATCAAAGAGTTGCACAGATAATTTAGCTCCTGTACAGCCTAGAGGATGCCCTAAAGCAATAGCTCCTCCATTAACATTAACGATGCTTTGATCTAAGTTTAACTCTCTCATTACAGCTAAAGATTGAGAAGCAAAGGCCTCATTCAATTCAATCAATTCTATGTCTTTTTGCTGTAATCCAGCTTGCTTTAATGCTTTTGGAATCGCTGCCACTGGTCCAATCCCCATGATTCTTGGTTCTACACCTGCTGCGGCATAGTTAACCATTCTTGCAATTGGTTCTAGGTTTAATTCTTTCACCATCGCTTCACTCATCACCAGCACAAAAGCAGCACCATCACTCATTTGAGATGAGGTCCCTGCTGTTACACTACCATTGGCAGCAAACACAGGGCGCAATTTAGAAAGTGCTTCAATAGAGGTTCCAGCTCTTGGGCCTTCATCTTTGGTTACGGTGTATTTTCTGGTTGCTTTTTTTCCAGATGCATCTACATAAGTTTGCTCAACTTCTATAGGTACAATTTGATCTTGAAACCGATTCTCTGCCTGAGCTCTTAGCGCTTTCATATGAGAGTTAAATGCAAATTCATCTTGGTCTTCACGAGAAACTTTAAATTGGTTCGCAACTGCTTCTGCAGTATTTCCCATCCCCCAATAATAATCTTCATGACCTGCTTTTGCTAAGTTGTAGTTTAGTTCTGCTTTATAACCTGTCATAGGTACAGAACTCATGCTTTCTGCTCCTCCTGCAATGATACAATCTGCCATACCTGCCTGAATCTTAGCTGTAGCCATTCCAATAGTTTCGATCCCTGAAGAGCAAAAACGATTTACGGTAACACCAGGAACATCAACAATATCCAAACCCATTAATGAGATTAATCGCCCCATATTAAGCCCTTGAGAACCTTCTGGCATTGCATTTCCTACCATCACGTCATCAATACGCTTTTTGTCTAATTGAGGAAGTTCCTTCATCATAAACTGGATGGTTTCTGCAGCCAATTCATCGGTTCTTTTAAAGCGAAAAACCCCTTTTGGTGCTTTTCCAACTGCTGTTCTATATGCTTTTACTATATATGCTGTTTTCATAATTTTAGATTTTTAGATAATTGATTTTAGATTTTTAGAATTCTATTGATTGAATCCTAATTTTCTACATATCTAATTACGCAAAGGTTTTCCGGTTTTTAACATGTGTTGAATTCGCTCTAATGTTTTTCTTTCTGTACAAAGACTTAAGAAAGCTTCACGTTCAAGGTCTAATAAATACTGCTCTGTAACCAGTGTAGGTTCAGATAAATCACCTCCAGCCATCACATAGGCTAGTTTGTTGGCTATTTTCTGATCGTGTTCACTAATATAGTGGCTGGCCTCCATAGAGTCAGTACCCACCATAAACATTCCCAATGCTTGTTTTCCTAAAACTTTTACATCATTGCGTTTAACAGGTTGTGTATAGCCAGCTTCAGCCATTAGTTTTGCATGAGCTTTTGCTGTTGCAATTTGTCTGTCTTTATTAACAACAATAACATCTTTTCCTTTTTGTAAGACACCCATATCAAAGGCTTCATAAGCAGAAGTTGAAACTTTAGCCATGGCAACCGTTAAAAAGTATTCTTGTAATATGTTTAACTCTACATCTCCTTTTCTAAAGGTATCAGAAGCCCTTAGTGCCATCTCTTTAGATCCACCACCGCCAGGAATAACACCTACTCCAAACTCAACCAATCCAATATAGGTTTCTGCAGCAGCAACAACTTTGTCTGCGTGCATAGACAATTCACAACCACCCCCTAAGGCCATTCCGTGAGGAGCAGATATCGTTGGTATAGAAGAATAACGCATGCGCATCATGGTGTCTTGGAAATATTTGATAGCCATGTTTAGCTCGTCATATTCTTGCTCAGCAGCCATCATAAAAATCATTCCGATATTAGCTCCAACAGAAAAGTTTGCAGCTTGATTACCGATGATCAATCCTTGGAAATCTTTTTCAGCAAGATCTACAGCTTTGTTTAATCCTGCTAAAACATCACCTCCAATGGTATTCATTTTTGATTGGAACTCACAGTTTAATATACCGTCGCCTAAATCTTCTATTACAACACCAGAATTTTTAAATACCTGGTTTGATTTTCTAATATTGTCTAAAATGATAAAGCTGTCTTGACCAGGTACTTTAGCTTGTTTTTTACTTGGAATATCATAACAAAAAGTAGCTCCTTCTTTTACAGAGTAGAAAGATGAATTTCCAGCGGCTAACATGTCAGCTACCCAACTTGCTGGTTCTTGTCCTTCTGCCTTCATCATTGCTATTCCTGCCTCAACACCAATAGCATCCCAAATTTGGAATGGACCATGTTCCCAGCCAAATCCGGCTTTCATAGCGTTGTCTATCTTATAAATTTCATCTGTAATTTCTGGAATTCTGTTTGATACATAGGCAAACAAAGCAGCAAAGCTTTTGCGGTAAAATTCACCAGCCTTGTCTTTTCCTGCAACTAAAACTTTAAAGCGATCTACCACTTTATCGATAGTCTTAGTAAGCTCTAGTGTAGCAAATTTTGCTGATTTCTTAGCTCTGTATTCTAAGGTGTTTAAATCTAAAGATTTTATTTCTTTACCTTCTTTTTTGTAAAAACCTTGGCCGGTTTTGCTTCCTAACCAATTGTTTTTCATCATGGTATCGATAAAATCAGGAAGAGTAAACAAATCTAAGCTTTCATCCTTAAGGCAGTTATCTTTGATTCCGTTAGCAACGTGTACTAAGGTGTCAAGACCAACTACATCAACAGTTCTAAAGGTTGCTGATTTTGGTCTTCCAATCACAGGCCCTGATAATTTATCAACTTCTTCTATGGTTAAGCCTAGCTCTTTAACAGCATGAAACAAGCTCATGATGCTAAAAATACCAATTCTGTTTCCTATAAATGCAGGAGTATCTTTGGCTACGACTGAAGTTTTTCCTAAAAATTGTTCACCATATCCATTTAAAAAATCCAACACTTCTGGTGCTGTTTTTGGACCAGGAATGATTTCGAATAATTTTAAATATCGAGCAGGGTTAAAGAAGTGAGTACCACAAAAATGTTTTTGAAAATCTTCACTACGACCTTCACTCATAAAATGAATAGGAATCCCAGATGTATTTGAAGTAATTAAAGTTCCTGGGGTTCTGTGTTGCTCAAGTTTTTCAAAGACAATTTTCTTAATGTCTAAACGCTCAACAACAACCTCCATAATCCAATCTACATCTGCAACTTTTGCAATGTCATCTTCTAAATTACCGGTGGTAATTCTGTTTGCAAATTTTTGATGATAAATTGGTGATGGTTTTGATTTTAGTGAAGCTTTTAAAGCATCATTCACCAATCGATTTCTAACTGCTTTATCCTCTAAGGTTAAACCTTTTGCTTTCTCAGCAGCATTCAGTTCTCTGGGTACAATGTCTAACAAAAGCACATCAACACCGATGTTGGCAAAATGGCAAGCAATTCCGCTTCCCATGATTCCAGAACCTATGATGGCTACTTTTTTAATTCTTCTAGTCATTTGATTTGTATTTATACAGCCTTCTTTTTGATTTTTTTATAAATCTCTTTATCAGCTATTAATTTATTAATTGTTGAGGTTACCTTAAAAAAGGTTTCTACCTCTTCGGGCTCTAAATGCCTGCGAACAACTTCGTTAAATTGAATCACAGAATCTTTAGAGATCTTTCGCATGCTCTTACCGTAATTGGTCAATTTAATGATCACACTTCTTCCATCATCCGGGTTTTTTTCTCTTAAGATAGCCCCTTTTTCTTCCATGGTCTTTAAAATTCTTGACAAACTTGTTGGTTCCATTCCCATCAAAGGTCCTAAAGCAGTAGAAGGTGTCCCGTTTTCATAATCAATATTAAGCAAAACAAAGGCTGTGGCCATTGTGCTATTGTGCTTTGCTGCTTGCTCATTATAGAGTTTTGCAACAGCTTGCCAAGTAGCTCTTAATTGATGATCTATTGATTTTTCTTTATCCATTGTTCAAATATATGAAAAAATGTTATGCGCGCATAGTAAAATGAAAAAAATTATGCATGCATAGTAAATAAATAAAATCATCTATAGAGTAGTTCTCTAAATTTGGGTATTTCTTCTAGAAAAGACTTAAATTTGTCATCGGTCAATAGACCAGCTAATAATAAAAAAGACTATGCAAAATTTATTAGAAATTCAGAATGTTGTTAAGAAGTATGGCGATTTTACTGCCCTAAACGATGTTTCATTAGAAGTGCCCAAAGGAAGTGTATTTGGTTTGTTAGGGCCTAATGGCGCTGGGAAAACCTCTTTAATTAGAATCATCAATCAAATTACCTTACCTGATAGTGGTCGCATCTTTTTAGATGGAGAACCTCTAGAGCCGAATCATATAGAACACATTGGATATTTGCCAGAAGAAAGAGGCTTGTATAAAAGTATGAAAGTTGGAGAGCAGGCATTGTACTTGGCTCAACTAAAAGGAATGAGTAAAGCCGAAGCAAAGAAAAGATTGCATTATTGGTTTGAAAAATTCGATATCGGAGCTTGGTGGAATAAAAAAGTTGAAGAACTGTCAAAAGGGATGGCACAAAAAGTACAATTTATTGTAACGGTTTTGCATCAGCCTAAATTATTAATTTTTGATGAGCCTTTTTCTGGGTTTGATCCGATCAATGCTCAGCTTATCGCCAAAGAAATTTTGCAAATGCGAGATGAAGGAGCTACCATTATTTTTTCTACCCACCGTATGGAATCGGTAGAAGAAATGTGTGATTATATTGCTCTTATCAACAAGTCAAATAAGATTTTAGATGGTAAATTAGACGATATCAAACGTCAATTTCGCAGCAATACATTTCAGGTAGGCCTTAAAACAGATCAAGAAGAATTGGTTACCAATTTGTTAAAGGATAAATACAAGGTTTTACCAGCAGATTTTAGACTGCTTAATGAAGGTTTAAAATTAAATGTTCAATTGCCAGAAAATCAATCTCCAAATGAGCTTTTATCATTGCTGACCAATTATGGAGAAGTAGAACACTTTTTAGAATTGGTGCCAAGTGCCAATGATATTTTTATTCAAGCAGTTAATAAAAACAACTAAGACATGGGTAAATTACAACTAATAATAAAGAGAGAGTTTTTAGCAAAAGTTAAAAACAAATCATTTATCATCATGACTTTTTTAAGTCCTATTTTGATGGTCGGAATCGGGTTTCTTGTCTTTTTCTTAAGTAAAAAGAATGATGAGAAGGTAAAGAAAATTACCTATGTAGATGCTTCAGGGCTTTTTAGTAAAGACGATTTTAAAGATACCAAAACAATTGTTTATGAAGATTTTACTGCCCTTGGCATAGAGGAAGTAAAAAAGAAAGTAGAGCTAGGTGACTATTATGGGGTCTTGTATATACCAAAAATGGATCGATTGGAAAATTTGTCAAATGGTGTTGAGTTTTATTCTAAAGATTCACCAGGGATGTCTATTATTGATAAATTAGAAAGTACGGTGGAGTCTAAATTTAGGCATTTAAAACTGTCTGAATTTGGAATCGATTTAAAACAAATAGATGCTTCTAGAATTTCTGCTGATATCAAAATGTATAATTTTTCTGGAGAAGAATCATCCAAGCTTATCAATGGGTTAAAAATAGGAGTAGGGGCTATTGCAGGTTATCTTTTAATGATGTTTGTAATGATCTACGGAACCTCTGTAATGCGAAGTGTGATTGAAGAAAAAACCAGTAGAATTATAGAAATTATAGTTTCTTCTGTAAAACCTTTTCAATTGATGTTGGGTAAAATTATAGGAAATGCAAGTGCAGGATTATTACAATTTATGATCTGGGGTGTGGTGCTACTTATTATAAGCATTGCAGCGTCTTCATTTTTTGGAGTGAGTATGACAGAGGTGCAATCGGCTAAGTTAAGTCCTGAGCAGCTAGAAGCAATGCAACAAGCCGCTGGAGGTGATAAGTTTCAGCAATTGGTGCAAGAAATATTTAAACTGCCTTTAGTTACCATGTTTGTCTTGTTTATCTTTTATTTTTTAGGCGGCTATTTCTTGTATAGTTCACTTTTTGCAGCAGTAGGTGCCGCAGTTGATAATGAGACAGATACTCAGCAATTTATGTTGCCAATTATGCTTCCTTTAATTTTAGGAGTTTATGTAGGTTTTGCCACTGTGATTAATGACCCACATGGACCTGTTTCTACAATTTTTTCAATGATTCCATTTACCTCACCCATTGTGATGTTAATGCGAGTTCCTTTTGGGGTGCCGTGGTATGAGATTGCAATTTCTATGAGTTTATTAATTCTTACCTTTGTTTTTGTGGTATGGTTGGCCGCAAAAATATACCGTGTAGGGATCTTAATGTATGGGAAAAAACCAAGCTACAAAGATTTGTACAAATGGATAAAATACAAAGGCTAATTTGATGTAGTGCTCATGAAAGAAGTAGTAGAGTTTTTAAATTATTCAATAGAATTTAGTGATAAAGTAAGTATTTCTGTTAAGACCATACTTATTATCATTCTAGTCTTAATTGCCACTTCATACACGCTTAAATTTGTTCGGAACTTGGTGACTAAAAAATTGCCTGTTTCTGATAAAGCGAAGTTTGTTTCGGTATTTAACTATATAAAATGGTTGGCCTATGCGGTCATCTTTTTGTTAACCTTACATACTTCTGGGGTAGATGTTACGGCTATTTTTGCAGCATCAGCAGCCTTATTGATAGGTGTTGGTTTGGCCTTGCAAACATTGTTTCAAGATATTATCTCTGGGATTTTTATTCTAATTGATCAGACCGTACATGTAGGGGATGTTATTGAGTTGGATGGAAAAGTTGGTAAGGTTGAAGAAATTAATTTAAGAACTACTAGAGCAGTTACTTTAGATAATAAAGTAATGGTGATCCCAAATCACTTGTACTTAACAAATACCTTGTACAATTGGACAGCCAATAGCTTAGATACTAGAGATAGTGTTCAAGTTGGAGTGGCGTATGGTAGTGATATTCAGTTAGTGAAAAAGATACTATTGTCTGTAGCTGATTCTCATGTTGCTGTTTTGGCACATCCAAAACCTGGCGTGTTTTTTATTGATTTTGGTGACAGCTCATTAAATTTCAAGTTGGTATATACCATAGGAGATAGTTTTGAGTTTCGATTGATACAAAGTGATTTGCGTTTTGAAATTGATCGCTTGTTTAGAGAACATAATATTTCCATCCCTTTCCCACAAAGAGATGTTCACATGATAGAGAAAAAAATATAACATGCAAAAAATATTAGTAATAGAAGATGAGGCTGCTATACGCAGGGTTTTAAAAAAGATTATCTCAGAAGAAAATGAGATGTATGAGGTTTTTGAAGCTGAGGATGGTATTCAAGGTCTTGAGATGATCATGAATGAGGACTATGATCTAGTTTTGTGTGATATAAAGATGCCTAAAATGGACGGTGTAGAGGTCTTGGAAAAAGCCAAAAAAATCAAACCAGAGATAGTTATGGTTATGATTTCTGGTCATGGTGATTTAGATACGGCTGTTCAAACCATGCGACTAGGTGCTTTTGATTATATCTCTAAACCACCTGATTTAAACCGATTGCTCAATACAGTACGCAATGCGCTTGATAAGAAAAATTTGGTTGTAGAAAACAAGCGACTAAAAAAAAAGGTAAGTAAAAACTATGAAATGGTTGGAGAGAGTCAGGCCATTACTCATATAAAAGATATTATAGAAAAAGTAGCTGCAACAGATGCCAGAGTATTAATTACGGGACCAAATGGAACAGGTAAAGAACTTGTAGCACATTGGTTGCATGAAAAGAGTGCGAGATCAAAAGCACCATTAGTAGAGGTAAATTGTGCTGCGATACCTTCAGAACTTATAGAAAGTGAGTTGTTTGGACATGTAAAAGGAAGTTTTACTGGAGCTAATAAAGACCGAGCAGGGAAATTTGAGGCAGCCAATGGAGGAACCATTTTTTTAGATGAAATTGGTGATATGAGTCTTTCTGCGCAAGCAAAAGTACTTAGAGCATTGCAAGAAAATAAAGTCGCAAGAGTTGGTAGTGACAAGGATATTAAAGTAAATGTTCGAATTATTGCAGCAACCAACAAAGACTTAAAGAATGAGATTTCTAAAGGAAGTTTTAGAGAGGATTTATACCACAGGCTAGCGGTTATATTGGTTAAGGTTCCTGCATTGAATGACAGAAGAGAAGATATTCCATTGTTGATTAATTTCTTCGCAAAGAAAATAGCAGAAGAACAAGGGGGAGTCCAAAAAGTATTTTCCGAAAAAGCGATTACGCTTTTACAGCAGTATGATTGGACCGGAAACATTCGAGAGCTAAGGAATGTGGTTGAGCGTTTGATTATTCTCGGTGGTAATGAAGTTAGTGAAATGGATGTATCTACCTTTGCTAGCAAATAGAATAAATTGATACCTAATTAAATTAAGTATAGTTAAAATTGATTGCTTTATAAAAAAAAGGGATCATTTTTATACGCTACACCTTTATATGCTTGGTATCTTTGTAGTATTAAAAATAAATATTAATTCATAAAAATAAAGACTATGGCAACAGCAGTTGGGAAAAAATTTCCAAATTTAGAGGTAGATGCAATGAACGAACTTGGAGATACTTTTAAAGTAAATGTATTAGAAGAGGCAGTAAAAAACAACAAAAAAGTAGTTTTATTCTGGTATCCAAAAGACTTTACATTTGTGTGTCCAACAGAATTACATGCTTTTCAAGCAGCTTTAGGTGAGTTTGAAAAACGCAATACTATTGTAATTGGAGCTTCTTGTGATACTCCAGAAGTACACTTTGCTTGGTTAAGCACTTCTAAAGATAACGGAGGTATTGAAGGTGTAACCTATCCAATCTTAGCAGATAGCAACCGCAATCTTTCATCTATTCTTGGAATTTTAGATATTACGAACGAGACTTTTGATGAAGCTACACAAACTATTCAGGTAGAAGGTGATAATGTAACTTATAGAGCTACTTATTTAATTGATGAAGAAGGAACTGTTTTTCATGAAGGAATCAACCATATGCCAGTAGGAAGAAATGTAAATGAGTATTTGCGTTTAATTGATGCGTATTCACATGTACAATCTCATGGAGAAGTTTGTCCTGCAAACTGGGAAGAAGGAAAAGATGCAATGCAAGCCAATGCAAAAGGTACTGCTGCATATTTAGCTTCTCACTAAAATTTTATAAAAGTCAAAGTGTATAACTTGTAAATCAAAATTCATATGTTAAAAGAATTAGATCAAGATAATTTAGATCAATTAATCTCTGAGAATAAAACAGTGGTGGTACAATATGCAGCAACCTGGTGTGGAAACTGTAGAATTATGAAACCAAAGTTTAAGAAATTAGCTTCAGAGAATGAGCAGATGCTATTTGTGATTGCCGATGCAGAGAAATTTCCAGAAAGCAGAAAATTAGCAGATGTATCTAATTTACCTACGTTTGCAACTTTTGTAGATGGTACATTTAAAAATCAAACACAGACTAATAAGTTTGATGTTTTAAAAGACCTAGTTCAAGAGGTTGTGTAAATTTTCTAAACGGATACGATATGAAATTACCAGTTATAAAGCATTTGACCAATTTTATCGAAGAAAACGATGAAGATTATATCATCGAAACTATTGAGACCCTAGAGGCTTTAACCGAAGTGTCTTCATTAAAGGATGAAGAGTTGGATGTTATAGGAGAGCTTATTTCTAACCTATACGGAGCCATTGAAGTAGACAAGCTAATCAAAGAAGGCATGCCTAAAAAAGAAGCTCTAAATACGTTTATGAAACGTGTTTTAGGTTCGATAGACTCTTAAGATAGTATTAAATATAGAATCAAAAATCCCGAGTTTAGAGCTCGGGATTTTTTTATATAATTAAGCGAACTCCACCAAGTTGTTCTATTTTATAAGGAAATTTATCAGAAGGAGAGCCAATAAACATAAAGTTTACTGGGATGTTCCAACGATGAGATAGCTCTTGAATTTTTTTAGGTGTAAAGCTTCCGGGCTCTATAATAAACTCGATATCAATTTCTGGATATTCACGATCTAAAAAATCAATTTCCTTCGCAATATTTTTTGGAGATGTTTCTCCTTCTGCCAATACCAAAACAATTTTTAACTTTTTGGTATGTTCGTTTTTCTTGATGTATAACAGTACTTTATTGAGAGAAGCTATATTATCACCTTTTGTAAAAAACACAAATTCCTGAGCATTGATACGGTCTACTGTTCTCTGAATGTTTTTATCTGTATTTGAAACAAATTTCCGAATCGGGTTTGTAAGTGCGTAAAGCAATTTTAAAACCAATCGCAATAGTATAGTTCTGTTGAGCATAATTGCCACAAAACTAATAGAAGGAAGAAAGTAGAGTAAAAAGACAGTTAAGTTGCTGGGTAAGTTGTCTTTTGGAGGCATTATAATATTTCCAATCAGCGCAATAATCACTGCGATAACAGCAATAAAAACAGCCAGCCATGAGGCTTTTTCTGGTCTTGGTAATTTTGCTCTTCTAACTTTTAATAAGATGTTTCCAATTCCAAAAAGAGCCATAACTGATAAAAAAGAAATGGTGTAGACTCCTGCTAATAATTTTACATTACCCTTGGTGATTAACAAAACAGAAACACATAAAAGAAAAAATAAAATGATAATTCTATAAGAGCTTCCTTTGTTGTTTTTCTTTAAAAAAAACTGAGGAAGAATTCGGTCCAAAGTCATTCTTTCTAGCAATCCAGAAACACCGATAAAACTAGTTAAAACTGCACCACTTAAAACTAAGAAGGCATCAATAGCAATAAGAGAAGCTACCCATGATCCTCCAACATGTTTTCCCATTTCGATAAGTAAAGTGTTTTGATACGCGTCGCTTTGCAGAAGAGGTAAAGCAAATAAAGCCAATGCAAAAATGGCCATTAACGGATTGATGATACTTACAATGGCCCACATATTTCTCAAGGTTTTAGGAAACACTCCTTTTTGCTGTTCTTCAACAAAATTGGCTGAGCTTTCGAAGCCAGAAACACCAAGCATAGAAGCTGCAAATCCTAAAAATATAGCGTTGGTGATACTTCCTTCGCCTAATTTTAAATTCCAATTTTCAAAAAATTGACCAACCCCATTAATAGATAAAAAATAAACAATAAAAACACTCAAGATAATCAAAGAAGCTAAGTGAAATAAAAAGATTCCAACAGCAACCTTTGCAGATTCTGTAATACCTCCAATAACCAATGCAGCAAAAACCCCCAATAAAACTAATGTACTAATGATAATAGGGATAGGCGGGATGAGGTGATGTAAATAGTGAATTGCTTCATTTGCAGAAATTACTGCTGTAGCCATATAAGATAAAATAGTAAGTGTTGCAGCAAAAGAAGCCATAGATTTGCTAGTTGTGTTTAATAAAGCATTATAAGCACCTCCGTTTAAAGGTAGTGCACCCACAACTTCACCATAAATTTTCCTAAATAAAAAGAGTACCAATGAAACAATTAATAAAGTAATCCAAGCATATTGCCCTGCAAATGCAATTGCCAATGCAGAAACATAAAGGACTGAAGAACTTATGTCATTACCACAAATTGCAGTAGATGAAAGTTCATTCAACTTTTTGTGAATTTTAGTCATAATTTGTTTTTTAGAGTCTCTAAAAGAATAGGTTTAATACAAATGTATTTATATAGAATCAAAAATCCCGAGCATAGAACTCGGGATTTTTTTATATAATTATTTTGGGGCTTCTTCATTTTTAGCCTCATTGGCTTTGCGAATGATGGCTTTTAATTTATCTTGATGTTGTTGTTTTTCTAACTTCAATTTGTTTATTTTTTTGCCCATTAACTTGCTGTGTTTGGCCTTGTTTTTTGTGTTTTTTGCGCTTCCTTTTTTTGGCATGACTATTCGTTTTTGTTTGGTCGTTTACTACATAAACTATACGGTTCAATCTAGTTAGTTTACGATTGTAAAATTAACTAAACATATCAGGGAAATTTGTTTTTAAAATTTCTTGTATCAATTCAGAACTTAAAGGCTTTGATTTGAAATCAGAAACTTGATTGATGGTTTCTGCTTTTTTTCTATCAAAAGGATCTGTAGATGTTGTTAGCATTACAACTACTTTACTTTTTTGTGTGGACTGATTAATTTCTTTAAATTTCTCAAGGAATTCCCAGCCATTCATACCGGGCATATTAATGTCTAAAAAAATGAGCTCTGGGTTTGGATATTTGCCATCAACTTTGGTTTGTAAATACGTTAATGCATCTTCACCATTTTCAATAGAAACAATGTTTTCGGTACAGTTTTCTTTGCCAATGATAAGTTTATGCATAAAGTTGGTTGCTTTGTCATCATCAATTAACAAGATGGTATTTAGTTTTTTCATATAATTTCTTTAGAGATTGTAAAATAAAATGTGCTGCCTTCGTTTGGGTTAGATTTTACCCATATTTCTCCAAGATGGAGATTGACAATTTTTTGGCAATGCGCTAGGCCAATACCAGTTCCTTTGTATTTTTCTTTGGCATGAAGCTTTTGGAAAATTGAAAATATTTTCTTTTGATATTCTTTTTGGATACCAATACCATTGTCTTTGATTGAGAATTCCCAAGCATCTTTTTTGTCGGTATACCCAATCGTAATTTCAGGGGCTTCATCCTTTTTTGAGAATTTTATTGCGTTGCTAATGAGGTTTTGAAAAAGTAATCTTATACTGGTTGGATACCCTGTTATTATTGGGAGTTCGCTAATTTTAATAGTAGTTTTTGTTTCTGATATTAAGGTAGTTAGGTCTTTGTTTATATTGTTGAGTAGTTTATTGCAATCCACTTTAACGAGCTCTTCTTGATGCCCTATTCTAGAGTAGTCTAGTAAGTTTTTTATCAAATTACTCATTCTACCTGAAGCTTCTTTTATAAAGGTAAAAATCTGTTTTGCTTGGTCATCTAACTTGTTGTAGTATTCTGTGTATAGGATATCAGAAAAACTGGTAATGGTTCTTAAAGGTTCTTGCAGATCATGAGAAGCGATATAACTAAACTGTTCAAGTTCTTTGTTTTTTTGCTCAAGTGTTTTGACATATTTTGACGCTAATAATTCTTCATTGTTTTTACGTTCTGTAATGTCAAATTTGATAGCCATGTATTCGTAAATGTTTCCATTGCTATCTTTAAAAGGAATAAGAGCAGTGTCTGTCCAGTAAAAAGTTCCGTCCTTTTTTTTGTTTTTTACTTCTCCAAACCAAGGTATTCCAGACGATACAGTAGCTATAATGTTTCTATGGAAAGATTTCGGATGGTACCCCGAACGCACCAAAATATCTGTTTTGCCAATAATTTCTTCCATGCTATATTGTGACATGCTACAGAATTTTTCATTGACATATTTAATGATCGCATTTTTATCAGTGATAGCCAATATAGCAACCTTATCAAGAGCTTCTTTGTATTGAGATAATTCCTGGTTTTTTAAAAGGATATTTTGTTCTAAATGTTTTCTTAGTTCTTGTGATTTATTCATCCCAACCGAGATGTAATAAAAATATAACAAACTTAAAAAAATCAACACCATAGTGTACAAAAGGATCCCAAAACCAACAGCTATAGCTCCCTTGTTGATTAAGCTAAGTAAGATAAAGCTAAGTAGAAAAGGAATAAGAACAGTGAAGGGAAGTGATTTTCTTAATGTTTGGCTCCCATAGTTATTACCCAGTAACATTTTGGTAAAACCAATTTTAGGATACTTAAATGTTAGCGTAAATGTGATTAGCATAAACGCAATCGATGTTTGAATAGACATGGTTTTAAAGAAAAACAATTTGTTTTCTAAAGGAATCCGCAATACAAAAGTAACTATAGAGAGAAATGTAATAAAAGATGTAATTAAAATGGTGTGTTGTGCAATTCTTTGATACTTAATTTTTTTAGTCAAAAGTCCTGCAAACCCAGTACTAACAAAAGTAAAACTGCAGGCGGTGGCTAAAGACATTCTTCCAGGAAGTTCTGGTGTAACTGTGTCTTTAACAAGTAGGTTATCTACAAGGCTGATATTGAAAATATACTCGGCAATTGTCAGTAAACTAAAGGCCATGATTATGAGCGTTAAGCTGCTAAAAAGTATTTGGAAAGGCTTTTCTTTTTTCTTGCTAAAAAGAAGACACAAGGCAGAAAGGAAAAATAAAAAAGCTGTATTAAATTTTGTTGTAGCTCCAGCCCCATCAATACCAAAAAGAATTTTTGTTTTTAAAATCCATTCTAGCATTACCAAGCTGCTAAAAAAAAGGATTATCCAAATAAAAATACTGTTTAAAGATTTGTATTTTTCTAAATTCATAAAGGGGATAAATTAGAGTACAGAAATGATTCTTTTATATTCGATTACACTTTCATTAAAGTTTGTAATTACTTTTTTAGTTAATAAATTTATCTCCTCAAGATTTTCTTTTTTAGAACTTAATAATTCAATCTTTTTTAAATCATCGGAGCATTTAAGTCCCATGATTTTAAATGAAGATTTTAAAAAATGAGCAGTTCCTTTAATGTTTTCATAGTTTTCTTGTTCTATACTTTCTTGAAGAAGAGTTATTTTTTTCAGGACTTTGGCTTAAGAAAATATCGATCAGTTGTAAGAGCATTTCCTTATCTCCGCCAAGGTTTTCGGTTAAATAACTCAAATCAAGTACATTGCTTGTTGTTGTAATGTTTTTTGAAGAAGAGTTAGAGTTTTGTTCCAATTTTAAGTATATTTGAGAAGTAGTTAACTGTGATTTTCTATAAAAGTACTTAAAAAAAACAAAAGACGACTCATGTGTTTTTATAAAAAAGCTGATTGATGTAAATAGTTTTACACTTTAGCAGTCTCCTATGATTTACGTTTTCGATAAACTATTTTTGAAGCGTTTTTACAAAGTAATTTCTATTAACCTCAAGCTTGGTTCCACCTGCGTTTAATTCTAAATTTTGAGGTTTAGTTGTAGGTTGTAAATGATATTCTTTGCCTTCAATTCTAACGCTAACCGGCATATTAAAACTAGAAATGGCGGTAGTCCATTGATAAGTCAATTCATTGTTTTTAATGCTGTAGGTAAATGTTGGAATGCGATGATCTCTTAAATACTGATCAAATACAGATGAAAAATCAATATCCGCTTCTTTGGATATATAATTTTCAATTTGTGCAGTCGTTACCGTTTGATGCCAAAAAGTGCTATTTAAGCCACGTAAAATCTGTCTCCATTTTTCATCGTTATTAATGATGGTTCTAATGGTGTGCAGCATATTTCCGCCTTTGCTATACATGTCTCCAGAGCCAGAATCATTTACATCATAGGCTCCAATAATTGGACGGTCATTTCTAATGCCTCTTCGAGTGCCAATTACATAGTCTGCTGATGCTTTTTTACCATAATAGTAATCTACATATAAGTTTTCAGAATAGTTGGTAAAGCTTTCATGGATCCACATATCTGCCATGTCTTTGTATGTAATATTGTTGGCAAACCATTCATGCCCTGATTCATGAATAATAATAAAATCAAATTTTAAGCCATGACCAGTTCCTGACATGTCTCTGCCTAAATAACCATTGGCATATTTGTTTCCATAGGTCACAGAACTTTGATGCTCCATACCTAAATAAGGCACTTCAACCAATTTGTAACCATCCTCATAAAAAGGGTAAGGCCCAAACCAATGTTCAAAGGCTTTCATCATCATAGGAGCCTGTTTAAATTGCTTTTTGGCTTTTTCTAAGTTGTAGCTCAACACATAATAATCCATGTCCAAACTTCCTGCTTCTCCTTTAAAATTTTCTGAGAAATGAACATAATCACCAATGTTAATATTAACACCGTAATTGTTAATAGGGTTCTTAACTGTCCAATGGTAAGTAGTGGTGTTATCATTGTGTTTTTCAACTTTTTTTAATTTTCCATTTGATACATCCATCAGATGTGAAGGAACTCGAATGCTAATGTCCATATTTTCTACCTCATCATACATATGATCCTTGTTAGGCCACCAAACACTTGCTCCCAATCCTTGGCAAGAGGTAGCGATAAAATCATTTCCATTTTTGTCTTTTTTCCATGAAAAACCACCATCCCAAGGAGCATTGACAGCTTCTTTAGGTTGACCTTCATAATACACTTCTACAGCATTTTTAGTCCCAACTTTTTGCTTTTTTACCAATTGGATAAAGTGAGCATTTCCTTCATGTATAACTTTTAGTTCTTTCCCGTTTTGAGTAACTTTTGTAATTTTTAAAGGAGCTTGTAAATCTATTTGCATTAACTGATAAGGAGATTTCACCTTGTATTCTATGGTGTTTTTTCCTTTAATTGTTTTGGTTTCAGGAAAGACTTGAACTTCTAAATGATAGTAGGTTAGATCCCACCAAATTCGTTCTTGAGTAATTGATCCTCTTAGACTGTCTTGTCTTGTAAATTGTTTTTTTTGCGCCAATAGGCTATTGCTAAAAAAAAAGGTAACTAATAAAAAAGAAAGAAAATTTTTCATGCTTGTGTTGTTTTAACAAAACTCTCTAGAGCTTTGTTTAAATTAGGATATGTAAATGTATAGTTTTTAGTCTTTAGTTTCTTAGAAGAGATTCGACTTCCTTCTAAAAGAATTTGTGACATTTCTCCCAAAATTAGCTTTAATAAAAAACTAGGAACACCAATTCCTAAGAAAGGTTTTTTAAAAGTTAAAGCTACTTGTTTTGAGAACGAATAATTGGTTTGATGTTCAGGAGCTACTGCATTGTAGATTCCCGTAAAATCATGGTCTGTGATTGCTTTGTGATACAAGTTAATCAAATCATCGATATGGATCCAAGGGAGGTATTGTTTGCCGCTACCCAAAGGACTAATGACGGGTGTTTTTATTTTTTGAAGAGCTCCTCCTTTTTCTGTTAAAACGATACCTGTTCTTAAAATTGTGACAGGAATATCAATCTGTTGAAAGCTTAAAGCAGTCTGCTCCCAAGCATCACATACAGAACCTAAGAAATCATGTGCTGGTTTATCAGTCTCAGAAAAAATAGTTTCGCTAGTACTAGCACCGTAATATCCAGTCGCAGAAGCACAAATAAATCCTTTTAAAGGGATTTTAAGGCTAGTGATTTTTTGATAAAGTAGCTGAGTGGAAGACACTCTGCTGTTGAGTATTTCTTCTTTTCGTTTTTTAGTCCATCGCTTGTCAGCCACACCGGCCCCGGCTAAATGAATTATATAGTCGATGTTTTCAAAAGCCTTGTCATCCACAAGATTTTTATGAAGATCCCAGAGATATTCATTTGTCTTCTTAGGATTCCGCGTTAAAATAGCAACCTCATGCTTTTGTTTATGAAGTAGGCTTATTAACTGCTGCCCAACCAAACCTGTTCCTCCAGTGACTAAAATTTTTGACATAACTCAAAATTACGTAAAGTTTTTGAGGATAAGATATGTTTTTAATTACGTTTCTTTATTTAATAAAAAATGTTTTTAAGATATCTGATTTTAAAAAAGAGCAAACCCTTGGTATTGCAGTGTTTATAGAATGTAGGAAGCCCAATTTTAAGAATTATTTAACTAAAAAAAATCACCAATTCGCGCTATCTTTGCTGGCTGTTAAAATCAACTACTATTTTATAAATCAAGCTTATAAATTGTTAGTAAAGATTTGTTTTCTAAATCGTTAATACTTTTTTATGTACAAAACTAAATACCTTGTTGTTTTCTTGTTGTCAAGCGTATCAATCTTTGCTCAAAATTTTTCTGGTAGAGTACTTAATGAAAATAAGCTACCGATAGAAAACGTGTATGTGTATAATCTATCAAGTTACAGCCATACGCATACTGATATACATGGAGCGTTTAGTCTAGAAAATACTACTGTAGGTGATCGTATAGAATTTGGGATTTTAGGCTATCAGAAAAGAGTTATAACGATTACTAGGCAACAACTTGACAGTAAGCAGACGATTGAATTAGAAAACAAAGTTTTTGTGTTGGATGAATTAGAGCTAAACAAGCAAATAGATCCTATTCAAACCATCGTAAAAATGGATTTGGCAAAGAACCCAGTCAATTCTTCACAGCAAATTTTACAAAAAGTTCCAGGACTGTTTATAGGTCAACATGCGGGAGGAGGTAAAGCAGAACAAATTTTTTTAAGAGGTTTTGATATTGATCACGGTACAGATTTAAGTCTTACAGTAGATGGAATGCCGGTAAATATGGTCTCTCATGCACATGGTCAAGGTTATAGTGATTTGCATTTTTTAATTCCAGAAACCATTCAAAAAATAAGTTTTGGTAAAGGACCCTATTATGCAAGTAAAGGAGATTTTAATACTGCAGGTTATGTCGATTTTAAAACAAAAACAGCCTTAACGCAAAATGCCATCAATGTAGGGTTTGGTCAGTTTAATACTTTTAGAACACTTGGTCTTTTTAAATTGCTTGATGGCTCTAACAGTGAAAATGCCTTTGCAGCCATTGAGTATTTGGCTACAGATGGTTTTGTGGAGTCTCCACAGAATTTTAATAGAATAAATCTCTTTACAAAATATACTAGCTATTTAAAAGATAATAGTCGCTTGTCTATTACGGCTTCTCATTTTACAAGTAGATGGGATGCTTCTGGACAAATTCCAGAAAGAGCAGTCAACGCAGGGAACATTACAAGATTTGGCACTATAGATGATACAGAAGGAGGAGAAACCTCTAGAAGCAATATCAATCTACAACACAATGCAACCTTAGCCAACGATACAGAAATACAAACCAATATCTTTTATACAAATTACCAATTTTTATTGTTTTCAAACTTCACTTTTTTCTTGGATGACCCTATTAATGGAGATCAAATTAAGCAGGCAGAAAACAGAGATATTTTTGGTTTTAATACCCAATTCACAAAATCAGGTGCTTGGCAAAATGCTCCAGTATCTCTTACTGCTGGGACTGGTTTAAGAACGGATATTGTAAAAAATAATGAGCTTTCTCATACCTTAAACAGAAAACAAGTTTTAAATCCTATTCAGTTGGGAGACATTAATCAGACCAACTATTATGCCTTTGTAAATACTCAAATTGATCTAGGAAAGTTCACCATTTCTCCAGCGCTACGTCTGGATTATATGAAGTTTTTGTACAATGATGCCTTGGCAGCACTGTATTCATCAAAAGCCAAATCTCAAGTCATTGTAAACCCTAAATTAAATATTACTTACAGAGCAAATGAGCATTTGCAATGGTTTGTAAAATCAGGGATTGGATTTCATTCAAACGATACTCGGGTAGTGGTAAATCAAACTCAAAACAAAACCTTGCCTAGAGCTTATGGTGTTGATTTTGGAACTATCTGGAAACCGACACCTCGATTGTTATTAAACACAGCACTTTGGTACCTGCTTTCAGAAGAAGAATTTGTTTATGTAGGTGATGCGGGTATCGTAGAACCTTCTGGAGAGTCACAGCGTTACGGTTTAGATTTGAGTCTAAGATATCAATTAACAGATTGGTTGTACTTTGATTCAGATGCGACTTTTACCAAAGCTAGAAGCTTAGAGTCTGTTTCTGGGCAAGATTATATCCCATTGGCACCAGATTTAACTGTTACAGGAGGCTTGTCACTGACCAACTATCACAATTTTTCGGGAGGAATTCGATACCGTTATTTGGGAGACCGAGCAGCCAACGAAGACAATTCAATAATCGCAAAAGGTTATTTTGTTAGTGATGCAAATATCAACTATCAACTAAATAAAAGCTTAAATATCGGATTGTCCATAGAAAACATTTTTGATACGGTATGGAATGAAACTCAGTTTGCAACCGAATCACGTTTGCAAAATGAAATAAATTCAGTTGAAGAAATTCACTTTACGCCTGGGACTCCGTTTTCTGCAAAAGTAGCTATCAATTACACTTTCTAAAAGGTGGTTAATAGCTAAACTAAGATTTTGTTATTGTTTTGTTTCGGGGGATTCAAAATGATAGCTATAGAATAGCCGCTGTAAAGCGGCTATTTTTATATATGTACAATTGGTTTTTCTTGATGATTTAAAAAACACGAGATTACCTTGATTTTTTATTTGCTTCACACAACGCAATAATTTCAAAAATTCGTTTTTGTCTGGTTTCTTCTCTTTTTGCTTGGTATATCCAATGTAAATAGCTCTTTCTATATGATGGGGCAAAGTTTTTAAAATTTAAGTAGGCAGTGTTATTCGCCTTAAAAGCGATTTGAAGATCTTCTGGTATGATTCCTTTTTCTACTGCGTCAAGGGCGGTCCAAGAACCATTTTTCTTTGCAATCTTTATGCTTAGATGCCCGTTTTCATGCATTAAGTCCTCTGCAATTAACTCTTTGATATACTTTTTGTTTACAGCACTCCAGACACTTTTTTTATTTCTAGGGCAAAAATACTGTTGACGCTTTCCGTTTCCAAGACTTTTTACAGTCGCATCAATCCAGCCAAAGCAGAGAGCAACTTTAACAGCTTCTTCCCAACGCATAGAGTCTTCTCTGTTTTCTACTTTGTAAAAAATAAGATAAACACCTTTAAAGTCTGTATGATTATTTTCTAACCAGCTTCTCCACTCAGAGTGATGTTTAAAGTACAAATGGGGTTTTTCTACCATTATCTAATAATCTTTGAAGGAAACACAACCACACTTTCATGTCCGTTAGGTCCAACTGCAGCAACGCCAAAAAAGAAATTGTCAACCACAATCCCTTCCAATACAAAATCAGAGACATCACCCACATAACGGCTGTGATCCCAAGTAGGAGAGGTCGTGTCACGCCAATAAATATTATAGCCTTTAGCACCTGCTACCTTATCCCATCTTAATTTTACAGCAGGTTGTACTCCTCCACCAATCCCTACATTGGTTGGTGACGGTGGCGCCCAAGCCAATCCTGCCATGGTTATTGCATTAACAGCTGTGAGTTTTTTTGCATAAGCAAAATTTACATGTTCAAAAGTATCACCGTAGGCAATGCCATTTTCTGTTCTAATATTTTGATGTTGTTGGGTGTAATTTTCATGAGCTTCCATAATTCGTATCCCCGGAAAACCTAAGTCATTAAAGGGTCTATGATGCCCACCTCTTCCAAAACGATCTAAGCGATAAATCATCATCGGATTCATTTCTGGCATATAGGTTTTCGTCATTTTATGCGTATATCTCGCTAGTTGACGAGAAATCCCATCCACTTCTCCACCGTAAAAACGTCTTGCGTTTCGTTGTCTATCAGTTTCGTTTGCCGGAACGGGCTCTGAAAAAATTCGAAAAGCACGATTGTCAATAACTCCATCCACTCCAGTAATGTTCCCAATCATATCGTTGTTTAACACACCAATAATATCCCAACCTTTTTCTTTGGCATATTTAGCTAAACCAGCTCCACCAAAGAGTCCTTGCTCTTCTCCAGAAAGCCCAACATAAATAATGCTGTTTTCAAAGCTGTGCTTTGATAAAACTCTTGCTGCTTCTATGGTTCCAGCCATTCCAGAGGCATTGTCATTGGCTCCAGGGGCATCGGTGGTAAAATCCATCGTATTACTTGCTCTCGAGTCTATATCACCACTCATGATAATGTATCTGTTTGGGTATTTTGTGCCTTTTTGCATAGCAACCACATTGACAATCCAAGCATCATGGGGTACTCGTCTATTCTCTTTTTTAGTAACCAAATCTTTCTGATAAAAAACAGACAAACAATTGTTACAGTCTTTAGAAATGTTTTCAAATTCAGCTTTGATCCAACGCCTAGCAGCGCCGATTCCTCTAGTAGTAGAAAGGGTGTCACTAAAGGTGTTTCTGGTGCCAAACTCAGTTAATGTCTTGATGTCTTTTTTGATTCTCTCAGCAGACACAGCATCAATAATATCATATATTTTTGAATCTGTTTGTGCAAAACTGCAAAACGAACTGATCGTTAAAAGGCAAAATATTAATTTTTTCATGGTTGTTCTTGTTTAAAAACCCAAAAAGGAATTTGAATGATTATTTTGTTTATAGTGTCTTGTTTCTCTTTTTCTTTTCGTGTAATTCTAAGAAGGTGTTTTCCTTCTTTTAAATTGTTTGTGCTAAGATAGGTCTCAAAGCCTAGCTTTTTTTGAGTATTTGTGCTCACAATAAAATCAGCGTCATAGGCTACATCATCAATGTACAAACTGTGCATTTCATTAATAGTCTTAAAATACACTCCGCGAAGACTGTCTCTCTCTTTTTTAATTTCTTCTTTTAAAGAAGAAGGAGTATTAAATTCTATACCAGATTGCATTCCTCTTATGTCATTGATTGGTTTTAAACTCGGGTTGTAGCTAAAAATTTTATCTTCGATTCTTGTCGTATAAATAATAAAGATTTTTACATAAGGATCAGTAATCACTCTAGATTGGATAGTTGCCACACCGGCAAAATCATTTTTCTCTGTCAGTAAATCCTCATAGTTTTTTGAGTTTGCGAATGTAGATGAAGAGGATCGATTTGCTGATAAATAGTTAGAGTCTTTGTATTCATAAGTAAAAAGCACCAAGATTACTAAGTATACAGGGATCAGAATAAAACTGAGCTTTCTCCCAAATTTATTGTCTAAAAAATTGTAAACCAAGGGCCTGTATAAGAATGATAATGAGATAAAACTAAAAAATCGATAGAATGGAAAGTAAATGACAGACAACCAGCGTTTCTTTTTTAAATAACCTTGGGTGATAAAATCTATAAAAGTTAAAGAGGCTCCAATAAGTATAAAAATGATAAGGAAACCACCAAAGAAAAACTTGATGCTATTAAATGTAGTAAAAGGTGTATTGGATTCGATCAGAAAAAAAATAGTCAATAAAATACAGGCTAAAAAAGCAACACTAGCTAAAAAATAAAAAATCAATAAAAACGAAATTGCAAACAAGACACTGCAATAGTTTTCTAAGGTTGCAATGTATTTGTCAAAGGAGCCAATTTTTTTTTGTAAAAAAGCGGTAAATTTTTGAGTGTAATTTAACTCTTCATAGTCTATATCACCAGAGACATAACGCAAACCCAGAGCACCAATCCATAAACCCCTTAAAACAACGTGGATTAAAAGGTTAAAAATTAAAATCCAACAACACATTTTAATGGCAAACCAAACAAACATTTCTACCAATCGGTTGTGGTAATTTGCCTGTGCTAAATACTCATTGATAAAAGGAAGCGATGAAAAAAGGCCAAAAATAGAAAACCCAGAAATTAGCAATTCTAACTGCCAGCTTTCTTGCTGTAACTTGTCAAGCAACTCTTTAAAAGCTGAGCTCTTATAGTCATTGTTCATGCTTTGTAGATTTTTTTGTCTAAGATAGGATAATTCTAAAACAAAAAAAACCACTTCATTACTTTGAAGTGGTTTTGTTGCTGTGGTGTTTGTTTTATTCGTTGTCCATCTTTTTTGTCATGGTAAAGCCAATAAACAAGGCAGCTCCAGCACTTAAGAAAATAGAGGCGGTATAGAAAATATCTCCATCGATATAGTTTGAAGGACGATCACCCCAAGGTCCACTATATCCAAAATAATAATTTAAAAAAGATCCAATTAAAATCCCGACACCGATTCCCATGGCTAGTAAAGCTAAGTTTAAGATAAATACTTTAGCAAAAGTTGAAGATCCTTTTTTGCGTTCGCCAGACATAAAAATTTTAGCGTCAACACCTTTTTCTATAAGAGCTAGGCGTTCTTTGTTTCTCGTAGAAAAGAAGAGGTAAAAGACTCCAAAAATAGTTCCGAAAATTACTGCTAATACTACTACTGCATCCATATGTTTTTGTTTTAAATTTAATGATTAATTTTAATGCGTTTACCCATAGGACTTGAAACTTTAAATGAAGGTTACAAAAAAATCAAAAATAAAATTAAAAAAGTTTGTAACCTAAATTAAAAAAGAACAGTCAAAGATACAAATGACCAAACTAACCGAAGAAGACTATATAGCAAAAACCTTAAAAGGTGATGCAAATGCCTTTGCTTATTTAATAGATAAGTATAAGGGGTTGGTTTACTCTTTAACCTTAAAGATGCTCAAGAATAGAGAAGAAGCAGAAGAGGTTGCGCAAGATGTGTTTGTAAAGGCATATACAAATCTTGCAAAGTTTAAAGGAGATGCTAAATTTTCGACTTGGTTGTATAAGATAGGGTATCACGCTTGTTTGGATTCTTTAAAAAAGAATTCTAAATTGCAGAACAATCGCCCTATTGATGAAATAAACATTAATTATATATCTGATGTAGAAACGGCTTTAGACGGTATAGAAAGAGAAGAAAGAGCGAAGGTTATTTCTAATTGTATGGATGAGTTACCAGAGGATGAGAAGGCAATTTTATTGTTTTTCTATTTTAAAGAATTAAGTTTAAAAGAAATTATAGCCGTTACCTCTTTAACAGAAGCCAATGTTAAAGTAAAATTACATCGAGCTCGAAAAAAATTATTGAGCATCGTAAAAAATCAAGTTGAACCAGCATTAATTGAGAATTATGGGAGAAAATAAACACATAAAAGAGTTGGATGCTTTTGCAAAAAAGTATTTAAGTGAGCTTCCAGAGAGCACACCTTCTTCTAATTTCACAGCAAATGTCATGAAGAATATTGAGCAATTGGCAGTGGCTAAGAAACCGTTGGTTTATAAGCCTTTGATCTCAATAAAAGCTTGGTTGATAATTGTGTTAGCTGTTGGAGTACTTCTTTTTAGATCTGTAACATCATCTGTAAAAGAAGGCTTTGAAGTTCCTGAAATCAATTTTTCATTTTTAAATGAGTTCAATTTTAATAACTATTTTGAGCAGCTGTCTGTCTCTAGCTCAACATTAAGTGTCGTTGTAATTTTTGGACTCATGCTTCTTATCCAAATTATCTATTTAAAAGGTTACTTTACGCGAAAATTCAATTTTTAATCAGAGACCAAAGCAAGTTGAGTTCCTTTTGAGTTGACAATAATTCGGCTGATGTTTTTATGTGAATTAAAAGTATGAAAAACGGTCCAGTCTTTATCGTTATTTGGGTTGTAACTCATAATAGAATTTCCTTTTGCCAATAAAATAGTTCCGTTTGGTAACCAGCAAATGTCTTCAGTTTTTCCAAGGGTATTAATAATTTTCTTAGTTTCTCCCGTTTTAGGATTCAAGGATCTAATCTCCCACTGATCTTTTGCTTTACTAATATAGCTAACCAATTTTGTCTTTGGAATCTTATGCACAGAACGACCCACTTTTTTCTGAATGGTTTTGTTTTCTTTACTGGCCAAATCACTTATAATTAAATCCAAGCTATTGCCAACAATAACAACAGTAACGGCTGTGTTTTTAGTGTACCACATTGGGTAGGCCACTTTTAAATCAGGAATAATCTCCGTGTTTTCTCCAGTCTTATACTTGTAACGATAAAAGCGTTGTAAGCCATCAGTATCTAAGCGAACAGCAGAAATATCTTTAGATTTAGGAATTCGCTGTGGTGAATATTCTCCGCCATTTGGGGTGCTGTTTATAAAATTTATTTCACCAGTTTTAATGGTGTAGGCTGCAATATCAGTTTGATTGTTTCTGGTAGATGAAAAAACCAATACCTTCTTTGAGTAAAAATGAGGTTGGCTATCGTAGCCAGGGTTGTTTGAGATATTTTTTCCATCTCCAAGGCTAAAAGTGCCTTTGTCTTTTTTTAAATCGTATAAATAAACTTCGGTATTGCTTTGTGCAAATACACTTGCAGAAAACATCAAGCAGGCAAAAAATAGTTTTTTCATTTTTTTAGATCAGTTTCTCAAAGATACTAAAAAGTATTTTTTATTCTTTTGCTTCTCTAGAATCTGCAATCTTGCTTATTTAGTATGTGGTGGAAGTTCTTTTTTGCTTGAGATAAAATTAAACACCTCGCGAATTGTTTTTTTTCTGATTTTTCGCTGCATGTCCATGTCCACTAATTTTAAGGTGTATTGAAATTTTAAATCTAGATAATCGACTTTCATTTCTACCACCTTTAAATTGTAGGTTTTAGGTTCTATATATTGACTAAAACTTTCTAATGATGAAATAATTTCTTTTTCAAGCTGTTCAATATTGTCGATGTATTTTAAGGCTATTTGAAAATCAACAGTCATAAAACGAGCATCCTTTTTTGTGTAATTGATAATCTCATTATTGTGAACTTTTGAGTTGGGCACAATTACAATATCATCATCATCATTCAATACTTTTACCTTTAGCATGCTTATCTCGACTATCTTGCCTTTAAGGTTGTCAATTTTTACATAATCACCAATTTCAAAGGTATTGGAAAAGCTTAAATAGATACCGCTAAAAAAATCAACGATATACTCTTTAGTAAGGATGGCAATTGCTGCGGCTACAATGGTTAAAGATGTGATTAAATCTTTGGGGTTTACACCACTAAAAAGACTAATAACCACAACAATAGCAGCAATTCCAATAGTGAAATTTGCAATGTTTTCTATTCCGAAATGAACATTGTTTTTTTTGTTAAATGCTATTTTGTTCTTTTTAGAATACAGATACTTGGCTAAGTGGGCAATAAATCCAACCGAGAGGTAAAAGATGACAAATGCAATTAAAGACTGCAACTCATAATAGCGTCGGATAAACCCATAGCTAGTTTCATTAAAAAATTTAAGGTACAGTATTGCGATCAGCAAGAGCGGATATGCTATAAATTTCCATTTTCTACTCATTTAAATTTCTTTTACTCAAAGATACTAAAAAGTTATTTCAAAGCTTTAAGAGCTAGAGAATAACAGTGCTTTATAGTTGTAGTAAATTACTCAAACTTAAGGAACATAATGTGGTTAGGATTGTAATGAGTTTCTGAAACCTTAAAATTAAAACTACCCACTTTCTGAAACCCTACTTTTTTATAAAAGGTTAGGGCTCTGTGGTTTTCTACCCAAACGGCTAGCCAGATCCCAGCTTGGTTATTTTTTTTTGAGAACGCAAGGTTAAAATTGAATAATTCTTTACCCAATTGCAATCCGTAAAATTCTTCTAACAAGTAGATTCTCTCTAGCTTGGTGACGTTTTGATCGCTAATATTTTCATTAGGAGTGTTGAGCACAATCTTAGAATATCCAGCCAGCTGATTGTTGTAATAGATGAGATAGTATTCATAGCTAGGATTTGCCAATTCTTTTGCAAAAACAGTTTCATTAAAGCTTTTGGAGATATAGCTTTCGATATCCTTTGCAGGAGCAGAGTGGCCATGTGCTGTTAAGAAGGCTTCAACGGCAATCTTGCTTAGTGGTTTTGCCTGATCTGGAGTTGCTTTTACGATTGAAAACATACTAGTCTATGAATAAAATTGTGCTGGCAAAATTACTGCTTTTTAACAAAAAAACCTCTCTGTTTTCACAAAGAGGTTTTTGAATTTTATAAAGGCCTTTCGAATGTTCTCAAAGCGGTATTTAATAACTAATCTCTTAGCGTTTCTTCAAATAATTTGTAGATACGTCTGTATTCATCAGACCAGCTAGATGATTCTACAAAACCGTGATTCTCAACCGGGAAAACTGCAAGTTCCCAGTTTTCTTTTTTCAACTCAATAAGTCGTTGAGATAATCGAACTACATCTTGGAAATGCACATTGGTATCAACCATACCATGGAGCATTAATAGATTGCCTTTTAAGCCTTCTGCAAAATACAAAGGAGAGCTACGCTCATAGGCCTTAGGGTCTTCAGTAGGTGTGTTTAAAATATTGGCAGTATACCCATGATTGTAATGTGCCCAATCAGTTACAGAGCGCAAGGCAGCACCACTCTTAAAGGTGTCAGGGGCATTAAACAAGGCCATCAAAGTAATAAAACCTCCATATGATCCACCGTAAATCCCAATTTTGTCTTTGTCAATCCCTAGTGAGTTGACTAAGTATTTTGCTCCATCTACGTTGTCAGATAAGTCTTTTCCACCCATATGTCTATAAATGTCAGTTCTCCAATCGCGTCCGTATCCAGCACTCGCTCTATAGTCAATCGCTAAAACAGTATATCCGTTATCGACTAAGAAATTATGAAACATATTTTCTCTAAAATAGCTTGACCACCAAAAGTGTACATTTTGTAAGTAACCAGCACCGTGTACAAAAATAACAGCGGCACCATTTTTCTTTTCTGGACTTGGTTTGTATAGTGTAGCCGGTACCTTTTTACCATCACTTGCTGTAAAGTTTACAATCTCAGGATCCATCCATTTGTAAGATCTAAAAGCTTTGGTTGTAGAAGAGGTAAGTTGTACCATCTTAGCTTTTGCTTTATTTGGCATTATATACAATTCCCAAGGTTTATTAGCATATGAATAACGAATAGCAAGTTGCTTTTCATCTGGAGAAATAGTTACCTCATGTCCTCCTTTTTTAGTAGTAATTTGTTTCATTTTTCCGCCTTTGGCAGCTAAGTGGTAAAAGTGATGCTCATGTGGGCTTACTTTATTACTTGTAATGAAAAAGGTTTTTTTATCTTTTGATAATTGTGTGTTTAAAATCTCAAAATTACCCTCTGTTAAGGCTTTTATCTTTCCTGTATTTACATTGGCCGTATACAAATGAGAATATCCAGTTTTTTCAGATTTAAACCAAATAGTGTTGTTGTCAAGCCAACCCATTCTGTTTATTTCTGGTCCTCCTATCCAAGCATCATCATGCTGTCTGTCAATTAATTTTAAGCTACCGTCTTTAAGGTTTACTTGCATAATCCAACGATCTTTATTGTCAGAAGAGCTAATAGAAACAACGGCTTTACCATCCTCAGAAAATAAAGGGCTTCCAACTCTTACAGCTCTTGGGTTTTTGTAAGTATCCTCATACTCAGAAGGGTTTTTAGCATATTCTTTTAAGAACGAAGGCTTGTCTTTTATCCCAGGAATAGTTTTGGTTTCTATTTGATAGTTTTTACCAGTTTTTAAATCTAAGATCCAAGATTCAAAATTATTTTGTGGGCCTCCAACCTTTGATCTAGTATTTAAATCAGTTGTATAACCACTTTTTGTTACGTAATCTGGAACAATTGTTCTTTTAGCTCCTCTTGTTGGAGTGTATAATTGATATACAACATAGTTTAGGTCTGGAGAAATGTTTAATCCAAATAAGTTTTTATTACCTAAGTAAACAACGTCCATACCTTCAATTCTGGTTTGCTCACGGCTAAATGCTCTCGCTGCACTTTGAGCTTCACGCTTTTTAAGTACGTCAAAATAGTTTAACTGATCATCTTCTAACCACTGATCTTGCTCACTTAATTTTTTTCTTGAACCACTGCTTTTGCTTCCACTTCTAAAATTGGTAAGCTGCGTTATGGTACCATCAGCAATATGCCATTGGTATAAATTGTTGCTTTGTTGATAGATAATTGAGGCATCATCACCAGAAAATCTTGGATTAGATTCAAATGCAGTCGTATAAGTTAGTCGTTTAATGCTGTTGTTTTTATTATCTTTTAAAAATAAATCACCAGATTTTCCATAAACAGACCATTTGCCATTTTTGCTAATGTCACTTGGGCTCATTCTTGATTTAAGATCTTCAGCACTCGCCTTGTTAATTTTTTTAGAAATACTATTTACCTTATACGTTGATCGAATGGTATCCATCTCTGGGTTCCAACTAAAGTAGATGTCTCTGTTGTTTTCTGACCAATTAATACTCGTTGGTAAATAACCTACAAAATCATCACCTTGCATAATTTGATCTATGGTAAGTTGTGATTGATTCTTGGTTTGAGCGATGCTCAGTGAAGTGGCTAAACAAAGAAGCCATAAGATAGTTTGTTTCATCTGAAATTGATATTTAATATATGGATGGTTTTTATTTTGCACCGAATTTAGAAATTTTTACCTGAAGTATAAAGTAAATTTAGAAAGAACATATGTTAATGTTTAGAACAGTGTGGTAAGAAGAGCTGTTTTAAACAACAAAAAACCTCTCTGTTTTCACAAAGAGGTTTGTATTTTAATTAAAGAAGTAATCTAAATTTAGATTGTTGATGACTAATTTAACTCATTAATTTTATTTAATCAACTCGTAAGAGCGTTTGATAAAGTTTGTTAACTCTTCACCGTGTAGTAAGTTTTGAGATAATTTTGCCAAATCAAAAGCTTGTTTAATTAAACGCTCTTGCTTTTTAGCAGTCTTGGTGTTTAAAATTTCACCAACCAACTCATGATTGGTATTCACAACCAAATTATACATGTCTGGGAAATTCCCCATACCCATCATTCCACCGCCACCAGAAGCTTGCATTTCTTTCATTCTTCGCATAAATTCTGGAACCGTGATTATAAATGGAGAAGCAGAAGAGTCCATTGCCTCTAATTGAACGGTGTAGGTTTCTTTTGGTACAGCTGCTTCAATAATTGGTTTCAATGTTTCTTTTTCTTCGTCTGTTAATTTAGAAATTACAGTATCGTCTTTTTTGATCAAGTTATCAATATGATCTGCATCTACTCTGGCAAATTTCACCTTTTCATTGCTGCCTTCTAGTTTTTGAATCAAGTGTCCAACAATAGGAGAGTCTAGCAATAAAACTTCATAACCTTTAGTCTTGGCAGCTTGAATATAACTGTGCTGTGCTTCTTTATTAGCAGCATATAAGATAATCTGATTACCGTCTTTGTCTGTTTGTGCAGCTTTGGTTTTTTCTAAAAGCTCATCAAAAGTAAAATAGCTATTGTCTACAGTTGGATACAAGGCAAAACTCTTTGCTTTGTCAAAGAACTTGTCTTCAGAAAGCATTCCGTATTCAATAATTACCTTAATATCATTCCATTTGGTTTCAAAATCTTCTCTGTTGTTTTTAAACAATGAAGCTAATTTGTCTGCCACTTTTTTAGTTATGTATCCAGAGATTTTCTTTACAGCTCCATCGGCTTGTAAATAAGATCTAGATACGTTTAATGGAATATCTGGTGAGTCAATCACACCTTTTAACATCTGTAAGAAATCAGGTACGATTCCTTCTACATTGT
The DNA here is from genome assembly GCF_038024035.1 of Polaribacter pacificus. Lineage (NCBI taxonomy): Bacteria > Pseudomonadati > Bacteroidota > Flavobacteriia > Flavobacteriales > Flavobacteriaceae > Polaribacter > Polaribacter pacificus. Next base: position 2,583,640 of record NZ_CP150664.1, read on the forward strand.
CAGTAACAAAAACTTGATTTTGATACAATTGGATTTTGTCCTTCTGCATGTCCATGTTTGGACTAAGTTTCGGGAAAAATAAGATTCCAGTAAGGTTAAAAGGATAATCTACATTTAGGTGAATATGAAACAGTGATTCTTCAAATTGCATAGGATACAATTCTCTGTAGAAATTTGTATAATCTTCATCTTCTAAATCCGCTGGTTTTTTTGTCCAAGCCGGATCCGTATTGTTAATGATGTTGTCTACTTCTATTTGTTTGTGTGGCTCAGTAGTTTCTTTACCGTCTTTGTCTTTAGTAGTAGTAGGAGTGAAATCTGGATCGTTTATTTTTTTTGTTCCAAATTTAATAGGCACTTGGTTAAAACGATTGTATTTGGTAAGAAGTTCTCTTATTTTACTCTCTTCTAAAAACTCTGTAGAGTCATCTGCAATGTGTAAGATAATTTCAGTTCCTCTATCTGTCTTGTCATGAGCCTCTAAAGTAAACTCTGGAGAGCCATCACAAGTCCAATGAGCCGCAGGTTCATCTTTAAATGATTTGGTAATGATTTCTACTTTTTTGGCAACCATAAAAGCAGAGTAGAAGCCCAGACCAAAATGTCCAATAATTCCAGCTTCGTTGTCTTTGTATTTGTCTAAGAACTCTTCAGCACCAGAGAACGCAATCTGATTGATGTATTTTTCAACTTCATCAGCAGTCATTCCTAAACCTTGATCTTTAATAGTTAAGGTTTTGTTGTCTTTGTCAATGCTTATCTCGATTTTAGCATCTCCTAATTCAACTTTGGCCTCGCCAATGGCAATTAAATGTTTTAATTTTGAAGTTGCATCTGTTCCGTTAGAAATTAACTCACGTAAAAATATTTCGTGATCAGAATACAAGAATTTTTTAATTAACGGGAAAATGTTTTCTACCGATACATTAATGTTTCCTTTACTCATAATATGGTTATTTTTTGTTTAATAGTCTAAATAGAAAAAGCATTAGCGTATTCCAATAGACTAAAGATTGTACTTTTTTTCAGAGAGGTATAGTCAAAAAAAATACCAAAAAACATTTTGTGACAAGATGACATAAAAAACGCCAACATGGGTAGATGTTGACGTTTTAAGTAAGCTAGATTAGTTGATTAATAGCTTATAATCGGTTGATGTTGGTAAAGATATAAATAAATTAGTATTTTTGGAGGCTATAAAATATTAATATCATAAAAATTGACCTCATAGATGATGTATAATTCAAAAATATCCGGATTGGGCTATTATGTTCCAGAAAATATTGTAACCAATGACGACTTGAAAAAATGGATGGAGACTAGTGATGAATGGATTCAAGAACGCACCGGGATTGAAGAACGCAGATGGATTGATCCAAGTACTGGAGATACCACAGCGGTTATGGGAGCCAAAGCTGCAAAAATTGCCATAGAACGCGCTGGTCTAACAAAAGATGATATTGATTTTATAGTTTTTGCTACGCTTAGTCCAGATATGTATTTTCCAGGAGGAGGGGTGCAAATTCAAGACCTTTTAGAGATGCCAACCATTGGGGCATTAGATGTACGTAATCAATGTTCTGGTTTTATCTATTCACTCTCTGTTGCAGATCAGTTTATCAAAACTGGGATGTATAAAAATATTTTAGTAATTGGATCAGAAAATCACTCTGGTGGTTTAGAAAAGTCTACTAGAGGTAGAAACGTCTCTGTAATTTTTGGTGATGGAGCAGGAGCTGCCGTACTTTCAAGATCAGAAGAGAAAGGAAAAGGCTTATTGTCATCGCATCTACACTCTGAAGGGAAGCACGCCAAAGAATTGATGTTAGAAGGACCCTCAACTCAACGTTGGGTGCCAGAAATCATGGCTGAGAATGATCCAGAAGACGTATCGTATTATCCGTACATGAATGGGCAGTTTGTATTTAAACACGCTATTGGACGCTTTTCTGAAGCGATTATGGAAGGCTTACAGGCTAACCAATTGCAAAAAGAAGATATTGATATGTTGATCCCACATCAAGCTAATTTAAGAATCGCTCAATTTATCCAAAAGAAGTTTCAATTGTCTGATGATAAGGTGCATAATAATATAATGAAGTATGGAAACACCACTGCAGCTTCTGTTATTATTGCTCTTACTGAGGCTTGGGAACTAGGAAAAATTAAGGACAATGATTTGGTTGTTTTAGCAGCATTTGGTAGTGGATTTACCTGGGGTAGTGTGATCATTCGTTGGTAAACGATTTCTCACTAGCTAATTTAACCTATTAGGGGTTTTACTGTCTTATTGTAAATAAAAAAGAAGACCTAACATTTATCATTGTCTTATTGATTGAAATCTCGTAACTTCAACCTAACCAAAAGTTGTGTATATAACACGCTAGGTTTTAGTTTTAAAGATGAAAAACAATCGTATAGAAATTACAAAATCTTCTGGTAGAAAAGTTAGATTTTCACTGCAGAAACTTCGGAGGTCTTTAAGGAGTTCAGGTGCTAATAAGCTGCTTGTCAATCAAATTCTAGACAAGGTAAGAGATCAGTTGTATCAAGGCATTTCTACCAAAGAAATCTACAACCTGGCTTTTGATCTTCTCAAAAAAGAGCGCAGCTATTATGCTTCTAAATTTAAACTTAAGAAAGCTCTTTATGAATTGGGCCCCACAGGTTTCCCTTTTGAGCGCTATGTGAGTGCAATCTTAAGTCATTCTGGCTATTTTACTGAGGTAGGGAAGATACTTCAAGGAAATTGCGTACGTCATGAAATCGATGTTTTGGCTTATCAAAATAATGAAACGACGGTGATAGAGTGTAAGTTTCACACCAGCCAAGGTTTAAACTGCGATGTAAAAGTACCTTTGTATATTCATTCTAGATACAACGATGTTAAGGCTAATTGGAATGCAGATCCCAATAAAATAACTCAAATAAAAGAAGGTTGGGTGGTCACCAATACACGCTTTACAGAGGATGCTTTACAGTATGGCAGCTGTGTTGGTCTGTATTTGTTAAGTTGGGATTATCCAAAAGGCAACGCACTAAAAGACAGGATAGATCAATTGCATTTATACCCGATAACCGTCTCTACTTTATTAAGCAGTAAAGAAAAACAAAACTTATTAGATAAAGAAATTGTGCTATGTCGAGAATTGCTTGACAAACCCTTTCTTTTGCAAGAGATTGGAGTCTCTGAACTTCGAGCTAAAAAAATTATTCATGAAATTTCTGAACTGTGTACTCACAAAACAACTAAATAGATGAACTCAATAGCAACAATACAATTTTTAGGTGCCGCAGGAGTAGTGACTGGCTCTAAAACCTTAATTTCTACAGAACAACAACGTGTCTTAATCGATTGTGGGATGTTTCAAGGTCTTAAAGAATTGAGAGAACTCAATTGGGAGAATCTCCCCGTAGATGTTCCCTCTATTGATGTGGTTTTGCTAACTCATGGTCATTTAGATCATGTTGGTTATTTACCTCGTCTGGTTTTACAGGGTTTCAAGGGTAAAATTATAGGGACAGCTCCAACTTTGGCAATTGCAGAAATTATATTAAAAGACAGTGCTAAGATTCATGAAGAAGAAGCAAAGAGAGCCAATGAAGAAAAGTATAGTAAACACCATCCAGCTTTGCCTTTTTACACTTTAGAGGATGTAGAAAAAACACTAGAACTGTTTGAGGTTGGTCTAGAAGATAGATGGAATAGCTTGTCAGAAGAGTTGCAATATAGAATGCAGTCCAATGGACATATTCTAGGTTCTGTGTTTATTGAGTTGAAAATAAAAGAACGCGTATTGGTCTTTTCTGGAGATATTGGTAGAAGAAATGATTTGTTGTTAGAAGATCCTAAAAAACCAGAATGGGCAGATTTTTTATTTGTTGAGAGTACTTATGGCAATAAATTACATGAAGAAGAAGATGTACAGAACATACTTACTCAATTGGTAAAAGAAACCATACAAAATAAAGGAACTCTAATTATTCCTAGTTTTGCTGTAGAACGATTGCAAACAGTCATGTTTATACTTTGGCAACTGTACAAGCAAAATAAAATACCCAACATTCCTATTTTTGTTGACAGTCCGATGGGTGCAAATGTGCTAGACGTTTTTAATCAATATCACGATTGGCACAAACTATCGTCAGAAGAATATCAAGCAATGTGTAGGCATGTCAATATTGTTCAATCGTATAAAGAAACTTGGGAGACGATTGATGATACACGTGCAAAAATAGTGATTGCAGGAAGCGGAATGGTCACTGGAGGAAGAGTTCTAACTTATTTAAAGCAGCTAGTAGGACAGAAGAATACAACTGTATTGCTGGTAGGCTATCAGGCAGAAGGAACCCGAGGACGACAGCTCCAAGAAGGAGCTCATGAGATTCGTTTTTATGGACGGTATTATCCGGTAAAAGCAACTGTAAAAAGCATCGGAAGTCTTTCTGCACATGGAGATCAAAAAGATTTAATAGACTGGATGAGCAGCATTAAAAATATTCCAGAAAAAGTTTTTCTAATGCACGGCGAACCCAATGCAATAGATGCATTTAGAGTAAAAATAAACGACACCTACCAATGGAATGTACACATTCCTAAGCTCAATGAAAGTTTAGAGCTTTAAGTTGGTTACTCTAGAGAGTTTAGGTTTTTGTCTACTAAAATTAGCTGATTTAGATCCAAATTAAATGTCAAGTTTTGTTTGGCTTTAAACTGTATTCGAAAAAGAGGAAGGCTACCACTAATCGTTTTTTGATTTCCAATATTCACAAAAGTTGGGTACAAAACCTGTGTGCCATCCTTGTGGCTTCTATCTTTTGTAAGGTCTAACATTTGCGCTGTGTTTATTGTTTTGTTGCCAACATATTCATACAGTTTTGAATTGTATTTTAGTGCAAAACTAAAGGCATTTACCTCATTTAAATTTTCTCCCTGAATAAGAATATCAATGAGTTCATTCTTTTTAAAGTTTCTTTTTGCTGTTTGCAGTTGTAAATTTCCTGAAATGCTTTTTGTAATTGAGTTTGCAGTACCACCTTCTAATTGAGTAGCTACAACAGAAACATCATAGGCGTCAATAATTCCATTAGTATTTACATCTCCTTTGCTAATATAGCCATCAAAATCAGCATCTCCTTTTTTAAGACCGATGTAATTTGTATAGGAAACAAGATCATTATTGTCAATTTTTTTATCTTGGTTGATATCTCCTGGGATATAAGTTTCAGTTCCTGGAACTTTAAATACATAGAGTTCTTTACCAGAACCAAAACCACCAACAGCTTCAGTGATTACAAGTTTAATATACCGAGCCATAGGCTTGTCTTTAAAAACAAACTCTTGTGCTCCTTCATGATCTTGTCTAGTAAAATCACCTGCAGCCATCCATGCTTTTTTGTTTTGACTATAAAAAACAGTTCCTTTTAAGAAAACGCCATTTCTTTTACCAGCTCTAGGAAGGTATTGAAATTTATCGAGTTGGTTGAGTGATTTTAAATCAATAGTCAATTCAAAAGGGACAGAATTTTTACCCCAGACCGTATGCCACATCGAGTTTTCATCAAAATCAAAGAGTTTAAAAATTTCTGAACCTCCTTGATCTTTAACATTGCTAGTCCCAACCATGTTTTTAATGGCAAATTTTAAAGGATTTGCAGCGGTTTTTCCTGTAAATATTTTCCAATCAGATGCGCCATCTAAATTTACAGATCGAATTTTAAACCTGTAGTGAGTGTCTGGTTTTAAATTTTCAAAAACATAAAAATTTTCTTTGATCGTTGTATATCGCATCCCATTAAAATCGATTTCAAAATAGTCTGTATTTGGAATATGAGTCCAGGTTGGTTTTAGGCTATAGGCCTGCGTGTTTTTAGGGCTAATAGTTATATTTTCTGGGCTTGATAGGTTGCCTCGTTGTTGTTTTTGTGTGTTCTTTGGATCAAAATACAACCCGTCAATCGTCAGTTCAACCTTGTTTTGGCTAACGTCTGTTTTTTCAATTTTAACCCAAATTTGAGGATTTTTTATGAGAGAAACTTTTTCAAAAGAACTTCCTTTTGTAGAAAACTGATTAAAATCAGGTTGTTTGTTGTACCAGTATACGTTGGTTTTCTTGTCAAAATCTTCTAAGGTTTTTACTTCTTTGAGTTCTATCTCTTTTAGACCAATCAAGGCAGTTAATGTTTTAGGTTTCTGAGTTGTATTGATTCTAAATTCTGTTGTTTTTTGAGCTTCAAAACCGTTAAATCCTCCTTTAGTTGGATGTACGCTTACTCTTAAATTGGCAAGGTCTGATAAGTCTGATTCTATATAAGTACTACTGCTTTTTCCTTTAGTATAGCCAGTAGTTTTACCATCATCATCAAAAACGGTAAAGGCAGATTTTCTATGTGGGTAAATTTCGTAAATACGTTGCTGTTTGTCAATTTCTGAAATAGTATTATTGGGAGCAACCAAAGGAATAATAGCACCGCGTTTTACAAAAACAGGTAATTTATAGATAGGACTTTCAAAATCATTAATAACCTGACCTCCGGTATAGGGCTCTCCCGTAAAATAATCCAACCACAAACCTTTTGGAAGGTAAATTCCATTTCTGATATCGTTACCCAGTGTATCTATTTTTGTTTCTTTATAAATGGGTGCAATTAAAAAATAAGGACCATATAAAAACTCATACTGCGTACTGATTCCTTGGGTATACGTATTGCGATCTTCTAAAAAGATGGCTCTCATCATTGGCAAACCTGTTACCGCTTCTTTTGCGATGCTATAGCTATAAGGCAGCAAAGCAGATTTAAGTTTTAAATAATTTCTGTTGATAGAAGTCGTAGGTTCTCCAAGTGCATGAGGATATTTGATGTTTGCTCCCCAGCCATCCATGTTTAATTGCATAGGTGTAAAGGTTTTCCATTGAAAATCACGGGTGAGTACTGCGGGGTTTTTACCTCCAAAAATACCATCCATATCAGAAGTAATATTTGGCATTCCTGATAAACCAGCTCCAATATAAGTTGGGATATGAAAACGAATATACTCCCAAACACCTCCTGTTTGATCTCCAGACCAAACACTAGCGTAGCGCTGAGTGCCAGCCCAACCATCTAAAGAGATAATAAAGGGTCTTGCGTTGGATCCGTAAGAGCTTAGGATGTTTGCAGCATCTGCTATGCCGTTTAAACCAAAAGAATAGCCTTGGCCAACCCAGGCTACATCTGTTTTAAGCACCCGAACTCCTGCCGTCTTTACTTCTTTAATTAGATCTCTCTGAAGTAGTGCAGAGATCCCTTCTTTAGGGTGCAAATCTGACTGAGTCCAAAGCCCAATCTCGACGCCCTTTTTACGCGCATAATCACCAAACTCTTTTAGGTTTTGAATATTGCCGTCAAGGCTGTTGGTCTGTCCGTACCCAGCTCCATACCCATCGTTGGGTAAAATCCATCCTAAAGGCATATCATTGGCAGAGTAGCGGTCTATAACTGCACGTGCAGAAAATTGGTAATTGTTCTTTTCGCCATTGAGTGATTCTTTAATCCCTCCATTGTCTTTTTGCTGTTCTTTGTATGTATTGCCGTCTTCAAAGAGGATTCCTGTAGTGTCTTTTTTCCAATAATCTCGATTGTAGGCGTTTAAATGCCCTTGATAAAATCCAAATTTTGGGAGCAGGGCAGGGTTTCCGGTTAGTTGATAGTAATTAGCTAATAAATCAGCGGGTTTATCGCCAATCATAAAGAAAGTATCAAGGTAGTCTGTCTCATGGGTTAGAGTTACTACTCCTTGTTTTTTATCACCAAAATCATAGACTCCCTTTTTAAAAGTATAGCCCATAAATCCGTAACCATTTGACGACCAAAAATAAGGGTTAGGAGAGGCAACTCCTCCATCGGTCCAACTGTTTTGGTTTTCTATAGCGATGCTTTTTCCTTTGTGTGAAAAACGCCCATTTTGCACACCGCCTCCATAAAAATATTCCTGCTGGTTTTCTTTAAGAGTAAGTGTTGTTTTTGTTTTTGTAAATACGATAGGATTCAATTGCTCTATAATAACTGCTTGGTTTTTGAGGTTGATGACCTTAAATAAAGTTGTTTTTTTGTTAAAAAGTAGTTGAATGTTGTCTGTAAAAATCAAAAACTGATTTGGGTTTTCATGTATGCGAAGCTTTTTTATAGTTCGTCTAGGGTTTTTGACTAAAATTTCTGCAGGAGGATTGGCTTCTGGCGCACGCAGTCCCTTATTGTTAGGGTCTTGGAAGAATCTAAATATATGATCGCTGTAAAAATCTATTAGTGCGTTTTGTTGATTGTTAAAATTAAGCTGGAATGTGGTAGCATTTACTCTTTCGATGCTTAGGATTTTTAAATTCTTTTCGGTAGTCTTTGTGTTTTGAGCGCTCGTCGATAAAATAAAGTTAAGACTAAGCAAACTCAAAAGAGCGAAGCGTTTGTAAAGGATTTGGAATCGTGTCATTGAAAAGAGAATTTAGGATAATGAGATTTTGTAATCGAATATCAAAATTACATAAAAAAGTTGCCTTAATTTTAAAAAGTAAATCAAAAAACCCGATGCATATGTGCATCGGGTTTTATATTCAAATAATTAGGTGTTATTTTTAGAAACCTCCAGTGTTTTCTTTAATGTTGTCATCGCGATCTCTACGTTCTTTTGCTTTGTTTTTTCCACTTCCAAATCGATAGTTAAAGCCGACATATGCTGTTCTGCTTTCCCATTTAAAACGTCCGTTTTGAGCAAATGGTGTTTTTGATTTGAACGCAAATTTCATCCCTTGAAATAGGTCATTAACTCTAAACGTAAAGGTTCCTTTTCCTTCAAGTACATTTAGGCTAGCTCCAGTGTTTATCATCCACATTGGTTCTACTTCCCACTGAATGTCTTTTTCTGAGCCTCTGTACATCGCAAAAAGTTGAAAGCTAAGGTTCTTTGAAGCTTTAAAGCTGTTGCTAATACGTCCATTAAAAGCGTTGTTCTGTACCTCAATTTGTTGGGCGTTTGGAGTTGTTAAATCTACAATTCCTTTTTGTTTTTGAGCGTAAAAATCAACACTTGAGTTAATTCTCCACCAACTATTTACACGGTAGTTTAATGAGAACTCTAGACCATAAGCATCTGTATCATCAAAATTAGTAAACGATAAGATTTGTCTTACGTTGGTTGGATCAGAAGGGTCTTTATAGGTAACTCTTGAGATATTGTCTTGGATTACTCTATAAAAACTTCCAAAAGTAACAGAACCTCTCTCTATTTGTCTGGTGTAATTTACCTCAAATGAGTTGGTAAACTGAGGGTTCAAGTTTTCGTTACCAATTGAGGTTACTAAAGGAGTACTCCATTCTCTAATTGGGTTTACTTGCTGAATAGAGGGTCTATCCACTCTACGACTATAGCTCAATTGAAATTGGTTTTTTTGCGATGGAGTATAGGTGAAAAAAGCAGAAGGATATACTGTAAAAATATCATCTTTAACGTTGGCAGTTGGTAAACCGGTTCTGTTAAAGGTACCGTCAATTTGAAACTGCTCAACTCTAGCCCCTAATTGCATGGTAAATTTATCCAAAGTATATGCATAGTTTATATATCCAGAGTAAATTTTACGATCGTATTCAAAAGAGGAATCTCCAATAGGGGTGGTTCCTGTAATAGCTCCGTTATTGTCATACACATATTGATGTTGTGTGTTTGAGTTGATGTTTGAAGTGTTGTTTACTCGATATTCTAAGCCCATTTCCAATTTTGCATTTTCAGAAAGAGGATTGGTATAATCTAAATTGATTAGACTGTTATTTCTTTTGTTTTGGATGCTGTTTGTATAGTTTAAAAACGGATTATTTGCATCTAAAAGATCTTGGTTTTTAGAAGTTTCTGGAGCATCTGTATTAGAGTAAGTGGCTTCAAATTCTATATTGTGCCCTTCTTTGTTAAAATCGTGCTTGTAATTTAGGTTGTAGGTACTGCTAATGCTTTCTGTATCTTGACTAATAGGAGCATCAGAGGTCAATACATTGTTGTTTTTTATTAAGATGTTTCCTACACCACCTCCTGTATACCAATTTTGGCTGGTGTACACAGACAAGGTATTTTTGCTGTCTAGGTAAATATCAGCTCCAATTTTAGCCAAATGAGATTGGTTTTTGTCTTTCATCAAAAAGTTTTGAATAGAGTTATTGCTTGATCTCTCTATAAATCCATGATTATAATTGTCACCACTATTATATCCGTAGTTTCCGAAAAAATTAACCTTCCCGGTCTTGTAATTCATATTGGTAGCTACATTGTATTTTGCGTAATGCCCTACGGTAATGCCTGTATCTACAGATCCATTAAAGCCCATATTGGCATTCTTATTCAAAACAATATTGATAATTCCACTCATCCCTTCAGGATTGTATTTTGCAGATGGATTTGTAATCAATTCTATGCTTTTGATCGCTGTTGAAGGAATTTGTTTTAACAATTGAGCAGTGCTAATATTGGTAGGTTTTCCATCTACCAAAACACGTACGTTTTCATTTCCACGCAAACTAATATTTCCGGTTTGACTATCAACGCTTACCGATTGAACATTGTTTAGCAATTCTGAAGCGGTAGTACCTGCAGCTGTAAGATCTTTACCAACATTAATTACTTTACGGTCTACTTTTTGAACCACTGTTGAGGTCTCAGCTCTAACTACTACCTCATCTAACATGGCAGAGTCTTCTAGTAGGGCAATGGTTCCTAAATCGATTTTTCGGTTCCCTTTTTCAATTTTAATTTGTTTGGAGTAGGTTTTAAATCCAATAAATTGAATTTCTACCAAGCTAACACCTTCTGGAATGTTTTTAACAGTAAAAAGACCATTGATGTCTGTGATACCTCCTGTGATGATTTTTTTGGCAGTGTCTCTAATAACGATATTGACATAAGGCAATGATTCTTTGGTTGCATTGTCGATTACTTTTCCTGATATGACACCAGGTTTGTCAATAAGTTTTTTGTCTAATTGAGCGTAAGATTGCACGCTTATAGTTACTAAAATAAGGAGTAGTATTTTTTTCATAAAATAAGTTTATAAGAATTTGATTGTTGCTTTAAAGACGCTTCAATTCGTATCTTTGTTACTCGCGAATTGTCCTTTAACAAAATATTAACAAATGAAAAACGAAACATTAGTCATTGGTGCATCTCTAAATCCTGACCGTTATTCAAACCGAGCAGTACGTGCGTTACGTGCTAATAAATATCCTGTTAAGGCAATAGGAATAAAGGAAGGAACAGTAGAAGATGTTGTGATTGAAACACAAAAAAATGACTTTAAAAATATAGACACAGTGAGTCTCTATTTGAATCCAGAAAGGCAAAAAGAATATTATGATTATATTATTTCACTAAAACCAAGAAGGGTCATTTTTAACCCAGGAACAGAAAATGCTGAGTTTGAATCTGTGTTAAAAAAAGCAGGAATTTTTGCTGAAGTTGCCTGTACTTTAGTGTTGCTGAGGTTGAAACAATACAGTTAAGGTTTGTTAAAAAAAGTAAATTGAATTGGCAGTTTTCTTTTTCATAAAAAATTAATCCATTTTTAAAAAATGTGTAAGTTTTTTAAAAGCCAATCCAATTTACTGATTAATCCCCCTAAATTTCTTGGATCAAAAGTAAATGATGAAGTAAGTTTGTGCAATACTCAAATTGAGTATTTTATAAAAGATTTATATTGTTTTTAAAATAACTGATTAGTTCACCAGTAGAAATTACATTGAATTTTTTAAGAATATTTCTTCTGTGGGTATCTACAGTATGTTTGCTTATATTTAGAGTCTCTGCAATTTCTTTACTAGATTTCTTACAAAGTAATAAACGGATTACATCACGCTCTCTATGACTAATAGCATTCAGTAAATTTTTACTTGTGATATTACTAAAGTAGAGGGTTTCATACTCATTTTCACTATTTAAATATTTTGCACTAGCACAAATATCAATGTTCATTTGACCACTTAAAACAGTATAATGTGCCAAGCCGATAATGGGCTTGTTTTCTTTGTCAAACTGTAAGGGAGTAGTGTTTTGTATGATCGTTACATAATTGCCTTTTCCGTTTTTCATACGGTAGTTCCAAGTGTAACTCATGCGTTTGCGTTGCTCGTCATTTAATTCATTCATCGTAAAGTTCATCAGGTCTTGTAGACACTGAATCCATGGAGCAATATCATCAGGGTGAAACCGAGACCAAAAATAATCCATTCCATCAAGCATCATGTCTTTAGATGACAGTGCTGTACATGCATTAAAATTTTTACTGATGTATTCGAAATTTTGTCTAACGGTATTGGTGATGCAAAAAAAGGTAGTGTTGTATGGATAGTATGAATCGAACTCAATTAATTTTTTAATATGTTCATCCAATTCAATATGAGGATAGGTTTCAAAAATTTCATTGTACTTACTAAAGATGCTGTTTTTATCCAAAATACTAAAGGTCTTTATTTTGAGCTTAGAGACTAATTTCTTTACCTGCTTCTGCTAAAGTTACATTATTAAAAATAGTTTCTGCTTCGGTTTTAAAAAGTTCTTCGTTTTTATATCGACTAGAAAAATGACCAAGAACAAGTTTACCAACACCCGCTTCTTTGGCAATTTTAGCTGCCTCCATGGCTGTAGAATGTTTGGTTTTTTTTGCTAGATCTATTCTGTCTTCTAAAAAAGTGGCTTCGTGATATAGTAAATCGGCCCCTTTGATAATAGGAATGATGTCTGGTTTAAAAGCGGTATCACTACAAAAGGCATAGGCTTTTGGTTTTGCTGCTTCTAATGTGAGTCTTTCATTTTTAACAATCTCACCGTTTTGCAATTGCACATCTTTACCTGCTTTAATATTGTGATAGTCACAGGTTTCAATTTCTGGATATTGTTGTATCATTTCTGGGTTTAATTTTCTGTTTTTTTGCTTTTCAGAAAATAAAAAACCATTAGTGTATACCCTGTGATTTAAAGGTATTGTATGAACAGTAACCTTCTCGTCTTCATAAATCAATTCACTGTTTTTTGAGGTTAACTCATGATAAATTATATCAAATTTCACATAGGATTTAGAAACTCTAAGTTGTAAAAGAGTAACTTCTTTTAGTCCTTTTGGTCCAAATATATGCAAGGGTTTTTCTCGATTTAAAATTCCAAAAGTAGAAATCAATCCTATCAAACCAAAAAAATGATCTCCGTGTAAATGAGATATAAAAATTTGATCAATTTTAGAAAAACCAACCTTGTATTTTCTCATTTGTCTTTGGGTTCCTTCTCCACAATCAATAATAAAATGTTTATTGTTTATTTCTAAGTATTGCGAAGTAGGGTGTGCGTTTACTCTAGGTGTGGCAGAATGACAACCTAAAATGGTTAGTTTTAAACTACTCATTTAATAACAAAGCGTTTAGAGACCAAATCAGAAGGACCTTGAATCAGGTAAATATACATGCCAGCCTGTAAATTGTTTCGTGAAAATGGAATGGAGTTATCTCCTTTTTTAATACTGTGTTTTTTTGAAAAAACAGATTTTCCAAGCATGTTTTTGATAATCAAAATAATCTCTTGATCTTTTGTTGATTCAAACTTGATACTGGTTTTTTCTTTAAATGGATTTGGTGCAGCACTTAATTTTTGCAGCGTTTTTTGAGAAAAAACGGCAGTAGAAAAAACCAAAAAGAAAATAAATAGTAGTTTTTTTACCATGCAAAATATGTGTTAACTAAAAACCTAAATCACGCTCAATAGCTTCCATTTCTAGTACATCTTCTGCCTCTGGAAGCGTTGGTACAATATTAAATTCTTCTGGGAAGTTGTCAATATCTACCGATGAACAAACAATTACAAACGATTTTTTTTGCGCTTGATGTAATTTAGAAACACTCAAAAATAAAGAAATTTCTTCATTTTTACTGTTAAGTTTATCAGAAATTTCTAGTACTAGGTGTTCTGATTTAAAGCTGGCTTCTGATTTTTTAAAAGTTGTGTAAAATTCTGCAAACGTTGTTTCGTCTGCTTTTATATACGTGTAGTTATTTCTTTTTTCAATTTTCATCCTAGAAGAATTAACGTTTTATTTGCTGCGCTAATAGGTAAATTACTGCCATTCTAATGGCAACACCATTTTCTACTTGGTTTAAAATAATTGATTGTTTGCTATCTGCAACATCACTGGTGATTTCTACACCTCTATTGATAGGTCCAGGGTGCATGATCACAATTTTTTTATCCAGACTGTCTAAAATTTGTTGGTTAATCCCAAACAATTGTGTGTACTCTCTTGTTGATGGAAAGTACTTAATGTCCATTCGTTCATGTTGGACTCTTAACACATTGGCTACATCACACCAGTCTAAGGCCTTTTTTAAGTTGGTTTCTACCTCAACTCCAAGACTGGTAATGTATTTTGGTATCAATGTAGTTGGTCCACATACTTTTACTTGGGCACCTTGTAATTGTAGGGCAAATATGTTTGAAAGTGCAACTCTAGAATGTAAAACATCCCCAACAATTAGCACTTTTTTACCTTTAACAGTACCTAATTTTTCTTTAATTGAATAAGAATCTAATAAGGCTTGAGTAGGGTGTTCATGAGTCCCATCACCAGCATTGATAATTTTTGCGTCTACATGTTTTGATAAGAATACACCAGCGCCTACATTGGCATGTCTCATAACAACAATGTCTACTTTCATAGACAAAATATTGTTGACCGTATCGATTAAGGTTTCCCCTTTTTTTACGGATGATTGTCCTGCAGAAAAATTTAAAATATCAGCAGAGAGTCTTTTCTCTGCAATTTCAAAAGATAATTTGGTACGTGTGCTGTTTTCAAAAAACAGATTGGCTATCGTAATATCTCTTAATGAAGGGACTTTTTTGATAGGTCTATTGATAACTTCTTTAAAATGATTAGCAGTTTCAAAAATAAGGTCAATGTCATTTTTGTTTAAATACTTTATCCCCAATAAATGGTCTACGCTTAATTGCTTCATTTTATATGTTCTGTTCTAAATAAACGGCGTCTTTTTTATGAGTCTCTTTCCAGCAAACTTTTACCTTTTCTTTGTTGATGGCATCAACCTGACGCCCTCTGTAATTTGGTTGAATAGGGAGGTGTCTGCTAAAACGTCTGTCAATCAATACCAGTAGCTCAACCAAGTTTGGTCTTCCAAAATCTTGAATAGCAGACAATCCAGCTCGGATACTTCGGCCAGAAAATAGTACGTCATCAATTAAAATCACGTTTTTGTCTTCTATTAAAAAAGGAATCTCAGTATTGGTCGCCTCTAAAGGTTCTTGTCTTCTTCTAAAATCATCTCTGTAAAAGGTAATGTCTAGAAGACCCAGTTGTAAATCTTTGATATGGTAATCTTTAATTAGGATTTCTTTTAGCCTTTTAGCTAAAAAAGTACCTCTTGGCTGTAGGCCAATTAAAACTGTATTAGAAAAATCGTTATGGTTTTCGATAAGCTGACATGCTAGTCGATGAAGGATAATGTCTATTTCTTTCGAGTTTAATAGTAGTTTCGAGCTCATAAGAAAAATCTCCAAATTTAATTTGGAATACAACCAGTGTCTGGTAATTAATATAAAACAAAATTAGTGTAAATAATAGGATTCGCAAAATTAAAAATGAAAGCATTTTAATTGGCTGCTATTTGTTAATTAAATTGTTGAAAACAAAAACAGATTTATTCCAGGGGCTTCAAGACTTGTAGTACATTTAAAATGGTAATAATTACGAGCCGTTTTTTATGGTTCTTTAGAAAGCATTTTGCTATTTCGTTGATTATTAGTTAACAACGATACAAACTCTTTTTAATAAAAATAAATGCCTATGTCACTATCAAAATTTGAATCCATGTTAAAGACCAATAGTGTCTATTTCTTCGATTCGCTTGAGTTTGAAGAGATCATTCATTATTATTTAGACAATGGAAAACATTCATTAGCAAAAAAAGCTGTTCAATTAGGTTTAGAGCAGCACCCAACCTCTGTAGTGCTTAAACTCTTAAGGGTTGAGTTATTAATTTTTGATGATGAATTGCAAAAAGCCAGCCAACTCTTAGCTGAGTTAGAGGCTGTGGAGCCTAATAATGAAGAAGCATTTATCCAAAAAGCAACTATTTATTCAAAAAGGAATAAACATATAGAAGCCATTGCTACCTTAACAAAAGCGCTACCTTTTATAGAAGACCCTGCAGATATTTGGTCTATGATTGGTATGGAATATCTTTATCTGGATGATTTTACAAATGCTCGAAAAAACTTTGCAAATTGTATCGACGTTGATTTTGAAGATTATTCATCTTTGTACAATATCGTGTACTGTTTTGATATGGAGAACAATCATGAAGAAGCCATACAATACTTACATACCTATTTAGATAAAAATCCATACTGCGAAGTTGCTTGGCATCAATTAGGAAGACAGTTTTTTGTCTTAAATAGATTTGAAGAAGCACTTAAAGCTTTTGATTATGCAGTTTTAATTGATGAAAACTTTATAGGAGGTTATTTAGAAAAAGCAAAAACCCTTGAAGAGTTAGAGCGTTATGAAGAAGCGGTAGGAAACTATTTAATTACCTTAGAGTTGGATGATCCCACTGCATTTGCCTACGTTAGAATAGGTGAGTGCTATGAGAAAATGCAAGAGTTTCATAAGGCAACTCAATTTTATAAAAAAGCGGTTCACGAAGATCCTTTATTAGACAAAGCTTGGGTGTTGCTTACTAAAATGTATCAAAAGGAAGGTGATTACCAGAAAGCATCTTACTATATTTCAAAAGCACTTCAAATTGATGACAGCAACCCTCTGTATTGGAGAAGCTATGCTGAGATAAATTTAAAGCTGAACTTTTACGAAGAAGTGATCAAGGCATTTTATACCTGTATAGAATTAGGAGATGTTTCCCTTGAAATCTATGTAGGTTTGTCAGATGTTTTACTTTTTTTAGGCGAGTTTAAAGAAGCGTTAAAAGTGCTAGTTAAAGCCAAAAATATTTTTAAACAGTTTGCAGAAATAGAGTATCGCTTGTGTGGTTTGTTTATGCTTGATGGAAAAGAAACCTACAGTTTGCTACATCTAAAAAATGCATTGGCTATCAATTCTGAACATAGAAACGTTCTTAAAGAGTTGTACCCTACAGTTTATGAGTTGGAAAATATCCAAACAGTTATTGAGTCTTATTTAAAAGCTACTGAATAAAAAAAACCAGCAAATTTGCTGGTTTTTTTTATTCTATTTCTCTGGGTACCAATCTAATTGTACTACTTTGATGTTTGAATTAGCCGTTTCTATCAATGTTTTAAACTTTGCTACATCACTTTTGCCATTAGTTCCTCTGTAATGATAAGGATAGATTTCTTTTGGTTGAAATGCTAATACAGCATCCGCAGCACTCTCAATGGTCATTGTATACGGAAGATTCATACAAACAAATGCTTTGTCAATATTTTTTAAGGCTCGCATTTCTGGAATATCTTCTGTGTCTCCAGAAAAATAGACTCTTTGATTACCAAAAGTAAAAACATATCCATTTCCTCTTCCTTTAGAATGAAATTTCAGAGCTTCTTCTCGAAGGTTATACATCGGAATCGCTTCTGCATTAAAGCTGTCAAATGTTTTAATATCATTGTTATTCATTACCTGTATATCAGCTGCTAGTTCTTTTGGTAATTTATCAACCACAGCTTGTGGAGCTACAATTGTTGTTTTTGTAAGATCCAGGGCTTTTAAGGTCTTAAGATCCATATGGTCTCCATGAATATCAGTAATAAAGACATGTGTAGGGTGTAGAAATTGAGCAAAAGCATCCTTGCCTCCAGTAGGATCAATATAAATGACAAGCTTGTCATAGCTAATAACTGCAGATGCATGCTGTACGGGGCTAATGACTAATTGTGCAGTATTGTTTGTGACTGCTTTCGATTTTTTGTCTTCTTTGCCTTTGCAGCTTGTAGCTAAAAATAGTAGAAGAATTAAGAAGCTGAGTTTTTTCATTTTTATAAAAATCAAGTTTCTCAAAGATACTTGAAATTTTAGCAATAGCAATTCACTCTTTTAGTTTAGCGAAAAAAGCCCTGCATAGAATAAGATAAATAAGCAACTTCGCCAGCTTTTTTTATGGTCGCTGTTTTTTTAATGGTTTCTTCACCATCTATTCGTATTACAAATGAGATGTCATAAGGTTCAAATACACTACCAATAGGTCCTGCAGAATTATCAGTGACTGTTAAATCAATATTGGTAAACTCTGAAATTTTTTGCTGGATATAGGCTTTGTAAAAAGGAAAATTTGAATCCGAGGTGGTTTGTGTTGTTAGATTAACTTCAGGTCCAACAACAGCAGTTTCTAGTCTTGAAAGTCGATTGTTTCCGGTAGATGTTACGCTAATTTCGATGTCGAAAATTTTTGAAAGAAATTCTTCTCCTTCTAAGGAACAGCTATTTAAAAATAACGCAGTTACTGCAATAAGCACCAAAGTAATGTTCTTTTTTAGTTTCATTGTAGTTTCTTTTTTTGTGACTATAAATTAAAAAAATAAATTTCTCAAAATTATAAAAAAACAAACATTTAAAAAAGATGACAGAAAGTAAAATTTAAAAGCTTTTAAAAAGTTTTATGCCAAAATCCTGTATCTTCGTTTCTTGTAAAAATAAATTTAAATTTAATGAGTAGAACAATCAAAGATTTTGTGGTTATTGGTTTTAAAGGGATGGCCATGGGGGCTGCAGATGTGGTTCCTGGAGTATCAGGAGGTACCATCGCTTTTATTTCTGGGATTTATGAAGAGTTGTTGACAGCAATAAGCAACGTTAACTTAAGTCTTTTAAAAACACTAAAATCAAAAGGATTAAAGGCTGCCTGGACTCAATTAAATGGAAGTTTTTTATTGGCTTTGTTTACAGGTATTTTTGTGAGTATCGTATCCTTGGCAAAAGCGATTAAATGGTTATTAGAAAATGAGCCAGTTTTGCTTTGGTCATTTTTCTTTGGGCTAGTTTTAGCGAGTGTTATCTATATAGGAAGACAGATAGCTCGATGGAATGTTAAAGCCGTACTCTGGGTTGTTTTTGGTGCAGTATTGGCATTTTATATCACTACCTTAGATCCATTAGTTTCGGAAAACTCTTCTAATTTATTTTTATTTATTGCTGGTGCTATTGCTATTTGTGCAATGATTTTACCAGGGATATCTGGCGCATTTATACTAGTTTTGCTAGGTGCATATAAGCCCATTTTAGCAGCCGTAAACAATCGAGATTTAACAGTGATTGCATCTGTTGGAGCTGGAGCTATCGTTGGATTGCTTAGTTTTTCTAGAATCTTAAAATGGCTTTTTGCACATTATAAAAATTACACCTTGGCTGCTTTGACTGGTTTTATCATTGGCTCACTTAATAAAATTTGGCCATGGAAAGAAACTCTTACATGGAGAACAAATTCACATGGTGTTGAGGTTCCTTTAAAGCAACAAAGTGTTTCTCCTTTTAACTTTGATGGTGACCACCAATTATATCTTGCAATAGGGTTTTCATTACTGGGCTTTGCTTTGATTTTAATTTTAGAAAAACTTGCCAAAAAAAATGATTAAATGAGGCTAGAGCGCACATTTTTACACAAAGTTAATCTCTTTTTAAAAGGGTTGGCTATGGGCGCTGCAAATAAAGTTCCGGGTGTTTCTGGAGGAACAGTTTCATTTGTCTTGGGATTTTATGAAGAGTTAATTTATTCGTTTCAAAAAATAAATTTAAAAGCACTTAAATTACTAATCAATGGTCGATTTAAAAGCTTTTATGCCTATACCAATGCATCCTTCTTGCTTCTTATTATGGGAGGGAGCATGTTCAGTTATTTTAGTATTTCTCTGGTTTTAGATTATTTAATTCATCACTACGAGCTCTATGTTTGGAGTTGGTTTTTTGGGATGATTATTGGTTCTGTATTTTATATTTATAAAGATTTTGGCGATTGGAATCTTAAAAACACACTTTCTTTTCTTATTGGGATTAGTGTAGGTATTGGGATCAGTTTTATGACTCCAGCAAGTGAGAACGACAACCTCTGGTTTGTGTTTTTTTGTGGGATTATAGGGGTTTCTGGAATGACCTTACCAGGTCTGTCTGGATCTTTTATCCTTATTTTGTTAGGGAACTATGTGCTCTTATTGGTTGATTCTGTAAATGCTTTGTATGAGGTGATTACACAATTGTTTGTTGGCAATTTTGCCATATTAGAAGATCCAGAGAAACTGCGTTACCTTAAAATTATATCTGTTTTTACTGCAGGGTCTGCTTTTGGATTGGTTTCTATATCTCATGTACTCGGTTATGTTTTAAAGAGGTGGCATCAAATAGTGACCGCAGTTATTATAGGTTTTATTGCCGGGTCTTTGGGGATAGTTTGGCCATGGAAACAAAAAGTATTTGCAGAAGTTAATGGGGTGTTTTTACTAGATAAAAATCAACAAAAAATAATAAAAAACTACGAGCGCTACTTACCTGATTTTTCAAAACAAGAAACATGGTTCGCAATATTGTTTATTCTTTTTGGAATAGTTCTTATTTTAGCGATTGATTATTATGACAAAAAAAGAAAAAGCTAACGCACTAAAAGTATTTGGGTTGTTAGGAAAAGATATTTCGTATTCTTTTTCGAGTGGATACTTTAAAGAAAAGTTTATCGATTTAGATTTAAACGATTGTGAGTATCACAATTTTGATATCGAAAGTTTGGATGAGTTTAACAGCTTGCTTCAAGTCAATAAACAAAAGCTTAAAGGACTAAATGTAACAATCCCTTATAAAGAACAGGTGCTTCAGTATTTGGATGCTATAGATCCTACTGCAAAAAAAATTGGCGCGGTTAATACGATAAAATTCACTAAAAAAGGGCTTTTAAAAGGGTATAATACAGATGCATACGGTTTTAAAAAATCATTAAAGCCTTTGTTAAAAAAATCACATAAACAGGCGCTAATCCTAGGGACAGGTGGCGCTTCGAAATCCATCGCTTTTGTTTTTCAGAAGCTAAAGATCCCTTTTTTATTTGTTTCTAGAAACCCTAAAGAGACTAATGAGATTTCATACGATTCTATAGATGAACAGGTTTTAAAAGCGCATCAGATTATTGTTAATTGCACACCTTTGGGTACTTTCCCAGAAACTAAAAAGAAACCTAATTTACCTTATGCTTTTTTATGCCCAGAGCATTTGCTTTATGATTTAATTTACAATCCTTCTGAATCAGCTTTTTTAAAGAAAGGGAAAGAAGCTGGAGCTCAAATTAAAAACGGTCTAGAGATGCTGCAACTACAAGCAGAGAAATCTTGGGAAATTTGGAATCGCTAAGCAGCTGTTTAAATCAACTATTTTTTTTGTTCTTTGCTTAGACATTCCTATCTTTAGAGAATTAATAGGAACCTTAAACATTTATAGATGTTAGATAAACAAGAGCAAACAAACGAAGGTGTTGATGAGACTCAGGAAGTAACTAAATCAACGGAAGCTAATTTAAATGATTCAGTAGAAGCAGAGGAGATCCCTTCTGAAGACACAGAAGATGAAACTACGGATCAAGTTGTAGAGAAAATTGACAACCAAGTTGCTGAGGACGCAGAGAAATCAGAAGAGAGAAATGCTATTCCGATGTTAGCATACGAGAACATGGAGTTAGAGGAGCTGGTAGAGCAATTAAAGCACTTGTTAAAGGAATACCCAGTACAGCAGTTAAAAACAAATATTGATAGCATTAAAAATTCTTTTAATGCAAAATTTGGCGCTTTATTGGCAGAAAAGAAAGCTGCTTTTTTAGCAGAAGGTGGGAACTCGATCGATTTTCAGTTTTCAAGCCCAATTAAAACCGCCTACAATACTTTACTGTCTGAGTATAAAAACAAGAGAGATGCTTATTATGCAGCACTTGAAGACCGTTTAAGTAACAATCTTGAGCTGAGACATCAAATTATAAATGAGCTTAAAGACTTGATCGAAAATGCAGATCCAATGACCATGCATAAGTCTTTCTTGGAGCTTCAAAACAGATGGAGAGAGATCGGACCTGTACCTAGATCTAAATACAATGATACTTGGAGAAACTACCATCATCACGTTGAGCGTTTTTATGATTTATTGCATTTAAGTAATGATTTTAGAGACCTAGATTTTAAGCATAATCTAGAAGAAAAACTAAAATTAATTGCCAGAGTAGAGTCTTTAATAGAACATGAAGATGTTAATGAAGCCTTTAAAGAGTTGCAAGAAATTCACAAGACTTGGAAAGAAGATGTTGGGCCAGTTTCTAAAGAACACAGAGAAGAGGTTTGGCAAAAATTTAGTGATGCAAGTAAAAAAATACACGATAGAAGACATCAGTATTTTAGAGAGTTGAGATCTAAATACCAAGAGGTAATAGATAAGAAAAATGAAATTATCGCTAAAATTGCAGCCTATGATACTTCAAAAAATGCTAAGCACAGCGATTGGCAAAAAAGCATCAAAGAAATTGAAGCTTTAAGAGAAGAGTATTTTAATGCTGGTAAGTTGCCTTATTCTAAGAGTGAACAGGTTTGGGTTAAATTTAAAGACGCAACCAAGAAATTTAACAAGGCAAAGAATGATTTCTATAAAAAAGAAAAGAGTGTTCAGCAGGAGAACTTAGATAAAAAATATGCTTTGATTGAGATTGCGGAGTCTGTAAAAGATAGTGATGATTGGGAGGCAACAACGAATACCGTTAAAAAAATTCAGGCAGAGTGGAAACAGATTGGTCATGTGCCAAGAAAATTCTCTGATGATGTTTGGAAAAAGTTTAAAGCGGCCTGTAATCATTATTTTGATAGATTTCACAATAGACAAAATGATTTAAATAAAGAGCAACAAGCTTTTATTGATGAGAAAAAAGCCTATTTAGAAGAGGTAAAAGAAATAAAGACGGCAACGCTTGATGAAATTAAAGAGATGACTCAGAAATGGAGAGCTCTTGGAGACTTGCCCAGAAGTGTACGTCATTTAGAATCTAAATTTAATAAGCATATGGATAGCTTACTAGATGGATTAGGAATGGATAAAGAAGCGATTGAGTTGTTAAAGTTTAAAAACCTAATTGATGGATATGCTGCACAGTCTGATGTCAAAAAATTAAATTCTGAGCAACTTTTTGTAAAAAAGAAAGTTGATGAATTTCAAAAAGAAATTCAACAGTTAGAAAATAATTTAAGCTTTTTTTCTAATGCCTCAGAAGACAATCCTATGATTGTTAAAGTTAGAAAAAGTATTGAAGGCTATAAAGAAGATATGAAAATTTGGGAATCTAAATTAGATATGATTCGCAGATTAGATTACTAATTACAATTTAGGGATAAAAAAAACTCGGATGCTAGCATCCGAGTTTTTTTTATTGATATGTTTTAAGTTTAAGCAAATAAACTGTCAATTTTATCTTTTTCTTCTTGAGCCAATGTTGAGTCAACTAAAATACGACCACTGTACTCATCAATTGTGATTTTTTTACGAGTTGCAATCTCTACTTGAACCTGTGGAGGAATCGTAAAGAAAGAACCTCCTGAAGCACCTCTTTCGATAGAAACGACAGCTAAACCATTTTTTACTTTGGTTCTGATTCTTTGGTATGCAGCTAATAAATGCTCATCAATTTGTTTTTGAAATTCTTCAGATTTTTCTTTAAGCGTTTTTTGCTCTTTTTCTGTTTCTTTCAAAATAGCATCTAATTCAGATTTTTTGTGCTTTAAATGCTCTTCTTGTTTTTTTGTTTTTTCTTTGGTTGCATCAATTACAGCATTTTTTTGCTCAATTTTTGCTAGATATTCTGTAATTCTTTTTTCAGCCAATTGAATTTCCAATTCTTGAAACTCAATTTCTTTACTCAAAGAGTCAAACTCTCTATTGTTACGTACATTCTTTTGTTGCTCCTCATACTTTTTCATAAGGGCCTTAGACTCTTCAATTAATATTTTTTTATTATTAATGTCAGTGTTTAAGTTTGCAACATCTTCTGCAAAATTAGAAAGTCTTGTATTTAAACCTGCAATCTCATCTTCTAAGTCTTCTACTTCTAAGGGTAATTCACCGCTCATGTTTTTAATTTCATCAATTCTAGAATCGATTAATTGCAAATCATATAGCGCTCTTAATTTTTCTTCAACCGTAACCTCTTTCTTCTTTGCCATGTTTAAATGTAATAAATTGGATTTGTACTATTATCTGATAAAATGATCCTGCTTGTTGGCAAGGCAGGTGCAAAATTAGTAAAATTTTTTGTAAGATACTCAACTAAAAGATTTTTTGTGAACTGCTCACTCTCATAATGGCCAATGTCAGCTAAAAGGATGTGCTGTTCTGCCTTAAAAAAGTCATGATATTTAAAATCTGCACTTATATAGGCATCTGCTTTTTGAGCTTTTGCTACGTCAATTGCAAAACTGCCTGAGCCTCCTAACACAGCTACTTTTTTTATGGTCTTGCCTAGTAATTCAGAATGCCTAACACAGGCTGTCTTCATAGTTTTTTTTATAAACTTTAAAAAATCATTCTCATTCATTGCCTTGGGTAGCTCTCCAATCATTCCCATACCAATGTTTTGATGTTTGTTATCTAAGGTTTGCAATTCATAAGCAACCTCTTCATAAGGGTGTTCTTTAAATAAACAGGCCAAAATCTTGGCTTCATTATGAGCTTCGTAAGTTAGGTTTAGTTGTGTTTCGGCAATTTCTGTAAAGCTTCCTTTGCTGCCAATTACAGGATTAGAGTTTTCACCGCCTTTAAAACTACCTACCCCTTCAGAAGTAAAAGAGCAGTTTGTGTAGTTTCCTATAGCTCCTGCTCCGACCTTAAAGAGTGAATCTCTTAGATTGTTTGCATTCTCTTTAGGTACAAAAGTGCTTAGTTTTTTTATAATGCCAGATTTAGGCATTAAAATTTTGGTATTTTCTAAGCCAAGAGTTTCTGCAATCTTAGCTGAGACACCATTTTTAGAGTTGTCTAAGGCAGTATGTGTCGCGTAAATTGCTATGTTATTTTGGATGGCCTTAAGAACAACGCGTTCTACATAGTTATTGCCGTTTAGTTTTTTAAGCCCTCCAAAAATAATGGGATGGAAACTAACAATTAAATTACAGTTTTTTTGGATTGCCTCATCAACTGTAGCCTCTAGCGTGTCTAATGTAACCAATACACCTGTAACTTCTGTTTGGTATTGTCCGATAAGCAGCCCAACATTGTCAAAGTCTTCAGCATATTTTAAAGGGGCAATTTCTTCAATACAATTTGTGATGTCTTTTATAGTCATTGGTTAACTTTATTGAGTTTAGTGTTTAAGCGTTTGTCTCTTTTTAAAGCACAAAACCCAAAGTTAAGATTTTTAATGATTTTAGAACTTTCTACTTCTTTGTTTTTTTTAAGGAGCTTCTGTTTATTCTTTGGTTTCATTTTTGATGGATTTTTAAGTTTGATTGATATTATTTGTTGGGATGTATATGGAATCGTATTTTCGTAGCTTTATGGTTTACCTTTAGCCGATGAAATTGATTCGAATATTAGTCTTTCCTATTGCATTGATTTACGATGTTGTTACGCGCATTCGGAATCTTTTTTTTGATCTAGGCGTGTTTTCATCCACATCGTTTCAGATACCAATTATTGCCGTTGGTAATTTAAGTGTTGGAGGTACAGGGAAAACACCACAAATAGAATATCTAATCCGTTTGTTGAGTAAAAAGTATCAGCTAGCAGTTTTAAGCAGAGGCTATGGAAGATCTACAAAAGGGTATCTAAAAATAAATCAAAACAATACTTCTAAAGAGGTAGGGGATGAGCCCCTGCAGTTTTATAGAAAGTTTAAACAGATAACTGTTGCTGTTGATGAACAACGAGTACGCGGAGTTCAAACGCTTTTAGCCCAGGAGAACCCACCAAATCTTATTTTGTTAGATGATGCATTTCAGCATCGAAAAATTACCGCGGGTTTCTATTTGTTATTGACCAAATACGATGAGCTTTTTGTGGATGATTTTTTACTGCCTACAGGAGGCTTAAGAGAAAGTGCTCGTGGAGCAAAAAGAGCCCATGCTGTGGTTGTTAGCAAATGTCCAGCAAACCTTAGTAAAGCATCACAAGATCAGGTGATTCAAAAAATCAGAAAGTATTTTAAAGGCCCCGTTTTTTTTAGTGGAATCTCGTATGCAGAAGAAGTACAAAATAGCAAGCAAGAATCTATTGGTATTGAAGCATTGAAGGATTTTGAAGTGATTTTGGTCACGGGCATTGCCAAGCCAGCTCCCTTGGTTCAGTTTTTAAAAGAACAAGAAATACGTTTTCAGCACCTAAAATTTAAAGATCATCATGAGTTTACTACTCAGGATCTACAGCTAATTAAAGAAACGTTTTTGGAGGTTACATCAGCAAAAAAAATCATCCTAACCACAGAAAAAGATTTTGTGCGCTTGTCAGATGAGTTGGATGCATTGTATTATATAGAAATCACAACAAAATTAATAGACAAAGAACAAGATTTTGACAAGCTGTTTTTATCCTATCTGTCTAAGTCTTTATAGTTTTTTAAAATACAAGCTTTTGATGATTCCATCGGCAAGTCCGATTTTTGGAACAAATATTTTTCTAGCTCCACTCCATTTCATTGCAGATAGGTAAATTTTTGTAGCCGGAATAATTACATCGGCTCGGTCTGGGTTTAAACTCAATTCAGAAATTCTGTCAGCGTAACTCATGTTCTTTAAGAACTGGTATTGAGCGTTTAAGTAAATATAAGAAATGGGTTTACCAAGTGTGCGTCCAGACATTTTAAACAGCTTATTAATGTTTCCTCCAGAGCCAATTAGTGCTAATTTTTTTAGGTGCTTTGTGTTGTCTTCAATCCATTTCTGAACCTCTTTGAAGATTATTTTATTCTCAGCTTTGGAATTGTTAATAAGACGTACAGTCCCCATTTTAAAAGACTTAGAATTGATGATTCTTCCTTTAGAGAAGATGGTGAATTCTGTACTACCTCCACCAACATCAACATATAAATATGAGGCATCTCCTTCTATCAATTGACTTAAATCAGTAGAAGATATAATGGCGGCTTCTTTTTTACCACCGATGATATCAATTTTTACACCTGTTTGTTCTAAAATTTTTTCTGCTATTTCTTTTCCGTTTGTTGCTTCACGCATGGCTGATGTAGCACAGGCTTTGTACTTCTCTACATTGTTAATATCCATCAACAATTTAAAGGCCTCCATGGCATTGATCATTCGTTGAGTATTCTCTTCAGAAATAACCCCAGAAACAAATGCATCTGCCCCCAAACGAATAGGAACTCTAACCAAAGATGATTTTCTAAATTGTGTTTCTTTTCCGGTTTCCTCTATCACATTGGCTATTAACAAACGTATTGCGTTTGATCCAATATCAATAGCAGCATATTTTTTTATTTCTAACAAAGCGTACTTTTTATTTGTGATTTTTTGGGAATTCAATCAAAACAGTTTTTCCTTTTTTGATGCTTTTCCAATGTTTATTTTCAAACTGTATTCCGATGATTCCACAAGTAGGAACATGTGCTATAGGTTTGTCTCCAAACTTGTTTACAAAGGTGTTAATACCATGATCATGGCTAAATATAATAGCTGAATCAAAATTGTCATCCAGCGCTTTAATAGTTTTTACCAAATAGCCATCACTAAAGTTATACAATTGTTTTTTAATGTATAAATTAGATAAAGGATATCCAAAATTATGGCAAAAAATTATGGCAGTATGCAAGGCTCTATTAGCGCTGCTAGACACAAAAACGTCAGGTTTTTTAATGGTCTCAGATAAGTAATTAGACATCAAGTGGGCATCATTGATTCCTCTTTCTTTAAGAGGTCTATCAATATCTTCTACGCTTTTGTACTCCCAAGATGATTTTGCGTGTCTAACGATATAAAGTGTCTTCATTCAATTTTTTATTCAAAAGTAAATATAGAAATTAAGGAGCTAATCTTTCTATTTTCCAAGAAAAATCTTTTTGGAGTGTATATCTAATTCTATCGTGCATTCGGTTGGGTCTTCCTTGCCAAAATTCAATAGAAACAGGTTTCACTAAAAAACCACCCCAATGTGGAGGTCTAGGAATTTCTTTTTGATTGTATTTTTTTTGGTAAGAAGCCAATTCATTGTCCAAAGCTTCTCTTGAGTCAACTACTTGGCTTTGTTTTGAAGCCCAGGCTCCTAATTTACTACCGTCAGGTCTGCTTTCAAAATAGCCGTCAGATAAATTTTCTGCTAATTTTTCTGCATTTCCTTTGATGATAATTTGCTGTTCTAAGCCCGGCCAAAAAAATGAAAGACAAATATGACTATTGGCAAGAATTGCTTTTCCTTTCTCTGACTTGTAATTGGTGTAAAAAATAAAGCCTTCCCAGGTGTATTTTTTTAACAAAACAACCCTGCTTTTAGGGTAACCATCAAGTCCAATAGCGCTTACAGTCATTGCATTAGACTCATCAACACGCTCATCTTCATCAGCTGTTAGAAACCAACGTTGGAAAAGTTCCATAGGGTTTTCCGGACAGTTGCTTTCTAGCAGTTCTTGCTTTTCGTAAGATTTACGATGATTACTTAAATCATGTGCCATTGTATCAGTTTAAAACTGATGTAAAAATAATAGTTTTTACAGAAGAAAAGCTATTTACTGAGGTAAAATATCAGGTAAATCCTCACAATAAAAACCATTCTCCATCACTACTTTTTTTAGTTCTTCTTCATTTAAATGATCATCAGCTTCTATTCGCAATACATTGTCTATGTCTTCGATATCAATCGACCAGTTATAGATAATAGGATGATTGTTAAAAATGGGCTTTATTTTTTTTACCTTTTTCTTTGTTTTAATATCTGTTCTAAGGATTAGGAGTTTCATTTAAAACGTTTTTTTTAGTTTAATCAATTGATCCTTCTAACTTGGTGCTGTCTGGGTTGTTTATTTTTTCTATATACTCTTCATATGCAGCTTCTCCTTCTTCTTTCCAATACGCATCATACAGTTCCCATTTAGAAAAGTCTTTATTGGAGGATTTTCCTTTTTTGTGATGTTTGTCCATTTTACAATTGCCATTGTCTTTATCTCCGCCAATTCCTCCAAAAAGAATTTTTGCTAAGATCAATAACCCTATGGCTTGCCAATAAGAAATGGTCGTTAATCCGAAGATATCTGGCATTAACCAATTCCATAAATATTGAAACACAAGTCCAAATAATGCAATAAATGCTGTGATTAAGATCCCGAAAAACAAGACCCAAAGCACTACAATAACTGGGTTTTTACTTCTTAATTTGTGTTTAAAATAATTTTTCATTTTTAAAAATTTTAATTGCTGTTTTATTTTTTATTCTTTAATTGTTGATATAGTAATGAAATTGCTCTGTGTCTTCTAGAGAGCAACGTACCTATCGGAATTCCTGTTTCTTGAGAGATTTCGGCATAGCTATACCCTTCTACGTCTATTGCTAAAATAATTTCACGGTATTGTGGTTTTAACTTAAAAATTGCTTTTTTTAATTCTGTTACCAGTTTGTCAGAGGAATCCTGCTCTGTATTATCATAAAAATTTTCTGCAAAATCAGCTAATTGCTCTTCAAAAGCCTCATCCATATTTTTTGTTTTTCTGTCTTTTCTTAAGCTATCGATAATTTTATTTTTTATCGAGTAATAGACAAAGCCAGCTACATTATTTATGGGTAAAACATTTTTCCGTGAAAATATTTTTAAGGCGACATCTTGAATGATATCTTCTGCATCTCTATCAGCATCGTTTTCAATCTTAGAGTGAACATAAGCTTTAAGGTTATGGTACTCTGAGGTAAAGAATGCTTTTAGTTGTTTTTCGTTTTCTGTTTCTGATGCCATTCAAGTCCCTTTTAAATAGGTCTTCATATATAAAGACGAGCTAATCGGTATTTATTGCATTTTTTTTTTGAAGTTTTTTAAAAACTGCTGTTTAAATGCTTAGCCACAGATACGCCCATGCTTGCGCAGGCTTGTAATAGATAGCCGCCTGTTGGCGCATCCCAATCTACCATCTCGCCAATACAATACTGATTGGGCAGTTGTTTTATTTCAAAGTTAGAGGTGATTTCAGCTAGCTTGACTCCACCAACGGTAGAAATGGCTTCGTCGATAGCAGCTGTGTTGGTTATTTGCAAAGGAAGGTTTTTTATGGCTTTTGCCAGAGTGTCCAAGTTTAAATAATCGTCTTTTGATAATTGAGTTTTAAGAAGATTAATCTGCGGGCTGCTTAGCTTAAGCTCCTTTTTTAAAGTAGCTGTGGTATTTTTTTGAGTGGATGATTTAATTTTGGTGAGTAGCTGTTCTTTAGATAGCGTCGGTTTAAAATCGAGAAAAATTTTAGCTGTTGCATGGTCTTTTAATTGTTCTCTAATTTGAGGACTCAAAGCGTAGATTGCATTTCCTTCTAAGCCAAATTTGGTAATGACAGCTTCCCCTTTTTGGGTTGCTTTTTGACAAGAGATTGCGATGTTTTTTAAGGGCTTCCCTTCGTTCTCTTTAATAAATTGATCTGTCCATGGTATTTGAAAGGCACAGTTAGAAGCCTTGAAAGGACTGCTTATAATCCCTTTTTTAGTGAAGACGTTTAGCCAGTTTCCATCAGAGCCAGTGATCTTCCAGCTACCACCTCCCAAAGAAAAAATAGTATAATCTGCCTGGTTACTTTTGTTGTTGATTATTGGTTGCATATAGACATCCCAACCAGAAAATACCTGCTCGTATTTAATAGTGACAGCGTTTTTTTTGAGTTGTTTTAAGATGGCGTTCAACACCTCAATGGGTTTGATCCCCTCTACTGGGTAAACTCGTTTGCTGCTGCCAATATACGTGGGGATACCAATTGTGTTTAGCCAGTTTCTAAAATCAGTATTGGTAAAACCCTTTAACGAAGCTTCTAAAAATTTAGAAGGTGTATACCGATTGATCATTTGTGAGATCGGCTCTGAGTGTGTTAGGTTAAAACCACCTTTTCCAGCAACAAGAAATTTTCTGCCAGCAGTTTTATTTTTTTCGTAAACAGTAATGTTAAATTTTTCAGAATCTAAAAAAGCGGCCAATAAAAGTCCTGAAGGTCCTCCTCCAATAATAGAAACTGTTTTTTTCATATTGAGAGTTTTGCTACTTCTGAATCTGAAATTGAGGTTTTAAATCCTTTCTAAAAGCGATTGAAAATGTTTCAATTTACCGTGCTTTTTTAACAGCTATTTTTTGATAATTTTTTCAAAGATAGGCATGATAAAAGGCTTTGCTAAGTAAGAACTAAATCCATTGGCTAAGCATTTATTTTCCCAATCTTGTCCAAAATAGTTTGTGTGTGCAATGTAGATTGTTTCCTCTGGTAAATTTTTTTCTTTTATTTTTTTTAAAACACCAAAACCATCTATGTCAGAATCATTTAGGTTTATGTCTATTAAAAATATATCGTAGCTGTTTTTGTCTAATAAACTGAAAAATTCTGTTGTAGTTTCTACAGCGTCGATTTCGTATTTGCCATCAACTATTTTGCTAACAGTTAGTCTGCTAATCGCATCATCATCAAGATATAGTATTCTCATTTTAAAATTTAGGTTAGGGGATAATGTTGTAAAGATATAACCTTTTGTTGTGTTATTGGTTTATTAACGCTTCATTGTTAATAATAAATTATTGTTTTTTGAATAAATACAATCCTAAAAAGGTCAATGCACCATTTAGCACCAATACAAAGAACCCAAAATCGAAACCAAGTTTTTCTACGCTGTAAAAACTAATTAGGTAGGTAAAGATAGGGGCAATTAAGCAAATAAAGGGCACTGCTTTGTCTTTTACATTTAGCTTGGTAAACAAACCAAAAGCATATAAGCCCAATAAAGGGCCGTAGGTGTAGCCCGCAAAGGTAAAAATCTTTGCAATGACGCTGGCATCAGCGATAAAATATTTGAAAATTAAAATGGTTGCAATTAAAATAAACGAAAATAAAATATGAATCTTTTTTCTTGTTTTTTCTTGATCTGCTACAGATTTCTTTTTGTCGATTTCTAAAATGTCTATACTAAAAGAAGTGGTTAATGAAGTAAGTGCTGAGTCTGCACTAGAGTATGCGGCAGCAATTAATCCCAAAATAAAAAATAGGGCAGTGGCCGTGCCTAAACTTCCTTGAGTTGCAATTATAGGGAACAACTCATCCTTATGTGCATCTATGCCGTTTTGTTGTGCAAAATCAGTAAGTAAAACTCCTAAGGCCAAGAAAAATAAATTTACAATCACCAAGACGATGGTAAACCAAAATATGTTTTTTTGCGCATCTTTTAAATTGCGACAGGTAAGGTTCTTTTGCATCATATCTTGATCAAGACCCGTCATTACTACAGCGATAAAAGCGCCTGATAAAAACTGTTTCCAAAAGTAGTTTCCGGCTTTAGGATCATCAAAAAAGAAGGTTTTAGAGAGGTCGCTCTCGGCTACATAATTAAAAACATTGTCTATTTGCATGGAGTCAGATATGGTATAAATACACACACCAACAGCAATAAGCATAAACAAGGTTTGCAGGGTGTCCGTCCAAACAATGGTTTTTATTCCGCCTTTAAAAGTGTACAGCCAAATAAGTAAAATAGTAATAGAAACGGTTACCCAAAACGGTACACCATAGGCATCAAATAAAATTAGTTGTAATACATTGGCCACTAAAAACAAACGAAAGGCAGCGCCAACAGTTCTTGATAGTAAAAAGAAACTAGCTCCAGTTTTATAAGAATAGTATCCAAATCGATCTTCTAAATAGCTGTAGATAGAAGTAAGGTTTAGTCGGTAATACAAGGGTAATAAAACCAAACCAATAACTGCGTATCCTACTACATAGCCAAGCACCATTTGCATATAGCTCATGTTTTGATCTTCTATCCAGCCAGGGACCGAGATAAAGGTAACTCCAGAAAGCGATGCTCCGATCATTCCAAAGGCTACCAAATACCAAGGAGATGAGTTGTTGGCTTTAAAAAATGTTTGGTTGGTGGCTAGTTTACCAGTTCTGTATGAAATAAAAATCAAAACGCTAAAATAAGCCAGTATTAAAAGGAATATATGTATTGGTTGCATGGAGAAATCTTAGTTGCTAATTATAAATTACGAAATACGAATATAAGTTTTTTAGCCTATAGATGAGTTAGAAAAGAACACAGATCTAAATCGGTGTCATTTTTTAGAATTTTCTATTCTTTTTTCTTTTGATGTTGTAAATTTGCCCTCATGGATTTTTCTTCAAAATTATTAGAGAATGCTGTAAACGAAGTGTCTCGACTGCCTGGAATAGGTAAGCGTACAGCTCTGCGTTTGGTGCTGTATTTATTAAGACAGCCCGCTGAGCATACACAGTATTTATCTGAAGCCCTGTTGCATTTTAGAAATGATGTTAAGACCTGTGAAAACTGTCATAATATTTCTGATACTACCTTGTGTGAAATTTGCAACAACTCAAAAAGAAATCCAGAAATTGTTTGTGTGGTAGAAGATATTCGCGATGTGATGGCCATAGAAAGTACAGCACAGTTTAATGGGGTGTACCATGTTTTAGGAGGGAAGATTTCTCCGATAGAAGGAATAGGTCCTCAAAAATTACAGATAGATTCATTGGTAGAGAAAGTAGAAAAAGGCGTGGTAAAAGAAATCATTTTTGCCCTGAGTTCTACCATGGAAGGTGATACCACTAATTTTTACATTTTTAAGCAAATAGAGAAGTACAAGTTAATTACATCGACCATTGCTCGCGGTATTTCTGTAGGTGATGAACTTGAGTACGCAGATGAGGTAACGCTTGGAAGATCTATCGTAAATAGGATTCCGTTTGAACAGTCTATAAAAAGTTAGATTTTCTTTTCCTTATCCCAATTTTTATGAGCTCTAATTCTTTTGTAGAGTCTAATGGCTAGCATTAAGAGTACTCCAAACAAAATAATTCCGACCAAGCCCCAGATCCAATTAATGGCACTTTTTAGGGTCACTAAAAATACGATGGCAAAGAGTAAAATTGTGGCAACCTCATTCCAGACGCGCAATTTAAAAGAAGAATATTTTATGATGTCCTTTTGCAATTGACTGTAAATCTTTTGACAGCTGGCATGATATATATATAAAACAGCAACAAAGGTTAATTTAATATGCATCCAAGGCATGCTTAAATATGCTGGGTTTTTATACAACATCCAAAAAGCAA
Source organism: Polaribacter pacificus (assembly GCF_038024035.1). Taxonomy (NCBI): domain Bacteria; kingdom Pseudomonadati; phylum Bacteroidota; class Flavobacteriia; order Flavobacteriales; family Flavobacteriaceae; genus Polaribacter; species Polaribacter pacificus. The sequence continues at coordinate 2,617,922 of NZ_CP150664.1, forward strand.
AGATACTAGCAAGTACCGCAGAAGGCCAGGTAATAATATACCAAAGGCGTTTGGCCATTAATTTGTATTGAGTTTGCAGTATTTCTTTTGCTGGTTCTTCTTTGTCTTCGGCCTCTACATGGTAAATAAACAATCGAATGATGTAAAACAAACCTGCAAACCAGGTAACTACAAAAATAATATGCAGTGCTTTTACGTATAAAAAATCCATAGTCGTATTGGTTATTTGTAAGTTCTTCTAAATTAAAATTATCTAACAATCTTAAGCGCTAAATTAACACTTGATTTTACTAGTCCATTACTACATTAACATACCAGCTAGTATCAAAGATACAGAATTGTCTATTGAACTTTAGCTTTTTTTATTGTTTTGCCCAAGCGTCAATCCAAGTATTCATCACTTCTACCCAGTCATCATTGTCATTCATGCAAGGGATGTGCTTATAATCGGTTCCACCACCTTCTAAAAACTGTTCTTTTCCTTCCATGGCAATTTCTTCGAGTGTTTCTAAACAATCAGAAACAAAGGCAGGAGTAATTACGGCTAATTTCTTTTTACCTTCTTCTTTTGGGAGTCTGTCAAATTCAAAGTCGGTGTAGGGTTTTAACCAAGGATCTTTAAGTAAACGAGATTGGAAAGAGTTGCTATACATTCCTTCTTTTAACCCAAGTTCTTTTACGATGGCTTTGGTTGTTTCAAAACATTGATGACGATAGCAAGTTTTATGTGCAATCGAAGCAGTTTCACAACAGCTTCCGTCAATTTTACAATGACTCTTTGTTGTATCTGATTTTAAAATATGCCTTTCTGGGATTCCGTGGTATGAAAAGAGTATATGATCGTGTTCAAAACCTGCCAAATGCTTTTTAATATTAGCACTCATGGCTTTGATATACAAAGGATCATTGTAAAAAGAGTCAATAGCGCTTGTCTTCATATTTGGATACAGCTTTTTTCTCACTTCTTCTGCTTTAACCAAAACAGTTTCTGTAGAGGACATGGCGAAATGTGGATATAAAGGCACAATAAACACATCATCAACTCCTTGATCGGCTAATTCTTTAAAACCTTTTTCTATACTCATAGACCCATAACGCATACCTAGAGCGATGGGCATTTTTGTATTGGCTGCTACTTTTTTTGCAAATCGCTCAGAAATCACCACTAATGGAGAGCCTTCTTTCCACCAAATTTTAGCATAGGCCGCTGCTGATTTTTTTGGTCTTACATTTAAAATAATCCCCTTAATTAATAACCAACGTTTCCAGTACGGGATGTCAATAACACGCTCGTCCATTAAAAATTCGTCTAAATAGGTGCGTACATCAGAAACCTTTGTACTGTCTGGTGATCCTAAGTTGATGAGTAAAACTCCTTTCATAATTTGTGCTGTATTTGTTTGTGCTCTTTTATTTTTTAGCTCTTTTATTTGCTGTTTAATTGATTTGTAACCTCATACAATGTTATGGCTAAACTATGTATCACGTTCATAGAAGAATTTCTTCCAAACATAGGAATGGCAATAGTTTGATCAACTTGATCAATTTCAGTAATCCCATTTCTTTCGCTTCCTAATAGCAAAACAATTTTTTGATGTTTGTTAAAATCAAAATCTTGTAAGGCGATGCTGTTATCTGTAATTTCGATACCAATAATGCTATTGCCCTCTGCTCTTAATTGACGTATTGTGTCAGAAAAATTAGTATAGTACTCATGTGGTATTTGTTCTAAAGTGTTTCTGGCTGTTTTTTTTACGATACGGTTTTCAATATCAGGAGAGTTGTGGTGTAGGTATATTTTTTCTACTCCAAAACTTTCTGCAATCCGAAAACACATGCCTATGTTCTCTGGCGTTCTAATAGCATCACAGACAATCGTAACAGGAAACTTTTTTTGCGGGTTTTCTATATCGTAGTGGGTTAGTTGTTTCACAGTTTTAAATTTTATCCAGGCTCTATTAATTTGAAGAAGCTTGTAAGCTCATCACATATTTTTTTGGAGTGGTTCCAAACTTCTTTTTAAACGCTGCAATAAAATGGCTAGACGTGCTGTATCCAACTTTTAGACCAACTTCAGTAACATTTAATTGATTGCTTTCTAAGTAAAGGCGGGCTTGCTCCATTTTATAATCGAATAAAAAACTGTAGACTGTATCGCCGTAAATCTGCTTAAAGCCTTCTTTTAGTTTTTTTAGATTTAATCCAACCTCGTTTGCGAGTTCTTGTAAAGAAGGCGGTTCAGCCATTCTGGCAATGACTATGTCCTTTGCTTTTCTTATCTTTTGTACGTATTGCTCGTCTATTAAAAAAGGGCAGTACTCGTCGGTGGTGTTTTCTCCGCTATCAAAATGAAGACTCAACAATTCGTAGGTTTTACCTTTTACATATAAATCTTTGATAGCACTGTGGATGTTTGCATTTAAAATTTGCTGTAAAACAATCAGCGCATCAGGTTTTATCTCTGAGTCGTCGTAGTATTTTTTGTTTTTGTTTGAATCGCTTAAAAAAGGAATATAACTGGCCTCTTTAGAAAATAACGAATGAAACTTATCTATAGAAATTATGATAGAAACCAAGGCTGTTTTTGGTAGAATTTCTAAGTTGATTGGTAGTTTTTGCTGTGGATTATAGAGCAAAATAGCATGCTTATCCAGGACGTTAAATACGTAGTTGCTATCGTTAAAATGAAGTTTGCAATTGCCTTTAATACAATAATGTAACTGTAAATAGGTGTTGTCTATATCTCTGTTAAAGTACTCTGTTTTAGTACTGTTATTTTGAAACATTAGCACATAAAAACCTTTTTCTAGTTGTACTTCTGTAAATGTACTTTTAGCGATGTTTTTCATTCAATTTTTTTTGAGTTTTAAAGTCTTTTTATTTAGAATGATTCTATATAAAACAAACTGTACTGCGCTCTATGACTGCAAAAATAAGCTTTTATTGGTGTTTTTTCTTAATTTTTAGTGAAAATTCAAAAAACGACATATTTAGTCCCTTAAGCGATGTTTTTATCTCTATAAAGGGATTACTTTTGACAGACTTTTTGAAAATGATCGAATGCATACAGAGAAGAATCAAACGAACTTATATAATATTGGAGTTAGCTATAAAAAAGCTGACGCACACATTAGAGGGAAATTTTCTATATCTAAAGAAAATCAAATTGCCTTATTAAAAGAGGCTGCCCAAAATGGAATTACAGGCATCTTTGTTTTATCAACCTGTAATCGTACAGAAATTACTGGTTTTGCAAATCATCCTTTTCAGTTAATCAGTTTGTTGTGCAAATACTCATTTGGAACCGTAGAAGAGTTTGCTGAGGTTTCTAATGTGTATAAAAACCAAGAAGCAATTGAACATTTGTTTAGAATGGGGACAGGCCTTGATAGCCAAATTCTTGGAGATTATGAGATTGTAGGTCAGTTAAGACAGGCTTTTAAGCAGGCAAAAAAACAAAAAACCACCAATGCTATTTTAGAGCGCTTACTCAATGCGGTTATGCAAGCTAGTAAACGCGTAAAAAACGAAACGAGATTGAGTTCAGGAACCACATCAGTATCCTATGCTGCTGTTCAATATGTAATTCATAACTTGCCTTCATACAATACCAAAAATATTTTGGTCTTTGGATTGGGAAAAATGGGTAAGAATACTTGTAAAAACTTAGCAGAGTATACAGACAATAAATCGGTGTGTTTGATTAATAGAACCGAAGAAAAAGCTACGGAGTTTATCAAAGAGCACAAATCGGTTAGAAAAGCACGTATCCAAGACTTAACAGAAGAGTTAAATCAAACAGATGTATTGGTGGTGTCTACCGCTTCAGAGATTCCAACCATTACAAGTAAGCACATTTCTGGTGCTAAGAAATTGTTGATATTAGATTTGTCTATGCCAGAAAATGTTGCAAAAGAAGTGCAAGACTTAACACATATAACCTATGTAAATGTTGATCAGTTATCAAAGATTACTGATGAAACACTTGCTGTTCGTCAACAAGAAGTTCCTTTGGCTGAACAAATTATTGAAAGTCATACTTTAGAGTTTAACGAATGGTTAAATCACAGAAGATTTACACCTGCAATTACTGCTCTTAAGCAATCTTTAGAGACTATTCAGCAAGATGAAATTGCATTTCATAAAAAGAAAATAAAGAATTTTGATGAGGAGCAGGCAGCCCTTATTACTTCGAGATTTATACAAAAAATAACCACACAGTTTGTCAAACATTTAAAAGACGATGAAACTTCGGTAGCGCAGAGCATAGAAGTTGTCGGAAAAATGTTTGGAACTACGATAGAGGAAACTTATGGAGAAGATTATTAGAATTGGAACTAGAGATAGCCAATTGGCTCTTTGGCAAGCTAAAACGGTACAACAACAATTAGAGTTTTTAGGGCATAAAACAGAAATTGTGCCTGTAAAATCTACCGGTGATTTGGTTTTAAACAAGCCGCTCTATGAAATGGGGATCACAGGAATTTTTACCAAAAATTTAGACATCGCTTTGCTAAATGATGAAATTGATATTGCGGTTCACTCATTAAAAGATGTTCCGACAGTGATGCCAGTTGGAATCGTTCAAGTTGCTGTTTTAAAAAGAGGGAACTCAAATGATATGCTTGTTTTTAAAGACAATGAAGAGTTTATGGCACAAAGAGATGCTGTGATCGCTACAGGAAGTCTTAGAAGAAAAGCGCAGTGGTTGCATCGTTATCCAACTCACAAAGTAGTTGGTATTCGTGGAAACGTGCAAACACGTTTAGAAAAGTTAGAAAAAAGCGAATGGAATGCTGCTGTTTTTGCAGCTGCAGGCTTGGAACGTTTAAAAATAAAACCAGAAAACGCAATTAGTTTAAGTTGGATGGTTCCAGCACCGGCTCAAGGAACTGTTGTGATTACTGCCTCGGTAGAAAACCCTGAGTTGATTGAAGTTTGTAAAGAGTTGAATGATGAAGAAACTGAAATGATCACAAGTGTTGAACGTGATTTTTTACAGCTTTTAGAAGGAGGATGTACTGCGCCAATTGGTGCTTTGGCATATGTTAAAGAAGATGAGGTTCACTTTAAAGGGGTTTTACTAAATGAAGATGGCACCAAAAGAGTAGAGGTGACTTCTAAAGAGAAAGTAGGGCGTCATAATTACATTGCTAAAGAATGTGCAGATTTTGTACTTAACCGAGGAGGAAAAGAAATTCTTGCAGAGTTAAAGGCAGAACAAGCAGAACAAACAGCTGTGTATTCTACCAAAAAATTATCAGAAATTCAAAAGCGTTTGTTATCAGAAACAATAACTGTTGAGGACAGTGATTTTATAAAAATACGCTTTAATAGAATCGCTCCTAAAGTGATTAAAAATGAGATTGAGCACGTAATCATCACTAGTAAAAATGGTGTTGAATCTCTTTTAAATAGTTTTTTAAAACAAGAGATGTCTTTTAAAAACATTTACTGTGTTGGTAGACGTACCAAAAAATTAATTGAACAAAAAATAGGAAAAGTAGCCCACTCAGAAAAGAATGCTGCTCAGTTGGCAAACTATTTGATCGAAAATATAAAAGGACAAGAGGTTACTTATTTTTGCAGTGATTTACGCTTAGATACCTTGCCAGATGTGCTAACAGAAAATGGTGTTACGGTGCATGAAGTAGAGGCTTATAAAACCATGTATAGCCCAGCTAATGTTAGAGATCATATCCAAGGAGTGTTATTTTACAGTCCATCTACAGTAGAGAGCTATATGCAAGAAAACAAGCCAGAAGGCAAGATTGCTTTTTGTATTGGAGAAAGTACTGCTAACGAAGCAAAAAAACATTTTGATCAGGTACAAACAGCTACTTTACCAACCGTAGAAAGTGTTGTTGAATTGGTCAACCTGCATTTTGTAAAAGAATAACGTCACGCAACTTAAAGCAAAGAGACTTTGTCTGCTTTGTTTTTCTTGTGACAGAAAGTAAGACAACAAATGTTTAGAACAAGAAGACTTAGAAAAACAGAAGGGATTCGAAGATTGGTTAGAGAAACCAAACTTTCTGTCGATGATTTTATCTATCCTCTTTTTATTGAAGAGGGTGAGAACATAGAAACAGAAATAGTTTCTATGCCAGGGATCAAGCGTTTTTCATTAGATAAAATTGCGAAAGAGTTAGATGAGGTGGTATCATTAAATATTCCTGCAGTATTGCTTTTTGGAATTCCTGCTCATAAAGATGATGAAGGTACTGAGACCTGGAACGATAACGGAATCATACAGCAAGCCATTCGGTTTATCAAAAAAAACTATCCAAGTTTGTATGTGATTACTGATGTCTGCTTTTGTGAGTACACCTCGCATGGGCATTGTGGAATCATTCATGACAATGATGTAGATAATGATGCTACATTGGTCAACTTAGCAAAACAGGTGGTTTCTCATGCTAAAGCTGGAGTAGATATGGTGGCGCCATCAGGAATGATGGATGGAACAATAGATATGGTTCGTCAGTCTTTAGACAATACTGGTTATGTTAATTTGCCTATTATGGCGTATTCAGTAAAATATGCTTCGGCTTTTTATGGGCCTTTTAGGGATGCAGCAGATTCTGCACCAACTTTTGGAGATCGAAGAACCTATCAGATGGATCCTTCTAACAGAGATGAAGGATTAAGAGAAGCGACTTTTGATGATCAAGAAGGCGCTGATATTCTTATGGTAAAACCCGCTTTGTCTTATTTGGATATTATTAGAGATTTAAAGAATAATTTTGACAGACCAATCGCTTGTTATAATGTAAGCGGTGAGTATGCAATGATAAAAGCTGCAGCAGAAAAAGGCTGGATTGACGGAGAAAAAGTGATGTTAGAAAGTTTGCTTTCTATGAAACGCGCTGGAGCAGATATTATCATCACGTATTTTGCAAAAGAAGCAGCAAGAGCCTTAAACAAATAAAATGTTATTCCTGTAAAAGGGAATCCATACAATAGATTCTGCGCAAAGTGTAGAATGACAATCACAAAAAAATATGGAATTTAAAAAATCACAAAAACTATACGAAAAAGGACTGCAACACTTAGTTGGAGCAGTTAATTCTCCAGTTAGAGCATTCGCTTCTGTGGGCGGAAACCCATTGTTTATTAAAAAAGCAAAAGGAACAACCATTGTAGATGTTGATGGAAATAGATATGTAGATTACGTGCTTTCTTATGGTCCTATGATTTTAGGACATCGTCATAAAAAAGTTCAAAAAGCCATCCAAAAAGCTTTAAAAAACGGGTATACCTTTGGAGCCTCTACACACAATGAAATTAAGTTGGCAAAAATTGTCTGCGACGCCTTTCCAGGGATGGACAAAGTGCGTTTTGTGAACTCTGGAACAGAGGCCGTATTAAGTGCACTGCGTTTGGCAAGAGCTTATACAGGGAAAGATAAGATTATTAAATTTTCAGGTTGCTATCACGGGCATTCAGATGCTTTGTTGGTTGCGGCAGGTTCAGGTTTAGCAACGTTAAGTATGCCGGGTAGTAAAGGTGTGCCCGAAGATGCGGTAAAGAACACCTTAATTGCTACGTTTAATGATTTAGACAGTGTAAAAGCACATTTTAAACAGCACGATGATATCGCAGCGGTAATTGTAGAGCCTATTGCAGGTAATATGGGTGTTGTATTGCCTGAGGATGGCTTTTTAAGTGATTTAAAAACTTATTTAGAAAGTCAAGGTGCTTTGTTAATTGCTGATGAGGTAATGACGGGGTTCCGATCAACTTTTGGGGGGGCTCAAGAATTGTTTAATGTGGTTGCTGATATAACCTGTTTAGGAAAGGTAATTGGTGGTGGGTTTCCGGTAGGAGCCTATGGAGCTAGAAATGAAATTATGGAAATGGTAGCGCCTTTAGGAGGCATGTATCAAGCGGGGACTCTTAGTGGGAATCCAATTGCAATGGCTGCAGGAATCGCTACTTTAACCGAGTTAAAAAAACAAAATCCATACGAACAGTTTGATGAGGTTGCCGCTATTCTTGAGGTAATTTTATTAGAAACTGCAAAAAAATACAATATTGATTTGGTGGTTAATCGATTTGGTTCGATGATCAATCCATTTTTTGTAAAAAATGAAGTGAGCAATTTTGAAGATGCCTTAAAAGCAGATACCAAGAAATTTGCTGTGTTTTTCTGGGAGATGATCAAAAACGGTGTGTTTTTACCGCCTTCTCAATTTGAAGCTTGGTTTTTGTCATCGGCACTCAGTGAAAACGATCTTAAAAAAACAACGAAAGCTATTGACGCAGCTATGCTAGCTGTCTCTAAAATGTAGAATATGATAAAAAACGATTTATTTTTAAAGGCCTTAAAAGGTGAAACCGTAGACCGTCCACCAGTTTGGATGATGCGACAAGCAGGAAGATATTTGCCAGAGTTTATTGCTATCCGTGAAAAATATGATTTTTTTACCCGCTGTAGAACTCCAGAGCTAGCTTCAGAAATTACGGTGCAGCCGATCCGAAGATTTGGGATGGATGCCGCTATCTTGTTTTCAGATATTTTGGTCATTCCACAGGCGATGAATATAGAGGTAGAGATGAAACCAAATTTTGGTCCTTATTTACCCAATCCTATTCGAACTCAAAAAGATGTTGATCGTGTTATTGTACCTGATATTGAAGAGACTTTAGGCTATGTGATGGATGCCATTAAAGCGACAAAAGAGCTGCTAAATGATGAGGTTCCTTTGATTGGTTTTGCGGGGTCTCCGTGGACAATTCTATGTTATTGTGTTCAAGGACAGGGCTCAAAGAATTTTGATAAGGCAAAAGAGTTTTGTTTTACAAATCCTATTGCAGCACATCAGTTATTGCAAAAAATTACAGATACAACCATAGCCTATTTAAAAGAAAAAGTAAAAGCAGGAGTCAATGCTGTACAGGTGTTTGATTCTTGGGGAGGGATGTTATCTCCAGTAGATTATCAAGAGTTTTCTTGGCAGTATATTCAACAAATTATTGATGCATTAAAAGAAGAAGCTCCAGTAATTGCATTTGGTAAAGGTTGTTGGTTTGCTTTAGATACCATGGCTAAATCTGGCGCAGCTGCCTTAGGGGTAGATTGGACTTGTTCTGCTCGTAATGCACGTTATTTAACAGGAGGAAACATAACTTTGCAGGGTAATTTTGATCCTTCAAGATTGTTGTCTCCGCCTGCTGAGATTAAAAAGATGGTTCATCAAATGATTAATGAGTTTGGAAAAGATAAATACATCGTTAATCTAGGACATGGAATTTTACCGAACATTCCTCTAGACAATGCCAAGGCGTTTATTGATGCGGTAAAAGAATACAAATAATGTTGAAAACCGAAAGTCTTCAGCTAGTTTTATTAGGTAGTCATCATGCTGATGCATTACACGAGTTAATTCAGTCCAATGTGCAAACATTTCAGGCTTTTTTACCCGTAACAGTATCTAGCACAGCAACACGAGAATTAAGTCAGCAATTTGTTGAGAAAAAGATCGAGAATGCTGTCAATAAAAATGAATACCTATATCTGGTAAAAGAACTTCAGTTTAATGATATTATTGGTTTTGTCTACCTTAAAAATGTTAGTTATCGCAACAAGCAAGGGGAGTTTGCCTATGGATTGGCAGCTAAGTCTGTTGGAAAGGGCTATATGACTCAGGCTATAAAGCTTTTAAGTACTTATGCTTTTGATGATTTAGGTCTAGATACTTTACAGATTATTGCTCACAAAACAAATTTAAAGAGTATTCAGGTTGCTTTCAATGCCGGTTTTTCTTGGGTAAAAACCCTAGAGGATGAATTTACAAATGCTTCTGGAGAATCGATGAACATGGAATTATATGAATTATGCAAATGAAAGATAAATTTTACAACTATATCTTAACGCTTCAGGACAGTATTACGTCTCAGCTTGAGGCTGTTGACGGAGAAGCTGTCTTTGTAGAAGATTTATGGCAACGTAAAGAAGGAGGTGGTGGTAGAACCCGTGTTATAGAAAACGGAAAAGTCTTTGAGAAAGGAGGGGTGAATATATCTGCAGTTCATGGAGAATTGCCTGAGTCTTTGCGCTTGCAATTTGGTGTTGATAGCGGTAATTTTTATGCCTGTGGCTTAAGTTTGGTATTGCATCCAAACAATCCATTTGTACCCACAGTACATGCCAATTGGCGATATTTTGAAATGTATGATGATTCTGGAGCGATTGTTACCCAATGGTTTGGTGGAGGTCAAGATCTAACACCGTATTATTTGTTTGAAGAAGATGCTGTGCATTTTCATCAAGTTTGTAAAACGGCCTGTGACAAGCATCACCCTAATTTTTATACAGATTTTAAAAAAACCTGCGATAATTATTTCTGGAATGCTCATAGGAATGAAGCCCGAGGATTGGGAGGGTTGTTTTTTGATTATTTAAAAGAAACAGAAGAGTTTTCAATGAATGATCGCTATAATTTTGTAACAGAAATAGGGAACAGTTTTTTAGAAAGTTATTTACCTATCGTAGAAAAAAGAAAAAATATAGCATTCAATAAGGATCAGAAGGATTGGCAAGAAGTAAGAAGAGGGCGCTATGTTGAGTTTAATTTAGTGCATGATAGAGGCACGCTTTTTGGTTTAAAAACTCAAGGACGTATTGAGAGTATATTAATGAGTTTGCCACCGAAAGTTCAATGGGTGTACAATCATCAGCCGGTTCCAGATTCTGAAGAAGCAAAATTATTGTCAGTTCTGGCAACTCCAAAAGATTGGGTTTAACATTAGTATAAGCTTGTTTTATTTTAAAAAAGGCACTTTCTTTTTTTTGTAAACATTGATTATTGAAGGTATTCTACCTTGCATATTTATATCGTATTCGCTTAAATGTTTGCCTTGCAATCTAATTCTCGTGATTTATTGATTGTTTAATAAAGCAAGTAAAATCGACTTATATATTTAATTAAATTCAGTAAATTAAACCGACTGATGCTTATTTCGCAATATTAACTTTGGTTTAATTTTTCATTTCGATTAAAAAAATATTGAAAAATCATTCAATTTTTAGTACTTTCGCAGTCAATAAAACAAATAGATAATGGCTAAATTTGAACTGAAGCTGCCTAAGATGGGCGAAAGTGTTGCAGAAGCAACGATTACTTCTTGGTTAAAAGAGGTAGGTGATAGCGTAGAATTGGATGAAGCAATCGTAGAAATTGCAACAGATAAAGTTGATTCTGAAGTTCCGAGTGAAGTTGAAGGTACCATTGTTGAGATTTTGTTTGAAAAAGACGATGTAGTTGCAGTAGGAGCTACTATCGCAATTATAGAAACAGAAGGAGGCGCAGTTGCTACTCCACCAAAAGCAGAAACTCAAAAAGTGGTTGAAGCAGTTCAAGAAACTGTTGAGCAAGCTAAAGAAAGCGTAGCTGATCCAATAGCTAAAAATTCTGAAAGCGGTAAATTTTATTCACCATTGGTTAGAAATATTGCTCAAAAAGAAGGAGTTTCTATGCAAGAATTAGAAGCAATTTCTGGGCAAGGGAAAGATGGAAGAGTTACTAAAGATGATATTTTAGCATTTATAGAGCAACGTAATTCTGCTCCTAAGAAATCAGCAGACCAACCAGTAGCTGCAAGTCCAAAAGCACCAGTAGCCAAACAAGTAACCAAAGCAGCACCTGTTTCTGTAAATGGTGAAGATGAGGTTATAGAAATGAGTAGAATGGGTAAATTGATTGCCAAGCACATGGTAGATTCTATTCAGACTTCAGCTCATGTACAATCATTTATAGAAATTGATGTAACCAATATTGTTAAATGGAGAAATAAAGTAAAGGATGCCTTTCTTAAAAGAGAAGGAGAGAAACTTACTTTTACACCTATTTTAATGCAAGCTGTTGCAACAACCATAAAAAAATATCCAATGATCAATATCGCCATAGATGGAGATCATATTATAAAAAAGAAAAATATTAATTTAGGGATGGCAGCAGCCCTTGGTGATGGTAACTTAATTGTTCCTGTTATAAAAAATGCAGATCAATTAAATTTGGTAGGTATGACTAAAGCAGTAAATGATTTAGCAAACAGAGCTAGAGGGAATCAATTAAAACCAGATGAAATCCAAGGAGGTACTTATACTGTAACCAACGTAGGAAGTTTTGGTTCTGTGATGGGAACACCAATCATTAACCAACCACAAGTAGCCATATTAGCTTTAGGAGCTATTAGAAAAGTTCCTGCAGTTATAGAAACACCAGATGGTGATTTTATTGGAATCAGACAAAAAATGTTTGTATCACATTCTTATGACCACAGAGTTGTTAATGGGGCATTAGGAGGAATGTTTATCAAAACCTTAAAAGAAATTATAGAGGCTTGGGATGTAAATCAAGATTTTTAAATCCCTCTTTATTGAAAACCATATAAAAAACGTTCGTAGTCATTTACGAACGTTTTTTTTGTGATATGCTCATGTAGTTTATGGTAAAGCTTCTTTTTAAAAATTGAAAAGAAACCTAAAAAACTCAAATAAATAAAGTTTTATTTAGCCATTACAATATTTGAAAGTATCTTTATAACCTAAATGTAAATTCAATGAAAAAAATACTTATTTTATTTGTGATGGCATTTGCTGTCAATACCTATGCGCAAGAAACGACTTTATTGCGTTTAAAATACCAAAAAGGTGACATGTATGAAACTGTCATTAAGCAAAGTGTTGCTTCGCCTCAGATGATGATGGATATGACCATGACTTCAGAAGTTAAGATTACAGATTCTAATGCAAAAAACTTTTCTAGCGAAACAAAGTTCAGTAAAATTGTTATGGACATGATGCAAGGAGAAATGGCTTTTAGCTATGATTCTAGCAAAAGTGATGATGAATTGGATGAGGTTGGAATGATGTTAAAAGGACAAATGGGTCCAATTTTAGAGTCAGTGATCTATTCTAAAGGCGATGTGTTTGGAAATGTGTTAGAAGCGAAGGCTGAGCCTAGTTTTCAAGGATCAGAAAATGTTGGTGAAAGCAATATTGTCTATCCAGAAAATGCAGTTAAAGTAGGGGATACCTTTACGATGGAAAAAGAGAACAATGGAATGAAATTAAATTTCACTTTTGAAGTAACTTCAATGACTTCTAAGCTTGTTGGTTTGTCAATTAAAGGATCTGTTGCTGGTGCAGGAGGTGATATCAAAGGAACTATGTCTGTTGATAGAGCAACTGGTGTAACCTTAAACTCAGATATTACTACCAAAATTGACCAAGGAGGACAAGAAGTAACTACTGTGGTAAAAGTGACTACAACTAAAAAATAATTAGCTTATATTTTTAGCAATAAAAAATCCAGCATTTGCTGGATTTTTTTATTGTTCTACACTTACGTGGAAAAGCGCATTTCCTTTGTTGATAATTGGAGCGTTGTTAATGCCAAAGACTGCACAATCATAAGGAGCGTAAATTTTCTTTTCGAATTCTCCAAAAGGATCTTGAATAATACCAAGAACATCTTTCTTTTTAACCCAACTTCCGTTTTTAACTTTAATAGTTACAAGACCTGAGTATTTTGCACGTATCCATTTTGATTTTGTTATAATTCGCTGTTTTTTTTCAGTGGGTTTTCCTGGTAGCATACCTAAGTATTTAAGTACGTTCAATGTGCCATTAACTCCGTGTTTAATAACCTCCGTGTCAATATTTTTAGATTTCCCTCCTTCAAAAAGCAGGACTGTTTTTCCTAGTTTATGCAGTGTTTCTCTTAAAGACTTTGCGATGTAGTCAGAGTTTATAACATAAGGGGCTCCAAATACTTTTGCAAGTTCTAAAGTTTTAGGTTCGCTAAGTACGCCTCTTATTTGTGGAATATTATCCAATTCTGCACCCCCTGTATGAAAGTCAATGACATAATCAACCAAGGGGGCTATTTCTGTTCTAAATAAATAAGCAAATTGACCTGCTAAAGAACCGTTTAGGTTTCCAGGAAACATACGGTTTAAATCTCTTCCGTCAGGAAATTCTCTAGTCTGGATTAGATAGCCAAAAATATTGAAAACAGGAATGCATATAATAGTTCCTGTCTTGGGAATGTTGTGTTTTTTTTTGATAAGTTTTCTAACGATAGCAACACCGTTTACTTCGTCTCCATGAACCCCGGCAAGTAGTAAAACAACTGGGCCATCTTTTTTAGAACGCTCTACAATTACAGGAACTTTTAATGGAGTTCTTGTGTGTAGTTTAACCACTTCTAAATCTAGAAATGCACTTCCTCCCTTAGGGACTTCTGTGCCTAAAATAACAAAGTTTTTACTCGACATTTAATTCTAAATAGCGGATGATTTCTTTAGCGATATTTCGTTTCGTAGCAATTTCAATACCTTCTAAGCCAGGAGAAGAGTTTACCTCTAAAACTAGAGGTCCTTTAGACGATTGAAGCATGTCTACACCTGCAACACTAAGTCCTAATGCTTTTGTAGCTTTTAAAGCAGTTCTTTCTTCGTCGTCAGTCAACTCAATCACAGTTGCGTTTCCGCCACGGTGAAGATTTGATCTAAACTCACCTTCTTTACCTTGTCTCTTCATAGCTCCAACAACTTTTCCATCAACCACAAAAGCTCTAATATCTGCTCCTCCAGCTTCTTTAATAAACTCTTGAGCAATTACTCTAGCTCCAAGTCCATTAAATGCTTCAAGTACAGAAGTTGCGGCGTTTTTGGTCTCTGCAAGTACCACTCCTAAACCTTGAGTTCCTTCTAGTAATTTTAAAACTAGTGGTGCTCCACCAACAGATTCTACCACGTGTTCAACATCTTTAGTATAGTTGGTAAACACTGTTTTTGGAAGTCCAACACCAGCTCTTGCTAAGATCTGTAAACTACTCAGTTTATCTCTAGACCTTACCAATGCTTGAGAGGTGGTTGTGGTAAATACTTTCATCATTTCAAACTGTCTAATTACAGCAGTACCGTAAAAAGTAACAGAAGCTCCAATTCTAGGAATAATAGCATCAATCCCTGTAATGTATTCTCCTTTATAGAAAATTTTAGGTGATTTTTTTTCTATTTCTATATTGCATTTTAGATGATCCACGACAGTAACTTCATGCCCTCTTTTTTGAGCAGCTTCTACCAGTCTTCTAGTTGAATACAATTTTGGATTTCTTGATAAAATGACAATTTTCATGTTATGAGCTTTTTTTTGATTTGAATGAAGAGTTTTTGATAGAAGGATCTACAATAAATTTATTGTTTAAGAATTTTCGTCCTAAAAGGATCGGATATTTCATGTCGCTTCTTTCGCTTAAGGTTAATTCTATTGGATAGATTTCATTAAATAAAACTACAGTAGTTTTGATGACGAAACGCTCTTCAGACAATCCGTTTGAGCTTTTGACTAACTTTTTACTATAATTTTTAGTTTGATACACTTTCTCATTATAATGAATATGTGTAGGGTCTAAAAGTGTGAATTTAATAAAATTTTGATCATCTACAGTGAACTCTTCAATTTTATGACTGTGAATAGATGAGGTAAAAGCACCTGTATCGGTTTTTGCTTCAATTTCAAATAAATTA
Organism: Polaribacter pacificus; assembly: GCF_038024035.1. Lineage (NCBI taxonomy): Bacteria > Pseudomonadati > Bacteroidota > Flavobacteriia > Flavobacteriales > Flavobacteriaceae > Polaribacter > Polaribacter pacificus. The sequence continues at coordinate 2,633,465 of NZ_CP150664.1, forward strand.
AATTCTGGAAAATCAATTTTATCAAATCTTCCAATCAATTTTTTTGACATAGTGTCTATTGTATTATCCAATTTTATGATGCTAAGGTATTACTTAAAAATGACATCAAAAAAAAAGGAACTCAAATAGTAGAGTTCCTCTTTGTTGTTTATCTGTGTTTAGAGCTATGCCAGCATGGTAACTGGATTCTCTAAATAAGTTTTTAATGTTTGTAAAAACTGAGCTCCAACGGCACCGTCAACAGTTCTGTGATCACATGCTAGGGTTACTTTCATGGTGTTTCCAACTACAATTTGACCGTTCTTAACCACTGGCTTTTCTACAATAGCTCCAACGGATAAAATTGCAGAATTAGGTTGATTAATTATCGATGTAAATTCTTGGATTCCAAACATTCCTAAATTAGAAATAGTAAAGGTGCTTCCTTGCATTTCTGCAGGTGAAATTTTCTTATTTCTAGCTTTGCCTGCTAAATCTCTAACAGATGCTCCAATTTGAGTAAGACTCATTTGGTCTGTGAATTTTAAAACAGGAACAACCAATCCTTCGTCTACAGCTACCGCAACTCCAATATGAATTTGGCTCTTGTACACTGTAGCTTCTTCTGTCCAACTAGTGTTTACTTGTGGATGTTTTTTTAATGCCATCGCACAGGCTTTAACAACCATATCGTTAAAAGATACTTTGGTATCTGGAATCGCATTGATTGTTTTTCTAGAGGCCATAGAGTTTTCCATGTCTACTTCTATAGTTAAATAAAAGTGTGGAGCATTAAATTTTGAGTTCCCCAAAGATTTGGCAATGGCTTTTCTCATTTGTGAGTTTTTCACCAACTCTTCATGTTCTTCTCCTGCAGGAACAAATGCTGCAACAGGTGCATTGTTTGTAGCGCTACTGGTTGTTTGCTTAACAGTAGTAGAAGCCGCAGCTGGCGTATAATTTTCTACATCCTTCTTTATAATTCGTCCATTTTCTCCAGAACCAGCCAGTGCTGATAATTGGATTCCTTTGTCTTTTGCTATTTTTTTTGCCAAAGGAGAGGCTAAAATTCGACCTCCTGTTTGGGTTGTCTCTTGAGTGATTTGAGTTGTTTGAGTTTCTGAAGCTTTTGCAGCTTCTTTTGGTTTGTCTTCTGTTGTCTTAGCATCAGAAGATGAAGATTCAGAAAGAGTTCCAGCTTTGTGTGCAGCTACTACTGCGCTTACATCTGTACCGTCTTTACCAATAATAGCTAACAAACTATCTACAGGAGCACTTTCTCCTTCTTGAACACCAATGTATAATAAGGTCCCCTCGTTAAAAGACTCAAATTCCATGGTTGCTTTGTCTGTTTCAATCTCGGCTAAAATATCACCTTCTTCTATTTTGTCACCAACAATTTTTAACCAGCTTGCTACAGTTCCATCAGTCATGGTATCGCTTAAACGAGGCATGGTAATGATTATAACACCTTCTGGTATTTGAGTGCTTTCGGTACTTGTATTTACTGTTTCTTTTTGTGGTTCTGCTTCAGTTTGTGGTTCTGATGTTTCTGCTTGATTAAGCAGCGCTGTAATATCTTCATCCTTATCACCGATAACAGCCAATAGGCTATCAACAGGAGCGCTTTCTCCTTCTTGAACACCAATGTATAATAAAGTTCCTTCGTTAAAAGACTCAAACTCCATTGTTGCTTTATCAGTCTCAATCTCGGCTAGAATATCACCTTCTTCAATGGTGTCGCCAATGTTTTTTAACCATTTAGCAACTACACCTTCTTCCATGGTGTCGCTTAAACGGGGCATATTTACTACTATTGCCATAATGCTGTCTCGATTTATTTAATAAAAGGATAATTTTCTTGATCGTATACCACGTCGTATAGTTGATTTACTTCAGGATATGGAGAGTTTTCTGCAAATTCTTCACATTCTTTTACCAAGTCTTTTACCTCTTGATCAATTGCCTTAATTTCTTCGGCACTTGCGTAATTATTTTCTTTAATAATGTTTAACACCTGAGTGATAGGGTCAATTTTCTTATACTCTTCTACTTCATCTTTAGTTCTATAGTGTTGTGCATCAGACATTGAGTGTCCTCTATATCTATAGGTTTTCATTTCTAAAAATGTAGGGCCATCTCCACGTCTTGCTCTTTGAATTGCTTCATCTACTGCTTCTGCAACCTTAATTGGGTTCATCCCATCAACAGGTCCACAAGGCATTTCATAGCCCAAACCAAGTTTCCAGATATCTGTATGATTAGCCGTTCTTTCTACAGAAGTTCCCATAGCGTATCCATTGTTTTCTACAATAAAAACAACTGGAAGTTTCCAATTCATAGCCATGTTAAACGTTTCGTGTAAAGAACCTTGCCTTGCAGCACCATCACCAAAATAGGTTAAGGTAACTCCATCGTTTCCGGCGTATTTATCACCAAAAGCAATTCCAGCTCCTAAAGGTATTTGACCACCAACAATTCCATGTCCTCCATAAAACCCTTTTTCCTTAGAAAAAATATGCATAGAACCACCCATTCCTTTAGAGGTACCAGTAACTTTTCCATACAATTCTGCCATTACCGCTTTTGGATCAACACCCATACCAATAGGTTGAACGTGATTACGATAAGCAGTAATCATTTTATCTTTACCCAATTCCATCGCGTGTAAAGAACCTGCTAAAACAGCCTCTTGGCCGTTATATAGGTGTAAAAAACCTCTTACTTTTTGTTGGATATAAACAGCGGCTAATTTATCTTCAAACTTTCTCCAAAAAAGCATGTCCCTGTACCAATTGATGTAAGTTTCTTTAGTGATTTTTTTCATTGTTAAATTAATTGTTTGTAATGTTTTACTGAGTTCTCTTCTCTTGATGCAAAAGGCAAAAATAGCAGTTTTTTATAATTAAAAAAAACGGGAAGTATAAAAAAACAATAAGTTTTTATCAGGGCTGTTATTTATAAAAATATGGCTTGACTACTCTTTTACAATTAAGAGTGTAGCAACGGCTCCTGTGGCTAAATTCCATTCGTTGGCAGAAATTAAGGACCCAGCATCATCATAAACCTTAAAAGCTGCAGTATTAGGGCCTGAAGTCCCTTGATTTAATGCTTTAATCCCTATTTTATTAACCCCTTTTACAAGTGGAATTTTAAATTCTTGATAATTTTGCTCAAGCACGATATTGTAAATTGCAGGAATTCCGTTAATATAGATTGTTACACGGTCACCATCAGGGTACTGATGATCTCTACAAATTATTCGAACGTATTTTGAGTCACTTCTAAAGCTACCTAGATCTTGGTCCACTCTTTTAAATCGCCCATTGATGATTTTGAAAGCTTTAGCCATTCTTTCTTCTGCAAGGGTTTCATTAGAAATAATCCCTTTGTACTTTAATTCACGTTCAATATCAGAAAGTGATTTTTTCTTATCGGCAATCTTTTTTGCATTTTTAAAACCTTCATCAGAATTAAAAGTAAGCAGCTCTGGTTTGCTGTCTACTTTGGTTGGCTTAATCGTCAAAGGAATTTTTACCGTTTTGGTTTTTCCTTTGGTGTTCTCAATTTGAGCCGTTACAGTAAAACTGAACAAGGTAAAAAAATAGAAAAATATGTGTGTACTTGTTTTCAATTCAGTGTTTTAGTTCTAATACTACAAATATAATACCGATTTATTAGCTTTGGTCTTTATAGTGTGTTAAAACTTACTATTGGATAGAGAAATCAAAATAGTTGTTAGGAAAGGGTTCGTTTCTCAAGGTAAAATGCCACCATTCATTTTCATAGGGCTTAAAGCCATGCTGCAACATTAAATTTCTCAATAGCAATCGATTTGCTTTTTGTGTTTTGTTTAATTGCTGGTGCAAAGGGTGAGATTCTTTTCCAAAGAAATCATAGGGGCTTCCCATGTCTAATGGGCTTCCTGATTTTGCATCGACAATGGTAAGATCTACCGTGCTACCTCTAGAATGTCCAGATTTTGAAGCAATATATCCCTGTTTAAACAACTCTGATTTAGGAACTTTTGGATAAAACTCATTTTTCATTAAGGTGTCGCTTAACTTTTTAGCCCAGCGAACAAAATGATCAACGGCTTTTTGAGGTCTGTAGGCATCGTAAATTTTAAGGCTCAAACCAAAAGGTTCTAATTGTTTCTGAACCTTGATCAAGGCTTTAGCAGTGGGTGCGGTAACGATGAGCTTGTTTTTAATATAGCCATCAATGGGCTTGCCGATAAAGTTATGAGTACCCAGATATCTCAGTTCTATCTGAATAGAGGGAGCCAACTCATTTAAGTACACAAAATTAGTGGGTAGTTGTTGTCCAAGTATAGAAGTGCTTACAAAAAATAGGAGTAGGGCTAATTTTTTCATATTCCAAAAATAGTAAAAATTACACAGTTGTTTTTTTAGGAAAAGCTATAAAAAAGTAAGCGCCGTTTTTTTCAAAACGACGACTTACCAAGTAAACTAATAAAACCAAGTATTAGTACTATAATTAAGGTTGAAGAAGCCTTAATATAGATTTTAAATATGTTAATGCAGGCTAATTACTTTTGTAATTTTCCAACGATCATTTTCATTTTTCCAAACCATAATAAACTTACTAGGGATAGATTTGGCATTTGGCTCCTCTTTGTTAAAGAACTTGTGGTAGCCTATTTCTATGGCGCCATATCCTTTAATTGGATACACTTCTATGCTTCCTTTGATAACTGTTCTTGTTACCTTGTTACAGATGTTTTCTTTTAAAGCTTTTAAAAGCTCTTGCTTATCTGTAGCTAAGCCGCCTTTGTCATGAAAAAACTCTATATCCTCATGGTATAAATCTGCCTGTGTTTTCATGTCGCACGTATTGTAAGCGTCAAAATAAATACCATCCATTTTTACAATTTCATTGTGTAAAGCTAGGTCAACAGGCTGGTATTTTGGAATCTCTTTGATCTGCCCAATACTTAAAAAAGACAATAAAAAAGCGATTATAAAAAGTAGTACTTTAATCATGAGTTTGGTTATTTGTTCTAGTTGTTAGTTTTTCTCAGAAACGCTACCTCCAGAGGATGCCTTTTGACGAACGCGCTTTGGGTTTCCTTTAAAATCAACATCTCCACCGCTACTAGCTTTGGCGTCAAGGGACTCTAGTACATACACATCGATGTCTGCACCGCTACTCACTTTTACGGTTGCATTTAGGCTTTCAAGCCCGTATGCATTAATGCTTGATCCACTGCTGGCACTAGCAGAGTAATTTTTTGCTTTTCCAATTATTTTAAGATCAGAACCACTAGATGCGCTTGATGTTACTGTAGTAGCATTGATACTAATTTTAGCATCGGCACCACTGCTTGTAGAAAGATCAATATTGTTAGCTTTTATAGTGTTTTCTGTATATACATCACTACCGCTTGCCGCTTTAATTGCACTGATGGTTTTTGTGCTCACATAGACTCTTTTTGATTTGGCTCTCCAGATATTTCTTTTAGAGTATATCTTTAATACACCATTTTGAACTTCGGTTTTGATATAATCTTGCAAGTTTTCATCTGCCTCAACCACAATTTTGGTTTGGTTGCTTTGTGTAATTAAGACCTCAATTCCGTTTCCGGCTTGGATTGCGGTAAAATCTTTCGCAACTTTTCTGTTTTCGGTTGTTACTTTTCTGTTTCCAGAAATTCTATTTAAACCTTCGATCATACAAGAGGTGGTAAGCGTACTTGCCACTAAAAGGATGAGTATTTTGCTGATTGTTGTTTTCATGTTTTTTAATTTTAGATTCAAATGTCTATAGTTAGACGCTTTTCATCAAATATAGGTTGCTCAATTGTTGATTTTTATGGCTCAACTGTTAATCTTCCTCTGAAGAGAAATCATCTTGGGCCGCCAATTCTTTATTGTGTAAACCTTCTTTGGTCATGGTAAAATAAAGCCCATCCATTTCATTGTCGTAAGTATCTGTGGTATTTTCTATTTGATATAGATAATATTGAGAACTTTCATCAAAATAGACAGTGGTCCCTTCTGGAATATAAACCGTAATGTAAATACGTTCTGTTTTGATTAGATTCTTATAGGGGCTAATAAAATAGTTATCAAAAAGCACATCGTTATTCTCAACGTTAAAATTATATGTGATCTCAGAAGCACTGTTGTTAGCACGTGTAATGTTTCTACCTTCTGATTTTTTTCTAATTTCTACATAAGCAGAACCCGTTAAGCTTTTTTCTACATCAATACGTACGTTGTTTGAGTAGATCTTTTTAGAGTTGTCTACCTGGATGATATTCCTATTATTTCTTCTGATATAACTAGATTGATAATAATAGTCATCATTCTTTACCATTTTTATGTTTAAGGTATCTTTAGAAGCAAAAGGCAATGTTGTTTTCTTGATTTTATATCCGTCAAAGGCTTTTGCAGAGCTAAACTCTATTCCTGTAAAAACAATTGCTAATAAAGCTAAGATCCAAATGGCTAAAAAAGTCAAAGATGTTATTTTACTAAACTGTTTTACATTGCTTGAAACAATTCTTAACCCTAAGATAAACAATGACAAAACTGGAACTGCAACCAATAAGAAAATACAAGTAGTTAGCAACCAAGATGGCAGTGTTGATTCAAAAAACAAACCAGAAATCGGAGAGAAATCGGCATCAAAACCTAAAATATAATCCAAACTTCCAAAAGAAAATGCTCCAACAATTAAACCGATTAGTGTGATCGCAGACGCTATCATTAGAATCACTCCAATAAACTTCCCAAATACTTTAAAAATGGTAAGTAGTATTGCGCCTAAAGTGTCTAAAAAATCCTGTAAACCCGAGGTTGCTTTTTTACCTCCGTTTTTAAAACCTTGGTTTACTTTTGAAGCTCCATCTTTTAACTTCCCAGAAACTTCGCTCGCGCTATTTTTTATGGTCTCTGAAACATTGCTAAATTCTTCGCGAATTTTTTTTTCAATATTATCAATATTTACAGCTTCACCTTCCATTTGTAATTTCTCAGCAGTGGTTTCTGCCTGAGGTATTACAATCCAAAGAATGATGTATGTAAGGATGCTAAATCCACTAAAAGCGAATAATATAAAGGCCAAACGAACCCATACAGTATCGATATCAAAATAATGAGCAATACCTGATGCAACACCACCTAAAAACTTATCATCTCCATCTCTAAATAATTTTTTATTTGAAGATTTACTTTTTTGATAGCTGTATCCTTCATTTGCATATCCTTCTTCTGCTCCAGCATAGTCTTCTGGTTGCCCCATGACTTTGATTACTTCATCAATATCACTTTCATTAACAACCTGACGTGGATCTGTAATCTTTTCAGATAAGAGTTCGCTAATCCTTGCTTCTATATCTGCAATAATTTCGTTCTTCCCTTGGGGGTCATCACTTAAGGACCTAGAAATTGCATCTAGATACCTTTTTAACTTTAGGAAGGCAATCTCATCGATGTGGAAAAAGAATCCTCCTAGATTGATATTAATAGTCTTATTCATGGTTTGTTTTTTTAGTTGTTATTTGGTTTACTGCGGTGACTAAATTTTGCCAAGTTGTATTGAGTTCTTTGGTAAATAAAGCTCCATTTTCTGTAATGACATAATACTTTCTTGGCGGGCCTGAGGTTGATTCCTCCCACCGATAGCTTAAGAGTCCTGCGTTTTTTAGACGAGTGAGTAGCGGATAAATAGTCCCCTCTACGACAATCATTTCTGATGCTTTTAAAGTTTCTAGTATTTCAGAGGTGTATGCATCTCCATGCTCTAGGATAGAGAGAATACAGTATTCTAAAACTCCTTTGCGCATCTGTGCTTTTGTGTTTTCTATCTTCATATAAAGAGTTTTATGAGGGTTATTTTATAAATTTTATAGTCAATGGATACTTGTAATTTTCTCCTTCTTTTGATTTTAATGCCGCAAGAATAATTAAGATGACTTTGATAAAGCCTAGAATCGTAATTAATGATGCGATGCCAAAAAAGCCAAAAAAGTGACCTCCATTAAAATTAAAATCAAAATTAAAATCATTGTAATGACGAAAATGATTGAAAAGAGAATTAAAGGCAAATGGAATTGCAGATACACCTAGAATAAAAGTGTATAAGACATAACTGATATTAAAGTTTACGGCTTCTTTTCCTTGTTCATCTATAAACTGACTTTTATCTTTTTGGGTTTGCCACAATATTAATGGAGCAATAATACTACCAAGCGGAAAAAAGTATCCTGCAAAAGCAGAGATGTGGATTAAAAAAGCATTGGTGTTTTCGTTATTTTTATTCATGATATTATTTTTATATACTACTTGACTATGCAAATATATGTATAAAAAACAGTACTATGCAAAACAAAGTACTATATTTTTTTTAATTCCATGTGAAAAAACATTTTATTTATTCATAATTTAAGGCTATATTGCTTGTTTTTAAAGGGATTGTGTTTGTTTTAAGAAAATAAATTATTTTTTCATTTTTTTTACTAAATCGTTCCGTAATTTATTTTTTTATGAAGTTTACACCCAGAAAAATTAATCTTTTTATGTTTTTTAAGCTGCCTTCTGCTTTTTTTTGTGGTATAAGAGTAGTGTCAATTAGTCAAACCAAAGCGGTTATTCGTGTTCGTCATCGCTGGATTAACCAGAATCCTTTTAAATCATTGTATTGGGCTGTTCAGGGTATGGCATCAGAATTTGCTAGTGGAATTTTAGTGATGCAAGAAATAGCTGCAGCTGATCAAAAAATTTCCATGTTGGTCACGCATCAAGAAGGAACATTTACCAAAAAGGCCACGGGTAAGATTCTCTTTACTTGTGAAGAAGCTCATTTGGTAAAGGAGGCTATTCAAAAATCAATACAAACAGGAGAGGGGCAAACCATCTATATGAATGTAGAAGGGTTTAATGAAGAAGGGATCTCTGTTTCAAAATTTATTTATGAATGGGGTATTAAAGTAAAATAATAAATATCGCTTTTTATAAAGTTAAAATAAAAAGTAATGAGAAGCTAGTGTAACAATAGTCAAAAAATTACATCTAATAAAAAAAACAACAGATATGAATGCACACGAAATAGATTACCACATCCACGGCGAAGAAATGCAATATGTAGAAATTGAGCTTGATCCTCAAGAAGGAGTTGTTGCAGAATCCGGAAGTTTTATGATGATGCATGATGGCATTAGTATGACGACTATTTTTGGAGATGGTTCTAAACAGGATGAAGGGATTTTAGGAAAACTTTTTTCTGCGGGTAAACGTTTGTTAACCGGAGAGAGTTTGTTTATGACTGTGTTTACCAATACAGGTTATGGTAAAAAGCAAGTTTCTTTTGCTTCTCCCTATCCTGGGAAAATTATTCCCATAGACCTAACAGAGTTTAACGGTAAGTTTATCTGTCAAAAAGATGCTTTTTTATGTGCGGCAAAAGGAGTTACTATAGGAATCGAGTTTTCCAAAAAATTAGGTAGAGGCTTGTTTGGTGGAGAAGGCTTTATTATGCAGAAATTAGAAGGAGATGGTTTAAGCTTTGTGCATGCAGGTGGCACCATGTCTAAAAAAGTATTGCAAAGAGGAGAAGTTTTACGAGTAGATACGGGCTGTATCGTAGGTTTTACCCAAGATATCGATTATGATATAGAATTTGTAGGCGGAATCAAGAACACTATTTTTGGGGGTGAAGGATTGTTTTTTGCAAAATTACAAGGACCAGGTACCGTTTATATTCAGTCCTTACCTTTTAGTCGTTTGGCAGGAAGAGTCTTAGCAATGGCGCCTCAAACAGGAAGAGGTGATCGAGGTGAAGGTAGTATACTTGGTGGAATCGGAAATCTATTGGATGGAGATAATCGTTTTTAATTAGAACTGTAAAGCATACAGATTATATAATGGTTATTTAGTTTTTTATGATTCCTAATTCTTTAAAGGCTTGTTGAGTAATGCTTTTGCGAATCACAGGAAACAAACTCATGTTAAATTGCTGTTTTGGATTGATGTTGGTTGCAAAGAAGTAGACTTTATTAGCTGTTTTAAGCCAGCCGACAAACCAACCATTGTTATGACCGTTTCTAATGGACCAACCTGTCTTTCCGCTAATTGTGTATCCATCATTCTCATTAATAAGCATCATTCTTTTAATAATGTTTTCGGTTCTTTTAGAGATGGGTAATTGAGATTGATACAATCGTTTTAGAAAATCGATTTGCTCTAATTGATTAATTTTAGAATCCCCTGCTAACCAAAATAGATCAATATTGCTAGCGGATACTTGCATTGCTCCGTAGTTTAGTTTTTTTAAATACAAGTTCATCTTCTCAGGTCCAATTTTTTGAGCAAGCTCTTGGAAGCAAGGAACACAGGATGCATGGAACGCTTCTGTAAACGTTAGGTCTCGCTCCCAGGTCTTTAGTCTTCTTTCTTTTCCATTCCACTTAAAAACACTGCTGTCATTTTTAATAACACCTGTTTCTAGAGCGATAATTGCATTGGTAATTTTAAAAGTTGATGCAGGTAAGTATCCATTCTCAGTCCATTTAAAATCATTAGAATAATAGCGTTTGTCTTCTAGATCATAAATTAAAATGGAGCCTGTTACTTTTGCTGAATCAAGGATGGATTGAAATTCGGGGGTAATAACTTTAGAGCTAGTGCTGTCTTTAGACTTCTGCTTAGTAGATGGTTTTTTAGGTTGGCAAGAGGTCAGAAACACTAAGAAACAAGCTAGTAATCCTGTTTTGATATAGGTGATTTTAAAAGGTTTTAAGTTTCTCATTTTTGCTAGTCTAAGGCTATTTCTTTTTTGTTATTTCTTGTAAAGCGCTAACTAAATTGTCAATTTCTTTAAAGGTATTATAGACGGCAAATGAAACCCGAATGCTGTTTAAATTATTTTCATAAATACCTCGCAATCTAATTTTGTATTGACTGTTTATTTGCTGATTGATTTTAAGATTGTCTGCATTTTTAATTCGAAAAGTTAGCATAGATGCAGAAAATTCAGGGCTTTTTGGAGTGATGATTTCTATTGAATCCATTTGCTCAAGCTTTTTTCTAAAATGATTAGACAATTCTCGTCCGCGTTTGGCGACGTTTTCTATACCGATAGATGTTATAAAATCAATAGCAGCACCTAAGCCTAAAGTTATAGCAGTGTTTCTGGTTCCGTATTCTTCTCGTTGAACAGAATCTCTGTATTCCATTTGTAAGCTGTTAAGATCGTATTTGCTGTCTGAGTAGGCTCCAACATAAACAGGATTTAATTTTTGAATCCATTTTTTGTTCATAAAAAAGAGACCAGTGCCCTTTGGACCAAACAACCATTTGTGTCCGCTGCTGGTATAAAAATCAGGGTTTAAATCTGTGAGGTCTATCGGGAACATTCCCAGTGCTTGAGCACCATCCACACAAGAGTAAATACCTTTGCTACGGCAAAAGTCTGCAAGTTTTTTTACAGGTAGTTTCATGCCGTTGGTACAGGTAATATGAGAAAAAGCAATGGCTTTGGTCTTTGATGTGGTTTGAGCTTTAATACGCTCAAAATTAGTTTCACCGTTAAGGTCAAGGTCAATTAGTTTTACAATGATTCCCAGATCTTTTTGCAAGGCCATCCATGGGGCTGCACCACCTACATGTTCATGTGTGGTAATGATGACTTCGTCTCCAGCTTTTAAGCGCAGAGTTCTTGCAATAATATTCATACCCTCTGTTGCATTTCTGATAACGGCAATTTCATCTGGACTACAGTTTAAAAATGCGGCAATCTGGGTATGTGTTTTTTCGGTCAAATGATGCCCGTGGCTGCAAGAAGTCTCAAGTTGCTCTATAGTTTTACTTATGGTGTCTACGACTGTTCTAGGAGAAGGACCTAAGCTAGCCGTGTTTAAATACTGCCTACTAGTAGGAAAAAGAAATTGAGCTCTAATTTTAGCCCAGTCAATTTGGTTATAAGTACTGTGTTTTAGCTGGAAGCTCTCTTTGAAATTTGAATTTTCGATTGCGTTTTGAGCACCAAGTAATGGGGTGCCAAAGATGTATACAAGCCCACCTAAAATGCTTTTCTGGATAAATCCACGTCTTGTTGCGTTAGACATATTAATCACTTTTTGTACAAGTTAATTGTTTTTGTACAAACAAACAATTTCTGATGCTTTTTAGCAATCTAGTTATTCTCTTAAAAAGCTGTTGTAAAAAAAATCCACTACAAAAGCAGTGGATTTTTAGGGTGTATGTTTTAGACGACTTAGTCGTTGGTCTCGTTCTTCTTGATATTAGCAATATAGTTGGCTAATTTTTTACCATATAAAGATGTCTTTACCTTTTCACTTAAAGAGTTATTGATGGTATCTAATAATTTAATATTAGCATTCCCCAATTGGCTTAAAGCGATATAAGGGGCTACTTCAAAGTCTGCATTGCTCACTGCAAAATTAGTTGCATATAAAACACGTCTTCTCAACAAAGAATTAGATTTTTTTTCAACGGCAGCAATTGAATCTTCATTATTTAGTTGCTGTGCTAAAAAACTTTCTTTGATTAGTTCTAAATTCTGATCATTATAGCGGGTTGCAATTCTGTTGTATTTGTCTAGTAATTCTTGGTTTTTAGAACCTGATATTTTTGGGTTGATTCCAAATTTATCAATCTCATCATTGATAGTGATTGTTCCGGGTTCTCCAAAAAACATTAGGTATTTATCGGTGGTGTTACCGTCAAAAGTTAAATAATACAACTCAGGACTTTCTACATTGTCTGTTAATGTAAACAGATCATTTCCTAATAATGTAATTGAATCAACAGAAACTAAGGTAGTATCTTTTATTTTTTGCAAATACAAAGTTCCTTTCTTTAGACCTTTAATTTGGCCATTCACGATCATGTTTCCTTCTTTTTTAGCAGATGTACAAGCTAAAACTAGTAGAGATATGAATCCAACAATTAGTATTTTTTTCATGGTATTGCTATCTATTTTTTTTCGTCTGCAAAGATGCAGAATTCTATCAAACTTTTGAAGCTAATTCTAGTAAAATTGTACAGGCAATAGCTCCGATGGTTCCAATTGCATATCCAAAAACAGCCAATAAGACTCCAACGGTTGCTAAAGAAGGATGAAAAGCTTGAGCAACAATAGGTGCTGAAGCCGCACCTCCAACATTAGCCTGGCTTCCTACTGCTAAGAAAAAGTATGGTGCTCTAATTAACTTGGCTACCAAAATAAGCAAACCTGCATGGATGGTCATCCAAACAATACCAATAGCAATTAAACCGACATTGTCAAAAATCATTAACAAATCCATTTTCATTCCAATAGAGGCAACAAGCACATAAATAAAAACACTTCCTAGTTTACTAGCACCAGCACCTTCGTAGTTTCTTGCTTTAGTGTATGATAATAGTATGGCAACAATTGTAGAAATACTAATCAACCAAAAGAATTGAGAATCTAAAAAGGTAAACATGTTTTTTAAGGATTGGGATTCAATCCCTTGAACTAGGTTTCCAAAAAAACTACTTAAATAACTGGCAGCAAAATGCCCAAAACCAACCGTCCCAAAAGCGATGGCTAACATAATCATAAGATCTGTTAAAGATGGGTTTCTTTTTACTTTTTGTGTAAACTGGGTTACTTTATCTTTTAAATCTTCTATGGCAGAGGTGTCTGCTTTTAGCCACTTGTTTATTTTATCTTTTTTACCGATTCCTATTAATAAAATGGCCATCCAAATATTGGCTACTACAATATCAACAAAGACCATTCCTCCGTATTTAGCCGGATTGTATTTGTAAATCTCAAGCATTGCTGTTTGATTAGCTCCTCCGCCAATCCAACTTCCTGCGAGGGTAGAAAGCCCACGCCACACCGCATCAAAATCTGCACCTCCAACAGTTTCTGGAGAAACCGCAGAGATTAACAGGATTGCAATTGGACCTCCAATTATGATCCCCACCGTACCTGTAAAAAACATAATCAAAGCCTTTGAACCCAAATTAAAAATGGCTTTAAGGTCTATGCTCAGTGTCATAAGGACCAATGCAGCTGGTAATAAAAATCGGCTAGATACATAATACAATTGTGATGAGCTTTTGGTAATTTCTCCTGTAGCAGATACCTGTTCCCATTCTGGAGAAATGATCCCTAGGGTCGTAAAGATTGCAGGGATAAAGTAGGCCATAAACAATCCGGGTACGATTTTATAAAATTTTGGCCAAAACCCTGTAGCTTTAGATTCTGTGTAAAAGACAAAGCCAAGCGAAATCATTAAAATTCCAAAAACAATGGCATCATTGGTAAATATTGGTTCAGTCATGTTGTAGTTAGTTTTTCGCTAAAGTATCAAAATTCTAGGCATAAAAAAAGCGAAGCTGTTAGGCTTCGCTTTTTTTTTAATTGATATAGAAACTTTTGGTTTCTTTAAAATCAGATGTTTTGACCTTTTCTAATTGTTGTCGATAGGTTTTCCAATCTGTGCTAAAGAAACTATTTGCTTTTTGTAAAGCAGCTTTTAAGGCTGTTTTAAAGTTGTTCATTGCTATGGTTTCTGTTTTTGTAATTGGACCATAACGAGAAACTAACGGAGATCTTGAAGAACTTAACTGATTGTTTATAGTAACTTCTGGAGTTCTGGTGATACCTTGTCTACGATCTATTGTTCCTAGGTATGAGTTAATCATTTTGTCTAATTTCTTAGAAATGTCTTTAGATGCTTTGATTTCATTTTTAAATTTTTTCGCATCATTTGCTGCAAGACTCTTAGCATAGGCATCAGCAATGCTTTTGCTCTCTACTAATTGATACACAACATTAGCAATTAACTCACCATCTTTTTCTAATTGTTTGCTTAAATCATAACGTGTATTAATATCAGCTAAGGTTAATGACAATCTTGGGTCAAAAGAAACAGTGATGTTTTGTTCTGAAACTTGGTTTCCAAAGCTCATTTTTAATCTATAGGTACCTGGTTTTACAGAAACACCTCCAGATTCTCTTGTTGATCTTCTCAAAGACCGTGAAGCTCTAGCAACTCCTTTTTCATCCATTCTCCAGTACATTTTATGCACACCATTTTCTTTTGGTGCTTTTTGTTTTAGAGTTCTGATTAAACGAGTACCATCATATATATTTAAATAAATAGAATCCCATTTGATAGCATTTTTAGCCTCTTTTTTAGCTTCTTCTGGTTTGTTGATATAATAAGAAATGATTGCTCCACCTCTTCGGTTTTCACCTTGGTATAAAGCATCAGCTCCAAAACGACTTCCAGTTGGTTGAATCGTTTTTGCAAAATAAGCAGTAGGTGGGGTAAACAATTCTAAATTTTTAGAAAGGTTCTTTTTATTACCTGCTAATGCTCTTAAAGGTTTAATGTCGTCTAGGATCCAAGCGGCTCTACCAAAAGTAGCAATCACTAAGTCATGTTCTCTAGGGTGAATTACTAAATCTTTAACAGGAACAGTTGGGAAACCATTAGTCCATTTGGTCCATTTGTCACCAGCATCTAGAGATACGTATAAACCATCATCAGTTCCTAAGAACAATAAATTAGGATTTACGATATCTTCAACAATGCTTAAAGTATAGCTCTGAACATCATTTTCATCAACAATACGTGTCCAGGTTCTTCCGTAGTTTTTAGTTTTATATACATACGGTGTATAGTTAAAACGTCTGTAATCATTAGCTACTAATAAGGCTTCTCCTTTATTTTTATTAGATGCTTTTATTTGTGCTATCCAGCTTCCTTTAGGTAAGTCTTTTATGTTTTTTGCTACATTGGTCCAAGTTGCGCCTCCATTTTTTGTTACCTGTACGTTACCATCATCAGTTCCAACCCAAATAACATCTTTTTCTAAAGGTGTAGGTTCAATCACTAAAATAGTACAGTGATTTTCTGCTCCTGTTGCATCCATGGTTAATCCACCACTTTCACTTTGTTTAAGCTTTTCTGGGTCATTGGTTGTTAGGTCTGGAGAAATAATATCCCAGGTAAGTCCTTTATCGGTACTTTTATGTACAAACTGACTTCCAAAATATACTGTTGAATTGTCAAATTGATCTTGACCTATTCCACTATTCCAGTTAAAACGCAATTGAACTTTTGGATTTGGGTGGGTAGGTTTTATAGAATAACTATAGCCAGTTTCCTTGTCATAACGAGCAACAGAACCTTGTTGACTCATGGCGTATCCATAACGAGAATTGTCTTTGTCTGGTACCACATCAAAACCATCTCCAAAGGCTAGTTCTTGCCAGTATGAATTTCTAATTCCTTGAGCTTTCCAAACATAAGCTGGGCCACCCCAAGAACCATTATCTTGCATTCCTCCATATACATTATATGGATATTCATTATCTACATTTATATGGTAAAATTGTGCTACAGGAATATTTTCTGCAAAGCGCCAGGTTTTACCGCCATCTCTTGTGATGTTTAATCCTCCATCATTTCCGTCCATCATAAAAGAACCATCTTTTGGGTGAATCCACCAAGCGTGATGGTCAGGATGCACGCCGTTGTTAGCTCCATAAGCAGGCATTAATTGAGAAAAGTTTTTACCACCGTCATTAGAGACATTTACATAGGTAAAGATTGAATACAATCTGTTCTCATTTTGTGGGTCTACATAGATTTCAGAATAGTAAAATGGACGAGTTCCGATACTTGTTTTGTCATTTATTTTTCTCCATGAAAAACCACCATCAGTACTTTTGTAAAGCGCGTTCTTTTTTGCTTCTACCAATGCGTACACAATTTCTGGATTGCTAGGTGCAATTGCAACACCGATTCTTCCTAATTCTCCTTTTGGGAATCCTTCTTTTTCTGTTACTTTTTTCCAGTTTTCACCACCGTCATGGGTAATATACATTCCACTTCCTTCACCACCAGATTTAAAAAACCAAGGATCGCGTTTGTGCTCCCACATGGCAGCGATTAACTTATTGGGATTTGCAGGGTCCATGACCAAATCTGCAGCACCAGTTTTGTTGTTGTTAAATAAAATTTGTTTCCAAGTCTTACCACCGTCAATAGTTTTGTAAACACCTCTTTCTGAGTGTTCTCCCCAAGGTGATCCTATAGCAGCAGCATATACAATGTCTGGATTTGTTGGGTCAATTACTACTCGATGAATATGACGGGTTTTTTCTAAGCCCATCAATTTCCAAGTTTTACCAGCATCGATAGATTTGTAGATTCCAAATCCACCATTTAAACTGTTTCTTGGATTTCCTTCTCCGGTACCCACCCAGATAACACTTGGGTTTGACTGCTGAATTTTAACAGCACCAATAGAGGCAGTGGTTTCGTTATCAAAAATTGGTTCCCAGCTAATTCCTGCTGAGGTAGATTTCCACAAACCACCAGATGCAGTACCTACATACATAATGTTTGTGTTGTTTTCGACCACATCAATTGACGTGACACGGCCACTCATTCCACCAGGACCAATGCTTCTTGGTTTCATGTTTTTAACCATGTCCATTGAAAACTCTTGAGAGAACAAGAAAGGGCTTATTAATAAAAATAAAATTGAAAATAATTTTTTCATGAGGTTTAGATTAGTTGTTGAGGGTTGAAAGTTACAAATTAATCAAAGAAAAAATATCTTAAAAAAATGTTAACAAGAAAAAAGCGAGCATATTTTATGACTCGCTTTTCTTTTACATGATTACTGTAGGGTTTTTATTATTCATAAAACACAGGGTATACTTTTCGCATAATGTATTTATTTTTATTTACTGGTTCAATAAAATAAATAGTAAAATTAAATAATAGTTTTTCTGTTTTTAATAGTTGTTCTCTTCTTTTAACATAAGTTAAAGATTCTAAAACTTTTTTACTAATTAATTTATCTTCTGTTCTGTAAAAAACAAATTCATAACTATCTCTTTCATAAACATAATAGTTGTATTTAGTGTCTGCTACCCAAATTTTATTTTTTATAATTGGTGTATTATTTTTTTTAATTTTCTTCTTTTCAGTGAAAAAGAACTGATAATGATTTGGGCTACCTTTTTTGTTTTCAATTTTTTTTATAAGAGTATCTTTTTTATCAATCAATAAATAAACAGTATCTCTAGATTGGGAGTATGAAAATATCGAAAATAGAAATGTAGTAATTATAAAAAAGCTTTTCATCTTGTTTTTTAAAAATAGTTTATGCCAAAACTATTCCAAAAAAAAAGCGAAGAATTTTATTCCTCGCTTTTGTTTTTAGGTTCTCTTTTAGCTTCTTTAAGACTTTGCATGAGCATCCATTCTATCTGACCATTGGTTGATCGAAATTCATCGGAAGCCCATTTTTCAATAGCCTTAATCATATCTTCATTTATTCTAAGTGCAAAAGCTTTCTTTTTTGCCATCTGTCTATTTTTTTATAAAAGCAACAATCGTTTCTATCAATTCTTTGGATAAAGGGTAAGCAGCAGAATAATATGATTTCAGATTGTCTGCATCCTCTGTGATTTCTTTTAGCACGTGGTTCATATTTTCTACATATACCAAACTAGCATTGCTTTTTGAGTTGTGTAATTGTTGCGCATCCTCGGCAACTACCTGTAGGTCCTTTGTTCCTTGCAATATAAGGGTGGGGATCTTTATTTTTTTTATTTCTTCGGATGGGTTAAATACTGCCCATGAGTTTAAGAATGCAAAATTTTGTTTTGCAAAAACAGTCATTAAAAATGGATTTACGGTTTTTATGGTTCCGGTTTCTTTTAGTTCTTTAAAATGTTTTGCAGCATAAGTACCTAAATTAGCATTCTGCTTTGAAATTTGTTTGATCATGGTTTGATCTATAGATTCACCAGGGCCAGCAATAGAAATAAATCCATCTGTATTTTCTGAAGCAAGCATGGCAACTAATGAACCTTGACTGTGTCCGATTAAAATAATTTTTGTAAACCGAGGATCTTTTTTAAAGTGCTGCACTACTTTTTTAGCATCATTAACAAAGTCAGTAAAAAGTACTGCGCTTAAAAACCTCATATTTTCTTTACTAGCTGTTCTCTTGTCATAGCTAAAAAAAGCCAAGTCTTCTTGGTTGATTGCCTCTCTAAATTGTTGGATGTAATTGGCTTTAATAACAGGTAGTTGGTTTCCGTTTCTATCAACATTTCCAGAACCATGGATCCAAATAATTAAAGGTGTACCAGTTTTTGTATAGCTTAAAGTTCCCGGTAAAATGATTGAATCATTTTGTAACACAAGTTCTTCGCTAGTGATGGCTTTTTGTCCAAAACTGTAGCAGCAAACAAAGAGTAAAAAAAGTAGTAGTTTAGTTTTCATTATTTTCAGTTCTGTTTATATATTGTGTCAACACCCGTCTAGCATCTTGTTCATTTTGGGTGCCTATCAGTATCTTTTTTCCGTCTTTAAGTACCAATTGGATCCCTATATTACCACTCACAGTAATTGATTTCCCTCTGCTTCTGTTCCAAAGCGCTACGCTCTTTAAGCCCCAGCCTCCATATTCAGTAATGGCATCGTATTTTCTAATTTGAG
This sequence comes from Polaribacter pacificus, assembly GCF_038024035.1. Taxonomy (NCBI): domain Bacteria; kingdom Pseudomonadati; phylum Bacteroidota; class Flavobacteriia; order Flavobacteriales; family Flavobacteriaceae; genus Polaribacter; species Polaribacter pacificus. The sequence continues at coordinate 2,652,942 of NZ_CP150664.1, forward strand.
CAGTTTGTATTTGATTCCATGAAATCAGTTTTAGAGAAAAATGAAAAGGAACAAATTGATAATACACTCCTTTTTCATCAATTCTGGTTTTTAATTTACAGAAAAAAATAAACGAAGTAAGAGCAAGCATAAGGCCAATGGTTCCGATAAATTCTGATGTTTCTACACTGATATTTTTGTCTAAATATTTTTTTATTACAATAATAAGAGGGACAATTGTACTGATAATAATCAGGGCAATCAACCAACTTTGTGAGAACCGTTGTTCCTCTTTAAATACTTTCATATTGCTAAAGTAATTTACCTATTTTTTTCTCTTTCTAGAATTATTCTGGCGCCTTGAGGAGCAATTTCAATAAGTCTCCACCCGCTACGAGCATATTCATTAAGAGTGTCTTCTAAGCGCTCATTGTTTTTTGTGAGCCCCATCTTCCAATTGACAACTTTGTATTCTTTCATTTTATAAATATTAATTGAACTTACATTCTTTTAAACGTCAGTGCGATAAAGATACCTGCACAAATAAGTGCAAGAATCAGTATCAGCAAGAGTAGTTTTGCCTTTTTATTTTTAATTTGAAACCCCAGCATCTTTATAAGAATACATAATGGGTAAAAATCAAACTAAAGTTATGCAATAGATAACTGCTTAGTGTTATGAGTGCGATTGACATGATTAATGACTTAAAGTTCCTGTATTTAAAACAGGAGAAGCATCTTTATCTCCACACAAAACAACCATTAAATTGCTTACCATTGCCGCTTTTCTTTCATCATCAAGTTCTACAATCTGCTTTTTGCTCAATTCATTTAAGGCCATTTCTACCATGCTAACAGCTCCTTCTACAATTTTGTGTCTAGCGGCTACAATAGCTGTTGCCTGCTGTCTTTTTAACATAGCATTTGCAATCTCTTGAGCGTACGCCAAGTAACCTATTCTAGCTTCTAAGACTTCAATACCTGCAATAGATAAGCGCTCTTCAACTTCCTTTTCTAAGGCTTCACTAACTTCATTTACGCTAGAACGCAAAGTAATATCTTCTTCTGTTCCTTCATCGGCAAAATTGTCATAAGGATACATGCTTGCAAGTTTTCTAACAGCTGCATCGGTTTGCACACGAACAAAATTTTCATAATTATCAACATCAAAAGCAGCATTGTAAGTGTTGGTTACTCTCCAAACCAAAATGGTGCTGATCATAATAGGGTTTCCTAATTTGTCATTTACTTTTAAACGCTCACTATCAAAATTGCTAGCTCTTAAAGAGATAGTTCTTTTTCTATACAAAGGGTTGGCCCAGTACAAGCCATTCGATTTAACAGTCCCAATATATTTACCAAAGAGTAATAATACTGCAGAAGAATTTGGGTTAACTAAGATAAATCCAAACATTAGGATAAATCCGAGTGCAGTTGCAATTAGATAAATAGGTGTTTCATTCATAATAGATAAGATGATTCCTCCTACGAACATAGTCAATACTACAAAGAACATAAGGTATCCATTTGCTGGTTTAATGATTTTTTCTTCTGTCATGGTATGGTGTTTTTATAATGATATTAAAATGATATCACAAAGATATATTTATTTTTTTGATATTTCCAAATATCTGCCCAATTATTTTTATAAATTAGCCGATTGTTATTACTAAGTAAGGAGATATGAAAAATTTATGTATTGGAGTGTTTGTGTTTTTATTTGTAAGTCAAACTGCATTTGCAAATGAGATTGATTGGGGAAACACTGGGCACAGAGCTATAGGTCAGATTGCAGAAGCTCATTTGTCTAAAAAAATCAAAAGAAAAATTAAAGCATTGCTAGATGGGCAGAGCTTGGCAATGGTGTCTACCTTTGCAGATGATATCAAATCAGATAGAAAATACAGCAATTTTTATACTTGGCATTATGTAAACTTAAATGATAATGATACCTATGAAAGTTCTGTGAAAAATCCTCAAGGAGATCTGGTTACAGGAATTGAAAAATGCAAACAAGTATTGCTTGATGACAAAGCTACTAAGGCAGATAAAGCTTTTTATTTAAAAATGTTAGTGCATTTAATTGGTGATCTACATCAGCCAATGCACGTTGGAAGATTAAGTGATAAAGGCGGGAATACCTTTCAAGTACAATGGTTTAATAACGGAACCAATATGCACAGGATTTGGGATAGCCAAATGATTGATAGCTTTAATATGACCTATACAGAATTGGCTAGCAATACAGATGATTTAAATAAAAAACAAATTAAAGCGATAGCACAGGGTACGGTTGTGTCTTGGGTAAATGAGACCAAAGGTTTGGCACAAGAAGTATACGGATCTGCAAAAACAGGTGAAAAACTTGGATATCGCTATATGTATGATCACTTTGCAACTGTTAGATCACAGCTTCAAAAAGGAGGGATCCGATTGGCAAAAGTGTTAGAAGAAGTTTTGAGATAGGAGTTTGTAAAAAAAAAACAAAACCTCTCTAGCGCTGCTCTGAGAGGTTTTTTTATTCGGTAACTTTTAACCGTGCTTGTGCAGTTACAGAAACGTCTGCATAGGTGTTGTTTAAAAAGTTTAAATAACCTGTAATGGCTATCATGGCTGCGTTGTCTGTGGTGTATTCAAACTTAGGAATATAACTAGTCCAACCCCAATGTTGCTCAGCCATTTTAAGGCGTTTTCTAATTTCTGAATTAGCAGAAACTCCTCCAGCAATAGCAATATGGGTAATTTGAGTTTGTTTGACTGCATTTTTAAGTTTGTCCATTAAAATTTCTATGATGGTGTACTGTATGGATGCACAAATATCGTAGAGGTTTTCTTTAATGAAATTAGGTTGCTCTTTTTCTTGTTTTTGGATAAAGTATAAAATGGCCGTTTTTAATCCGCTAAAACTAAAATCAAGATCTCCAACTTTAGGTTTGGTAAACTTAAAAGCTTTTGGGTTTCCCAACTGTGCGTATTTGTCAATTAAGGGTCCTCCAGGATAAGGAAGTCCAAGTATTTTTGCAGATTTATCAAACGCTTCTCCAACCGCATCATCAATGGTTTCTCCTAAAATTTCCATATCAAAATGATTGTTTACTTTAACAATCTGAGTATGACCTCCGCTTATGGTAAGGCAGATAAATGGAAAAGGAGGAATCCTGCTATCTTCTTCTTTGATAAAGTGCGCTAAAATATGAGCTTGCATATGGTTAACATCTAACAATGGAATCTTTAAACCCAAAGCCAAAGATTTTGCAAAGGAAGTACCAACTAACAAAGAACCCATTAATCCAGGACCTCTTGTAAAAGCTATTCCATGTAATTGGTGTTTTTCTATGTTGGCTTCTTTTAGTGCTTGTTGTACCACGGGTACAATGTTTTGTTGATGGGCTCTTGAAGCCAACTCTGGCACCACACCACCGTATTTAGCATGCACCTCTTGATTGGCAACCACATTGCTTAAAACTACTCCGTTGCAAATTACGGCAGCACTCGTGTCATCACATGATGATTCTATTCCTAAAATATAGATTGACTTTTGGCTCAAACGATTAATTGTTTTAAATTGCTTGTGCAAAAATATCGATTCAAATTCAATAGTTATTAAAAATTGAACTTTCTTTGCAATTAATGGCAGCATTTTTGATTATTATCACAATAAGGCTACTTAATTTAAACAAAATTGACCATCAAAAACACGATTCGTAAAATAGTACATTTATTCAGCTATATGCTGCTTTTTTTGTTTTTGATGAGCATCGTTTTTTCTATTCCTGCTGTTCAAACTCGATTGGCCAAAACTCTTACTAAAACATTAAATAAAGAATTTAAAACAGACATTGTTGTAAAGCAGGTTGATTTGTCTTTTTTGGGTTCTGTTCGTTTAAAAGGAGTTGAAATAAGAGACCATCATAAAGACACCTTACTTTTTGTTGATAAGCTAAGTACTTCTTTGCGAGATGTTAAAAAAATAATGGACAACGATGTAAATTTAGGGAACGTTTCTCTTGATGGTGTTCAGTTTTTTATGACAACCTACAAAGGTGAAACTGATGATAATTTAGCTGTTTTTGTTGAGAAATTTAATACGGATACTCCTGTAGATTCTTTGGCTCCAACATTTTTACTGTCCACAAAAAACATCTATCTTAACAATCTTACTTTTCGTATTTCAGATGCCAATAACAAAGAGCCTTTATCATTGGCATTATCAGATGCAGGTGGTAGTTTGAGTGATTTTCGTATCGAAGGAGCCAATGTATATGCTAAGCTTCGCGGTTTATACTTTAATCATACCACAGGAATTGAGGTTGTAGATTTAACCACTGATTTTACCTATACCACTTCACAAATGCTGTTTGAGAACACCCGAATCAAGACAGCACATTCATTAGTTCAGGCCAATATTAAATTTGATTATAATCGAGAGGATTTACAATTTTTTACAGACAAAGTACTTATAAAAGCAAGCATCGATCAAAGTGATTTGGCTATGCAAGACCTGCATAAATTATACGAAGAAATTGACGGTGATGATATTTTGCATTTTAATGGAGAGTTTAATGGGTATTTAAACAATTTTAAGATAAACGGGTTTGATTTAGTTTCTGATGAAGGAATGAAAATTAAATCAGAAATGAGTTTTAAAAATATTTTAAATGCTGATAAAGATTTTCTCTTTGATGCCGCTTTAACAAATATTACAGCAAACCACCAGCAATTAAAAAGCATACTTCCTAATTTGCTTGGTAAAACCCTGCCAACAGAATTGTCACGGTTAGGTAATTTTAGACTTTCTGGTAAGACCTTTGTTAGTAGTGATAAGATTAAGGCCAATGTATTGATCAATTCAAAACTAGGAAAAGCGAGAGCAGACCTAGAACTTACAAATATTACAAATATTGACAACTCAGATTACAAAGGAAGAATTTCTTTGATTGATTTTAATATTGGTGCTTTTATTAATGAATCATTGTTTGGTAAGGTTAGCTTGGATGCCGATGTAAATGGTTCTGGTTTTAAATTAGAAAATATCAATACCGGAGTTATAGGAAGTATTAAACAACTAGAGTTTAATGATTATGTGTATCAAAACTTATATGTCGATGGTCTTTTTCAGAATCGTTTGTTTAATGGGAATTTAAAAGTTGATGATGCATTTTTAAAAATGCGATTTAATGGTTTGGCAGATTTTTCGTCAAGCGTCAATAAATTTGATTTTACGGCAAGTATAGAAGAAGCTAATTTACTTAAAACGAATTTGTTTACCAGAGATAGTTTATCTAATATCAAAGGTGATATTGTAATCGATGTTGTTGGAAATAATTTTGATAATATTGTTGGAAGAGCCAACTTTAAAGATGTGGTTTACACCAATCAAAAACAGGCTTATGTTTTTAAAAACTTCTCAGTCGTTTCTGGACTTGACAAAGAGGTGAAAACGATCAAAGTTAGTTCGGATGATATTGTTCAAGGACAATTAAACGGAGTCTTTACTTTTAATCAATTACTGCCAATAGCCCAGAATGCATTGGGTAGCATGTATACAAATTACAAGCCTTACCCAGTTGATACAGATCAATATATTGAGTTTGATTTTAAAATTTACAATCAAATTGTAGATGTATTTTTTCCTCAAATTTTTATAGGAAGTAACACCACAATTAGAGGGCGTTTGGATTCCAAATCAAATGATGTCGTTTTTACTTTTATTTCTCCTAAGGTAGTGGCCTATGGCAATGAAATCGATGAGCTTTCATTAAGGATAAATACGACAAACCCGCTATACAACACGCATCTAATGGCAGAAAATATCAAGACCAAGTATTATGATGCTACCAAGCTAAACTTGATCAATAGAACCCAAAATGACACCTTGTTTTTTAAGTCAGAGTTTAAAGGAGGGATCCAAAACTCCGAAACCTACAATATGGACTTTTATTATACTTTTAATGAAGATCAAAAGTTTGTTTTAGGTATTGAAAAATCGATATTTAATTTTAAGAATAACGTTTGGAATATTAATCCAGAAAGCAATAAAGATAATAAAGTTGTTTTTGATTTTAAGAAGGAAGAATTCGTTTTTAGTCCTTTTAAATTAGCATCAAATGAACAAGAAATTACTTTTTTAGGGACTCTTAGAGATTCTACATATAAAGATTTAAAGATCAATTTTAAAAAGGTAGAGCTCTCTAGTTTTTTGCCTCCAATAGATAGTTTATCTATGTATGGTGTTTTAAGTGGTGATTTGGACTTTTTGCAAAAAGATGGAGTGTATTCGCCAGAGGGAAACCTAGACGTTGAGAACTTTAAAATCAATTCATTTGAGCAGGGGGATTTAAAATTGTCTGTAAAAGGAAACAACTCCTACGAAAAATACAATGTAGACTTGAGTCTTACTCATAACGGAAGCCAAAGTATTTTTGCCAATGGGGATGTTGATTTTAGTGCAACAAGACCAGAATTAAAAAACTTTATAGTAAAATTAGATCAGTTTCAGCTCAATGCTTTTAGTCCACTAGGTCAGGATATACTTACTAGACTTCGAGGAGAAGCATCTGGAGAATTTAGTGTTAGTGGCTTTTTGGGAAACCCAAGTATGAAAGGAGAAATAACACTCAAAGATGCTGGATTAAAATTTCCGTATTTGAATGTTGATTATGATTTTCAAGGCATCACAAAAATTTCTTTAGAAGATCAATCTTTTAATTTTGATCAGCTAACCTTGCAAGATGTTAAGTATGGAACCATCGGTGATTTTAGCGGAAGGATTTCACACTTGAATTTTAAAGATTGGTATTTAAACCTTAAGATAGACACAGAAAATTTATTGGTACTAGACACTGAAGATGCAGAAGAAACCCTGTACTACGGGACAGCCTTTATTAATGGAGGAGCTCATCTTTATGGGATGACTAGTAGTTTGCAAATTGATGTAAATGCCAAAACCAATCCAAATACAGTTTTTGTCTTGCCTTTAAGCGATTTAAAAACAGTAGATAATTTTAGTTTGATACGTTTTGATTCTGAGTTAAAAACAATTGATCCTAAGTCGCAATTTGCTGTTAATACACCCAAAGGACTTAATTTAAATATCAATTTAGAAGTTACCAAAGACGCAACAGCAGAAGTTGTTATTGATAAAAAAACAGGAAGTTCTTTAAAAGGGAATGGTAATGGGGATATTCAACTAAAGATCGATACTAGAGGCGGGTTTTCTATGTATGGAGACTTTATAGTAGACAAAGGTAAATACGAGTTTAAAAATAGTGGAATTAACAGAACTTTTGAAGTAGAAAAAGGCGGGACAATTTCTTGGAACGGAGATCCAACCGATGCCAATTTAAATGTAACTGGAATTTACGTAGCCAAAGCAAACCCAGGACAATTATTAGAAAACTTTAATAGCAATAGAAAAATACCAGTAAACTTAATTACAAGAATAAGTGGAGGTTTGTACAATTCAAAACAAGAATTTGATATTGAAATTCCCAATGTTAATTCAGCGATTAAATCAGAACTTGATTTTAAATTGAATGACAATAATGTTGGTGAAAAAACCAAGCAATTTTTAACCTTGTTGGTAACCAATAGTTTTTACAATCCTAATGGTTCAGGATTCAATAGTTCTAATGCAATCATAGGAACCACTTCTAATGCGATTTCTAATGTTTTATCAGATCTAATTAGCAGTAGCGATGGCAAGGTTCAATTTGGTGTGGGTTATGATGTGGCAAATAAGAGTGATATCGATAATTTAAATACAGATGACTTGGTTAATGTATCAGTTGGTACTCAGATTTCTGATCGGGTAATTATTAATGGTAAAGTTGGGGTTCCGGTAGGGTCTAAAACTCAATCGAGTGTTGTAGGAGAAGTTAAAGTAGAGGTACTGTTAAATGAAAAAGGAAACTTTAGAGGTGTTATTTTTAATAGACAAAACGAGATTCAATACTCAACAGAAGAAGAGGGCTATACGCAAGGTGTAGGACTTACCTATCAAGTAGATTTTAATAATTTGTCTGAGTTGCTACAAAAAATGGGGCTTAAAAAACAAAGAAAAAAGCAGTTAGAACAATCAAAAGACACTGTTGTGATGCCAACTCAACCAAAAACAGTCAAATTTAATCCAGTAAAAAAGAATGCACAATAAGTATACGCTTGTGGTGTTGGCGGCTGGCATTGGTAGTCGTTATGGAGGAACCAAGCAATTGGATGAAGTATCTGCATCTGGAGCAAGTATCATGGAATTTTCTATTTACGATGCCATCAAAGCTGGGTTTACAAACATCGTTTTTATTCTTCGAGAAGATATCTTAACAGAGGTTAAAGCAGATTTTGATAGCAAATTAGCAGGGAAAGCTACTGTTGCATACGTTTGCCAGGAGATCCAAAATATTCCAAAAACATACCAGAACAATTCTCGAGTAAAACCTTGGGGTACTGGACATGCGCTGTTGGTGGCAAAAACGCATATCCAAGAAGAGTTTTGTGTAATTAACGCTGATGATTTTTATGGCTTTGATGCTTTTAAAGCGATGTATCGATTTTTAAAAACCAATACAGATAGACAGCAATACGCTATGGTCGGTTATCCTGTGCAAAATACTTTGTCTGCAAATGGATCGGTTTCTAGAGGACAATGTTATGTAGATTCAGACCTGCAATTGCTAAAAATTACAGAACGAACAGCTATTGTTCAAAAAGAAGATGTTATCAGTTATAAAACAGCAGCTGGTAAGGAGGAGCTCTTGCCTAAGGATACTTTGGTTTCAATGAATTTTTGGGGGTTTTATCCTGAGTTTTTTAGCGATCTAGAAGCGGCCTTTGAACAGTTTTTAAGTGTTAATTCTAATTCTTTGACTACCGAGTTTTATTTACCCTCGGTGATAGATGAGTTATTGCAAAAACAAAGGGTAAGGGTGCGTGTTTTAGAGACTTCTGCCAATTGGATGGGGGTTACTTACCAAGAAGATAAAGAGTTGGTTGTGAGTAGAATAAAAGATTTTATTGCTCAAGGGGCTTATCCAGAAAATTTATGGAGATGATACAGGTGCAAGAAGTTTTTAAAGCTTTTGATACTCAAACAAGCATAGAGTCTTTTACGGTTTTAAATACTGGGCATATCAATGATACCTATTTAATAGAGACAAAAGAGGGTGTGAAATTTGTCCTCCAAAGAATCAATAGTAATGTCTTTTCTGAAGCGGCTTTGATGATTCAAAACAAGGTTTTGGTGAGTTTGCACTTGCAAAAAAAAATGCAACAGTACTCAAAAGATAAGCTTCATCAGCATGTATTGAGCTTTGTAAAAACTCAGCAGGGTGCTTTCTTTTATGTGGATCATAATAATCATTATTGGAATCTGTCTTTTTTTATAAAAGGATCGATTACCTATGAAAAAACACCTAACACAGCAATTGCCTATCAGGCAGGGAAAGCGACCAGTGAGTTTTTGGCCTTAACTGCAGATTTTCCATTGGAATCTATCAAAACAATTTTACCAGATTTTCATAGCATTGATAATCGTTACAGACAGTTTCTTACTGCGTTAAATGCAGCTAGCCCGACAAGGTTAAAGACTGCTGAACTGCTGATAGATTTTGTGCAAAAAGAACAAGAAAACATGCGAGTTTTAGATGAGGCGATTACTATGAATAAGCTTCCGCTGCGGTTAACCCATAACGATACGAAAATTTCGAACATACTTTTTAATGCTTCAGATATAGCTATCTGTTTGATTGATACAGACACAGTAATGCCAGGTGTACTACACTATGATTATGCGGATGCAATCCGAACCATTTGCAATACGGCAGATGAGGATGAATCCGATTTGTTAAAAGTGCAGTTTCATTTGGATTATTTTAAATCCTATACTCTAGGTTTTAGTGAAAATATCAAAGAAAATTGTACCTTAGAAGAAGTGAAACTTTTACCGATTAGTCTTCAGGTATTGCCATTTATTATGGGGCTCCGGTTTTTAACTGATTATTTAAATGAGGATGTTTATTATAAAACAAACTATCCTGCACATAATTTAGATAGAGCCGCAAATCAGTTTACTTTGGTAAAAGAAATTCAACAAAATTTTTCAGAAATTAAAACGTACATCACTCAGGTTTTTTCTTTTTAATGCATCTATTTCTTTATTGTATTTAAGGACTGTTTTTCGAAATCGTTTTCGCTTTTTTTTCTGAATGTTAGCTAATTAATCGGTAACTTTATAGATATAAAAGATGGAGAAAATTAAAAAAATAGCAGTACTAACTTCAGGAGGAGATTCACCTGGAATGAATGCAGCCATTCGTTCTGTGGTAAGGACTTGTGCGTTTTATAAGATTGCATCTGTAGGGATTTACAGAGGTTATCAGGGGATGATTGAGGGAGATTTTATCAATCTTAATGCTCGGAGCGTTAATAATATTATTAACAAGGGAGGTACCATCCTAAAATCAGCAAGGTCTACGGAGTTTAGAACAGAAGAGGGTAGACGTAAAGCATATAAGCATTTAAAAGAGAATGAAATTGACGCCTTAGTAGTTATTGGTGGAGATGGAAGTTTTACAGGTGGCGTTGTTTTTAATCAAGAATTTAATTTCCCTATTGTGGGTATTCCAGGGACCATCGATAATGATATTTATGGAACTACACATACATTGGGTTTTGATACAGCACTCAATACAGCTGTAGAGGCAATTGATAAAATACGTGATACCGCTTCTTCACATAACCGCTTGTTTTTTGTTGAGGTGATGGGACGAGATGCTGGTTTTATCGCTTTAAATGCAGGAGTAGGAGCAGGTGCAGAAGAAATTTTAATACCCGAAGAAGACTTAGGCCTAGACCGTATGTTAGATTCTCTAAAAGCAAGTAGAAAATCAGGTAAATCATCCAGTATTGTTGTGGTTGCAGAAGGAGATAAAACAGGTAAAAACGTTTTTGAACTGGCAGATTATGTAGAGAAAAACTTGCCAGAATACGATGTGAGAGTTTCTGTTTTAGGGCATATGCAACGCGGAGGTTCTCCAAGCTGTTTTGATCGCGTTTTGGCCAGTAGGTTAGGTGTAAAAGCGGTAGAATTATTATTAGAAGGAAAAACAAATTTAATGGTAGGATTGGTCAATAATAAAATCAAGCCTACAGATTTAGAAAAAGCAATAAAAGGACATCATAAAATTGATACAGAATTATTGAGAGTGTCAGATATTATGTCAACATAAACAGATTAAATAGAACGTAAATGATAAAAATTGGAATTAATGGATTTGGACGTATCGGAAGGTTGGCTTTTCGATCTGCAATGGAGAGAGACAATGTACAAGTGGTAGGAATAAATGACTTACTAGAAGTAGATTATTTAGCATACATGCTTAAATATGATTCTGTTCATGGAGCATTTAAAGGGACTGTAGAGGTAAAAGATTCACAAACCCTTATGGTAAATGGAAATCCAATACGAGTAACAGCAGAAAGAAACCCAAGTGATTTAAAATGGGATGCCATTGGAGCAGATTATGTTTTGGAGTGTACAGGTATTTTTAAAAGTAAAGAACAAGCTAATTTACATCTTCTAGGAGGTGCAAAAAAAGTAATTATTTCTGCTCCTTCAGCAGATGCTCCTATGTTTGTAATGGGAGTTAATCATCAGCTTTTAACCAAAGAAGATACTATCATTTCGAATGCGTCATGTACCACAAATTGTTTGGCACCCATCGTAAAGGTATTGCATGATAATTTTGGAATTGTAGAAGGTTTAATGACTACAGTGCATTCTACAACGGCAACTCAAAGAACTGTTGATGGACCTTCATCAAAAGATTGGAGAGGTGGTAGAGCTGCCTTGCACAATATTATCCCATCTTCTACGGGTGCTGCAAAAGCGGTTAGTAAGATTATTCCTGCCATGAAAGGGAAGCTTACAGGAATGGCATTTAGAGTTCCAACTATGGATGTTTCTGTGGTTGATCTTACTGTGCGACTTGAAAAAAGTACCAGTTATGAAGATATTAAAGCAGCGATGAAGACTGCTTCAGAAAATGATATGAAAGGTGTTTTAGGATATACTGAAGAATTGTTGGTTTCACAAGACTTTGTTGGAGATACTAGAACTTCTATTTTTGATGCAAATGCAGGGATGGCTTTAAATGATCATTTTGTTAAAGTGGTTGCCTGGTATGACAATGAGATTGGGTATTCTACTAAGTTGGTTGATTTAGCTGTATATGCTGCTACCTTATAAGAGCAAATAAGAATAAAAAAAACGCGGCTTTGAAAATCAAAGCGGCGTTTTTTATTTAATAGCAATCATGCTAATTTCTACATTTACAAACTTGGGTAAGTTTGCAACTTCAACGGTTTCACGTGCAGGAGCAGTTTCTTCATTAAAATAGTCTGCATACACTTCATTAATTGCAGCAAAATTATTCATGTCAGAAATAAAAATACTTGTTTTGACAACCTGTTCAAAATTCATTTCTGCAGCTTCTAAAACGGCTTTTAGGTTTTCCATAACCTGTTTAGTTTCTACAGCTATAGAATCTAAAACCAATTCTCCATTTTCTGGATTAAAGGCGATTTGCCCTGAGGTGTAAAGTGTGTTTCCTGCTAAAATGGCTTGGTTGTATGGGCCGATTGGAGCTGGCGCTTTGCTTGTAGTGATGATTTTTTTCATTTTATTTAAATTTTCTTAATTTTTAATATAACAAACGATCAGGTAAGCTTCGTTTATCCCATTTCAAATCGTTTAGGATTCCAGATTTTACACCAATTCTAAAATAATAAGATTTATTTACTCCAAAAGGAGACCAATCAAAATTAAAGTTCCAGCTGTCTAGATCTCTGGTAAAACCAAGTCTTGTGTATGAGAAACCTTTGTTTTCAAAATCATAACCAGAGCTAAATCGGACAGACCATTTAGGTGTTAGTTCTATATTTCCATTAAACATTAAGGTGTTAGAGCCAATTCCTTTAATAATTCCATTATTGCTGTAATTTACAGCATACATTAGGTTTAGACTCCATGGAACTGATGCTTTGTAAAGTTGTGCTTTCTTTTCTGTGTTTGAGTTGTTAGGGTCTCCGTTGGTGTTTGCGTTGTCTCCAAACTGATCGTTAGAAGGTGCGTCAAATTGAGTTTTTTTAGGTTCTTTTTTCTTAAAATCTGTACTTGATATTGAATAGTTAGCAGAAAGTGTAGCGCTGGTTACTCTAAATAGATTGCTGTTAAACTTGTCAATTCTATTACCATTGCTGTCTAGTTGGTATGGGTCTAGAATCGCCCCCATATTTACGGTTAGTTTGTCTTTAAATAGCAAGGTTCCGGCACTTACATTTACAGGACTCCAACGCAGACTGTCAGCGGCTATATTATAAAAGGTGTTAAAGTTTAAGTTGTTTAATAAGGTAATTTTTTTGTCTTCTAGATTAGTAGAGTCTCTTGATGCTACTTTAGCTTCTAAAACATTGTTTACGGTTATTCCAATCGAGTTTGATAAACCGCTTCCGGGTTGACCATAAATACCGTTTTCAAAAGGTGAGTAGGTTTCTAGATCAAGAGGGTCTGCACTTTGCTGAACTTGTAAATTGTACTGATCAGCAAAATCAGGTCGGTATCCATAAGAAATAGAAGGTCTAACCGTATGCCTAATCGTTTTTATTCGCCCTTTTAGATTGTAAACCCCGTATAATGTAGTACTCAAAGCAACACCCAGGTTGTATTCTCTAAAACTTTTAAAACCTTTGATAGTTTCGGTAACTGCCGTGGTCGTTAGAGGGTCATAGTTTTTTTGAATATAATCAAAATTCCAAACCTCTTTATATGTTGCGCTTGGAGCTAAGGTAAAATATTTAAAAACTTTTAGATTTGTGCTAGCATTTGCATTGTGTTGGATTCCCGCTTTTGCTGTATCAAACATTTCTGGTTTAAAGAATAGAGAATCTACGGTGTTGATTCTATAATCTCCTTTAAGGCTATAGTTTACACCCATCTTTTGCAGAGCATTGGTTTTCTCTCCATTTTTACCTGAAAAAGGGTAGACGCGATCCATGTTTACCTGAACAGAAGGCAAGGTCATAGTAATGGCCTGTGTATTGGTGTTCTGTGAGTGTGTTGCAGTAGCGTTTAGATTAAAAGGAGTTCCTACAAATTTTCGATAATATGAAATTGAAGAGCTCAGTGTATTTGTTAAAAAATCATTGTTGTTTGCCTCGTTTAATGATTCTCGATAATACTTGCTACTACCAAGATTTACCGATGCTGAAAAGCGAGAGTTCGGATTTGATTTTGAATCCTGATTGTGAGACCAACGAATATTAAAATTGGTTCTTTTACTGTAGTCGTCAAAACCCTTTAAACTCTGGATTAAATTTTCATACTTAAAACTAAAATTACCATTGTATTTATAGCGAACCACATAGTTAGACTGTGCAGTAATTCCCCAGCTTCCGTTGGTGTATAAATCTCCTAATAAGGTAATATCAACATAGTCATTTAAAGCGATATAATACCCTCCGTTTTGTAGAAAATACCCTTGATTAGTGGTTTGTCCCCATGCGGGAATAATAAAACCAGAAGACCTGGTCTCTGTTGTCGGAAAATAGGCAAAAGGAATGGCCACTGGTGTTGGAACATCAGCAATTACCAAATTACTTAACCCTACTATAATTTTTTTACCAGGAACTAACTTTGCTTTTTTGGTTCTGATATAATAATCAGGATTCGGCTTGTTAGAGGTTGTAAATTTAATATCTCTAATATAGATGGTTGAATCATTGACCTTTTTGGTTTTTTCTCCGTAGGTAATTAGGCCATTCTGATTGGTCTTTAAGTTGTAGATGATGGCTTTTTTACTTTCAAAATTATAGAGAATTGAATCTTGCTCAGATTCTTGAGTTCCTTGTTTAAAAACAGGTCGTTGTTGGTAGCCCAAACTGTCTTTGATTCCCTTAGCAAAAAGGGTGTTGTTTTTGTTGTCTACAATAATGATTCCTGCCTTTAAATCAATATCGCCATAAATTACATGAGCGTTGTTGTACAAGATGGTTCGTTTATTTTTTAAATCTTGAATCATATCGTCATGAGCATTGTGTGTGATGATAAATTCAATAGCGCTTTTTTTAGTTTTTAGGCTGTCTTTTTTAAGTGTGTCTGTTGGCTTTTTTAAAAGCAAGCTGTCCTTTTTTAAGATGCTGTCCTTTTGTTTAGAAGGAATGCTTAAAGCCTTGGTTTTAGCCTTGATATCTTGTCCATAGGTCAATTGAAAGCAAAAAAGGCTTAGAAAACTTAATAAAAGTATGTGTAGTGTCTTTGTTTGCAACGCTTTTAATGCTATTTTTGTAAAAATGTAAAAATATGCTTCATTCGTTGAAGCACCAAATTTGAGTTGCCAAAATTAACTAAAAATTATCCATGACTAGTCTTCAAGATACCAAATCTATTTTTAAAACGAAAGTTTTGTGCTTTTTGGTATTGTTTGTTTTTTTTATCGCTGGGGCTGAAAGCCTTTTTTCTCAGAGAAAAATTTACACAGTTGTTTTAGATGCAGGGCACGGAGGTCGAGATCCAGGGAATTTAGGTAGTGGTTTTAAAGAAAAAGATATTGCGCTTAAAGTTACTTTAGCGGTTGGTAAAATTTTATCAAAAAACAAAGATATTCGCGTTGTGTATACCCGAACAAAAGATAATTTTGTTGAGCTGTGGAAACGTGGAGATATAGCAAATGATGTAAAAGCTGATTTGTTTGTATCTTTTCATTGCGATTCGCATACATCACAGGCTTATGGTTTGGGTACTTTTGTTTTAGGAGCAAATGGTAATAAAACAAATCTTGAAATTGCAAAACGAGAAAATAGTGTTATTCTTTTAGAAAAAGACTATAAGCAAAATTACGATTATGATCCTAATTCACCGGCTTCCATTATCGGTTTATCCTTACTTCAAGAAGAGAATTTAGAGCAGAGCTTGCAATTGGCTAGTCTTATTCAAACTCAAATGGTAAAAAAATTAAAACGTCATAACAGAGAAGTTAAGATGGGTAATTTTCAGGTTTTGAGAGAGACCATTATGCCAAGTGTACTTGTAGAGCTAGGCTTTTTGACCAACAAAAAGGAGGGGCGTTATTTAAACTCTAGAAGTGGGCAGCAAGCTTTAGCTAAGACAGCAGCTGAGACTATTGTTACCTATGTAAACCAATTAAAGCTAAACACCGTTAGTCAGACCAACACAAGGGTTGTTGCTCCAGTTAATACAGATAAAACAATCAAGGCCACGTCTAATATAACTTTTAAAGTGCAGATTGCATCTAGTAAGAAAAATATCGAAACCAAATCTTATAATTTTAAGCGTTTAAAAAATGTAGAACGCGTTAAGGTTGGGGCCTATTATAAATATTATTACGGAAATACTTCCGATTATTCAAAAATTAAAACTTTTTTGAATGAAGCAAAAAAAGTAGGATACCGTTCTGCGTTTATTTCAGCGTTTAAGAATGGAGAAAAAATATCAGTAAAAGAAGCATTAAAAACACCATAATTTACTAATCAGCTCAAAAAATTATTAGTAATATTGTTTAAAATTAGTACCGTATGTCTAAAGAACTAAAAACTGGTTTTGTTGCCGTTGTAATTGTTGTATTATTTATCTGGGGATATAATTATTTAAAGGGAGAAAACCTTTTAACTCCAAACCAGCGTCATTTTTACGTTGAGTACAATAATATCCAAGGCCTAAAAAAAGCTAGTAGCATTACTATTAATGGACTACAGGTTGGTAAAGTCACAGACATCACGTTTAATAGTGATCCAGAAAAAAGAGGAAAACTAGTCGTAGAGCTGCTAATTGAAGATGACTTTGAGTTTTCAAAAAAGAGCATTGCCAAAATTTATAGTGCAAGTTTAATGGGGGGACAATCTTTAGCGATTATCCCATCTTATGAAGGTGAAGTTGCTGTAAGTGGTGATTATTTAAAAGGAGAGGTAGAGTCTGATATTTTTTCGAGTGTTGGAGAAAAACTAAATCCTTTACAAGCTAAATTAGAAAATGTAATTGTTAGTGCAGATTCTTTGTTCTTAGGTTTAAATCAAACTTTAGATGTAAGAGCAAGAAAAAGCCTTAATAACAGTATTATAGATCTTGAATTTACCATTTCTGATATTAGAAAAACGATGAAATCTGTTAATCAACTCTTGGATTCGAGCAAGATTGGTATAAAAAACACCTTTGATAATACTAGAGTGATTACAAAAAACCTAGCGCAGTTGTCAGATACTTTGGTCAATGCCAATATGGGTGAAATGGTTAAAAAAGCGCAAAGATCATTAGATTATGTAAATGTGCTTATGGAGGGAGTTCAGAATGGAGAAGGGACTCTTGGGAAGTTGGTAAAAGACGACGCCATGTACAACAACTTAACAAGCATGTCTAAAGAATTGGAAGAACTTATTAGAGAGATGAAGTTAAATCCAAAACGCTTTGTTCATTTCTCATTGTTTGGGAAAAGAGCTGTACCCTATGATCCAGAAAAAAACAAAGCAAACGAAGAAACTAATAATTAAATGAGTTGGATTAAAACCATTTCGTTTGAAGATGCAACAGGAAAGTTAAAGCGGTTGTATGAGAAAGTAACAGGACCTAATAATAATGTTGATAATATTATGATGGTTCATGGTTTACGTCCACATACGATGACGGGTCATATGGCCTTGTATAAGAACGTTTTGCACAACAGTAATAACAGCTTGCCAAAATGGTATTTAGAAACGATCGGAGTGTATGTGAGTTTGCTCAATAACTGTGATTACTGTATCAATCATCATTTTGAAGGATTAAGACGATTGATTGATAATGACAAAAAAGCCAATCAAATTAAGTCTGATTTAGAAAATGAAAATCAGCCTTTTGAAGAAAATAGTTATAATAGTGGTTTAGAATATGCTAAAAGATTAACTTTAGAACCCTCAGACCTTCAAGAAAATGATGTTATTTCATTAAGAAGTGAAGGCTTGTCTGACGGGGAGATTTTAGAAATAAATCAGGTTGTAAGTTATTTTAACTATGCAAATAGGACCGTTTTAGGTTTAGGAGTTTCAACAAAAGGAGATATTATTGGTTTATCTCCAAGCAATTCTGATGATGAAAATCATTGGAATCATCAATAAAATAAACGCACCAAATAAATAGATATGCAATACCTACCAAACATTATTTTTGCACTGATATTAATAGCCGGAGTCGGTTTTTTTGTAAAGAATATTCGCAAATTAATTCGCAATATTAATTTAGGGAAAGATGTAGATAGATCAGATAATAAAGCAGCTCGATGGAAAAACATGGCCAAAATTGCATTAGGGCAATACAAAATGGTACGTCGTCCGGTTTCTGGTATTTTACACGTTGCTGTATATCTTGGATTTATCATCATTAATATTGAGGTTTTAGAAATTATTATTGATGGGTTGTTTGGAACACACAGAGTTTTTCAACCTATTTTAGGTGCTGCTTTTTATGGTTTTTTAATTGGAACCTTTGAAGTATTGGCAGCCATTGTATTTATTGCAGTTGTTGTTTTTTGGATTCGTAGAAATGTGATCAGAATCAAGCGTTTTTGGAATAAAGAAATGACGGGATGGCCAAAGAATGATGGGAATATCATTTTGTATTTCGAGATGGTTTTAATGAGCTTGTTTATAGTAATGAATGCTTCTGATATTGCTTTTCAAGAAGCGGGAATCGGAAATCCTATTAGTCAATTTGTCTATCCCTTGTTAAGCGGATTTTCACCAGAGACTTTACATTTAATAGAACAATCAGCTTGGTGGATTCATATTGTTGGAATTCTAGCTTTCTTAAATTATTTATATTATTCTAAGCATTTACATATTTTATTAGCCTTCCCAAACACTTTTTATGCTAAATTAAAGCCAAAAGGTGAATTAGATAATCTAGAAGCTGTAACAAAAGAAGTGCAGTTAATGATGGATCCAAATGCAGACCCATATGCTGCACCTGCAGAAGGTACAGAAAGTGATGTGCCAGAAAAGTTTGGGGCTTCTGATGTTACCGATTTAAATTGGGTACAATTGATGAATGCATATACCTGTACAGAATGTGGTCGTTGTACTTCTGCCTGTCCAGCAAACCTTACCGGAAAAGAATTATCACCAAGAGCTATCATGATGAAAACTCGTGATAGAATGGAAGAAGTTGGAGCGAATATTGATGCAAACGGCGGGACCTTTAAAGATGATGGAAAACAACTGTTAAACGATTATATTTCTCCAGAAGAACTGTGGGCATGTACTAGTTGTAATGCCTGTGTAGAAGAATGCCCAGTAAATATTGATCCTTTATCGATTATTATTGATATGAGAAGGTATTTGGTGATGGAAGAAAGTGCTGCGCCACAAGAATTGAATATGATGATGACCAATATAGAAAACAACGGTGCACCTTGGCAATACAACCAGATGGATCGATTAAATTGGAAAGACGAAGAATAAATGCCAGTTCGAGTGATTTTTGACGAATAGAAAAAATAATTACGAGAACAATGAAAAATATTGAGTTTTTAATTTTTAGTGTAATTACTCAAAACTAAAGACGAACAACAAAAAACTAAGGATTATGATAGTACCAACAATGGCAGACATGATGGCTCAGGGAAAACAACCAGAAGTATTGTTTTGGGTTGGAGCAGCTGGGAGTTTTGATGATAGAGCTAAAAAAATTACACGAGCTTTTGTAAAAATTTTACATCAAGCAAAAGTAGATTTTGCTGTACTTGGAACCGAAGAAAGTTCTACTGGTGATGCAGCCAAAAGAGCGGGAAATGAATTTTTATTTCAGATGCAAGCTGTTACCAATATAGAAGTTTTAAATGCTTATGAGGTTAAAACCATTGTTACCTGTGATCCCCACTCGTTTAATACTTTAAAAAATGAGTACCCGAGTTTAGGAGGGAAGTATGAAGTTTTTCATCATACTCAATTCATTAAAAAATTAATTGCAGACGGAAGATTAGATATTAATAATTCTGTTTTAAAAGATAAAAAAGTTACGTTCCACGATCCTTGTTATTTAGGAAGAGCCAATGATGAATACGAGTCGCCAAGAGTTTTGATTAAGCGTTTGGGGGTTAATTTAACAGAAATGAAACGCAATAAATCTACAGCATTGTGTTGTGGTGCGGGTGGAGCACAAATGTTTAAAGAACCAGAAAAAGGGAATAAGGACATTAATGTGTTAAGAACCGAAGATGCCTTAGCAACTAAGCCAGAAATTATTGCAACGGGTTGTCCATATTGTAATACCATGATGACTGATGGTATTAAGTTTAAAGAAAAAGAAAACGAAGTTGTCGTTAAAGATATTGCAGAGCTAATTGCCGAAGCAAACAATTTATAAACCTTAAATAGTTACGCTATGAACACAAAATACACTTGCCTAGTATTATTTTTTAGTTTGATGCTTTTTTCATGTGGGAAAAAAGAACCAAAAAAAACGATTAAACCTCCTGTTCCTAAAACAGAGATTAAAAAAGAAGAACCAAAAGTAGAGGTTAAAAAAGATGTTTTGGTATACACTGTGCAAATTGCAGCTAGTTATAACAAGCAGAGTAAAAAACACGAAGCCATTCCAAATGTAATCAACTATAATGTAAACCCATGGTTTAAATATAGTTTAGGAACTTATAAAACCTATCAAGAAGCTAGAGCCAGTAGAAGAAGTTTACTTGATGTTTACCCAGGAGCCTTTGTGCAAGCTTTAAAGAATGGTGCTCCAATTCCAATTCAAGAAGCTTTAAAGTCAACTAATTAGATATTAAAAACACTCTTTAAAAAGAGAAGCTAGCAAAGCCTAATCAGCATTAAAAATCAGTTTATTGAGTTCTATTAAAAACTATATTCAGGCAGCAAGACTTAGAACCTTGCCTTTGTCTATTTCTGGAATTGTGCTTGCAAGTTTTTTAGCCAAAGCAGAGCAGGCTTTTCAATGGGAGATTTGTGTCTTGGCTTTGTTAACCACCATAGGCTTTCAGGTATTGTCAAATTTTGCCAACGATTATGGCGACGGTATTAAAGGAACAGATGCTAATAGAATAGGTGAAAAACGGCTAGTTGCTTCTGGGGTCATCTCTCCAAAGCAGATGAAAGGGGCTATGAACATTACAATTGTACTAACCTTAATTGCTGCTCTTACCTTAATCTATGTTGCTTTTGGCAAAGAAGATTTTTTGCTTTCCTTATTGTTCTTTTGTTTAGGGGTTCTTTCTATTGTAGCGGCCATTAAATATACGGTAGGTAAATCTGCTTATGGCTATAGTGGTTTTGGCGATGTTTTTGTCTTTGTTTTTTTTGGATTGTTAAGTGTTGTTGGCGCTTACTTTTTATATGTAAAACACATAAACTACGAGGTCTTCTTACCAGCAGTTTCGATTGGACTTTTAAGTACAGCGGTTTTAAATCTTAACAACATGAGAGATTGTAAAAATGATCAGTTGTCAGGCAAAAATACCTTGGTAGTTAAAATGGGTATACAAGCTTCTAAAAAATATCATTATACATTAATTTTTTTAGCTTTTGTTACTGCATTAATCTATGTATTGCTTCACTATCAGACACCGATGCAATTTTTATTTTTAGTAGCCTTTGTGCCAATAATTAAACATGTTTATTTTGTTTATAAAAATAATACTCCAGCCCTATTTGACGGTGAATTAAAGAAAGTAGCTCTAAGTACTTTTCTTTTTGGCATCCTTTTTGGATTGTCTTTTGTAGTATAAAATTTAAACCCGTTTTTATGAAAAATTTCAAATTTTTATTTCTTTTGTTTCTTGTCGCTGCTGCATGTACAACTAATGAAGAACAAGCAAGGCTTGATGTTATAGAGTCTTATAATAATACGGCTACTTCAAGAAAATCATTGGCAACTTTAGCTACTAATAAAATCAATGCAGAAAATGATGCAACATTCAATCAAGCTGATCAAAGAAAACTTATTAAAAACGGCAATGTCTCTTTTGAAGTGGATGATTTAAAAGCAACGCAAAAACGCATAGAGCAGTTGATCAAAGACGTAAAAGGCTATGTGTCTTCTGATAACACGTATTCTTCTTCTGATCAAATAAGTAATACTATTTCTGTGCGAATCCCAACTGATTCTTTTGATAATTTTATGGAAAAACTCTCACAAGGAGTTAAGAAGTTTGATAATAGAAATACAAATATCCGCGATGTAACAGAGCAATACCTTGATCTTGAAGCAAGATTAAAAACAAGAAAATTATTAGAGCAAAAGTATTTAGAGCTTTTAAAGAAAGCTAAAAATGTTTCTGAAGTTTTAAGTGTAGAGAGAGAGCTTGGAAAAGTAAGAGAAGAGATTGAATCAGCAGAGGGAAGAATAAAATATTTACAAAACCAGGTTTCTTATTCTAGTCTAACGATTAATTTTTACACAAAAATTGCCTCTTCAGAATCAGGTTTTTTAGGACAGGTTAAAGGTAGTTTTAAGAAAGGTCTAGAAAATATTAAAACGGTTTTTATGATGGGTATTAGTTTTTGGCCTTTCCTTCTTGTTTTTATAGGGGTTGTTTGGTATTTAAAAAAAAAGAAAACTAGTAAATCTTAAATAAAGAAAAATGAAAATAACTTTTTATGGTCACTCAACCTTCGGTATAGAGATTTCAGGGAAACTCATTATTATAGATCCGTTTATTTCAGGGAATCCTTTGGCTTCTCATATTGATATTAATGCGCTTCAACCGGATTATATACTAATTAGCCATGCACATCAAGATCATGTTTTAGATGTTGAGTGGTTGGCAAAACAAAGCGACGCATTAATTATTTCAAACTTTGAGATTGTAAGTCATTACGAGTCTAAAGGATTTAAAGGAATGTCCTTAAATCACGGTGGTACTGTTGGGTTTGATAGGTTTTCTGTTAAGTATGTAAAAGCAGTGCATAGTTCTTCTTTTGCAGATGGTACTTACGGTGGAGAGCCAGGAGGTTTTGTAATTTCATCCAAAGAAAAGTCTCTTTATTATGCTGGAGATACTGCTTTAACTTATGACATGAAACTCATTCCACTTTACGCTGCTTTAGACGCTGTTATTTTACCTGTCGGTGATACTTTTACTATGGGGTATGAAGATGCTGCTATGGCTAGTGATTTTGTAGAATGCCCTAAGGTTATTGGTTGTCATTTTAATACGTTTCCGCCAATTCAAATAGATGCAGAAATCGCTAAAGACTATTTTAGTGCCTTAAACAAAGAGTTGGTTTTGCTAGAAATTGGAACCAGTCTAGAGATTTAAGAAATGAAATTTTTAAAAGGCTTCCTTCGTTTGTTGCTTTTGTTGCTTATTGTTTTTTTGTCTACGGGTTTGTTAGTGAAAGAAACGAGCTATCAGGTTAATACAAGTATTGATAGGCCTTTACAAGAAGTGTTTACACACTTTTATGCGAAAAAGACACATAAAGAATGGCAGCCCAATTTGCAGTCAATAAAAGCTCTTGATATAAAAGAAGGAGTTGTGGGGAGTCTTTATGAGTTAAATATGGTTAAAACCACTGATACCATTCGTTTTATAGAAAAAACCATAGCCTACATTCCTAATAAAAAGCTTATTTTTACTCTTCATTCAGATCAATTGTTTAAGACGGATGATTATGAGTTTCAAGAGCTTGGTAGTACTACTGTTATTACTAAAAATGTTGTTTATAAAAGTGAGGATTATTTGATGCAATGCTTATTTCCGTATCTAAAAAATAAATTCATTACTTTAGATAAAAATTATTTGGATAACTTTAAATCCTATATAGAAAAACAATAATTATGGAAATCAATATGATTAGCTGGTTCGAGGTTCCTGTTACAGATATGGAAAGGGCTAAGAAATTTTACGAGACTGTTTTTAAAGTAGAGATCGCAATACGTGATTTTGGAGGTATACTAATGGGCTGGTTTCCCCCAGCAGAAGATATTACCTCACCCGGTATTAGTGGTTCACTCGTTTGTCATAAAGATTTTATTCCTTCTTCAAGCCACGGTCCATTGTTGTATTTTAACTCTCAGTCAGGTGATTTGTCTGATGAATTATCAAGAGTTGAGGAAGCAGGTGGGACCATTTTACAAAGAAAGACTTTGATTGATAAAGAAATTGGTTATATGGCACTTTTACTTGATACAGAAGGGAACAGAATCGCTTTGTACAATACCTAAACAGTATCATTTTTTAGAACTAAGACCTTGATTACAGCAAATTACCAAAAACACATTCTGCATTTTAAAACTCCTAGTGGAACTTCTCGAGGGGTTCTAAAAACCAAGGAAACCTGGTTTTTAAAACTAGAAGAAAATTATAAAATCGGCATTGGTGAATGTGCTGTTTTTAGAGGCTTAAGCATTGATGATACACCAGAATACGAGCAAAAACTCAAATGGGTTTGCAAAAATATTTCTTTGGGTTTAAAAGAGTTACTTCTTAATCTTGAAGCTTATCCGAGCATCCAGTTTGGTGTTGAGCAAGCTTTTTTATCCTTAAAATCAGATAATAAATTTGAATTGTTTCCATCTAAGTTTACAGAAGGGAAGAGAAATATTCCAATTAATGGTTTGGTTTGGATGGGGACAAAGGAGTATATGAAGTCTCAAATTGAACAAAAATTAAAAGAAGGTTTTCAGTGTATCAAGCTAAAAATAGGAGCTATCAATTTTGAAGAAGAATTGGCTTTGTTAAATTTAATTAGAAAAGAATATTCAGCAAGTGTTATAGAGATACGCGTTGATGCAAACGGAGCTTTTAAACCAGATGAGGCTTTAGAAAAATTAAAGCGTTTGTCTGATTTTGAATTGCATTCTATAGAGCAGCCTATTAAACAAGGTCAGCTGTTAGAAATGGCAAAACTTTGCGAAAAAACTCCTTTGCCAATAGCACTTGATGAAGAGTTGATCGGGGCACATACCACTAAAAATAAAGCGCAAATTATAGAAACGATACATCCACAATATATCATCCTAAAGCCAAGCCTGGTTGGTGGGTTTTCTGGGAGTATTTCGTGGATAGATTTAGCTGAGAAACACCAAATTTCTTGGTGGATTACAAGTGCATTAGAAAGCAATGTGGGTTTAAATGCAATTGCTCAGTTTACCTACACTTTAGGTAATAAGTTACCTCAAGGATTAGGTACAGGAGGTTTATTTACAAATAATATAGCTGCTCCTTTAGAAGTTGTTAAAGGAGGCTTACATTACAACCCGTCAAAGTTATGGGATTTCAATTTTAATATTTAGGATATGAATTTTATTCAAAAAGGATTTACAGGGAATACAAGTGCTTGGTTTTATGTTTTAACACTGGTACTTGTTTTTTTAGGGATACAGTTTGCTGGAATCCCATTGATATTGGCAGCATTTATTACAGTTGATGGCGATTTAGAAAAATTTCAAGAAGGTGCTCTAACTAATTTTATGGAGATAGGGATGGATTCTAATCTTTACTTGTTTTTAATGATTTTTACCTTTATGGTAGCCATACTAGTTCTGTTTCTCTGTGTTAGGTATCTGCATAAAAGAAAATTTATAAGCATACTTACAGCTAGAAAACGCTTGGATTGGAAACGTGTATTTTTTGCATTTGCTCTTTGGGGAGGTGTATCGGTGGTAACTATAAGTATTGGAATCTTTTTGTCACCAGAAGATTATGTTTGGAATTTTAAATTAGTCCCATTTGCGTTTTTAGTTTTAATCTCCTTTGTGTTTTTGCCTTTTCAGACCAGTGCCGAAGAATTTATTTTTAGAGGCTATTTAATGCAAGGCCTTGGTGTTTTAGCAAAGAATAAATGGTTTCCATTGCTCGTTACATCGGCTGTTTTTGGTCTTTTACACGGGATGAATCCCGAAGTAGAAAAGCTAGGTTATATTACCATGGTCTTTTATATAGGAACTGGCTTGCTGTACGGGATTACTACTTTAATGGATGAGGGAACAGAGCTTGCACTTGGTTTGCATGCTTCTAATAATATTGTTGCAGCATTCTTTGTTACTACAGATTGGACTGTGTTTAGAACAGAAGCTTTGTTTGTTGATACATCAGAGCCTCAAGTAACTTGGGATATGTTTGCTTCTGTATTGGTGTTTTACCCATTGCTGTTATTGGTGTTTTCTAAGAAATACGGTTGGAAAAACTGGAAGGATAAACTTTTTGGAAAAGTTGTAAAACCGATCAGTATTGAAAACTAATCAGATACATAGTGGTTTTGCCTTAAATGATCAATCTTTCGATTCTGTTACGGAGTTGTTGGTGTATTCAAAAACGCTTTCGGTTTCTCTGCATGCATTTTTGGTTGATTGGTTTTCTGATCAAACGTATATCCATGCAAAGACTTCTGGTTCTACAGGTGCTCCAAAGACCATTAAGTTAGCTAAAGAAGCGATGGTCAATTCAGCCAAAGCAACTGGTCAATTTTTAGGTTTGCATGCAGGTACTTCTGCATTGCTTTGCATGTCTACAGAATATATTGGCGGCAGAATGATGTTGGTGAGAGCACTGGTTCTGGGTTGGAGGCTAGATGTTCAGGAGCCTGTTTTGAGCCCTTTGGAAAATAATCATAAGCAATATGATTTTTCTGCAATGGTCCCTTTACAATTACAGTCTTCTCTTCTTCAAATAAATCAAATAAAGGTCTTGATCGTCGGTGGAGGTGTGGTTTCTGGAACCTTAAATAAAGCAATTCAATCCGTTTCCACAACAGTTTATGCAAGTTATGGTATGACAGAGACTGTTAGTCATATTGCCTTAAAGCAATTAAACAAATATGCTGAGGCTAATCCAGTTCCTTCGTTTACTGCTTTGCCTGATATTTATTTGTCAGTTGATGAGCGAAACTGCTTACTGATAGATGCTCCTTTGCTTTCTGATGATCAGATACGCACAAATGATGTGGTTGATTTGTTTTCAGAGACTGGTTTTGAATGGTTAGGTCGTTTTGATCATGTCATCAATTCAGGAGGAATCAAGCTGCATCCAGAAAAGCTAGAGAAAAAAATTGAAATACTTATTGAGCAACGTTTTTTTGTAGCAGGTGTGCCAGATGATAAATTAGGTGAAAGACTAATCTTACTTATAGAAGGCAAAGAGAATATGACTCTTAAGGAGCAGTTGACCAAAATTCCTAATCTCACAAAGTACGAGATCCCAAAGGAGATTTATTGGCTAGAAAACTTTGTAGAAACTGAGACAAAAAAAATCCAACGTAAAAAAACATTGGATTTAATCTCTTATAAGTCCAGTAAATAATCTCTCAGATCTACATCTTCTCCCAGCTTCATTTTTTTCTTGATTCGATATCTTGCTGTTTGGACAGATCTTGGGTCAATTAATAGAATTCTAGCAATTTCTTTTGTCTGCATATGTAATTTTACAAAAGCACAAAAACGCAACTCCGTATTGGTTAAGTCTGGATGTAATTTGATGAGTTTGTCATAAAAATTATCATTAACAGCATTGAAATGCACCTGAAAACTTTCCCATTCTTTATCGGATTCTAATACACTATCGATGTTTTGCACTATTGATTTGACTAGTTTTGTTTCGTTGGTTTGGATGCTTTTGATATCGGCTCTAATCTCTTTAAAATGCTGTTTGTTGTGTAGGAGGTTAGTGGTTATTTTTACCATTTCTTTTTCTTTGGTTAACAGTTGATCACTTAAGTCATTGTTCTTTCTTAAAAGTCTTCGCTCAAGTCCCTTTAGGTAACTGATGTATAAAAATGCACTAAAAACTACAATGAGTAGTAAGATTAATAAAACAAAGATGATATACTTTAACTTGTCGTTTGAATCATTTAAAAGTTGGTTGTATGAGGTTACTTTTTCAATATCAAACTTTGAGTTTAAGAAGTTTATTTGATCCTCTAAATCTACCTTCATTAATTCTTTGTGAGCAATAATCTCTTTGTATACTAACTGATCTTTATAGCCAATAAGTTCTAGACTAAAAATGCAATCGCTAGAGGATTTACTAGATTGGTGAATCTCTACGCGAATGGTATTTTTGCCATTTTTAAAGATGGTGTTTTCAAAGAATGTATTGTGGAATATATCTTCATTTTCGATATCTACAAAAGTCAAAGCTAAGGTTGATGCGTCAATGGTTGTATTCGGCATATTGTCTCGAAACAGCTCAACTCCATTTATATAGATTACGGCTCCATCATCTCGCTGCAATTTAAATTCATACCCTAAAAATTCTTTCGCATCAGTCAGTATAATTTCCTTTTCAAAATATTTTGTAATGTCTTTATTATCTTCTGCCTGTCCAAAGTTAATGATTGTAGAAACTTTGTTATCTCCATAACCAATAGGTGTTATTCCTTTTTTCCAAGAAGTGCTTTTGGTTTTTAGAAACCAATTTTTGCTTAAATTCCCTTGGTCATAGTACTTCCATTCATCTCCATTTTTTATGATTTTTTCTTGTGCGACAAGAGGTAAAAATGAAAAAAATAGAATAAGGAATGTTAGAATGGTTAATCTCTTTTTCATGGAGTGATATTATAGCTAGTTGAAGTTTTATAGTAGGTAAATATAGCTTTTTTTGTATATGTAGTAGTTTAGTTGTAGGTGTTTTTATGATAATAATTAAAATTAGTATACATTTGTCTAACGATTAAGTCAATATTTATTGGGGGATTAATATTAGGTTTAATCTATTTGAATTAAAAAGTCGTGATGATAATCACGACTTTTTTTATGCTTAAAAAACAAGGTTTACATTTCCATAGAATGGTATATGTGTTGCACATCGTCATCCTCTTCTAAACGTTCTAGTAATTTTTCTACATCAGCTTGTTGCTCTTCTGTTAATTTTGTGGTTGTGGTTGGTATTCTTTCA
The DNA here is from genome assembly GCF_038024035.1 of Polaribacter pacificus. NCBI lineage: Bacteria > Pseudomonadati > Bacteroidota > Flavobacteriia > Flavobacteriales > Flavobacteriaceae > Polaribacter > Polaribacter pacificus. Next base: position 2,681,809 of record NZ_CP150664.1, read on the forward strand.
AAACCAGAAGATAAAATTTCTACATTGTTTTCTTCAAAATAAGATTGTAAAGCTCCAAACTGTTCAAAAGGAGCGTAAATAATAACACCCTCTTCATCATCAAAAACTTCTTCAACTTCAAAATCGATTAACTCTAGTTCTAGCTCTTCCATGTCCATACTAATATCTTCCTTTTTTAGCGTAAAGTTACAGGTATGGTCAAACATAAAAACCACTGATCCAGAAGTTCCTAAATTTCCATCACATTTGTTAAATGCAGATCGAACATTGGCTACCGTTCTGTTGTTGTTGTCAGTAGCAGTTTCTAGTAAGATGGCAATTCCGTGAGGAGCATATCCTTCAAACAAGACCTCTTTGTAGTTTTGGGTGTCTTTATCTGTTGCTTTTTTGATGGCGCGCTCAACATTGTCTTTAGGCATGTTGGCAGCCTTGGCATTTTGTATAACTGCTCTTAAGCGTGAGTTGGTTTCGGGGTTTGGTCCTCCTTCTTTTACAGCCATGACAATGTCTTTACCAATTCTGGTAAAAGTTTTTGCCATTGCTGACCAACGTTTCATTTTTCGTGCTTTCCTAAATTCGAATGCTCTTCCCATTTCTATTTTTATTTATAAATATTATAAGTTTTAAACTTGTAAAACTCCCATGTTAAATTGCTTTTCAATAGGAGCGTGATTTGCGGCTTCTATCCCCATAGAAATCCATGTTCGAGTGTCTAAAGGATTGATAACTGCGTCTGTCCAAATTCTAGCAGCTGCATAATATGGCGATATTTGATGATCATATCTAGATTTGATCTTTTCAAACATTTCTGCCTCTTTTTCTGGAGTAATTACTTCTCCTTTCTTTTTTAAAGATGCGGTTTCTATTTGCAATAGTACTTTTGCAGCAGAGTTTCCACTCATTACTGCTAGCTCTGCACTTGGCCAAGCAACAATTAATCTTGGATCATAGGCTTTTCCACACATAGCGTAATTTCCTGCTCCGTAAGAATTTCCGATAACGATGGTGAATTTTGGTACCACAGAGTTGCTAACGGCATTCACCATTTTTGCTCCATCTTTAATAATACCTCCGTGTTCTGATTTGCTGCCAACCATAAAGCCGGTAACATCTTGCAAGAAAACCAAAGGAATTTTCTTTTGATTGCAATTGGCAATAAAACGAGTGGCTTTATCTGCGGAGTCATTATAGATAACTCCTCCAAACTGCATTTCTCCTTTTTTTGTTTTTACCAATTTACGTTGGTTGGCTACTATGCCTACTGCCCAGCCGTCAATTCTAGCATAGCCAGTTAGGATGGTTTTTCCGTAGCCTTCTTTATATTGTTCAAATTCAGAGTTATCAACCAGGCGCTTGATTATGTCTAGCATATCATATTGCTCGTTTCTAGCCTTTGGTAAGATTCCAAAAATATCATCAGGGTTTTCTTTAGGGGCTATTGCTGGTTTTTTACTAAACCCTGCTTTGTTGTAATCACCAATTTTATCTACGATGTTTCTAATTTTATCCAATGCGTCTTTATCATCTTTAGCCTTGTAATCTGTAACACCAGAAATTTCACAATGAGTAGTTGCCCCACCTAAAGTTTCATTATCGATGTTTTCACCTACAGCTGCTTTTACCAAATAGCTTCCAGCTAAAAAGATGCTTCCTGTTTTTTCAACTATTAGGGCTTCATCACTCATAATAGGTAAGTAAGCGCCTCCTGCTACACAGCTTCCCATAACCGCGGCAATTTGGGTAATTCCCATGCTGCTCATTATGGCATTGTTTCTAAAGATGCGACCAAAATGTTCTTTGTCTGGAAAGATTTCATCCTGTAGAGGTAGATAGACTCCAGCAGAATCTACCAAATAAATAATAGGTAGCTTATTTTCTATGGCGATCTCTTGTGCTCTAAGGTTCTTTTTTCCGGTAATTGGAAACCAAGCGCCTGCTTTTACAGTTGCATCATTGGCAACCACGATGCATTGTTTCTCTTGGATATAACCAATTTTTACAACAACACCTCCAGAAGGGCATCCTCCGTGTTCTGCATACATGTCGTCTCCTGCAAAGGCTGCGATTTCTATTGATTTAGAACCTTTGTCTAATAAATAGTCAATACGCTCTCTTGCGGTCATTTTTCCAGCAGCATGATGCTTGTCAATTCTCTTTTGACCACCACCTAGTTTTACTTTTACCAAGCGCTGTCTTAAGTCAGAAGCAAGCATTTTATTATAGTCTTCGTTTTTATTGAAGTTTAGATCCATTTAGTTGTTGGTTTAGTTTGCTAAAATAAGAAATTCATTAGAAAATAGAGAGTATATACGTGAGAGTATGGTAACTTAACTGAATTTGTTTAGGATTCCTTTTACCGTTTCCGAAATTTCTTTGTATTGAAGCTGTTTATTAAGAATAAGCGCAGGCATAATGCGTTCTTTACAATTGTTAACGGCACAAGTTTCGCAAGTGACTCCAACTATTCTTGTGGGGATATTTGGGTCTTCGCTAAATTGAATTTTCTTTTTAAGATGTGGTGATAGAAGCATGCCTATACAGGTGCTTCTGTTTTGGTCTTTTTTAAACGGGTCAGCGCCAGCGCTTGAAAGCACTAAGTAATTACTATTGGAGTTCTCGTATGATGATATTTGTAAATTAAAAGTAGTTTTTAATTTTTTTGACTTTTCTAAGTCGTTAAGTGTTTTTAGTGCAATCCAGCGTCTGCAATAATGCTCATTGTTTCTATTTCCGTGTGGATCTTGTTGTTGGGTAATATGAAGCTCTTTTTTTAGTTTAAAAAGTTCTTTTTTCTTGGTTTTGTTAAATCGTAAGAAAAACAAGTTTTTAATGTGAAAATGTTTAGGTAAGATATTGGTCAGTCTTTGATAAAATGTTTCAGGCGAGCAGTTGTATTGATTTAAGATGTTTTCAAACTCATTTGGTTGCCATGTTTGATTGTTGAAGACCTGTTTTAAATTTTTAACGATTGAGTTTTTAGGAATAATTAATGCTCCTGCAAAATATGAGGCGATAAAATTGTTTAAGACTTGGTCAAAACTTTTAAATTCTATCCAAGGGAATGTATAAAGTCTGTCTTCAATTTTAAGGTAATTGTATGCTAGTTCTTTAGCGTATATAAAAGTTTTTTGAGCTTCGCTGATGTTTTCTTTTAAAAGTAGTATGTTCTTTTTTGGTATATAGATGGTTCGAAGTTCTTCTAAGTTATTGTGGGTTGAAAATTCTGTGGTGTTAATGGTGTAATTAAATTCTTCTATTAGGATTTCTTCTAAGTCTAGAGATTTAATTTTTTGATCTAAATTGATTTGATATTCTTTTGCGAATTTTTCAACAGCTGACTCTGTTTCTTCAAAATAATTATTATGTGCTTCTTGGTAAGAACGCAAAGAAGCTAAGAAAAAACTCTCGCGGGTTAGGTTGTAGTTTTGAGCAATTTTAATAATTGTACTTATAAAAGCGTTTACTTTTGCCGGTGCATTTGCTACAATATCTATAAGGTTGTTTTCTTTTATTCCGAATAGATCTAACGGTATTTCTTTAAGGATTTTAGATTGCAAAATTTCACCAATTGGAGCGAGGTTTTTGTCTAGTTTTAAAGAGACTAAGTGGTCATAGGGTACTTCGAGCTTGTCAGAAAGTACTGCAATTTTATCTGTTTTTGGGTATTTTTTGCCTTTTTCGATTTCATTTAAATATGATTTTGATAGCCCAGTAAGCTTCGCTAATCCAAAGAGAGATAGGTTTTTATCTGTTCTTAGTTGCTTTAGTTTTAAACCAAAGATTAGCCGAATGTATTCATCTTCTATTTCCATATTCCAAAGATACTTAAAATTAGCGAATCTCTACAAAATATATATTTTTATAAATTTAGCGAACGTTCGCTTGTGGAGTTCAAAATTATTTTTTACTATTGCAACGTAGAAACTAAAATATAGATAAAATGATACAAACTTCTAAGGCAGATAAAATTCAAATAAATAATTTTGAAGCAAGTGATTATCAAACAATTTTAACAGATAGAGCTTTGCTTTTTTTAGAAAGTTTGCATTTAAAATTTAATACAAAAAGACTTGATTTATTGGAATCCAGAAAAAAACAGCAAGCTTTTTTTGATGCAGGTAATTTTCCAAGTTTCCCAAAAGAAACTCAGGATATTCGTGATGGAGATTGGACTTGTGCGCCTTTGCCTAATGATTTATTAGATAGGAGAGTAGAGATAACTGGCCCTGTAGATCGCAAGATGGTAATCAATGCTTTGAATTCTGGGGCAAAATTATTTATGGCTGATTTTGAAGACAGTACTTCGCCTACTATCCACAATATTTTAGATGGGCAAATAAACCTAAGGGATGCTGTTAATAAGACTATTTCTTTCGAAGATTCAATCAAAGGAAAACACTATCAGTTAGCCGCTAATACAGCTACGTTATTAGTTAGACCCAGAGGGTTGCATTTAGATGAAAAACACCTGTTTTTTAAAGGTGAAGCACTGTCGGGTTCTTTAGTAGATTTTGGTTTGTATTTCTTTCATAACATAAAAAAACTTCAAAGTGAGGATTCGGCAACTTATTTTTATTTGCCAAAAATTGAGCATTATTTAGAAGCTCGTTTTTGGAATGAAGTTTTTGTGTTTGCTCAAGAATATTTAAGGATTCCACAACAAACAATCAAAGCCACTGTGTTAATAGAAACCATCACTGCTAGTTTTCAGTTGGATGAAATTATATATGAATTGAAGGGGCATATGGCAGGATTGAACTGTGGAAGATGGGATTACATTTTCTCGTATATTAAAAAATTTAGAAATCACAAGAATTTTACTGTGCCAGATCGAGATCAAGTAACCATGGAAAGCCCATTTATGGAGGCGTATTCTTTACGTGTTATTCAGAAATGTCATCAAAGAGGGGTGCATGCAATTGGTGGAATGGCAGCTCAAATACCAATAAAAAATAATATGAATGCAAATAATGAAGCTTTTGCTAAAGTTGTAAAAGATAAAGAAAGAGAAGTAAAAAATGGCCATGATGGGACATGGGTTGCACATCCAGGGTTGGTAGATTTAGTAATGGAAGTCTTTGATTTAAACATGCCTACTAAAAATCAATTACATATTCGCAGAAATGATGTTTGCATCACAGAAAAGGATTTGGTTTTGGAGCCTAAAGGAACAATCACGGCTCAAGGAGTTCAGAAAAATATTAATGTAGGTATTTTATATTTAGAAAGTTGGCTTCGCGGTGTAGGAGCTGCTGCGCTTTATAATTTAATGGAGGATGCAGCTACTGCAGAAATATCGAGAACTCAAGTGTGGCATTGGTTAAAAAAAAAAGTCGTTTTAACGGATGGCCGTATTCTTACAGAAACCTTGTATCAAAGTTTTAAAGAAGAAGAATTAGAAAAAATACAAAAGCTTGTAGGTTTGGATAGATTCGTAAATGGAAAATTCAATTTAGCCATTGAACTTTTTGATCAGTTGGTGCTTGCTGATGAATTTGAAGAATTTTTAACCTTACCAGCTTATCAATATCTATAAAAAATAATCCCGAAAACTGCGGCAACAGATCCGGGATCTAATTATCAAATCATTCTATAATAACTCTAATAATCATTACAAAATTATGAAAACTGAAGCTAGAATTCAAACTTTAATTACAGATTGGGCCACTAATCCACGATGGAAAGGTATTCAAAGACCTTATACAGCAGAAGAGGTTGTTAAATTACAGGGCTCTTATCTAATAGAACACAGTATTGCTAAAATGGGGGCAGCAAAATTGTGGAAAAAATTAACCCAACAAAAATTTGTAGCTGGTCTAGGTGCATTAACTGGTAACCAAGCTATTCAAGAAGTTGAAGCGGGATTGGATGCTATTTATTTAAGCGGATGGCAAGTGGCAGCTGATGCAAATTTGGCTGGAGAAATGTACCCAGATCAATCTTTATACCCAGTAAATAGTGTTCCAATGGTTGTTCAGAGAATTAACAACGCTTTATTGCGTAGGGATCAAATTCAATGTGTCAATGCTACTGATTTAAAACTTGATTATTTGGCTCCTATTGTAGCTGATGCCGAAGCGGGTTTTGGGGGTAATTTAAATGCTTTTGAGTTAATGAAATCAATGATTGCAGCTGGTGCTTCGGGTGTTCATTTTGAAGATCAATTGAGTTCTGCTAAAAAGTGCGGGCATTTAGGTGGGAAAGTATTGGTGCCTACTCAAGAAGCAATTAATAAATTAGTAGCAGCTCGTTTGGCTGCAGATGTAATGGGGGTATCAACTTTGATTATTGCTCGTACTGATGCAGATGCTGCAAACCTCATTACAAGTAATATTGATCAAAGAGATGATGAGTTTATTACTGGGGAAAGAACTAATGAAGGTTTTTATCATGTTCGAAATGGTATAAAACAAGGGATAGCTAGAGGTTTGAGTTACGCTCCTTATGCTGATTTAATTTGGATGGAAACTTCAAATCCAGATTTGGAATATGCTAGAGAATTTGCTACTGCGATTCACGCTAAATTTCCGGATAAAATGTTAGCTTACAATTGTTCACCATCGTTTAACTGGGCTGCTAAACTTAGTGTAGCAGAAATGGAGACTTTCCGTGAAGAATTAGCTGAAATGGGTTATAAGTTTCAGTTTATAACCCTTGCTGGATTTCACGCATTGAACACAAGTATGTTTGAGCTCTCAAAAGCCTATAAAGAGAGAGGTATGGCAGGGTATTCAGAATTGCAAGAGCGTGAGTTTTCTTTGCAAAAACAGGGATTTAAAGCTGTTAAACATCAAGGCTTTGTTGGGACAACCTATTTTGATGCGGTGCAGCAAACCGTAACGGTGGGTGATACAAGTACAGCTGCAATGGCTGGTTCTACAGAAGTTGAACAATTTTAAATAGTACGACTATTTTTGTTGCTTTGTCAAAAGCTCCTCGGATTTATTGAGGGGCTTTTTACTTTCAACGGAATTATATTCCATGGAAAATAAAAATATTTTTCGTAACTTTGTTCTTTAATTAGGACTTATATTATTAATTTATATACAATTACATGAAGAAAATTATCGCTTTTGCAGGATCAAACAGCAAAGAATCAATTAATAAAAAATTAGCAGTATATGCAGCAAATAGAGTCGATCAAGTAGAAGTACAGGTGCTTGATTTAAACGATTTTCCTTTGCCTATTTACGGTATTGATGAAGAAAAAGAAAATGGAATACCTTTAAATGCGAAAGCGTTTTTAGAACATTTACACAGTGCAGATGGTATTGTTTTATCGCTGGCAGAACACAATGGTAATTTCTCTACTGCTTTTAAAAACCTCTTTGATTGGATGTCTCGAATTCAGAAAAACTTTTGGAATAAGGTTCCAATGTTGTTGTTGAGCACCTCTCCAGGAGCCAATGGGGCCAAATCAGTTTTGGGAATTGCTAAGAATGGTTTTCCACATATGGGAGGCAACATTGTTGCTGATTTTTCTTTGCCAACGTTTAATAACAATTTTTTAGAAGATCAGTTGGTGGATGCTTCTTTGCAAGAACAGTTAGATGCAGCGCTTTTAGAGTTTAAAAAGCACCTTTAAAAATAACAGTATGCCGCTTTGTAACGATAATCATAAAAATACAATCTTCATAGGATAAAAGACATGGGAGATATTTCTAAAGATATACAATCAACGTTTAAGAACAATAAAATCAAAGCGTTTATCAATCTCAAGTATACAACGCACTGGTTAATGAGCAAGGAGAATGAATTTTTTAAACCCTATGGCATATCGCCACAACAATATAATATTTTAAGAATTCTACGAGGAGCAGCCAATGAAATTAAAGTGCAAACCGTAAAAGAACGAATGATAGAACGGGCTCCAAATGCCACCAGATTGATGGATAAATTATGTGACAAAAATTTGATCGAGCGTTTTCGATGTGAGGAAGATAGAAGGGTAGTCTTTGTAAAAATATCGAAAGTCGGAACTGGACTCTTAAAAGATATAGATGCTAGTTTAAAAATGGATTTTTTAGACAAGCTTTCTGATTCTGAAGCCTTAACCCTAAGTAATTTATTAGATAAAATTAGGTAATCATCATGCTTAAAAAAATTACATACACAGCTCAAAGTCCTTTGGTTTCTATGGGACCTCTTAGGTTAAGACAGCCTATTCCAAATCAAGAAATGGAACAAATAGACCCATTTTTGCTACTACATCACTATGGCCCATATGTCATTAGTGAATTTAACAATCCTTTTGATCTTGGACCGCACCCACATCGAGGTTTTGAACCGATTACACTTTTATTTAAAGGAGAGCAATTACACAGAGATTCTTTAGGGAATGAGATGATCGTAAAAGCTGGAGATGTACAATGGACAACAGCGGGTAGAGGGATCATCCATGCAGAGGCACCTACCAAAGAATTTGTAAAACGAGGAGGAGAGTTAGAAGGAATCCAATTGTGGCTAAATTTACCTGCAAAAAATAAAATGATTCCCGCTACTTACCAGCATTTAAGCAGTGAGCAAATTCCTGAATTAATCTCATCAGATACTAAAATATCTATAAAAGTAGTTGCAGGAACTTTAGAGGACAAAACAGGTTTGATTAGAACTCAAACAGCGGTAAATGTTTTTACAGGAGCAGCACAAGAGCAAGGAGAAATCAGTATTCCTATTCCTAATAAACACAATAGTCTTTTGTATTTGTTAGAAGGTGAGTTGCTTATTAATGAATTAACCACTGTAGCTAAAGGCGCAACACAATTGGTTTCTTTTGGTTTAGAAGGAGATACTTTTAGAATTAGAGCACTTAAAAAGAGTACTTTTTTAATTTTATCTGGAGTACCGATAGAAGAAAAAGTAACTTCTTGGGGGCCTTATGTAATGAATACTCAAACAGAAATAATGGAAGCCTTGAGAGATTTTCAGCAAGGAAAAATGGGATACCTATATTAATTAACAATACAAGAGATGAACACAACACTTCACAAAGCAAATACCAGAGGTCAAGTAAACCTTGGATGGCTTCAATCGCAGCACAGTTTTAGTTTTGGTCATTACCACAATCCAGAGCGTATGAATTTTGGTTTGCTAAGAGTTTTAAACGATGATATTGTTCAGCCAAAGATGGGTTTTGGAACACATCCACATAAAAACATGGAAATTATATCTATTCCTTTAAGTGGCGCATTGTCTCATAAGGATAGTATGGGTAACAAAAAGGCAATAGAAGTTGGTGAGGTGCAAGTCATGTCTGCGGGTAGTGGTATTACACATTCAGAGTTTAATGATAGTATAGATACAGAAACTAATTTTTTACAACTGTGGATTCTTCCAGAAATACTAGAAATTAGTCCTGTTTATGATCAAAAAACCTTTGAAGTGCAGAGTAGAAAAAACAACTTTCAAGTGCTGGTTTCTCCGGTAGATAAAGCTGTAAAAGGTTCCTTAACCATCAATCAGCAGGCTTATATTAGTATTGCTGAGATGGATGAAAATACACAACTAGACTATTTGATAAAAGATCAAAATGGCGTCTATGTTTTTTTAATAGAAGGGAATATAACAGTTGCAGAAACCCAATTAGAATCAAGGGATGCTCTTGGTGTTTGGGAAACAAAAGACCTAGAGTTTCAAGCGAATACTAAGAGTACTGTTTTGGTAATTGACGTTCCTATGGGGTTGTAAGTCTTTTTTGTTTTTAATTTTAGTTTCCCTTATAATTAAGCTGTATTTGGTTATCTTTTAAAAAAAAGTAACTATCTTGCATATACTATGCGTGCATAATAATTTAAGTGAATTTAAAATGAAATACAAACACCTTTTTGAACCCTTAGATTTAGGATTTACCACATTAAAAAATAGAATTCTTATGGGTTCTATGCATACCGGTCTTGAAGAAGAGAAAAATGGATTTGATAAAATTGCAGCCTATTATGCAGAAAGGGCAAAAGGCGGTGTAGGCTTAATTGTTACTGGTGGAATTTCTCCAAATATTCAAGGTTGGACAGGTCCTTTTTCGGCAAGAATGAGTACTAAAAAGCACGCTAAGAAGCATCAAAAAATTACTCAAGCAGTACACAAAGAAGGTGGTAAGATTTGTATGCAAATTTTACATTCTGGACGTTATGGTTACCATCCATTTACGGTTGCACCCTCAAAAATAAAAGCACCTATCAATCCATTTAAGCCTTTTAAATTAACTCAGTTTGGTATTAAAAGAACCTTGCGTGATTTTGTAAATTGTGCAAAGATGTCAAAATTGGCAGGTTATGATGGGATAGAAATCATGGGCTCAGAAGGTTATTTGATCAATCAGTTTATTGTGACACGCACCAATAAAAGAACCGATTCTTGGGGAGGAACTTACCAAAATAGAATGCGCTTGCCTATCGCTATCGTTCAGCAAATACGAGAAGCTGTAGGCCCAGACTTTATTATTATTTACCGTTTGTCTATGTTAGATTTGGTAGAAAATGGAAGCTCATGGCAAGAAGTTGTTCAGTTAGGTAAAGAAATAGAGAAAGCTGGAGCTACTTTAATAAATACAGGTATCGGTTGGCATGAAGCTAGGATTCCTACCATCGCAACATCGGTTCCTAGAGCAGCATTTACTTGGGTAACCAAAAAAATGAAAGAAGAGTTAAGTATCCCTTTAATTACTTCTAATAGAATCAATATGCCAGAGACTGCAGAAAATGTCTTAGCAGAAGGAGATGCCGATATGATTTCTATGGCAAGACCTTTTTTAGCAGATCCAATGTGGGTACAAAAGGCTCAGGATAATAAAGCCGATGAAATAAATACTTGTATTGCTTGTAATCAAGCCTGTTTAGATCATGTGTTTAAGCAGCAGGTAGCAAGTTGCTTGGTAAACCCGAGGGCTTGTCATGAAACAGAACTGCAATATTTACCTACAGAAAAGCCTAAAAAAATTGCTGTGATTGGTGCTGGGCCAGCTGGACTGTCTGCGGCAACCATAGCTGCTCAAAGAGGGCATGCGGTTAGTTTGTTTGATGCCGATTCTAAAATTGGAGGTCAGTTTAATATGGCAAAACAGATTCCTGGTAAGGAAGAGTTCTATGAAACCATACGCTATTTTAACAAGCAAATAGAATTGCACGGAGTTCAGATGCATTTAAATACAAAGGTGACTGTAGATACCTTGCTTGCTGCTGATTTTGATGAGATTGTTTTAGCTACAGGAATTAAGCCAAGAATGCCTGGTATAGATGGGATTACACATAAAAAAGTATTGAATTATATTGATGTATTAAAACATCACAAACCCGTAGGCAAACGCGTTGCAGTGATTGGTGCTGGTGGAATTGGTTTTGATATTTGTGAGTATTTAGCACATGAAGGTGAAAGCACTTCATTAAATATTGATGCCTGGTTAAAAGAATGGGGTATCGATAAAACTTTACAAGCCCGCAGTGGTACAGAAGGTGTTTTAGAAGAGGTTGCAGAATCACCAAGAGAGATTTATATGTTTAAACGCAGTAAAGGAAAATTTGGTAAGAATTTAGGGAAAACTACAGGTTGGATTCACAGAGCTACTTTAAAAAAGAAAAAAGTTCACTTTGTTGGTGAAGTTAATTATACAAAAATTGATGATATAGGGCTGCATTATACGCAGGGAGAAGAAAACAAGGTTTTAGCAGTAGATACTATCGTAGTTTGTGCTGGTCAGCAACCCTTTAAAGACTTGTATCAACCTCTTATAGATCAAGGCAAGTTAGTCCATGTAATTGGTGGTGCTGATGTGGCGTCAGAGTTGGATGCCAAACGAGCAATCAATCAAGGAGCTAGGCTTGCGGCAAGCTTATAAACAAAACTTCATAGTCTCATTTATTATTCAGTAAATAATTACGATATTTGTCTTTCAACTTGCGCAAGGGATAACAGCGACATCCTTTTTTTACGAGCTTTTTGCGAGTAGAAAAAGATATAGCGAATAGCCCGACCTTTAGGGTGCGCCAAAAAAACAAATTATTATGTCAATGAATAAAAATACAGTACTTGCTTGGGCAACTTTTATAATGATCTTAGTTGGATTGGGTTTAATCGCTTTAGGAGCTTTTAGATACGATGATATTGCCGGCTGGGGATTTGCTGCAGTGGGTGTTGGCTTTTTTGCTATTGCCTGGGTATTTAACGCATTGCGCGGGAGGGTTTAATCAATTATCAATTAGTGTTGATCGCTTCTTTAAAATAGGTTGCTGAGCTAAAAGTCTATTATTCTAGTCAAAAATTAAAATTCAAAAAACATACTATGTCTGACGATAAGAAAGTCATTTTTTCAATGAATAAGGTTTCAAAAACCTATCAAAGTACAAACAAACAAGTTTTAAAAGATATTTATTTAAGTTTCTTTTATGGAGCTAAAATTGGGATTTTAGGACTCAATGGTTCTGGAAAATCAACCTTGTTAAAAATTATTGCTGGTGTAGAAAAAAATTACCAAGGTGATGTTACTTTTTCGCCGGGTTATAATGTTGGGTACTTAGAGCAAGAACCTCAGTTAGATCCTACTAAAACTGTTTTAGAAGTTGTAAAAGAGGGAGTAGCAGAAACAGTTGCTATTTTGGATGAGTACAATAAAATAAACGATATGTTTGGTTTGGAAGAGGTCTATTCTGATGCCGATAAAATGGACAAATTGATGGCGCAGCAGGCAGAGCTTCAAGATAAAATTGATGCCTCAAATGCTTGGGAGTTAGATACCAAATTAGAGATTGCAATGGATGCATTGCGTACTCCAGATCCTGATAAATTAATTGGAGTTTTATCTGGAGGAGAGCGCAGAAGAGTTGCTTTGTGTCGTTTGTTATTGCAAGAGCCAGAAATTTTATTATTGGATGAGCCTACCAACCACTTGGATGCAGAATCTGTACATTGGTTAGAGCATCATTTGGCACAATACAAAGGGACCGTAATTGCTGTAACGCACGATAGATATTTCTTAGACAATGTTGCTGGATGGATTTTAGAATTGGATCGTGGAGAGGGAATTCCTTGGAAAGGAAATTACTCTTCTTGGTTGGATCAAAAGTCTCAGCGTATGGCGCAAGAAAGCAAGACAGCATCTAAGCGTCAAAAAACCTTAGAACGAGAGCTTGATTGGGTTCGACAAGGAGCTAAAGGCCGTCAAACCAAACAGAAAGCGCGTTTAAAGAATTACGACAAGTTGATGAGTCAAGATCAAAAGCAATTGGATGAAAAATTAGAGATTTACATTCCTAATGGGCCTAGACTTGGAACCAATGTTATTGAAGCCATTGGAGTATCTAAGGCTTATGATGATAAACTACTCTATGAAAACTTAAACTTTAATTTGCCACAGGCAGGAATCGTAGGAATTATTGGGCCTAATGGTGCCGGTAAGACGACTATTTTTAGAATGATCATGGGTGAAGAAACTCCAGATAAGGGAAGTTTTAAAATCGGTGAAACTGCAAAAATTGCTTATGTAGATCAAAGTCACTCTAATATTGATTTAGATAAAACGATTTGGGAAAACTTTGCTGATGGGCAAGAGTTGGTTATGATGGGTGGTAGACAGGTAAATTCTAGAGCTTATTTAAGTCGATTTAATTTTGCAGGAAGTGAACAAAATAAAAAAGTGTCTGCACTTTCTGGAGGTGAGCGAAACCGCTTGCATTTGGCCATGACTTTAAAAGAAGAAGGGAACGTATTATTACTGGATGAGCCAACAAATGATTTGGATGTAAACACATTGAGAGCACTTGAAGAAGGACTTGAAAACTTTGCGGGTTGTGCTGTGATTATTTCTCACGACCGTTGGTTCTTAGACAGAGTTTGTACACATATATTAGCCTTTGAAGGAGATAGTCAAGTATATTTCTTTGAGGGAAGTTTTTCTGATTATGAAGAGAATAAGAAAAAACGTTTGGGTGGTGATTTAATGCCGAAACGAATTAAATACAAAAAACTAATTAGAGATTAGTAAGCAAAAAAAACACCGCTCTTGGCGGTGTTTTTTTTAGTTCTTTTTTTAAAAGATTGTATAAGTTTTTAACGACTAACTGTAGGGTGTAAATTGATGTAGTTTAGCCAAGCTTTTGGTGTAGATAATCAAAGCTCTAACATCTTTTAATAAACCAGTAACAGATCTATAAGGTACTTTTTTTACATCGTGATTGTATCGAGCAATTAAGTACAATTGCTTCCAATGTTTTCGCATTTCTTTAAGGGCTTTAAAATAGGTATAGCTGTTTGCATCATACATATGAGTAGGCTCTGCTAAAATACCATTGAGTTCTAAAACTTTAAACTGCCCTTGTTCTAAGGCTTCAATACTGCTGTATTTAATGTCTAAACGACCGTAGTACCAACCTTTTATTTGCTTGTTTAGTTGGGTGAAAATAAGTTCTAACTTGTTGTTTATTAGATGGTTTCCGTTTATAAATTGAGTGCCTTTTGAATGGTTCCCTATTTCTGTTAGCTGTAGTTTTTCTCCAATTTCTAAGATGGTATCAAAAGCAATCTCATTGTTTTTAGTAAGGAGATCCAAATAGACCTGTGCTCTTGGATGTTGTTCTATAAGCTCTAAAACACTGTGTTGACCATCTCCTACAACAGTTAAAAAATCTTTGAGAGTTATAGAGCTAATGGTGCCTTGATGAGTACCTGGAAAACGATGGTAAAAAATACCACATTCATGAGGTTCCGTTAAAAATTCTTGAATGAGGATGTTAATCGGGTATTTGTTTAAATAGTCTATGAGCGCTGTTTCTGAATTTATCTTTTGAACCAACATACCCCTAAAACCAATATCGGGTTTGGCAATCATAGGAAATGTGATCTTCTTTTCTTTAAGCTTAGTTAGGGTTTCGTTGATTGTGTTCTCAGGGGTATGAAGCACCGTACTGGGTAACAAATGAGCCGGAATCAATTTTTGGGTTTCGTATTTAGACTCGGTGCCTATTCCAGAGTTGGCAATACTTGGATTAACAGCGGTGTAAAAAACTAGATTCCTAGCCTTAATCGCGTGGTAAAAGGCAAAGGGAATATTGGGTATATAAAACATATACGAAGGCCAGTACTCCCACTGGGTTAATTTTTTTATGCGCTGTTTTTTTCTCAAGATTCTTTTGAGTTAAAGAGTGCATCTAAAAGGGTTCTGATCGTTTTAAAAGCCAGAACCATGGTGATTACTACCATAATTGCAGCGGCTGATAACAGTAAGTACGCAGTCCATTGTTCTTCTTGGTCAGAAATATTTAGGGCTTTAAAGGCCACAGTTATTAATATCGGAGTACTAATAAGTAAAAACAATAATAGGGTAGCTTGCTTAATCCCTTTGCTTAGCAATTGGTTATTGATGCTCATGACGATATTTTTTAATTGCGGTTCTTACATTGCCGTTTTTTTCTAATAAGCTAGCAGCATTATCTTGACTGATGTTCAGTTCTTTCATAAGCATATTAATCCCTCTTTGGACTAATTTGTGATTAGATAATTGCATGTCAACCATCTTATTTCCTTTGATTTTTCCTAAGAGAATCATTACAGAAGTAGAGATTAGGTTGAGGACCATTTTTTGAGCAGTTCCAGCTTTCATGCGTGAGCTACCCGTTACAAATTCTGGACCGACAACAACCTCTATTGGGTAGGTTGCAACCTGTGCCAAAGGACTTCCAAGGTTGCAGGTTATGCAGCCTGTTTGTATGTCTCTTTCATTGCAAGCTTTAAGAGCTGCAATTACATAGGGTGTTGTTCCTGATGCGGCAATACCAACGACTACATCTTTATCTGTTATTTGTTTTTCTTGTAAATCTTCCCATCCTTGCTGCTTAGAATCTTCAGCAAATTCTACGGCATTTCTAATGGCTGTATCTCCACCGGCTATTAAGCCAATAACCACTTGGTCTGAAACACCAAAGGTTGGCGGGCATTCTGAAGCATCTAAAATACCCAAACGACCACTTGTGCCAGCTCCCATATAAAATAGTCTCCCACCTGCTTTGAGTTTTTCGGCTATAAGCACCACTAGTTTTTCAATTTGAGGTAGGGCTTTTTCGACTGCAAAAGCAACTTTTTTATCTTCTTGATTAATATTGCGTATCAACTCAGCAGCAGAAAGCTGCTCTAAATTGTCATAGTTTGAGTCTTGCTCTGTGGTTTTGGTAAAAGGCATTGCTAAAAATACAAATAAATTTGACGTAGTAGAATACTAATGCGCGTAAAAGTACTACTTCGTATTCTTAATTAAAAGCTTTTAGTCATAAGTTAAATCAGCAGTTTCGATTTTTTTGTTTTTTAAAAAATCATATAATGTCAATCGTCTTAAGGTGTAGTAGTCTGTCCAGAATTTCTGTAAAGAGTTTAAATAGGTTACTACTGCACCATCTTTTTCTTGCTGAGCAATGTTTAAATCTGTGATAGTGATTTTGCCTAAAATGTATCTTTTTTTTGTGATTTCATATCTTTTGATTGCAATTTCCTGAGCTTTTTCGGATGTGTCTAAAAAATTTCTTTGATTTGACCAATTTAAGGTGTGCAGGTATATTTCTTGTTCAAAAGCTTGTTCTTGTTGTTCCATATTGGTGTCTACCAAGTCTAAATTAGCTTCTGCCATTTTTCTTTTAGATTTGGAGACTCCCCAATCAAATAGAGGTATTCCTAAGGTTACTGTTATGCTTTGTTGTTTGTTGTAATTCTGAAAAAGGTCTTGAAGAATCGGTCCTTGTTGGGAGACTCCAAAATTTGCATTGACATTTAATTCTAAACGGTTGCTTCCTTTAACTCTTGCCAACTCCTTTTCGGCTTCTATACGTTTACGTCTAAATTCGATAACTGATTTTCTGTTCGATTGCGCCTCTAGTATTGCCTTTTGAACATCTACGTTAAATAAGGGTAATTTATTAGGTATGTCTAACTCTAAATTTTCCGTTGATAATTGTAGGTATCTAGAAAAATTCTGAACTGCTCTTTTTAGGGTGATCTTTGAGGTGGTTAAGCTATTTCTAGAGTTTAAAACTGCCAATTCCATTTGTAATAATTCGTTTTCTGCAATATTCCCCATTTTGTATCGGCCTTTAGCAATTTGAAACAAGGTGTCTTGATTGGATAAGTTTTTTTCGGCAATTTTTAATTGCATTTGAGATTTTAATAAGGTAAAGTACATTTGAGAAGTGGTCAAAGAAATCTGCTCCATACTTTCTATAAAATCTTTTTTGGCTTCTTCTTGCAATAAAGGTTCAATTTTTTGATCCCATTTAAAAGGATTGTAAAAAATTGAGTTTTGATAATAGTTAAGAGAAAAAGGCACAACTGAATACCGGGTATCTTTGGCAGTTCCAAAAATATCGACCCTTTCTAAAGATGAGCTAATAGATAAAGACCCTCCTGTATATGGCACATTTTGGCTAATAGATAGTTGTGTGTCAAACAAGGCTTGATTTTGATTTACAAAAATATCCTGCCCTTGATCGTTTGTAATTCTAGCCGTTGAATTTGAATAAGAAGGTAGGGTTGCTGACAGTCTTACCTGTGGTAGAAAACTTGCTTTGTAATTTTTAAATCGCCAATAACTTGCTTGGTTTTTATTGATGTTTGCTTTGTAATCTGGTGATTTTTTTTGTGCTATTTCTATCGCTTCCGTTAAAGATATTTTAGTGCTTTGACCAAATGCTGTAACAGAAAAGAAAAATAATGAAATTATAAATAGATGTTTCATATGCGTGTTTTATTCATATCTAATTGCTTCTATAGGACTCTTCTTAGCAGCAGCTCTTGCAGGGGCGATACCAAATATCAACCCGATTAATGTAGCTACCACAAAAGAAAGCAGTATAGAGTTTAGGGATAATACTGTTTCAATACCGGTTGCAGCTTCTACCATATAGGATGAAATGATTCCTAAAAAAATTCCTATAATCCCACCACCGATACTTATCAATACAGATTCTGATAAGAATTGTAAAATAACATCTTCTTGGGTTGCACCAATGGCTCTAATGATTCCTATTTCTTTTGTCCGTTCTAACACAGAGGCCAACATAATATTCATAATTCCAATACCGCCAATTAGCAAAGAGATCCCCGCAATAATACTCAATACGATATTAAAAATCTGCTTGGTTTTTTGTTGCTGCTTTAAAAGTTGGATTGGGATAGAAATTTCAAAATCTAACACATTGTTGTGATTTCTCTTTAGCATTCTAGAAAGAATGTCTGCGGTAGACTTAAGTTGATCAGAATTCTCAACTTGAACCGTTAATTTGTCTATTTGATGATAGTTGCCCCGAGGTACCCTTTTTTTAGGACCATTACTACCACCAGAACTTACCATAATGATTCCACCACCACTAAAATCAATTGGTTTGTCACTGATAATTTTACGATCCTTATATCGAACTAAAAAAGTTTTTACAGGAATATATACATCTTGATTTAAATCTCTGATTCCTAAGTTTTCCTGTGCTTTATCAGAAATCAACTTTTCTTCTATGACACCGATAACTTCTAGCCATACATCTTTAACTTTTATGTTTTTTCCGATTGCGCTTTCTCCAGTAAATAATTTTTTTTCAATTTTTTTGCCAATAATACAAACAGGAAGTGCATTTTTTAATTGGTAATCAGTAAAGTTTTTACCCGTTTCAATAGTAATGTTAGATGTGCTAAAATATGACTCGTTAATCCCTATCAGCTTCACTGAGTTTTGAAATCCATTGTTAGTTACATAGGTGTCTAAAATGATTTCAGGACTAACCTGATTTACGGAAGGAATGTGTTTCTTTATGTTTTCGACGTCTAATAAATCTAAGCCTTTGGTAAATCGTTTGCTTGTATTAGCAGATGTGCTTGATTCACCTTCTTCATTGTCTTCCTTTTCGTCCGGGATGGGTGTTATAACAATATTGTTAACGCCAACAAGCTCTAATTGCGCTAAAATTTCTTTTTCAGCACCTTTTCCAATGGCCAACATTGTGATGACAGCTGCAACTCCAAAAATAATACCTAGTGATGTTAAAAAAGTTCTTACTTTGTTTGTCGTAATCACTCTAAGAGCTTCACTAAAATTAGATTTTAATTTTTCAACAAGTATAGCATCTATCATTTTTAATTTTTTAATAGTGTAATACTTTTATCTTCATAACCTTTGGGTTTGTTTAAATAGACCACTTCATTTTCGTTTAGTCCATCTTTAATAATTATAAGATTGTTGTTTGATTTTCCTAAGAGCACTTGTTTTTTGAGTACAGAGAAACCAGATTTTACATAGGTATAGCTGATGCTATCTTTTGAGAAAATTGCTTCTATTGGAACCATCAAAACATTTGATTCTTTATCAGTAAGTATCCTGTTTGATGTTGTCATTCCGGGTCTTACATTTTTATCCTCGGTTAATAGTTTTATGATAATTTGAAAAACTTTGATATCAGAACCTCTCTTTGTTTCACCAACATTAGCAACATCGATTACTTCTCCTTTTAAAGTAATGTCTGGAAAAGCATCAAAACCAACATCCACAGTAAGTCCTTTTTTTAATTTTCTAATATCTACTTCGTTTGCAAATGTTTTGGATTGCATTTTAGATAAATCAGGTAAACTAGCAATAGAAGGGTCCCAAGGATTGATAGAAGATCCAACCTGTTTCTTACTGCCGTCCCACTCCCTAATATAGGTAATCATTCCACTGTCTGTAGAGTAGATGATAAACTGTTTTTGTAGATCAATCAAGGCGTCTAACTTTGATTTTATTTTAGAAACCTCAGTGCCAACTTCAACCATTTTAGCCTCTGCCTGCATTTTTTTGATTGAATAATTCTCCTTTTTAGTGTTTAAATCTCTGTTGGCTTTTTCTATTTGAATTTCAAGTTTTCTTATACTAGCAGGAGGTTCGTAGGTAGATTGCTTTAAGTTTATTTTAGATTCTTCGATGGTGAAAAGCAAATCTTTTATTCCGTTTCTTTCTTGCTTTAAGCTAAGCGTGGTGTCTAACTTTTGTTGAATATATTTTGATTGAGCATTTTCTAAATTTAGTTTAGCATCAATGATTTTTTCATTCACTTCTGACTGATCTAACCGGCCAATATAGTCGCCTTCTTTGACTACGCTTCCTTCTGGGACCAAATCTTGAATTTTAATTTCTCTTATATTGTGCTTTTGAAGATTCGCAGGTGAGGGAAATTGAATCTTTTTTGAACTCGATGATAGTGCTTCTCCAGAAGTAATAACTTCATTGATGAAATCTCCTTTTGCTACTTTAATTGTGATTGGAGCATTGACATCTTCTTTTTTATTGTAAAGAAAATAAACAGCGAGTACTGAGACAATGATAACACTACCTATAATTAATTTTTTTCTTGACATCCAGTAATTTTTGTTGAATGTAAACACAAAAAGCATGCCTTAGGCATGCTTTCGTGTTAAAAAATGTTAATCGTTAGAGTTTATAATACTTCTAGAAGACTATTTAAAGTTTTACTTGGACGCATAGCATTTGTCGTCAAAAGTGTGTCTGATTTGTAATATCCGCCAATGTTTACAGGGCTTCCTTGTACTTCATTCAGTTCTTTGACAATGGTAGCTTCATTTTCTCTTAGTGCTGTAGCTAATTTTGCAAAACGGTTTTGAAGTGCTGCATTTTTTGTTTGACTAGCTAAAGCTTCTGCCCAATAAAGAGCCAAATAATAATGACTTCCTCTGTTGTCTAGTTCTCCAACTTTACGAGATGGAGACTTTTTATTGTCTAAGAATTTATCTGTTGCATCGTCTAAAGTTTCTGCCAATACCAAAGCTTCTTCATTGTTGTTGTTTTCTCCCAAATGCTCTAAAGAAACAGTTAAGGCTAAAAATTCACCCAATGAATCCCAACGTAGGTGGTTTTCTTCTAAAAACTGTTGTACGTGCTTAGGGGCAGATCCTCCAGCTCCTGTTTCAAACAAGCCTCCTCCGTTCATCAATGGAACGATAGATAACATTTTTGCAGAGGTTCCCAATTCTAAAATAGGGAAGAGGTCAGTTAGGTAATCTCTAAGTACATTACCAGAAACAGAAATAGTTTCTTTTCCGTCTTTAACTCTTTGTAAAGTATATAGTGTTGCTTCTTTTGGAGCTAAAATTTGAATATCAAGTCCTGTAGTGTCATAATTAGGTAAGTATTTTTCTACTTTTTTAATTATTTCTGCATCATGAGCTCTGTTTTTGTCCAGCCAAAAAACGGTAGGGCTTTGTGTTGCTTTTGCTCTGTTTACTGCAAGTTTAATCCAGTCTTGTATTGGAGCGTCTTTTGCTTGACACATTCTCCAAATATCTCCGGCTTCTACTTTGTGTTCTAATAAAGTTACTCCTTTTGAATTAATTACGCGAACAACACCAGCTGCTTTAATTTCAAAAGTTTTATCATGAGACCCATATTCTTCTGCTTTTTGAGCCATCAAACCAACATTGGGAACTGTACCCATAGTAGTTGGATCAAAAGCACCGTTTTCTTTACAAAACTCAATCGTGGCTTCATATATTCCTGCATAAGAACTGTCTGGAATAACTGCTTTGGTGTCTTGAGGTTTCCCTTCTTTGTTCCACATTTGTCCAGACGTTCTAATCATTGCTGGCATCGAAGCATCAATAATTACATCACTAGGAACATGTAAATTTGTAATTCCTTTATCAGAGTCTACCATTGCAATAGCAGGTCTGTTATCGAAAGCTGAAGCGATGTCTGTTTCAATTTCTTTTTGTTTTGCAGTTGGCAATTCTGCTAACTTGCTTAATAAGTTTCCAAAACCATTATTTACATCTACACCAAGTTCTTTAAAGGTCTCACCGTGTTTGTTAAAAAGATCTTTAAAAAATACACGAACAGCATGACCAAAAATAATTGGGTCAGAAACCTTCATCATGGTTGCTTTCATATGTAGAGAAAACAAAACACCTTTGCTTTTTGCGTCCGCAATTTCTGTTTCTAAAAAAGCTAATAGCGCTTTTTTACTCATTACTGTAGCGTCAATAATTTCTCCTGCCAATAAAGGAAGCTCTCTTTTTAATACCTGACTATTGTTGTTCTCACCTATAAACTGTATAGAAACAGTATCAGCAGTGTCTAGCGTTAAAGATTTTTCATTTGAATAAAAGTCTCCGCTACTCATAGTTGCTACATGAGTTTTAGAATCAGAACTCCAAGCACCCATTGAGTGTGGGTTTTTACGAGCGTAATTTTTTACGGCTTTTGGAGCTCTTCTGTCTGAATTTCCTTCTCTTAAGACAGGGTTAACAGCAGATCCTTTTACTTTGTTGTAGCAAGCCAATACTTTTTGATCTTCAGTAGTGTTTGCTTCTTCTGGGTAATCAGGGATAGGATACCCTAAGTCTTGTAATTCTTTAATAGCAGCCTTTAATTGAGGTACAGAAGCGCTGATATTTGGTAGTTTGATAATATTTGCCTCTGGTTTTGTAGCTAAAATTCCAAGTTCTGCTAAGGCATCAGGAACCTGCATTTCTGAAGGAAGGTATTCTGATAAGTTTGCAAGTATTCTTGCAGCCAAAGAGATGTCTTTGCTAATGATTTCAATTCCAGAAGCTTTTGTAAATGCTTCTACAATTGGTAAAAATGAATAGGTTGCCAAAGCTGGTGCTTCATCAGTCTTTGTGTATACAATTTTAGCTTTTGTACTCATGTTTGTAAAGGTGTTATTTTATGTTGTAAACCCAGAAAATGGGGTAGTGTGTTTTGTTTAAATAAGTGCAACAAATTTACGAATTAAAGCTGAGAAATAAGTTGTGAAATTGCAAATAATGCAGTAGTTTTTTTGAGAATCTGATATTTATGGAAGGGGTAAGTTGCTTAATTTTATAAAATAATAAAAGCCATATCAAACAATTGCTTGTATCGATATGGCTTCTTTGAAATGATTATTGCCGCCTTGTAGTTATCATCTAACTACAGTTTACAAGTAAAAATTTGAAACAAATTTCTATGCCTTAGTAAAACGATAATAAATCATTTCTAATTATGAATTGCCCAGCAAACAGACACTTTTGTATACGTTTGATGTGAATGGCAACTCGAATGTGTTTTCTGGGTGATCAAAAACTTTTAATTCATTTGTCATGAACATTGCTGTCAAATCAAATGTCACTCAAAAAACAGATATAAAGAACGTTCTTTTAATTAAGTGATTAGTCTGTTAGAGTTATGCCTTTGAAGAGCTTGTTCTATAAGTTAACTAATACACTTTCTCAAATATAAGAGTTGATTATTGAAAATAAAATATTTTAACAAATTAGTAATCAACAAGATATGAACTGTGCTTGTAAACATTTGTTCATAAAAAAAAGCGCTGTGAAATTCACAACGCTTTTTTTATATGATTTATAGTAAAAAGAATTAATATCTTTTTTCTGTAATTCTTGCTTTTTTACCTGTAAGACCTCTAAAGTAAAAGATACGAGCTCTACGAACTTTTCCTCTTTTGCTTACTTCGATTTTTTGAATAGAAGGTAAGTTTAATGGGAAGATACGCTCTACACCAACAGTTCCAGACATTTTTCTAATAGTAAATGTTTCTGAAGCTCCAGTTCCTTTACGTTGAATTACAACGCCTCTAAAAAACTGAGTACGAACTTTTTCTCCCTCTCTAATTTCGTAGTATACAGTAATTGTATCCCCTGCAGAAAATTGAGGTAGTTCATTTTTTGTTACAAATTCGTCTTGTACAAATTTTATTAAAGATTCCATTTTTATATATATTTATGGGTTTTTCAAAGATCAACTTTCACGATTCTCGTCAGAGGTTAATTTTGAGGTTGCAAATTTAGCAAATATTTTTAATTGTAGCTCTTTTTTTAAGATTATTTTTTGTGCTGATAGTTAACACAATAATAGACCCAAAACTTGCGTACTTCTTTGTTTTGCAGCTTAATAATGATGGGTTTTAATTCTGTTATGGTTTCAAAATAACCCTTTAATTCTGTAGGGATACTCCCGTTAGGGGCATTGTTTTTAAAGCGCTTATCAGAATCTATAAAAAGTGCATTTTTATTGTTTAAAACAGAAAGGTCATCACCGATATAATCAAACTGCAAAGCATGTATTCCTATAATGTTTTGTGCATATACCTTTTGATCCATAAAGAAATTTAGCGCAGCAGAGGTTTTGTAACTATCGTTTGAAAAAACAAAGGTATCTGGATACTGTTTTTGTAAATTTTCTGTAGCTTCAGCTAGTTCTTCCCAGCCTACCCAAGTATCATCACTTTTAATAGGAACCAAATAAAACAGAATCTGCAAAGCAATTAAAACATGAAAAACCACTGAGGTAATCAATTGAATTTTAATCCATTTTTTAGATATAAATAGAGCAGCTATGATAACTCCGGTAATGTATGAAGGCATCATCCAGTTTAGCTTTACCCAATAAATAGGGGTAAGAGCAAAGAAGCCAACAAAAGTCGGAATAAAAAAGGCTAATAAAAATAAGGTTTTTGATGAAGGGAGTTTAAACTTTAAAAGCGCTCTTTTTATAAATTTAAAAGTAAAAGTCACAAAAACAGCAAAGAGTACAGGTAAAAGTAAAACAAGCTGATGGCCTAGTGCACCAAAGAAATAATCTGGTGTTAGTTTAAATTTTGAAATATCGCCGGTTCTATTCGATGATTGAAAGGCGAATGAAGCAAAGTCATTTTGATAGTTCCACCACCATACAGGGAAGGTTACCAATGCTGAAATAAATATTGATAGCCAAAGCCAAGGCGAAATAAGTAGTTTTCTGTAACGGTTAGAAAACCCAAGAAAGCTAAGTAGTCCAATCTGTAATAAAAGAGCTGTGTATTTGCTGTCAAAAGCCAATCCCATTGCAATCCCAGCTAAAATCCAGTGGTATTTTTTAGATTCAAAGATGGCTTTATACAAGCTCAGTACGCTCAACGACCAGAACAATAATAATGGTACATCTGGTGTAGAGTTAAACGAAAGTATAGAGATAAATAAGGTAGAAGACATGAGCACCAAAGCATTCTTTGCTTTTTGCTTGGATAAAAATACAGTTGCAAGTTTGTAAAAACTAATCAGCGTTAGGGTTGTAACTACAAAATCAGCCAATTTTACTACAAAAACTGTTTTGCCAAAAACTTCTGTAAATCCGCGCAGCAAATAACCAATCATGCCAGGATGATCAAAATACGAAAGCGCTAAATGTTCTCCGTAAAAATGATAATATGCATCCTGTGGCATTAGGCCCATAAATGGCAGTAAAAACAATCGGAACAATTGAAAACCAAGAACGATTGCTAAGGCAGGGTGTTTTTGTATGAGGCTTTTAAGTTTAGTCATCTAATAAGTCTGGTCTTATATTTTTGGTTCTTTCATAAGCTTGATCAGCTCTCCACGCATCTATCTTAGGAAAATTACCTGAACGTAAAACTTCAGGAACAGTAAGTCCTTTATAGCTTGCGGGTCTTGTGTAAACTGGAGGTGATAATAAATTGTCTTGAAAAGAATCTGTAAGTGCAGAGGTTTCATCACCAAGTACTCCAGGGATTAATCGAATCACAGCATCGCAAAGTACAGCTGCCGCTAATTCACCTCCGCTAAGCACATAATCACCAATAGATATTTCTTTGGTTACAAAAAGATCTCTAACACGTTGGTCAACTCCTTTGTAATGCCCCGTTAAAATAATTATATTCTCTTTTAATGAGAGCGTATTTGCAGTGCCTTGGTTTAGTGTTTTTGCATCAGGTGTCATATAGATAACCTCGTCATAGTCACGCTGAGATTTTAACTCACTAATACAGGTGTCTATAGGCTCTAACATAAGAACCATCCCTGCGCCACCTCCAAACTGAGTATCATCAATTTGTTTGTAACTACCCAAGCCATAATCTCTTAAATTGTGAAAATGCACACTCACCAATCCTTTGTCTTGTGCTCTTTTAAGGATCGAGTGTTCAAAAGGACTTTGAATCAATTCAGGTGATACAGTAATAATGTCTATACGCATGTGGCAAAGCTACAATTTTTTGTGATTTTTTTATAGATTATTTCGTGTTGCATTTTACGAGCAATCAGTTAAACCTGAGTTGAAGTTTGCAAGGATGAATTTGCTAAGAATAGCTTAACAACTATTGAGGGTTTAAATAAGAAAAGCTGCCTATGTAGGCAGCTTTTCTTAATTCTTAAATTGTGTGCGATCTTATTTTAACAACTCATCTATACGGTCAAATGACTCCTCGCCACTACCCACAAACTTGTATAAAATTTTTCCTTCAGGATCTAAGATAAACTTAGTTGGGTAGGCTTTTACATTAAATTTTAAAACAAAATTATCAGCACCAGTGCCTTTTATGATTTGTTGCCAATCATAGTTTTTAGGTTTGATAAAATTATTGATCTTTTCTATAGACTCTCCACTGTTAACTCCTAAAATAGCCAATCTGTTTGGGTATTTTTCTTGGTATTCTTTAACTGTAGGCATTTCAGAAACACAAGGTCCACACCAGGTTCCCCAAAAATCAATTAACACATATTTACCTCTCAAAGAGTTTAAGCTAAACTCAGTTCCATCCAAGGTTTTGTTGGTTGTAAAATCAGGAACAATACTTCCAATCATTGTTGTTTTAACAGCTTTGATTCTGGTATCTAATTGTTTGTAAAAAGGATTGTTCTGTAAATGTTCTCCAAGATTGTTAAATAAACTAATTGATTCTTCATCACTAGTTTGACTGCGCATCATCATGTCTGATAAATACCAAGTAGCCGCTTCAGAATTTGGATGGCTTTTTACAAACTCTTTTTTTAATGCAACAACCTTAGCATCTAATTGATCAATAGAATCTTGATAAACTTCATGTTTAGGGTCTTCTTTGTCTAATAGATTCTTTTTAAGCATTATGTTAACCGACTGATTCATTAAAGGATAAACTTGCTTGTTGATAATAGCTAAGTCATTATTTGCGTCAGTACCTGATGGATATGCATCAATAAAATCAGTAACCACTCCTTTAAATTCTATTTGATCTCCAGGTCCTGCAAGAAATTGAAATTGTGAAGATTTAGCGGGGTAGTAGCCTCTGCCAGTTCTTTTGATAGTGCTTTCTACATTTGGCCAAAATACGATAGATGTTTGCTCCTTGATTTTTGCAGTATAGCTAAAATGATCATTTTCTACAAACACAGAATCTGATACTCGATTACCGTCAGGTCCTGTATAGCTAGTCATCATAAATTTGGTATCCAATCCTTTTAGTGTTCCAGATACGGTAAAGCTATCTTTAGCTACTGTTGGCTCATTTTTACATGAGCTAAGTGCTAATAGACTAAAGCAAAGAATGCTTAAAAATATTTTTTTCATTGTTGTGTTTTAAAAATTTATTTTTTGATTGGTTTTTCATTTTTTGGAGGCATTGGACCTCTTAGATGAATGATCAAACCGTTTAAGAAGTTTCGTAAAATCTGATCACCACATTCCATGTATTTTGGATGATCTTCATTTCTAAAAAAGGCACCAAGCTCTCCTTTAGAAACTTTAAAATCTACTAATTTACAGATGTCAATAATATCTGTATCACGCAGCTTGTGAGCTACACGTAATTTTTTAAATATGTCGTTATTTGTTAATCCCATGGGATAAAGGTATTGATTTTTATTAATCTACCATTTGAAAAATTGCCAAAGCGTAAATGGCAAATCGAGCAAATCGGAATAAACCAAACAAAAGAACCCCTTTTAAAGGATATTTAATAAGTCCTCCAGCCATGCAAGTAATAGAAAAAGGTATTGGTAGTAGTGCGCCTACAACAATTAAAAAACCACCCCATTTACTGGTGTTTTTTAAGTGCTTAGCCATTTTAACTTCCAGCCAATTTTTAACGACTTGTATATGCAATGCAGCTTTTCCTATAAAATAAGAGATAATACCACCGGTATAGGACAGCAACGCTAAAATGGTTAAGGTAATAACTGGGTCGTCTGTTTTTTTAGACCAGGCAATAAAAATTTCTGGTGGAATTAAACCTAGGATAGATTCTGAAATAAAAAAGATGATAAGAATTCCAGTTCTAGAGTAGGTCTCTGTTATGGTCTGAAGGCCTTCGTTGATGTTGAATACGTACTTGTTAAAAAGCACAATACCAACCACTACTAAAACCACAGGGACGATCGATTTTTTTAAACTCTTGCCAATAAAATTATAAAACCCAGTATACGAATAGTATTGGTGTAGTAACTTGGTTTTTGATTTTCTTTTCGTTTTTCTTTTCTTCGTCATAACTCGCTTTCTAACAAGATAGAATTTTTGCAAATATATTCTTTTTTTAATCTTGATAGACTATTTCCCTAGCCAAGATTGTAAAATTTCAGTTTGCAGTTTTGTTGCTTTTTCTAATTTTTTAATCTTAAATTTTTTTGTCTTACGATTTAAGTTTGTCATATTTATTTCTAGACCAGCTGCTCCTAATATGCTATTGTAGTCAATAGACTTTGTGGTGTATACATATTCAAAAACTTCTGTAAGCGATTTTCCTGCAATAGTTTCACAAGCTTCTTCAAACTCTGCGTCTGTAAATCCTCTCCCTAGTTCTTTGTAATAATGCCAATATAAGTAGCGCATAACATCATCCAATGATTTTTTATTTTGACTTGCTTCTCGGATGCTAAAATCCAAGAGCATACCTATAATAGGGCCTTTTTCATAATATGAAATGCTCTTGTTTTTGTCGTCACCAGAAGCTCCAAATGGTCCGTCCTTCCACGTTTTAAAGCTTGCTTGCGTTAAGGATTGATGAAGTCTACCAGGGTTATTTTCGTGAGTGTTGATATTTGCTTCTATATTAGCAAGAAGAGTGGCTTCATCTTTTAAGCCAGCTCGGGTAACTGTTAGGTATTCATAATAGACAGATAGCCCTTCGCTTACCCATAATAAATTTGTTTTACTTCCTTTGTCATAGTCAAAGGGACCTAATTCAAAAGGTCTTATTCGCTTGACATTATAATGATGGAAATATTCGTGTGCTAAAAAATTAAGCATGGTGTTCATCCCCTTGGGATTGTTTAAACCGTCGCCGTTAAAACTAATGGTTGTATTGTTTAAGTGCTCAATACCACCTCGGCCGGGTCCAATTGCAATAAAGGTGTATTCTTTATACGGAATATCCCCAATGATATTTGATGCTGATTCTACGATGGCTTTTACTTTTTTTATAAAATCAGTTTCATTAAAGGTGCCCATATCATAGCCAATAAAGCGATGTTTGACTCCTTTAACTTCAAAAGAGGGAAGCTCTCTTAAATTTCCAATTAAAAAAGGTGAATCGTATAGAATATCAAAATTAGGAGCTATAAATTCATTTGACTTTCCTTCAATTTTTTCTAGTCCTGTAGTCACGTTTTTCCAAGCAGTATTTGGAATTATTTTAACGCTAACTGGGCTTTGTATTTGTTTGTCAGGGTATAAAAATGTATTGGTGTTAACAATATAAGCATGAGATGCATCTACATAGCTGGTTGCAACAAACTTCCGTTGGGTAATAATCTCATATTCTAGAACTAAAGATTTGTTTTTGGTGTTCTGGAGTACCCATGTGTTGTTCTTTGTCTTTTTAAAGTCTATTTTGTTGCCCTTCATGTCTTTAACTGACATGTTTTGTAATTGATCAGCATAGTTCATTAATTGATAGTAGCCTGGCATCCAAGAGGGCATCTTTAAGGTTAAACTAGTTTCTTTAACCTTGTTAATCTTTAACTTTACCTGGTAACTATTTTTAGCGGGACCTTTAAAGCTCAAGGTATATTGGTAGTTTTCATTTTGAGCTACTCCATTTATAGAAAAGAGAAAAATTAGTACGTAGAAAATTGTTCTTAAGTGTGGGGTGTAATGAACTGTATTTGAGTTTATCATGGCTTTTGTTGGCAAAACATATAGTTTACCAAATTAGCGATTTGATAAAATTTTAGAGAAGTCTCAACTGTTAATACTCTGTTAATTTTACAAAAGAGCAATTGCGGCTTCTGCACAGCGTTCACCATCCATGGCAGCCGAAACGATTCCACCAGCATAACCACCACCTTCACCACAAGGAAATAGTCCGATAATTTCTGGGTGCTCTAGGTTTTCTTTTCTAGGGATGTTTACGGGTGATGAGGTTCTTGATTCTACACCGACAATATTGGCTTCATTGGTATAATATCCGTGCATTTTTTCACCAAATGCAGCAAAACCTTTTCGAAGTCTACCTCCGATAATTTTTGGTAGTAAAGAGTGGAGTGGGGCAGAGTTTAAGCCTGGCTGGTAAGAGCATGGATTTAAGCTGTCCGATAAGTTTCCATCTACAAAATCTACCAATCGTTGAGCAGGTGCAGACTGACTTCTTCCTCCTGCAGTAAAAGCGAGTTTTTCTAAACTTTTTTGATACTCTAAGCCTTTTAAAACACCGTATTTTTCAAAAGCAGGGATGTCTGTATCCACATTAATTTCTACTACAATTCCAGAGTTGGCATACAAATTATTTCGTTTGCTTGGAGACATGCCGTTAACCACCACTTCGCCATTTGCTGTAGCAGCTGGTACAATAAATCCTCCTGGACACATGCAAAATGAATAGACCCCTCGGTTGTTAACTTGCTGAACCAAACTATAAGCGGCTGCAGGTAGTAATTCATCGCGTTCTCCGCTACAGTGGTACTGGATGCTGTCTATAATGTGTTGCGGATGTTCTACTCGAACGCCCATGGCAAATGATTTTGCCTTTAAAGCAATGTCTTTTTTGTGTAATAATTGGTAGACGTCTCTAGCAGAGTGTCCAGTGGCAAGGATTACAGCAGAAACAGACATTTCTATTCCGTTAGACAGTTGTATGGCTTGCAGTTTTTTATTTTTGATAACAAAATCGACAACTCTACTTTCAAAGTGGATTTCTCCTCCGTGATTGAGTATGGTTGCTCTAATGTTTTCGATAATTTTAGGTAGTTTGTTGGTTCCGATATGCGGATGTGCATCAATGAGAATTTGCTCAGTTGCTCCGTGATACACAAAGTTTTCAAAGATCCTTCTTACGTCTCCTCGTTTTAAGCTTCGAGTGTATAATTTTCCATCCGAATAAGTTCCAGCTCCACCTTCTCCAAAACAATAGTTAGAGTCTTCATTGACAAAATGATCTTGGTTAATCGCTTTTAAATCCCTTCTTCGTTCTTGAACTTTTTTTCCGCGTTCTAAAACAATAGGCTTGTAACCTAATTCAATACAGCGCAAGGCAGCATACATTCCTGCTGGACCAAAACCAATAATATGAATCTCTTTTGCCTTAGAAACATCTTGGTATTGAAAAGAATATTCTGACTCTTCGGGAGCAGGCTCATTAATATAGACTGCAACTTTGTAGTTAAAATATATTTGAGGCTTTCTAGCATCAATAGATTTCCGAAGTATTTTGATACTTTTAATAGTACTTGGTGCTATTGAAAGGTGTTTTGCTGCTTTTAAAAGCAAGATTCCTTCAACGGCTTCTTCTTTGAGTTGAACTCGAAGTTGAATTTCTTTTCGCATAGTGCAAAAATACTCAAATTATCCTAAAGAAAACCAAAGAAAAGTAAGCGATACAATTGAGAAAGATTACACTTTTTAAGGGATTTTTTTAATCTTTTAAAGTGATTTGACCGTAGATTTTGTCATACGATCATTCTTAAAGATGTCTTTCTTTAACAGGTTGTTCTCAAACCCAGTTTCTTGAAGTAGGTTTAGCATTTGAGGTCCTAAATACTGATTGATTTCGAAAAATAAAAGTCCCTCTTCTTTTAATTGCTGCTTGGCTAACTGGGCTATTTTTTTATAAAAAATTAAAGGTTCATTATCGTTGACAAACAAGGCTAGATGCGGTTCGTTTTCTAAAACATTGGGCTGCATTTCTTTTTTTTCTAAGTTTCTTACATAGGGAGGATTCGATACAATAATATCAAAGGTAAGTCCTTTAAAAAGGCTTTGTAAATTTTGAGTATTTAAAATATCAGCCTCTATACAGTGAATGTTGGTTTGGTTGTCTTTGGCGTTCTGATTTGCAATTTTTAAGGCTTCTTGAGAAACATCAAGAGCATAAATGGTAGCGTTCGGTAGGTTTTTGGCTAAAGAAACGGCAATGCAACCGCTCCCAGTACCGATGTCTAAAATTTGAAGGTTTTTCTGTTGTTCATTTTTAGCGCTAACCGTTTCTAAAATCCAAGTAACCAATTCTTCAGTTTCAGGTCTCGGGATTAGGGTATTTGGACTTACTTTAAAAATAAGGTCGTAAAAATGGGTGCTTCCAATAATGTACTGAATAGGTTCTTGTTTTTCTAAACGATCAACAGCAGATTTTAAAAAGCTTAACACATTGTCTGGAATGCTAATAGCTGGTTGTAAAGCAATGTCAATTCTTTTTAAACCTAAGGTTTCTTCTATCAACAAATAAAAAAAACTTTCTATTTCTGTAGAAGGGTATTTTTCTTGAAGTTTAGAAGTTAGATACTGCTTAAATTGGTTTAGTTGCATTATAATTCTTTTAACATCCACATATTACAAGAGTAGTGTCCTGTGTCTCCCAAAGGTTTGTTTAAAGAAACAAAACCATTTTTTTTATAGAGCGCTCTTGCTGCTTCCATATAGGGTAGGGTTTCTAAATAACAATGTTCAAAACCAAAAGAGCGGGCTTTTAGCAGGCATTTTTCAATTAATTTGCTTCCCAGTCCAAGACCTCTAGCTTCTGGCAAGAAATACATTTTTTGGAATTCGCAAACAGGGCCTTCATAATTGGCTAAAGGAGCAATTCCTGCGCCTCCAATTACCTTGCCTTGATGTTCAATAACATAATAAATGGTATTTTCTTCTCTATAGGCATTGTATAAGTTTTCGAGCGCTTTGTCTTCGTAGGCAGTGCCTACTTTTGGTACTCCAAACTCAATTAAAACAGCTCTTATGACCTTTGCAATTTGCTCGTTATCTTCTACTTTTATCGCTCTAATAAAGGGTGCTTCTGTATTCACTTTAATGTCTTATTTTTGCTGGAGCAATTTAGGATATAAAAAAGAAATATGAACTATACTGAACACGAAAAATACATGCTTCGTTGTTTGCAATTGGCAAAGAAAGGAATTGGAAGTACTCGTCCAAATCCTAGTGTAGGTGCAGTCGTAGTTTTAGATGGTGTAATTATAGGTGAGGGTTATACCAGTGCTTATGGAGGTGCACATGCTGAGGTAAATGCCATTGCCGCTGTTAAGGATAAAAATCTTTTAAAAAAGGCTGTGCTCTATGTTAGTTTAGAGCCCTGTTCTCATTATGGAAAAACACCACCTTGCGCAGATTTAATTGTCACTCAACAGATACCAAAAGTGTATATCGGTTGTGTGGATAGTCATAGTTTGGTTGCAGGAAAAGGAATTGAAAGGTTAAGGTCTGCAGGCTGTTCTGTAACTGTTGGTGTTTTAGAGTCTCAATGCCGAGAACAACTCAAACGTTTTTTTACTGTACAAGAAAAAAACAGACCTTACATACTTTTAAAATGGGCTCAAACTAAGGATGGTTTTATAGCGCCACTAGTTAAAGATAAGCAAAAACCAGTTTGGATTAGCAATGTTTACTCACAACAGCTTGCTCATAAATGGCGAGCAGAAGAACAGGCTATTTTAGTTGGAGCCAATACTGTTTTAGCAGACAATCCATCTTTAAATGTAAGGCACTGGAAAGGTTTAAACCCTATCCGAGTGGTGCTGGATAAAAATATTCAATTACCAACAGAAGCAACAGTATTTAATGGTCAGGTACCAACGATAGTAATTTATCATCAAGATGTTGATGTTGCCAATACGCATTTGTATGCAAATCAGTCACAAAGAAAACACCCTTTAGTGTTTTTGAGTGTTGATTATTTAAAACCCTTAGCTCAGCAAATTTGTGCGGTTTTACAATCCCAACAAATTCAATCTGTAATGATTGAAGGAGGCGCCAAAACCTTGCAGAGTTTTATAGATGAGGGCCTTTGGGATGAAGCACGAGTTTTTGAAGGAGAGGTTTCTTTTGAGAAAGGAGTAGAGGCTCCAATATTAAAAAGGTCTCCTTTTGAAATACAAAAAATACATTCAGATTTATTAAAGACGTATAAGCATGATTAAAAATATTATTTTCGATTTTGGTGATATTTTTATCAATTTAGATAAACCAGCAACCGATAAGTATCTTAATGCATTTGGTGTGAATCACGAAGATCCTGAACTGATCTCTGTTATGTACTCATATGAAAAAGGATTGATGACTACTGTGCAGTTTATGGAGTATTTCTATATTACTTATGCTATTGGTAAAGAAGATTTATTAACCGCTTGGAATTCAATTTTGTTAGACTTCCCTGCTCATCGATTGCGTTTTATACAAGAGTTATCTGCTTCAAAAAAGTATCGACTGTTTTTGTTGAGCAATACCAATGATATGCATATTTCTTGGATTCAAAAAGATTGGGGTATAGAGGTGTTTGAGCAATTTAAAAATTGTTTTGAAAAATTTTATCTGTCCCATCAAATTCATTTTAGAAAACCAGATGAAGATATATTTAATTATGTGCTTTCTGAGAATGACTTAGTGCCAGAAGAAACACTTTTTGTAGATGATGTTTCTGCAAATACGGCAACTGCTAAAAAGTTGGGAATGCACGTTTGGAATTTGGTTCCAGGTAAAGAAGATGTAGTAAATTTAAAAATATAAGCATGGTGTATTTGTTATTGAGTGTTTTATTTTCTAGCTCTTTGTTTGTTATTTTTAAGTATTTTGATGTTTATAAAATAGATACTCTAAAGGCAATAGTCGTTAATTATTTGGTAGCCTTCACTTTGGGTTTTGCCATTACAGATTCTCAGGTCTCTTTTGTAGATTTGCCTTCTGAATCTTGGTTTTATGGAGCGATGATTTTGGGTTTGCTCTTTGTCATGATCTTTTTTGTTATGGCACTTGCTTCTCAAAAAAACGGCGTTTCAGTAGCGTCTGTGGCCAGTAAAATGTCGGTAGTCATCCCTGTTATATTTGGAGTCTGGTTGTATGATGAGTCCTTGTCATTTCTTAAAGTGTTAGGTATTATTTTAGCCCTTTTTGCAGTATACCTATCATCTCTTAAAGAAACGAGTAAAACTAGTTTGGTAAGCTCAGGTTTAATCCTTCCTCTTATTTTATTTTTAGGTTCTGGAGCCATTGATACTTTGCTCAAATACATTGAAATAAATTTTGTAAAAACAGAAGAGGTGGCTGTTTTTTCTGGGAGTTTGTTTGGTTTTGCAGCCTTATTTGGCTTGTTTATATTGCTTGTAAAAACGATAAAAAAACCAAGCCCATTTGGTTTTAAAAATCTGATCGCAGGAGTAGTCTTAGGAGTGCCTAACTACTATTCGATTGTTTTTTTAATCAAAGCCTTGCAGCATGGAGGGCTTGAAAGCTCAAGTTTATTCACTGTAAATAACTTAGCAATTGTGTTATTATCAACTTGTATTGGTTTTTTAGTTTTTAAAGAGACTTTTAGCACAAAAAATAAAATAGGAATCTTTTTGGCGGTATTAGCCATCGTTTTAGTCGCATCTGCCTCATGATTGATAGTTATAAAACCATAGTAACAGCATCAGAAGAAACACTGTACAAAGACAGGAATAGCAAGTTTTTTGGCTACGCATTCCCTGTTTTAAATGAAGATCAAATAAAAGAGGCTCTAGATGGGCTTAAAAAAAAGCATCATGCTGCCCGTCATTTTTGTTATGCTTGGCAATTAGGGGTTGATCCAGTTCGTTATCGAGCCAATGATGATGGAGAGCCTAGTAATTCTGCTGGAATGCCTATTTATGGTCAGATTCAATCTTTTGAGTTAACCAATGTGTTGGTGGTGTCTGTTCGGTATTTTGGAGGTACCAAATTGGGGGTTGGAGGCTTAATTTCTGCCTATAGAAACTCTGCGCAATTGGCCATAGAAGCTTCTGAGATTGTAGAGAAAACCATTGATGTCTCTTTTAGCTTGCAATTTGATTATGATTTAATGAATCCGGTGATGCGAATCATTAAGGATCAGCAAATAGAAATTACTGCCCAAGATTTAGGAATGGATTGTAAGTATACGATTGCCGTTAGAAAAAAAGACGCAGCTAAAATTTTTAAACTATTTGAATCTCTTTATAAGGTTCAAATTAAACAATTAGTCTCCTAAAATTTTAAGTAAATAGTCAGGGCAACGCATTGGTTTTTTTGTGTCCATTGCTACAAATGCCAAAACAGTGTTTCCTGTGCACAATAAATCACCAAACTGATTGTGGATTTCGTAGTCAAATTCAATTTTAACAGTTGGGGTTTTTTTTAGAGTAGTTTTTATTGTAATTTCATCATCAAAATGGGCTGATTTTTTAAAATTGCATTGTAAAGAAATCACCGGGAGCATCGTGTTGTTCTCTTCCATTTTTTTGTAGGAAATGTCAAGGGCGCGAAGCCATTCGATCCTTCCGATTTCAAAAAATTGAGCATAGTTACCATGGTAAACCACACCCATTTGGTCGGTTTCTCCATAACGTATTCTTACTGAGGTACTTTTAGTAATCAATGGTTGATATTTTAGTTCTTGGGATTCTACGAAAAAAAAAGTTAATAATCAATAGCAAATTGATTTTTTTATGCTGAATTTTATTCACACTTTTGTAAAGCTAAAGAAAAGAGAAAAAAACCATACAACTAAATTAATACGAACCCATTTATCTGCGTAAATTAAG